>CAYWQS010000110.1:0-1529 GCA_964460395.1 uncultured Solibacteraceae bacterium | reverse complement strand
TAGTGTCCTGAGTTAGAAATACGCTTACAAAGTCTTTCGGCCTTCCCGAGGATCAGGTCCGCGCTGGCCGTCCAGACGAATGGCTTCGGTTCCTTGTTCCGGCCGTCCAGGTAGCCAAGCAAGGCCTTCTCCAACTGTTGGACCGCCGTATGGCTGCCACGACGCACACATCTTGGCGTCACGTCCGCAAACAGCCGCTCCACCAGATTCATCCAGCTGGCGCTTGTCGGCGTGAAATGGACGTGGAACCGCGCCTGGCGTGCCAGCCAAGCCTTCACCTTCGGCGCCTTGTGCGTCCCGTAGTTGTCCAACACCAGATGGATGTCCAGATCAGCCGGCACGCTCTCGCCGATCAACTTCAGAAACTTAAGAAATTCCCGATGGCGGTGGCGCCGGTAGCAGTCGCTGATCGTGACGCCGCTGGCCACATCCAGCGCGGCGAACAACGAAGTCACTCCATGCCGCTCGTAGTCGTGGGTCCGGCGGGCGGGCAGACCCGGCGCCAGCGGCAGAAGCGGCTGCGTGCGGTTCAGCGCCTGGACCTGACTCTTCTCGTCCACGCACAGCACCACCGCCCGCTCCGGAGGATGCAAGTAAAGTCCCACGATGTCCCGGACTTTCTCGACAAACTGCGGGTCCTTGGAGAGCTTGAAACTCTCCACCCGATGGGGCTGCAACCCGAAGGCACGCCAGATCCGCACAATGGCGGTCTGGGAGAGGCCCGTCTTGCGGGCCATCAGCCGGGGGCTCCAGGGGGTTCCCTGGTCGGGCATGGATTCCAGCGTGGTGGTGACCACCTGCTCAACTTGCGCGCCGGAGATGGAGCGCGGAGCGCCCGGCCGGGGTTCGTCCAGCAGGCCTTCAAGGCGGTGGACCCGGAAGCGCTCGCGCCACTTGCCCACCGTCGGCTGGGTGACTTGCAGCTTCGCGGCAACTTGCTGATTGTTGAGACCGGAGGCGCTGGCCAGAACGATCCGAGCCCGGAGCGCCATCGCCTGGGCGGTCTTGGGGCGGCGTGCCAGGAGAGTGAGTTTCCCGGTTTCCGCGGCGGTCAAATCGAGTGGTTGAAGGGGACGTCCAAGGGCCATAGCCCAGTATGGGGCGGAAAGCATTGTTGTGAAATGTATTTATGACTCAGGACACTAGTACTACTGTGTTATAAACGGAATGCGCCGCAAAAGGGCAGCACGGCAGCTGCCTGATGAGGAATCCGCGGATCGTTCCGCGGATCGCGGCAATGGAGTCGGGGTCATGTCGTCCGCAGGCGGGCGGGGCGGCCTCGCGGCCGGAAGTCTTCGGGAGGCGGAGCCGTGGGGATCTCCAGCCGGCCGGCTCGCGCCGAGGGGGAAAAACGGCTCCTGCCGGCGATCAGGAACCCATAGGCGGCGATGCACAGCGTGGCGTGATGATGGAACCCGCGCCATCCCCGGCCTTCGTAAGGAAGTCCCGCCGCCAGGTGCTTGACGGAAACCGGGGGCAGCCCAAGTTCGGTCAGCCCAGCGCGGAATTGGGCATCGGCTCCGTAGCCG
>CAYWQS010000109.1:0-1540 GCA_964460395.1 uncultured Solibacteraceae bacterium | reverse complement strand
TGACCGTTTGGGTCACAACGAGCGATGAAAATGAGCGCGAGTGGGGGTAGCGTGGTGGTGGATCGTGTGCGGAGCCAGGTCGTTGTTTTCCGTGGCGCTGAGAAGCCCGCAGAGGAGTCTGACCGGGGAGCCTGGAGGCACAACGAATTGTCGCCGCCGTCGCTGACGGCGAGCACGCGAAGGAGATTCTCTACCCAGAAGGCTCCCTCCGGATGCGATCCAGGAGGGAGAGCCATGCAAGTCGTATATGCTCGTTGCGCCGGACTGGACGTGCACAAGAAGACGGTAAGCGCCTGCGTGAGCGTCTGTGAGGCCGAGGGCGGCAAGCAGCAGCAGATGCGGGTGTTCGGGACGTTCACCAGCGATCTTCTGGCACTGGTGGACTGGTTGAAGGAACACCAAGTAACGCACGTGGCCATGGAAGCCACGGGGGTTTATTGGCGGCCGGTGTGGGCGGTGCTGGAGGGGCAGTTCGAGCAGATGCTGGTGAATCCCCAGCACATCAAAGCGGTGCCCGGGCGCAAGACCGACGCCAAGGATTGCGAGTGGATCGCCGACCTGCTCCAGCACGGATTGCTGAAGGGGAGCTTTGTGCCGCCGACCCCGATCCAGGATTTGCGCGATCTGACGCGGTATCGGGCGGAGTTGCGGCAAAGCCAGAACCGCGTGGCCAACCGCATCCAGAAGTTCTTGGAGCAGGCCAACCTGAAGCTGAGTTCGGTGGCCTCGGATGCTCTGGGGGTGTCGGGGCGCCGGATGCTGGAAGCGATCATTGCCGGTCAGGACAATCCCGAAGCACTGGCCCAGCTGGCGCGGGGGAGGCTGAAGAACAAGATTCCGGAACTGGAGCAGGCGCTGGAGGGACGAGTCCGCGACCACCACCGGTTTCTGCTGGCGGAATTGCTGGACGAATGGGAAGCTCTGGGTGACCGGATTGCGCGGCTGGAGGCGGAGATCGACAAACAGATCCGCCCTTTTGAGCCCGCCGTCACGCTCTGGCAAACCATCCCCGGCGTGGACCGTGTGACGGCCTGCAATTTGGTGGCAGAGGTGGGCGTGGACATGAATCAATTCCCTACGGCTCCGCACCTGGCCTCGTGGGCCGCCTTGTGTCCGGGGAACCACGAAAGCGCCGGTAAACGGAAGTCGGGCAGGACTCGGGACGGCAACAAGTGGTTACGGCGGTCGCTGTGCCAGGCGGCCTGGGCCGTCACGCGGAAGAAGGAGTGTTATCTGTCGGCGCAGTTTAAGCGTCTGGCGGCCCGGCGGGGAGTGAAACGAGCGGTGATGGCCGTCGCCCACACGATGCTGATCATCGGCTACCACATGCTGAAGACCGGCCGCGGCTACTACGAGCTCGGTGGGAACTATCTGGAGCAGATCAACAAGGACCAACTCCAGCGCTATTACGTGAAACGGCTACAGAGACTCGGGCTGCAGGTTACGGTTGAACCCGTGCCCGAAGCAGCCTGAGGAACATTTTCGAAGGAGACGAACATGAGCAGGAAGATTTCCCTGTACGCACTGTTCTGCGTGTTGC
>CAYWQS010000108.1:0-1559 GCA_964460395.1 uncultured Solibacteraceae bacterium | reverse complement strand
ATAGCAGAAGTTCCGCTCGAAGCGGGCGGCGTTCTCCGCGAGTTTCGCGGCCAGACGCTCTACGCCGTGAACGATCTATTCATCGGGCCGCGGAGCCACACGTCGGCGCGCTACGAGATCCTGTTGGGCGATCGCCGGGAGGTGCAGTCCTCGAGCGGACTGATCGTCTCAACTGGGCTTGGGTCGACAGCCTGGATGAAGAGCATCGTCACCGGGGCGATGCAGCTTGCCATGATTCTGCATCAGAAGCTTAGGCACGAGCCTTACCAGCCGGTCGCTTGGGATGCGGATACGCTTACCTTCGCGGTGCGCGAGCCGTTCCCGAGCAAGTCCTCGGCAGCAAGCCTTGTGTTTGGGAACATCAGGCCGGGGCAGCCTCTGCAACTCGCATCCCTGATGCCTGAGAACGGCGTGATTTTCAGTGACGGGATCGAGGCGGATTATGTCGAATTTACTCATAAGTCAGTAATTTAGACAACATTTCGAGAACTTTCTGCTGTCATGCTGATCGAACCTTCCATGAAACGAGATGGACGCAAGCTGGATCATCACACCCTGGAGGAAATCCGGAAGATGGCGGTGGAACGTGTACGCGAAGGCGAGAAGCCGAGCGTGGTCATTGCGAGCTACGGCTTTCACCGCTGCGTGATTTATCGCTGGCTGAAGGCAGCAAGCGGACGTGGCAAGGGGGTCAAGGCGCTGGTGGCCCGCAAGGGCAGCGGGCGTCCGCGCAAACTCACGCCCGCGCAGGAGCGGCAGGTGTTCCGCTGGATCAACGGCAAGAACCCGATGCAATACGGGTTCGATTTTGGCCTGTGGACACGGCAGATTGTGCGCGAACTGGTAGAGATTAAATTCGATGTGGTGTTGAGCCTCGCTACGGTGGGTGCACTTCTGGCGCGGCTGGGGCTGACGGTGCAAAAGCCCTTGCAGCGCGCCTATCAGCGCGACCCGGAAGCGATCGAGCGCTGGCGGCGCGAAACCTACCCCGCGCTTGCCGAGCAAGCCCGGCGGGACGGCGCGGAGATTTCCTTCTGGGATGAATCGGGCTTTCGCGCCGACGGCGTTCAAGGCAAGACCTGGGCGCCGGTCGGACAGACGCCGGTAGTGAAAGTGCCCGGACAACGCCAGAGCATCAGCGCGGCTTCGGCGGTCTCCCCCCGTGGCGCATTCTGGTTCGCCACTTACAAGGGGGCGCTCAACGGCGAGTTGTTCGTGGAACTGCTCAAGAAACTGATGCACCGGCGCAAAAAACCGTTGCGCCTGGTGGTGGATGGCCTGCCCGCGCACAAGACGAAGGTGGTGAAAGCCTACGTCGCTTCCACCCAGGGACGGCTGAGCCTGCACTTCCTGCCGGGCTATGCGCCCGAACTGAATCCTGATGAGTTGGTATGGAGTCACGCCAAGCGCACAGGCAATGCGCGCAGGCCGCTGCAAAAAGGCGAGAAGCTGGAGCAGCGCGTAGCCACGCAGCTCGCCGAAATCGGTAATAACCCCAAGCTGGTGCGCTCGTTCTTCAAACATCCAAGTGTCGCCTATATTTCTGACTTATGAGTAAC
>CAYWQS010000107.1:0-1561 GCA_964460395.1 uncultured Solibacteraceae bacterium | reverse complement strand
AAGCAGTCCGGAGGGAAAGTGTTGTCGAGCCTAATCGTTCTTCGTTACTACAGCAGCGCCGGGGAGTCAATAGGAGTTCGAAATGACCCCATTCTGGACGTTTCCTGGCGTTCGTGGACTCGGTCTGGAGGGTGTCCTGATCGCACCCTCACTGAGGGTCGAGATCCTGATCGAGTTTTAGCAGGGTGACGTAAAGTGTGTTGTGTAAAAGCGAGGAGGGTGTAAGGTTGGTTTTGGAGAAAAACCACAATCCTTGGAAAGGAAAGGAGCTTACACCCCATGGCGAAGATAACACCGATTCGGGTGACCGAGCAATTTCAGCATTTCCTGGAGGATCTCAAAGAGAGCTTCTGGGGCGATCTGTACGGCAAGACGCGGCAGGCGTGGAAGCGGTTTTGGGACCAGCAGTCGTTGCGGGAGCGAGACAGCTACATGCAGTCGGGCTGGCATGACCGGGTGGATCCGGCGGAGCGGCGGGATTACCGCAACGGCTTTTATGAACGGGACTTCGTGACGCGATTGGGGACGATTCGGCTGCGGATCGCGCGGGCGCGGGGGCGAAACTTCATTCCCAGCGGCTTGGAGAAGTTCCAGCGCCGGGCCGAGGACGTGGCGATGCTGATCCGGGAGGCGTTCCTGCGAGGCATCTCGACGCGGCAAGTGGGGCGCATCGTGGCCACCTTCACCGGCGAGCCAGTCAGCGCCCAGACGGTGTCCAAGCTTACCCGGGAGCTGGACGCGGCGGTGCGCAAGTTTCATCAGGCCCCACTGAAGGACGAGTGGGTCTACCTGTTCTTGGATGGCGTCAGCTTACGCGTGCGGCGGCCGGCGGGACGCAAGCGGGTCCAGATGCTGGTGGCGTACGGAGTGCGAGGGGACGGGAGTCGGCAGTTGCTGGCCTTCCAGCGCAGCCTGGGCGAGAGTCAGGCGGCCTGGGAGGGCTTGTTGCAGGACCTGTACCGCCGGGGGCTGGAGGGCCAGCGGCTGGCGCTGATTGTGACCGACGGCTGTCCGGGTCTGGCTGCGGCGATCCAGGTGGTCTACCCGCGGGTGCTGCATCAGCGCTGCTGGGTGCACAAGATGCGGAACATCCTGGAGAAGGTCCGGAAGCGCGACTACGACCAGGTGAAGGCCGACGCCCGGGCCATTTACCTGGCGCCGAACCGTTCGGCGGCCAGGGATGCCTTTCAGCGGTTCCAGAAGCGTTGGCGGTCGCACTATCCGAGCCTGGTCCGACAACTGGAGCGAGACTTGCCGGAGCTGCTGAGTTTCTTCAGTTTTCCGAAACAGTTGTGGCGGCAGTTGCGGACGACGAATGTGATTGAGAGGGTCTTCGTGGAGGTCCGGCGGCGCACCCGTCCGATGGTCTGTTTCGTCAACGTGGCCAGCGTCGACCGGATCATCTACTCGATCTTTCACCGGTTTAATTTGGAATGGCGCAACCGCACCCTCCAGCTTTTTACACAAGCCGCTTGACATCACCCACCCAAAAATACCACTGGACCCTGTCATATTTTTTGTGCTATTTCTACTCTGTACTACACGGGGTGGGGTCTGCTCC
>CAYWQS010000106.1:0-1563 GCA_964460395.1 uncultured Solibacteraceae bacterium | reverse complement strand
AACTCCGCTCCTTCCCTATGAGCCGCGAATTCGAGTCGCCTGAATTTGGGTGAGATCCCGGGCTCCGCCAGCGGACAATGAATCGATCCAATGATGGGACTTCTCGATCAACACGCGACATCCATTCCGGCGTCGCCCTCAAGAGTTGGGCCGCCCTCAGGCACAAGCGGTCAGACCCGCATGCTCGAGTTAAGCCTCGCGCCGTTTCCGTGGTCGCACCGTCTCGCCGCCCAGAGCATTAAGGAACTCCTGAACATCGAGCGCTTCGACTTGCGGGGCCACGGTCCTTATGGGAGCAGGGCTCGCGGCCTTGGGATGGATGATGGCCGCACGGACTGGCTCGTGCTTTCCCATCGCACGGCGAAGGGATTGCAGAGGTCCAGCCATCGCGGGCTGAACCGTTTTCGACGTCTTGCACTCCACCATCCACAGGCTGCCGGAATCGCCCGGAAACAGGAAATCGACCTCCAGCCCTTGCTGGTCGCGGAAGTAGTAAAGCTCCTTGCGCCGGCCGCGGTTCACTTGGTGCTTCAGGATTTCAGCCGCAACGAATCCTTCGAATAGAGGACCGAGGAACGGTGACCGGCCCAGCTCGGCCAGCGTCCGGATCCCCAGAAGGTGGCACGCCAGGCCCGAGTCCAGAATGTAGATCTTGGGCGACTTAAGGAGCCGCTTGCCGAAGTTCTCGAAGTAGGGAGGCACCAGAATGATCTGCCCGGTGATCTCTAGGACGTGAAGCCATTCGCTGATGGTGGGCACCGAAACGCCAAGCGGCGCAGCCAGGTCGGTCCGGTTCAAGATCTGGCCGTGCCGGCTGGCCAGCAGCGCCAGGAAGCGCCGGAACGCCGCGAGATCACGGACATTGACAATGGCCCGGACGTCGCGCTCCAGGTAGGTCTGGATGTAGGAACCGAACCACAAGTCTCTTGCCTTGGGGCGGGCCAGCGCCTCCGGATAGCCGCCGGCGAGAAGAGTGACCCGGTCCGTTTCCGCCAGGCCGAGCGGCAAGAGATGAAGGATTGCTGCGCGGCCTGCCATCGATTCGGTGACGCCCTGCATCAGAGGCGCCTCTTGAGATCCGGTGAAAAGCCACTGCCCTCTCATGGAGGGACTCTCGTCGATTCGTGTTCGAATGTAGGCGAACAGCTCGGGCACATTCTGAATCTCATCGAACAGAGCCGGCAACCGGAGCCCGTCCAGCATACCTCGCGGATCGGAGCGCGCACGAGCCTGGATGTCGGGATCCTCCAACAAGACATAGCTGGCGCGAGGGAAAAGCCGGCGCAACAACGTCGTCTTCCCAGCGCGTCGCGGTCCGGTCACCACCACGGCAGGGAAGTTCCGAGCCGCTTCAAGGACCGTTGGCCGGATGGCGCGTGCGATGAATCGCATATGAGTAGTTTAAACCGCAAGTTTAGATTTCTCAAGTCCTACGCTTGGCGGCGCTCCCCGACTCGAGTGCAACGCCAGGCGCTTCAGAACTCAAACAAAGTCCGACCTTCAACCGCACCAAGCATTCCTGTCGCCAGGTTTTTGACATAACCGATCAATACCCATAGCGGT
>CAYWQS010000105.1:0-1571 GCA_964460395.1 uncultured Solibacteraceae bacterium | reverse complement strand
AACCAGGGCCCGCGAGTGAAGCCATCGCGCAAGAAGAACTTGCCGCGTGCCGTCATGGTTGGAACGGACGGCAAGGAGTCCGTGCAAGGCGTCCAGGGCCACTTCTTGGAGAGCCCATTCCGATTCTGCCTGCATTGCCGTGTTTCATACGACTTCCGCACCACTTCCGACTTTGGAAAGCTGACCTCACTTGGCACAGAGGGCAGGAGCACCGCCACAACAATTCTGAGTCTGGCGACGATCCGCCATCTGCGGAAGGAACAGTCGCTCGATCCGCGCGCCCGGAAGCTGCTAAGTTTCACGGACAACCGCCAGGATGCGTCGCTCCAGGCCGGGCACTTCAATGACTTCGTCGAGATCGGACTTCTTCGTTCGGCGCTGTTGAAGGCATGCACGGCAGCCGGGCCTACGGGCATCAGCCACGAGGTGCTCACGCAGCGAGTGTTTGATGCGCTTGGACTTCCGTTCGCCAGCTTCTCGAAAGATCCGGACCTCAAGTTCCAGGCGAAGATTCAGACAGAGCGGGCATTCCGAGACGTCATCGGCTATCGTCTCTATCACGACCTGCGCCGTGGTTGGCGGGTGACATCACCCAACCTGGAACAGTGTGGCCTTCTGGAGATCAACTACCTCTCTCTGGATGAGCTTGCGAAGGATGCGGATTCCTGGCAGAAGTTGCACCCGGCGCTCGCGGGCGCCACACCAGAAACCCGGTTTGCCGTGTCGAAGACTCTCCTCGATTTCATGCGGAGGGAGTTGGCTGTTCAGGTAGACTACCTGGATCCTGCGAAACAGGAAACGATCCAGCAACAGAGCAGCCAGCGACTGATCGCGCCGTGGGCGCTGGATGAGAACGAAGTGCTTGAACACGCTTCTACTCTCTATCCCCGCTCCAGCCGCCAAGGGGACTCTGGCGGGAATGTCTTCGTCACGGCTCGAAGCGGCCTCGGTTTGTACTTGCGCCGAACCGGCACGTTCCCGGATTACCACGACAGGATCTCGACGAAAGAGGCGAACGAGATCATCCGCCAATTGCTGGATACCCTTCGGCTCGCCGGCCTGGTCGAGATTGTGGACGAAGCCCGTAACTCAGACGATGTACCAGGCTACAGGCTGCCCGCGTCGGCCATCGTGTGGTGCGAGGGCTCTGGCGAAAAGCCGTTCCGCGACCCGATCCGCGTGCCAGGCGCATCTGAAGCCGGTGGCCGGACCAACCCGTTCTTTGTTCACTTCTACCGGTCCATGGCGGCCGAACTCGCAGGGTTCGAGGCGCGCGAACACACCGCTCAAGTTCCCTATGAGGACCGGCTCATTCGCGAGGACCGGTTCCGCAAGGCTGAACTCCCGGTTCTCTACTGCTCGCCAACGATGGAGCTCGGCGTCGATATCGCCGAACTCAATGTGGTCAACATGCGGAACATCCCGCCGACGCCCGCAAACTACGCGCAACGCAGCGGCCGCGCGGGCAGGAGCGGGCAGCCTGCGCTGGTCTTCTCCTACTGCACCACCGGCAGCCCCCACGATCAATACTTCTTCAAGCGGCCGGAGCGCATGGTGTCGGGCGAGGTGAC
>CAYWQS010000104.1:0-1631 GCA_964460395.1 uncultured Solibacteraceae bacterium | reverse complement strand
TCTAGCCCGGATATTTCACGGTACCTCGCCGGAGGGGGTGACGGAGGGGGAGCTAGGCGATGAAGGGGGGTAGTCGGGTGATTTTGCGCAAGGAATAGGCAGTTACTGGGCGTGAGGGCAAACCTCCCCCTACCCCCGTTGTTTATGGCGTGCCGGGGACAGCACTGGGCGGTGGTCATCCCGGCTTGAGACGGCGGGCCGCGGTCTCGAACACGTCGCGCAGCGGGAAGTGTTCGGAGAGGAAGAAGCGAATGCGACGGGTATTACGCACGACCACCGCCCCCACCTTCAGGAGCTTCGCCCGCAGCGTGGTGGCTTGCGCCTGGGCCAGGACGGTGCCTGCCAGGCCCAAGGTGCGCAGACGCTCCACCAGCACATAGGCCAGGCTCGCCAGCAGCAGGCGGAACTGGTTCGGCCACCACAGGTGGCAACTGGTGCGGTCGGCGAACAGGCCCAGCTGGCACTCCTTGATGCGGTTCTCCATCTCGCCCCGGGCACAGTAGAGCCGGTCATAGAGGGCTTGCGGCCTGCCCTCCAGGTTGGTGACCACGAAACGGGGATTGGCGCCACCCTCGGTATGCTCCGCCTTGGCGATCACCCGCCTGTCCTGTTTCCAGCTGCCAGCCGCATAGCGGAATTCTCCGAACAGCCGTTGCTTCTCGCCGCTGGCCTCAAACCGGTCCTGGGCCTTGGCCATGAGATCGTCGGCCAGGCGCTTGAGCCTGGCGTTCTTGGCCAGGCCGACGATGTAGCCCACGCCGTTCCTCTCGCACCAGGACAGAATCCGCCGCCGGCAGAAGCCGGAGTCGCCCCGGAAGACGATGCGCGTCTCGGGGAAGCGGCCGCGGATGGCCTGGACCAGCAGTTTGAGGATGGCCCCGGCATGCTTCGCGGCATCGATCTTGGCCGGACGCAGGTAGGCCACCAGCAGTTGGCTGCCGCAGAAGACATACAGCGGCAGGAAGCAATAGCCGTCGTAGTAGCCGTGGAAGAAGCGGCCTTCCT
The DNA here is from genome assembly GCA_964460395.1 of uncultured Solibacteraceae bacterium. Classification (GTDB taxonomy): domain Bacteria; phylum Acidobacteriota; class Terriglobia; order Bryobacterales; family Bryobacteraceae; genus CAYWQS01. Next base: position 626 of record CAYWQS010000104.1, on the reverse strand, counting down.
GCCCACCATGCACCGGGTCGTCGGTGGCGTCGAAGTCGAGGATCAACTCTTCCGGCGGCGCGGCAAAGGAACCCAGAAACTGTTCCAGCAGCTCGCCATGGATGGCACTGGCCAGAGCACGGTCGGACCAGTGCTCGAAACGGCACAGGGTGGGGCTGGAGGCGCCCTCCTTCAGCTTCGCCAAGGCTGTGGCCAGCGCGGGATCGGTGCGCAGCCGGTCGTGGTCGTTGAGGTCTTCGTAGCCCTGGACGATGCCATAGACCCGTTGCCGCAGCAGCTCCAATGCGCTGTGGCGAATCAACAGGGGATTCCTCGGGTCGGGCAGGTGGCGTGCCACCCGCTCCAGAAGCCTCAGGCGCAGATCCGTCTGCCGAAGCAGTAACAGACCCGCGTCCGAAGTGACACCGCCGCCGTCAAACGCCACTTCGATACGGCGGCGCGCAAACCCCGGAAACAACTCATCTTGCACGGTACAATCCGGCATCGGCGGAGTCCCCCTTGAATCGGTCTGGAAACCAGATTCTATGCGGGTTACACGGCTCCGCCGACCCGATTACCGTGAAATATCCAGGCTAGAGCTTCGGCTGTTTCGCCTCGCGCGCGGCGTCGCGGGCCTCGCGCGCCTT
>CAYWQS010000103.1:0-1806 GCA_964460395.1 uncultured Solibacteraceae bacterium | reverse complement strand
ACGGTGACGCCGACGCCTTCACACACGCACAGATACTTCTTGAAACGTTCCCACTGTTGCAATTTCGATTGAGTCATAAGTCGGCTGTCGCGATGCGACAACCTAGCAGCCTGTCGGACTTAGCTCAAGACAGTGGGAGAGGGTGTGGTGGTGGCAGCCCGGACGGATGTGGCAACGCCTTTGGGTTCGGAGGCGGCGGCACACAGCCGATGGTTTTCGGATGCTCCACCACGCTTCGCCTCGGGCGAAGTCCTTGATTGCGGCGCTCCGCCCGCTTTTTCAGGCCGCTCCCGCCAGTTTCAGGCCCGCGTCCAGCCGATGCAGCCGTTTCAAGTTGTAGGCCAGGCACACCAGCGTCCATTCCAGCGATACTTTCTCCCGTCCGCGCAGCCGGAACTGCCGGAACCCCAGCACGCTTTTGATAATGCCGAACACGGGCTCCACGGTTTGTTGCCGCAGTTTGTAAAGGGTCCTGCCCGCGCTCGTTCGTAACCGGTGGCGCATCACCTCGGTCGGGCTCGCCTCCGCGGGCGGGGGCTCCGGTTCGGGTTTCACTTCCAAGTCGCTCACGCTCCGATGATGCCTCGTTTTCTCCACCGCCGCATAGACCGTCGTGCCCGTGGCTTTTCCGGCCGCGGTTTGTTCGATCTGCTGCACTGCCGCGGCGCTGAAGAAGCCGCTGTCCACCAGCGCCACCGCCAGGCCGCCGGCTTCGGCGGGCACGCTCGCCAGCGTGGGCACCAGTTCCTGCTTGTCGTTGGGCGCCTGGCTCACGCGTTCGCCCACGATCAAACGGCTCTCCACTTCCACGACCGCCTGCGCGTTGTAGCTCTGCTCGAAATGATTCCCGTTGCCCGCTTTCATGATCCGGCTTTCCGCATCGGTGAAGTTGTATTGATCCTTCGCGTCGGGTTCCGGGGTCGGGGCCTGGGGCGGTTGGCCGCCCACCTTTTCCCCGCGCTCTTTCTGGGCGGCCCGTTCGGCCCGCTTCGCTTCATGTTCGGCGAGTTGGACGGCATAGCGGGCTTGGGCGCGGGCTTCGATCTCCGCGCGCGCCTGCGCCAGCGCAGCTTTGCGCTCCTGGCGGCGGGTGATTTCCCCGGGGATCGTCAGTCCGTCTTGCAACGGAGTGGCATCGGCCTGCTCGGCTTTGGCCAGGAGTTGTTTCACTTCCAGTTCGAGTTGGTCGATCATCTGCCCGGCGCGTTGGTAGCTCACCGCGCTGTGCTTGCTGGCGTTGGCCAGCACCTTGGTGCCGTCGGCGGCCACGGTGAGCTGGCCGAACTTCAACACTTTGAGTTGTTGGGCCAGTTGCAACACTTTCACGAAGCTCTCGGTGAGGAGCGCCTGGTTTTCGCGGCGGAAGGTGCAGAGCGTGTCGTGGTCGGGGTGCGTGTCGGCGGTGAGCAGGCGCACGGGCACGCTGTCGTAAGTGCTCTGCTCGATACGGCGGCTGCCAAACGTGCCGGTGGCGTAACTGTAGATCAGCAGCCCCAGCAACATGTGCGGCGGGTATTGTTCGCTGCCGGTGCCGCGCGTGTTGACCTTCACCTGGCGCAGGTCGAGCGCGTCCACGGCGTCGAGGATGAAGTGGACCAGATGATCGGCGGGCACCCAGTCGCGCAGATTGGGCGGGAGCAGCAGCGGGGTGTCGCGATCAATGGGAACGAAGCGCGTGGCCATGGGTTTCAGACGCGCACGCCGCACGACTGTTCAATCCGCCCGCAAAAAATCGCGTTTCCTAAGTCCGACAGGCTGCTAGGCGGTTTGGCCGGGCAAAGAAATCTTTTTCCAAAGCGGCACGCC
>CAYWQS010000102.1:0-2007 GCA_964460395.1 uncultured Solibacteraceae bacterium | reverse complement strand
CGCCGTCTTCCCCATTCCCTGGACTGTCCAGGCCGGCGAGGAAGAGCACGCGGCCAGACGCTGCCGCCACAGGCAGGCAGGAAAGGGAAACTTCACGGACGGGGAACAGTTATTGTTGTTGGCGGGGCGGTATAGGCGGATGCATCAATAACTCCATAACCAAAGCCTGACCCCTTCATTCAGCCACGAAATAGAGCCCTCTCTCAGATGCGTATTGGCCGGCCCCAGAGAAAATTCCCCATCTGCCAATCGAGCTCGAAGTAGTAATCGTGGTAGTCGTAAGGACCTTCGCCGTACTCAAGGTGGGCGGTGACGCCGAGCTTGCCGGGTTCGCCTGTCTTGGGATTGCTCCAGGGCGTGGCAAGTCCGATGAACCACATTTTTTTGGGTTTGGGCTTGCCGTGCTGACGCATCTCCGGAGGAATGCCCTCGTTTCCGGTGAGTTCCCAGGGAACAGTCAGGCGCATGCGCTCGTTGCCATAGGCGTCGAGTAGCAAGCAGTTGTCTTCGGTATAGCTATCCTCAAAACAGATGAAACCAGTGGAATCTGGAAGCGCGTGCACTGATAATCGGCTTTCTGGATCTTCGAGCCTGATGGCTCGGCCATCGACCTCCCAAGAGTAGGCGATTACAGGACCGAATATCTCAAATCCTCCATGCCTAGTCACCCAAGACTCCAGTTCATAGTGCAGGACAAACTGCCCTCTGTTGTTGTGCAAGGTGAACTTACGTACGGTCTGACGGGTGGTCATGGTAGCTTTCTTCCTCCCACCACCTTAAATACGCTAGCGCGCTCTCCTGGTGGGATAATGAAATGCAGTTGATTTCCCCCTCCAACAGCGGAGCTCTGCGTTCCAACAACACCAATCTGGGCGTTAACTGGATGAGCAACCTCCACCTCGATAACATAGCCGACGTCGGATTTCATCTCCCTTGTGATGGCAAGCTGGTTTCTGGCATAGGCCTGATTAGGCACATCATCTAGGGTCGCCCAGCCCCCGAAGGCCCGATCAAATTCCCCACGACCGATTGCATCCCACGCATTTTTGTCCACCACCATCTGAACCTTCGTTCCAGGCGCAAGCGTCAGCTCCGCGACTTGTGTCCCCGATTTCCACGCCGGCGCCCAGTCGTTCGCAGCCATCAAGGCATTCAGATCATCAGCGCTCCTGAAGCGTTGGATTGTTCCGGGATTGAATTGACCAAGCTTAGAGGCTGCGACAGCAACTTGGTCTGATGCCATGCCAGCTGCAACACCAGCCTTCTCAACCACACCAACGCCGACCTTCACCGACAGCCGCCCGGCAGCGCCGACCCCGCTGGCGAGCATAGCACCATCCACCGCCAGGGCGCCAAACTCCATGCCCGCGTCCTGCGCGCCCTGCCAGCCACCGCTCTGGTAGTTCCGCTCGAACAGGTCGAGGCGCTGCTTGTACTCGGCCACCGTCTCGGCGCCGAGTGCCTTCACCTGTTCGGCATTGAGATTGTCAATGAACGCTTTCAGGGCCTTGAAGGTTCCCGGGATGTCTTTGACGATCTTGCCAACCCCCTCGACCGTCTCGACCCCCAGTTGTGCCGTCCGGCCCGTGGCGCCGATGAGAACGCCGGTGGCGAAGGCCATATCCTGCTGGCTTGAAACCACGCCGTAGCGGGCATAGACCTGCGCCTTGCAGGCGATGCCGCCGCAGGCGCCCAGCTCCCGGAACATCTGCGTTTTCTGGGAGCGCGTCAGGTAATTGTTGAGGGTTTCGTTTTGCGCCGCACCCACTGCGGTCGCAGTGTCCTGGCCCAGGGCATGGGCGGTCAGGCCGCTGGCAAGGGTGGAGAGCGCCGCCAGTTGCGCGTCGCGCAGCAGTTTGTCGTCGTTGCTGGTGAACTGATCCAGGAACGGGTTCAGGGCGGCGGCCGTCGCCCCGCCCACCGCCCCCGCCCCACAATCCCCGCCCGTAGCAGCCGCCGCCGCGCAGCCGACGAGCGCGTGGGCCGCGAGCTTCTGCACCGACTGGG
>CAYWQS010000101.1:0-2117 GCA_964460395.1 uncultured Solibacteraceae bacterium | reverse complement strand
CCCCATCGGGAAGCCCGCCTCCATGTCGCCCCAGCGGGCGGATTCCCCGATCACCGCGGACTCGATCTCCGCGGCCCGGCGCTGGAGGCGCTCGGCCACCGCGCCGGCCGTGAGGACGCCGCCATTGAAGAAATGCCGCTGGATGTGATCGGCCACGAGCTGGCGGAACTCCGCATTGTCGAGGCACTGCTGCCACAACCATTGCGGGTTGCTGGTCTCGAGGGTGGCCCCGGCGGGGAACGGACCGGTACGGTCCTCATTGAGCTCGAGCAAGGTGTGTTCGGCATCCCAGACCATGAACCGGAAACCCTGTTCCCCTTTGCGATTCCTGACCGGGTTCACTTTTCTGAGCCGCTTGGGGTGTTAGTCCTAGGGCGGTTTGAGTTTGTCTGTTGGTTCTCTGCTTGTCCATCCCCGGCGTCGGGAGGGCGTAGCCCGACCGGAGACGGGGGTGGACAAATTCGCGCGGCAAATCCAGCCGGGCTCTCGTAGCCCAGCTTGCTGTGCGGCCGCTCGTGATTGTATTTGCGGCGGAAGTCTTCAATAACCACCCGCGCTTCCGTCAACGTCCACAACTGCTCCCGGTTCAGACACTCGTCCCGAAACCGGCCGTGAAAGCTCTCCACAAAGCCGTTCTGCCACGGACTGCCGGGCTCGATGTAGATCGTCTTGATCCGTTGCTCCGCCAGCCATCGCTGCACGATCTTCGCGATGAACTCCGACCCGTTGTCGCTGCGCAAATACTCCGGCGCCCCGTGTTGCCCGATCGCCTTCTGCAACCAGCACAGCACGTCCTGCGATCGAAGGGCCCGATCCGCCCGCAACACATGACATTCCCGCGTGTGCTCGTCCAAGATGGTCAACATCCGCAACGCTCCGCCTCGCACGGTCGCGTCGGCGATGAAGTCCCACGTCCACACATGACCCCGGTGCGTCGCCCGCGTTGGCCATCCCGTCGAGACACCACGTCGGACCAGCTTGCGCTTGGTCGGCGGCACCCGCAGTCCTTCCAAGCGCCGCAGTCGTTGGATGTGCCGTTTGCCTGCCCGCCAGCCTTCCCGGCGCAGCAACGCCGCGATCCGCCGATACCCGTAGCGCGGGTGTTCCACGGACAGTTCGTGCAGCCGTTTCCTCAACTGCTGTTCCGCCGTTGTCGGTGGTCGACCTCGGTAGCTGAATGTCGAACGCGCTACCCGCAGGATCCGGCAGGCCGCCCGTTGCGAACACATTCCAGCTTTCACCGCGGCCTGTGCCGCCGCCCGGCGGTGGGCCGGGCTCAGAGCTTTTTTTCGCATACCGCCTCCAACACCCGGTTCTTCAGCAGCGACTCCGCCAGCATCTTCTTCAACTCCGTGTTCTCACGCTCCAGTTCCTTCAGCCGCCGGGCCTCGTTCACTTCCATGTGCCCAAACTGCTTCTTCCACCGGTGGAACGTCACCTCCGAGATGTTCTCCTCCCGGCAGAGCTCCTGGATCGTCCGCTCACCCAGGTCCGCTTCCCGCAGAACCCGGATCTTGTCTTCCGTCGTATACCGTTTGCCTTTCATGTCGGTGGCCTTTCTTTGCTGGCCCCAGACTAACACCACCACCGGCCCGAAAAAGCGAAGTCACGTCAAGTGAAAGAGATTGAGGGAAGCTGATCCACATAATGGCTTAGTGGACGTCCTTCCCAGATGGGATTTGGAGTTGTGTCTCGCGTGATCAGCAACCCCAAAACCACAGTTGCCAAGATCGCCGTGATCGCCATCACTGGTTTGAGACGCAATGTAGTCTTGCTGCTCGCTTTGGACTCGTGGTTGGTGTTCATGTTTGCCTGACTCATCAACCTAACGGCTCTTCAGTTTTTCATTGTGCAAACTGAGTTCATTCGACTTTAGCCGCCACTCGCTGTTGTGAAAGTTCCAGCTCAAACGCCCCTTCACGTTGCAGTGGGTAAATCACGATCGCGTTGGCGGCGTGGTTCGCGGCGGGATCCTTGGCGCGGGCCAGGCTGATGGCGCGGTCACGGGCGTTGTCGTCCGGTTTGTATTTCTCGTGCAGGCGCTGGTGTTCGGCGGCCTTCTCCGCGTTGCCAAGCGTGCCGTGGATGATTCCCAGATTGTAATGCGCGGTCAGGTT
>CAYWQS010000100.1:0-2339 GCA_964460395.1 uncultured Solibacteraceae bacterium | reverse complement strand
GTGCAGCCACTGCAGCACTGGACGTGTCGCGCGGCGCGTAACCGAAGAACTCGACAATCTGGAGAGCCATCGAAGCTCTCTTTTTATCATGCCTGGAGCAGTGTCTGCTTGATGTGGTTGGCTAACACCTTGGCGAGCAGCGGTGGAACGGCGTTCCCAACCTGCTCATACTGGGACACCCGGCTTCCATAGAAGCGGTATCGGTCGGGAAAGGATTGGATTCTGGCGGCTTCGCGCACAGTGAGCGCCCGATCCTGATCGTAGTGGAAGAAGGTCCCCCAATGCGGGTCACATTTGGTCAGCACGGTCCCACTGAGGCCGCCCGGATCAATGCGCCCGTAGCGCCTCGTATGGTCGCTCCGTCTCGCTCTCTTCATTCCTTTGGGGAGAAGTTCGTGTGGTATGTCGCGCCAGCTCCCACCCGGCGGGATATGCTTGGCACGTTCTAGGTTCTGCTTGGACAGCGCGCCAGCAATGTGGTTGAACACCTTGGGGGAACCTTCGCGCATTTGCCGCTGGTATTCAGTTGCCGGCGGTTTGTCGTAATCCATCTCTTCGGCACCCTCGTTCACGGCAAGCACTGGAAGATCGCCGATGGCGTCCTTCACTGTCGTGAATGGTTTGAGCACGTTTCCAAAGAGGTTTGGCTGGCGAGTGCCGTTCTGGATGTGCGGAAGCCATGTGAGCTCCCGGCCGCCTGTAAAGTTTGCCCGCACGGGTGCAAAGTGGGTTGGTTCAGGAAAGGTAATCTCAACGCCTCTTAGAATCGTCCCGATGAAAAAGAGCCGCCACCGTTCTTGTGGGACGCCATAGTGAGCCGCACAGAGAATCATGTGCCGCATCCGGTAGCCGGCTTGCTGAAAGAGCGCATAGATGTCTCGGATAAACCGCCCACCATCCAGCGAGACCATGCCCGGCACATTTTCCATCACGATCACCTTGGGACGCAGTCCTTCGAGCACGAGGCGCCCATACTCCCTGAACAGGTGATTCCTATCGTCTTCCAGCGACCGCTTCGGTGCGTTGATCGAGAACCCTTGACACGGCGGACCACCAATCAGAACGTCGATTTCCGCCTTGCCTAGCCCCGTCCGCTTGAAGACATCGGCTGCTTTTAGATCCTCGATCGATTCACAGAAAAACGTGGTTCCATCGTGGTTCAGACGGTACGTGTTCGCATACTCTTCGTTGATGTCGTTAGCGAATGCGATGTGAAAGCCCGCTTCTTGGAAGCCCAAAGAGAGGCCTCCCGCGCCGCAGAAAAGATCGGCGGCTACCAAGGTGGAACTCGGGCTTCTTTCTGCTACTGCGTATTGGATCTTCGGCATCATCTCGTCGCTATCGATTCGACACTCCAACGTACCTCTTATCGGCAGTCCTCCACCGGCTGTTTAAGCATCTCCCATGGCAGCACGAGGCACTTCTGCGGACTGGGCCGCGCGCTTGGCACTCGACCTCGGTGGCCTGAAAGCATGGCATCCTTCTAGTGCTCGGACAGCACGGGTTCACCAGGCCGCCAGGAAGCCGCCACGCGGCAAGCCTCCGCTTCGCATGCTGCACGCAGTCGGCCTGGGCGACGCCTGCACAACAGTGTTCCTTTCCGGGGGAGACCACCATTCTACTGCTGCTTTGCGAGCCATTCTCGAAGTGCTTCCTCCACCAGCCCACTCATCTCCATCCCCTTCTCGTAGAGCTTCGCCCGGACCCGGTTTCGAAGTTCGATGGGCAGGTAGATCGAGGTTTGGGTATAGTTTTCATCGCTGTGCTTGCCGGGTTTCCGGCCTGGCCTTCGCGGACCTACTTCCGGAGCATCTTGCTCCTTCCGGCTATCGCGCCCGCGTGTCCGGCCGTTCAGGGTAGGTCGCGATTTTGACATTATGGGTACGCAAAAACAATTCTGATCTGTTCTGTCGTAACTGTCAAGCCCCAGTCCACGACAGGCCTACTCCCTCACTCGCGCCGAACCCAACGGCACGGCAGGGCAGCGAAGGGTTTCATCACCTTCTCCCCATGTGCCCTGAATCGCGCCCGCTGCTCACTCCAGACGGTGGCCAAACCCACTTCGCGAAGATGATGCTCTGTCAGCGAACGACAGCCGCCGGACTCAAGTGATGTCAACAAGATCTCCTCCTGGATGTCCGGCGCCAGCAACGTGAGGTTCATGATTTGCGTCACCCGCGCCCGTGTCACGAAGCCTAGGCGGGCAAGGTCGGCGTAGTCCTTCACCTCGCCACGGTCGATCATCTCCTGGAACTTGATGGCCAGCGCCATCAGGCGGGTGATCCGGGGAATGCGCGGCGGCGCCGGAGCCGCAGTCTTCTTCGGCCTGCCCGCCGCCT
>CAYWQS010000099.1:0-2343 GCA_964460395.1 uncultured Solibacteraceae bacterium | reverse complement strand
AAACGGCCGGGAATCAACGTGAGACACTCGCGGGAAAACAACGCGGCCCGTTACACCTCGCCTCAACCGATATCCTCCCAGCCTTCGGCGTCCCAGGCAAGCGGCTCCTCGTCAGCAGAAAACTCATCGCGCGAAGGTGGCACGGACAGATAGACGGATGCGTCGCCCCCCCCTGTGGGCGAGCGATCAATCGCTGCAGCCGCACACGTTCCTGAGGCGTCAAGGAGTCGACCAGCGGAAGGATATCCTCAGCCATTATGGATCTCGCCATCGCTTGAATTCTGACAGGACCCATGGCACGATGTCGTGAGCTATCTTCGACTGGCCACATGATCGTCTGGACTGAACCCGGATCACTCTCTAGCCCGACTTTCGCAAGACGAAGGGTCTTTTGCTCATGCAGCAGGCTCTGCGCTTGGGTTTGACGTAGCCGGTGCACTAGATGAAAGAATGCTGGGCATCCAACGCCCAAGCTCGAACGTCCTGGCTGCCTTGCGCTGCTCAGCGGTGAGCTCTGGTGCCAGCATTACCGTGGGACGGCGACCCCGCTGCTTCGTGCGCACCTGCACCAGAGTCGCATTCACTTCGGAGAGGGTCTTCATCGTGCCACGCGCGGATTTGCGGCCCCCGAGCGTCAGTTGCACCAAGCTCACCAGCAGGAGTCCAATCACCGTGGCGAAGGTGTGCAAACGCAACGAGTTGTCGGCCCACTGATGAGATGGCCCCCAGGACACAACCCCGCCCTTCTTAGCCCGGCGGAATAGTTCCTCCACGTTCCACTGCCCCCGGAAGGCATGCACGATGCGGCCGGTGCTCCAGATGTGACGGTCGGTACACAGTACGCGTCGACCCAGGCGCGTACGCTCCAGGTGGCGCCGCTTGGCCCCATCGACGTGCCATTCGAGCGACAGTTTTCCGCCCGCCTCCGCCACCTTCGCGATCACGAACTCCGATAGGTGCTCCCGTTGTAACGCCTTCCGGACTCGATTCTCCAGCGCCTCGCGCTGAATGCGGCCGCTCGCTGCCCTCCGCGCTAACTTTCGGAGTTCCGTCTTGGCATGGCGCAGGGCGACGGCGATCCCACGCTTCTGCCCTCGCAGCAGTTCCCGGCTTTCCACCACCACCAGCGTGCGATCCAACTCCCCCACCGCGGCGCGCAACCGCGCCGCACGGACTTCTCCCAGCTTGCCCCCAAGTGGCTTCATCGCTCCGCGCCGAGCGGCGTGCTCCAGCGCCAACTCGGAGGCGCGATGACTCAACGGCAGCGAGATCAGGGTGGCGTATCCCTCCACATCCAAGTCGAGTTCCAGTTGTTCGCTCCACGAACCGCCGTCCCGCACCAGGGTGCGACAAACCGGACGGCCGCCCTCCTGTCCACGGTTCAAGGCATCGTGCAGTTTCCCCAGCGCCCCCAGGCAGGCCGCGAGCACCGCCTGGTCCGATCCGTTGCCGGGATAGGTGCGGTGCAGCAGCGGCACATGCCCGGTCTCGCTGACCAGGGCCGCCAATCCCACCACGCGCAGGTCGCTTCGCTTGCTCTTGGCGTGCCCTCGCCGCGCCAGTTCCCCGGGCGTGGTCGTGGCAATGTGCGTGTCAAAGTTGGTGGTATCGAACGCCAATACGTCGGTCGACAACTCAAACCGCTGCACGGCCGCGCGCGCGATGTTGATCTGCGCCGCTTCCAATTGCTCATCGGTGATCTGCGCCGCTAACCGGTGAAACCACTGCCCAGTGAACGCCGACGGCGGCAGGCAGGAGACCCGTGGTAAGCACGATTCCAGAAAAGCGGCTAAATGACGCTTCGCCGCCGGCGCACAGGCTCTCTGCACTGCCACGGCCAGGACCATTTCGCCGATCGTCGGACCCTCTGCCGGTCGCCGAAGGCCACAGGCCTGATCGATAAGCCGAACCAACTCGAGTTGCTCGGCCACCCATACTAAGGCCCCCACATCGCCGAGGCGGCGTGTGCCGATCGTGTGCACCCGACTCAAGTCCGCTACCGGCGGCGGATCGGCAGGCCCCAGGATGGCCTGCCGGGCGAAGGGACGCTTCCGCGCAGGGTCCCACACCGACTGGGATGCGATGCGGTATTGCCGACCGCCGACCTCGCGCTCGAAGATATTCATTTCTTTCATCTAGCCACACTCCAGCGGGTGTGTCAAGCGAAATGCGCACCAGCAAGGCGCGCGAGCCATCTCGGCGTCGAACTACATCCTCAAAAGTGCGAAAGTCGGGCTAGGGCTTTCACAAAGCCGTCGCTGTCCGGGTACGGCCCACGAAAGCGGCCGAGCAGCAGGTGCGGCCGCAGTACTTGGCTGTAGCCCAGCAGAAAGCGCTCCCGGA
>CAYWQS010000098.1:0-2371 GCA_964460395.1 uncultured Solibacteraceae bacterium | reverse complement strand
GACGCCGACGGGGACGCAGTGATTGCTTATCATAACTGTTGATAGTGTCAATCATGGGCTAAGATTGGGCAAGCCTGAACTGGCGTGTTTCCGAGGTGTGGGCGCATGACAAATTTCTTCGGTTAGGCGGCCAGGGGTAGGGGATCATTGCGGGCCGCGTGCGCATTGAGTCGAAATTTCCAAAACTCATCCAGCCGCCGGCTGGCGGAAATGCAGCGCAAGGCGAGGATGCTTTGCGCCCCCGGTCGTCCCCAGCGCATGCCCGCTTGCTTGCAGCGCGCGCCGATCACGGTCTTGCAGCCGGCTTCCACCACCCCCGAACCAATAAAGAAGCCCGCCTGGCGGAAGGTGCCATACTGCATGCGCGCCACGTTCCGGACAAAATAGCCCAGTTCCTTCTCCGCGGCTGCGGCGGTGGGTTTGCCCGCACACTCCTGCCGCAGCTCCGCGATCAGCTTTTCCACGCCGTCTTTGAGCAGCCGCTTGGCCCACTGGCGCAGGCGGGCTTTGTGCTCAGGATGTTCCTTGCTGCCCAGCACCACGGCCAGCACCCGGCTGCCATGCTCCAGGGCGTGGTAAAAATCCACAATCTGCACGGCCCCGGGAAAATACTCGCGCCCCAGGCATTCCAACCCCTCCGCCCCGTCCACCAGGAAGACCACTTGGCCCGCGCTCCCCAAGCCGCGCCGGATGGCCTCGCGCCGCAACGTGGGCGCAAAGTCGCCGATCGGCCCCAAGCACGACACATAAGTGGTGGACTGATAGTCCCGGATCGGCCGCCCTTGTTCATCCCGGCCATGCTGCGTAAAGGCGCAGCCCAGGTACGCTTGCACGGTTTTACTGGTGCCATCGGCTTGTTTGCCCGGCCGCCCCGCCACCACTTCTTCGCGCATCGGCACCCCCGAGCCGTCGGCGCTCAGATACAAGATTGGCGGCCGCTCCGCGCCGGGCACCGCTGGGCGCTCCTGCCACTGCTGGGCCGCCGGGCCGATGCGCTGGACCACGCGCTGAATCTGCCGGGCCTCCATCACAATGCCGCCGGTTTCCCGCAAATGCTGTTCGGCCTTCTGGTAACCGGTTTCATCGGCCCCCTCCAGGCAGACTAACCGCGCCAAGGCCGGCGTGAGTCCCGTTTCCAGCCCCAAGCCGGCATCCGCCGGATAATGGCCAGATTGTTTGCCGGGGTGGTAATAGTAGTCGCGCTGCACTATTGAACTGCCGAACATCCCCTGCACGTGCAAGGCGACGCGCCCTTTGCGCTCCTCGCCCGGCTTGGGCTGGTAGGCGGCGTCAAGCCGGTTCGCCGCAGCCTGCAACAACAGGCCGACCACGACATTGGCCTGCTTGAAGAGCGCGGCGCGGAGCAGCCCCTCCAACTGTTGCACCGCCTCGCCGGTGACCGGTTGCGCCTCAAACTGGGCGATCAAGTCTTGGAGCTCCTCGTCTTGGGCCAGGATCACCGCCTGGTCGAGGGCTTTTTTTTTGCCCCGGCCAGCCGTTGGCGGGTTTCGGCAATCACCAAGTCGGCGTATTGACGTGTCAGTTGTTCGAACTGCGCATAGCCGGCCACGGCGGCCTCGACCGCGGGCAGGTCGGCCGCGGGAATGTACCGGGTATGATTCTGGCCGTCCTGCCAGCACTGCAGCTTGTGGTAGGGGCCGGTGCGGCCTGGCCGGTCGGGAAAGGAGTAGGTGGAAAGGGTGCCCCGTTCCATGGCCGGAATGGCGGCGATTTGTTGCAGCAACTGTTGTTTGGTGGGGGTTGTCATAATGTGACTAGTATCATAGTCACATAGAGCCAAAAAAACAAGCCTTTTCCCAGTCTCGAAGAATTTTGTCATGCGCCCTCTGGGGAGGAAAGTTCACTTTGACGCTTGTCCGGGTCATGAACCTGGTATAAGCTATTTCAAAACAGGCTATTAAGACGTTATGTTAGACACCGTCCTGGAATCTTACCCCAAGAGAATCGCGGTCAAGAAGGGCTTTAAGTGCACGCTGCGTCCGCTGGAGAGTGGCGATGAGAAGATCTTCCACCAGTTTTTCCAGGCGATCCCGGAGCACGAAAAACTGTTTATTAAGCACCGTGTCTCCGACCCAAAAGTGATCAAGGCATGGTGCAAAAACATTGACCTGGGACGGATTCTGCCGTTGCTCGCATTCGACGGGCGGAAGATCATCGCTGACGCGTCCTTGCACCAACAGTTGGGCGGGTGGAAACGGCATATCGGGCGGGTGAGTATCCTCGTTCACCCGGAATACCGAGGGCGAGGTCTGGGACGGGCCATGGTCGAGGAACTGCTGGATATCGCCCGACAGATCGGTCTGGAGAAGATCGAAGCGGAGTTTCTGGGCGACCAACGGGAAGCCATCCA
>CAYWQS010000097.1:0-2439 GCA_964460395.1 uncultured Solibacteraceae bacterium | reverse complement strand
CAGAAGGCGCACTCGATCCGAAGAAAGTAGAGCAAATCGGCGACAGGGCCATCACCTATCTCTCCGGCGCTGCCATTTCCGCCATGGTGTATCTCGCTTGAGAGTACCGATTTGTGAGGACCGTCCTCTCATGCCGCCAAACTGGTTCCTTCGGCTCTGGAGAGGTCAAGGCGGCAGCGGAGGAATTTCACAAGGATTACGGTTTTTGCGGCAGTTGCGAGAAATTCCGGAAGGGTGTCGCGGAGGGCTATGGCGACGACCTGTTCAGAAGGGGCCAGTCCTGGCCGAATGGTACGAATCCAGGAGCCGAATGATTGCCAGACAAGGTTGGGCTTGATCGCAGAGAGGATCTGAAGCAGGCCCTGGGCGATGAGTCCGAGTTGGATGTGGCGATGATAGGCCGCGATCTTTCGGCGGACGGCATTGCGGTAGTCATTGGACTTGCGGTGCAGGTACTGGTTGCCGCTGACGCGTCTGAGAGGTGTCATGGCCGCCATCCAAAAGTGATAGGCATACGCGCCGATGACGCGAAGGGCCTGCTTGAAAGACACTTCGATTTTGAATCGCAGGCCATAGATGCGGATGATGTCCAGTGGGGACAGGGTGAGGTCGGTGCACATCAGCAGGATGGCGCCGCGCTGCGGATGGAGTACCACGACGAAGCGGACGAGGATGCCGACCGGGCGCCACAATAGGTCGGCGGCCCGGAACCTGAGGATCACCCCCTTCTCACCATAGACGGGGCTGGGCGCCTCCTGGAGTTGGGCGGTCTGGTTCAGCAGCGCGGCGACCTTGATCTTCTTGCCGTACTTTGCGGGCCGACCGCGGCCCCGCGGCCGGTGCGAGGGCGGGGGTGCGGCCGGGAAGAAAGCCACGCTGTTGCTCTTGACCCGCGTGACCAGGTGGTTGCCGTGGGCCAGCAGTCCGCGAACGATGTTGCCGGCGGCATAGTAGGCGTCGGCCACGAAGTAGCAGGGCTCCTTTGTAGCCAGCGAGTCGAGCAGCAGGATCATCTTGTCCAGGAGCGTTCGGTGGTCGCGGTTGGAAAAGACCGTACCTTCGTGGATGCGACAAGCCAAAGGCAAGGCGAATACGCTGGACAAGGCTTGGGTGAGCACGGCGACCGCCTGGCAGGAGTGGCCGAAGATGTACTCCGGCTTGTTGTTTGAGTCCGATTCTTGATGGAGTTTTTTGACTCCGGGCATCTTGCGTCCGGCCTTGGCGACCTTGATGCCGTCACCGACGAGGACGGGCCGGCCGTTGACGCGTAGGATGCCGGGGTGGGCGCGGAAGACCAGAGCGCACCAGGCAAGGGTGAGCTTGGTCAAATCCAGGGCTTGGGTATGGAAGAAGTCCAGGAGTCGGTCGTAGCAGGCCGGCTCCAATCCCAGGGCGCGCACGATACTGGTGACGCCCAGCAGATCCTTGCGAACGGTGAAACCCGCCAGGCAGAGCGCCATCCAGAGGAAGGTACGGGTCCGGGCGCAGGCGGACCGCAAACCGCACACCAAATTCCACCAGTGACTCCAGAGCATGAGCGGCCTCCTGGCCGGGTGGTGCGATGCTTCGGCATTCGGAGCTTGACGATTGTCGTGGCATAGTATAGCATATATATGCTATACTAGCAACGCAAAAGGAGACCTCATGAGCCAGAAACGGATTCAGCAGATTGAGCGGAGGATTGACCGGATCAAGACAGCGCTATTGGAGATCGGTCCGATGCGCCCGGGCTCGCTGACCCGCCAGTACAAGGATCCCCAACACCACGCCGGCGCCTATTGGCAGATCAGCTATACGCGCCGGATGAAGAGCCGCACCGAGTACGTCCGCCGGGAATGGGTGAAGGATCTTCGCCGCCAGATCGCGAGTCACAAGCGGTTCAAGAGTCTGATCGAGCAGTGGATCGACCTGAGTATCGAGCACTCACGGCTGACCATGCAGGTTGCGGAACCGAGGGCAGGCCGATAGGCTGGATTCGATGCTCGCAAGGAGAATCCCGAATGGCGAAGTTGGGATCCGATAAACGGCCTGCGGTAGTTCGCGTGCGGACGATGCCCAAAGGCGAAGAGATCGTCGCGCTTTGTGAAAGACACCGCTGGAAAGTAATCGTCGGTATTGAACCGGACCAACCCGAAGATCTCTCGGACATCGATCTTCTCCTGCACGGCCCTGTCGGGGCGCCCCCGGCCCCTCGCGCGGCGCCCAGGACCGGCCGCAATGACTATTGCCCATGCCGGAGTGGCAAGAAGTTCAAGAACTGCTGCGGTGCAACCCCTTGAGCGCATGGAAGCGCAATCACGCCACCATATGAATCGCGGAACCTACTAAGGCTGACTGACGGCTGACTGACGGGCTGGAACTCGGTACTCTCAAGTTAGAGGCGAGACCTGGAAATACTCCCTCTGGCGGGTGCTTCTTCATCTCGTAAACCACCAGACC
>CAYWQS010000096.1:0-2666 GCA_964460395.1 uncultured Solibacteraceae bacterium | reverse complement strand
CGGAATGCAGCGCGCAACCTTGAGCCTCCCCGATCTTGCAGAGGTCCCGCGGGCTCCCCTCCGAACGACAACCGAACTGCTTGGGCGTCTGCCGCGTTCGAATCAGTTTGCCCGAGCGGAATTCGATGATTTCTACTCCAGTGAACCGAATGTTAAGTTTGCGTCTGACGTAAAGTTTCTCGTAAGCGTCATAATCTTCAACGTCAGTGAACCCGGAAGTGTATAGAGATAGTGCCTCTGGTGTTGAAAACACACGTGAAACGGATATATAAACGTCGTCGCGTCCTCCCTGAACCAGCTGATGTACGCCGCGCAAGGCAACCTCCATTCGCTCCAGGCTCACCCACGATTGTTCACTCACATACCAGCAGATCGCTCCAACCTCCGACTCTCTACAGGATTGAAAGTGAATCGTGGAGCGGCAGGAGCAAGCGAGAAGAAGGGAAGCAAGGACTAGTCCTCTCATGCCTACTCCTTCGGGCAACCGGCTTGGAGCCAGCGGCTGATTGCGCTGCTGGCTCCAAGCCTATCAACCATTGGTCCGAAACGCGCCGGGATGCCAAGAAAACCTGCGAGATCTACATCACCAAGCCCGTGATAGTAATGAAGCAATTCGTGGACGAGCGTGATGTTTTGTCCCCAACTCTCATCATCAGGACCCGGCGTTCCAGTGACTTTCCAGGGCAGGCTGAAAAAGTTGGCCCGCAGAACAACTTGGTTAGTAATCCGAAGCAATCCATCTGTCACGACATAAGCTTGCGCGACGCCAAAATAAATGTCGTGTAATCGATGGTTAGCCCCTGTTGCTACCATGGAGAAGCCAGTGCCTGCAAGGACATCATTAACCCGTAGCAGGCCATCTTTATGGAGTCTTCCATCCCAGAACTTCAGACGGGAAGCGCTTGCGCGAATAGCCTGAATGTTGAACAAGTGCCTCTTTGCAATCATCGCCCTTAATGGCCGTGTCATAGTGATGGCCAAGCTCATGGCCTCGCGGAATTCGTCAGCACCCTAGAAGCCGATCCGCTCAACGTCGCCTGCAACTGGCCGCTGGCGTTCCTCATGTTTGCAGGCGGCCGCGAGACGGACGCAGTCCCGCAATGTGGCCGCAGCCTCGAACTGAAACCCGGCGCCGCCGAAGCCTTTATGAACGCGCTCGGCTACTTCTGGGCCGGTTTTTCCGGAATGCGTATCACCGCGCCGTCGACGTCCTCGATCTCCAGTTCGAGGTTGCGGCGGCCGGCCAGCTTGCCTGCCGGCAAGCCGTAGGCGCCCGCGGCGCACCAGTCATCTCCCTGCTTGCCCGCCGCGATCTTCGAACGGGCGCGCAGCACCTCGTTGTATCGAGGCCCCTCCGCCGGATAGTAACCCAGCACGCGGTCCAGGTCCGGCTGCGACACCATCATTGCTTCCACGCGCGTCCCCTCCGCATCGGTCAACACCATCCGCACATCGCGCACCACGAACGCAACCTTGGCCGGGTTGTTCACGCGGAACTCCACCACCGCGACCGATGTGTCCTCGCCTGTCGCAACCAAGCGTACCTTGAGGATCTTACCCTCCAGCCGGACGTGCGAACCCAGGTTCAGCCACAGGACCACGCCCACCACCAGCGCCAGCCCCACGAGCCCCAGCAGCGCGTATTGCACCAGCGGCGGTACCGCCACACGAGGTTTCATGCCGCCGCCCCCGTCAACTCCTGGATCTTTTTCATCGAGAGGTGCGCCTTTTCGATGAGCGTACCGTCGAACACGTGCGTCTCCAGCCCCACGCACCCCGCGTAGCCGTCCTTCTCGAGCTGCCGGAAAATCGCGCCCCAATCCAGCAGCACCTTCCCGATGACCAGCGCCTCGGCCTTCATCTGCACATTGCCCAACCGCTGTTTCGGCATAAGAGCATAGGCCTGCGGAAACTGGTCCGGTTCCTCCCGGTGCATGGCGTTCACGGGATCCCAGTTGATGCCAATCTGCGGGTGCGGCATGAGTTTGCAGAACTCGGCCAGTTCCGCCGTGCGCGCCACGTTGCACGAAGCCTCGTTCTCAATTAGCAACCGCATGCCCTCTTCGCGAGCACGGTTCGCCATGGGTTCCAGAATCTCCGCCAGGCGGGGAAACAAGGCGGCCGGCTCCTCCACGCGCGTGAACGTAAAGACCCGGATCTGATTCACGCCCAGGATGCGCGCCGCCCGCATCGACAACTCGAGCTCTTCCATCCGCTTCTCAAATCGCCCCGCCTCCCGCTCCAGGCGGACCTTCCATTGCTCCTCCGTCACGTTCGGACGCCGCGGCGGCGGCGCCCCCGGCAGCGCGTACTTCAGCATCGAAGTGTTCAGAAAGCTAACTCGCAGCCCGGCTTCGTCGAACTCGCGGCGCACCGCGCGCAGCCGCGCCTCGTCCATGCTCCAGTACGGCTCGCGCGACCCCGGGGCGGACCGCACTTCCACCCACTGCAGACCGTAATGCCGGGCGAAATCGATGGCCTCTTGCGGCGAACGGGCCGCCTCGTCCGTCAGCAGACTGATGCGTTCGATCGTGATCCGGTTGGCGGCGCGCAGAAAAGGCGCGGCCGCGGCCCAGGTGAGGAAGGTTCGGCGCTTCACAACAGTGTTAGTCTAGCCGTTCAGCGGTCGCCCAGCATCCGCCCGTAGCCGCGCAACCCGGGGATGC
>CAYWQS010000095.1:0-2719 GCA_964460395.1 uncultured Solibacteraceae bacterium | reverse complement strand
GGCTGCTATTCTACACTAAACCGAACCCGTGTCAACGGACACCCAGGTCCTGGAGTAATCCCTCAGTCTTGGGGACGGGCTTGAGGTTGAGTGCACTGGTGCGGCAGCGGCGCAGGGTGCCGCTCAAGGGTGCCGGCTTGGACGGCGGGATACGGCTCAACTGCTGTCGAACAGCAGGGCCACGGGGTTTTTGCTGGGGTCGGCCGCCAGTTGGTCGAGCACCGACTTGAAGCGGGATTCCGGGTCCGGGACCCGCTTGGCCAGCGTGTGGACCACGCTCATGAGCACTTCGCGGGTTTTCGCGCCGGCATCGGATTGCGACCCGAAGCTCACCTTGCGGGCGATCACCGTCGGGCGCAGTTCACGCTCCGCCCGGTTGTTGTCGGCCGGCACCGCTCGGTTTTCCACCCAGTGGTACAGACGATGGGCGTGGTCGCGGAAGATGCCCTGCACCTGACGGACCCCCAAGTGTTGGGCGGGTTGCTCCACCAGACCCACGATCTGCTGCTGAATCTGGCGCGCTTGATCGTAATACACGGGGTCCGGCAGCAGCCGTCCACCCAAGTGCATGGCCTCGGCCAGCAGCGGAATCAACGTGGAGGTGAACGTCGTCACCTCGGCCTCGCCGGGGAACTCCTTGGCCAAGTCCTCCACGTCCCGCATCAGATGCGCGTAACAGTATTGCAGTGGGCAGGGAGATTGGTTGTAAGCGTTGTAGCGGTCCACCACCAGGACGCCACTCAAGGCTTGCGTACCCAGCACCTCCTTGGGCACTTGCGCCGAACGCGTCCCGCGGAACAGAAACAGGCTCACGGTCGCGCTGGCAAACAGCCAGGCGTAGCCCGAGCGGCCATCCGTGCGCCAGCTCGTCTCGTCGGCGTGCCGCACCGGAGCTTGCCGGTACTCCTCGATCAACTTCGGAATCACGCCCCGGAACAGCGCCGCCGTGCGGTGCAGGATCTCGAACACCGCACCCAGGCCGACACCCAGTTGATCGCACAACCGCCCTACCGGAATCCCCTGGCGGTAATGCAGGAACACCACCTGGGTGACCAGTTGATTGCCGTACAGACTCTTGGGCAACACCTCCGGGGCGCGCGCCTGCACCGTCTTGCCGCAACGCGGGCAGCGCGCACGCTCCAACTGATAGAGAATCGGTTCGGCGCGCAGCGGCTGGCTGTCGATGACCGAGCGGTCGCGGTACTCCTTGTGCTCCAACGCGGCGCCACAGTGCGGGCACGCCGGCCCCACGGAGATGCTTTCGACCCGCACGGCGTCGTTGTCCTCGACCGCCTTTCGCCCGTGACCGGTGTGCCCTGGCCGGGCCCCACCGGGCTTGCTGCGGCGCCCCTCGGCCGTGTTGGCCTTCACCGGAATCTTCGCCGACGGCGTGGAAGAACCGAACGGCCCTTGCTCGGCCTTACGCTCCAGCCGGCGCACCTTCTCGCGTAGGCTTTCGATCTCCTGCTTCAGCCGGTCGATGGTGCGCTGTTTCTCCAGGCAACTTTCGCAGAAGTTCAGATTCACCCTCACGGCTGGCCCGCCTCTTCTTCCGGTTCCCGCCAGACCGGCGCCCCTGCGCTGCGCAAACGCTGCCCAACGTTCCGGCACAGCGGATACACGTAGAGCTCTTTCACCGCCCGCCCGTGCGCCTGGTGCCGCCGGTCCATACGGCCGCGTCCGGCGGTCTGTCCCAACCAAATCCAGTTCGCCGCCCGGTAACAGGCGCCTGAAAAACGCGCGCCATCCACCAGCGTTTCCAGCAGCAGCGGCCGGTAGCCGTAGAGTTGCTCCCAGTCTTCGGGAAGCTGCCGTGCACAGCGCGCCAGGGTCTTGCTGGCCAGTCCTTTGACCCGCACCCAGGGCAAGATTAGGAAACGGCTGTTGTTGACGATGAACTGGAGATTGCGCCTGCGCTGCTGATCGTTCCAGCCGATCCAAGCATCGCGGGCCGCCATTCTCCAGGCCGGCGAAGACCACAGCAGGCAGGCCAGTATCTGGTCGGGCGCCTGCTGGCTGCGTACCAGATAGCGCAGGCTGGCGCCGAAGGGCACCCGATAGCCCAGATAGTGGTAGCGGTCCAGCAACTCCTTGAACAGGGCGTGATCCCCGCGGGGGTCCGCCTTTCCGCTGCGGACCACCTCCAACCGGAGGGGTTCCAGTTCTCGGACTGAGCCGGAGATCTCCGGTTGGGGTTCGCCGCGCGGGCTCCGGGCGGTCCGCCGCCCTCCAGGGGCTCCCGGTCCCAGCCGCTCCGGCAACCGCAGCAGACCGCCTTCGGCCAGATGCTCCAGCAACCGCCGACACTCCAGATGCTTCAGCCCTCCGCTGGGTCGCTTCCATCCCAGAAGCTCACACAGCGTGCGGGCCATCTCGGTGATGCCCAGACCGCCGAATCCGGAAACCACTTCCCGAATGAGATTCAGCTCAGCGGGGGAGAAATCCCGACCTCCGAAGGTCAACGGCACCAGGTTTGGCTGGCTCACGCTCGTTCTTGGCGGCTCCCAGAGTAGAGTACCGGAAAAGCCTGCAAAAGTCCAGCGAAATCTTCAGGCCCGTCCCCGAGACTGAGGGATTACAGTACAGAACGGTATCCCCTTGACAGGAGGGCAGCAAAGGGATAAGCTACCTGCTGCACAAACCCAATCTGGCGTGGGGGTGAATGTCGCGCGCCATGCAGGCCGGAGTTTGGAATCGGGGTTTCGGCCGCTCCCTGCGC
>CAYWQS010000094.1:0-2772 GCA_964460395.1 uncultured Solibacteraceae bacterium | reverse complement strand
ATCGTGTCCTTTCGGCAAGCCTGCCTGACCTGCCTGCCCGTCCCTGTTATGGTCAGCCGTGGCCGTGAAGGCGGCCCGATGTGTAGTCGGGCCGTCACCGGCGAGACCTTCTGTCTGGAGGACGGCCGATGGACGACTCGACACACTGCGACTTCCCCGCCGCGTGTTCCCGCGTGCAACGCCAGCTCAAGCGGTGGCGTCAACAGCACCGGCCTCGCACACGGATTTCCGAGCAGCTCTGGCGCCAAGCCGCGGAGCTGGCACGCTCGCATGGCATCAACCGCACCGCGCGGGCGCTGCGGCTGGATTACTACTCGCTGAAGAAACACGTCACCGCCGCGGCTCGATCCGCTGAGCGACTCCCCGAGTTCGTGGAGTTCCCGCCCGGCGGGCTGGCGGCCTCGCGGCCCGAGTGCCTGATCGAGATCGAGGATCCCAGCGGCGCTAAGTTGCGCATCCATCTGCACGGCGGGAATCTCCCGGAGATCGCCGCTCTGGCGCGTGTGTTTCGGGAGAGCCGACCATGATCCAGGTCACGCCACACATGCGGATCCTGGTGGCCGTGGAGCCGGCGGATTTCCGCCGGGGGATCGACGGCCTGGCCCGGGCCTGCCGGGAAGTCTTTCACCAGGATCCCTTCAGCGGCTGGGTGTTCGTGTTCCGCAACCGCCGGGCCAAGGCCATCAAGATCCTGGTCTACGACGGCCAGGGATTCTGGCTGTGCCAAAAACGTTTGTCCAAAGGACATTTCCGCTGGTGGCCGGGCGGTGCCAAATCCACGACGGAGACCCTGGAGGCACACCAGCTTCCGGTGCTGCTCAGCGGCGGCAATCCAGCGGCGGCGCAAGGGGCCGCGGTGTGGCGGCGGGTGGATGGTCGCCAGTGACGGCGGAAAGACTTGCAGAAAGGCCGCAAACGTGCCTGCCCACAAGTTCTCTGGTCCGGTTGATGCGTTTGCACCGTCCGGTCCGATAAAGAGGACATGAAGCCCCCGCCACGGATCGAGGTTTCGATCCAGGAGCTGCAAACGATCCTGGAGCACGCCCGGCCGGCCCTGAGCGTCACCGAGTTCGATGCGTTGCAGGGGGCCATGCAGACGCTGCAACTGCTCACGCGCGAACTGGAAAAGAAGGGCGTGTCGATCCAGCGGCTGCGGCAGATGCTCTTCGGAGCGGCCACGGAGACGACGGCGAAGGTGCTCGAGAAGATCCTGGACCGCGTTGGCAAAGAGCCGGCGGACGGCGTGGCGGAAGAGAAGGCAGCGCCGGGAAAGAAACCCAAGGGACACGGCCGCAACGGCGCGGAGGACTATACCGGTGCCAGAAAAGTCCGGGTGCCACTGACCACCCTGCATGCCGGAGACCCCTGCCCGAGTTGTGCCAAGGGCACGGTCTACGCCAGTTGCGAGCCGGGCCGGATCGTGCGGCTCACGGGCCAGGCCCCGATCGGCGGGACGGTGTATGAACTGGAGAAGCTGCGCTGCAGCCTGTGCGGAGAGGTGTTCTCGGCGGTGGCGCCCGAGGGCGTTGGGGAAAAGAAGTTCGACGCCGAATCGGCGGCCATGATCGCGCTGCTCAAGTATGGCACCGGTCTGCCGTTCCATCGTCTGGAGGGATTGCAGGCGAACCTGGGCATTCCCCTGCCGGCCGCCACGCAGTGGGAGATCGTGGAAGAGACGGCCGGTTTCCTGACCCCGGCGATGCAGGAGATGATTCGCCTGGCGGCCCAGGGCGAGGTGTTGCACAACGACGACACGACGATGAAGGTGCTGAGCTTGGGGGCGGCCAGATGCACGCCAGACCCGGCGGCCGCCGCGGCGGAGCCCGCGGTGCCGACGCCGGCCACGGCAGAGCCCGCTGCTGCGACAACGCCCACCATGACCAAGCCCGCGACGGCGGCGACCGCGGCGGACACGGAGCCGCCATCCAGCCGCACCGGCGTCTTTACCTCGGGCATCGTCGCCAAGGCCGCCAGCCACACCATCGCCTTGTTCTTCACCGGGCACAAGCACGCGGGGGAGAACCTGCTGGACCTGCTGCGGCAGCGCTCGGCTGAACTGGCGCCGCCGATCCAGATGTGCGATGCCCTCCCGCGGAGTTCAAAACGATCCTGGCGAATTGCCTGGCCCATGGCCGGCGACATTTTGTGGACGTCGCCGGGAACTTTCCCGACGAATGCCTGCTGGTTCTGGAGATTCTCCGGGACGTCTACGGGAACGACGCGCTGGCCAGGGAACAGGGGATGTCTCCCCAAGAGCGTCTGGGCTTTCATCAGCAGCAGAGCGGCCCCAGGATGGCCCGGCTTCAGGCCTGGATGGCAGCGCAGCTGGAGCAGCGCCAGGTCGAGCCCAACAGCGGCCTGGGCGAGGCCATCGCCTACATGCAAAAGCACTGGAACGAGCTGACCTTGTTCCTGCGCGTGCCCGGGGCCCCGCTGGACAACAACCTCTGCGAGCGCGCCCTGAAGAAGGCGATCCTGCACCGTAAGGCATCTTATTTCTACCGGACTGAGAACGGCGCCCGGGTGGGCGATCTGTTCATGAGCCTGATTCACACCTGCGAACTCAATGAGGCCAATGCGTTCCACTACCTCACCGAGTTACAGAAACACGCCGGCGAACTGGCCGCCGCCCCCGCCGACTGGATGCCGTGGAACTACCTCCGCGCGCTCGAATCAGGCCGGGGCCGCCCGGCGGGATGACCTCAGCCCGTGGTCTCCGACTCGCTCCCTGCTTCCACGCCTGCGCCCCCAACGATCAACGAGTTTCGCCCG
>CAYWQS010000093.1:2807-3163 GCA_964460395.1 uncultured Solibacteraceae bacterium | reverse complement strand
CGATGTCAGCCCGGACATGGGCGGCAGATAGGCGACCTGAACCTCGTAAGCCGCTTCGGGAACAGGCATGCGGGGCGGGTCTTTCCTGTCTTCGAGCCGCAGCGGGCGGCAAAAAAAGGATTCATCGTTGGCGAAGTCGAACTCGAGCCCACAGCGCCAGTCCTTCCCCGCCGTGTTGCCTTCAACCAGCACCTCGATGCGTATATTCTGAGTCTGTTGTTTGCCGTCGAGTCTCTGCACGTTCCGCACGTGCAATCCCCGCCAGAGTAGATTTGCCGCCGGAGCCGGCACCATCAGGAGATCCCTGCGGTTGATGGCGACGCCGGGACGTTTCTCCGGAGCGCCGCGTTCGCTCC
>CAYWQS010000093.1:0-2786 GCA_964460395.1 uncultured Solibacteraceae bacterium | reverse complement strand
CCGTAGACCTAACTCCCAGAGAGCCATAGCCTGCAACGCCGAAGTCTTGCCCGAATTGTTGGGTCCGATGAAGACGACCGGATTGGCGAGTGGGATCTCGACCTCGTCGAAACGTTTGAAGTTTCGAAAGCCTAGCGGGAGTTTACTGATAAGCCGCCATTAGGCCGACGGTCTTTCCGCGGAACTCCTTCCATGGCAGGCGAATAGCGCGTCCCGCCTCGATCAGTTTTTGTATTACCCTATATAGAACATTTCTATACAAAATGTTGCACAGCTATATTGACTCGGCGTGCGAATGGGCGTATATTTGTATTACCCTATATGGCCTCCCTCGTCGCTAAAAAGAAGGGCAAGCAGCTTTACTACTACGTCGTCGAAAGCGCCCGTGTCGAGGGCAAGCCCCGGATCGTCCACCAGGCTTATCTTGGCACCGCCGAGAAGGTCGCCGCCCTCGTCAAGGACCGCACTTCCCCCGTCCCTCTGTCTGCGGCCTCGCGCGATTTCGGGCTGCCCGGTGCTCTGTGGCTCGCCGCCGAGCGAACCGGTCTCTTTGGTGTGTTGGAGGCGCTCTGGCCCGCGCCCCGGTCCGGCCCTTCGCCGGCACGTTTCCTGTTGCTGGCAGCCATTCACCGCATCTGTCAACCGGGGCCGAAGACCGAGGTGGCCGACTGGTACGCCAGAACCATCTTGCATTCGGTCTGGGGAATCCCCCCGGAGCGTTTCACCTCGCAGGCCTTCTGGGATGCTTTTGAAAAGATCCTGCCCGAGCATTTGGATCCGCTGGCCACCGGCGATGACGACCCGCTGGATCGCGCCCAACTGCGTTTGCTGGATTTGTGGAAAGGCAAGCAGATGGTGAGCCGTCGCCTGCTCGCCTACGATACGACTAACTTCTACACCTATATCGCCAGCAACAACACACGGAATGAACTGGGCTCAACGCGGGCACAACAAGCAGGGCCGTCACAACCTGCGCCAGGTGGGCCTCAGTTATGTTCTGGACGGGGAAAACGGCCTGAGCTTGTGCCATCACGTTTACCGCGGCAATGTAGCCGACGGCGAGGAATTCTCCACCTCGCTGGCACGCATGCTGGGCATGCTGGATCGCTGCCAGATCGCGCGCGGCAGCGTCACGTTGGTGTTTGACAAGGGTTCCGCCGGCCTGGCCAATACGGTGGAGCTACAGGAGGCGGGGGTGGGCTGGATCTCCGCCTTGCCGTGGAATCAAGCCCCGGCGGCCTTCCGCGAGCGCGCCGTGGAACAGTTGCCGCTTTGCAGCAGTGCACAACCCGGTGTGCGCGCGGCGGCCGAGAAACTGTTGGTGCATGGACAAGAATATCTCTGCGTGTTGAAGTATTCCGCCTCGTTTGCCGGCGAGCAGTTGCACAGTCTGACCACCAGCCTCAGCAAGGTGCTGCAAGCTCTGCGGCGCTTCTCCATGGATTTGAACAAACCACAAGCTCGCTGGAAAGAAAACCAGATTCGCGGCAAGATCCAGCGTTGGCTATCCGGGCAGTTCTTAGAGGAACTGATCCGTTACCAGATAGAATCCCAGGATGGCCGATGGCGTCTGCAATTTGAATTCGATACCGCTGCCTGGCAGCGACTGGTGGATCATCGCCTGGGTCGCACCGTGCTGCTCACCAATCGGATGGACTGGAGCGCCGAGCAAGTAGCTATCGGCTATTCCGGCCAGCAAGAAATCGAGAAGGTCTTTCGGGGCCTCAAAGACGGAGACTGGCTGGGCTGGGGACCCATGTATCACTGGACCGACCGCAAGATTCGCATTCACGCCTTCTATTGCATGCTCGGCATCTCGCTCCTGCAGCACCTCCATAAACAGGCGCAGGGCGCCTGGAACGGAATCTCCACGGAGCAACTGTTGGAAGAGTTGCGCCAGATCCAACAGTTCGTTCTGCTGTACCCACCTCAAGGCGAGAAGGGTCCCAACCGTCTGGCAACGGTCCTGTCCAAACAGACCCTCACCCAGCAAGCCCTGGCCAAAACACTGGGATTGGATCAACTGCATATTACCCAACGTGGGTAATACCGACCGTAACCTGTAAACGCTTCACGGCACAGATCCTTACGGCCTTACCTTTACCGCCGGCAGTAAACTCCCGCTAGTGGATCTGAATCGTTCCAAGTTCATACCATCCATCCGGCTGGAGGCCTTGAATCGCCAGCTTGACGGCGGGCTGGCCGGTGCGCGCGTCGAGGATGGCGATGCGAAGCGGATGGGTCCCTGGCTTCAGCGAGTCGGGGACGTATACGCCGCCATCGAAAACCTGGTCGCCCGGAAGCCACTTGCGCAAATCGGCCGGTGTCCGGGCGACCGCGCCTCCGATCTGGAGAGCGAGGATGAAATCGCCGTACGGAGGCGCAACGCCCTTGTTCACCCACCAGGACGAGATCGTCATCATCGCGCCGGCCCTGACGGACCTGGGATACTCGAGGCGCCGCAGCACGAAGCGGTAGCCGACGCGCTTCTGGAATTCGTCCCACGCCGGCTGCCAGTCCTTCGGGATCGGCGTCGATTTGATGTTGATGGAGGAGGCGTGCCACCGCAGCGCCTGGTCGAAGATCTCCTGGAGCTGGGCGTCGCTGTAGCCGCCGCCCCACTTTTTCCAGCTTCCGGGCGTGCCGCAGGTTTCCAGCGACACCGGGTAGCGCTGCCAGGCGTCCTGGATACCGGTGCGCACCACCTGCTGCGGGTACAGGTCGAGCATGTGCATCATGCCCTTGCCCCGGCCGCCCATGTCGCCCCAGCAATCCCGGCGCCAGCC
>CAYWQS010000092.1:0-3245 GCA_964460395.1 uncultured Solibacteraceae bacterium | reverse complement strand
CTTGTTGCGCCAACCGAGGCCCTCGCATTTCGCCACGATGCCATGGACGGAGTGACCTTCCAGGTACCACTCGAAGATCTGGCGCACGCGGGCAGCCTCTTCCTCGTTGATGGCCAGGCAGCCGTCCACGAGGTCGTAGCCCAACGGCACATGGCCGCCGGTCCACTTGCCGCGCTTGCGCGCCAGGATCTGCTTGTCGCGCGTGCGTTCGGAGATGATCTCCCGTTCGAATTGCGCGAAGGAAAGCAGGATGTTCAGCGTCAGGCGTCCGAGGGAGGTGGTCGTGTTGAACTGCTGGGTGACCGAGACGAACGTCGCGCCGTGCTTCTCCAGGATCTCCATGATCTTGGCGAAGTCGCGGATCGAGCGGCTGAGCCGGTCCACCTTGTAGACCACGACGCAATCGACCTTCCTGGCCTGGATGTCCGCGAGCAGGCGGCGCAGTGCCGGACGGTCCATGTTGGCCCCGGTGTAGCCGCCGTCGTCGTACTGCACGGGCACTAGCGTCCAGCCCTCGCCAGCCTGGCTGCGGATGTAGGCTTCGCCCGCGTCCCTCTGCGCGTCGAGCGAGTTGAAGTCCTGGTTCAGCCCCTCGTCGGTGGACTTCCTGGTATAGATGGCGCAGCGGACCGGCTTGGGCGCGCCGTTCGAGTTATTCCCGTTCGCCATGCTTCACTCCCGGACGGTGGTCAAGGTTGAAAAAGGCAAAACCGTTCCAGCGCGTGCCCGTCGCCTCGGTCACCGCGCGGCTCAGGGACGTGTAGATTCTGCCGTTGCACTCGAACCCGTCATCAGGCCGGACGTGGACGATGATGTCCTTGCCCTGATAGTGGCGGATGAGTGGCGTGCCAGGCATCGGCAGCCGCGGGTCGAGCGACGGCTTCAGGCGCGTTTCCATGGTCCGGCCGTCATCGATGGCCTCGCGCAGGAAGTTCTTGGGGGCACGGATGCGGAGATCGGCGTCGTCTGCAATCTCGAGCGCGCGTTGGCGGGCGCGCTCGGACAGGCCGCTCCACGCGTTCGCTTGGATGCGCCAGGCGATGCGGCGGAACAGGAACTGCTTGTGATTGGACCGGGACTCCTCGCCGAAGACCTCGCGGTACTTCTGCTTGAGCTGCGCCGTGGTCAGGCTGCGGAGGCCCTCGATCTCCTGTCGGATCTCGTTTTCAGTCTTCATGGTCGTTAACCAGCAGTCCCATGAGGGCTCTCTGTCTCCGGGAAGTCAACTTGCCCGGCGCGAGGATCGGGGAAGACCAGGCGGACAAGCGCATCGCCCAGAATGGCTGCGACCTCGCGGATGGCTTGATCGAGAGCGGCATCGCGATCGCGCATGAGCGGTCTCCTTGCCCGCGCAGCCCGAAGGCAAGCTGCGCGGTTCAGAAATGACCACCCACGACGATCTCCGCTGCGCGGTCGAAACGCCGTCTGGTGGATGGTATCGACACGGCGTGTTGCCGCGTCCGTTAACTACATTCGCCGTGAGAGTCGCCGTTGTCCGGCTTGGGCCGCCTTTTCTGAAGGTGTCGCAGCGATTTCGTGGAGCGCACTGGTGGGCTGCAACTTGGCTGGCTAGAAGGGAACATCATCGTCGATGGCAGGCGTGGACGCTTCTTTCTGCGCCCGATTCTTGTTTTGGAGGCTATTCAGGAACCGGATCGAACTCGCCACATGATTAAAGATCAGTAGCGCCTCATCGTAGTTCAAGACCGGGTTGTCATGGGCGAGACTCCGGTTGTTGCGAACGTCGTTGAAGGCATCAAGGGTCGAGATGGTGGATTTCAGAATTCGGAGGGTCATTTCCGATTCGATCACCCCACCCTTCTCGATGCTCTTTACGTACTCCCCGAACAAGCTGTGTAAGGGCTTGTCACGCGTGACGGTCAAGCCATGCGCTGTGCAAAGCGTGCGGACGTACTTGATGACAAACGTGTGGAGCCGGTCCAGGCCGCTTTCAGGTTCGTTCTTCTCGATTGCATCTCGGACGGCGCGCGCGACTACCTCGAAGTCTGGCTCATTGGAGATCGCGGTGAGCGCCTCTAGCTCAGGGACGGGTTGGTCCTGCAAAAGCCTGGCCACAATGTTCCGGCATTGTGCCCGGAGCTCGTCCGTTTGCCGCAACTGCTCTGTGGTCTTGTTCAAGTAGGAGCTCCCTGATCGTTGGTTTTCGTCCTCGACGTCCTTCTGGTGGTCGATGAGCGCACCCATGAGCTCTCCAACTACACAATTTGGCTCCGCTTGCCAAAACGCACGAAGCCTGTTCGCCTTGGAACTCCCATACCCGTCGTACTTCGAGTCGTAGATGTCTTTGTGAACGGTGTCAGTCACGAATTCGGCGAAAGTCCGGTTTGAGAAGTTAAGTACGTAGCCGCCTCCCATTTCGAGCAGACGTTCAAACTTCCGCTTTTCGAGGTTCGTTAGGCCGGCCACGATTCGGTTCTCCGAAACAATAAAGTACAACAATGTGACAGCTCCAGGGCCGGGACCACCCGGGCGCTTTTGCATCGCAGCGGACGCCAGCCTGTCTGCGCAACTGATTCTGCGCGGTTTCGAGACGTCCGGCTTGAGGTTGGACAACCCTCGCGATGGTGTTAACCAACTCCTGGTCTGGGGCCGGAGACGGGGAGAAACGGCCTCCGGCAAACGGCGCTGGGGCGCACGGCTGGCCCTTCAGGCAAGAATCGCCTCGAAACGGAGAGACGCGGAAGTGCCGAAAACACGGCCAGTTGCGGAGTTACGGACGGAGAGAGGCGTTAACGGGCGGGCCGGAATCGTTGCGGGGAAAAGATTTGGCTCTTGATCGAAAACGGGGGCAGCCCGAGTTCTCAGGATTGATAAAACAATCTTGGGAGAAACGTTTTGATCAACTCTGAGCTGATCTTGGGTCTGCCCGGTTACCAGATTACCGGGATGGAACGCGTCTCTGGGGAGGTGAGGCTACGGGTCCGGCATGCCGGACCCGTAGCCTGCCCCCACTGTGGCGGCATCCGGTTGCGCAGCAAGGGCCGCTGCGACCGCACCCTGCGCCATGAGGATTGGGGGCTGCGGCCTGTCGTCATCGAGCTGGAAGCCCGCAAATTCCAGTGCGGGGAGTGTGGCCGGGGCTTCCGCCAGCGCTTCCCCGGCATCCAGCCCTGGCAGCGCGCCAGCGAGGCCTTCCAGCGCCAGATCTTCCGCTTGCACCTGGACGGCGTCAACCGCAGCCTTCTGGGACGCCGCGAAGGCATCGGCGCCGCCACCGTCCAGCG
>CAYWQS010000091.1:0-3344 GCA_964460395.1 uncultured Solibacteraceae bacterium | reverse complement strand
AGGAACTGCTTGTGATTGGATCGGGACTCCTCGCCGAAGACCTCGCGGTACTTCTGCTTGAGCTGTGCTGTGGTCAGGCTGCGGAGGGCCTCGATCTCCTGTCGAATCTCGTTCTCAGTCTTCATGGCGTTAACCAGCAGTCACATGAGGGCTCTCTGTCTCCGGGAAGTCAACTTGCCCTTCGAGAGGAGTGGGGAAGATCAGGCGCACGAGTGCATCGCTGAGGATGGCGGCGACCTCGCGGATGGCTTGATCGAGCGCGGCATCGCGATCGCGCATGAGCGGTCTCCTTCGGAAGACCACCCACGACGATCTCCGCTTCGCGGTCGAAACGCCGTCTGGTGGATGGGATCGACACGGTGTTCTGCCGTGTCCGTTAACTATGTACGCCGCTGGACTTCGAATTGTCCGGCTTGGACAGGCAGTTCTCCCCAGGCGGGCGACCTCCGGCAAATCTTGAGGTTTGTACGGTCAGGCATCCCTCACGGAATTGTGCTGAAGTGAGTAGACGAAGAGATGGAAAAGCTGCCCTTCGCACCCTACGATTTCTTCGGCTATCTCGCCTCCGGCTTCTTGTTTACCGCGGCGTGTCAGACAACCTTCGGCTTCCCGAAGGTGCTCGGCCAACAGATCAACGCCGTGGACGGGCTGTTCCTGCTGCTCGCGGTCTACATCGTGGGGCACGTCCTCGCAACCCCGGCGAAGGCCGTCCTCGAAGACCTCCTTGTGGATAAGGTTCTCAAGCGCCCGAGCGTGAACCTCTTCCGCGATCGGAAGCCGACGCTGAGGGGGCTGCTGTTCCCCGGCTACTATAAGCCGCTCCCGCCTGACGCGCGGAGCAAGATCACCGAGCGGCTAAAGGCTGAGGGCGTCCATGGCTTCGGCGAAGACCTGTTCCAGCACGTGCGCTATTCCAACGAAATCAAGGGCGACGAGAAGATCCTCGCGCGGCTCGACAGCTTCCGGAACCAGTATGGCCTGAACCGCAACCTATCATTCACACTGCTCATCGTAGGAGCAATGATGCTCACCAGACACTGCTACGCGCCGTCGCCGGAGTTGGTCTCGTACGGTTCGGCTGCCCTTGTTGTGAGCGTGCTGCTCCTTTACCGCTACCTGAAGTTCTTTCGCCAATACTCCTACGAGATGTTCAACCACTACCGGCCGCGGCAGCCGCAGGGAAGACTCGTATGAGGTTTCAGGTCTTTGACGTTGGCCACGGTTTCTGCGCCCTGCTGACGGCGGACAACGGCAACTTGGTCTTGTTCGACTGCGGCCACAGCGACAGCTTCAGGCCATCGGTGCACCTGGCGGCGACCGATTGCACAGCCGTCGATGCCCTCGTGATCACGAATTTCGACCATGACCACGTGAGCGATCTCCCCAACTTGCTGTCCATCTTGCCGGTTCAAACCCTTTACCGCAACCGGACGATACCGACGGCTGCGCTGGTCCGGCTCAAGTTGGAGGGCCGCCCCCTTAGCCCGGGGCTGCAATCAGCACTCTATCTGCACAACACGTACACTGCTGACCGCGCGGCCCCGCTGGACTTCGCCGGCGTTCAGATCCGAACCTACTGCAACAGCTACCCGGTATTCACGGACACGAATAACCTCAGCATGGCTACGTTCCTCTTCTACGACAGCATGGGCATCCTCGTACCCGGTGATCTGGAGCGGCCCGGCTGGCTGGAGTTGCTGAAGCGTCCCGAGTTCAGGGTGGACCTCGCGCGTACCCAGATTCTCGTGGCGTCCCACCACGGCCGTGAGAGCGGCTTCTGTGCGGAGGCCTTCGCGTGCTGCTCGCCCGACATCGTCGTGATCTCAGATGAGGCGAAGCAGTATGCGAGCCAGGAAAACACTTACTCGTGCCGCGCGAAAGGGCTCCAATGGTCGGATGGCTCGATCCGACGGGTCCTTACCACGAGGCGCGACGGACACATCACCGTGACCAAGCAGATCGGGCTGCCGTACGTGGTCCGCACCAGCAAGCTCGCGCCGCCGATGTAATCGAGAAGTGCGATTATGGCCGTCATCCACTATCTGAACGTCAAGCGGGGCGACTGCTCGATCATCCAGCACAACACCGGGCACGTGAGCGTCATCGACGTCTGCAATGCCAGCGCCGATACGCCGGGGGCGCGGCTCCTTGAGCAGATGGAAAAGGCGGCGCGGCAGCGCCCGTCAGGTAACTATCAGCAGAAGCGCCACCCGGTCAACCCCATCCTCTACCTGAAAGAGCACGGCGTATCGTCTGTGTTCCGGTTCATTCTGACCCATCCCGACATGGACGACATGGACGGCATTGTGGCGCTCTTCCGGGAATTCCATCCCACGAACTTCTGGGACACGGACAACACGTGCGAGAAGGATTTCGAAGAGGGATCGCCCTACAATCCGGATGATTGGGAATTCTACAAGGGACTGCGCGACGGCAGGCCTGAATCTGATCCGAAGCGCCTGGTTCTGTACTCGGGGGCGCGCGGCCAGTTTTACAACGTTGGACAGGACGGCAAGCCTGGAGGCGACGGGATCAGCATCCTCGCGCCAACCAGGGAACTCGTCTCCGACTCGAACGACTGCGACGATTTCAATGACTGCTCCTACGTGCTGCTGTATCGGGTTGGCGGATTCCGCGTGGTGTTCGGCGGCGATTCACACGACGCAACCTGGGAGCACATCCTCGAGGCCCACCGTGGCAGCATCCAGGGTGTTGACCTGCTAATCGCGCCGCACCACGGACGAAAGTCCGACCGCTGCTACGATTTCTTGGACGTTCTGCAACCGAAGCTGACCTTTTTCGGGAATGCGAACTGCGAGCACCTGGCGTACTCAGCCTGGAGCTACCGCAATCTGCCGTACATCACGAACAACGAAGCCGGGTCTATGGTTGTGGACGTGGATGGAGGAACGATGAACCTGTACGTAACGAACCAAACGTTCGCTGCGGCGTGCAACCCCGCAACGTTTTACAGCGACCGGCTCAGAGCGCACTACGTTTGCCCTATTAGTCAGGTAGTTCTCTGACGTGGATGCTCGGCAGGCAGATTCTTGCGGCGCTTTGCTCTCCTCGCTGTTAACGGGCTTCTCCGATTTCGGAACGTCCGGCCTGGGGTTGGACAACCCCCGCGATGGTGTTAACCAACTCCTGGTTTGGGCCAGAGAACGGGAGAAAAGGGCTTGGGAGGGGCGTTTCCGGGCGCAGGGTTGGCGCCCCAACCGGGAAACGGGAGACAAACGGAGAGACCCGGAACGCGCGAAACCACGGCCAAACGGGCGCTTAAAGACGGAGCGAAGCCGTCAACAAACTGCGGGGAAAACGTTGCGGGGAAAAGGATTGGCTCC
>CAYWQS010000090.1:0-3513 GCA_964460395.1 uncultured Solibacteraceae bacterium | reverse complement strand
CATTCGGAATAAGCCGCTTTATTCCGCATCCTTGATTATTCCGATCGCGGCCACGGGCTCACGACCCTCTGGAGCGGATACTTGATGCCAGCCGGCGACTAAAAGCGGGATCAGGACCTCGGGTGTAGCTTCGACTTCGCGAATCTCCCCGCCGTACGGAGCCTGCAAGAACACGCGATC
The DNA here is from genome assembly GCA_964460395.1 of uncultured Solibacteraceae bacterium. Classification (GTDB taxonomy): domain Bacteria; phylum Acidobacteriota; class Terriglobia; order Bryobacterales; family Bryobacteraceae; genus CAYWQS01. Next base: position 3,333 of record CAYWQS010000090.1, on the reverse strand, counting down.
AGTTGCCATTCCTTGCCCTTCTCAACAGCAGCGGTCACCGGCAAACGCTCACTGAGAGTCCAAGCGGCGCAGCCTTCCGCTGTTGTCGCATTCGGAATAATCCTGAGACCCTTCTCCTGTCAGCAGAAAGGAGCTGACTGGAGAAATGCTCGAAAACTACTTTCGCGATGAACTCGTTCTGTCACGCCTTCGCAATGGCCCGATGGCGCCGCACCTGCCGCACCTCATCCGTGCGATGGAGGAGCAGCAGTTCAAGCACCGCATCATTCGGCGTGCCATTCGCAGGGTGGATTCCCTTGGCTGTTGGCTCGAACAGCAGGGTGTCCCCTTGGCTGAGGCCGATGAATCTCACGTTAGGACGTTTGTGATGCAACGTTCCCGTACTTCCATAGGCCGCCTGGTCGCGTCCGGGATGACTCGCATCGTCCCGATTCTGCAACAACAGGGAATCCTGAACGCACCGGAACCCCGCACGGAGGCGGATTGCTGGCTTCAGCGCTTCGATGAACATCTGGCTCGCGTGCATGGCGTCTGTGCAAAAGCTCGTTCCAACTATGTCCGATACGCGCGACGCTTCCTGGCCTTGCGCCCGGGAGGCGCACTGCCACCCTGGGCGAGCCTCGGCGCTGACGAGATTCAGGCATTCCTCCAGTCGGAGATGGAGAAGATGCAGCCCGGCCCGGGTCGTCGGCAACCGATGACAGCGATGCGCGCCATGATCCGCTTCTTGGCGACGGAGGGCAGCCTCTCGCCCAATCTGGCCAAAGCGATTCCGGCCATGCGGGATTGGCAACATGCAACCTTGCCCAGGCACTTCACGCCGGAACAACTCGATGGCGTGCTCGCAGTTTGCCGGGCGCATGCCGCCATCAGCCTGCGCGATCGCGCGATCGTGCTTCTGCTGGCGCGCCTCGGCATGCGGTCCGGCGAGGTGCGGCAGCTTCGACTGGAGGATGTCGACTGGACCGAAGGGACGATTCACATCCGTTTGGGAAAAGCGCGCCACGAGCGTGTTCTTCCTCTGCCTGACGACGTGGGCGCCGCGCTGGTTGCCTATCTCCGCCGGGAGCGGCCGCCGAGTTCCTGCCGCACGATCTTCCTGCGTTCCTGCGCGCCCCACACGACCTTGAGCTCGATCGCCCGCATCGTTAAGCATGTCCTGCAACAGGCCGGCATTGCCGGTCCCGGCGTTGGAGCCCATCACCTCCGCCACACCGTCGCCACGCACCTGGTCCGGCAAGGGGTTCCTTTCAAGGAGGTGGCCGACATCCTCGGGCACCGCAGCATCGAGACAACCGGCATCTACGCCAAACTCGACGTTCCGTCCCTTGCCGGCATCGCCTTGCCGTGGCCGGGAGGTGTGCAGTGACGCCATCGCAATTGACTGCGCGGTTGGAATCCTATTTGTCGTTACGGCGTGCAATGGGCTTTCCCATGAAACTTGAGGAGTCCCAGTTGCGGGACTTCGTGGCATTCCTGACGGCCAGCGCTGCCAACGGGCGCATCACGGCCCAACTGGCCATCGAGTGGGCGTGTTCCTCGCCTCGTCGTGGGGCCTCCGCCCGTGCCGGGCGTCTCAATACGGCTCGCGGGTTGTTGCGGTATCTGAGCGCGTTCGCTCCCGATGTCGAGGTTCCGGAGGCCGGGCTGCTCGCCGGGGGGCGCCGGAACAAGCCGTACCTGTTTTCTCCGGCCGAGATCCAGCAGTTGCTGGAAGGCGCCTCCCGCTTGCATTCGCAGAGCGCGTTGTGGCTCCACACGGTCGCCACCGTGATTGGGCTCGTGGCCAGCACTGGACTACGTTCGAAGGAAGCGCTGAAACTGACCGTTGCCGATGTGCAACTGGATGTGGACCCGCCACGGCTGCTGATCCGCGGGGCGAAATTCCGCAAGTCCCGAATCGTACCGCTGCACGTCTCCACCGCCGCCAAGTTGCGTGAGTATGCCGATCAACGTTGCCGGTTGGGCTATGACGGGCGCGAAGCATTTTTCGTCTCCGAACACGGCAGGCAGGCGCGTTACGATCGCCTCCGGAAGTGCGTTCAGGAACTGGTGCGCGATCTGGGAATCCAGCCGCATCCGGGGAGCGGACGATATCCGGGACTGCACTGCCTACGCCACACCTTTGCGGTTCAGCGCCTGCTTGCCTGGCAGGAACAGGGACTCGACGTGAAGGCGCTGCTCCCTCATTTGTCCGTCTACTTGGGCCACCACGACCTTGTCGAGACCTACTGGTATTTGACGGCAACCCCAGCCCTGCTGACCGCTGCCGCGCAACGCTTCGCGAACTACGCCGGAACGGAGGTGCTGTGATGACCACATCCGCATCTCTCGGTCCCGTGTTGCAGTTCTTCTTTACCGAGCATTTGTCCTCGCATAAGCAGGCCAGTCCACGGACTGTTCTCGCTTACCGGGATGCGTTCCGTCTTCTGCTTCAGTTTGTCCAGGCCAAGACCGGCAAACCGCCATCGAGCCTGTGCGTGCAAGATCTGGATGCTCCCGTCATCCTGGCGTTTCTGGATAGCCTTGAGCAGCATAGGAACAACACGGTCCTGTCGCGCAACGCCCGGCTGGCCGCGATCCGATCCTTCTTCCGCGTGGTCGCCCTGCGCGATCCCGCCAGCGTCGGTGTGGTGACGCGTGTGCTCGCCATTCCCATCAAGCGGACAGACAAGCGCCTGGTGGGCTATCTGACGCGCGAGGAGATGGACGCTGTGCTGGCCGCCCAGGACCAATCCCAATGGTTGGGCAGACGGGATTACGCCTTGCTGCTCACCATGTATAACAGCGGCGCGCGCCTCTCTGAAATCACTTCCCTCCGGCGGCACCACGTAATTTTTGGTCCGACCACGTATCTGCAACTGAAGGGCAAGGGACGCAAAGAAAGAGACGTTCCGCTGTGGACGAAGACAAGTCGTGTCCTCCAGCAATGGTTTCGCGGCCTGGAAAGCAGTCCACCGGATATCGCCTTTCCCACCATACGAGGAACACCGCTCTCGGCAGACGCTGTGCACCACCTCTTGAGTCAGGCGGTGAAACGGGCGGCCCCAGTATGCCCTACACTGGCCGCCAAACGAGTCACGCCTCATGTTCTCCGCCACACCACGGCCATGCATCTCATGCAAGCCGGAATCGACATGGCGGTGATTGCTCTCTGGCTCGGACACGAAAGCATCGAGACCACACACAAGTACGTAGAGGCGGATCTTGCGATCAAGGAACGCGCCCTGGAGCGAATCGCACCCAAAGACCAGAAAGCCCGCCGATTCAAAGCCGACGACAAGCTGATGGCGTTCCTGTCGTCGATCTGATTATTCCGAATGTGCCAACTGC
>CAYWQS010000089.1:0-3541 GCA_964460395.1 uncultured Solibacteraceae bacterium | reverse complement strand
GACGAACCGAACCATGGCGGTTGAGCGCGTGGCCAGGCTGGAGGCATTTTCAACCGGAGAACCGCGCGGAAACGCAAATACTGGCGAATGTTTGGGATAACGCGTCGGCGCAGACGGCGATGGCGTCAAGCAGAACGGGCTGGAGGGAAGTTACGGAATTTGGGTGTGGCTCAAATCCCCCCTGACATACTGCTTGACAGGCCTCGCAAAGAAACCATCTGCGAATCAATAACTTAGGGCCGTCATCGCTGGTTCGAGTGCCGTTCGAACACCATAGACCGATTTTCAAACCTCTGCCTTAAGGCGGTGCGCTGGTAGACTGGGAACTGAGAGGTGCTCGATGGAACGCGAATCCGTCATCGTGAGCGATCCAGAGATCTTGGGCGGTACGCCGTGCTTCCGGGGGACGCGCGTGCCGGTCGATACGCTGATCGACTACCTCGAGGCCGGCGACACGCTGGATGAGTTTCTGGACAACTTCCCCTCGGTGACCCGCGAGGCGGCCATCGCGGCCTTGGAAGAAGCGAAGGCTCTCCTCACCAGCCCGCGATGAAGATTCTCATCGATGAGAACCTGCCGCGGAAGCTCACTGCCCATCTTATAGGTCACGAGTGCCTGACCGTTGTCGAATGCGGCTGGTCGGGCAAGAAGAACGGCGAACTGTTGGCCCTGGCCGACGCGCAGTTCGATGTGCTGCTGACGCTCGATAACAACTTGCCGTTCCAGCAAGACCTTGGCTCGGTGCGAATTGCGGTTCTGATTCTTCGTGCCCGCTCCAACCGGGTTCAGGACCTGCTCCCGGTTATTCCGGATTGCGTGGCTGTGCTGAAGAGCATCCGGCCCGGGCAAGTGGTTCGCGTCGGCAATCTCAATTCCCGCTGAAGGTGTTGGGAATTGTCTCTTTCCAACTGACATAGATGCGACGCTTGCCGGGGTCATACACGGCAACATCCACGACCAAACGAAGCTGCGAATCAAGCAGGTCCTCGGGCTTCCCCTCTGCATTCCGATACTGTCTCGCGATGCTGAACTCAATTGCGCCCGCCTGAACCTGGTAACCACAGGGTGGCCGGCCTCCGCCCATCGCGCGGCATCGATAGTAGCGGTAGATCTTGCTCCCGCGACGGCAACTGTGGGGAGTGAGCGGACGCCCACAACGGCCGCACAGGATCTTCCCTCGCAACGGCCACGGAAGGCCGTACCGGAGTGATTTTGGACCCGTGGTGCGGCGCGAGTCCAGCGCGCGACCGGCAGCTTCAAACAAATCGAGTTCGATAATGGGCTGGTGACATCCGGGGCGAACTCTCGAGCCATCCCGGAAATAGCCGACGTAGACCGGATTCCGCAGGGTCGCCACGACCTGCCTCGCGGTCCATGGACCGCCGGCTTTGGTGCGATATTCGCGGGCATTCGCCGTCGCGGCGATCTCAGAGGGCCGCTTCCCAGCCGCAGCTTCCGGAAAGATCCAACGGACGACGTCCGCCTCCGCAGGCTGTACGACAAGTTGCTTGGTGGGCGGGTCGGCTGTGTAGCCAAAGGGAAACGTGCCAGCCAAGCGCCGCCCCTCCGCTTTCAACCGGGCGCGCGCATCAGCTTCAGGCCCGTTTCGATGAGATGCAGCGGCAGGCGCTGCGCGAGGATCTCTTCAGCGGACGGACCAGCGTCGATGCCCTGCGCAAGCAGGGGATGACCGATGAGCAGATCCGCGAACTTGTCAGCGGCAAACGGTGGTTGCCTGGCGAGCAGCCGTTCGAGTATGAAGGGCCCAAGCTGACCATCAAGACGTCACAGGAGCCGGACCTCGAAGCGCTGAAGCGAGCGGCCGAGATCCGGAAGCGCCAGCTGGAGGTGGAGCGCGAGAGTGCACGGGCGCTCGAAGAAGCGCGGCGGCGCGGGCTGACAAGGGTGGGGTCGGCAAGACAACCACTGCTGTGGCGGTTGCTGAAATCTTGGCGCAGGAGGATCGAAAGCACGTCCTGCTTGTGGACCTGGACCCACAAACCAACGCGACCGTGACCCTCATCTCAGAAGAGCAGTGGGCTGAGATGGATCGAGAGGGCCGTACGATTGCGCAGCTTTTCGCTGACCGGCTGAACTCTCACGAAATGCCGAAGTTCGACATCGAGCGCGCCATCGCCCGCCGTGTTTCCACAGTCAACGACGGTATCGCCCGACTTGATCTCCTGCCCTCAAGCATACGGCTGATCGATTTGCAGGATCGGATTCCGATGATCGCCCTTTCCGGCAATTTCACGGCCAATCCCCTCGATATCCTGAAGAACGCACTCCAGCCGATTGTGGATCGATACGACTACATCATCATTGATTGCCCGCCGAGCCTCGGCACCGTGACCAAGAACGGCCTGCGGATCTCGACCGGCTACATCATCCCGACAATCCCCGACATTGTGTCCACGTGGGGTATCTATCAGATCGTCGATAATATTGACCGGTTCTCAAGGGACATCGAGCGGCCAATCCCCGCACTTGGGATTGTCGCCACCAAGGTGCAGGCAAACAACTTGCACCGTCGAATCATTGATGACCTACGTGCACGACGACTGGGACGTTTCGGCGAGGCCGGAGCCTTACCGCAACCTCCGCTGTTCGAGAACTCGGTGCCCCAGGCTGTGGCCGTTGCGCGAGGAGCAGATGTTGAGGCCGACATTCGCACTTTCAAGGGCAAGTATGCTGCCGCGTACGAGCCCCTAAGAGGCCTTGCACAGGAGATCAAGACACTATGCGAAAAGAGAAAGACCTCATAGGCCTTCTACAACGACTGGTTGCGTTATTGAGCGACGAGGCGAATCGCAATCCTGAATTCGCCACTAGTCTTGATGCGTTGCTCTCGCCGTTGCCTGAGAGGAATCCCAAGAGGACGGAATCGACCAAGGGACGGCCCTCCCAAGATATGCCAGACATCCACGCGGAATTCAGCGCTCGGGGGGAAGCTGAGTTTCGCTTGTGGTTACGTGATCAGCCTGTTCAGTTGCTCCGCAACTTGATCCGACAACATGACCTGGATGCTGCAAGGCGGACCAGAAAGTGGAAAGACCCAGAGAAACTTAGCGCCTTCATTAGCGACCAGATTCGGTCGCGCCTTGCGCGCGGATCGTCGTTTCTGACTACGAATGAGCCTGATCCCCGTTTGGTCGATTAGTGAAGCCGTGTCTGCCAGCGGTTACGTCTGAACGACGACGGTCAGGTCAGGCGAGTGCGCGCTCGTAGGCATTGCCGAGCGCGGCGAGTTCCTCCACGAGGTCCAGCCCTTGATCCCGCCCGGCTTCGATCAGCGCCCGCGTGCCTCGCGGCGTGGCGAGGCAATGGACTTGGCGCAAGACACGGCCCACAGCGCGGACGTCGCCGTCATCCATCGTTTGCCAGCGCTCGAAGATGCGGTAGGCGCCGCCTTTAGCGCCCGCGTTCCAGTCAAAATCTGCAAAGGCAGGGTACGGAGCAAACAGCCGGGCCAGTGTTTCGTTGGGGATGAGCCGGAGGACGGTCTTGGCGTTGTACTGCATCACACGAATACCTCGCTACT
>CAYWQS010000088.1:0-3651 GCA_964460395.1 uncultured Solibacteraceae bacterium | reverse complement strand
GCGGCGTCCTTCCCAAGCCCTGGAACGGCTTTCGGTCACCGTCATCCTGACAGGCGATGAGTACGACGGAATGCTCCTGCGGTCCCGTGAGGCCGGCACGACGGTTCCCCAGTACGTCCGCACCCGCTGTGGGTTCCAGATCCGCAACACGTCGTTGCCCAACACGCCGGAGAGGATGCAGGAAGAGGATGATGCCTGGGACCGGCTGAGACGATTGGGGTTGGAACCGCAAGGTTTCTTTCCCCAGGATGAGTGAGTCCGCTGCTACTCGGACAAGGGCGACTCGCCAATCCGGATCAGCAAGTCGTCAACGGCTTGCCAGGGCAGCCGGATGCCGTGATCGCGCATCTTCCGGACCGATTCTCGAACCTTGCTTGGCGATACCAGGCGCAAGTCGTGCAACTGCTCCAGTACCCAGAGTGTGCCGTGGCAGTCCAAATCGAAGCGCTCGGCGAGTTCCCGCCCCCAGCGGTCGTCGATGACCACGGCCGTGCCGAACTGCGATGCCTGAACAACGGCTTCGGCTTCCCCGCGATCCTGTCTTCTCTGGCGCCTTTGTTCCAGCAGCAAAATGTCAACGGCGCCCTGGTCGTAGGCGTCGCACCGCTTGAGAAACGCATAGTCGGCGAAGATCGCCTGCAAACGGTCTTTGGTTGCCCGCCGTCTGAACAACTCCTCCCGGACCGCTTTGGGTACGAGAACGCTGCTGAACAATACGCTCAGAGATGGCACAAGCCCTACGTGGTCAAGGGCGATGACACACGAACTGTCGATTGTGCAGCGGCGGCCGCGCATCGAAACTCAACTCTTTTCGGCTGGGGCAAGGATCAGAAGGCCGAGCACGAGCGTTCCCAGAGCAAGGAGGGCCTTCTTCGCATTCTGTTGAGCGTCGATCTGCTTGAGATGCTGGACGATCCCGAACTCGGACTGGTCCGGGTTGGCTGGGTCAATCACGACGAGGTTCTGCCCGAAGTATGGCTGCAGTTGCTGTGCGATGTGCGGGTAGGCCATCACGATCATGTTCTTGCGGAGCGCCAGTCCGGTGTTCAATTCCTGCCGGCAGGCCTCACTGAGCGCGTTGCCAACGAAGCCGAGCACGACTTCTGCGTCACTCAGCTTCTGGCTGACGGCAGGATCAAGAAGTGCCTGGGCTCCTTGGCGCGTGTAGGCGGGGGGGACATACACGGTAAGACCGTTCGCGGCACCGAGCGCCTGAAGCCGGAGTGCTGTCACTTGGTCGGCTGCATCGCCATAGGAGATGAAGACTTTCATGTTCGTCCCGCTACTCGATTCTACCTTGGATGGATGTTGGATCTCCTATACGAAGGCTTAGCCGGCGGCGGCCAAGTTGACCAGCTTCTGCCGCTTGGCGGCCTTGGCGCGCTTGTCCTGGATGCGGCGGGTGAGTTCGTCTTGCCGCTTCAACTGCACCACCGTGTACTCCTCGGTGATGCGGGTGCTGGCGTGGCCGGCGATCTTGCTGGTTTCGATGCTGCTGCCGCCGACCTCCTGCCGCCAGGTGATATTGGCGCGGCGGAGGGAGTGCGGACCGAAGCCGGTGAAGTCGAGGCCTTCCCGTTTCGCGGCGTCCTTGAGGGCGCCGCGGACACCCGAGTCCCAGCGCGGCTGCTTGGGGTCATCCTCCTGCGGAAAGACCCACGCGTTCGGACCCTTGTTGGGTAACTTCTCAATCCAGGCACTGTAGCGAGGCGTCAGGGCGCCGAGCGCCAGCGTGCGCTTGCTCTTCTCTGTTTTCGGCTCGTCGATGTCGCCGTGCCAACTGCGCTGCGCGATCTGGATGGTGCCACGCTCCAGATCGACGTGCTTGACCATGAGCGCCGTCACCTCGGAGATGCGCGTCCCGGTATCGAGGCAGGTTTCACAGATCAGCAGGTTGGGCTCGGCGATGTGCGCCAGCACACGGGCCATCTCGTCCTCGGTGAGAATTCGCTTCTCGCGGACCTCCCACTTCTTCGGCAGCCGCACGCGGCGGATCGGGTTGGCGAAGGAGTCCGGGAGGAGTTCCCACTCCTGCGCCTTGGTGATAATGCCGCTCATGACGTTGCGGAGGTCGGCCATCGCATACCAGGAGGTGCATTCGTCCTGCAACCAGTCCATGACGTCTTTCGCACGGATCTGGCTGAGCCGGACATCCTTCCAGCGGGGCAGGATGCGGCTGAGAACGTAGTTGTACTTCAGCCTGGTCGTGGTGGCGATAAGCGGTTTGGCGGCCGCCCGCTTCTCGACGTAGTCCGTGCGCCACAGCTCGGCGAGTTTGCCGAACAGGATGTCGCCCGGCGCAGGTGCGGATTCCGGCGCGCGCGCTCGAACAGCAGCTTCGGGCCTAGTGGCGGCCGAGTTCAACTCCGCGAGGAACTCGTCGCGGACTGCAATGGCATCCTTCTTGCTCAGCGCGCCTTCGCCCCGGCTGGGGCCGATCGTGTGGAACTTGCGCCTAGTCTTGACCGAGCCATCCGGCTGGACCTCATCATGCCGGTAGCGGAAGTACCAGTAAAAGTGGCCGCGGTCTTTCCGTTCGTGCACGGTGGGATGTTGAACGCGTTTCTTCAATGCCGTGACTCCCGTCAGGGCCAGAAGGGTACCTTCCTTCGCCGTCATCGCTCAAGCCAATCCTTGCTGCCGGTTGCCATCAGATCCGCACCGCCATGCCCGATTCCGGTTGGCAGATGTAGAGGGTCTCCCGCGCTCGCGTCATGCCGACATAGAATTGCCGGATCACCGCGTCGCGAGGCGCGCCCGACTGCTGGTAGGCGGCATCGCCTTCGCCACTCAAGTCCGGGAAGAGATACACGACATCAGCCTCGCCGCCTTTCACCGAGTGGATGGTCCCAACCACAACGCGCGGAACATCGAGCAACGCCTGTGGACCGCGCACGGCGGCGATGTCCGCCGGGAATTGTGCGCGCTGGAAGAAGGTGGCGTTCAACCGCCGGCGCCACCAGTCAAGCAATTCGCGGTAATCGCCCTCGAAGGTTTTGAGCAGCGCCTCCAGCGCGCCAGGCTCGAACGTCTCATCCAGCGTTTCGATGGTGGCGGTCTCCGCGGGCGTTAAGCTCGATAGTTTCTTCTTCGCGCCGCGCTTGATGATGCCTTCCGCGCGCAGCCACTCTGCCCAGATGGCAACGTCGCCGCACGTCCACGCGCGGCTGCTTTCACCGAATTGCGGATGGGCCACCAGTAATGAAAGCACACGGTTGGCGCTCGATCCGCGGCCCATCCGGAGTGGATTCCAAAAGCCGTTCGAACGACGGTAGGGATTGTGGAACGGGAGGGCGTTCTTGCGAAGCACTCGCAGGACGGGCTGCAACATGTAGCCACAAGTAGCCAGGAACATCACCGACTTGCCCTGCTCGAGGTGCTGGAGCGCGGTCTTGAGGATGTAATACTCCGGTGATTTGTATGTGCCGCTTGATAGCCGGATCAGTTCGCCTTCGAAAGCCCGGGGCAGGTACGCCTTCTCCTGCCGCCGTGTCACCTGCTCGATCCACCGGACTGCGCGGGCGTGGATGGCGCGCGGGACACGGTAGCTCTGCTTGAGGATGATCTTGTGGTCCTCCGGGATGTCCGGGTCCAAAACGGCGTCCGGCGTCGCCCCAGTGAAAGAGTAGATGGTCTGGTCGTCGTCGGCCG
>CAYWQS010000087.1:0-3684 GCA_964460395.1 uncultured Solibacteraceae bacterium | reverse complement strand
GCGACAACGTGACCATCACGGTGGAGTTGATCACGCCGGTGGCCATGGACAAGGGTCTGCGGTTCGCGATCCGCGAAGGTGGCCGCACCGTCGGCGCCGGCACCGTCTCGGAGATCATCGCCTAGTTTTCGCCAGGTTTTCGGGGCCTCCGGCTGCTTTCTGGCTGGCGGACCCCGTATGCGTTACAATGAGATGGGCTCAGTTTCGGACAGGGGCTTAGGTTAACGGTAGACCAGCGGTCTCCAAAACCGCATGTGGGGGTTCGATTCCCTCAGCCCCTGCCACTCCCCAGGATTTCCTAGCCAGGTTTTACTCTCATGGCAGCACAAAATACAGCGGTTTCCGCCGCGGGCGCGCCGGCCGGCAAGCCCTCGCTCGTGGTCCGCGTCAAGGATTATTTCGACGAACTCAAGGCTGAGATGCGCCGCGTGACTTGGCCGGCGCCCAAACAGGTCCGCGCCACCACCGCGGTAGTCATTGCCAGCACTTTCCTGTTCGCCGCCTACTTCGCGGTGGTCGATCTCGTCCTGGGCCGCGCCATTAATGAACTCTTTCAGACCCTCGCCCGCCGTTAGGCGCGGGCTCGCGCAAGGATTGCGAAACGATGTCCGAGCAGGAATTTGACCAGAACGAGTTGACGCCAATCGGCGAAGCCGGCGGCGAGCCGGAACCTGAAACGCCGCCTTCAGAAATTTTGTCTGCTGAGCCGGAAGACGAATCGCCCGCCCCGGAGGCCGAAGCGCCCGCTCCCCTTCCTGCCGTGGAGGATGAAGGCAAGAATTGGTACATCATCCACACTTACTCCGGCTTCGAAAACAAAGTCGCCGAATCGCTCAAGGCCCGCTCGGAAGCCTTTGGTTTCACTGATCGTCTTGGCCAGGTGCTGATCCCTACCGAAGAGGTGGTGGAACTTCGCAACGGCAAGAAGGTCACTTCCAAGCGCCTCCTGTACCCGGGCTATGTCCTGGTCCAAATGGCCATGGACGACGAGCTTTGGCACCACGTGAAGAACACCCCGCGCGTCACGGGTTTTGTGGGCGGCGGTTCGGTTCCCGTGCCCCTCAGCGCTGACGAGGTCAACGCTATTCTCTACCGCCAGCAAACGGCTGCGGACCGCCCACGGCCCAAGTTGACCTTCGAGAAGAACGAGACCGTCCGCATCATTGACGGGCCCTTCTCCAATTTCCAAGGCAAGGTGGACGAGGTCAACACCGAACGGAATACCCTGCGTGTGCTGGTGACGATTTTCGGCCGCGCAACCCCGGTGGAACTCGAGTTCCTCCAGGTGGAAAAGACCAACTGATTTTTCTAAGGACGATACGATGGCAAAGAAAGTCACTGGCCAGGTAAAACTGCAGATCCCCGCCGGCAAGGCCACCCCAGCGCCTCCCGTCGGCACCGCGCTGGGCCCCCAGGGCGTCAACATTATGGAATTTTGCAAGGCCTTCAACGCGAAGACCTCTGCGAAGGACATGGAGGGGCTCATTATCCCCGTAGTCATTACGATTTACGCCGACCGCTCCTTTACCTTCATCACCAAAACGCCTCCTGTTGCCGTGCTTGTTAAGAAGTACTGCAATCTGGCCAAAGGCTCTGGCGAACCCAACAAGAACAAGGTCGGCAAAATCACCATGAAGCAGGTTGAAGAGATCGCCAAGATCAAAATGCCCGATCTCAACAGCTTTACTCTCGAATCTGCCGTTGAGCAGGTGAAGGGCGCCTGCGTCAGCATGGGCGTCGAGGTGGTGAAATAACCCCTCTGGCCGCGCCCACTCCCGCCCGCCATGCCGCACCTGCGGCAAGAAGGCTGCGGATGTGTTACGCTGAGTAAGTTAAGCAAACGGATTTATTACGAGGAGTGTGTTTTCAGGAATGGCACTGGCGACGGAAGCCAAATCTTCGACCATTACCAAGTATCGAGTTCATAAGACCGATACCGGCTCGCCAGAGGTACAAGTTGCGCTGCTGAGCCAGCGTATCCTCCAGTTGACCGAGCACTTCAAGAGCCACAAGAAGGACCACCACTCCCGCCGTGGTCTTCTCATGATGGTGGCCCGGCGCCGGCGGCTGTTAGACTACCTCAAGAGCAAGAGCCCGGAACGTTACAAGAACCTCATCGTCAGCCTCGGCTTGCGCCGCTAGCGCTGGCGCGCGCGGCTTCCGGCGCCGCGCTTGCACAAGTTCACATGGAACGGTCCTCTGAATCCGCCCCCGGTTCACGGGCGTGGCGCGTTCAAAGGACCCTTTCTTTTTCATCCACAGGATTTTTTTCCAACTCAGCAAACAACCGCCTCGGGCAATCGTGCCCGGGGCAGGGGAGATTGAAACCATGACCCATTCCGTGGCGATCGACTTGGGCGGTCGCACCCTTACCATCGAAACCGGCAAGCTGGCCAAACAGGCGCATGGCGCTGTCCTGGTCAAGTGCGAAGAGACCGTTGTTCTCTCCACCGCCTGCTCCAACCTCCATCCGAAACCAGGGGCTTCGTTTTTCCCCCTGACCGTCGACTACCGCGAATACACTTACGCGGCTGGCCGCATCCCTGGCGGCTATCTGAAACGCGAAGGCCGTCCAACTGATCGCGAGATCCTCACTGCGCGCCTCATCGACCGGCCCATCCGGCCGCTGTTCCCCGAGGGCTACCAGCACGAGACCCAAGTTGTGGGCATGGTGCTGTCTGCATCCCCCGAGTTTGATCCCAGCCCACTGGCGATCGTCGGCGCCGCTGCTGCCCTCGCCATCAGTGACATTCCCTTCCACCACGTGCTGGCAGGGGTCCGCGTGGGAAAACTGGAGGATGGATCGCTCGTCGCTCTGCCTTCCTACGAGGCTCAGAAAACCGCCAAGGTCAATATCGTGGTCGCCGGCACCGAAGCGGGCATCGTGATGGTGGAAGCCGGCGCCTTGGAAGCCACCGAAGCCGAAGTACTCGAGGCCATCGAGTTCGGCCATGACTGTTGCCGCAAAATCATCGCCGGCATCCAGGAACTCGTAAAGGCCACCGGCAAGCCCAAGCGAGCTTTCGAACCGCCCAAGCGCAACGAGGAGATCTACAAGAAGGTGGAAGACCTCGTGCGCGAAAGGCTCACCGACGCACTGAACACCCAGAAGTACGGCAAAACGGAAAGCTACGCCCGCATCGCCGAACTCGAAGCCGAAGCCCTGGCTCTCTTCACCGAAGAGGCCGATCAAGAAGAAGCCGGCGCCTGCTTCGAACTGCTCCGCGAACGCATCTTCCGTTACGAGATGCTCGAACTCCGCCAGCGTCCCGACCGCCGCAAGTTCGACGAAATCCGCAACATCGATATCGAAGTTGGCGTGCTGCCCCGCGTGCATGGCTCCGCCTTGTTCACCCGTGGCGAAACACAGGCCCTTGTTACCACAACACTCGGCACCAAGGAAGACGAACAGCGCCTGGAAACTCTAAATCTTCAGGAAACTTCCAAGCGCCTTCTGTTGCATTACAATTTCCCGCCCTTCAGCGTTGGCGAAGTTGGATTCATGCGCGGCCCCGGCCGCCGTGAAGTCGGTCATGGCGCTTTGGCGGAGCGCAGCGTGCAGTCCGTCATTCCGCCGGAAAGCGATTTCCCCTATACCCTACGCATCGTTTCTGACATCCTCGAGTCCAACGGCTCCAGTTCCATGGCGACGGTTTGCGGCGCTTCCCTCTCCATGATGGACGC
>CAYWQS010000086.1:0-4831 GCA_964460395.1 uncultured Solibacteraceae bacterium | reverse complement strand
GATTGTTTTATCAATCCTGAGAACTCGGGCTGCCCCCGTTTTCGATCAAGAGCCCCCCAACCTCAAAACTGGGTCCAAGCGACGTCCAACCTCGATACGATCTACCGCCCGTTCGTCTGGTAGGCGTGGTACCGATGGGGTGCTTCGTCTCGTTGTACTCTGTTTCGCGAGACGGAGAGAATTTTGTTTTTCCCTATACATGCGAATCGCTGATGCACCCCATGCCCCCACGGCGCGATCAAACAATTTCGCCCCGCTGCGTTTTTTCCTTGACCGCTGTTTCTTCGCCGTGGTAAAGATGTAGTGGAACGCTCCCTCAAACGTTCCCCCAGAGGCGCGCGGGCCTCGCGAATCTACCGCATCCCCTCCAGAGCGCCGAGACGCTCGTGAATCTCCTTCCCGCAGATACCGTGCTCTCCGTGTGTCCTTCCGCATGAACGCGTCCATCCCCGTCTACCGTGCCGACGGCCGGCTCTACGACGTCGTCACCGCGCGCGCGCTCGCCCGGCTCCAGGCGGCAGGCCTCATCGCGCGCGTCGTGCGGCATCGCAAGGGCCACATCAACCGCGCGATCCTGTTCGTCCGGCCCGGCGAGGCGCCAATGCCTCGGACGGCGTACATGGGCACGCGGTACAGCTTTAAGGACCACCTCGAGCACGGTGTCTGTTGGGATTTGAAACGGCTGGGCGGCGCGCGCTCCCGGCACTCAAGGCTCTAGCATTTCGCCTCGCCGTATCTCGCGCACGCGCAGCGCATGGCCAAGGCTTGGTACGGGCCAGCCGCCAGCGGCTGGCAAGTGGAGCATGAACAATGACGCCGCACGAGTTCCTCAATCAACTCTGGGCCGACAAGCCCTCCGACCTCTACATCCTCATCTGGACGCTCCAGGACAAACGCTCGCGGTGGTTCCGGAACGTTGAGGAAGCGGCTGCCTTCGTCGAGTCGTGCCAGTACATGGACGTCTACTGCGGAGTTGGCCTTTCGCCGGCGGATTTCGGTCCCCACCAACGTTGTCCAGCGGAGAAGATCGCCGGCATCGGCGCAGTGTGGGCTGACGTGGAAGTGCTCTCCGAAGAGGACGTCCTTAGCCCGATCGCTTCGGCTTCTCTTGGAATGGACGAGTAGCCCGTGCCAGCGACCGGCTTAGACTAGTGGCTTATGCCAGCGTTTTACGCGGCCACAGTTGCCGAGTTCCTTGCGCACGAACGGGATTTGGTCATCGGCCGCCAGACGGGCGTTATACGGAGCGCGCTCACCGAGTTGTCAGCTGAGCAATTGGAGGCCTGGCGTGAGCAGTTGCCAATCTTGCGGACGGCGCTTTCTTCGGATTCTGCGCGCGGCTGGTACCTGCTTCTGGAATACCCGATTCCCCGACGAGGAAAGAGAATCGACGCGGTGATTCTGGCTCATGACATCATCCTCGTCTTTGAATTCAAGTGCGGCGCAACGAAGTACGAGAAGGAGGCTCGTAGCCAGGTCGAAGACTACTGTCTTGACTTGCGTGATTTTCACGCTGAAAGTCGCGGGCGCTTGTTGGTTCCCATCTTGGTCGCCACCAACGCTGAGGACGAGGGTCCAGCGGTCGGCGAGGTCATCGATGGGGTTGCGCCTGTCTGGCTGACGAACGCGTCCTCGCTGCCGTGCCTGCTCGAGAAGGCTGTTGCCCAATACAGAGATCTAACTGCTCCGCCAATCAATCCCGAGCGCTGGGACAGGGCGGAGTACGTGCCCACGCCAACGATCATTGAGGCGGCGCGAGTTCTGTACGAGGGGCAAAATGTCCGCGAGATTTCGCGATGCCACGCCGGTGCGGAGAACCTGACGAAAACGAGTGCGTCCGTTATGCGGGCTATCCAATTGGCGCGATCGAGCGGGAGAAAGACGATTTGTTTCGTGACGGGCGTGCCGGGAGCAGGCAAGACTCTCGCCGGTTTGAATATCGTGCACAACAGAGAATTGCACGAGGGCTCTTTGGGTGTGTTCCTATCCGGGAACGGTCCCCTCGTGAGAGTGCTTTCGGAAGCACTGGCCCGCGACGATTGTCGGCGGACTGGCCGGACGATTGCCGAATCCCGACGGAGGGTTTCAACGTTCGTTCAGAATGTCCATCGTTTCATCGATGCTCATTTCGCTGGTTCGGCGGCCCCACCGGACCGGGTGGTGGTCTTTGATGAAGCTCAGCGGGCCTGGAATGCGGAACAATCGCGAAGGAAGTTCAGACGCGATGCTTCCGAACCCGAGATCATGCTTGACATCATGGATCGGCACGAAGACTGGGCCGTCATCGTCGCCTTGGTGGGTAGCGGTCAGGAGATCAACACAGGTGAAGCGGGCCTGGGCGAGTGGGGACGAGCATTGGCCGAACGCTTCAGGCGTTGGAATGTACTTATTTCGCCACACCTGGTTGGGGAACACAGCTCGGGAGAGAGGCTCTTTCGAGTCCCGCCCGACGGCCTCGAAGTGATCCACAATCGAAATCTCCATCTGGAGGTCTCGCTGCGGTCGTACAAGGCAGAGGCAGTTTCGGAGTTCGTTTCACACCTGCTTTCGATGCAGGTTGCAAGTGCCCGGGCGGCGCTGTCCTCGTGTTCGTATTTTCCACTGGTGCTGACCAGAGACATTGATAAGGCGAGGGCTTGGCTGAAACGTCGGCAGCGCGGCTCTCGGCGGATTGGCCTCATTGCAAGCAGCGAGGGCCGACGACTACGAGCAAATGGTCTGGATGTTCGGACCGAACTTGACGTTGAGAACTGGTTTTTGAACCCGGCCTCTGACGTCCGAGCGTCGTACTACCTGGAAATGCCGGCGACAGAGTTCGGGATCCAGGGGCTGGAACTCGATTGGACCGGTGTCTGTTGGGACATCGATCTCGTGCCGGAGCGGGATGGCTGGAGTGTCAGAGCCTTCAAGGGGACCAAGTGGCAGGGCATCCGCGATCAGACCCGGCGCCAGTATGTTCTCAACAAGTACCGAGTGCTCCTCACGCGAGCGCGAGAGGGGATGATCATTTGGGTGCCTCCAGGAGACCCATCAGATTGGACGCGTCCTCCTTGGCAGTACGACCGCATCGCCGAGTATCTCCAGTCGTGCGGCATCAAGGAGATTTGAGGATCTAGGGAATCGCGGCTCTGCAAATTGATACAAGTCTCCGACCGTAAGAGAATGCTCTTCAAAGCCGGGTCTTTGCTGTCGACGCCGCCAGAGACCCTGCTCAGCCTCGACGATGCGACGCCTGCCACGACGTTGGTGCAGTAGCGGCGGTATGTGTGCCGCCGATGCTACGTCCCGAAGCTGTGTTCCCCCGCCTTCTCCCCTTGACGCAAGCATGCGATTCACATAACTCTGCTATGGGTATCGATTGAATGCGTCAATAATTACTTGACAGTCATTCTCAGAACACGGAGGATTGTTATGGGATTCGACAGTGAACGTCAACCAAACGACCAGCGCCGCCGAGAGCTTCCTCGCGAAGCGCCCGGTGTTCACTCTGGCCGAGTTCGAGGAGTGGCATAGATCCCGTCGAGCGAGAGGGCCCCGTGCGGTGGAGGCGCTCCTGGCGTACCACGTGAAGAGCGGCAACCTGCTTCGTCTACGGAAGGGGCTCTACGCCACGGTACCACCGGGTGGCGATCCCTCTACGGTTCCGGTCGATCCATTCCTCGTGGCGGGCAAACTGACCCCCGACTCAATTCTCGCCTATCACACAGCCCTTGAGTTCCATGGCAAGGCCCACTCGCCCACAAACGAGTTCTTCTACCTGACCCAGCTTTCCGCACGCCCGCTGACATTCCGCGGGCAACGATTTCGTGGGGTGCGCCCTCCTGCCGCTTTGCTCCAGAAAGGTGCGGCGTTGTCGAATGTGATCGAGGCGGATCGCATGGGAGTCAGTTTGCGCGTCAGCAACCTCGAGCGCACGATGGTGGACGTTTTAGACCGGCCGCAGCTCGGCGGTGGATGGGAGGAGATCTGGCGCAGCCTCGAATGCGTTGAGTTCTTCGACCTCGATGCGGTCATCGAATACGCACTGCTGCTCGAGAACGCGACCACGATCGCCAAAGTGGGCTTCTTTCTGGAACAGCACAGGGAGCGTCTGATGGTGGAAGAACGCCACCTCGAACAGCTGAGGAAGCATGCCCCTCGGACGCCGCACTACCTCAGCCGCGGCAGCCGACGTCCTGGAAAACTCGTTGCCGGTTGGAACCTGGTTGTTCCGCCCGAGGTGCGTGACCGCCGCTGGCAGGAGGTCGTGTGAGGATCTCCATTGAACGATTGCAGGCGGAGGCGGAATCCACGGGATTCCGCCCGGAGGTTCTGGAGAAGGTGATCCTCCTCCTGCGCCTTCTCGGCACAATCCAAACACATCCGTTCCTGCGAGGGAAGCTGGCGTTGAAGGGTGGCACTGCGCTGAACTTGTTCCTGTTCGATGTGCCCCGTCTCTCGGTTGGCATAGACCTTAACTACGTCGGCGCCGCAACGCGCGAGGAGATGATGGCCGAGCGGCCCAAGCTCGAAGACGCCTTGGGGGCCGTCTTTGCGCGTGAAGGCTTCTCGGTGGTACGCATTCCAGTAGATCATGCTGGCGGCCGATGGGCCCTCCGATACCAGAGTGCGCTCGGAGGCGGCGGAAACCTCGAAGTGGATCTGAACTACATGTTTCGCGTGCCGCTGTGGACGCCCGTTGCGCAAGACTCCCGCCGGGTCGGATCCTTCCAAGCGTCGGGCATCCCCTTGCTCGATATCCACGAGTTGGCTGCCGGCAAGTTTGCCGCCTTGCTTGCCCGGACGGCCAGTCGTGACCTCTACGATGCGCACCAGTTGTTCACGAAGCGCC
>CAYWQS010000085.1:0-5168 GCA_964460395.1 uncultured Solibacteraceae bacterium | reverse complement strand
GTCAAGAACATTTCCGAGGTGACTTGTTTCGCGGGTTTTTCAGCAGCCTGCTAGCATCGTCCCCACTGCCTGTCACAGTCTCATTCCGTGGGCAGCCCGGCATCCTTCCAGGCCCGCCAACCACCGGCCAGCGAGAGCACCTTCTGATAGCCCATCTTTCTCAAATTGTCGGCAGCCAGCGCGCTGCGGTATCCACCGCCGCAGTAAAGTACGAGCGTTGTTGCCTTCTCGGGGACGCGAGCCACGATGTCCCTCTCAATCACCCCTTTGCCCAGGTGCAAGGCGTCTTTGGCGTGGCCACTCGCGAATTCACTCTCTTCCCGCACATCAATCAGCAGGTGCGGCTGTCCTGATTCCCTCATCGCTTGATACTGTTGGACATCGATTTCCTCGATGCGAGATTTCGCATCCGCGACGATCGCCAAAAACTCTGCCGAGTGATCCATGTTCTTTCCCTAATTCCCCCTGGTCCCTTCCTGTTCCGTGGCTTCCAACGCGTCCCGTAAGCGGTATCCGTGCCGTTCGAGCCGGGCCCGAGCCGCTTCGGCATCCAGGCCCGCACGGGACATGACGACTGCTGTTCGAACGTCCCGTCCGGCTCTCTCAAACAGACTCTCAGCCTCGGCCCGTGACACCTCTGCGATGGCCATGATGATGCGCACCGCCCTGTCGACGAGCTTTTCGTTCCGCGGCTGGACATTCACCATGAGGTTCCCGTACACGCAACCCAAACGGACCATCGTGGCGGTGGAGATCATGTTTAATGTCATCTTGGTTGCGGTCCCCGCCTTCAGCCGTGTTGAGCCAGTCAGAACTTCCGGTCCCACCAGCAGCTCCACGGGGATTTCGGCCGCTTGCGCCAATGGCGAGTTTGCGGCGCAGGCAATCCCGATTGTCAGGGCCCCCAGGTTGCGCGCTTTGCGGACAGCGCCAAGAACATAGGGCGTGCGGCCGCTAGCGGCAATCCCAGCCAGGGAATCGCCGGAGCCAAACCCGTGGCTCATCAGGTCCCTGGCGCCGGCCTCCGGATCGTCTTCGCTGGCCTCCGACGCACTCCGCAAGGCCGCATCGCCGCCGGCAATAATGCCAGTCACCAGCGCCGGCGATACGTTGAACGTGGGCGGGCATTCGCTGGCATCCAGCACACCGAGCCGTCCACTGGTGCCCGCGCCAATGTAAAACAGTCTGCCCCCGCATTTCATCCGCTCCGCGATTCGGTCGACTGCCGCCGCAATCATTGGGAGAGCGGCCTCCACGGCGCTTATCACCAGACGATCCTCATGGTTCATTACACGCAGCAGTTCCAAGGTTGGCAGACGGTCCAGATCCTGACTGGCTGGATTTCGTTGCTCCGTTGTCAGCGCGCTCAATTGCGAAGAGTCAGCCATGGAATTTCTCTATGCTACGCTGCCTCCAAGATCCCCAATTCCGAGGTGGAATGACTCTCAAAGTATACCGGGCTCCCGCTGGATGGCTGCTCACGCTGGCGCTGCTTCCTTGGCTCACCACCAACCTGCCCGGCGCGCAAACCTGGCGCGTCCGCCTGGAGGAGCCCACGGGCATCGAGCCGCGTGTTCAAGAAGTGGTGGAAATTCCTCTACAACGTTTCGGCGGCCATTCCGCCGGTTTCCTGGTCGTGGACCCGG
Organism: uncultured Solibacteraceae bacterium; assembly: GCA_964460395.1. GTDB lineage: Bacteria > Acidobacteriota > Terriglobia > Bryobacterales > Bryobacteraceae > CAYWQS01. Next base: position 3,522 of record CAYWQS010000085.1, on the reverse strand, counting down.
ATGGCAAAGAAATGCCCTGGCAGGCAACTGGGGGTGTGCTTCGCTTCGCCGTGAGTTTGCGCCCTGGCCAGACGCCTGAATACCGCGTGTCCTGTTGCGCCCCAGCATCCCAAGAATTCGCGAACTTGATTACTGTCCACCGGGCTGGCATGAACCGCCTGGTTCTCGCCAACGAGCGGTTCCGCGTGGTGATCGACTTAGCTCGCGCGGCCATTGTGGAGGCCTATAACCTCAGCGCCGGCCCGCAGCGGGTGTTGAATCTTGCTGACCTCACACCTGAGCAGCCCGACAAGAACGACATCCACGATGAGGAAAAGCGGCCCACCGGGCCGGAAAGTCCCGTCGGGGGGGAGAACAACGGATGGACGACACTCGGTGGCGAAGGCCCTCTCACATCTGTGGAAGTGCTTGAAAAGGGTCCGCTGGCGGCCAGGGTGCGATTGCGGCGCGGACCGGAAAACTGGGTGTTCTCCTTCACCGCCTCCAGTCCGTGGCTGCGATGGAGTGGCGCCAAGGGCTTCCGGTTCGCGAGCATTTCGGCTCTCCCTTTCCTGCCTTTTGACCGTTTTGCTGACGTGAGTGAATACTCCTGGCCCACGGGTCCAGGCCTGGGCGAGCCTCCTGCTAACCGCATCGGCGCACGCCCTTGGAAACAACCGCCCGACGGTCATTTTGTCTACTACCAGAAGGCCGAAAATTACGGCGCACTCGGCCTCGTGGCTCTAGACTCGACCCTCGAATTCACAGGCGCCGGCAGCAGGAAGTTCGAAGCGCTTTCAGCAAATCCCGAAAGCGAGATCGCGCTCACCTTCCCCCGCTGGCTGGGAAATCAAACGCTGCTGGAAGCACGGCGCGAAGCGCGCAAGCTGCGCAATCCGGTAATGGTGGAGGTGGAAGGCCCGGAAGAAGGCTCACTCGCCCAGGTACTTGTTCCGGCTCCGCGGCAGCCAGCGGTGCGCCAGGAATTGCTGGCCCGGGCGCCCGAGCCATGGCAGCCGGAAACTCTGCCGCTCGACGGCGCCTGGCAGCTTACTTGGGGGGAGAAGGGCGGGCCGCCACGGCAGGATTGGCGTGAGGTGCGAGTGCCGGGCGCCGTTCACGTGCAATGGCTGAGACCCGAGGAACTCTACACCCGCGAGGCGGGGTGGGTCAGCCGCAAGGTTTGGTGGTACCGGAGGAAGTTCACCGCTCCGGAATCGTGGACCGGACGGCCCATCCGCCTGGAATTCGACGCTACCGACTATTACGCTGAGGTGTTTTTGGACGGCCGCCGGGTGGGCCGTCACGAAGGGTACGTGGATCCCTGGCGCCTTGATGTGACGGACAAGGTGCAACCGGGGCGCGAGCACGAATTGATGGTCCGCGTATGGACACCTGTGCACTACTACTGGAAGCACCGCCCCTACACCGTAAAGGGTGCTTACGGAGCTGTGGACCAGAAACCGGATGACATCACCGCAACCGGCATTACCCGGAGCGTGCGCCTGAAAGCCGGCGGGGCGGCCTTCCTGGAGGATGCGTCCGTGGCCACGCACCTCGATGGCCCCGAGCGGGCCCGGCTTGATCTGGATCTCGAGGCCAGCGGTGATTGTGCCGGGTGCCTGTGGCAGGTCATCGTGTCGCCGCGCAACTTCTCAGGAGCGCCCTCCGTCCAGTGGACGGTTCCGGTCTCTGCGGCGCGGCAACGGCTTTCCCTGCCCGTTGAACAGCCTCGCCTGTGGCACACATGGGATACAGGGTTCCCGCATCTCTATACACTGGACGTCCGCCTGGTGGATGCCTCGGGCCGCGTGGCCGACGGCAAAGCGCAGGCCATCGGATTTCGTGAAATTGAGCGCGTCGGAGACCATTTCTACCTCAACCGGCGCAAGCTGTTCTTGCGCGGCACCAACACCTACTTCCACCTTTTCCTGTCGGAGATGGACCGTGCCGCATACGAGCGCGACTTTGCCATCATCCGCCGGATGAATGTGAATGCCCTGCGCCTGCACTGCCATTTCGACAACCCGGAAATCTATGATCTTGCGGACGAGCAGGGCGTGCTGATCTGGCAGGATTTCCTTGAAGCCTGGTATCCGCGCGATCCCTGGTTTTCCCGCCATGCGGCCGCTTTGTTCGACGACCATATCCGGTACGTGCGAAACCACCCCTCCGTTATGGCGTGGGCTCCTTCGGATGAGGAAGACCATGTCAACTATAACGATCTGGCCAAACACCTGGCCGCACGCGCCGCGCTGCTGGATCCTCAAATGCGCTACGTGCAACGGTCCACCGGGCGTTACGGCGACGCACATCTCTACTACGGTTGGTATGGCGGTTCGATCTGGCAATATGCCCGGATGACCGAGCCACTTGTCACCGAATTGGGGGCGCCCTCGCTTCCAAGCCGCCCTTCGCTGGAAAGGTTTCTGGGCGGCAAATGGCCCATGCTCGACTTTGCCGACGACTGGCGTTTCCACCGGCTCCAGATCGAAGAGGCCATCCAGAATATCGGGGACCCCCGAAAGATGTCACTCGACGAGTTCATTGCGCGCTCGCAAGACTACACGGCACGACTTTTCCAGGTCGCCTTGGAGCGGGCCCGCCGGAATAAAAGTAGCGGGGCGGCAGGCATTTTCCATTTCTTCGCCATTGATATCTGGCCCTCCGTTACCATGGCAGCCGTCGATTTCTACCGGCAACCAATGAAAGTGGCGGAGACAGTCCGGCGAAGTTTCCAACCGGTGCTGGCCTCCCTGGAGTACACGCAGGACACCTGGAAACAGGGCGATCTGGTGGACTGCCCTCTGTGGGTCATTCATGACGGGTGGCAGGACCTTGGACCCGCCACCTTGCGCTGGAGGATTGTGGATGAAGCGGGAAACGAACAGACGAACGCTATCGTGCAGACAAACCTCAAAGCGGATACTGCTGAACAAGTAGGGGTAGTAAAGTGGCGTGCCGGGAAGCCCGGCTCTTACCGCTGGCTGGTTTCCATTTTGCGGCAGGGGCGGGAAGTGTCAGAAAACGTAGTTGAGTTCCGCGTCGAACCCTGAGTCCACCCGATTAGCCGGGGAACGGGCTCAAGCCTGGAAGCTGCTGCCGCAGCCACAGGTGCTTTTCACGTTCGGGTTGTTGAACTTGAACCCTGAACCCTCCAGTGTCTCGACGTAGTCGACCTCGGCGCCGTCCAGGTAGAGCAGGGAGGCTTGGTCGATGTATACTTTCAAGCCATTGAAATCATAGGTCTTATCAAGCATGCCCGGGGCATTCTCGAAGGCCATGGAATAAGAGAATCCAGAGCAGCCCCCGCCAACCACCGCAATGCGGAGGCCAGCCGGCTGGGGGTCCTGGGCAGTCAAAATCTCTTTTACCTTGCTGACTGCAGTATCAGTCATCTGGATCATTGGGAAGCGAACCTCCTACGAACTCGTCCTGATTTCATCCTACCATTGCGACGAGCATCGATTCCCCCTATTGGATGCTTTCCGTAATCCGTCCGTAAGGGATTTCGGAGTGCAGGTGAGAGTGCGAGAGAGAGGG
>CAYWQS010000084.1:0-5524 GCA_964460395.1 uncultured Solibacteraceae bacterium | reverse complement strand
ACGGCTCCAGTTCCATGGCGACGGTTTGCGGCGCTTCCCTCTCCATGATGGACGCCGGCGTGAAACTCACCTCCCCGGTAGCGGGTATTGCGATGGGCCTGGTGATGGAAGGCGACAAGTACGCGATCCTCACCGACATCGCTGGCGCGGAAGACCACTACGGCGACATGGACTTCAAGGTCGCCGGCAGCCGCAAAGGCATTACCGGCCTGCAAATGGACATCAAGGTGCCTACCGTGAGCACTGCCATCATGAAGGAAGCTCTCGAACAGGCCCGTGAAGCCCGGCTCTTCATCCTCGACAAGATGGAAGCCGCGTTGCCCGAAGCCCGTTCCGAAATGTCTCCGTACGCGCCGCGCATTTACACGGTGACTGTCCCCACTGACAAGATCCGCGAGATCATTGGCCCCGGCGGCAAAGTGATCCGCGGCATCATCGACCAGACCGGCGTGAAAATCGATGTGCACGACGACGGCACCGTCAACGTCTTCGCTTCCGACGGCGAATCCGCCAAGAAGGCGCTGCAGATGATTCAGGACATCGCCGCCGTGGCTGAAGTGGGCAAGACCTACCTCGGTACTGTTGTCCGCATCGCCGACTTCGGCGCGTTTGTCGAGATCTTCCCCGGAACCGACGGCCTGTTGCACATTAGCGAAATCAGTGAGAATCGCGTTCGCAACGTCCGCGATGAGTTGAACGAGGGCGACCAGATCCTTGTGAAGGTGCTCGCACTCGAAGGGAACAAGATCAAGCTCAGCCGCAAAGCCGTCCTCCGTGAACAGCGGGACAAACTCCGCGGAGCCTCTGGAGACGGCGAAACCACACCGGAACCGGAACCCGCCGCACAGGCGCCTGAACCCCGCGGTGACCGCCCACCCCGCCGGGACGGCGGCAACCGTGGCGACCGGGGCGACCGTGGACCCCGCGGGCCTCGTGGCGATCGCGGCCCTCGCGGCGATCGCGGCAACCGCTAAACCACCAGTTGGCAAGCCCCGTGTGGTGGAACCTCCGCCACACGGGGCCGGTTTCGATCCTACCGCTTACTGCGGGAAGTAACTCAACTCCTGGTCCAGCGCAATCACCTCGTTGCGCACGGACGTAGCTAGCCCCGCGATCTTCTGCCTCACCTGGTCCCAGGCCTGCTTGCCCAAGGCCCGCTCCATCGGACTTCCGCCCTCCATCTCGCTCCACTTGTCGAACAGGTACAACACGACATACTCAGTTGTTGAGCCTCCGAGCAGCATTTGAGCCACCCAGACTTCCTTCATCCCTGCCTTCTGCCACGCCGGCCTCAGTTCGTTCTTGACGAACGATTCGAATGCCATGTTCTTCCCCGGTTCCACCACTACTGTCGTTGCCACAGCTCGCACCGGCTTTGCCCGTCCGCTGCCCAATCCCAAGTCCGGACGCGACGTCGCCAGAACCGACCGCGAACTTGACAACACGCGGGTCATTCTCTGCACATACAGGTTGTACTCGGCCTCCTTCATGGTTTTTCGCATTGGGTTCGGAGATTCGTACCGCTCCATCTTCCCGACCGGAAACACCGTGTAGTAGACTGCATCCCCAAATACCGCCGGCACCCAGACATGCCGCCACGGCACACCATCTTTCTGGTAAGCGGCCTTCGCTTGCGACTGCAGTTCGAGCCATTCCGGCCCCATGCCCGGATGAACCTTCACCATCGTCATGTGCATGAGTTCCGGCTGCTGTTGCGCGTAAACGCCAAGAGTGAAGGCGGCCGTTAGAATGGCCGACCGCCGGGTGAAAACAGGCAGAGACAGCATAGTCTCCTCCCCGTGTACTTCGAGTCAAGGCCCGGGCATCCCGCCGGACATTGCTCACGCAGGCTAACACGCCTTGGTGAAAACTCCCGCATCTCGCCGGTTTATCTTTGGATGGCTACAGGACTCCTAGGGGCGGCCTCGCAGAAAGAGAAGGGAGGGGTGGTACGCCCGGCACGGTTCGTACGTGCGACCTTTTGCTCCGGAGGCTAGGCGCCTTCACGTAAGGCATGGATTCTTCATGCTCGCGTAACCTCATTGGGCCAGTCTCTCGATGCGCGTCCCCAGAAATTGCCAGGGAAATTGCTGAGGCGATGCGAATCATGAGTATGCGGCCACGCGCATGATTGAGGGGCGACGAATTGCGGCTGCCTGGACGACTACTGCCCTACCGCTGGTGTCTGCACCCAATGCCGGTTCATAAACCTCGTTGGGAGGGAGGAGGTTTTCCTCACTAGACAAGAAGAGCCCTACCCATCTAACTGAACCTCGGACTGGAGACATTCGTCTGCAGACAAAACCAAAATGGGAACTTCAGACTCACGCTCTAAAACCACCTGAGGCGTGGCGGCTAGCTCGTTCCCGGCAGTTCCTCTCGGCCGTGCGAAGCATGCGATCCGCACGGGTCACACTGTCTCCAACCTGCTCAAGTTGACAACGCCTCTTCAGCCGCCGGCTGAGATCTCATTCTGCTCGAATCTCCAACACTGCGACCGTATACGGCTCCAATTCCACGGTCAAATCCTTCGAATACTCGATCGTCCGGCTGACCGGCCGGATCACGTCGGGCCGGTCGAGCGACGCCTTCTCCGTCAGCGCGGCTGTGATCGTGTGCAGCAGCGCCGTCGCCTTCCCGGGCGCGCGCGCGCCCTGCAATCGCAGGAGCAACGTATTTCGCCTGCCCTCGTAATTCACGGCCTTAATCACGATCCGCCGACCGTCCGCGCCCGCCGTTGCGATAGCATCGACCGTGCCCTGCTGCCACTCCTCCGGCTTCATCGTTGCGATGTCTTGGAAAAACGCCTTCCGGTCCGCGACGTCCCGCACTGTCCCGCTTGCCGACGCCAGGCATCGTTCGGCGTAGTGCTCGCGAAACAGTCTTGCCACGGGATATGCTCCCCCTGGAAACCACGACACGTGATTGTGGTAGATCAAAGAAGTCCAGGTCGGATCGTCCGTCGTGTTGCGCATCAGCAACGCGGGGCACGTCATCGTCAATTCCGGCCCCAGTTGTTCGTAAAGCATGAGACTGCCCGCCGCGTGCAAGCCCGCCCGCCAGTCGTACGTTCGCGACAGGTTCCACTCCAGCACGCCAAGCCGGATCTGCGGCCGCGCCGACACGCGGATGTAGTCGCGCAACTTCACTAGGTAGTCGCGGATCCTCCGCAGCCCGGTCTCGTAGCCCTGCGGCTCGTATTCATAATTGTGCACGCCAAGAACATCAAAGTTCTTCCCGGCCAGATCGATGACCTTCTTGCTCCACTCCATGTCGTTCGACCGCTTCTGTCCGCACGCCACGATCTGCGCCTCAGGCGCGATTTCCCGAATTCGCCCACCATACACGTTCACCACCTCTGCATACCGCTCCGCGGTAAAGCCGTTGTTCATCGGCTCGTTGTCGATCTGGAACAATCGAACCTTGTACGGCTCGGGATGTCCGTTCGCTGCCCTCCGTCGCCCCCACTCCGTCGTCGGTGGATCGTTTAAATACCGCACCCAGTCCATCGCATATTCGACCTGATCGCGCTCCGTTCCCGGCGCCGCCAGTACGATCAGCGGCTCGCAGTTCAGCTTCCGGCACAAGCCGAGAAACTCGTCCGTCCCGAACCCAAAGTAGTCCGAGTACCCGCCCCAGAAGACGTTCGGATGATACCCGCGCGAGAAGTACGGCCCGATGCCTTCCTTCCATTTATAGGTAGATGCGAATGATCCGCCGGGCCATCGGATGAATGAAGGCGCGAGATTACGCAGTGACTGTAGTAAGTCGGGGCGCAGCATCCCGTCCCGCCGAACGTCTTCGCGCATCATGGACACAAAGTCGACCAGCATTGACCCCTTCCCGGACGCGCCGATCTCGATCGAAGCGTCCGTCGCGCGCACTGAACTCGTGAACGAAAAACGCGCCTCCTGCCACCCGGTAGCTCGCACCCTAAGAGGCACGGATGCGATCGCCTCGCCGTTCGCGGCCACGACCCGGAGCGTCAGTTCCGGCGCCCCCTGCTCCAGTCGCACCCACAGCCACCCATCATACGTGCGCCCCTTCTCGACGAGAATCCGCCGCTGCCGTATGCCCGCGCGCCCGCCATCGGTCCGCAGTCGCACGCTCTTCTTGCCGTTAGAAAACTCCAAGTCCGCGATCTCCACGGCGCCGAGCTCCGCAAACGAAGTCCAGTACGTCTCGAAGTCCGGTTGAACCGCCCCGGGTTTTCCGGAGGCTCCAACAAGTGAGAAATTGGAGCGATAGACATGAGGAAAGAAGAGAAGACAAGGACGTATTCGCCGGAGGTGAGAGAGCGGGCGGTACGGATGGTGTTGGAGCACGCTGGGGAGTATCCTTCCCGGTGGGCGGCGGTGAGTTCGATTGCGGCCAAGATTGGCTGCCGGAACTCGACGCTGCATGAATGGGTGAAGAGGTGGGAGGTGGATCAGGGCGCACGGCCTGGGGTGCCGACCGAGATCGGCGAGAAGATCAAAGCCATGGAACGGGAGATCCGGGAACTCCGACAGGCCAATGAGATCCTGCGCAAGGCGTCCGCATATTTTGCGATGGCGGAGCTCGACCGCCGCTTCAAGCCATGATCCATTTCATTGACGACCACCGGGAAGAGTATGGGGTCGAGCCGATCTGCCGCGTGTTGCCGATTGCCCCATCGACTTACCACGACCATGACGCGAAACGGCGTGATCCAGAGAAGATGAGCGAGCGCGCCAAACAGGACGAAAGGCTGAGCGAGGAGATCCGCCGCGTGTTTGCGCAGAACTTTGGCGTCTACGGCGCCCGCAAGGTGTGGCGGCAACTGCTCCGGGAGGGCTTCGCCGTGGCGCGTTGTACGGTGGAGCGGTTGATGCGCAAAATGGGCTTCGCCGGGGCAGTTCGCGGCAAACCCATACGCACGACCAACAGTGACAAAACCTCGCCTTGTCCAATGGATCAAGTCAACCGTCAGTTCCGGGCGGCGGCCCCGAACCAGCTTTGGGTGTCCGACTTCACCTATGTGGCGACCTGGGCGGGCTTTGTGTACGTGGCCTTCGTCATTGATGTTTATGCACGGAGGATTGTGGGCTGGCGGGTGAGTCGAACCGCGCATGCGGGGTTCGTGCTCGATGCCCTGGAGCAAGCCTTGCATGAGCGTCGGCCCGTTCAGGGCGCCGGACTCATCCACCACTCCGATCGCGGCAGCCAGTATGTCTCGATCAAGTACACCCAACGGTTGGCGGAAGCCGGCATTGAACCTTCGGTTGGTAGTGTCGGCGATTCCTATGACAACGCTTTGGCCGAGAGCATCAACGGACTCTACAAGGCCGAAGTCATTCATCGGCGAGGACCTTGGAGATCCTTGGAAGCGGTCGAGTTCGCTACCTTGGAGTGGGTGGACTGGTTCAACCATCGCCGCTTACTGGAGCCCATCGGCAACATCCCGCCGGCCGAAGCCGAACAACGTTACTACGCTTCGCTGGAGTGTCCAGCGCTGGTGGCATAACTCGTATCAACTTGCCTCCGGGAAACCCGGGGCGGTTCA
>CAYWQS010000083.1:0-5824 GCA_964460395.1 uncultured Solibacteraceae bacterium | reverse complement strand
CCATGTCCGGCGCCGGCACGCTGTCCTGGTCGAGCAGCAGCACATGGCTCGCCCCGCGCTCGCGCGCCCAGGCGATACCCCGGTTCTGCGCCGCGGCGATGCCGAGGTTGGTGCCAAGGGCCAGCAACGCGCAGCCGAGGGCTTGAGCCTGCGCCCGCAACGCCTCAACAGCTGCTGCCGACGAGCCGTTGTCCACGATGAGGAGCTCATCCACCTGGGGACGACATGCCCCCATGCAACGTCCGAACAATTCGGGAACCGGTCGATGCGTTACCGCGACGGCGACAATCCGACACCGCCCGAAGTCGCCCACCCTCAGCTCCCCCGCGAGGTTTGCTCCCGCACCGCACGATCCCGCCCCAGCCAGAAGCCATCGCTGAGCACGAACCGGTAGAGTCGCTCCGGCAGGCGCACCTGCCGAGCGTCCAGCCAGTTCACCACGGGCAGCAGCAGTGGAACACAGAGCCGTGCCACGCGCTTCCACAGACGCGGGCGGTCTGCGGGTGGCATGAGCGGATCCTGCACCAGATCGGGATGCAGGGCATACATGGTTCCGATCGCCGCCCCGACCTTGATCTGACGCACATAAAAGTCACGAAGAACCATGGGGTGGCAATGGTGCACCCGGGCCTGCGCGTTATAGATCAAACGCAGTCCCCGCCGGCTCAGGCGCAAGCCCAGATCAATGTCCTCCCACCCATAGGTGCGGAAGTTGGGATCGAAAGGCTGTGTTCCAAGAATCTCACGCGGAAGCGAGACATTCGAAGTGTAGAAACAGGTATACGGCACGTCGCTGCCATCGCGCATGTATCGGTAGCCGAACTGATGCCCGCCTTCATTCACGTACTCCAGCAAGGGGGTCACCTTCATCCCCTCGCGATCCCACTGCGTGTATCCGACAACCGCGCACGGCATTCCGGTCTCTCGGTGCTTGACCACATGCTGCTCGATGAAGTCGGGCTCAGGGATCGTGTCGTCGCCGATGAACAAAATCAGCTCGCCGCGAGCGTGATTCAACGCATGGTTGCGCGCAATACCTTGTCCCGTGTTGGTCTGGGTGTACACCTGCAACCGCATCGCCCCGGCTCGATCGCGCTGCCATGCCTGAAGGCTCTCCCATGTTTCATCGGCAGAGCCATCGTCGACGACGACGACGTCATAGTCATCCCACGTCTGGGCACGGAGTGCCTCCAGCGTGCGAATCAACACCGGCCAGCGCCGGAATGTGGTGATGACCACCGTGACGGATGTCGGCTCGTAACACGGCTGCGGTTCCCCGTCTTCGAACGCGATACTGTGGACAAACGCGCCCAGGCGGCGCATGTCGCCGTTGTGAAACTCCTGGTGCGACACCCACGATGGAGTATCCAGTGTCAGGTCGAGCATGCCATCCTCCCCTGACCGGGCGTCGACCTCAAGCAACTGCCAGAACGCAGAGGAATCCAACGTCACCCGCGCCTCGGTGCCGTTACACGTCATGCGCACGACGCGCCCTGCACACAATGGCAAGGGGACATGCAGCTTCACGAGAACCCGCCCCTCTCGACCAGCACCCACCTTCAGACGCGCAAAAGCGCGCCCCGTCGTCGCCCGAACGTCGAGACCTTCAACCTGCTCTGGTCCGTACCAGCCCGGCCCGAGCCGGCCCAGCGCGGACGAGCGTCCGGGCCACAAAAATGGGCTCGTCAGCAAGGGCTCCGAGCGCGCGGCCGCCGAAGCCACGGACAGATCCGGCTGGGGTGGCACGCTCAGACTGATCAACCCACGCTGCAGCAACTCCTGATCCGACATTCGCCGTTCGCGTTGAATACGCCGACGCTCACGCCATGTGTTGGGTGCATGGCGCAGGTTCCAACGAAGCACCGCCCACGCAAAGCCCACATGCCCTCCACGCAGCCATCCGCGGAACAGCCGGTAGGTCGCCCCCAGCGCTCGCCTCAGGTCGTAGTTCTTCCAGAGCGTTCGGAGGTTATGCCGATTGCCCATGATGTGGCGCCAGGCACTCCCGTGCTCCACGCCGGTCGTGCCCCCGAAAGCATGGAACACCACCGAGCGCGGGCACATGACGACACGCTGCCCTCGCAACCAGTAGCGCCAGCCCAAGTCGACGTCTTCGTGGTACATGAACATCAGCGGATCGAAACCGCCCATCGCCAGGAACTCGTGCTTGCGTACCAGCATCGCGGCCCCGGATGGGAACAGCACATTCACTGGCTTGGCATCCTCCTCGGTCTGCGGCTCGATGAAGGGGAGTCCGACGTCCACATCAAAGCCAAAACCCTCCCGCGACATGCCGCCCCCGCGCGCGTTGAGCAGTTCCGGTCGGTGCAGCAAGCGCAACTGCGAACAAGTGGTTCCGATCTGTGGTTGCAGCAGCAATGGCACCAGCAGGTGCAGGAGCCACTCGGGGGTGACCACCGTGTCGCTGTTGAGCAGGGCGACGTACTCGGCTTCCGTCGCCTGGATACCGATTTGGTTGCCGTGGCCAAAACCGTGGTTCGTTCCCTCCGCGATCACCCGCACCTGAGGCCAGTTGGATCGCAGCCATTGCACGCTGTCGTCTCGCGAAGCGTTGTCAACGACGATCACCTCGAAGGCCACATGCCGCGTTGCCAATACGGCTGGAATGCATTTCTCCAGATGGTGACGTCCGTTGAAGTTGACGATGACAATGGCGACACTCAGTTGCTGCTGAACAGCGAGCAACGGATTGCTGTGCAAGGCCCGAATCTGATCGGTCAGACGTTCTCGGTCGGCCAAGGCTTGCTCCCGCGCATGGCGAACAGCCTCGGCCGCCTCGATCTTTACCTGGCGCGGCAGCAACTTCTGCTTGACCGCCACCTGAGCGCGAGCAAGCAACTCCGCTTCACCACACCGCAGGTGCTTGGCATAGATCCGGGTAAGACCTGCAAGTTGTGGCGATACACCGCCCCGGCCACTTGCAAAGGCCGACTCGAAACTGCGGTATTCCGCTACGACCTGATCGACGAAAACGAACGGACACTTCTGCGCAAGGCGCAGATACAGATCCCAGTCCTCGAAACACTCGAGGGTTTCATCGAGACCCCCCAGCGAAAGCACCTGTGCACGCGGCATCAGGCAACCGATGAAGGGGATCTGGTTTTCAAACGCCATCAGAGCTGCGTCATACGGCGCTCCGAATCGACGAAGCAACCGACGGCCCTGTGCTTCAAGCTGGACGAAGTCCACCGCGCCAAAGTACACCGAGCGAATGTCGCTCGCGGCATCGACGAGCGCGTCGATGCCGCCGGGAAGGTAGACGTCATCATCATCCAGCATCACCAGCCATGTGGAGGACGCTCGCCGGATGCCCCGATTTGCAGCGGCAACGCGACCCACTGGCTCCGTCATTTCGATCAGCGAGATATCCAGATGCGGCTCGAAGGGCCGCAAGACATCGCTGACCGTAACGCCGCCATCGTTGACGACGATCACCTCCAGCTTCGCCCGGCGGTTCGTCAGCAGGCTCGCAACCGCCTCTCCCAAAAGTTCCGGCCGGTTGCGGGTTCGGATAATCACGGCAACGCTCGCTGCCCCGTCTGCTCGCGAACGGTCGTGGAAAAGCTCGGGGGCAGCCGTCGCATGGATCAAATCGATCAAGGCACCCCCCGCCACGAATCGATCTCGCACCCAGAATCCCTCAACCGCCGTCGCACCCGGCGTTTGGGCAGCTCTGATTCGCAGGCGGTCGCGCATCCGCGTGAAATCGGTGTCTTCCTCATGACGCACGGACAATTCCATCGCTGCCAACGCGGCAGAAACGTCAAGATACCGATTGCAAGGTGCATCTCCTTGCGGATCGTAGGTCCAGAGCGGGCCCTCGTACCCCACAACTGCAAGCGCCCTTTCGACCTGCATCGCGAAAGTTCGCTGCTCGTCGTCGCCCCACAGCGTGGAGGGCGCAAACACCGTCGCCGGTCCGATAGCTTCAAGCCAATTCGCAATTTGCTCACAACCTTGATCAGAGTCGGGCGCACCACGCAGGCTCTCCCGTCGCAGCTCGGGGAGGAAGCGCGTAGCCTTGGCGTCGAGGGATGGCTCTCTTTCGGCGTAAATGACTCCGACGTCAACTCCGGCAGCCCGCGCACGGGTCAGGCTCGCGCCCATGCAGCGCCGTTCGTCGCCTCGCTTCCGCACGAATACCAGCCAGGGTCCCGGTGGCAGCGGCGCGCCCCCACGCCCTTGCTGAGGGGATTCGTTCGATTGCATTTCCATCCCATGTTCCACATCAATCTTTCAATTTTCCGTCAAGCATGGTGCGAAGCGTCAGCAACGCAGCGCTGAAACCGGAGCCGTCCTCTTCAAGAAACGCCTCCGCCCGTGACGGACCAACGCCCTGCCCCTGTGGCAAAAACAAGCCGCGGTAAGCCATCAAGCCTTCTGTAGCATGCCGGTAATTCCCGTAGCGCAGTGGCAAGGCGTACTCACTCAGGGCCCGCTGCTTGGCGGTAAGCGCCGGACCAACATCAATGACGTGTGTGACCGGTAGAGGGGCCCAGACTTCGTAGTAAAAAAGCCGACATCGTCGTCCAAGGCGCCGCCACACCTGCAACGCTGCAAGAGAAACCATCACGTGGTCTCTGTGATAGTCCAAGGGGGCGGGAGCCATCACCCAATCTGGACGGTGATCCAGGAACTCCTTCGCCAATCTGGCGCGAAGCCCCCGGTGATTCCGCACCTCGCCGTCGGGCTCGCGAAGGAAACCTATGGAGTCGACCCCGAGATGGGCAACAGCAGCCCGACACTCAGCCTCACGGACGGCGACGACGTCGTCAACATAGTGCAACGGGTCCCCAGCCGCACCATCGCTCACCACAAGCACCCGTATCGTGCAACCCGCCAGACTCAGCAGGCGCAGCGTTCCGCCGCAGCCGATTGTCTCGTCGTCAGCGTGCGGCGCGATGACCAAAACCCGCCCCCCGGCGGGCAGTACGAGGTCCCGCGGCATTGGGCACGGCGCCAAATGTGGCTGGCTAGGCCGCCAGAACCTGTCGGTAAATCGCTTCATATTTCTCTGCCACTGCTTGCGTGTTCGGCCATTCGTCTGCCTGCCGCTTCGCAATGTTCGCCCAATCGGAACGCAAGGCCGCGTCAGAGCGTAAGCGCCGCAATGCCTCCCCAACCGCTTCTGCCGTGGGGGGTACCAGCCAAGCCCCTGAGCGAACCACCTCCGGCACACCACCAACCGGGCTGCAAACGCTTGGCAAGCCCGCACACAGTGCCTCCAGATTGGCCATTCCAAAGGACTCGGTTGCAGAGGTACTGACATAGACGTCCGCCGCAACGAGGTATTTCGAAACGTCCTCGGTCAACTCGAAGATGATGGGCCGCACCAGCCCAACATCATGGGCCAGCGACTGCAAACGATCGCGCTCGCCGTCGCCGAGGATCACGAGTTGAAGATGTTGTCCGTCGCCGCATTGTGCGCATGCTCGAACGAGCACATCGAACTGTTTGAGCGGAGCCAACCGGCCGATGCCGAGCACATGGAATACATCCTCACTCCACCCCAACTCGGCGCGCGCATCTTCGCGTCGATGCGCTTGTAACCGAGGCCGCGGATGGGGTACCACATGCCACGTGTCCGGACGTTCGGTGAAGGCCAAGTCTCGCGCAAGGGCCTGCATGGCCGACATGGTGGGCGAGATCACCCATGCTGCCGAGATCAGTACCCTCGCTTCCATCGCCCGCAGCCAGCGCATCGCAAGGCGGTTCATGGGCACCCCATCATCCTGCATGGCTTGGGCATAGCAGCCAAAGCCGTGCTCGGTCAGCCCCCATCGTGCACGGCGCGTCGCAGCCC
>CAYWQS010000082.1:0-5903 GCA_964460395.1 uncultured Solibacteraceae bacterium | reverse complement strand
ATAGCGGATTCGCTTCATCGTTTTTGTCGCGCCCCACGCGGGGCGCGTGGATTGAAACGTATATCTTACCGATACAACCGTAATCGCTAGGTCGCGCCCCACGCGGGGCGCGTGGATTGAAACAATCTGTTTGACACGAGCAAGTACGATCTCTCGTCGCGCCCCACGCGGGGCGCGTGGATTGAAACCTGTGTCCAGTTCATATCGTCTCTCCTTGTCTGGCCGTCGCGCCCCACGCGGGGCGCGTGGATTGAAACTGGCGTACAGCCCGCCAACCGGGACCGCCGCCCGAGTCGCGCCCCACGCGGGGCGCGTGGATTGAAACAGGCGCAAAACAGCGGCTCGAAGAAATTGCGCGAGTCGCGCCCCACGCGGGGCGCGTGGATTGAAACTCTCCTTATTTTTACTTGATCGGCCCTCCTACGTCGCGCCCCACGCGGGGCGCGTGGATTGAAACCGTGGGACGCACTGGTGTCCGTAGCAGACGCAGCAGTCGCGCCCCACGCGGGGCGCGTGGATTGAAACAAGATTAACCGCCTCGTCGGCAACTATGGATCTGGTCGCGCCCCACGCGGGGCGCGTGGATTGAAACACGCGGCCCTGCACCAGGGAGATCCCGGCGCAGGGTCGCGCCCCACGCGGGGCGCGTGGATTGAAACATTGCTCAATTGCCGTGCCAATTGAACGCGGCCGTCGCGCCCCACGCGGGGCGCGTGGATTGAAACAAGGAACTTGGCCGTTGCGTTGTGGAGTGTCCGGGCAAGCCGATTCCGTCGAGGCCCGCGCCTCCGGTGTGCAGGCGGCGGTTCTCCGCCATCCTGGCGCTGTGGTGGAATGCTTTGCCTTCCAAGAACTGGATGACGAGCCAGTGCGCCAGGCTGATCAACGCTTCCGCCCCGATGCCATCGTCTGCGCCAACGACCGTCTCGCCGCCGAAGTCATGCGCCTGCTCCGCGGCTGGAACCGCCGCATCCCCGCCGATGTCATGCTCGCCGGCATCGACGACACTCCCTACGCCGCCTTCCTCCCCTCACCCCTCACCACCATCCGCCAACCCTGCCGCGACATCGGCCGCGCCGCCCTCCACGCCATGCTCGACCGCCTCGCCCACCCGGACCTCCCACCACGCCAAATCCTCCTCGCCGGCCAATTGGTCGTACGGGAATCTTCAGGGGGCACAGGGAACGTGGAGTGGGGAACGGAGTAGGCGGGCGCTGGGTTGGGTGTTGGGTGTGAGCGCCCGCCTCTCGTAACGGGGATTGCTTATTAGGCGCGAAGATAGAAAAAAGGGTTACACCTGCCCTCCGCCATCAAAGAAAAACTTTCTCTTGTCCTTTTTCGCCTTTTATTCTATTCTGTGTTTAAGAGAAGAAAGGGCGAACATATGTTCACCGCCGCTCCCTCCTCCCTGTACATCGGCCCGGCCGGGTGGACCACTGCCCGGCCTTCCCGGGCCGCGCACCGTGAACTACATCCTCTCGAAGCGCTGGCGCGCCGGGTGAACCTGGTTGAAATCGACAAGACGCGCCACGGACCATTGCGGCCCGAGACTGCTTCCGTTTGGGTTCGTAAGGTGGAGAGTCAGAGTGATTTCCTCTTCGTTGCCCCTTTGTGGCGGCGATTCACGCACGACCGCGACCTCGATGCCGCAGCATTGCGTGCCTTCCGTGAGGGTCTCCGGCCGCTCCAACAAGCAGACCGTCTCGGAATGCTTATCCTGGAATTCCCTTGGGCTTATAGGTTTACGCAACAAAATCGTGACTTTTTGTTGAAGCTCCGCCAAGCCTTCCATCCTTTCCCGATGGCGGCGGAGTTCCGGCACGAAAGCTGGCAGCGGGAAGAGGCCATCACGGCGCTGATTCAGTTCCGCTTGGGCCTCGTGAATCTTGACCAACCCGCCTATTTCGGAGCCAGCCGGCCTACGGCGCTCCTTACCAACCGTGTCGCCGTAGTTCGGTTTCACGGGCGGTCCAATGCCGAGGCGCACCGCGAGTTCAACGCGAATATTTCTCCCTATCTTTATCGATCCGAGGAACTTGCCGAATGGTCACCTCGGATCCGCCAGCTTGCGATGGACGCCTCTCGGGTACTGATCAGCTTTGCAGAAGGCCCTCCCGCCGTTTCGCTCGCGAATGCACTCCGCCTGCAAGACCTGCTCAGTGAGCGGGCGGTGACGGCGCCGCGTACCGCCGCCTAGCGGCTCCGGACATCCCAACAGGCCAGTGTGTCTTCGTTGCGGGCGCAGAGTGTACCGGAGGCCAGCGCCGGGTAGGCGCGCACGGTACCGGGCAGGAGTTTGGCCTTCCCCACGGGACGAAAACCGGCGGGTGTGGCAGGAGCGAGCAAAAGCTCACCGGACTCCCGCAGCACCAGCAACTGCTGCCCTGCCAGCAACAGCGTCCCGGCTCCGAACCCCTCTTCTGACCAGAGCACCTTGCCGGTCTTCCATTCGACGCATCGCAAGGCGGGCCCTTGTTCCTGGCGGCCATGGAATCCGTAGAGATGGCCGTTATAAAGAACTGGCGTGGCGTAATGGCTGGAAAGGCTCTCGTCGTTGGACCAGACCGCCGTCCACTCCTTCGGCGACGCGCGCAGGACAACGGCCCCCGTCGCATAACTCGCGGTCAGAAAGATTTCATCCCCGAACGCCAGCGGCGTGGCGGCGTTCACGGAAGCCTGGCTGCGGGCGCGCCAGCGCATCTGGTGGGCGACGGCTCCATTCGCAGGATCCACGGCAAGCAGCCCCTCGCGCGTCAGAAAGAGCGCCAGATCGCGGCCCGCCACGCGGGCGAGTGTGCCGGACGAATAGCTGGCGCCGTCGTTGGCGGCGCGCCAGACCTCCCTGCCCGATGCCGCATCGAATGCGACGGCGCCGGCGCCCGCTCCGCCGGCGTTGATGAGCACCAGCGAACCGGCGGCCAGCGGGGAGCCGCCCGCGCCAAACCAGTTCTTGGGCACTTTGTATTTTTCCGCCACCGGGACTGACCAGAGAGCCTTTCCGCTCGCCAGGTCCCAGGCGGCCAGGACGCCCTCGGCCCCGAACGTAAAGACGCGGTTCTGGTAGATGGTGGGGACAGCGCGGGGCCCTTCGTCGAAGCCGAAGTCGTCGCGGTAAGCAGTCGTATAACCGGCTGTCCAGATGAGCTTGCCCGCCGGCAGATCAAAGCTCTCAAGGATTTCGCGGTTGCCCTGCCGGCTGTGCAGGAGCAACCGGCCGTTGGCGATGGCCGGCCCTGCAAAACCGGGCCCCACCGGGCGTTTCCAGAGCAGACGAGGACCGGCCGCGGGCCACGGCGCAACGGCTTCCACAGTGGTTCCGTTGCGGTCCGGCCCCAGAATCTGTGGCCAGTCGGCGGCGCTGAGCACAGAAACCAGAAGGAAAGCGAGCGCAAATGCGCGGCGCGGCATTCCCGTAGAATAGCGTGCATGACTCATTCGTCAGAGCAATCGCATGGGCGCCGGGAGTTCCTGCGCGCCGGCGCCCTGGCCGTGACCGGCTTTCCCGCCATCGTTTCGGCCTATCAGGCGGCGCCTTTGAAGGTAGGGCTCGTCGGCTGCGGCGGGCGCGGGACGGGCGCGGCGGCGCAGGCCTTGAAGGCCGACGACGGCGCGGTTCTGACGGCAGTCGCCGACATCGACCTCGAGCGCGTGGACCAGAGCCTGGAACGCTTGCGCCGTGCGGCCGGCGAGAAAGTGAAGGTCGAATCCGCCAACAAGTTTCTGGGCCTGGACGGATATCAGAAAGTGATCGACAGCGGCGTGGACGTGGTGCTGCTGGCGACGCCTCCAGGCTTCCGTCCGCTGCATCTGAAGTACGCGGTGGAGGCGGGCAAGCACGTATTTTGTGAAAAGCCGATCGCCGTGGATGCGCCGGGCGTCCGGGACGTGCTCGCGACGGCCGAGAAGGCCCGCGAGAAGAACCTCTCGCTGGTGGCGGGCTTCTGCTGGCGGTATTCCAACTACATTCGCGATACCTTCCGCCAGATCGAAAACGGGGCGATCGGGGACATCGTGGCGTACTACGCGACGTATTACACCAGTCCGGTGAAGCCGATGCCGCCCGCGGAGACGCGGCCTGCGGGGATGAGTGATGTCGAATGGCAGATCCGCAACTGGTACAACTTCTGCTGGCTGTGCGGCGACAGCCTGGTGGAGCAGGCCGTGCACAGCGTGGACAAGGTGGCCTGGGCGATGAAGGACCAGCCGCCAGTGAGTTGTGTGGCGGTGGGCGGCCGGCAGATACCGGCCCACGGCGGGGACATCTACGACCACTTCGAAGTGAATTACCTGTACCCGAACAACGTGCGGGCCTTCGTGGCGTGCCGGCAAATCGAGGGCTGTTACAACGAAAACGCGGACTACATTTTGGGCACGAAAGGCGTGTGCACCATCGGGCGCGGCCCCTTGCCGCGCATTACCGGCGAGTCCACCTGGACGTTCGAGGGGCAGAAAAACGACATGTACCAGGCGGAGCACGACGCCCTGTTCGCCTCCATCCGCAAAGGCCAGCCCATCAACGACGGCAAATGGATGGCGACGAGCACCATGCTGGCCATGATGGGCCGCATGGCCGCCTACACGGGCCAGCAGATCACCTGGGAGCAGGCGCTGAATTCGCAGGAAGCTATCTTCCCGGCCGAACTCGATTGGAAGGGCAGCCTGGCCGTCCGGCCCACGCCGATGCCGGGCAAGACGAAATTCGTATGATCGCGGCACCGGCGCTGCTGCTGGCGTTGGCGGTGGATTTTGCGGCCGTGAAGCCCGTGCTCGAGAAGCACTGCGTGCAATGCCATAACGCACGGCGCAACTACGCAGGACTGCGAATCGATACCCGCGAAATGCTGCTCAAAGGCGGGCAGCATGGTCCTGCGGTCGTGCCGGGGCAGCCGGATCAGAGCCCGCTCTACCTGACGTCGAACCTGGCGGCTGGCAGCCCGGGGGCCATGCCGCCCGGCGGTCCCCGCATGAGCGGCGCTGAACTCGCGCTGCTGCGCGAATGGATTGAGGGCGGCGCGCCGTGGCCGGCTGGGGTGACGTTGGGGCCTCCGGCGGCCAGGCTGCGGGATGACTCCGCGCTGGTGCGGGCGCTGCACAAGCGGATCAGCGCCAGCCTCCAGGAGAAAACGCCGGCGGAGATGAAGCCGTACCGGCGCCTGATTCCGGGTACCGAGGCCGCCTTCGACATGGTTCCGGTCCCCGCGGGTTCTTTCGAAATGGCGCCTGGGCGGCAGGTGGAGCTGGACGCATTCTGGATCGGCAAGTTCGAAGTGACCTGGGACGAATACCGGCTGTTCATGTTCCACAATGCGGCCGGCGTGGAGCCGGAAGTGGATGCCGTCAGCCATCCGACCCGGCCCTACGTGGAAATGAGCTTCGGCATGGGCATTGACGGTTACCCGGCGATTAGCATGACGCAGCACGCGGCCAACAAATTCACCCAGTGGCTGAGCGCGAAAACAGGAGAGTTCTACCGGCTGCCCACCGAGGCGGAATGGCAGTACGCCTGTCGCGCGGGCGGACCGGCGGCGTTGCCGCAACCGGTGGGCGACTACGCCTGGTTCGATGGCAACAGCAACGGCAAATACGGCAAGGTGGGCACTCGCAAACCGAACGCGTGGGGGCTGCACGACATGCTGGGCAACGTCATGGAATGGACGCTCGACCAGTACGGTCCGCTGGAGCCAGGCAAGTTCGTCAATCCTTGGGTGAAAGCCTCCAAGCCGTATCCCCACGCTGTGCTGGGCGGGTCCTGGAACGACCCGGTGGAAGGATTAGGGTGCGCCACACGCGTCGGATCCGACGCCTCCTGGAAGATCCAGGACCCCCAGTTGCCCAAGAGCATCTGGTACCACACCGACGCCCAGTGGCTGGGCTTCCGCGTCGTGCGCCCGCTAAAGACGCCA
>CAYWQS010000081.1:0-6074 GCA_964460395.1 uncultured Solibacteraceae bacterium | reverse complement strand
CTGCCGAGCGTACCGCCGCCGGATGCGCCTGCGCCAGCCAGCGACACTCGCGTGCCGGTGAATAACTGCATCAATAGCGCGGCCACGCGCGAGCTGACCACGTCCTTGATGGCGGTGAGCAGGGCCGTCTTGAGCGAATTTCCGATCGCCGACCAGATAGACTGCGACTTGGTGAGCAGCGCGTCGAAGACACCCTCGGCTTGGCGCTTGAACGACTCGAAGATCTGCTGGTTGTGGTCGCGGATCAGCTGCGCCTGGCGGATCGCCGCATTCTCTCGTGCACCCTGGATCGCGGCGTCGTTGGCCTCCTGCTGGAACCGCCGGATCTCATCCCGCTGCGCGGTGAGTTCTGCAATGCGCGCCTGGATCTCGTCCGCGCGGTAGCCGAGCCGCTTGAGCTGCGCCTCTTCCTCGATCACCATCCGCGAGGTTTCCAGATCAAACAGCCGCATGCGGATCTCGTGGACCCGCGTGAGGTACTCGATCTCGATCGCTGCCTTGCGCTGCTCGACCGCCACCTTCTGCTCAAGCGTCTGCGCGTTCGTGGCATCGAAGGCCCTCAGTTGGGCCTCACGCGTTATTCCGGCCCGGGCCTCCTCGATGCCCAGCATGTGCTCCAGGTGATCCAGGCTTCGCTTTGCAATCTCCTCGTTGTAGGCCAGCCGCTGGCTGAACAGGTGCGACTCGATCTCCAGCCGCCGCCGCGCGGCCTCTTCTTCCGCGGCCAGATACTCGGTGAGGTTCTTTCGGTTGGTCTCCTGGACCTCTTTCTGCCAGTTGGCGAGCCGCTCGCGCAGTTCGCCGATAACGTTCTCCCAGGCCTTGCGGGTTAGCGCGATCCGCTGCTCGTTGCCGCGCTCATCGACGAAGGTCGTCCACTTGCGAATCTGCTCCTGGACCTCGGCCACGTCCCGCGCAAAACCCGTCAGACTGCGCCGCCGCGATTCTTCCAGGGCCCGTGCGCTCTCCCGCTCCACTTCCAATTGGCGCTTCTGAATCTCGGCCGCTCGCTTCAGTGCTTCGAGGTCCGGCTCCGGCGACTTCTTGATGGTCAACTTGGGGCCTTCGTACTCGAATGCATACTCGCCAGGCAGCCACCGTTTGCCGCTGATGAGTTCGCGGATCTGGCCATCGGTCATCCCCTGCTTGCGCAGGGCATCGACGCTCGTCCGGCCGCTGAAAAGATCCTCGCGCAGGGCCTTCCGCTGCATCTCATCGAACTGTGCCTGAAGCCGCTCCTGGGTGTCCTTCCATTGCGAGTAGATGGCGAATCCCGCACCGACGACACCCACTGCGAGCAGAGCGTAGGGGTTGATGCTGGCGAGTTGGAGCGCGGCGATCGACTTCGCGAGCGCCATGATCTTGTCCGCCAATGCGTAGGTGGCAAGAATGCCCGAGACCCACAGCGCCACCTCGCCGAACTTCTTGAGCAGATCGGCGTTCTCCCGCAGCCAGCCAACCAGGCCGCGCAGGTTGCCGATCAGCGCCTTGAAGTCATCCTGGAACTTCGCTCCAATGTCTTCGCGGAGGTTGTTGAACTCGCGTCGCAACGCGCCCAGTTGTCCCTCGACCGTCTGGGAGCCCGCAGCGTGTGCGCCCTGGATCTTGGCGCCTTCGCGGATGACCGCGTTGTAGCGGAGCTGCTTCTCCTCGGTCTCGGTCAGGGCGCGGCCGAGCTGAAGCTGGGCGATCTGCGCCTCCTTCTGGAAGTCGACAAACAGCCCCAGCGTGCGCAAGCCCCGCGAGGCACCCGACTCGATGGCCATCACGATCGACTCGAGGGCTTCGCCGGCAGTGATGTTCTGGACCGCAGCAGCGTCCTTAGCCAGTTTCGCCAGGCCCTGCGCCTTCGATAGCTCCAGGTCGGCAACGATCAGTCGCTGAACGGCATGGGCAGCTTCGGTGTACTCGAAGCCGATCTCTTCGATCGCGGCAACCTGCCTAGCTGCTGCCGCCGCTCCTACACCGTGGGCGTTGGCCAGCGCCTTGAGCGCGGCCTCGGCTTTGGCGTTTTGGGCGGCCATCATGACCGAACCGACGGTGAACTCCTTGGCCCAGGAGAGCGCGCTCTTGATGGCGTCAGCGAGCAGGTTCCCCGCCGTGGCGCCTTTCACCATGGCGGCGGTCATTCCGTCGATTCCTTGCGCCGCTCCCCGGGCGGTCTTCACCGCCGAAGCCTCCATGCTGGACAGGCTCGCGTTGACGCTCTTGATGGACGCATTTGCCCTGTTGGTGTCAACTTCAACGACGAGTTCGAGCTTGTTATCGGCCATGACAATTTAAAGGGATGTTCCGCACAACCATCGAAGGCGCGCGGGGATACGAGCGAGGATTCATGCGTGGGGCCATCAGACGTAGTCGC
Organism: uncultured Solibacteraceae bacterium; assembly: GCA_964460395.1. GTDB lineage: Bacteria > Acidobacteriota > Terriglobia > Bryobacterales > Bryobacteraceae > CAYWQS01. The sequence continues at coordinate 3,712 of CAYWQS010000081.1, read as the reverse complement.
TAGGCGAATCCAAGGACTCAAACTTTTTCTTGACAGGCAAGTCTACACTTGCCTATTATCGAGAGGTGAGCGATGTCTTTGACGCCATCGCTGTTCCGGCGCGACGGGCGATCCTGGATGAACTCGTGGACCGGGATGGTCAAACTCTGTTCGAGTTGTGTGCGCGTTTGACGATGAAACACAAGATCGGATTGACGCGGCAGGCGATCTCCCAGCATCTCGAAGTCCTGGAGGCTGCGGGACTGGTGAGCACCGTGCGCCAAGGTCGATGCAAGCTGCATTACCTTCACACGGGACCGATTGAGGAGATTGTTGACCGCTGGCTTAAGCCCTCCAAGAAAGGAAAATGAACATGAGAATAGTCGTTACCAGCATCTTTGTGGACGATCAGGACAAAGCATTGGATTTTTACACCAACCGGCTGGGCTTCATCAAGAAGCAGGACGTGCCGCTCGGTGGTGGCATGAGGTGGTTGACAGTCGTGTCTCCGAGCGACCCTGACGGGACCGAGCTCTTGCTGGAGCCAGATTCCCATCCTGCCGTGGGCCCATTTAAAAAGGCGCTGGTGAATGACGGCATCCCTGTGACTTCTTTCGGTGTTGACGACGTTCGCCAAGAGTATGCTCGCCTTCGTGCAGCGGGGGTCGCATTCACCCAGCCCCCAACCGCTATGGGGCCGGTAATCACCGCGGTTTTGGATGACACCTGCGGAAATTTGGTTCAGCTTGCCCAGAAAAGCTGATGAGGACGTCTTCTTCTGCTCAATATGACGGCGCTGTCGGGTTCACGATTTCGAGGCATGTCGATGACGTACACACTTCGTGCGGTGGCGGGCGTGGTAGCCGGCATGACGTTGGCCATGGCCCTTGTGGTTGCCGTCGAGGCTTTTAGCGAGATCGTGCATCCCGCCGCACCCTTCCACGGTAACGTCCCGGAGCAGGTGCGGCAGTACCCGCATTGGGTCTTGGCGGTTATCGTAATGGCTTACGCTGGAACTGCCGCTGCTGCAACATGGGTGGCGTCCAGAATCGGCAATAGAGTATCCGGCGGCATCGCGTCGTTACTGCTCGCGGGGGCTCTTGTGTTCAATCTGGTGATGCTGCCTTACACTCCCTGGTTCAAGTTCGCAATGTCCGTCGTTTTCCCGATCGCGTGCGTTCTTGGCATCCGTTCCGCCAAACGTCTTCATCAGGCCACTGAACGACTCTAAGGGGTGAAACCGTCGCGATCAACTGGTCAGCATTGAGTCTCGTCTGTGTAGAGATGCAGAGAACCTCGAATGTGATTAGCCGGCGGGATGCTGCCCAGTTCCCGGCATCTTCTCCCTCTTCACCAGGTCTCCTCCATCTTCAAGCGCTGTCATGGCGAGGAACTCATCGGCCCGGATCTCGTCGAGCGTGATCCCAATGCCCAGCTTCAGCGCCGCTCGGAGATCGAGCGCGCGCCGCAGCAACAGGCCTGCCTCGGAGGATTGCGCGGCGTCGAGGCGGTCCAGCGGGCAGTGATCGCAGCGGCCGCCATCGTCCGGAGCGTCAAGGCAGAGGCCGGGGTCGCAGAGTTCATCGCGCCGGAGTGCCCAGTGAATCAAGAACCGCAGGGAGGGCCGCTCAGGCCACTCCCCGGGCGTCAGTTTGGGTCGCCAGTCTCCTGGAAGGCGCCGTCGAGAGCGTCGATCGCGGCTTTCACCGCGACGGCCTGGTGGATGATCGGCACATCGCCCGCGTACCCTTCAGAGGATTCGAGCAGCTTCTTGAAGAGCGCGGCTGCCGGGGCGAGGTTGATGATCAGTTCCTGTCGGTTGTAGGGCAGATCGAGTACCCGCGCAAATCCCCGGCGGTATTCGAAGACGTCCTTGGCCGAGGGCATTCGCAGCACGTGGCTTACCGTGCCGCCGAGGACACGCAGCGTCACCCGGAAACCGCCGCCCACCTGGACGACGTCGTCGACGTCAGCCTGGCTCAATTGCTCGATGATGCGGCTGGCTTCAAAGGCATCCACATCGAGAGCGTTCTCCTCCGGCACCCGGATCTTCGCGAGGAGCGCGGCATCGGCTTCTGCCGAGTCAGGAATCGTCGTTTCGGACACGCCGCGCCCCAGTTGCTTCACGATGACCTTACGTTTCTTCTGGCGGTCAATCCACTCCTCGTCAGTGGGAAAGCGAACGCGGACGGTTTTGACGCCGGCAGGGGTCCGGACGTGGATGGCGATTGGCCGCGCTGCATCAAACACTGCTTCGTTGGTTTCCATGGAGACTCCTTTCTGGTGTGCCGCGCGGCGCCACAAGCAGCGAGAACCTGCGGCGAATCGTAATCGCCGGAGCGCCCTGAGCGCCGTACTCGAAGCTCGCCCAACAGCCCGGAGCCTAAGGCAACTTGGGCACCATGTCCGAGTCAGACTATCGGGGATTTCGTTCGAGGAACTTCTTGAGGTGCTTCGCTATGGCTTCCGCTGAGCTCTGATAAGCCTTCGCCGAGCCTTTGCGGACGTTATATGCCCACGCGACTTCCTGTGTCTTGGCGTTGATAAGTTGCACAGTGGCGGTCTGGCTGCCCTCCATACCGGCGCAGTACATGAAAAGACACCGAGCTACCTTTGAACCGGCGCTTTCCTCTTTGGCGACGACAGCACTCGTAAGGTGGAAATGGGCTTCGTCTTTGGATCGCGTTACGACGGCGGGGACTCGCTTCTTGACGATAGCTGCCGAAATGTACGACTCGAAGCCGTCTTGGGGTTCGATGTAAATTCTGGGAGATCCCTGGCCAAATAGCGGGGCACCCTGCAGGAATGCCACTAAGAATCCGACCGCAACCGGGAGCCTGAAACACGCGCCTCTATCCATCATGGTCTCGTTACCTCCTCGTTGGCTATCGGCGGGTTTACCTTTCGGCTTTAGCATTCAACAGGGGCCGCAAGATTTCGAAGTGGCCACTCCAGGGATTCCGCAGTTTGAGATCGAATGGTCACTGGCAGATCCCGTCCACGTTGCATTTGGCCACCGCCGAGACGATGCCGTTGGTCTCATCCCACATCGGCAGGCAATCGACCGAGACCGTGACGATGCCGTCCGTCTCGCCGACCTCGGCCGAGGCGAAGGAGACCTTGTGCCAGGTGATCTCGAGCGAGTTGTTCGTGTCGTAGGTGAGCGCCAGCACCGCCGTGCCCGTGGTCTGGCTCTTGAGCTTCGTGAGTTCCGTACAGCCATTCTCGAAGCGGGCGACGAAGCGCAGCGTCCCCTGGCGGTTGCCGAACTCGAGCCGGCCGCGGATCGCCCCGCTTGCGCCATCGCCCGGCGTCTGGAAGCCGGAGCCGGGATAGAAGCCGCCGTCGAGGCGCACATTGTTCTTCCACGACGTCTCGAGCGACACGATGTTCTTGTTCGAGACGTAGTTGACGCCGTTAATCGAGAGCGCAAGGGACGCCGAGGGCAGAAGCTTCTCGATTGTCGCCGCCGGCATGGTGATGCCCGAGGGCTCCGTGGTCTTGCCAGAACCGACGAACTCGACGGTGATCTTCGAATTCGCCCGGCCAGGCCCCGAGCCGATCGAGATGCTCCAACCTTCGACCACACAGCCCACCGCCATCCGGTCCACGACGACGCCCGCACCCGGGCGGATCTGCTCAACGAAGGAGAGGTAGGGCAGCTCTGCCGCATCACCTGAGGCCGGGAACAGCGGCGTGCAGGTGTAGGTGAAGTTCGGCGTCGTGCCTGACT
>CAYWQS010000080.1:0-6086 GCA_964460395.1 uncultured Solibacteraceae bacterium | reverse complement strand
TGGTGCGGATGAGAGGACTTGAACCTCCACTCCCTTGCGAGAACTAGAACCTGAATCTAGCGCGTCTGCCAGTTCCGCCACATCCGCACGGTAGATGGACGATTTCATTCTGAACAACAGCCCCGGCCTGTGTCAATTTCACTAATCTTCCCCATCCAGGAGATCGCCTCATCGCGTACCATTAGTCCCATGCGCGTCTTTCTGCTTCTTCTGGTCCTCTCGTGCGCGTGGGCGCAACCCGCCACCTCTCCTCCGAAGCCCGCGGCAGAAACGAAATCTGAGCCGGACCCCATCTCCACCCAACATGAACTGCGAGTCGGCTCGCGCGTGCTTAAGTACACAGCCACGGCCGGACGACTGCCGCTCGTCAACGAACAGACGGGCCAGACAGAGGCGCACATGTTCTTCATGGCCTACACCTTGGATGGCGCCGCCCCCAAGAGCAAAAGGCCGCTCATGTTTAGTTTCAACGGCGGACCCGGCGCCGCCAGCGTTTGGATGCATCTCGGCATGATCGGGCCCAAACGCGTCAAGCTGAACCCCGACGGATCCTACCCGCAACCGCCTTTCACCCTCGTGGACAATGAACACACGTTCCTGGACTTTGCCGACCTCGTCTTCATTGACACCGTGGGCACTGGCTACAGCCGGGCGGTTTCGGCCGAGGCAGGCAAGAAGTTCTTCGGCGTCGATGGCGATATTGCCAGCACGGGGGAATTCATCCGTCTGTACCTCACGCGCTACGAGCGCTGGACCTCCCCCCTCTTCGTCATCGGTGAGAGCTACGGAACCTTCCGCGCAGCGGGTCTTGCCGGTTACTTGATCAACCGCGGTGTCGCCTTCAACGGCATCCTGCTGGTTTCCAGCATCCTCGATTTCAACACCACGGCCACTGCGCCGGGCAACGATCTGCCTTACCTCGTCCTGCTGCCGTCCTACACCGCCACAGCCTGGTACCACAAGCGGCTGGCTCCTGACCTGCAGAAGGATCTGAAGAAAGCGCTCAAGGAAGCCGAAGACTACGCGCTCAACGAACTGCCATCTATCCTCATGAAAGGCGACCGGTTGCCCGCAGCCGAACGGGCCGCCGCGGTTGCCAAGCTCTCACGCCTCACGGGCTTGTCAAAGGAATACATTGACCGCGCCAATCTCCGCGTTGTCCTGTTCGGCTTCGCCAAGGAACTGATGCGCCCCGAAGGCAAGATCGTCGGCCGCCTCGACAGCCGCCTGGTGGCGAACGTCGGGCCTGACAACAGTGATTCTCTCGACTTCGACCCCCTCATCACCGCCATCGTGCCTCCCTACCGCGCCCTCATCGGCGACTACGTGCGCGGCGAACTCGGCTACAAAAGCGATCTGGAATATTACGTCCTCGGTGGAGGCATCGGACCTTGGGATTACGGCCAGGCCGGCCGCCGCGGCCGGGAAACTGCCGACGCGCTCCGCCAGTCCTTCCTGAAGAATCCACATATGAGGCTATTCGTTGCCAGCGGGTACTACGATCTCGGCACACCCTATTTCGGCACCGACTACACCCTGAGCCACCTGGGCCTGCCCGCGAGCTACAAGCCACAAACCACCGTCAAATACTACGAAGGCGGCCACATGATGTATATCGCAACGCAGCAACTGAAAGAGATCGCCAGCGATGTGGCAGCCTTTGTGAAATCGGCTCTGCCTCAATAGGCCGGACGTCTATTGGCCGCCGCCCGCCAGCGCCCGGACCACTTCCCAATGGAAGCGCACAAACTCGTAGAGCGACCGCTCCAGAATTCGCTCCTGATCCGAGTGCGCGCCGAATCCGAGCGGCCCATCCTCTTCGTCGATCATCGGCCCGATCCCGTAGCACTGCACGCCTTTGGCGCGCAAATAGGCCATGTCCGTTGCGCCCGTTGACATAGCGGGAATCGTGACGATGCCTGGATAAACCTTCTTCCACGCCTCCTCAATCGTCCGGAAATTCGCGTCCAGGCGGGACGCCGGCGCGCGCGGCCGCGAATCCGATGAACCCAGTTCCACCTGAACCTGGGGATCGCTCACCACGCCGCGGATTTTATCCAGAAACGTGCCGATGTCTTCGTCGGGCAGCGCGCGCACGTCCAGCGTGGCTTCCGCCTCTGACGGAATCACGTTCTTCTGAAATCCCGCCCGGAAAATGTTAGGCGAAACCGACGTGCGCAGCATCGAGTTGTGGCCGGGTTCATGTTCCGCCAGATATTCCTGAATCGCCTGCGTGCGCGCCGGGTCCAACAGCCCGTTATAGCGGGCGGCGTCCTCCGGATCGCTGACCGTCGCCAGTCGTTCAAAGTAATAGCGCGTGGTGTCGTTCAGCCGCATGGGCGGTTGCCATTCCGCCACCTTGCCCACGGCCTTCGAAAGGTGGGCGATGGCATTCGTCTTTAGCGGGCGTGAACCATGTCCCGCCGGCCCGGTCGCTTTGAGCAACACCGCATACGGGATCTTCTCCGCCGTCTGCACCGTGACATACCGCGGCTGCCCTTTTTTGCGGATTCCTGCGCCCCCTTCCGCCAAACAGATCTCGGCTTCGATCTCCTCCCAATGGTTGTTCACCATGTATTCGATGCCCACCCGCACGCTCGCCTCTTCGCCGGCCTCAGCCAGAAAGATCACGTCCCGGTCCAGAGCCACATTGTGGCGCTTAAGCAGGAGCATGGTCATCAGCGCTGCCGCCACGTTATCCTTATCGTCCACTGCCCCGCGGCCGTAAATATGCCCGCCCTCCCGGTGCGCGGAAAACGGAGGATGCTTCCATCGCGCCAGCAGAACCCGCACCACGTCCGTGTGCGCCATGATCAGCAGCGGCTGCTTGTTCCCGTTTCCCTTGATTCGGGCCACCAGGTTCGCCCGATCAACCTCAAGCGCGAATACCTTGGCGGGAATGCCTTCTGACTCCAGCACTTGCTTCAGATACTCCACGACCTGCGTTTCGCGCCCGGGCGGGTTCTGCGTGTCCATCCGGAGAATCGTTTGGAAATGGCGGAGTGTCTCCTGTTCTACCTGCGCCCAATCCGGCTCCGCAGCCCGAACAGACCACAGGCAGGCAATCAGACAGAATGAGAGGAAGCCCCGGATCATGAACCGTAGAATAGCCCAGACCCGCGGGACCCGGCTGTCAGCGGTATTCTTCGTTGATCAAATCCAGCGTCGCCCGCGATGGCCGGGTCATTTCTTCCCTCAATCCCGCCAGCGGCGCGTCCACCATGTGGAGAGTGTCCGTGAAGGTTTGCCGCGCCGGATCTACGTAGAGAATGCCGGTCAAAACCTCGCCGCGCTCAGCGCCATGATGCAGCGTCTCTACTGCGCGCAAACGGTCCGTCGGATCGTAATCCCGTTCCAGTTTGTGCAACAGCAGTTTCGACCCGTCATGTAACGTTACTTCCCGCGTCACACCCTCGGGGATCTCCACCTCGATTTCCTCGTAGTACGGTACAAAATCGACTTCGTGGAGCGGCTCTTCGTGGTCCTTCATATACGAGTAGCTCTTGGTGGAGCCCTCGTGATCGTTGAAGGTCACGCAGGGTGATATGACGTCCACGATCGACAGCCCTTTGTGCCTGAGCGCGGCCTTGAGGATGGCGGAGATCTGCTTCTTGTCGCCGGAAAAAGACCGCGCCACTAGCGTCGCGCCCAATTCGATACCGGCCAGGCAGCAATCCACCGGCGTGAACTGGTTGATCGTGCCTGTCTTCAGCTTGGCGCCGACATCCGCGGTCGCCGAGAATTGGCCCTTCGTCAATCCGTATACGCCATTGTTCTCAATGATGTAAACCAATTGGACGTTCCGGCGCAGCATGTGCATGAACTGGCCCAGCCCAATCGACGCCGTGTCCCCGTCTCCGCTCACCACCACGCAGTTCAACTGATGGTTCGCTAGCAGGGCCCCGGTCGCCACGGCCGGTGCGCGCCCGTGTACCGCATTGAAGCCGTGTGACTGCCCCAGGAAATAGGCGGGGGTCTTCGAGCTGCAGCCGATACCGCTGATCTTTGCTACCCGCCACGGCTCGATTCCCAATTCCCAGCAGGCCTCAATCAGGCGTTCGGTGATGGCATTGTGGCCGCATCCGGCGCAGAGCGTCGTCTTGCCGCCGCGATAGCTGATGACCTCCAGCCCCAGCCGGTTCGTTTTCTTAGGAGGCAGTGCCGTGGTACTCATCTCATCTCCTCCGCCACTACTTGATCTGTCACCGTGCGGGCGTCCAAAGGCATGCCGCCGTAGTACCGGAGGCTCCGCAGCTTCGCAATCCGCGCAGCGCTCAATTCCATGCGCATCAGCAGCAGCAATTGCCCGTCCCGGTTTTGGTCCACGACGTACACCCGCTCATGCCGGTCGATAAAATCGTCCAGAACCTCGTTGAACGGATAGGCCTTCAGCCGCAGCCAACTCGCCTCGATGCCCTGCTCCCGCCGCAGTTGGTCACAGCTCTCTTCGACGGCGTATCGGGACGTGCCCAGGCAGACCAGCCCGATCGCTGCGTTGTCCGCGTAACAGGCTTGCGGCTGCGGGACAGCCTGCCGGAAGCCCTCGAACTTGCGTGACAGCCGGTCCAAGTTGCGTACCCAGTCATCCTCACGCTCGCTGTAGGCGGCCTTTTCGTTGTGCCCTGTCCCGCGCGTGAAGTACCCTGCGGCCGGGTGATCCGTGCCCGGCAGCGTGCGGTAAGGAATGCCGTCGCCATCCACGTCGCGATACCTTTCGAAACCGCCCAGCCGCTCGAGTTCGGCCCGGCTCAGCACCTTGCCGCGCGCGATGGGCTGCTCCGGATACTCGAAAGGATCGGACATCCAGTTGTTCATGCCCAGGTCTAAATCGAGGTTCACAAAAACCGGCGTCTGGAACTGCTCAGCCAGGTTGAACGCGTCCTGCGCCATCGCGAAGCACTCTTCCGGAGACGCGGGGAAAAGCACCGGGTGCTTCGTGTCACCGTGAGACACGATCGCGTTAATCAGAGTGTCTCCTTGCATGGTCCGCGTAGGCAGTCCGGTAGAAGGTCCCGCCCGCTGCACGTCGATGATCACAGCCGGCACCTCGGCGAAGTAGCCCAGCCCGATAAACTCCGACATGAGCGAAATCCCCGGGCCTGACGTACAGGTCATCGCCCGGGCTCCCGCCCACCCCGCTCCAATGACCATGCCGATCGCGGCGATCTCGTCCTCCGCCTGCACCACCGCATACGTGGCCTTGCCGGTGGCCGGATCCTTGCGGAACCGCTCCAGATAGCTGATCAGCGCTTCCGCCAGTGACGACGACGGAGTAATGGGATACCAGGTCAACACCGTCACTCCGGCGAACAGGCATCCCAGCGCGCTGGCCGAGTTGCCGTCAATGATCAGCTTGCCCGCCGTCTTATCCATGCGCTCCACCCGGAACGGGTCAAGCTTCGCCAGGTTGGCTGCCGCGAAATCGTGCCCCGCCAGCACGGCGCCCCAGTTCAGTTCAGCTGCTTTCTTCTTGCGCTCGCCAAACTGCTTAAATAGCGCCTTGCGCATCTCCTCCAGGTCGATGCCCAGAAGGTGCGCCAGCACGCCGTCGTAGATCATATTGCGAACCAGCTTCCTCAGTTTCGCTTCCGGGCACACCGGCGCCACCAGCTTGTCAAAGGGTACCGGGTAGAAGTGCAGATCGCTCCGCAGTTCCTTCAGCTTCAGAGACTCGTCATACACCACCGCTGCTCCCGGATCCAGTTTCTCCGTGTCCTCCCGGGCTGTTTCCGGATTCATCGCCACCAGAACGTCGATCTCCTTCTTCCGGCCGATCCATCCATGCTTCGAAGCCCGGATGGTAAACCACGTAGGCAACCCGGCAATATTGGAAGGAAACAGGTTTTTCCCGGAAACGGGAATCCCCATCTGGAAGATCGAGCGCATCAGCACGTTGTTGGCCGTCTGGCTCCCGGAGCCATTGACCGTCGCCACCTGAATGCTGAAATCGTTCACGCGATCTTGCGAAGCGCGTTCCGGCGACATGGACGAAAGTGTGGAACTGGCCTGCATCCCGGCAGTGTCCCCCTTTGGCCTGTACTATATGCGAAACCAGGGCCTCCCGCCAAGCCCACTGTGTCCAGTCC
>CAYWQS010000079.1:0-6285 GCA_964460395.1 uncultured Solibacteraceae bacterium | reverse complement strand
GAATAGTCCGGCGAATTTGCCCGCTCCTTCGAGCTTCTCTTCCTTCACCGGTTCACGGTCGAACTCGTTGAGCGCGTCCATCTGCGCGGCGAGTTCGGCCAATTTGGCAGGCATAGGGGTACGGCGTCCTCCCTTGGGGGTGGCTCGCAGTGTATCAGAAGGTCTGCCGTGGTCAGGCGTAGGAGCTGATGGAGCCGAGGTTGCGTTCCGCCCGGTCCAGCGCGATGCGTTGCAGGTAACCGGATTCGCGGAACGCTTGCAGCGGTTCCGCCGGGAGACCGCGGGCTGTCCGCCATTCGCGCAGCAGCGGGCGCACGTCGCTGAAGAAGGCCTCCCGCAGCGTCTCCTCGGCTGCCACGAGGTCGGCCTCGTGTTGGAGCCGGGCCAGTGCAGAGTGATCCACCAGCGCCGCCTTCAGGAAGAGTTCCTGGGCGTTCATTGCGGTTTGGATCATCTCCTCGGTCTTCGGCTTTAGATTGTGCGACTGGTCCACCATGTAGGCAATATCGGGCGCCTTGGCGTGCTCCCAGGTGTAGTGGCAGATCTCATGGAAGATGCGGAAAACTTGATAGGGATCGATGGACCCCAGCGTCAGGTCGTCATCGGCGTACCTGCGGTCGTTAAAGTGGAAGCCGCCGAGCATTTCCTCGTCCAACAGCCAGGCGACAATCTGCTCGATGTTCTGCGCCTGGTAGTGGTGGCCGGTATCTACCAGCACCTTGGCGCGCGGCCCGGCCTTCCTGGCCAGCAGCACGGCCATGCCCCAGTCGGCAATGTCGGTAGCGTAGAACGCGGGTTCGAAGGGCTTGTATTCCACGAGCATGCGGTGCGCCGGGGCCAGCGCCTCGTGTACGATCTTCAAGCCGTCCTCAAACCAGTGTTTGCGGGCCCGGATCGATTGCGTGCCGGGGAAATTGAAGCCGTCGGCAAACCATAGCGACAGGTCCCGGGAATCCACTGCCTTCTGGATGGCGATGCAATCCAGGATGTGCGAGAGAGCGCTCTTGCGGGTTTCCGGGTCAGGGCTGCCCAGAGAGCCATGTTTGTATTGCTGGTCCTGAAAGACGTTCGGATTGATCGAGCCGATGCGCACGCCGTGGCGCGCGGCGGCTTCCTGAGTCTCCGCAACGCTGGCGAGTCCGGAAGGGAAGTCCCATAACACATGCATGGCCACGCTCGGGCAACATCCGGTAAAGCGGTGGACGGTGCCCGCGTCTTCGATTTTTTCCGCAGTGCTGGTGGCGGCGCCGGGTTGGATGAATTTTCCGAACCGTGTGCCGGTATTGGCGAAGCCCCATGAGGGCAGTTCGATGGTGAAGCTGTCGAGCGCGCGGAACGTGTGCTCCGTCTGAGTAGAAGAAAAAGCCATGGGGATCAACTCCGCCGCGATTGTATCGCAGCGGGCAGAGCCCCTCTCAGCCTTACGCCTAAGGCGCCTGCTCGGCCATCCGCTTGACCACTGCGGCCTCCGGCAGGTTCGGATCGAGTTCCAGCGCGGCAGCCATGGCCCTTTTGCCTTGGACGCGGTTCCCGGCGGCAAAATGTGCCATGGCCAGGTGGTAGTGAATTCGAGGATTCCTGGATCTGGCAGCGGCGCGGGAGAAATGTTCGATGGCGGGCTCGAAGGAGCCTTTCCGGTAATACACCCAACCGATGGTGTCCTCAATCTCGGGCTCGGTGGAGGCAGCCCCCCGCAGTTCGTTCGCCAACCTTAATGCTTCATCGAGCGAGCCGGGCTGTTCGGAAAGCCGGGCCACCAGATTGTTCTTCGCCACCACATGATTCGGGTCTGCCTGTAGGACCTTGCGGTAGGCCTGAACCGCCTGGTCATAGCGGCCCGCGCCCTCTTCCAACATCCCCATCGCCAGCAGGCCGTCCACGCTTCCCGGTTGCCGGGAGAGCAGGTCCTGCAGCATCTTTCGCGCCTCCTCTGTTTGTCCCTGGACCAAGTGCATCCGGGCACTGGCAACCAGAGCTTGCTCGTTGGCGGGATCAATCTGGCGGGCGGCCGCATAGGCAGCGCGTGCCCCAGCCAGATCCCCCGTCTGCTCGAGTAAGTTGCCCAGGGCCACCTGAATGGGCGCCGACTGTGGAACCTTGGCTGCCTGCTGCCGGAGCCGTTCGATCGCGGCGGGCACCTGCCTTTCCGCCGCCAGGCTCAGCACAATGGCGTTCAGCGCTTCCAGGTTGCCGGGCGCGAGGATGAGGGATTCCTCCAGGAAAGCCCGCCCAGCCGTGGTCCGCTTCTCCTGTAATGCCAGCAGCCCCGCCTGCAACAAGGTGACCGGGTTGCGTGACATCGCTAGAGCCTTCTCGACGTCGGGCCTGGCCACGGCGTATCGCTTTTGGGCCAGCAATACCCAAACGCGCTCGACAATGATTGGCAGGTCGCCCCGTTGCTCCGGCGGTGCTCCATCGATCACTTGAAAGGCTTGCTGCAACTCGCGCGCATTGCGGAGACTCTGCGACAACTGGACGCGGGCGGAAGCCATGCCCGGATTCCCATTCAGGGCCAGTTGCAGCGCGCTTCTGGCTTCGACCGGCTTCCCCATCGACTGCAGGATCTGAGCCTTCAGATAATGGCCGCTTGAAGAAGTCGGGCGGGTGCTCAGAGCCCTGTTCACCGTTTGATCCGCCTCCTGCAGCCGGCCGCGCCGAAAGTGCAAATCTGCCTGGAGCTCCAACGCTTCCGGCGTAAGCGCGTCCCGCCCGGAAATCGACTTGATGTACTTCTCGGCTTCGTCCAGTTTTCCGGTTTGAAGGGAGAACCTGGTCAACCAAAGTGGAATCGATTTGCTCTTCGGATGCTCTTGCCAAAGACGCTGTAGTTCTGCGATGGCCTCCTCCCGCTTCCCGCCTTCGAACAGGTATTGCGCGTGCGCCGTCAGGTGCTTGTCGTCCGGGATCTTCGAAAGCTGGGCCAGCGTGTTTTCCGCTTCCGCGTGGCGTCCGGAGCTGTTTTGCAGCGCAGCCAACTCCGCGAGGACTGTTCCATTGGAGGGCGCCGCGTTGACAGCCCGGCGTAATTCCGCTTCCGCTTCGCTGGATCTGCCCGCCATCTGGAAAAACCTGGCCAGCGCAAGGCTTCCGTCCACCGCGTTGGCTGACTTGGCTGCGGCGTCGCGCATGGTCTTCTCCGCGGCGGGCGACTTCGGATCAATCGCCCATTGCATATACGCCAGTGCGCTGGCGGATTTCAGGTGGCCAGGCGCTACGGCAAGCGCCGATCGCAAACGGGCCATGGCAAGCGAGCGCTTGTCCTGCCTCCACTCGGCGACCGCCAACGCATGAAGGACATCCGGATCGTCCGGCCGCTGGCTCAGCGCAGTGGACGCATGCGATTCCGCCAGCGGCGATGATTCGGGGTTTTCGGCGGCGTTCAGGGTGTCTGCCAGGGCGAGGTGGGCGTCGGTCAGCCCCGGATTTAACTGGACTGCCGCCTGAAATTGCCTGACAGCCTGCGCCGGATCCCCTTTCCCCAGGAAGGCCCGCCCGAGGAGCAACCGCGCCTCGGCGTTTCCCGGTGTGGCCTGCAACGCGTTTTGCAACTCGATAACGGCCCGCTCGTAATCTTTGTCCTCCATGGCGGTCCTGGCCGTTGCCAGCGAAGCGGCGGCCTTCGCTTCAGGGGACTTGGCGCAGCCGGATGAAGCAAGAACTACCAAACCCAACACGCCAACAAACATCAGTCCCGTAGCCGGCCTTTGGCCTCTGAAGATATTGAGAATAGGCCACATAGCTTGAGTTTCTCACGGTTCCGGAACCGCTCGGCCGGTCAGGTTGCTGGGACCAATGCGACAAACGTACTAGGACGCAAGGCGTTGCTTTAGTAGCCTTGCGCCATTGATTCGTGACAGCTATCGAACGATACTCGCAGTACGGCCAGTTGTATCGGCCCTATTCGTCCAGAGGAGCTTAGGGATGATGAATAACCAACAAGGACGGGCCAAATGGCTAATACCATGCCTGTTCCTTGTCTCGCTGGCCGCGCAAGGGGGTACGCTCGGGCCCACATGCGGTAGTTGTTTCGGCGGAATCTACACGGTGGATGCCGCCTTGCTTGATGGCAACGTCGGGGGCCTGGAGCGCTGGCAAATCGCCTACACTTTGGATCTTCGTGGCGTCAATGAGCCCGGCGTCAGTTTTGTTAGCCAGATCGCAATCAAGGTAGTCGAAGGTAACCTTGCCCTGAATCGGTACGCTCTGGTTGACAACCCGACCAACGAGAACTGGAATGTCCAAACAGGGCAGTTAAGCAACAATGGCTGCACAGGTTCCGGCTCTGGATGGCTCTGTCTGGCGTATGCCGGACCCAACGCGACGAGCAACATGCTAACCGGGACCCCTGGCTCGGTTTACACTTGGCGATTCACGATTGACATTAACCCGGGAACGCTGGCAAGCGTTGGATCCATCAAGGCCAACTTCGATCCAGCCACCGGGAAGCTTCTCTCTGAGAAGATTCAGGTTCCTGAGGGCGTATCCGGCGAACTGCCGCTTCTGCTGAGCGGGCTTGGGTTCCTCGCTTTCTGGAGCCGCAGGTACTCTGCCAGGACCAATTAGGAAACGTCTTCTCCCTCCACCCATTCGCCCACGGAAAGGCGCCTCGCCGAGGCGCCTTTCTGGTTTTTGGCGCCCTTCTCCGCCTCCCCTGCCGCCATCGCGCATGATATCGTATGTTCCTTGTTTTCTTCCTGGGAGGTCTAACAATTGAGACTACTTGTATGCCTTGCGATTGCAGCGCTCCTTGCCGGCGCGGAACAGCCGAGCCCTGACGCCTTTTACAGACTGGGTCCGGATTCGTTGCCGCAAGAGGGCGTGCCGAAGGGGGAATTTCGAGGTCCGTTCGTGCTACCCAGTGAAGCCTATCCAGGGACACAGCACACTTACTGGGTCTATGTTCCTGCGCAATACGATCCCGCCAAGCCCACGCGCCTGATGGTGTTCAACGACGGTCAAGCGTTCATGAATCCTGAGGGGGACCTGCGTGCACACAATGTCATTGACAACCTGATCTGGCGGCGGGAAATTCCCGTGATGCTGGGCGTCTTCATTAACCCAGGACGCCGCCCGGACCAGCCCGAACCAAATGCCAAGGAATGGGGCGACCGCACCACCAACCGCCCCACCGAGTACAACAGCCTCGATGACCGCTATGCCCGCGTCATTGTCAACGAGTTGCTGCCCGCGCTCCGCAAGGAGTACAACATCTCGGACAATCCCGAGCACCGTGGCATCGGCGGCGCGAGTTCAGGCGCCATCGCGGCGTTCACCGTGGCCTGGGAGCGCCCCAACGAATTCCGGAAGGTGCTGAGTCTCATCGGCAGCTTCACCAATCTGCGCGGCGGCCATGCTTACGCTGACATCGTCCGCAAGAGCGACAAGAAACCAATCCGCATCTTTTTGCAGGACGGCCGCAACGACAACCGGGGCCGGCGCAAGGACGACGATCCTTACGATCCGCTGCGCGACTGGTTTCTTCAGAATGTGCGTCTGAAGGACGCGCTCGAATCCAAAGGCTACGACCTGAACTACTCCTGGACCATCGGGCGGCACAGCAGCAAGCAAGGCGGGGTTATGTTGCCGGAGATGATGCGCTGGCTGTGGCGCGACCAGCCGGTTTCCACCGACCCCGACGACGCGGAGGAACGGTCTTTCTACGCGCCCGCCACTCGCCCTGAGCCGTGATAGGCTCCCAACATGCGGCGGCGTGACCTTCTTGCAGCCTTGGGCGCGGCGCCCACCTTGCTGGCCCAACAGCGCCCGCCCAATATCGTTTGGATCATGGCGGACGACATGGCCTGGGGCGATCCGGGCTGTTACGGCCAGCGCATCATCCGGACGCCGAACATCGACTCGCTCGCCCGCGACGGGCTGCGCTTCACGGATGCCTATGCCGGCTGTACGGTCTGCGCGCCGTCCCGCAGCGTGCTGATGACCGGTCTGCACACCGGCCATACTCCGGTGCGCTCGAATCCGGGCGGCGCTTCGCTGCTGGACGCCGACTTCACCGTGGCGGAGGTGTTGCGCCCTGCCGGCTATCGCAGCGGCTGCTTCGGCAAATGGGGCCTGGGCGACATCGGTACAGAGGGGGTGCCGTGGCAGCAGGGTTTCGACGAGTTCTTCGGATATCTGCACCAGGCGCACGCGCACTACTTTTACCCACCTTATCTCTACGAGAACGGCCGGCAGTTCGATTTGCCAGCCAACCATGGGGGCCGGATGGGCACGTATGCGCACGATCTGATCGAAGACCGGACCCTGGAATTCATCCGCAAGAACCGC
>CAYWQS010000078.1:0-7351 GCA_964460395.1 uncultured Solibacteraceae bacterium | reverse complement strand
TGTGCGTAAACTGTCTTGGGAGCCGGGGTGTCCCCCGTTTTTGGCGTAGAGCCAAAGATTTGGCTCCCCAAGCCAAACAAAGGGGATTTCGGGGCAGAGAGAGGCACTGCAAGTGATTGACGGGCAAAGGCCTACTCAAAATCAGCAGGACGCGCTTCCCAGAAAGCCACGTTCCTCGGTTTTTCCCGTTCCGAATTCGAGCCAGCGAGAGCGTCCGACGGTGTGACCGGAAAATGCACCGGGATGTCGGCAAGAAACAGCTCACATGGTTGGCTATCACGGCGGCCAGATCGTCCGCCGCTACCGCCCCACACTGCTGATCGGCACCATCTGGCGGCAACTTGCCCTTCAAACGCTGGAGTCTGCCGGTGTGAAGTCGGTGAAGCTTCCGCTGTGTTCACCCAATTTGAATGCGCACGCGGAACCATTTGTCCGAAGCATCAAGGAGCCCTGTCTGGAGCGGATGATCTTCTTCGGAGAAGCCTCCCGCGAACGGCCGTTCAGAACTTTGTGGAGCACTATCACTCCGAGCGGAATCATCAGGGCCTCAAGAACCGGATCATCAGCCCCTACCCCGCCCACCTCGGAGCATCAGGCGCGATCCAGCGGCGTCAGCGCCTCGGCGGCATGCTGAACTACTCCTATCGCGACGCGGCTTGACCCGGCAGACTGAGGCCGGCCGTCGCGGGCAGCATGCGTATTGTGGGTCCGGAGGTGCGCGCGGAATCCGCGATTGGCGCGTCTGCCGCGTGATCGGCAACGTCCGAGTGTTTGCGAGGGCAGTTTCCTGCCTAAGATGGGCATTCCGCGGGCCTCGCGGAGGGGTATAACATCAGGATGGCCAAGGGAATGGTGCCGGATGAGTTTTAGGACCCCACGCCGTCAGAGAATGCTCTCATACACATCCCACAGCGCCTTGCCGTGAACCCCAAGAGAGAATCGCTCGAGCGCAGTACGGCGGGCATTGGCGCCGAGGGTCTGAGCGAATTCCCGGTTTTCCGCCAGCCGGGACAACTGCTTGGCAAGCGACTTCGGGTCGCCAGCATTACAGTGAAGCCCCGTTACTTCGTGCTGCACCAACTCAGGAAGGCCCCCAGAATCCGCCACAATCACCGGAATGCCTGACGCCATCCCCTCCAGGATGGCTGTACCCAGAGGCTCGCCTTCCGAACACAGGACGATGGCGTCTGAAGCTGCTTCGATCGCGGCGATATCTTCGCGAAAATCAAGAGTTGTCACGGCCCGTTCGAGTCCCAACTGGCGAACGGCGGCCATGCATCGGCCATAGTATGCCTCTTGTCCTGCTTGCTGCTCTCCGACCAGGACGAGGCGGATCAGAGGGTTCTCCTGACGGACTGCCGCGATTGCTTCGATCAAAATGTCATGCCGTTTGTACGGGCTGAACCGCGCGATGCACAGGACGACGAACTCGTCATGGGAAATGCCCGCTTGGTCCCGAAACCCGCCTCTGGTCATCCTGCCGGGAGCGAAATGGTCGCAGTCCACGCCGTCGTATAGGACGTGGATCTTCTCTGCGCGGATCATCTGTTCGGCCACTCGCCGCGCAACATAATGCGACACCGCCGTGACCGCATCAGCGCAGACTAGGTGCTCGGCCAGCCCATTGCTCTCGGCGAGGCGTACCCATTGAAGCAATGGGATTCGGCGCAGTTTTGCCATCGCCAGCAGTGGTGTTCCGGCGAATGCGTTGCAATGGATTAGGTGAGGCTTCACCCGGTCCAGCACTAGCGCCATTTGGAGCATGTTAGACACCGAGGGCGTGGCGAAGTCCCGCTCTGGACAATGTACGCTGACTCCCGCCTCCCGAAGCCTACGTGTGAAGACTCCTTCCATCGCCACCAGGCAATGAGCTTCGACACTGTATTCTTGGAGTGCGCGGATCGAGTTGATCAGGCATTGCTCACTCCCCGAGAACGCACTCGGATTGGAGGCGTAGAGAATGCGGAGTCTGCTCGAGCCGGGAGGGCACCGATGACGTCGGGGCGGTCCCAGGCTGTTGGCCTCTTCCAGTGTTCTTATCAAGCTCTCCCTGACAATCGATAACCTCCCTAGAACCCCATCAGCAGCAGGGGCGCGGGCAGCCTTCTCCAAAATCTGAATCTCAGCGGGGCATGACATCGGCAGGTACTTCGGCGCCCCGCTCGCATACAGCCCATAGTATTGGGCAAACGAGACATTCCTTAGTGCCGACGAAAGGTCCGAAGCGGCGCTCTGAAAGGCTCCGGCGATGGTATCCACTACTTGTTCCGGATCCTCCGGGATTGCCATTTGGTCGGGAAGATCCGCGAGAATTCTGATGATCGATTCCTCGCAGACCATGGCGTACAGTGGAGATGGCAGCCCTCTGGCGATAGTTGCCTCCGCCCTATTCCTCATGTGCTCTTCAACCAGCACTCGGAGGAAGGCGGTAGGAACGATGTCCAGACCAAAGAGGCCATGCGCTAATAGCACACGTCTCACGGCCAAGTCCCTGGCCGTTCGAGCCAGTCCAATCATCTGCCGCCCGGTTGGCGTGCCGTGGAACCGCACGCCGAGCTGTTCGGCAAGCTCTCTCACGGGAGTGCTTCCAAGCGATGGGCCGACCACCACAACCGGCCACGCACAGCAACCGGTCAAACGCTTGAGGCAATAGGAAAACAATGGTTCCCCGCCAAATTGCCTCATCCATCCGGCGTTGGTCAGGGACCTGGAGACATTGCCTGCCCAGATGCAAAATGCCGATCGCTTTGCTCTACGCCGTCGAGATTTCCGCACGTCGCTTCGCGGCGGCTTTGTCCTTTTGGTGGTCAGGTTGCCTCCGGAAGGAAACCCGCCTACTGGGCCTCAAGCATGGGGATGACCACGTTTCCCTGTTTGTCGATCGTCAAGAGAATGGAGCCCTTTGCAGGCACCGGAGTCCCATTGAAAAGAAACGGACGAAACCGCCAGCCAAGCACTGCTGTGCGGCAATGGGCTATCAATCGCTCGTCGCCGCGAGTGCCGACAACCGTCTTAATCTCACCGTCAATGCCGATGGAAACCAGGAAAGCGGCCGAAACTCCTTCGGGCACGGGACTGCCTGAATAACGAGGCGGCCGACTAAATTGCATGAGGTTCTTCACCAGTTCTGATGGTGGAACGAAGTACTCGTTCGGGCCTAACCGCTGCACCCCCGCCTGCGGTGCAGCCCGTCCGACTGCAGCCTTGATCAGGAGGCTGGCAAGCCCCGATATCTTGTCAGTGGTCAGTTTCCCGTCCACAACATGGAGGGAAGTCGCAACGAGGCCTTGAGCTAACAAGCCCCGCTCTGACGAGATTTCCACAACCATCGGCCGGGGAAGGTCCAGAAAGACGACGGTGGATTTCCCGGAGACTTGAGGCCGCATTGCGATCACAATGCGGCCTGGACTGGCGGAGATTTCACCGTCTCGATAGCTCCGAACCTCGGACATCATCCGGGGCATGCCGGGGGCCCTGGCGCTTTCCATTTCGACTTCGGCCAACTGGAGCCGGACATTTCCCTCTGCACGTGGCTTGACTACCGCGCCCACCTGCCATGATGATCCCGACTCCACTCCCGAACCCGAAAGGTGGAGCTGGAGCACTTCTCCCAAGACTGGAACGGACTTGATCGGCACTTGCCAGCGGACTTGCCGCCCTTCCCCTCTGCCATTCACGCACGACGTACATGGGCTCTCCGGCTGGGCGGTGGCTGCTTTCGCGGCCAGTAGAAAAACCAGCAATGGAATCATTGCAGAAATCCTCTTCATAGCTCTTCTCCCAAAAATCAGCAGATGGCTATTAGTAGCAATGCCAACTCCCGGAGATCTCCGAACCACAGACCTGGACCGTGATGTCACAGTATCCACCCGATCCGCTACAGTACAGTTGCGCCCATCCGCAATCGCAACTTCCGCAACTATAGCTGCCGTCAACGATTATCATTGGGTCGCTACAGCCAAGACCGTCCTGCGGAACCGTAACCGAGAACAACAGGAAAGCCACAGGAGCAAGACGGTGTCTTTTCCTTCTTACGCTTGTCTTTCCCCCCAGAAAATGAACATCGGTCCGTTTAGCAGCTGTAGTACTCATAAAATGTTCCTGAACTTCCAGTGCTATCGGAGCAGAGAGTCACATGATATCCGCAATAGAACGAGCCTCCGCAATACACCAAAACCTCGCTCCATGCGCACGTGTACCCGCCGATCATTTGATACGAGCCGCTGGATTGAGTAAGAGAACAGTCCGCCGATGCCCCGGGCGCAAGCGCCAAGGCCAACGCCGCACCTTCCAGTAGCCTTCGCGCCAAAAGCTTCTTTTTGGGTTTCATTGATTCAATCAACTCCCTCGCCCTACCTCTACGATGCATTCCTTCGGCTGTCAATAGGTTTCTCGCAAAAATGTCTATCCGTAATCCGTCCGTAAGCTCTACCTCGGCGGTGCCGCGGAGGAGGGCACAGACGGCGCACCGAAGGCTCCGGCAAGCGGCGTCAGGGTGGTGAAATGGGACTTGCATCGGAGATCGCCCGATTTGGACAAATGCGAAGGTGCCGAAAACACGGCCAGTTGCGAGGTTGCGGACGGAGAGAGCCGTTAACAGGCGGGCCGGAATCGTTGCGGGGAAAAGAATTGGCTCGCCAAGTCAAACAATAAAACTAGTTGCTAAGAGAGAAAATCTTGTAAGTTGCTGATTCTAAATATAGGGCGACTTGAGTCCAGTGCGCCTTTCCGTGGTAGGATCATACTCAGAGTATGATATGCCCAGCGTCGAACGTGTGACCGTCACTCTTCCCGATGACTTGATCCGGGATATTGACCGGCGGGAGAAGAACCGCAGCCGGTTCATTGCCGAGGCTGTGCGCCGTGAACTCGATCGCCGCCGCCGCGAGGAACTTCGCCGTTCACTGGATAATCCTCACGCCGAGAGCCACGAAGTCGCCGAGCTGGGGATCGAGGAATGGTTTCGCGGACTGCCCGATGAAGATGCGGAGCCGTTGGTAGACAGCAGCGCCGGCAAGGCTGTCACCTGGGTACCCGGTTCAGGATGGGTGGAGGATTGGGCGTGAGACTGGGCCGAGGGTCTGTGGTTGTGATTGAGCTGGATCCCACGGTTGGGCACGAACAACGCGGCGTGCGGCCCTGCGTTGTGGTGAGCGACCCGGAGGTGATCAGCGACCAGCGGTTCCCGCTCATTTGTGTGGTGCCGGTGACCGGGACGCCCGGGCAAGGCCTGTTGTACCCGGAACTCGCGCCCGGTGAGAGTGGCCTGGCGAAAAGGTCATTTGCGCTGATCGATCATCTGCGTTCCGTCGATAAGCGGCGGGTACGGAAAGTCTTTGGGGTGTTGGCGCGGCACGAGATCGATGCCATCGACGAAGGGTTGGCGGCCTTTCTCGGATTGGGCGAATGGCTGCACGGCGAGAGCGCGTCTCCGGCGGGGTGACGTGCGAATAGGCCGAGCCCACGGATCCGCCGCTTGATCCTGCGACTTGCTGGCCAAGATGTGCGCGGATCTGAAGATCGACCCGCGTGAACTGCAGGAGGCGAACAGATGACCTCGTTTAGTTATCCAGCGAAGTTTAAGACGGGCAGCGATGGCCGCGTGATGGTCGAGTTCGTCGATCTGCCGCGAGTGGCCACCGACGGCAAAGACGATCGCGAGGCGATGGAGGAGGCCATGGATGCTCTCGGCTCCGATCTCTCCATCCGCTTGACTCGGAGGGAGGAAATTCCGGCACCTTCCAATGCGAAGCGAGGCCAGCGCCTGGTGCCCGTGCCGCTTTGGCTGGCCCCGAAACTCGCACTCTATCTGGCCATGCGTGAGCGGCGGGTCAGCAACTCCGATCTGGCCCGCCGCCCGGGACTCCACGAGCGGGTTGTTCGCCGCATGCTCGATCCCGAGAATGCGACCAAGGCAGAGAAGATCCAGGCTGCACTGGCCGCACTTGGCAAGCAGATGACCGTCGAAGTCCGCGACGCGGCTTGAAGACGCACTGGGTGCCCACCTGGTCTTGCTGCCGCAAGCCCCGCTCGCGCGGTGTCTTCGATAATGGATCGACGAGATGTCGAGACTGCTGGATCCATTTCGCTTCCTGCTGGTGACGGTCGCGGGTTGGATGAATCAACGACAATTGCAGGTGATTGATTACCTGCGCGAGGAGAATCGAGTCCTTCGGGAACAACTCGGAGGCAAGCGCCTCTGCTTGAACGACGATCAGCGCCGCCGGTTGGCCACAAAGGCGAAAGGGTTGGGGCGGACAATTCTGGCAGAAGTGGCCACCATCGTCACGCCGGAGACCCTGCTCGCCTGGCACCGGAAGTTGATCGCCCGGAAGTATGACGGGAGCAGCAAGCGGAGCGCGGGCCGGCCGCGGACTGACAGTGAACTCGAAGCCCTCGTCGTGCGACTGGCCGGGGAGAATCGGGATTGGGGGTACCGGCGCCTTCAGGGAGCGTTGTCCAACCTCGGCCATGAGATCGCTCGCAGCACGATCGCCGCGATCCTGGAACGGCATGGACTTGAGCCGGCGCCGGAGCGCAATCGAAAGACGACGTGGAGGGAATTCCTGGCGCGTCATTGGGACCTGATCGTGGCGACGGACTTCTTCACCGTGGAGGTCTGGACGCGGCGCGGACTCGAGCGCTTCCTTGTGCTCTTCTTCATTGACCTGGCAACTCGCCAGGTGGAGATCGCCGGCATTGCGCCGGTGGTCAATGGTTTCTGGATGAGCCAGGTCGCCCGGAACCTCACCGACGCCGGCGAAGGGTTGCTCACGGGCAAGCGGTACCTGATCCACGATCGGGATCCACTGTTCACGGCGGAGTTCCTGCAGACGCTGGAGTCGGCGGGCGTGAAGCCGGTCAAGCTGCCACCGAAGTCGCCGAATTTGAACGCGCACGCGGAGCGTTTTGTCCGCAGTATCAAGGAGTCCTGCCTGGACCGCATGATCTTCTTCGGGGAGGCATCCCTGCGGAAAGCCGTTCAGGAGTTCGTGGAGCACTATCACGCGGAGCGGAACCACCAGGGTCTGGCGAACCGGATCATCTGTCCGGAGGTCGGCCACCAAGGAGCAGCCGGGACTATCCGGCGTCGCCAGCGCCTCGGCGGGATGCTGAACTACTACTATCGCGACGCGGCCTGACGCGACACGAAGCTTGGCAGCGCATCCGGGATTCGAACCCGGCAGTGGCGGTGTGCGACAGGCACGAGATTGGTGTGTCTGGCTGCTGATCCGCTGGGGTTCTTGGGGCGGGATGGGGCCGTTTCACGCCGAAAGCGTGCATCCAGCGGGTGTAACAGAGTGAGGTAACGCTCGTCTGGACCGGTGGTTACAGACAATCGAATATTCGG
>CAYWQS010000077.1:0-8755 GCA_964460395.1 uncultured Solibacteraceae bacterium | reverse complement strand
CGGCATCGTCGAGCAGAAAAACAACCGCGCCTACGACGACGCCGCCGCGCTCGTCAAGAAGATCGGCGGTCTCATGCGGCGCACGCAGCAGGAGAAGGAATTCGCGGCTTGGCTCGAGGCTGTGCCCGCCAAACACAAGGCCAAGCGGAACTTCATGCAGCGGCTGGATAAGGTGATGGCGCGATGAACGAAGGCCGCCGAGAGAAGCGACACATGACAAGACCAGAGTCCCACGACCACGGCGAAGTGATCCTGTACCGCACCGAGGACGGCCGGACCGCCCTGGACGTGCGGTTCGCTGGCGAGACCGTGTGGCTGACCCAGGCCCAAATGGTTGACTTATTTGAGTGGGAAAGGTCCGGCATCACCAAACATACTCGCAACGTCTTCGCGGAGCGCGAACTCAAGGTGAAAGGCAATGTGCAAAAAATGCACATTGCAAATTCCGACAAGCTGGTGGCCTTCTACTACCCGCTTGATGAGTGGATATTACCGGAACAGGCCTGAGGCCGATTTCTGACGAGAGAAGTTGATTGCCCCTCATGTATCTCGCACACAGCGCAAACGATTTTGGGGTTACGCATCCGCTCAAGACCCATTTGGCTGCCGTATCGGCATTGGCGAGAAGCTTTCTTAACGGTTTTCCGTCGGCTGATGAGGCCGCGCTCGCCGGAATGCTTCACGATCTGGGCAAATACGGCGATCGCTTCCAGAACCGGCTGAAAGGGTTGGATTCGGGACTGGATCACTGGAGCCAAGGAGCGTCGCTGGCGCTGACCCAATTCCAATCGGTAGCTGCGGCCTTGGCTATTGAAGGCCATCACATCGGCCTGCAGCGGGGTAGCATGGATTCCTTGCGGCGACTGCTACCCGAGAACCTCGCTGCCCACCTGCCTTCGGGGCTCGCCCTTTCCGACCCGAATATCGAACGCCTGGCATCACGCGCGGCGGCGGATAGCCTGGAGTTTCCCGCCCCGGCGACTCGCGTCCTTACCTCTTGGGAACGAGCGGTGGCGGCAATGCTCGATGTACGCATGCTGTTTTCCTGCCTGGTCGATGCGGATTTTCTGGACACCGAGGCCCATTTCAACGGGAATCTTCAAGGCAAGCAGCCACGGCAAGCAGGTCCACGGCTGGATGCGCAAACAGCGCTGGCTGCTCTCGATGCCTGCGTGGCAGGCCTGCGCGCCACCACGCAGGCACAGATCAACGTGAGAGATGCCCGGCAAACCCTGTGGAACGCGGTCATCCGCGCGGGGCAATCCCCACGCGGGCTGTTCACGCTGACCGCACCGACCGGCGCCGGCAAGACGCTCGCCATGCTGCGCTTCGCCCTCGAACACGCCGCCCGACACGGGATGAAACGAATTGTCCTGGCCGTGCCGTTTCTTACGGTCATCGAGCAAACGGCTCGCGTCTATCGGCAGGTGTTCGCCGGCTTTTCCGACAACTTCGTGCTGGAGCACCACAGCCTGGCGGGCTTGGGTCTCGAAACGGAGCGCCAAGATGCCGAAGGCGCCGGCGAGCGACAGCGGCGCTTGTTATCGGAAAATTGGGATGCACCCATCGTGCTCACCACCAATGTGCAGTTGCTCGAATCACTTTTTTCCAACCGGCCTTCTGCCTGCCGGAAACTCCATAACCTCATGGATTCGGTGATCCTGTTCGACGAGGCGCAGAGCTTGCCGCCGCATCTGGCGGTTCCAACCTTGGCCGCGCTCTCGCATCTGTCGGTCGCGTATCGCTCCACAGTCGTCTTTGCGACTGCCACCCAACCCGCCTTCGACAGTCTGGACACGGCGGTGAAAAAACATGCTGTCAACGGCTGGCAGCCACAGGAAGCCGTGCCGGAGCATCCAGCCCTGTTCACAGCTCTTGAACGTGTCACGGTGCGCTGGCCGGACAGAGACAAGAAACATAGCTGGACGGAACTTGCCTCTGAGGTCCGCAGCGCGAACCAGGCGCTGGTGGTGGTCAACCTGAAACGTCACGCCTTGGCCCTGCTTGATGCCTTGGCTGGAACCGATGGCCTCTTCCACCTTTCTACTAATCTTTGCGCCGAACACCGCCGCGCGGTCATGGACAATGTCCGCGCGCAGCTTGCGGCGAGGCAACCCTGCCGACTGATTTCCACCCAATGTGTCGAGGCCGGCGTGGACGTGGATTTTCCCGTGGTCTTCCGTGCCATGGCGCCGCTGGAATCCATTGCTCAGGCCGCGGGTCGCTGCAACCGGGAAGGCAAACTCAATGAACAGGGACGGTTCGGCGAGGTCGTGGTGTTTGAGCCGGACGAAGAAGGCGATTGGCGAAGGCGCTTCCCTACGCATAGCTATTATCAGGCCGCACAAGTCACGCAGACCCTGCTCAACTTGCATGGCGCTCTGAACATCAACGAACCCGGGACCTTCCGAGAGTATTACCGCCGACTCTATGATCTGAACGATCTCGCCAGCCAGAACACGAATCTGGTGGAAGCGATCAAGGCCCTCGACTTCCCGGAAATCGCCAAGGCTTACCGCATCATCGAAAACAATACGATTCAGGTGCTCGTGCCGTGGAAAGGGCGCCGGGCGGAATTCGATGATCTGCGGCGTGAAGCCGACAGCACAGGCATTTCTGCGCATTGGATTCGTCGGGCCCAAGGGCTTGCCGTGAGCGTCTACCGCACCAAAGACGGCCCGCCCGCGTGGGCCATTCCGGCGAAGTTGCGGCGTGGCGGATATTCCGAAGAGTGGTACATCCTCGAAGGGGATTACTACGACGACATCCTCGGGCTGAATCCGCCCAAGGGTGAGCAAGTATTTATCGCGTAGCGCATTATCCTCTCTCCCTTCGGAAGAGGGCAGGGTGAGAGCGATTTTTACAGGAGGGCTTATGGCAAACGGTGAACACACCTTGGAAGTCTGGGGCGATCTGGCCTGCTTCACCCGGCCGGAAATGAAGGTCGAGCGTTTTTCCTATCCGGTCATCACGCCATCCGCCGCGCGTGGCATCTTCGATTCCATCTACTGGGACGGCAAGCGTGAGAAACAGGGAAAGGAATTCGTCTTGCGGCCGTATTTCTACTGGCAGGTTACTCGGATCGAGGTGCTGGAAATGCCGCGCTACATCGCACTTCGGCGAAACGAGGTGAAGGACAAGGCGCCGGCTGATCGCACCATCAAGGCATGGATGGACGGGCGCGAACCGCCGGAACCGATCTGGGCCGACGGCGGCAAGGAGGAACTCGGCACCGATCAAAAGGGTCGTACGCAGCGCCAGACGATGGCCCTGAAGAACGTCCGCTATCGTCTCACTGCCCGCATCGTCCCGAAGTCCGGCAACGACTGGGGCAAGCTCAACGCCTGCTTTCAGCGGCGTGCGCGTGCAGGAAAGTGTTTCCAGCAACCCTATTTTGGCTGCCGCGAGTTTCCAGCCTTCTTCGAGTACATCGAGGATGTCAACACCCATCCATCCGTGCCCGCGCGTTTCAACCAGCACTTGGGACTAATGCTTTATGACGTGTTCGACCTGCGCAGCGAGGTGGTGCGCGATGGCGGTAAACCATTCATCACGCTCTTTGACGCCACAGTGCGCGATGGCGTGTTGTCGGTGCCACCCTTTGAGAATGATGCGGTGAAAAAACCGGGGAGGGAATAACAATGCTGCACCATGTCGTCGAATACGCCGAGCGACAGCTACCGGGTGCGGAACCCGGCTTCAAGACTCGTGAAGTGCGCTGGAGTGTCGAGCTTGACTCGAACGGAAAACTCCTCGGCGTCGTCCCGTTGGGCGATGGGAAGCGTGGACAAGACCAGCCTCGTTGCCCGGACATGCATGGAATGAACGCTGGTGGAAAGTCCCACTTCCTTGTGGAAACGGCACAGACCATATTTCTTCTATTCAAAACCAACGAAGACCCAAAGAAAATCGCGAGCACCAAGGCAAGACACAAGTTTTATGTGGAGCTGCTGCACAGCGCCGCGGCTGCAATTCCCGCGCTTTCTGCGCTATCCAATGTCTTGAAAGACGAGGCGCGGCTTGCCGAGATGCGCGATGCGCTATCTGCACAAAAGGCGAAACCCACCGACTGGGTCGGTTGGCGCATCAACGGCACCGATCCCCGTGAAGACCCGCAAGTACAGGCCTGGTGGCGAGAATGGAGGCGCAACGATCTTGCCGCCAGCGCGACTGCCGAAGGTGGTAATGCCAAAGAGATTGGCCAGGGCAGCATGCTCTGCCTGCTTGGCGGCGAATCGGTCGTTCCATTGCCAACCCACCCGAAGATCACGGGGTTGGCGGGCGTCGGTGGTTTAGGCACCGGCGATGTCATGGTCGGGTTCGACAAAGCCGCTTTCGGTTCCTACGGCCTCGACCAGTCTGCAAACGCCGCGATGAGTGCCGAGGCTACACAAAAATATGTGGATGGCCTCAACGACCTGATCCGGAACCGCTCGTACAAACTCGGCAACTCGCTGGTCGCACACTGGTTCAAGGAACAGGTTCTCGTCCACAACGACCCCCTTGCCTTTCTCTATGATGGGTTCGAGAGCGAAGAACAGACCGCAGCGGCCGCGCTTGGGGCCGCAAGACGGCTGTTGGACTCGATCCGTAGCGGCACACGTGCCGATCTTGGCCGCAACCGCTATTACGCCCTCACTCTGTCCGGCGCGGCCGGGCGCGTCATGGTACGCGACTGGATGGAGGGCGAATTCAAGGACTTGGCGGAAAACATTGCAGCCTGGTTTACCGACTTGGCGATCGTTTCCCGAAGCGGGCAAGGCCAGGCACCTGACCCGAAGTTCATGGCGGTGTGCGGAGCATTGGTGCGCGACTTGAAGGATCTTCCGGCCCCAACCGCCGCTACATTGTGGAAGACGGCCGTTCAGCGCCTGCCGGTCCCGCAGCCGCTCATGGCACAGGCGCTAGTACGTTTCCGCGCAGATATTGTCGATAAGGATCAGCCGCCAATTAACCATGCCCGCATGGGCCTCATCAAAGCCTATTTCGTCCGACTCAAACCAGGAGGTGATGCAAACATGACTGTCTATCTCAATCCCGACCACCCGGCCGCCGCCTACCACTGCGGGCGGCTGCTGGCAGTACTCGCCAATCTCCAGCGCGCGGCGCTGGGCGACGTGGGTGCCGGCGTGGTGCAACGCTACTATGCCGCCGCCAGCCAGACACCGGGCCTCATACTCGGTCGGCTGGTTGGCAATGCACGGAACCATCTGGGCAAGCTCGAAGGCGGTCTGGCGTATTGGTACGAGAATCAGATTGCCGATGTGATGAGCCGCCTGAAGGACAGCGCACCGCGCATCCTCGACCTGGAAGGCCAAGGGCTATTCGCCCTCGGCTACTACCAGCAACTCGCCGCGCTGCGGGCGGGCAACAAGAACACCGCGACCGAATCCACCACCGAACAGGGAGAAACGAAATGAGCACCATCCAAAACCGTTACGAATTCCTTTACCTCTTCGACTGCGAGAACGGCAACCCCAACGGTGATCCGGACGCCGGCAACAGCCCGCGCATCGATCCTGAGGACATGCATGGGCTGGTGTCCGATGTGGCCATCAAGCGGCGCGTGCGCAATTACATTCAGACCGTCTTCGGCAATACCGCGCCAAATGCCATATTTGTCGAACACGCGACTAACTTGAACAAGCCGATCACAGCCGCCCATGTTGAAACCGGCGGTGCGCCGGGTGGCGGCGGGAATCGTTCCCAGGTCAACAAGGCGCGTGACTGGATGTGCCAGCAGTTCTTCGACGTTCGTACGTTCGGCGCCGTCATGTCCACCGGCCCGAACGCCGGTCAGGTCCGTGGGCCGGTGCAGGTTTCCTTTTCCCGATCAGTTGACCCGATTCTGCCGATGGATGCTTCCATTACTCGCATGGCGGTTGCAGAGAAGGTAAAGGACGCCAAGACCGTAGCGGACTACGAGAAGTGGGAGAGCGAACAGGAAGAGGACAAGCTTCGCACCATGGGTCGCAAGGCGCTCATCCCGTACGGCCTCTACGCCTGCAAGGGCTTCGTATCGGCGCATCTGGCCAAAGGCACGGGCTTCTCGGACAAGGATCTGAACAACCTATGGGATGCACTCAAGACCATGTGGGACCACGATCGCTCTGCATCTAAAGGCATGATGTCGTGCCGCGGGTTGTACGTGTTCAAGCACGTCGGCACCGACAGTAATCCGGACCAGCGCGTTCGCCAAGCCATGCTCGGCTGTGCGCCGGCACATCGCTTGCTTGATTTCTCCACCCACAAGCGGCCGGTGGCGAACGCCATCGTCGAGGTGAACAAGGTGACCAACGGCTCGCCCCGAGCCTTTAGCGACTACGCTGTCACAGTCCACAAATACCGGTTGCCCGCGGGCGTGGAGCTGATCGAGTACAGCTGACGGTGGCGAGCAGCGATGACGACCTGATCCCCCTCTCGGCGCTCAACCAGTACGCCTACTGCCCAAGACGCTGTTACCTGATACACGCTGAGGGCGAGTTCGCGGACAACGTGCACACGCTGCGCGGGTCGCACGAGCACGAGCGCGTGGACCGGCAGCGGCACGAGGTGAGCGCGGGGGTACGAGTCGAGTACGGTTTACCGGTGTGGAGTCAGCGGCTGGGCCTGTCGGGCAAGTGCGACGTGGTGGAGTTTCATCCCGACGGCGGTATCTATCCCGTCGAATACAAACACGGCAAGCGGCGGCAATGGCTCAATGACGATCTCCAAGTTGCCGCCCAAGCGATGTGCCTGGAGGAAATGCTCGGCTGCCCGGTGCCGAAAGGCGCAATCTACCACCAGCAGTCGCGCCGCCGCCGTGAAGTTCTCATTGACGAGGCGCTGCGCAAGACCGTCGAAAATGCTGCCCGGGATACCCGCCGTATATTGGCCCGAAAAGAACGGCCTGCGCCGATCGCGGAGAGACAACGCTGCGGTGAGTGTTCCATGCGCGACATTTGTCAGCCGGATTTCGCCGATGCTGCGGGTAAGCTGGCCGCGATGCGACGCGAGCTCTTCGAACCGGACGAAGAAACGCCATGACGGTGTTGCTCAACACGCTTTATGTCACGACACCCGAGGCCTATCTGCGCCTCGAAGGAGAAACCGTTTGCGTGATGGTCGGCGACGAAAAACGCCTGCAAGTGCCCATGCATCACTTGGGAGCCATCGTGTGTCTTGGCGATGTAATGCTCAGCCCTGCCCTGCTGGGGCGGTGCATGGAAGAGGGACGCTCCGTTGTCTGGCTCGAACGCAGCGGCCGCTTCCGCGCGCGCGTAGAAGGCGCCGTAAACGGCAATATCCTCTTGCGGCAGGCCCAGTACCGCGCGGCCGATGACACGGAGAAGGTGCATGAACTCTCTTGTGCATTCCTCGCTGGCAAGCTGCGCAACAGCCGAAACGTCCTGCTGCGCGGCGCGCGTGATGGCGATGACGACACCGAACGCGCTGTTCTGGTTCAAAGCGCCAGACTCGTTGCCGGCCACCTGCGCAAACTGCCACATGCACCGGATCTGGATAGCCTGCGCGGCGAGGAAGGGAGCGCGGCCAAGATTTACTTTCAGTCCATGCAGTACCTCATCCGTAAACCGGCGCGCGGTGATTTTGCTTTCAGCGCCCGCATCCGGCGACCCCCTACGGACCCAATGAATGCGCTGTTGTCATTTCTCTATGCCATTCTTTTGAACGACTGTCGCAGCGCACTCGAAGCCGTCGGTCTCGATCCCCAGCTGGGTTTCCTACATGCCTTGCGTCCCGGCCGGATGGCGTTGGCGCTCGATCTGATGGAAGAATTCCGCTCAATTGTCGCCGATCGGCTGGCCTTAACCCTGGTGAACCGCGGGCAGATTCAGAAGGAACACTTTGAGTCACACGAAGGTGGTGCTGTGTTGCTGGGTGATGAGGGCCGGAAAATCGTCATCGGCGCCTACCAGGAACGTAAACAGGAAACGCTGACTCATCCTGTGTTAGGGCAGCAAGTCCCGATCGGTCTCCTGCCGCATGTTCAGGCGCGATTGCTGGCGCGCTATCTGCGCAGTGATGCGCCTGCCTATGTGCCATATCTGCATCGTTGAGGGCAATCATGCTGATCCTTGTCACATACGATGTATCCACGGAAACCCGCTCTGGGCGCCGCCGTCTGCGCCGAGTGGCAAAGGTCTGTCTGAATTATGGTCAGCGTGTCCAGAAATCGGTTTTCGAATGCAAGGTAGATAAATCCACCTACGAAGTGCTGGAAAAATCTCTGCTTGATGAGATTGACGAAAAAGAGGATAACCTTCGTCTCTATCGCTTGAATGAGCCGGTGGAGGAATATGTTAAAGAGTTTGGCAATTTCAGAGCCGTGGACTTCGATGGACCGCTTATGGTCTAGTGAAACGCGAACCTCAAGTGGTCCCGGAAGACTGGAGGGGTTCGCGCGCGTCGTAACTTGGTCTTTTACAAGGTGGAAATTTTATTTTCGTGAGAACGGTTACCTTCTTTGGCAAAGAACTCGTTGGGCATCCGCGTTACGGATAACAATATGTCTCACGAATTCAGCAGTTACGATTGTGCGGTATCGCCCGCTCAATTGAGCGGGCGCGGATTGAAACATCCTTCACGACCCAGGCACGGTATGCGGCCTCCGTATCGCCCGCTCAATTGAGCGGGCGCGGATTGAAACGTTGTATGCCTCGATGAGGTGGACAAAGCGTCGGAGTATCGCCCGCTCAATTGAGCGGGCGCGGATTGAAACCACACTCCGATGCCCTGCTGCGTCGGTGCCGACGGT
>CAYWQS010000076.1:0-9629 GCA_964460395.1 uncultured Solibacteraceae bacterium | reverse complement strand
ACCACGCTGAAGTACGATTACACCGTATTCGGCAGCACGATGGGCAAAGTACAGGCGGGCGGCAGCTTTAAGCTTTTCAACCTGCGGTACAACACTGCGGCGCCGTTTGGCAGCGACAACCCGTACTCCCCCGTACCGGACAGCAATCCCTTCTTCTTCCGCGAGAACTTCCGGGCCTACCAATCTGGAGGCTATCTGCAGACCAGCAAGGATTTCGGGTCGCGGCTCAATTTAACCCTTGGTGGACGCTTCGACAACTATTCATTCATCCAGAGCACCCGGTTCAGTCCCCGCGCGGGCCTTAGCCTGCGCATCACAGACAGGCTCTCATGGAAGGCTAGTTATGGACGGTACTTCCAGCAGCCGTTCTTTTTGTTCCTGACGGCCTTCCCGGTCAACGCCGGCTTGATTCCGTTCCGGGCAGATCATTACGTCAGCGGACTGGCCTATCAGGCCAGCCCTTCCCTCCGGATTACTCTCGAAGCCTACCGTAAGGATTATGGAGATTACCCGACGGCGTTGCAGTTCCCTCAACTTTCTCTGGCGAACGTTGGAGACACCTTCAACGTGCGGGACATCCTTTTCCCGCTGACCAGCGCAGGCCGTGGCCGGGCGCAGGGTGTGGAGTTGTTTGTCGAAAAGAAATTCACGGACAAGTGGTATGGCCAGGCAAACCTGGCTTTTTCGCGATCCAGGCAGGCGGGTCTGGATGGAGTGCTGCGGCCCAGCAGTTTCGACTACCCGCGCATTTTCAATACCGTGGGCGGCTACCGGTTCAACCGGAAATGGGAGGCGTCCCTGCGTTTTTCCTATCTCAGCGGCAGGCCGTTCACGCCGTTTGATGAGCGGGTCTCCACAGCCCAGCGCCGCGGCGTGTTCGACTTGACTCGCGTTAACGCAGAACGGTTACCGGCTTACATCCGGTTCGACGTCCGTGTGGACCGGACCTTTACAGTGCGGGACAAGCCGTTGCTGGTGTTTTTCGGAGCACAGAATGTTTTCAACCGCGAGAACATCGCGGGGTTCTCATGGAACCGGGGTTTGAACCGCCGAGAAACCAACGAACAACTCGGCATCTTCCCAATCGTCGGCCTGGATTGGAGGTTTTAGCCTGACGCATGGCATATTCGCAAACAGCGAAACAGAGGCGAGCCGAACACCAGGCCCACCTCAGACGGGAGATCCTGTTGGCCGCCAGCGAGTTGTTTGCCGAGGAAGGCTATGAGCACGTTACGGTCCGCCGGGTAGCCTCGAGAATCGGCTAATCGCAGGGTGTGATCTTTTACTATTTCCGCAACAAGGCCGACAT
This sequence comes from uncultured Solibacteraceae bacterium, assembly GCA_964460395.1. Classification (GTDB taxonomy): domain Bacteria; phylum Acidobacteriota; class Terriglobia; order Bryobacterales; family Bryobacteraceae; genus CAYWQS01. The sequence continues at coordinate 8,320 of CAYWQS010000076.1, read as the reverse complement.
CCTTACGGCGTTGTGTGAGGAGACTTTCACCGGGCTGCTGGCTCAATTCCAGGAAATTGAAGGCAAGATTACTGACCCGGTGGAGCGGTTGCTGGCCGCTTCTCGCGCCTTCGTGGCGTTTGGGACGGAGCACCCTCACCACTACCGGGTGATTCTGAGTCCGCCTCGGACCATGGACGGAGTGGACTCAGTGATAGGAATTGGGATGTTGGGAGAGGGGCTATTCAGCACGTTGGGAAGACTCTACCGCGCGTGCTGCGACACAGGGGATTTTCGGCCAGGGGACCCTGTTTCGGCGGGGCTCTCCTGGTGGAACTCCCTCAGCGGGCTGGTGATCTTCTTCAATACGCACGGGCGGTCAACCTGGGTTGACCGGCGGGCTATTCTTGACCACACACTCAATGTTCTCGTTCTGGGGAACCGCGAGGCCGGGATTTAGAACCGTTGGGCGACTTGAAGCCAGCCCTAAGGTGTCTGCCTGACGCCAAATCACCGCCGGATCTGTCATGCTGAGGACGGAAACGCAGCCCTGTTGCTGGACGTCCGATGAAGCAGAGGAACCGATGAACACCCTGTCGTGCTGGTTCTTAACGCCAGAAGGTTGGCGCACTACACCGGATCGCGTGGCGATCCATGATGCCGAAACGTGGCCGGCACGCACTTTGCTGGCGGGCCTTTTTGAAGAAGATCCGGTATCGCATCAAGGCCTATGGCGCGAAATCTGGCGTGACCGCGAATTGAACACCGCCGTGGAAGCTGCGCTCTTGCGGTTCGGCCGGACCCCGGACGAGGCTTTGGTCGCTGCTTGATGGCCGACTAATCGTTTCTGGGGCCCCGAACCAGGCTGGCCAGTTTGGCGGCCTGAGAGAACAATGGCTCAATTTCCCCGCCTTCGACGAGACCCCGAATCCGCGTTAGTTCGGCGTTGAACTCGTCGATACGCTGGAGGATCTCGTCACGATTCGTGTCGAGAATGTCGCGCCAGATGGCAGCACTGCTTTTCGCCAGACGGGTCATGTCTGCCAAGCCAGGGCCCGCAGCAGCGGCAATCTGCGCTGCGTCATTCCGGCCTGCCAACAGGCTTGCCAGGGTGGTGGAGAGCATCTGAGGCAGGTGGGAGGCGGCGCTCACGATGCGGTCGTGCTCCTCGGCTGTCATGAGGACGGGCTCTGCACCAACGCGTTCAATCCAGGTGAATAACTCGTCGACGGCATCGTTTCTGCTCTCTGCGCAAACAATCCACCGGCGGCCGGTAAACAGGTCTGCATCCGCAGCTTTTACGCCCTGCGTTGCCTTGCCCGCCATGGGATGGCCGCCCACAAAGCGGGCTCGCGCGCGGCATGAAGCAGCGCATTGCGCGATGGCACGTTTCGTACTCCCGGCGTCGGTAACCAAGGCGGCTCCGCGCGAGAACTCCAATACGCGAGGCAGGAGTTCCAGGATACGGCTGATGGGTGTGGCCAACAAAACAAGATCCGCTGTCAGGCAGGCGCCCTCCAAGGAGTCGGCCCGGTCGATAGCATGGCGCCTCAAGGCGTCTTGAATCGTTGCCTGGGAACTGACGCCCACGATCTCGCCCGCAAATCCTCGCTTGCGGAGGGCCAAGCCGAAAGACCCGCCGATCAAACCTACGCCGACAATCGCTACGCGCTGCATCGATTACAAACTCCGTCCGACGGCCTCGGCCACACGCCGGCATTGACACATCAATTCGTTGAACTGCGCGGGATCCAGAGACTGCGCTCCCTCGCTCAGGGCAGTCTCCGGATCGGGGTGAATCTCGATCATTAGGCCGTCGGCGCCGGCGGCGATCGCAGCCCGTGCCATGGGCGTTACCTTGTCACGGCGGCCCGTGCTCTGGGAGGGATCGGCCAGTACGGGGAGATGAGAGAGTTTTTTCAGGATAGGTATTGAGGAAAGGTCGAGAGTAGCTTTAGTGGAGGGTTCAAAGGTACGAATGCCTCGCTCGCAAAGGATCACGTGATAATTTCCGCCAGCGAGCAGCACTTCCGCAGCCATCAGCAGTTCTTCAAGAGTGGCCGCTGGAGCGCGTTCGAGCACAACCGGCCGTCCGGCGCCGGCGAGCGCCTGCAGTAACGCCTCGTTCTGCATATGGCGTGCACCAACCTGGAAGATGTCCGCGAATTCGGCCACGAGATCCACCTGCGCCGGAGAGCCTACTTCGCTAGCGACCAACAAGCTATTCTGCGCGGCCGCCTCCCGGAGCCACCGGAGGCGTTGGGGTTCCACGTCGTATTCGCGGGCTCTGAGCCCGCGGGGGGGGTAAGCACCAGCCCTTAGGATGTGGGCGCCGGAAGCAGCAGCGGCTTCGGCGGCCGCCTGGATTTGCGCCTCGCTCTCCACCAGGCTGGGGCCAGCAAGCACAACAGCCCTCGCGCCGCCGATTTCCAGTCCTCCAGGACACTGGACTATCGTTCCTTCGGGACGGAACACCCGGCTGGCCAGTCTGTACGGCGCCATCACGCGGTGGCATTCCTTGACACCCGGAAGCACTTCAAACTCCTTGGGGTCGAAGTCTTCGTTAGGACCAACGCCGCCTAATACGGTATGGACTACGCCTGAGGAGCGGTGGACGGAAAAGCCCAGATTTACCAGGCGCTCAATGACGCGTTCGATTTCTTCCTCGCGTGCGCCTTGCTCCATGACAATGATCATTGGCGCCCCTCCTGTTCCATGCGTTCCCGTTGCAGCGTGCGCATTTCGTCGATTACGCGTTCAAACAAGCGACGCACGGCCGCCGCCGAAAGCGGTCCCGAATTGTTATCGAGAACATTGCGGAAGACGAGTTCTTCGCGCTTAGGCTCATAGATCGGCAACTTGGCTTGACGTTTGATAGCGCCGATCTTTTCCACCACCAAGGCGCGTTCGTTCAATAGCGCAAGGATGCGCAGGTCAATGACATCCACCTCGCGGCGATGCTGTTCCAGGGCTTCGAGGGCGAGTTCGGGATTCATTGTGCGCGGGCCGCCCTTCCCAAAATCTGGCCACAAAAGACCTCGAGACGGGTGGGCAGATCAGGCTCCGACGAATGCTCCTCGATCAGGCGCATGAAAGCGCTGCCCACGACGGCGCCTTCCGCGTAACGTCCGATATCTTCCACGTGCTCCGGCCGGGAGACGCCGAAGCCTACGGCCAGCGGCAAGGAGGTGAGGGCGCGCAATGCAGAACACACATTTTCGGCGGAAGCTGCCAGACTGGCGCTTTCGCCGGTCACGCCCGTACGGGAGACGACGTAAACGAAGCCGGAGGAGTACTTCGAGACCAAGTTGAGGCGCCGTTCGGTGGAGGTGGGCGCCGCAAGAAATACGGTGTCTAATCCGTGGCTGCGCAGGGTGGCCACGGGGCCGGCTGCTTCCTCGACGCTCAAATCCGTCAAGAGTATGCCGTCGATGCCCGTGGCCCGGGCCTCGCGGGCCAACCGTTCGAAGCCGTAACGCAGCAGCGGGTTCAAATAGCTGAATAAAACGATGGGCATTTGGCTGCGGGCGCGGATCTCTCCGGCCAGCGAAAGCACGCGGGACACCGTTGTTCCAGCCTGCAGCGCACGGGCGGAGGCGCGCTGGATCACCGGGCCGTCGGCGATCGGGTCGGAGAACGGAACGCCCAGTTCGAGAATGCCCGCTCCGCCCCGCTCGAGCGCCAGCGCCAATTCCACGGTATGGGCAGGCGATGGATCGCCCGCTGTGAGGTAAGCCACTAACGCGGGACGACCCTGCTGACGGTGCGCCCCGAAACAAGAGGCAATTCGACCACTGCTTTGCATTACTACTGATCCAATTCTGGAAAGTTTTCCCGGTAAATGTCCGTGTCTTTGTCCCCGCGGCCGGACAAATTCACAATGAAGATCTCTCCTTTGGCCCGTGGCGCCCGCCGCATAGCCTCCGCCACTGCATGAGCGGATTCCAGTGCCGGGATCAGCCCTTCGGTTCGAGCCAGAGTGCGGGCCGATTCCAGGGCGTCTGTGTCACTCACGGAGATGTACTCAGCCCGGTGCTGGTCGTGTAGCCACGCATGCTCAGGGCCCACAGTGGCGTAGTCCAATCCAGCGGAAACCGAATGCGTCAGCGACACCTGTCCTTCTTCATCCTGGAGCAGATAGCTGTAGGTGCCCTGCAAAACGCCGGGGACCCCGCCTGCGAACCGCGCAGCGTGGTCGCCAAGGTGGCTGCCGCGGCCGCCGGCCTCGGCGCCGACAAGCCTGACACTTTCATCCATGAGGAAAGAGCTAAAAATCCCAATGGCGTTCGAACCTCCCCCGACGCAGGCGAGCACGACGTCCGGCAGGCGGCCCGCCTGCTCCAGGATTTGCGCCCGGGCTTCGTCGCCGATGCAACGGTGGAAGTCGCGCACCATCATGGGGTAGGGATGAGCGCCCAGAGCGGAACCTAACAGGTAATGCGTGGTCTCTACGTTGGTCACCCAGTCGCGCATGGCCTCGCTGATGGCATCTTTCAGCGTACGGCTGCCGTTAGTCACGCCCACCACCTTGGCGCCGAGCAGACGCATCCGGAAGACGTTGAGGCGCTGACGCCGCATATCTTCCTCGCCCATGTAAACTGTGCAATCGAGGCCAAAGAGGGCGCACACGGTGGCCGTTGCCACGCCGTGCTGCCCGGCTCCGGTTTCGGCGATGATTCGCCGTTTGCCCATGCGCCGGGCCAGCAGAGCCTGGCCGAGCGCATTGTTGATCTTGTGTGCGCCGGTATGCAGCAAATCTTCGCGTTTGAAGAACAGGCGAGCGCCACCCAGTTCCTGGGATAACCGCTTCGCTTCATAAAGCGGGGTTGGACGCCCAGCGTAGTGGTGTAGCAGTTCGCGCAGTTCGGTCTGGAAGACAGGATCGGCCTGTGCGTGCCGATAGGCCTGCTCGAGTTCCTCGAGCGGGGCCATCAGAGTTTCGGGCACGTAGCGCCCGCCGTAGGGACCAAAGTGGCCGGTGGCATCCGGCAAAGCAACGGGGTTCATGATCATGCTTCCTCGAGGGCCGCGCGAACGAATTCGGTCATCCGGACAGGATCCTTCTTGCCCGGCCGGAATTCCAGCCGTGAGCAGGCATCCACGCCCAGTGGCCGCACTGCGCGGATGGCTTGCGCCACGTTGTCCGGCCCCAGGCCGCCGGCAAGGATTACGGGCCGTGGCAAGTTGGCGGCCAGCGTCCAGTCGAAAGTCTTGCCAGTGCCGCCGCGTTCTGCTCCGGCCGGTGCGTCGATGAGAAAAGCTTCCGCGGGACTCGCATTCATAGATTCAGGAAGGTTGGGATGCGTTGCGGACAGAGCTTGCCAAAGGCGAGTGCGCGGGCGGCGGTCCAATTCGCCGTGCAGTTGCACAACATCGAGGCCGACCTCTTCCGCAAACCGGTCCATCACCGAGGCCGGAGTATCGACAAACACCCCTACGGCCAGAATGCCCTGCGGCAACTCGGAAATCATGCGAGCGGCGGCAGGCCGTTCGACGAAGCGCTTGCTTCCCTTCCAGAAATTGAACCCGAGTGCAGTGGCGCCGGCCTCAGCCGCCGCAAGGGCGTCATCCAGGTTTGTAATTCCGCAGATCTTGACGATCATTCCTCTACCAGTGCCCGCACCGCCGCGGCGGGGTCAGGGGATTTCATCAGGTGCTCTCCCACAAGAAAAGCATGATAACCAGCATTCTGAAGGCGATTGACATCGCTGCGGTTCTGGATCCCGCTCTCGGCGACGCGCAGAATGTGATTCGGCATGCGCTGGGCCAACCGTTCGGAGGTGTCGAGGCTCACGGAAAACGTGCGCAGGTCCCGGTTGTTTACTCCGATGATGCTGGCGCCGGACTCGAGGGCAAGATCGAGTTCCGCTTCATCGTGCACCTCCACCAGCACAGCAAGGCCATGCGACTCCGCGAGTTCCCGCAGGGCCCGCAATTTGTCCGGTGGCAGAATGGCCGCGATGAGCAGGATGGCGTCAGCGCCGCCCGCGGCTGCTTCGAGAACATCCAACTCATCAATGGTGAAATCCTTCCGCAGAACTGGAATGGCAGCCGAGGCGCGGGCAGTCTTCAGGTCGCTCAGAGAACCTTGGAAGAACTGGCGGTCGGTGAGCACTGAAAGCGCGGCGGCGCCCCCAGCAAAGTAGCGCTGGGCCTGCCAGGCGGGGTTGAAGTCTTCGGCCAGCAGGCCCTTGCTCGGGGATGCCTTCTTGATTTCGGCGATGATGGCTGGCGTCCGGCGGCGAAGCGCTGCGGCGAAGTCCCGGCGCTGATTTTTTTGGTACTGCGCAGAGAGTTCCAGGCTATGCCGGTTGGCGGCCTTGGACGCCACCTCTTGCTTTTTCACTTCGACAATTCGGGCCAGGATGTCCGGGACGGCGTCTGTCATGCGGGGGAAACCTCTAATTTATCAGACGCGTGCCGGTGCAAAGAAAAACGGGCAGCTCCGGAGAGCTGCCCGCTGGGGGTGACGTGTTGCCTTGATTTAGAAGATCCAGGACAACTGCATACGCAAAGAACGGGGTGACTGGAAGGCGTTGGCCCAGTTGTAGGCCGGCGCCTGCCGGATACCCTGCTCCTTCATCAACTGAAGCGTGTTGAAGCCCTTGAAGACATCGGCGTCGTGGTCGAAACCGATCACGCCGTCGTTGGGGTGCAGCATCGCGACTGAGCGGTTGGTCACGATGTTGGTGTTAAAGAGGTTGAAGATGGTGAGTTCAAACCGGAGGTTCATGTTCTCACGCGCCTTAAACGGCTTGAAATCGTGCATCACGTTGAAGTCTGTGTTAACAAACACAGGCGTGCGCCCCAGGTTGCCGCGGCCATAAGGAGCGGCGGGAACGGTGGAAATAACATCGACCTCTGTGGTGAGCGGTGTTCCTGAGTACAGCAACAGATTCGGCGAGAGTGTGGTTGCGCCGAGTTTGCTGTTCAGAGAGTAGCCACCGAAGAACTTGAAGGTGTGCGGCCGGTCGGTGGCAAGCCGCCCCTCAGCAAATTGGCCCCGCTCGGTGTAGTAAATCCAGGGCAGGTCGAAGTAGCGGTTGACGTTCGGGCTGGTACGGCCGTTTTCGTCGGAACTGGCCAAGCCGGCATAGTTGCCGTACTGGCGGCTCCAGGTATAGCTGATCGCGAATTGATACTGCCGCGAGAAGCGCTTATCGAGCCGCAACTCGAGCGCATCGTAGTTCCGCTTGGGCTTTGGCGTTACCGGGATGCCGGGCTCCCACGTCTTGGGATCCACCGTAATTCCGAAGCCCGGGTTCGCGATGTAGTAGATCTCGCCCTCAGGTCCGAGCGTGCCGACATCCTCGATAGTGCGGACCAAACGCCGGTTCGTGTAGCGTGCGCCGGCGACAAGGGAGGAACTGATGCTGTATTCGTATCCGATGTCGAACATGCGTTGCTTCATCGGCTTCAGATTCGGATCGATGGTATTGTTATCCGGGTCGTTGGAAGGGATACGCCAGTTGATGACTTCCAGGAATCGCCCACCCTGCAGTTTGGTGGGATCGGCGGGAATCCCCTGGTTCAGCCGCACGGCTTGCGGATTGTCCAGGGTGTACATGTAGTCAAGCCAGCGGTCACCGCCGAAGCTGCCGCGAGGCAGTTCGTACTTCATGATGTCGTAGAACTGGCCCCAAGAGGCGTAGATGCGCTGTTTCCCGTCGCCTTTCGGGTCGAAGGCGAATCCCAGGCGGGGAGAAAACTTCTCCGACCAGGGAAATTCAATGGCCCGCGAAGGAATGTTGTTGGCGACGGCGAAACTGGGCAGATACTCACGTTCTGTTCGAACACCGAGGTTCAACGTAAGCCGCCGGTTGACACGCCAGGTGTCCTGGAAGAAGATGCCCTGGTTGTCGCTCGAAACGTCGCCGATCGTGGAAATTTCGCGGTAGCGCATATAGCCGAACTGGCCGGTTTGACGGCCGGAGCACTGGCTGGTGATGCAGGTCCAGGTGTTGAACCACCAGTACCGGTAATAGCCGTTGGCCCAGGTCTGCGAACTTACCTGGTTTGCCAGGCGGTTCATCTGCCAGCCAGCCTTCAGGTTGTGCTGGCCGAACCAGTTCGCTAGGTAGGAAACGTCGGCGTTGTAGTTGTGGCGCTTGTAAGCGTCGAAGAACGTTGCGCCCGGTGCGTACTGAATATAGCCTGCCGGACCCTGCAAATCAGCCGGGATGCGGGGATCTCGGGATGCGCCCGAGTAATAGATAGACGTTGCGCTGGAGATGCCATAGTTCGTGTTGTGGTTCGTGAAGTGATATCCGCCGCGGAACGACAACACTAGCAGGCTGCTGAAAAACCCGCGAAACAAGTCACCTCGGAAATGTTCTTGACG
>CAYWQS010000075.1:0-9825 GCA_964460395.1 uncultured Solibacteraceae bacterium | reverse complement strand
ATCGCCGACTTCAAGGTCACCGAGCGCATGCTCAACTACTTCATTCAGAAGGCGCACGGCCGCAAGATGCTCGTACATCCGAGAATCGTCATTGGGGTGCCGAGCGAGATCACTCAGGTGGAAAAGCGGGCGGTCATCGACTCTGCTTACCGGGCGAAGGCCAGCGAAGTCCATTTGGTGGAACAAGCGATGGTGGCAGCCATTGGCGCCGGCCTGCCTATCACTGAACCCAGTGGAAATATGGTGGTGGACATCGGCGGCGGAACCACCGATGTGGCTGTCATTTCGCTGTCCGGTATCGTCTATTCCCGTTCGGTGCGTGTCGCCGGCAACGAAATGGACGATGCCATCGTCCAGTACCTGAAGAAGAAATACAACCTGCTGGTGGGCGAGCGTACTGCTGAACAGATCAAGATGCAAATCGGCAGTGCCTTCCCGCTGGACGAACCGCTCACCATGGAGGTGAAGGGACGGAATCTCATCGAGGGTGTACCCAAGACCATCGTGATTCAGGACACTGAAATCCGTGAAGCGCTCTCGGAATGCGTCGCTACCATCGTGAACGCGATTCGCGTTGCCTTGGAGCGGACCCCGCCGGAACTCAGTGCCGACATCAGCGACCGCGGCATAGTGCTGACCGGAGGCGGGGGCATGCTGAAGAATCTTGACCGCCGGATCCGGGAAGAAACTGGTCTGCCGGTATCCATCGCCGAAGACCCGCTGGCCAGCGTTGTGCTGGGCACAGGCCGAATGTTAACGGATTTCAAACTTCTGCGCCGCATCGCTATCGAATAACGAAACTGACAGCGCCTAAAGGCCTATGGAAATCTTCCTCAGCCGCTACCGGAATCTGACGGTGCTGCTGGCGCTCTTGCTGGCCCAGTTGCTGCTGCTGGCTTGGCAAGTCAAAGGCAACCAGGACGCACGGCTGATCCGAATTTGGGCGGTGACCGCCATTACCCCCCTGGCCAAGGTTACCGATTGGGTGCGCGGCGGCACCGGTAGCTTCTTCGACAATTACATTAATCTTCGGAACACTGCTGAAGAAAACAAACAGCTTCGCGCCGAGGTGGGCACGCTGCGGCTGCAGAACCACTACCTGCAATCTCAGTTGCAAATGGCCGACCGCGCCAAAGCACTGCTGGCGTTCCAGTCCCAAACCCAATCCCGTACGCTACCGGCTCGGGTCATCGCTGCAGGCACGGGAATGAACTCCCGGAGCGTTTATATCGACCGCGGCAGCACGGCAGGCGTGCAAAAGGGTATGGCCGTTATCCGCCCCGAAGGAATCGTTGGCAAGGTGGTGGCTGCATATCCCACCGCTTCCCTGGTAACGCTGATTACGGAACAAGGGTTTGCCGCCGGAGTTCTGTCCCAAAAGAACCGCGTTCGTGGCACGCTGCGCGGATTGGGCTCGGCCAATCTCAGTGTCGACTACATTCAAAACGAGCAGAAAGTCGAGCTGGGCGAGTGGTTTTACACCTCCGGCGACGACCGGATTTTCCCCAAGGGGTTGCCCGTCGGCATGGCGGTATCGGTGAAGGAAGGCCGTGGGGGAAAGGAGGTCGTCCTGCAGCCGTTTGCCCTCAAGGAGGGAGTCGAAGAGTTGCTTGTGGTTTTGGACGGCGTCCATGGGGAAATTCCAGAGGCAGGTACACCTTCTTCACCCGAGATTAAGGTCTTGCCGGCTCCGCCAACGGAGCCCGGCACGGTAGTTCCCGCTCCCGGCGTCTCCCCCATCACAGCTGCTCCAGGCGCAGAACAGGCGAAACCGGCTCTTTCCACCGAAGCGGACCGCGTCTTGGAGCGATACCGCCGGGTCGGCGAGGCGCAAGGCCACGTCTTCGGCCAAACACCTGGCCGTGCCCCGGACTTCACCAAGCCTCCGCCTGCTCGCGTGGCAACCCCTCCTGCCGCCAACACGCCACCCGCCGAGGGCGCCACGTCCACGCAACCACCCGCCGAGCCGCCGAAGACCCCCGCGCCACCTGCGGACGCGCCCAAGCAGTAGCCCATGAGCGAATACAGCGACCAGCTTTTGCCGGGCGTGGCGCGAAGAAACCGCCAGTCGCGCTTCCGGATCACCGTTTGGGTGCTGATCCCCCTGGCGGCCATTCTTTTCCAGGTTTATGTGCCGCGTTTCATCGAGGTGCTCAGTTACCTCGAGTTGCCGCTGCTGGTCACCGTTTATTTCTCCCTGATGCGCCGCCAACCCGCCGCCGGGGCCATCATCGGCGCAGTCATCGGTCTGTTGCAGGATTCCCTGTCCCAACACCCGTTGGGCATGTTCGGCATCGTGAAAACACTGGTCGGCTACTTTTCAGCCTCTGTGAGCCAGCGTTTTGATGTCGACAACCACGCGCTCCGCTTCATGCTCAGTTTCTTCTTCTTTATCTTTCACCAGATCCTGTTTTGGGCTTTGGCGCGCGCATTCTTGGGGCTGGTTGTGGATCTTCAGCTGCCCCAGACCATCATTTTTGCTTTCCTCAACGCGGTGGTTTCTGTTCCATTCTTCCTGATTCTCGATAGACTGAAGGCAGAGAGCTGAGAGGGTCCTGAACGCGTGCGACAGATCCCCCAAGAGCGTCAACCCGAAGCCGTGCTGGAGCGGCCGCTTCTTCGCGATGACTTCAAGTTCGCCGCAGGCCGCATTGCCGCCTTTCAGTACGTTACCGTGGCGGCTTTCCTCTTCCTGGTGAGCGGCTTCTGGGATCTCCAAATCCGCAACGAAGAGACTTACAACGAAAAAGCCCAGGCGAACCAAATTAAATCGTTACCCATCCCGGCTCCGCGGGGCCGTCTGTTGGACCGTGACGGCCGGGTGCTTGTGGACAACCATTCCTCCTATCGGTTGATCCTCTCACGCGATAACCTGCGGGAAGAGCACCTGCGGCCAATCGCCGATGGCTTGAACTTGGACTACGCTGAGTTCGCCGCCAAGGTTCGCCGCTTTCGAAACCGGCCCAGTTTCTATACCATCCCGGTCAAAGATGAACTGACACCTGAGGAGTTGACGTTCGTCGAAGCCAACCGGGGAGTCATGGACTTCCCTGAGTTGGAAGTGATCAAGTCGCAGCAGCGGTTGTATCCTCGCGGTGGCTTCGCCGCCCACCTCATCGGCTACGTCGGGGAGATCAGCGAGGCGGAGTTGAATTCCCCGGAATGGGCTCGCTACGATCCCGGCGACATCATCGGCAAAATGGGGGTGGAACGCTACTACAACGAGATTCTCACGGGCCGCGATGGGCAGCGCCAAGTCCGGGTCGACAACCGGGGCAATGCGCGGGAGGTTCTGGGGACCAAACCGGCAGAACCAGGACGCGACCTTCAGTTGACCATCGACCTCGATTTGCAGGCAGTGGCAGAGCTCGCCATGCAGAACCGCCGCGGCGCCGTGGTGGCGTTGGATCCGCGCACGGGAGAGGTGCTGGCCTTCGTCTCCACACCCGCCTACGACTCGAACCAGTTCCTGACTCGGGCGGGCACGCGGCAGTTAGGCGCACTCTTCAACGACCCGCATAAACCGTTCTTCAACCGGGGCATACAGTCTCAATTGGCTCCCGGGTCCACCTTCAAGCCGATTGTTCTTCTGGCTGGACTGCAAGAGGGCGTGATCGACCCGTCTTTCACCGTTACCTGCGGCGGCGGCGCTACCTATTACGGGCGCTATTTTAAGTGCCATAAGAAGGGTGGGCACGGCACCGTCGACGTGACGCGGGCGATGGCCCAAAGTTGCGACGTGTTCTTCTACGCAGTAGGTAACCGGCTGGGAATTGACAAGTTAGCTCACTACGCCACCATGGCCGGATTCGGCGCGAAGACAGGGATCGACCTGCCTCAGGAAAAGGAAGGAATCGTGCCCAGTTCACGCTGGAAGATCCGCACTCAGCGTGAGAAATGGTATGCCGGGGAGACGATCTCCGTCGCGATTGGCCAGGGCGCCCTGACAGTGACTCCCCTTCAACTCGCCCACGCCATCGGCGGCTTGGCCATGCGTGGCACGTGGATGCGCCCCCATGTCGTGGCTACCGCAAAGCCCGAAGTTCGCAACAAGGTGGAACTGGATGCGGAAAACGTCGCCCGCGTTGTGAACGGAATGTACGCGGTCGTAAACGAGGGGGGCACCGGGGGCGCCTCGCGGCTGCCGGGCATCGAGTTCTGCGGCAAAACCGGGACCGCCCAGAAGGCTTCAAACGAAGCCCTGAAGAACTTGACTGGCGACGAATGGAAGGACAACGCCTGGTTTGTCGGTTTCGCCCCTAAGGTGGAGCCCGAGATCGTCGTCGCCGCCCTCTTTGAGAATGGCGAGCACGGCAACCTCGCCGGACCTATCGTGCGCGACGTCATCAAGGCCTACTTCGACAAGCGCGCTCTGAAGGTGCGCTCGGCCCAGCCCAAAAATCTTGCCCTGCAAGTCCGGCCCACGGGGCCCGTGTCCCGGTAGACCATGGCCTACTATCGTTCCTTGAGGGATCTGGACTGGCCGATGATTCTCATCGCCATCGCCATTTCGGCCCTCGGGGTTCTACAGATTTTCAGCGCCACTCTCGATACGGCTTCCCAGAGCGCGTGGTGGAAACAAATCGTCTGGCTGGCTGCAGGGCTGGCGGCGATGTGGATCATGACCCGGGTGGACTACCACACCATGCTGGGCCAACTCCCTTGGCTTTACGGAGCCGCCATTGTAGTCCTCCTGTTGACCCCTTTGGTAGGCCGCATGGTGTGGGGCTCTAAGCGTTGGATTCCACTTGGTTTCGGCTTCCGTTTTCAACCGTCCGAATTTGTGAAATTAGTGATAGTATTGCTGGTAGCCCGCTATCTGGCTGAAGTAAAAAGCGATCGGTTGGAATTGCGGGATCTGCTCAGGCTTGGAGGGCTGGTTGCGCTGCCCTGTGGATTGGTCTTCTTACAGCCCGACTTGGGTACCGCGCTTACCTACTTGGCCATCCTGGCAGCCGGTTTGTTTGTTGGCGGTCTGCAGGTGCGCCACGCAGTAGCGTTGTTGCTGCTGATCGCGCTTGCCGTGCCGGTTGGATGGCCGCTTCTGAAGGATTATCAGAAGGCGCGCCTTCAGACCTTTCTGGATCCTGAAAAGGACCCGATGGGGAGTGGCTACCAGGTCATCCAGTCGAAGATTGCTGTCGGCGCTGGCGGAACTTGGGGTAAAGGGGTCACTCGCGGATCCCAAACCCAACTCCGGTTTCTGCCGATTACGCATACGGATTTTATTAGTGCGGCGTTCGCTGAGGAACATGGTTTTGTGGGCATCCTGGTCCTGCTGGGGCTCTATTTCCTGCTGTTTATGCAGATTGTGCAAAATGCGCAAACCGCTCCGGACCGGTCGGGAATGTTCATTTGTATGGGAATCTGCGCGCTGCTGCTGTTTCACGTCGTCGTGAATGTTGGAATGGTGGTAGGGCGGATGCCGGTGACCGGCATTCCGCTGCCCCTCATGAGCTACGGGGGGTCGAGCATGATATCGGTATTCATGTTGCTGGGGCTGGTCAATAACGTCCGGCTCCGGCGGTTTGTGTCGTGAAGCGGGTTTTTGTCGGCTGCCGGAGCGCACGCAGAGTGTACCGGCTTCAGGTGTTGAGCGAAAAAGTTTTTGGTTCCGCGCGCCGGCTACTGGCGACGCGGAAAGCAACTGGCGTAGGGCTCTGTTGGCCCTGATCCCGCCGGATGACCGGAACGGTCGAGTTGGCTCCGCTCTCAGCGGCGTGTAGGTTGGTTCCCTCAGGAACCGGCGCATGCCGGACTCGCCGATCTCCACCTGAGCCCGGTTTGGTTCTGTTCCCGCCGGCTTCCGTACAATGCACTCGCTTCCCATCTGCGGAGGTAATGCATGCCATCTAAGGAGCTGGTCATTAGCCAGACCCGCCATGAAACTAAGGTCGGGATTCTGGAAGACGGGCAGTTGGTTGAAGTCTATTTTCAGCGGGCGAATGAATACTCGCTTGCCGGGAGCATCCACAAAGGCCGCGTCACGCGCGTTCTCCCCGGCATGCAGTCGGCGTTTGTCGACCTCGGTCTCGAACGGGACTGCTTCCTCTATGTCTCCGATTTCTTTGAGGAGCATGGCGAGGATATCGAACGGGTAAGCGACGATCGCGGCCGGAGTAGGGATCGCGGCCGGGATCGCGACAGGGACCGCGATCGTGATCGCGGCGGCAGGGACGCCCGCCCAAGCGAAGGCTTGCGTCAACAGGCGGCCCAACCCGTGGAAGAGGAAACGGCTCAAGAACCTCTGGGCGAATCGGAAACTCCTGCGCCGGCCAGCGCCGCACTTTCGGAGACCGGTGATGCGCCAGAGTCCGATCGCCGACGCCGCCGGGGTAGGCGGCGCCGTCGTGGCGGGGGCCGCGGTTTCCCCGAATCGAAGTACGCAGAGCCCTCCGCAGCCCCTGAGCCGGAGACCGCCGATGAACTTGTCGAGGAACCGGAAGCGGAGCCTCAGCCGGAAATCTCCACCTCCGAGTTCTTGCTTTTGCCCGGCGAGTCTCTCGCGAAGTACCGCCGCCGCGCCGGAACTCCGGAATCGGCCACTCCGGAGCCTCCCGAACCCGCGCTTGGCGACGAGGACGAGGATGAAATCTACACACAGGCTGCCGATGAGGCCGCTGAAGAAATTCTCGACCGGGTGGATGAGTTTGAGCTGAAAAGCGAAGCCGCACTCGAACCGCACCTCGAATCCGGCGAGCCCGCTGTTGATGAGGTTGTCTTAGCCGCCCCGGAAATCGGGACAGAAGAAGGGCCTGAAGAGGAAGAGCCCGCGGCTGAATCGGAATCCGAAGAGCCTGTCGTGGATATCGAAGGCGATGTTGTCGCTGCCGCAACTTCTGAGGCAGACGAAGTTCAACAGGAACAGGCAAGTGCGGAAGAGTCTGCCCCCGATACCGTCGAGGACGATGGCGTTGAACCCGCCCGCATGCCTCAGAGCCTGACAGCAACCCTTCGTGCTCAGGGCGGGAAAATGGCCCACCGCCTGTCCCGCCGTGGCCGGCGCGGCCGCCGGGGTGGACAACAGCAGGGCGCGGTGCCCGCAGCCATCGAGGCAGTTGGCGCGGAGACCACCGAAGTCCACCAGGAACAACGGGAACGGGACCGGGATGCAGATCGCAGCGAAACCGCCGAACGTCCCCGCCTTCCACTGCCTTCCATCGCAGACCTGCTCAAGGAAGGGCAGGAAATTATCGTCCAGATCGCGAAGGAACCCCTCGGCCAAAAGGGCGCCCGCATCACATCCCACATCGCTTTACCCGGCCGCTATGTCGTCTATATGCCGACGGTCGACCACTTGGGCGTCTCCCGCAAGATCTCGACCGACGAAGAACGGCAGCGCCTCAAGAGGATTCTGCAGAAGTACCGCGAGGGCGTGGCCGGCGGCTATATTATGCGCACCGCGGGCGAAGGACGCACCGAGGACGAGATCGCGGCCGACATGCAATTCCTCGCCAACCTATGGTTGGAAATCAAAAATAAGGCCGAAAAACGCCGCGCCCCCGCGCTCTTGCACCACGATGTGGAAATCGTGCAGCGCGTGCTCCGCGACCAGCTTACCGAAGGGTTCAAAGCGGTCTGGGTAGATAACGAAGACCTCTATGAACAGGTGCTCCATACCGTGGAACGCATGCAGCCCGGCCTGCTGTCGCGGATCAAGCTCTACACGCGCCCCGAGCCGATCTTCGAGGCTTTTGGTATCACCCAGGAGTTGGACAAAGCGATCCGGCCCAAGGTCTGGCTCAAATCCGGCGGCTACATCGTGATCAACCAGACCGAAGCGCTCGTCGCCATCGACGTCAATACCGGCAAGTACGTGGGCAAGTCGAACCGGTTGGAAGACACGATCGTCAAGACCAACCTGGAAGCTGTGAAGGAAATTGTCCGGCAGATGCGCTTGCGGGACCTGGGCGGCATTATTGTCGTCGACTTTATTGACATGGACGAGCGCAAGAACCGCCAAAAGGTGATGCTGGCGCTCGAAGAGGCCATGCGGGCCGACAAAGCGCCTTACAAGATCCTGCAGTTCAACGATTTCGGCCTCGTGGCGATTACGCGGAAGCGCGTGAAGCAAAGCCTGGAGCGCACGCTCTGCGCGCCCTGTCCTTACTGCGAGGGAGCGGGGTACGTGAAAAGCGTCCAATCGGTGCTTTCCGAAATCCTGGCACAAGCTCAAAAGTACTCCCGCGTGGTGGACGGCAAACACTGCATCCTGCGCGTCAACCCCGAGGTGGCCAAAACCATCAAGTCCACCGACAATCACTATCTCGAGGAGTTGGAAGAAGTGCTCCGCCGCCCCGTGCTGGTCATGGCCGACGAGGCTCTGCATCAAGAGAAGTTCGACTTGACCTGAGGCCCGCTGGCAGTGGCATACAATGAGGCCGTGATGTCGCGTTGGGTTTTGGGGGCGGCAGGTTTGTTCGGGCTTGCCGCTCTCGCCCCCGCCCAGGGAGTCCGCGTTTATTCCGAGTTTGTGCGGGTCCGTCCAGATGGTGAGATTTTCAGCTCGGACCGCACGGCAAAACCTAGGGAGATCTTGTCTCCCGCGACGGCGCGCAACGCCTATGCGACGTTCCGTGTCGTTGTCGACGTGCCTCCGGGACAACCCTACACCATCTACATCGGTCAGAACCCCGACAATTCCTGTGAAGTCACCATTTATAGGGAATCGTACGAAAAGGTGGGAGAGGAACTCGTGCCTGATGGCTTAGTGGCACAGCCACTGCCGGTGCAAGGCAAGTTGGAGGTTGGGCAGCGGACTCAATCCTACCTGCTCGACGTGCTCATTCCGGAGAGTACGAAGGCGGGACGGTTCCGGCTGGAAGTGCAACTGTATGCCAACGACCGGTGGACCATTTACCCGCTCGAAATGCGGCCACGGGCGATCCTGTGTCCTCTGCGGGCCCGCTCCATCGGCGCTCTGGCGCCACTTGAGGCACGGTCCGATGCCGCTATCCTGCCGGCGTTGCGGGAGTCCTTATGCAAGACCAAACGCTCTACAGCCGTGGTGGAAGCCCTGAGCGCCAGGGCGCTGCTGCTACGCAACATCCGGCAGGACTTGCTACTGGCTGAATCCCGGATGCCTACAGAGACTTTCGAAGGTGTGGCGGCGATGTTGTTAAGAGCTGGAGGGTATCCCTCTCTCAAGGACTACTGTGCGGCCGCAGCGCCCGCGCTGCCCTCATCGGGCCCGGAGTGGTGGCTGAGAGCCCGCGATTACGTCTATCAGGGCATCCCGGTGCACTAACCGGCTTACCGGCAAAGAAATAAAGGGCTTCACCCATCGCATGGTAAACTGAGGGTTCGCGGAGCAACCGCCGCGTTCTGCGCTTTAGCGCAGCCTTTGCACTTCCCGGAGAGGTGGCCGAGTGGTTGAAGGCGCACGCTTGGAAAGCGTGTTTACGGGAAACTGTAACGTGGGTTCGAATCCCACCCTCTCCGCCATGCATTTTCAGCCGCTGAAACCTGATCGGGGGCTCCTGTTCCTTCGCACGGGCTCTACGCCAAAAACGGGGGACACCCCGGCTCCCAAGACAGTTTACGCACATAGGACCTTGACTCGCATTCTGTAGTTTTTGAAGTTGCGGAAGCCGTAGGCCTGCCGGTTGATCAGTTCCATTTTGGTGTGGAAGCCTTCGGTCATGCTGTTGTTCCGGGTGAAGCGCCACATCAACCCGATTTCGTTGCGCCAGGTGTATAGTGTTTCGCCCAAGGCAGTCAATTGCGCGAGTCCGGACTCGCGCAATTGCTGCACAGCCTTGAGGAAACGGGCCGCGAGGGGTTGGCACTGCTTGCGGCTGCGGTGCTTTTTCAGCAGCAGGTAGC
>CAYWQS010000074.1:0-10641 GCA_964460395.1 uncultured Solibacteraceae bacterium | reverse complement strand
AAACCATCATGAAGGAGTTGATGGACAACCAGAACGCCATCATCTTCATCGACGAGTTGCACACACTGGTGGGGGCGGGCTCGGCCGAGGGCTCGCTGGATGCGGCTAACATTTTGAAGCCCGCACTCTCGCGCGGAGAAATCCAGTGCATCGGGGCCACCACCCCGGGAGAGTTCCGGAAATCGATTGAAAAGGACCGTTCCCTCGAGCGCCGTTTTCAGGCGGTCAAAGTGCCACCCCCGACCGAGTCGGACGCTTGCCGGATTCTGTTTGGTATTAAGGAGCGGTACGAGAAGTTCCATGCCGTTGCCTACACCGACGAAGCCATCGAAACGGCGGTGTTTGCTTCCAGCCGGTTTATCCCCGACCGCTATTTGCCCGACAAAGCCATCGACCTGATCGACGAAGCTGGCGCGCGCGTCAAACTTCGCCAGACGACGCTGCCGCCGGACATCAGCGATGTGCAGAAGCGGATCAAATTCATCGTGCACCGCATGGAAACGGCGATCGCCAACCACGAGTTCGAGAAGGCCCGTTTCTACAGCGACGAAGAACGTAAGGAACGGGAAAACCTTCGTGCACTGCGCGAGAAGTATAACCTCGACGACACCTCCACCGGCGTCGTGACCAAGGAGGACATCGAGGAAGTGGTGGCCAAGTGGACGGGCGTCCCGATGACCTCCATTAAAGAAGAGGAAGTGGCCAAACTGCTCCGCATCGAGGAGGAACTGCACAAGCGGGTCATCAGCCAGGAGAAGGCGATTTCCGCCCTGGCTCGCGCCATTCGCCGCTCCCGTGCGGGTTTGAAGTCGCCCAAGCGGCCTGCTGGTTGCTTCCTGTTCCTGGGCCCCACAGGCGTAGGCAAGACCGAAGTGGCCCGCGCCCTGGCCGAGTTTCTCTTTGGAACCGAGAAATCGCTCATCCGCTTCGACATGTCCGAGTTTATGGAGAAACATTCGGTGTCGAAGCTCATCGGCTCGCCTCCCGGTTACGTCGGATATGAAGAAGGCGGGCAGTTGACCGAGCGGGTGAAAAGGTCGCCGTACTCCATCATCCTGCTGGATGAAATCGAGAAGGCCCATCCGGACGTTTACAACATCCTGCTGCAGGTGTTCGAGGACGGCCAGTTGACCGACGGTCTCGGCAACACGGTCGACTTCAAGAACACCATCATCATCATGACCTCGAACCTCGGGGCGCGATTCCTCGATAAGAAGGGGCAACTCGGGTTCAGCGCCGCCGCCCACGCGGGAATCCCCGCAAAGGTGGAGGAGATGGTGCAGAGCGAGGTGAAACGGGCCTTCAACCCAGAGTTCCTGAATCGTTTGGACGAGGTCATCTTGTTCACCTCGCTGACGGACGAAGACCTGTTGAAGATCGTCGATCTGCTGGTAAACCAGATCAACCTCAACTTGGCCGCCAAGCAGATCAAAGTGCGGCTGACGGTGGACGCTTCGAAATACATCATGGAAAAGACGCTTACCGACCGCAGCTATGGCGCGCGTCCGCTGCGGCGTGCTCTGCAGAAGTACGTCGAAGATCCGCTGTCCGAGGCTCTCATTCAAGGCTCTCTGAAGCCGGGCGAGTATGAAATCTCGCTGGGCGAAGCGGGGCTCCATTGCAGGGCGATGCCTGCCGAAGGGGATGTTGCAGCCGTGGCGGCTGGCGATAGCAGCGGCCAGGATACGGGTTTTACGCTTTATCCTTTCTGAGCCTTCCGACATTAGATAACCGCAAGGCCCCGGGATAAACCCCGGGGCCTTTTTACTTCGGTCACAAGCGGACCCCTGCAGGAACCGCCGGCCCGCACGCTGCGTCGGACATCCTAGATCCCCAATCCAGGAGACAGACACGAAATGAAGTACCCTTGCGTCTTGTTCGCAGCCCTGCTGGCTGCGGCGCCCATGCCGGCGCAAAAAGTTATCAGGAACACCCCGGAAGAACTGGTGTTGCGCTTCGACTTTAACGACGGCAGCAACGGCTGGCTGCCGGGCTTCACTGACTACGGTTTGGAAACCGGCGACCTGCAGCGGATCGCCGAAGTCAGGCGGCTGCCTGCCGAAGTGGACTCCTCGCGCTCAGGCTACTTCCTGCAGAGTATGAACCGTTCCGATGACGTGTTCATGTTCCTCAAGCGGCCCCTCACGGCGGATATGGGGGTGCAGCCGGACATGCTCTACAACGTGACCGTGGACGTCGAATTTCTTTCCAACGAACCAGAGGGCTGCGTGGGCGTGGGCGGCGCCCCTGCCGAAGCCGTGACGCTGAAAGCGGGCGTGATGGCGGTGGAACCTGTGCCTTTATTGGTAGGCAGCTACGTGGATCTGAATGTCGATAAGGGCCAACAAGTCACTGGGGGCCGCGATGCCGGCGTGGTCGGCCATATCGGCAACGGGCGATCTTGCGAAGACTCCGGGCGGCCCTACGTATTTCTCCATCGCGTCTATCACCAGCCGGAGCATGTGACCAGCCGCCCCGACGGCAGTCTTTGGGTGATGGTAGGCACCGACTCCGGATACGAAGGGCTGACGCAGCTCTACTACTACTCAATCCAGGTCACTTTGCGGCCCTTGGGAAGCAGCGCTACCTTCTGACAGCGTTGGCGGTTTTTTCCGTTGGCGGCCCGCCGGGAACGTGATAGTTCGGATAGGCGGGCCGCGAGGGTTCCTTCTTCGGTTGTTTGGCCAGTTCCGCCATCACAACCTCGATAGCTTTTTCCAGTTGCGGGTCGCGGCCTTGCCTCACGAGTTCCGGATCGTTCTCCACTTCGATGTCGGGCTCCACACCCACGTTTTCCGCAATCCATTGGGAAGTGGCCGGATCCCAAACAGCGGAACTGGGTGCGGACACAACGCCTCCGTCCATCAATTGCGGTGCGCCTGCACGGCCCACCAGGCCGCCCCAAGTCCGCTTGCCAATCAGTTGGCCGGCGCCGGCCCGGCGGAAATACCACGGCATCGCGTCGCCGCCCGATCCCGCCCATTCGTTGATGATCATCACCTTGGGTCCGTAGATGGCGCCCTGCGGCTGCAGTTCGTCTTCCCCGTCGCGCGTGGCCACCCGGCTGAGCGGCTTCCGCGTCAGAGCTTCGGCGATATCCGTGGCCAATTGCCCGCCCCCGTTGTAGCGCTCATCAATAATGGCCGCTTCCTTTCCTACTTGGGCATAGAAATAACGGTTGAAGTTCGTGAGGCCGCCAAAAGCAGTATCTGGCATATAAATGTAAGCGACACGCCCGTTCGTGGCCGTTTCCACCTTCCGCCTGTTTTCTTCAATCCACGCCAGGTTCCTCAGCCCGGCTTCGCTGGGCACTGGCACCACGGTGACGTCGCGGGCGGCCGTGCCGTCTGGATTGGGACCCACGCGCAGCAATACCTGCTTGCCTGCCTTGGCCTCGAAGAAGCTGTACACGTTCTCTTTGGCGGTGACATCCCGGCCATCCACGGAGAGCAAGTAATCTCCCACGTTAACGTTTACACCTGGCTGCGTGAGAGGTGCGTTCATGCCCGGATTCCAGTTCTCGCCATTGAAGATGCGCGCAAAGCGGTAGCGGCCGTTGGCCACTTCGTAGTCCGCACCTAGCAGGCCGGTTTGTACCGTCTTCACTTCCGGTTGTTCCCCGCCGGCGACGCCCAGATGGCCCACGCTGAGTTCGCCCATCATGTCTTGCATCAAGTACGTGAGTTCGCGCCGCGAGGCAATACCTCCGAGGTACTTCTGATACTTCGCCTGAAAATCGGCCACATTGACGCCATGCAGGCCGGGGTCGTAAAACAACTCGCGCTGCAGCCGCCAGGCGTCCCGGTACATCTGAGCCCATTCAGCCCGGGGGCTGATTTTCACTTCCAGATCGGCGGTTTTCAGCGGCGTGGGCGCAGGCCCGGCAGCCGGCGGGGCGGGAGGTGCGTTGCGCGGAGGCATCGGCCGTATCTGCGCGATGATCCAGTTCTGGCCCTGCCGGTAGAGAGCCTTTTCCCCGTTGAACGTGACCTCGAAGTAGTTCACTCCGTTGAGCGGAACGTCGGCCCGCCGTTCCTTCAGGTCATAGCGGTGCACTGTAAGGCCGGATTGCTGGCCCGGACCGGGCAGCGGCGACTCGACAACGAACAAAGTGCCGGCTTTCCCCGCGCGTAACGTCCCATAACGGCGAGCGGGCATAGGCAGCGCGAGCACCCGCTGAAGAATGCCATCGAAATCGATTTTGACTTCCGGTGGCTTCGGCGTGGCAGGTTTCGCGGCATCCGGTTTGGGGGCCTCGGGTTTCGGGGCTTCGGGCTTCTTTTCTTCAGGTTTCTTTTCTTCGGTCGCCTTCTCCTCGTCGCTCTCAGGCGCGAACGGGGAGGGTTCGGACTTGGTCAAGACCACCAGATAGAGGCTCCTGGTGACAGTACGGGCGCCCGATTGGATGTCGGGCTGAATGGCCGGACCGGAATCCGTTGACGCGCTGAAGTACAGGTATTTCCCGCCGCGATCCCACACCGGGTTGCGCGCATCGCTCATTCCATCGGTGATCTGGGTGCTGGTCCCCTCAGCCACATTGTGCGCGTAGATAGCGCCCATGTAGTTCGGCAGCGTCTTGGAATAGGCCAACCACTTTGAATCCGGCGACCATGAGGGCGCCATGGGACGGCGCCAATAACGGTCCTTGTCCACTTTGGCCGCCTTACCCGATTCCACGTCCACAACCCAGATGTTGAGGTGGGCATCAAGGAAAGAGATTTTCCTCGAATCCGGAGACCAGGCCGGATCGTAGTAAAACGTCGGCTTTTCTTCGATGCGGATGCGCCGGGCTTCTGTCTTTCCGTCTTGTGACGCGATATGCAGGTCGTACTCGCCTGCGGCATCCGAGAAGTAGGCGATAGACTTGCCGTCCGGCGACCACGCCGGAGTCCGCTCCATCACGCCCGTGGTGTTCGTTAGATTTCGAGGATCCCCTTTTTCGGCAGGCACCGTCAGGATCTCGCCACGCGCCTCGAACACGGCACGCATGCCGGTGGGTGAAACGGACGGATTTGTCAGCCGCTGGCCGACGCGCACCAACCGGTCTCGTACCTCGGCCAGATCCCCGGCCACCGTGATCTTGACCGGCGTCAGCCGGGCTGATTTCAGATCGAACAAGTGCAGTTGGCCAAACTGCTCCAGCACAATGGCATCCGGTCCGGCTGATGCCGACTTGAAGTCCATGCCCTTGTTCTCTACGGCTCGGGACACCCGCTTCGATTGCGGATCGTAATTGAAAAGCGTAACCGCGCCTTCGCGATCGGAGAGGAACCAGACTTTCCCCGCCGCCCACATCGGACAGTAGTCGTTCGAATTGTCGCGTGGCACCTTCTCCACCTTCGAGGTGCCCAGATCGGCGATCCAGACCGGCGTGGTCATTCCACCGCGATACCGTTTCCAGGCTGCAAAAGCACGGCCCATGGGAACATACGCCAGTCGCTTGCCGTCCGGTGAGAACGCCGCTTCGTACCCTACGGGCAGAGGCAAAGGCTCTTCCGGACCGCCCTCCACGGACACGCTGAAGAGCTGCGCATAGCGCGGCGAGTTCGCCATTCGGTTGGAGGCGAAAACCACCCGCTTGCCGTCGGGGGTCCAAGCCACGGCCTGGTCAGCGCCCGGATGCCAGGTCAGCCGCTTGGGCACACCGCCACCCGCAGGCACGGTGAAGACGTCCACGCTGCCGTCGTAAACCCCTGTAAACGCTATGGTCGACCCATCAGGCGAGAAGATTGGGTTTGTTTCGTACCCGGCGCCTGAGGTTAGCCGCGCCGCCAGCCCGCCAACGCGCGGCGCGCTCCATAGGTCACCACCGTACTCGAAGACGACATGGGTCTTGTTGATCGTTGGATTCCGGAACAGCGCTGGTGAATCGGCAGCCGGCTCCTGCCAACCGGACAGGATGAGTGGGGCGAATAGGACGACGGCAAACCGGAACATATGTTCTCCTCTGGCCTTCCAGGATATCGCTAAGCTCCCACAGACCCGTGTTAATTCTTGCGCGGGCGGGAATGCCTTGGATTACACTATGAGGCACTCCTGGGTATGCGCATCTTCTTGTTGGCCTGCTGCTGGGCAGCCGTTTGTCAGTTACCGGCACAGACGCGTGTGCCTAAGGTCTGGGACGAAGAGAAATTGCGGGATTGGGCGACCCCCGTCGCCGGGTTGAATCTTAGGCCCTCTCATATCAGCGAGCGGGAATACTACGCCGCGCCCGTCTCCCACTACCGCACATACCCGGTCTATTACCCGGGCCGTGAACCGGAAGGCTATTGGGAACGCCTGCAGAAACTGGAACCGCAGCCCCTCATCGAACCGAAGAAACTGAGAACCGAGGCAGACTGGGTAGCGGCAGGGAAGCGCGTCTTTTTCGAGGGAGACGTGCCTGCCATGCGGCGTTTCGACCCGGAGTTGATTGCAAAGTTGCGGTCTCCGAAAGCCCACGAAGAGGCCAAGACCGTAAAGCTCAAGAGCGGGTTGATTCATGGGATCCGCTGGATTGTGACGGAGAAAGGCGTCGGCGTTACTGCCGACGCCTGCGCCGTGTGCCACACCCGCCTCATGGAGAACGGCGAGGAAGTTCCTGGCCCTGGCGCCAACCTCCCGGGGACCGACCTGGCAGCGCCCGTGTTTCATGTCGCCGGGGCGGCATTCCCCCTGGAAGGCGACGAGTACGCAGTCGCCTTCTGGCGCAATTACTCTGTCCCGTGGCTAGCGGACGACATCCATGCAGGGCTCCAAAAGATGGCTTTGCCGGAATTATTCCGGCTGTTCGGATCGGCGGCCGGCGATTTCATGTTCCCCCGCTGGGGCGGCAGCCCCTATTTCCCCACCAAGATCCCGGACCTGATCGGCATCCGCGACCGGCGCTACATTGATCACACCGGTACGCACCTGCACCGGGACATCGGGGATCTGATGCGTTATGCCGCGCACGTCACCTGGGCCGAGTCAGTGGAGTATGGGCCGCACAAGATCCTGAGCGGCAACCAGCCCCGGGTCTGGCCCCGCTGGCCGGACGAAGCGCTGTACGCGCTGGCGAAGTACATCTACTCTCTCGAGCCACCGAGCAACCCACATCCGTTCGACGCGCACGCGAAGGCGGGCCAGCAGGTATTTCAGCGTGCCGGGTGCCCCGTGTGCCACACGCCGCCGCTTTACACCAACAACAAGCTCACCTTGGCCCGAGGTTTCCGGCCGCCCCCGGACCGGCCTGCCACGCTGGACATCATGCCGGTTTCCGTCGGGACTGATCCAGGTCTGGCGTTGAGAACCAGGAAGGGCACCGGCTACTACAAAGTGCCTTCCCTAAAAGGTGTTTGGTATCGCGGCCGCTACCTGCACGACGGCTCAGTGGCCAGCCTTGAGGAGTTGTTCAACCCGAACCGCGTCCAGGACACCCACGTTCCCGGGGGCTGGAAACCTTTGGACGCGAAGACCTGGGCGATCAAGGGCCACGAGTACGGTCTGGACTTAACTCCCGCCGAGCGTGCGCAGCTGATTGCGTTTCTGCGCACTCTTTAGGCATCAACGGCCTGAGGAAGTCAGACCGCCTTGGGGCCGCGGCATATTGAGCTTTTTCGTGAGGAGGAATGCGTCGAAGCGAAAACCGTCTTCGCGCATGGAGAACATCACAGTGTGTTCTCCCGCCGACGCCACGTCCAGATAGATCTTCCCCTCTTCGCCGCAGTGCTGCGCTTCAGTGCGCTGGCGGCTCTCCCACCACCATTGGTGTTTTCCATCGCAAAATTGAATCCTGCGCCCGCTTTCAGGCCATTGGCCGTTCAGCCCGGCGTGGATGGAATTGTCCTCCGTGCCGATGGAAAGCGCGCGGACCCAAATGTAATAGCGGCCTGGCTCGGGAAAGCGGACGCGATACTCCAGCACAGCCATCGTGCCAGGCTCATTGGTGAAGTTTTCGCCGGGCGTCAGTTTGTCGTCGTGCGTCCGCCGGGTGTCCGGCACGAGTTCCAGGTAGCGGCCTCCGCTGGCCTCAGGATGGGTGCGCAGTTCCCACCTCCGGACCGCATCGAGACGCTGGAAGGCAAAGCTCTCAGCCTCCACACCAATCCATCCCCCGCCGTCTGCAACTGCCAGCGGCAATGCCAACAGAAGACTCCAGTTCATCGCGCCTCCACAGAGCGCATGCGCCACCAGAGGACCACGCTCATCAAATTCAACCCCGCCGCGACAAAGAAATAGGCCGCCGCACTGCCAGTGGCGCCCATCAGCCACGGGAAAGCGTTGGCGCTCAGTACCGACCCGAAATTACCCACCATGTTCATAGCGGCCGACACCCGGCCTGAGTTCTCTCCGGCAACATCCACGCAGTAGCTCCAACTGGGACTGATGGTCATGTCTGCGCCGAAGGTCGCCAGCGTGAAGAACACGACGGCCCAGAGGGGCGTGGGAGCTCCGGCAACGCCCAGAACGCCTGCCGCGGCCAAAAGAAACCCCACCATGGCCGGCAAGCGGCGGGACCAAACCCGCCAGCGCCCTGCATACAAGCGGTCCACCAGCCACCCGGCAGACCACTGGCTGGTGGCGCCTACCAGCAGAGGGACCATCGACCAGCGCGCCGCCTCCGCGGCGCTCAGCGTGTAGTGCTCCTTCAAATAGGGATTCATCCAGCTCAAACAGATGAAGAACGTGAAGTTGCCCGCGAAGTATTGCACCATTGCGGGCAGGAACCGTGCCGTGAGGAACACGTCGCGCAGGCGCATGTTTCCGCCCGCCCTCAGCGAGGAAGCCGGCGCCTGCTCCGCGGGAGGATGGTCGCGAAAGCGGGCGAGCCAATATACGGCCCACAACACGCCAGCCGCGCCCAGGATCAGAAAACCACCTCGCCAGGTGGCCCAATCGAACATCCACACCAGAAGCGGAAAGGCCATGGCCGCGCCAATTCGCGATCCTGAGAAAAGCACTCCATTCGCAAGCCCGCGTTCAGAGGCGGGCAACCAGTTATAGAAAGCCCGGGCGCTGCCCGGGAATGCACCTGCCTCTCCTACGCCAAACAGGAATCGGATCGCCAACAGGGAGACCAGACTCCAGGCAGCCCCAGTGAGCGCGGTGAGAGTGCTCCAGGCGATTACGACGGCAGCCAACGCCTTGCGGGGGCCCCAGCGGTCCGCCAGCCACCCGCCTGGAATCTGCGCGAGAGCGTAACCCAACGCAAAGGCGCTGAAAACAGCGCCCATCTCGGTGTCGCTCAGGCCCAGGTCGCCCGCCAGGGGCTCCTTGGCTGTCGAGATCGCGACGCGATCGATGTAGGTGATGAGCGAAAGCAGGAAGAGAGCGCCGACTACTTCCTGTTTCTTCATGCGCGTGCGTCTTCAAAGACCCGGAGGGCCGTGCCTCCGAGGATTTCACGTTGCTGATCTGCCCCGATGGCCAGGCGTTCGATCTTGGCCATTTCCACCTCCACGTTTTCCAACAGATCCGACCCCGCCATCAGCCGGGTGGCCGGCAGGTGCGACAGTATCTCCATCACGTGATTCGGCATGAGCGTAGAGAGTTCCAGGTAGATGTTGGGACAGAAAAGGGCGGCCACAATGGCCTCACCGACCAGCATCCCGCCACCTCCCGAATGCGCCGCGATGATTCTCAGGCCCGGATACTCGCGAGCCACCGGCATCAACAGAGAAGGCAGCGCAAACGGGACGCCCGCCCCTGTGTGCCAGATCAGGGCCATTCCCAATTCCTGCGCTATCGCAAAGGGGAACCGGTGCCGCGGATTGAGCGGGTTCAGGCCCTGATATTGGGGCTGCACCTTCAAAGCAACAAGCCCGTGCTGCTCCCGGCAGCGCCTGACTTCGTCCCGGTAGGCGGCTTCATCCACAAACGGATAGAGGCAGGCCGCACCGGCGAAGCGGTCCGGATGGTCGCGTACCGCCCGCCCGATTTCATCGTGCTGCGACCGGGCGTCCTCCACTACCGGAAAGGGCAACAGCATACTGCGGTCCACTCCCGCACGATCCATGGCCCGCAGCATGTCGTCAGCCGTTACCGTTCGGCCACTGTGACGGGCTTGGCCCAAATGAGTGTGGGTGTCGTAAACGAAGACTCCGTTTCGCATGGACCTTTACCTCACCGCCCCGGCAATTAATCGGCCCAGTTCTGCTGTGGTTTGGACTCCGCCCATATCGGGCGTTCTAGCTCGGTCGTCGGCCAGCACCGTCCGGGTGGCGTCCTCGATGCGCCGCGCCGCCTCAGCCTCCCCCAGCCAGTCCAGCATCATCGCCGCGGAGAGAATGGTGGCGACGGGATTAGCTATGCCGCGGCCCGCAATGTCGGGGGCGGAACCATGCGAAGGCTGGAATACGCCATAGTGGTCTCCGATATCGGCGGAGGGCGCCATACCCATCCCGCCCACCAAAGCGGCCGCGAGATCGGACAGGATGTCACCGAACATGTTTTCCGTCACCAGGACGTCAAAATCCTGCGGCCGCCGGACCAGATACAGCGCCATCGCGTCAACATAGATCCTTTCGGTCGCGACGGCCGGAAACTCGCGGGCCACCTCATCGAACACCCGCCGAAAAAAGGCCATCGAGGGCAATACATTTGCCTTGTCCACCAGAGTGACGCGGCGGCGCCGCTTCGTAGCTTGAATAAACGCCGAACGGATGACACGCTCAGCGCCCC
>CAYWQS010000073.1:0-10641 GCA_964460395.1 uncultured Solibacteraceae bacterium | reverse complement strand
CGATTTGAAAGAGATCTGTTGCGCGGCGAGGTGGGTTTTTCAGCAGCCTGCTAGTGCCCGAAGAGGTTTTGCGCTTCGAGTTGCCGGGTTTGGTGAGAAGCGAGCGCACTCTGGGGTAGTCCCCCCTTCCCGTACATGTCGTCTGCTATACTCGTCCGTCGTCGCGCCAGCAAAGCGAGACTCCGCGCCAGCCGAAACAACATGTGGCGCTGCCAGGGGACAAACGTGCAGAAGCCAGCCCAGCAGAATGAACCCGATATCAACTCGCCGGAGTCCCGGAAAGCCGTTTTTCGAAGACTTGTCGATCTTTATGCTGCGGGAGATGTTGCCTCGCTCGAACAGGTGATCCCGCCCGATTACGTCGGGCACGCCTCCGCCGGCGACCGTGATCGCGAAGGCTTCCTGCAAAGCATCCTGTATTTTCACAACCTGTTCATCTACACCAAGGACTCGTTCATCATCGAAGATCAGTTGGTGGATGGCGAAAAGGTTGTTACCCGCATGACTGCCCATGTCCGTTCCCGCGAAACGGGAGAGCCCATCACCCTGCTAGGCATCAATATCGCTCGAATCATTGACGGAAAAATCGTCGAAGAATGGAATACGTGGGAACAATTGCGGATTCCGAAAAGCTAGAACAGCAGTGCCCAGTGCGCCCAATCGCCCGTGGCCCAATGAGATTCATACTTCCCGCGAGAAGGTGGGATGGCGCGCCGGGAACTTCCCCAACGCAGCGCAGATCAGGTAGTCCGCTCCAGCACCGCCGGCATCCCCTCGCCACTGCCTACGCTCCAATGGATTTCATCCATGCCGCGAAAGCACGCCAAGACGCCGTCTCGGCCACTACGAGCCGGACCTCGTAAACAAAGACAAGGAAGGCGCTTGACCAAAGCGTCGCAGGGTGGATTCTTCGTGTGCTCCAGAGGTCGTAGAGAATGACCGGGAGCAGGAACAAATAGGAGGCACGGGTTGCGGCGAAAATGTTGAGGTATAAAAATGCCGAAGGAAAGCGAATAAGAGGCGCAAACACGAGGGCAATGTTGGCAATCAAAATCAGCCGTTTGTGCGCCGGCGGAGTGTTTCGCCATCGAAAAGCAAATGCCATCAGCACCGCGAATACTGCCGTCATGCTGACGTTGACGATGTAGAGCAACTCGGAGAGACCGGGCGGAACATTTCGTGCCAGTGTGTCGGTACCAGCCAGGAAGCCTGAGACGAACATGGCGCAAGCGACCAGAAAACCGAGCACGCCGAGGCGTCGATGCAGGTGGACACGCTGAGCTGCAACCAGCGAGACCTGTGCAGCGAACAGTAGCATCCAAATCGTGGACACCATGGCGTGCACGCGAACGATGGCGCTAGGAAGTGTGACGCGGCCCGGCTCGGGCGTGGGGACGATGCCCGCCAAGTAGTACGTCGGCGCAAAGCCTACGAAAACCGTGGCGAGCAACAGAAAAGCCATGCCCGAAAAGAAGATGTGCTCGTAGCGCCGCGCCGCCAAAGCCGGCGGCCTGTCATTTTCTCTGGTCTGGACGGCCGGACTCACCATTCCATCAGACGATACCGCAATTCTGGCCTGCCGATAGATCGACCTCAGAAATCGGTGTCTGCGCGTCGATCGCTCCTTCATCGTCGAATGCAAGCGTTGATTTCCTGCGCGCTTTATCCTCCTTCACCGAGAGGCGGGCGCAGTGACCGCTACGGTCCAAGCCGAGCATCGGTGTGCCGACGACCAGGCGTCCCTTGAATCCGGCGCCCATCTTTTCTTACGTGCGCTCCGCGATCATCTCGCGTTCGAACTGATCGAAAGAGCAGTTAGAGCTGGTAGGCCTCGGTGAGTAGAGCGGCGATTTCGGCGGCCGCCTCAGCCGTAGTGCGGTCGCGGAGTTCCATGTATTGGCGGTTCTTTGTGTGTCCAGCCCACAATAGCTCCGGCTGGGCGATTTGGCGCGTCGTCGGGCTCTGTCGATAGATACTCACGCGAGTTCGAACCGGAGGACTCCGGGCCGCAGTTGGGACACCAGACGCGCGCGGACCATTGCGGCGTGGGCGGAGTCCGGCCTGCGTCATACAGCTAACGGTGGCTGTCCCCGTGGTATTGTCACCTGGATAGGAGAGGAGATGGGATGACAGACAAACTGGGAACAGGCGCACCTTCGCCGGATCACATTCTGCAAGTGGGACTTGGATTCTGGGCCTCGAAGACTCTTTTGAGCGCGATCGAGCTGGAAGTGTTTACAGAGTTGGCGAAGCATCCGTTGCCGCTCGCTGAGCTGCGAGGCAGGTTGGGGCTGCACGAGCGCGCGGCGCATGACTTTCTCGACGCGCTGACGTCGCTCGGTTTTCTGGAGCGGTCGGATGGCGTCTACAGCAACACGCCGGCGACGGACTTGTACCTGGACAAGCGGAAGCCGTCTTATGTCGGCGGCATTCTCGAGATGTGCAATCATCGCCTGTACGGATTCTGGGGGCATTTGACGGAGGCGCTGCGGACGGGACGGCCGCAGAACGAGGCGCGGGACGGCTCGGTTCCGCTGTTTGAAGCGCTGTATGCGGACCCGGGGCGTTTGAAGGAATTTCTCGCGGCGATGAGCGGGATCAGCCGGGGGGCGAATCAGGCGATCGCTCGGAAATTCCCATGGAGCGGTTACAAAACGTTCGCCGACGTGGGAACGGCACAGGGCGACCTGGCGGTGCAGATTGCGCTCGAGAATCCGCATTTAACGGGCACGGGTTACGACCTGGCGGAGGTGGCTCCGATTTTCGAGGAGTATGTGGAATCGCGGGGAATGGCGGAACGGCTGCGGTTTCAAGCGGGCGACTTTTTCAAGAATCCGCTGCCGGAGGCGGATGTGATTACCATGGGGCACATCCTGCACGACTGGAATCTGGGAGTGAAGCAGTTGCTGATCCGAAAGGCATATGACGCGCTGCCGGAGGGGGGCGCGGTGATTATTTACGACGCGATCATCGACGACGAGCGGCGGCAGAACGCGTTCGGGCTGCTGATGAGTCTGAACATGCTGATTGAAACGAACGACGGGTTCGACTACACGGGGGCGGAGTGCCAGAAGTGGCTGAGGAAGGCGGGTTTCCGGGAGACGCGGGTGGAGCATCTGGTGGGGCCGGACTCGATGGTGGTTGGAGTTAAATAAGGCGAGGGTGATCCTCCCGTACAGGCCGCCTCAGGCGCCGGCCTTGCTCCCACTCCTGCAAGGACCGGAGGTGCGGATGGAGAGGCTGAGCGAATGCTACCTGAGAGAGTCCAAGTCCCGGCGCGAGCTGCGCGCGAATTCGACCGCCTGCCCCCCTCATGGCTCCGATGAGGCCCTTGCCGGCGGTGGAGTGCTTGGGAGTGTATTTTCGAGGGTGTGTCATTGCGATTCCCCCAACAGGGAGACAATGGAGCGAGGATTTTTTCTGCCAGCGGATGTGAGGTCCGATTTTTCATTCTTCGCGTACAGGTCCAGCAGGCTTTGCTGTAACGCTTTTGGGCCCACTGCTGGAGGCGGCGAACTTCTCGCGTCACGCGGCGGGTGCGGTGGGCGCCACGATGAGCCTCAGACCGCCAAGACATGTAGAATAGTGGCTCCATTCGCCGGTTTATGACGAGGTCTGGTAAACCAGCCTCAATGGGACCGCTGAACGGTCTAAACGCCTTCAATAGGCACAACCGAACGAACGGAGCCGCCGTGAAATTAGCAGAGAGCGCCGCCGAGGTGTCAGCGGATCACGTCATGCTGGAAGTGGAAGGCATCGACCGGATGTATCGGAACGTTTACGTGCCGCAGTTGCAATGCGAGCACGGTGTGGTTCAGCTCTTCCGCGAGCAAAGGAAGCAGGCGTGGGCTTCTTCTGCGCTCATGAACCCGATCAGCCGCCGGCTCGTTGGGAGCGTTGTAGGTGAAAGCCTTGTAGTGGACGTACATCGTCTCCCAGAAGTTCCGCAAGACGATCCGATCAGCGTCGCGGAGCCACTGTTTGCGGATAGTGAATCGCCGCGCTGGTGTCTAGGAGAAAGCGCTGCTCCACCTTTGCATTTCCGCTGCCAAACGGGTGCACGGCGACTTCACGGTCGCGGCGCACTTCGAGCGAGTAATTGGGCACGAGCGGAAACTCGCCGCTTGGCGCCGGCTCGGGGACGGTGATTCGCCCTATTGAATCAGGCATAGTGATTCAATACACTCACAGTTAGGTTGAAATTCATGTCAAGGGGGTATAGGATGCGATTTCCGTTTTATTGCTGGCTGGCGATTGCGGCAGTGTTGGCAACATCTAGCCCCGTCCTGGCGCAGGCGCGGGACCAACAAACAGGTGAACGTCCCACTGCGTCAGACGATGAGGCTCGCAAGGCAAAGATTGAGGCGATCACCGTGAAGCAGAAAGTCACGGAAAATGGGCGGGCAAAACGCGAAGAAGTCGAATCGAAGGGCTCGGGACCAAAATCGTCTGCTCCGATTGGTGTGAATGAGCCCGGGGTTAACCGAGCGCCAAAGCCCCTTACTGTCACTGAGGAAGGTGTGGAGAATCAGCCGACTAAAGGGAAGCGCCGATCTGTAGCGCCGACAAAACAAGCAGGGTCTGAGGAGAAGCCTGGGAAAGGGGAGCCCCAGCCGGCGAAAAATCAGTAAAGTCCGGCAAGTTCGATCAGCTCCAGTGCGCCGTACCACTGCTCTCGGTCGATGAGTGCTTTGTGGTTGTGGAAGTATGGGTAGTCGAGTTCGAGTGCGCCGGTGGGGTCGTACCCGACTCTCGCCAGTCGTCCTTGTACGTGGTCGAACTGTCCTGCAAAGGAGTACTTTGTCTTTGCTGCGGCGTGCTCGATAGGGTCGGGGACTTTTATTCCCGGGCTACCGACGCCGGGCTGCGCGCTCAACCAGCCTGTCAAAAAAGTCGGCCAGCCAGCCATCAAACAACCGCGAGGCCAGAATTGTTTTGGGCACGCGATCTCCTCTCGCAACTGCCGCAATTCCTCGGTCTCGAGGACTCCAATCCCCGTGTTTCCAAAGCAGACTTCTCTCAAAACAACTCATCCAGGCACAAGTGGAAATTCAACCTGCGCCTGTCCACGCGGGACATCCCATACGTCTTGAGAAACGTCCGCTGGAGTCCGGCGCCAAACTCCCTGAGGTTGTTCCACAGGATTGCAACATCCTGATAACGATCAGCGACGCCCAGGCGCCCGGCATCGATCATGCCGGTGACTCTACCCCGGTCGAGGAAGATGTTGTCGAGTGAGAAATCACCGTGCGTCACTACGCGATCAAACCGCGCCGGGAGGATTTTGTTCAATTCGGCCCAAACCCTCTCGGCTGACCAGCCCCGGCGCTGCGCATCGAAGTCAGATACATCCACGCTTCCAGCCTCGATGTTGCGGCGGGCTTGGATCATCCGGATCCTGTGATCCGACAGGAAGGGACAGTTCTTCAACGGCAGGGTATGAAGCTGCCGCATAAATTCCGCGATTGCTCTAACCGTTTCCGAGCGGTTTCCTGCGTTGGCAGCAAGGCAGTCGTAGGCGGACCGGCCCGGTAGAGATTCCGTCAAAATCCAGGCGATCATCGGGTCGCCACCGAAACTCACAACGCGGGCGGATGGGAGGTGATCGTTGAGCCATTGGAGCCGCACCACCTCTTCTGCGACCTGCCGTGCGAGGCGGTCCGAACCGTACTTCAGGTACACGGTGGGGCGGCTGCGCGCCGTCAATCGATACACCTTTGCCCCGGATTCTCCGCTGCGTACTTTCGTAGATGTGTAGCCGCGATGCGACTCCCGGAGAACGTACGGCAAATTCATCCGGTTCGTCCCCCCGGCTTTCCGTTCAGCACGCGGCCCAACGCTGTCCCGCGCACAGCAAATTGGTAGCTGGCCAGGCAGGCGCCGGATGTAGCGAGTACTGAGACCGCCCATTTGAAGGGCCAGGGAGCATTCCAATCCAGCAGTTGGAACTGGATTGCGAAGACTACCGGCAGGTGCACGAGGTAAGTCCAATAAGACCCGTCCGAAAGGTAGCGGAGCCAACGAATCGGAGTATTCAGCCACGATTGACCGACTCTCAGGCACCACACGGTCATCCAGACGCCGATGTATGCCTCCAGCACCGCGGCAAGAAGGTGCGCGGCCGGCTGGCGGTTCTGCAACTTCAGAAGCCACAGAAACCCACCGTAAGCGGCAAGAGACGCAACTCCCAGCGTCGCCGACCCAAAGCGAAGTCCGCCAAGGTACAACCGGCGAAAATGGAGCGCGTACCCGAAGAAGAAGAACGCCCCGTAGAAAACCACTGCCCACAACTGCGGCAGCGGACCCTCTGGCGCCGGTGTTGGCACGCCCACGCTAACCAGAACGGGCGCCAGTAGCAACGGCGCGAGGCCCATCAGTCTCGCCGGTGTTGCCCACGCCATCCAACGGGCGGGCACTTTGCACTCAGCAGTGGCCGCGATCCAGATCAACAGATAAAAAAGAAGAAGGTAGCCGAGAAACCACAAGTGGACCAGACTTGGGGACAACCACGGGAGGTCCTTCTGTCGAAGCAGTTCGAGCAGCGGCGGAGCATGCTGGACGCTCGATGCCGCCCGTTCTGTCAGCCATCCGATCGAAACCGTCACTGGCGGCCAGAACAGAACCAGAGGAAGCAGCACCCGCCCCATCCGGTTGCTTAGCATCCCGCCCACTCCCCGCTGCTCCACCAGCCGCGCGGCGAAGAAGCCAGCAATCGCAAAAAACAGCGGCATCCGGAACAGGTGAACAAGCCACACGGCGGCGTCAACCAACTCGGACTGGCTCCGGTCGGCGGTGAGCCAGAAGTTGTGCATCAGCGGACTGAAGGCCAGGGCCGCATGGAAGAGTACGCCGGCCAGCATCGCCAGCGCTCGCAGGTTATCCAGGTAGTGAAGGCGGCCGTTTTCGTTCACGAGCAGTGCAGAACCGATGACTTGCGGCTGTGGATCCAACAGGTGACGGCTATCGCCAAGGCCGCGATGCAGATCTCGAGACCGAAGACGGAGAGAACCGCAGGGCTCCAGACCATCTGGTCCGTGCGAATGTTTGCGGAGACCGAGTCGAGTTGGCCCACCCAGATCATGAAGGGGGCCAGCGTCGTCATCAGCGTCATTTGAATGAAGATGTTCCATCCTTCCTGCTCAACCGTGATCGCTGTACACAGCGCTATCGAGTGGCTCATGAGCATGAAGAAGTAGATCAACATCGCATAGACCAGCATTCCGTTCGGCAGGGCCGTTGCCAGCACGAGAAAAATGGTCGTGGCGAGGACCACCAAAAAGGGAACCATGTAGATGAGCAGGCATGCGATCAGTTTCGCGAAGAATGCCTCCAGAGGACTCACGGGAAGACTCATCACGAATGGCAGCGTGCCTTCTTTCCGTTCGTTTACGACGATGTGCCCGATAGCGAAGAAGCCCGTCGAAACAAGCAGTACGAGCAGCAATAAGCCACCCGCGTTGAAGGACCAAGGCCTGCCGGTTCCGATCAGGCTGAGGGCTAGCAGAAGTCCGGACAAGTAGCCAGCCAGCTGCTTCTGGTAGACTTGCCAGTCCTTCACCACCAGCAGACGGATCATCTGCCTATCGAGTCCGCCGAACGTCATTGGCTCTCTCCAGCCGCCACGCTGGCGACAAAGATGTCTTCCAGGTCCATTCGGTCCACCGCAATGATCGAGAGGCCAGGGCGTTTCAAATGAGCCATCACCCCTGGGTGGAAATCTCTCACTTTCATCTCAATCACCGATCCATTCCGGCGCACAGAGACGATCTCCGGCGTCTCCGCAAATTCGTCCCGCCATTCTCCCCGGCACAGAATTCGCCTCCAACTCTCCAGAAACGATTCCTTGTCCTCGACAGCTAGCAAACGCCCGCAGTGAAGGAAGGCGATGGAATCAGAAATCTGTTCGACATCGCGCGTGTTATGGGACGAAAACAGCACACTGCGGTTTGCGTCGTGCAAAACCTCCGCGATCGCCTCCAAAACCTCGCCTCGCGCCACCGGGTCGAGTCCGGTCGTGGGCTCGTCAAGCAGCAACAGCTTGGGATGGCGCGCCAGGCTCAGGAGCAGCAGCGCCTTCACCCGCTGACCGTGCGAAAAACCGCCTGTAGGTTGGTCGGCCCGCAGATTGAAGCGCTTCAGCAACTGCAGGGCATACGCCTCGTCCCAGCCAGCGTAAGCCGAGCGGACCAGTTCCATGTGCCATCGGAGTGACTTGCCCTTGTAGAGCCGCATGTCTTCGCTGGCATAGCCGATTTCGCGCTTTGCGGCAACCTGTTCCTGGGGCATCCGGTAGCCGCAAACCACCGCCTGCCCACCATCGGGCTCAATTTGGCCCATCAGAATGCGAAAGATCGTGGATTTGCCCGCGCCGTTCACGCCCACCAAACCCATCACCTGGCCCGTGGGCAACTTCAGATCGATGTCCCGGAGCGCGAAGCCGCGATACTCTTTTCTGATACCAATGAGGTTGATTGCTGCCGTCACTCTACTCCTCTTTTCTCTCGTGCTACTAGTCCAATCCCCTGACGCGCCAGCAACTCCGCCTCGACTTCATGCAGGACGCTGACGGGGTTCATCTGGAGCCGCTCCGCCGCCTCCAGCATGACCCGCAAACCAGCCTCGAAGTCCTTCCGGGCAAGTTGCCGCAGCAGGTCGAGCGATTCAGCGACGAACGAGCCCTTGCCGGGACGCGTCACGATAATGCCGGCGCGCTCCAACTCCAGATAGGCCCGCTTCACGGTGATGACGCTCACTTTGCTCCCGGCAGCCAGTTCGCGAATCGAAGGGATCGCCTGCCCGGGACGCCAATCACCCGCCAGAATCTTGGCGGTGACCTGCTCAACAATCTGGCTGTACATCGGAGTCTTATCGCTTTGAGACAGGAACAGTTCGTTGGCGCCGGCCATCTGTGTATATTGTACATATACAGTAAATCCTCCTTGCCGTCAAATTACCCCTTTTAGAAACGGAGGCGGACAACTCCCCTTTGCCGACCACCGCCCACCGTGCTGGTCTGCATTCGCCGCCTCAGCACTCTCACCGCCGACCGGCAGTCTCCGGAGGGCCTGGGAACGTCCTTTCTGATGCCCTAGCCCGGCCACCGGATATGTCAGCGGCAGCCACGGAGGAGAAGACCCCCCAAGGCAGCCTAAGGCATTTGCAGGACAGGAGCAGGTCTCCTAAAATGCATCCAATGAACCGCTGGGTTGCTGGGCTCTTGGGGACGGTCATTTTTTCCGCATGCCTGTTTGCGGACGGCTTCAAATTGGCCGTCTCCTCGGATCATGTTCTTGCTATCTCGCCGGACGGAGTGTTGTACGGAGCGGGTCGTAACAACTATGGTCAAAGCGTCGGAGATATTGCTCGCGAAGCGTTCGCGCGATTCACTCCTGTGGCGGGTGTTCCCAAAGTGGTCGATGTATTCATTCCCAGCGGCTTTTCAAGCATGGCACTGGGCGCCGACGGCAAAGTGTACGTCTGGGGCAGACATGATTTCGGTCTTCTGGGGGGAGACGGGCGCAATACGAACGACAAATCGAGAACGCCGACAGCCGTTCCTGGACTGGACCGTGTTCGGAGCATTGCGGGGGGGAGGTACGCGGGTGCCGCCGTTCGAGAAGACGGCAGCGTCTGGATGTGGGGCTCGGACCGGAACGGGATACTGGGAACGGGCACGGTTACCGGGCCGTACGAGAGCGGCAGAGAGTATCATCGGCCACTGCAAGTTAGTGGCCTAACAGACGTGACTCAGATCGCATCTGGGGACGCCCATCTCCTGGCCCTGAAAAAAGACGGTACTGTTTGGTCCTGGGGCTGGAACAAGTTTGGCCAACTGGGTTTAGGCGACACGGAAGATCGTGGACGCCCCACGC
Organism: uncultured Solibacteraceae bacterium; assembly: GCA_964460395.1. GTDB lineage: Bacteria > Acidobacteriota > Terriglobia > Bryobacterales > Bryobacteraceae > CAYWQS01. The sequence goes on along the minus strand of CAYWQS010000073.1, from coordinate 769 downwards.
AGGTTCCTGGGTTGACCGGGGTGACCCGAGTCTATGCAGTAGCGCTTCTGTCCGCCGCTCAACTCGCGGATGGATCCTGGCGCTTGTGGGGCAAGGCGGGGCCGGTTGGAGTGGGCACAACGGATGCGTTCCGCCCGGCGCTCGAGCCGAAACCCTTGCCAGCGCACCTCCGCACGACGGTCGATTTGGGTGGCGCAGTTTTTCTATTAAGGGATGGCAGTGTGTGGACATGGGGCGACAACAGCTTTGGGACGCTGGGAACAGGCGGAGACACAAGCGATTACTCGACGTCTGGAGTGCGACTCAAGCAACTTTCAGGCATCGTGAGGGTTTGGTCCGATAGCATCCGCACTCTGGCGCTAAAGAATGACGGAACCCTTTATCTGTGGGGACCGCGTTTTGTTACCGGGAATGCCAGGGTTCCGATGGAACTTGGGAAGTTTCCGGCGATGTTGACGACACCCTGAGCGCCTCGATTCCGAGACTGGGCCACGCATCCATCCGCCGATCCGCATGGTCCATGCTGTGATGCCGTTTTGACGGGTCGGCCACGCAGGGTGTCACCCGGTAACCACGCGGCCTCTCCAGTGCTCTGTCAATAGATACTCACGCGAGTTCGAAAGTGTCCAACCGGCCTACGCGCTCAACCGGCCTGTCAACAAACGCCGACCTGTCAACGGAGAAAACGGAGAGTTTGAAGGGTTGAGAGAGGCTGACGAACCGAACCATGGCGGTTGAGCGCGTGGCCAGGCTGGAGGCATTTTCAACC
>CAYWQS010000072.1:0-11617 GCA_964460395.1 uncultured Solibacteraceae bacterium | reverse complement strand
CCCGCAATGCCCCCTGCCCCTGCGGCTCCGGCCGCAAAACCAAACGCTGCTGCGGAAAACACCTCCCGCCGGTCCTCGGCCCCAAGCCCCGCCCCCGCGATCATCCCTGCTCGTGACGCCACCCCTGCTTCCCTTCGCACCTCGCGCCGGGATAGCATCTCCGTCGATGCGGTTTCTCACGATACTTCTGTCCATCGCGTCCACGCTCGCAGCCCAGGCGCCGCCGCTCAAGGTCGACTTCGCCGCCAAACGCCAGCCGTGGGACGGTTTCGGCGTCAACTACGTGGAAGTGCCCCAAACCCGCGACTACAAAAACAACCCCCAGGAATACGGCGGTTTCAGCGTCTTGACTGAAGAAAAGCGCCAGAAAATCCTCGATGAAATCTTTGGCCCTGACGGCCTCCGTCCTGGCGTGGTCAAAATGTTTCTCGACGTCTGGCAGCAGGAAACGCCCGGCGGCCCCTTCGATCACGAAACCACCACCCGCTGGATGCGCTACTTCGTGCGGGAAGGGCTGAAGCGCGCCCAGGCCCAAGGCGGCTCTCTGGAAATCATCACCACCCTCTACGGTCCCCCCGCCTGGGCCACCAGACAGAAGTTCGTCCGTGGCCGCGACCTCGACCCCGCCCAGGCCGAAAACCTCGCCCGATACCTCATCGCCTGGCTTCAATTTCTCAAACAGAAAGAGAAATTTCCCGTCCGCTACATCTCACTTCATAACGAAGGTGAGGACTTCGAACGCTGGCCCATCGACGGCCAGGGCCCCGGCCACGCCACGCACGACTATAATCTCTTCTGGCCGCCCCGCCAGGTCACCGATTTCATGACTCTACTGCGCCCCATGCTCGACCAGGCCGGCCTCCGCGATGTCGGCATCACCCCCGGTGAGCCGACTAACTGGTGGCGCTTCCTCGCTTGGGGCTACGCCCCAGCCATCTGGGCCGACGAACCCGCGCTCCGGGCCATGGGCCTCATTACCAGCCACGGCTTCACAGGCGGCGCCGGCCGCTGGTACGGCGAACACGAGGGCGGCGGCGTCGAACTCATCCGCCAGAAGCGGCCCGAACTCCACGTTTGGACCACCTCCATGACCTGGGGCCGCATGGATGCCCAGTTCGTCAACGACATCCGCGGCCAGATCTACCAGGTCAACGTCAATTCCGTCATCCCCTGGGCCGCTGTGCAAACCAGCAAGTGGGTCGGCGGCGACCCCAACCCCGGGACCGCTTTCCGCGTTATCGAAGATTGCGGTTGCTACCAGATTCTGCCCGGCTACTACTACTACAAGCAGGTCTCCCGCGCCGGCCAGCCCGGCATGGCAGTAGCCACCGTCCATGAAGGCAACGGGCGGCTCCGCCTCATGGCCTTTGCCTCCAATGGCACCCGGCACCCCGACGCGTTCGTCCTGATCAACACCAATCAGGATCCTGTTCCGGCCGTCATCGAAATCGCCGGCTCCTCCGCCCGCGCTTTCCAAACCTTTCGCACCTCACTGAGCGAAAACTATCAGCCACTTGCCCCCGTCACTGTCCAGCAGGGCCGCCTGCAGTATGAAGCGCCCGGCCGCTCCGTCACCACCTTCATCGCGGAGAAATAACGTGCTCATGGAACCGCAGGCCCTTGCCCACATCCAGGCGCTCACGTCGTACTTGCAGGAAAGCGCCCTCCGCCTCACCATCGACGCCGACACTCACGCCACCGACACCGCCCGATATCCCCGCCGCGCGGTGCCTCATTACTACCATGGCCGTCCGCTCTCCGCTGAAGACCTGCTCGCCGAGATGGACCTCGCGGGGGTCGCCATGGCCAACACATGGCAGAACCCCGCATCCACGCTCTATCCTGGCTCCGAAGACGAAAATGCCAGCGCACTGCTCGAAGCGAACCGTTACATCTTCCAATGCGGCCAACGCTATCCGGAACGCTTCATCCCCTCCGGCTGGGTCGATCCAAAAGCTTGCGGAACTGCCAATGCGTGCCGTCTCGCGGAAATCTGCGTGCGCGAATTCGGATTTCTTCTGGTGAAGATGAACCCCGCGCAGAACCAGTACCCCATTGACTCCAGTGCCGTCCTTCAGGTCGTCGATCGTATCGTCGAACTCGGCGCTATCCCAACCTTCCACTACGGTGCCGATTCGCCCTATACGCCCGCCGCAGGCCTCGAAACCATCGCCCTGCGCTACCCCGGCCATCCGGTCGTCGCCGTCCACATGGGTGGAGGTGGCGCCGGCTACCTCGAAGCCGAATCCCTTTACCACCAGTCCCGCGAACTCGGTCTTCGCTGCCCCAACATCAAATTCATCCTCAGCGCCAAACGCGACACCCACATCGAGGAAGCCCTGATCAGCTACCAGCTCGCCGGCCCGCCCTTTTCCGCCAACCTCTTTTGCGCCAGTGACGCCCCCTACGGTCGCATGAGTTGGAACTTCGGCGGCTTCCGGTGCATGTTCCAAACCTTGCTGGATGGCGCCCGCCACCCCGATCCGCGTCTGCGCCGGCAACCCGGCCTTTTTACCCCCGAGGCCGTCCAGAATTTCCTCGGCGGCAATTTCGCCCGTTTTGTCCTGGCAGGCTATGCCGCCCTCCTCGAAAAACAACAGGCCACCGCCGCATGACCCTGCTCGTGCTTGGCGGCGCGGTCCTGTTGCTCCTCCTGCTCATCGTTCGCTGCCGCCTCAACGCCTTCCTCGCTCTCCTGCTCACGTCCTTCGCCGTCGCCCTGCTCAACGGCCTCTCCGCTCCCTCCGCGCTGCAGTCCATTCTCAAAGGCATCGGCGACACCATGGGCAGCCTCGCCCTCATCCTTGTTTTTGGCGCCATCCTGGGCAAGCTCATTGAAGAAAGCGGCGCCGCCCATTCGATCAGCTTCGCCCTCACTCGGCTCTTTGGCGAGCGACGCATTCAGATCTCCGTGTTGCTCACAGGCTTTCTCGTCGGCTTGCCGATGATTTACAACGCCAGCTTCCTCGTCCTCATCCCGCTCATCTACACACTCTCCGCGACCACCGGCCGCCGCTTGATGTACCTCGGCATTCCCCTCTCCTCCGCGCTCTCCGTCACCCACGGCTATCTGCCGCCTCATCCGGCGCCCGCGTCCATCGCTGTCCTCTACCGGGCCGACGTAAACCTGACGCTCCTCTACGGCCTCATCCTCGCCGTCCCCGCCACTTTCCTTGCCGGACCCGTCCTCGCCCGTTTCTTCCGCCACCTCGACAACACCCCGCCGCCCGAACTCTACCAGCCCCGTGAATTTCGCCTTGATGAGTTGCCCGGCCTCCCCATCAGCCTATTCACGGTCCTCGTGCCGGTGCTGCTGATGCTCGCCGGAGCCCTGGCGACGCTCGCCCAGTGGCAAGGTCCCGCCGCCACGGGCTTGCTGTTTCTCAGTGATCCTACCGTCGCCCTCTTTGCCGCCGCGCTCATCGGCCTCTACACTCTGGGTCTGCGCCGGGGCCGCTCCATGGACTCGCTGATGAGCAGCGCCTCGCTCGCGGCCTCCAGCGTCGCCATGGTCTTGCTCATCATCGCCGCAGGTGGCGCCTTCAAGCAGGTATTGATGGACAGTGGAACCACCACCGCCATCAAGCAATTCGCCTCCGGCCTTCAGGTTTCGCCGCTCGTTCTCGCGTGGAGCGCCGCCGCGCTGCTCCGCGCCGCCATCGGGTCCGCCACCGTCGCCGCTATCACCGCCGCCGGTATCGTTCAACCCCTTGTGCCCGGCGCCGGCGTCGCTCCCGAGCTCCTCGTCCTCGCCACAACGGCCGGCAGTCTGATGTTCTCCCACTTCAACGACATCGGCTTCTGGATGTTCAAGCAGTATTACAACGTCAGCGTCCGCCACACCTTTCTCATCTGGACCGTCATGGAATCCATCGTCGCTGTCGTCGGCCTGCTCGGCACACTCGTCCTCGCGCCTTTCCTGCCCACTGGTTCGATGACTGGACCCGGAAGTTGACCGGGCTTCCTTGCCCGCTCTGGTTGCCGTTGGTGGCGCTGGCAGAAACGGAGTACGTTCCGGCAGGGTCCTTGGCATCCATACGGTATCTCCAGGCGGCGCCCGGGGCAACCGAAACCGTGGTGCCGGCTGTCAGCGAAGCAGTGCGGGTTTCTCCCGGCTGCGGAAGCATTGGCAGGACTCATGCTGAGCGGCGGCGAAGCTGGCGAGCGCGGAACCGCACCGTAGCTCACGCGAACCGTCAACGAGGTGGCGGTGGAGGATTCCACCGTCCGGCTCACGTTTGAATACGAGTCAACACCTCCGGAGGCAACGCCGATGCCAGCGCTTCGCCCGGATCTTCCTGGATAAGTGCCTCCAGCAACCGCAGCCAGGATCCCCTAGCGCCCTTCCAGAAACCCCTCCCTCGAAAAAGAAGCGATGAATGAAACCCTGCCCCGGCGCCCGCGTCTGTTCTTCAGGCTCTGACCTCGATGGCGCTCTTGGCGTGCCTGCTGCTTTGCCTCGTTGTCCCTGCCCGCGCCGATTCTCTGGCCGATGGCGCCGTGCTGCGCCTCCTGGGCCGGCCGCCCCGGCACCAGGCGAACCGGCTCATCCTTCGCTATCCGGCCAGCCCTGAACTGGACCTCGTCCTTGCCTATCAGGGCGGGCCCTTCGCCGCCGAACGCGAACGCTTTTGGTGGGACACGGGAACCCGCCTTGGGCTCTTCCTCCAAGACAAAAGCCGCCCTGGCCTGATCTACGAGCTTGCCATCGTGCCCGGCCCGGAACCCGCAGGATGCCTCCTCTCCCTGCAGCGCGTCACCCCCTCCGAGGCGGTGTTTCTGTGCTCCCCAGAGAAGGGACTCGATGGCGCCTTCCATCAGTTCCTCTACGACTCTCGTGCCAAGGCCTTGGCCGTCCACCGCCAGTCCCCCCAGTTCACCTTCCACGAAATCCACCCAGCCGGCAGCGGCGCCGTCCTCCTCGGGACGAATTTTCGCGAGTTCACCGCCGTCCAGTTCAGTCACTCGCCAAACCCGGTCTTCCGTCCGCTCTCCGAGGCGCAAGCCCAACCCTGGCTACGGCGAGCCTCCACCGGGCACAGCATCGTCAGCAACGGCGAGATGGTCTACTTCACCCCGCCGAAATTCACCCCGGTCCGCTTCGGGCCCCAACAGCGCTTTACGCTTATCGAAGAAGGTCCCGAACGTACCCGCCTCATCCTCGAACGCACTCCGAAAGGCGTGCGCCGCTTCAAACTCCAGGAGCCGATCGGACCTTGGCAACTCCACGAGGGACTGCTCTGGTTTGGCAAATCCTTCTACCAGGGGGAGGGCTCCGGTGGCGTGGGCGGGTTCGGATACTTCGACCCGCAAGAGCCAGGATTCCGCATCTTTTCACCCGCCGAGATCGCGAATTGGTCCGCATCCGCCCTCCTTGTTGAACCCGATGCCGTGTGGATCGGACTGGTTTATAACGGCGAATGGGGCGGCAGCGGAGGCGGTTTACTCCGCTTCGATCCCCAGACGCAGGCTCTCCGTCACTGGCCTCTTGAGGAGATCATTCACGCCATCCGCCGTTCCGGACCCCATTTGCTGCTCGCCACTTCGTTCGGCGCCGCCCTGCTCGACCCCGAACTCCATCTCCGCCGCTTCTTCTTCCCCCGCTTCGCCCGCCGCCAGGCACTGGAAGCGATAAGGTAGGGGGAAGGAAATTGCGGACATGCAGATCGGCTTTCACACCGACGCCTTCAACTCGGCGTACTGGTCGTTTCTCCAGGCGGCCCAATGGGCCTCGAAGCAAGGGCTGCACTGGATCGAGTGCGGGTCTATCGACGGCGTGAGCTGGATTCATGGACTCGGCTATCAGCCGCACATCGCCCTCTGGCAGGACCCCCTCGCCTTGCGGCGCCAACTCGACAGTCTCGGTCTGCGCTTCTCCCAGATCGACGCAGCCTTCCCCCTATCCCTGCCTGAAGGCGCCTCGCTCGGGGTGGAATACATCCTCCACACCATCCGCTGGGCCTACCTTGCCGGCTGCCCCTGCATCGACACCACGGACGACCGGGACAAACCAGCCGGCGCGACCGACGCCGAAGTGCTGGCGCACATGAAGCGCATTTACCAGCAAGTTGTGCCTACCGCGGAACAGTACGGCCTCACCATCAACATCGAGCCGCACGGTTACTACACCACCAAGCCCCGGTTCATGGCGGAGATGCTCGCCTTCGTGGACTCTCCCGCGCTCCGAATGAATATGGACACGGGCAACACTTACATTGCGGGTCAGGATCCGGTTGCCTTCCTCCGGCAGTTCCGTGCACAGACATCGCATGTCCACATCAAAGACGTGAGCCCTTCTCTGGCCGAAGCAGCCAGGGGCGAACTCACCGGGATCGCCGTGTCGCACTGCGCCATCGGTGAAGGCGTGAACGCCGAGAATATCCGCGCTTGCCTTCGCCTGCTCCAGGAAGCGGGCTACGACGGCGTACTCAGCCTGGAATGTGAAGGCGCGGGCGGCGAAATGATCGCCCGCAGCCTTGCCTGGCTTCAATCTGAACTCTCTGCCTTGAAAGCCTGACCCCTATGCTCGCCACCTGCGTCGTCCTCATCCTGACCGGCCAGACCGATTTGCCTTACCACCACTGGCAGGAAACCACACCACAGATCGAACGCGCCCTTGCCCGCCACACGGGCTGCAGCACCCGGCGCATCGAAGCCCCGCAGGCGATAACTTCCGAAGCCCTTGCCGGCGCGCAGGCGCTGGCTATCAATTACAACGGCCCACGCCTCGGACGCGCCCAGGAATCGGCCATCGAGAAGTTTGTCGAAAAGGGAGGCGGTCTCTTCGCCTTCCACCATGCCCTTTACGGCGAGTGGTTCGGCCACCAATGGACGTCCGCCAACCGCTGGATTGAAACCACCGATCGCGGCTGGACGGCCTGGGAAAAAATGATCGGCGCCCGTTGGGACCCGAAGGTCCTTGGCCACACCCGCCGCGGGCCATTTACTGTCCAGTGCCCAAACCACGCCGCATGCCCTGCCCCCGCCTTTAAGGCCAACGACGAACTCTACCACCGCTTCACGTTGGCGCCCACGGTGGAGATCATCGCCTCAGCCTTCAGCGATGCGAAACAGGGCGGCACCGGTCAAAATCAGCCGCTCGCCTGGACCCATCGCTTCGGGCAGGGCCGTGTCTTCTTCACGACCCTTGGCCACGACGCGACGGCCCTATTCCCCGATTCCGTTCAGCAGTTCTTCGCCCGGTCCATCGCCTGGACAGCGGCAACGTCCATCCCTCCGCCGCCCGCTCCCGCAGCCCCGCTCCGCGTACTCGCAGTGACGGGGGGGCACGGCTATCCCACTGCTTTCTACAGCGCGCTGGATCAGATCCCCGGCCTCCGCTGGCAGCACGTTCACACCCACGCCGAAATGATCCGCGTCCGGCGCGAGTCTTTCGATGTCCTGCTGCTTCATGACATGTACGATCAAACGGCGCCGGAAGCCCGGAAGTGGCTCGAGGAATGGGTGCGAAGCGGCAAAGGCATCGTCAGCCTGCACCACGCCATCGTCGACTACACCGACTGGCCTTGGTGGTGGCGGGAGGTGACGGGAGGAAAGTATTTTGTTGAGCCCCTTGGAGAACACAAGAAGAGCAGCTACAAGGAGGATGTTCCATTTACTGTCACGCCCGCGCCCGGCAAGGAACGCCACCCGGTGCTGGAAGGCGTGCCGCCGCTGCTGGTGGACGACGAAATGTATAAGGATATGTGGCACGCGCCGGGCATTGAAGTGCTGATGGAGACGGCGCATCCCCTCAACGACCGTCCCGTGGTCTACGTAGGCCCTAATCGGGAAGCCCGCGTTCTCTATATCCAGCTAGGCCACTCGGCCAGCACCTTCCAGAATCCCGGCTTCGGGCGGTTGCTCGCCAATGCCCTGGCATGGACCGCACGCCGCAAATAGACAAACACGAAAGGATCCCATGATGACCCGCAGAGATTTGCTCTCATCCGCCGCTTTCGGCTATTTCGTTCAGGGTTCCGGCGCCATCAAGGTTGGCGTCATCGGCTGCGGCGGCCGCGGCGAGGCCGCGGCCATGAACGCGATGAACGCGGGCAAGGACATCCGCATTGTGGCCTTGGGGGACCTTCTGCGCGACCGCGCGGAGGAGAAACGCACGGCCCTGAAAGCGAAGTACCCCGATCAGGTGGAGGTCAAAGACGACCATCTGTTTGGCGGTTACGACTGCTACTGCAAGGTCATAGCTTCGGACGCCGACGTGGTGATTATCGCCAACGCCGCCAAGTTCCACCCGTTGCATTTGATGGCAGCCGTCGAAGCCGGCAAGCACGTGTTCGTGGAGAAGCCGCACGCCATCGACCCGGCAGGCTTGCGGATGGTGCGTGAGGCCACGGCTCTCGCCGGCAAGAAAGGCCTGTCGGTTGTCTCCGGTCTGCAGAGCCGTTACCACCCCGGCTACATCGAACTGATGGAGAAGATCCACTCAGGCGCGATCGGCCGAATCGTGGCGATTCAGGAAACCTGGCTCCGTGCTCCCTACGTGCTCTACCCGCGCCGGCCCAACATGAAGGAGATCGTGTGGCAGGGCTCGAACCAGTACCATTTCAACTGGCTCTGCGGCGACGACGTGCCGCAAACGCTCATCCATAACCTCGACCGTTCCTCCTGGGCTTTGGGCAATGCCGCGCCAATCCGGTGCTACGGCATGGGCGGGCGTTCGACGCTCAAAGGCGAGATCTATGGAAACGTCTTCGACCACCACTCGGTGGTCTACCAATTCCCCGATGGCGTCCGCGTTTACGCATTCTGCCGAACCATCGACAACTGCTACGACGAGAATTCGAGCCTGATCCTGGGCACCAAGGGCCAATGCGATCTGCTGAACCTCCGGATTACCGGCGAGAATCCTTACGAGTCGCAGCTTGGCCGGAGCAAAAACCCGGCCTACGACCTGGAGCACGTTGCTTTGTTCAACGCCATCCGCCAGTCCAAGCCGATCAACAACGGGGACTACATGGCCCGCAGCACTCAGATCACGGTGATGGGCCAGCTCTCTTGCTACACCGGGCAGGAAGTGAAGTGGGACCAAGTGACCAACTCAAACTTCTACTTTCCACCGAAGGCGGAGGAGGTCAATGAGAATACGGAAGCGCCGGTCCACCCGCTGCCGGACGGGACCTACCCGGTCTATATTCCCGGCGTGACTAAATTGCTTTGAAAGGCGGGCGGTCAGTCCCCTGCAGGGCCGAGGTATTCCGGGCCGTAGACAGCAGCGCGGATGTCCCGGTGCAGCGTTCCGTCGAAGGGCATCTTCTGGGTAAAGAACACGGCCGCCAGATGGTTGGCGGGATCGACCCAGAAAAGTGTGGTAGCCGCGCCGTCCCAGAAGAATTCACCCACTGCGCCCCGGCTTTCTTCCGGTTTTTGCGGCTGTGACACGCGCACGGCGAAGTTGATGCCGAAGCCGACGGAGCCTTTTCCAGGCAAGAAGCCACGGTCGGTCATGCGCGGATCGAGGTGGTCGGTCGCCATCAGTTTCACGGTGGAGGGCTTCAGCACGCGGGTTCCTTCGAATTCGCCTCCGTTGAGTAGCATGCGGGCAAAACGCAGGTAGTCGTCCAGAGTCGAAGCCAATCCGAAGCCGCCGCCGGTAAAGCGGTTGTCGCGGAAGTTGAGCCGCCGGTTGTCCTCGTCGCTTTGACGGACGATCTGGTCGCCCTTCTTGACGTACATGGCCGCCATCCGCGGCCACTTGGCATCCGGCTGACGCCAGGCCGTTTCGCGCATGCCGAGCGGTTCGAAGACGCGCTGGCGTGTGTAATCGGCGAACTTCTGTCCCGACAGCACCTCCACCAGCAGCGCCTGCACATCCACCGCGATGCTGTAGCTCCACCGATCACCGGGATCGAACAGAAGCGGCACCTTGGCGAGGCGCCGGCCCATCTCGGCGAGATCGTTGTCCAGCGCCATCGGATTGGCCTTGACGTAAGCCGCGTGGGCCGGCGTGTTGCCCGCGCCGTAGGCGAAGCCGGCCGTATGCCGCAATACGTCACGGACGGAGATGGGCCGCGCGGCCGGGCGGTAGACGGGTGCGCCTGCCGCATCCTTGCCGGCGTAGACCTGCATGGAGGCAAACTCGGGCAGATGACGGGAGAGGGGATCGTCGAGGCCGAACTTGCCCTGTTCCCACAACTGCATCAGCGCGACACCAGTCACCGGCTTGGTCATGGAGAAGACCTGGGCAATGGTGTCGCGCGTCATGCGGCGCCCACCCTCGCGGTCCGCAAACCCGGCCGTGCCGAAGAAAGCCTCGCGGCCGTCCTTCCACACCACAAGCGAAGCTCCGGCGGTGCGGCCGTCGTCAACCATGCCCGTTAACGCGCGTTCCATGCGCTGCGGATTGAGCGAAAGCGGCCCAGCCGGCCCCTGCGCGGCAAGAGTGGGGGCGAACAAGGCAGGCGGCACCAACTGGCACGCGCCACGCCGGGTCAAACGAACCGCGGTCAAACTCATTAGCGAATTACTCCCTGGATCCTGGTCTGCCGAACTTTTCTATCGTATCTTCGGCGCCAGCGTGTCCCCAGCCGCAAGAAAGTAGGCCTGAGGCGTTGACAGTACTGGCAAGGAGGCCCTACAATTCACGCAGTTGTTGAGAGGCCCAATGGAGGATGCATGAAACCAATATTGCTTTTGATGTGTGTCTGTTTGCCCGCAGCTTTCGCAGAAGAGAAAGCCACCCCGAAGACAATCGCCCCTGATGCCGCCGCCATGCAGCGGTACCAGCAGAAGATGGCCCAGCTCAAAGCGGCGCTGCAAGCGCAGATTGCCGTGTTTGACGCAACAGAAAACGCTTTCCGGCGGGCGACTGCCGAGGAAGCAACTGCCCTGCAGCCCCCAATTGAGGGCATGGGGGTGGAACGGCCGCTGGAGGGAGGCGGGTTTGCGTTGCCCGCCGATATTTCTCAACTTCAGTTTCTGACGGTGCAGCGGCTCGCTTCAGGTTCGGTGGTGTACACCCACCAGCCGGCGAGCAGGGCTGGTTCGACGGCGACAGCCGGAAAGGGAGGGGCCGATGTCCGCTAAGCGCCTGTTCCTGCTTCCGATGCTGGCCGGGACAATGTTCGCGGCCGACATTGTCATTATTAACGCCGATGGTCCGGGGGTTGGATTCAACGACCCCACGCCGGCGGCTCCTGTGGGGGGGAACTTCGGAACCACAGTGGGCCAGCAAGCGCTCAATGTATTTGAGGAGGCGGCGCGGCGCTGGGGCCAGCGGCTGGTTAGCAAGCAGCCGATTCTGGTGCTCGCTTCATTTACACCGCTGGGCTGCACTGCGACCAGCGCCACGCTGGGGGGAGCGGCTCCCAACTGGTACTTCCGTGACGTGCCTCCGGCGACGGGCGGGCAGCAACTGCAGCCGCAGACGTGGTATCCGGCCGCGCTGGCGGAAAAGTTGACTCGACAAGATATCGTGGCCGACCCAAATGATACGGCTGAGATCTTCACCGTCTTCAACAGCCGGCTGGGCCAGCCGGGCTGCCTGACGGGGAGTGGCTGGTACTACGGTCTGGACAACAACGAGCCTTCCAACCGGGTCGATTTGCTGGCCACGGTATTGCACGAGCTCGGTCACGGGCTCGGGTTTACTGCGAGTCCG
>CAYWQS010000071.1:0-11892 GCA_964460395.1 uncultured Solibacteraceae bacterium | reverse complement strand
AGTCTCCGTCCTGCTTCGGAAAGGTTGCCACTCCGGAGCTCAGCGCAGCATGCGGCGGTGGTGAAGTTGTCGCTGGCTGTTCGGGGACCTTCGGCACCGGAAAATCAATCGTGATCTTGGCCCGCTTCAGCGACGCCCGAGCTTCCGAAGCAGTGACGCCACTCGCCTTCCTGCAGATGAACCGAATCAATGCGGCGTCGTCTTCGCGGAGCAGGCTCTCAAACGCAAGCCGCACCTTTCGATCGATGAAGTGCGCCTTCCACAGCTCATCAAGGAGGCTGCCACGCATCTTGTCTTTGGACAGCAAGGCGATGGTGTCGAGAAGGGTCTTGGAATCGGTGCCTGAGAGGCTGACTTTCCGAAACAGCTTCTCCTCAACGTCGACCTCGGCGTGCGAGTTGTAGATCCGATACTCATCGCCGTTGGTCAAAACGCACCACTTGACTCCCACCACGGCCGCGTAGCTGATGTTCTGCGAGATCCACTTGCGATCCCCCAGGTCTTTCTCCAGCGACTTGGCTTCAATCAGCAGACATTCTGTCCGGTTCAGGAAAAGTGCGTAGTCAACGGGGTTGTCCTGCGGTTTTCGCCTGTACTCCCGGCGGACCTCGTCGATTTCCTGAAGGTCCCAACCCAGGGCGCTCAGCAGAGGATCGATCAAGGCCGCCTTCGTGTTCTGCTCGCCGATCGTCTCTTTCCTGTCCCGAATCTGCTGAATGCGCTTCCGAATCACTTCAACAGCCGATGCCAGATGCGCTTGAGATGGTTCCATAGCCGCAGCCTCCAAGGCCAGGGATCGAGCCGGTGCATCTTGATTTGGCCTACAGGACCCGAATTCGAATCTTAGCGGATCTTCTTCCTGTAATCGCTGGGGCTCGGTTCGCCGCCGCCAAAGACGCCGGGTACCTGGATCTGGCTCTCCGCTCCACGACGGCTAGCCGGACGGACCCCAAGACCTTCAGCCGGGCACCTCCTTGTGGGCCTGAAGATGAAAGGCCCAGCAGTAGCGACCCTCGGCTACATCCTCCTCTACTCGACCCCATAGACCGCCAGCCCCTGAGAGTGAAAGTGCGTCGGCAGTCATCCGGCCGGCGCGACCTCGCAGGGAACAGCGTACTCAAGGTCTACCCAGGCGCCGCTGGTATTCCTGGCCAAGTGTGCGGTCTCGTTTGTCGAGTCGTCATACTCCAAGTTCGCTCTGATCACGTGGCCGGTGCTGCGCACGACGCAACCCACATAGGAGCCGGCCTCAATCCCGTCGGCTGGCGGGTATGTGACCACAATTCGGTCGCCCCGCCGGAACTCGTGACAGGGTGAGGGTAGAGGAACCTGACAGGAGTGCGAGATGTGCCGTCCGCATTTCGGACAGACCAACGCAACCGCTGGCCCACCCGACGGGTCCCAATGGCTCACGAATCGGCAGCACTCACGCGAGTTCGAGTCCCAGAATAGATCTCCCTCCCGGCGGCGCAGGACGCCTCTGAAGTCGGGGAACGCGACTTCCGCGACATCATCATTCACTGCCTCAACCTCGCCAGGGCAGTACTGCGGACCGCCGTTTCGTCGCGACCAGTAGAAGAACATCGCTTCATCGCCTGTCTGCCAGTGAAGTTCGGTCCCGGCTGGTTCACCGCATCGGTGGAACACAGCTTCACCACATCGACGGCAGTACAACGAATCGCCATGCTCAGGTTCAGCCAGAGGCGGGGTGCCAGGAGCGATGTCCGAGGGTAATGGTGGCGGCGCCAGCGAGATGCGCCACCGGGCAAGGTCCTCTGGGGGGCGCCCCTTCAGGTGCGACAGCAGGTCCTCCTGCCGGGGCTGCCCGAACACAAGGCGGTAGACCGCTAGGCTTGCCCTCAGATCTGGCAGGCGCTGCTGCTCCTTGCTGAAGGGCAGCATGGGAACTCGCCGTTCCACGCTGGAGCCGCCTTGCACTGGATAGATCCAATACGGTTCAAGGTCGTCTTTACCGGCTGGCCGTGCTATCGCGGCAAGGTCAAAGAGCTTGGCCCAAGGATCGTCACCCTCTCGGAACACCCGGCGAAGCTCACGCAGGCCGAAGCGCAGGGCCAGGTTCTTGCGAATCGCGTGCCCCTTGTAGCGATGAACCCTTCCTTCACGCTGCTCCAGATCCACAGGATTGGAGGGCAGGTTCCAGTGGTAAACCACGTGGCAGTACGGGTGGAAGTCAAGCCCTTCCTGGCCGATCGAAGTGGACGCCAAAATGAACGGACGGAATGGGGAATTGAAAGCCTTTTGTACCGTTTCCGCTCGGGCGAGTTTGTCATCCTGCTCACCACGCAGAGTCCCAAAGCGCATCGCAAACCGACATCGCAAGCTGAATGGATCGAGCGAGATGGCCCCGCTTCGAGGCGCCACGCGGATCTGGTCGACTTCGAGCCGCGAGGTCCTGACGGAGAGGGCTTCCGAAGCGGTTTCTCCAATCTGAGTCACCGAGTCAACGGCGTTCTGGTCGGTCAAACCCAACGATTCACGCAGCCAGTGGAAATACTCGTCTAATACTGCGGGCAGATTCCCTTCCAGGCAATAATGCAGGACGCGCCGCCAGTACGGCAGGCCGTCGTCTTCCGCCCTCAACAATGCCATCACTTCCGGAAGATTGAACAGCGTCCGGAAGCCTTCGCCAATCCGCGCAGCAGCGTTCAGGAGTGCCCTCTCGTCGAGGTCAATCCAGCGGACCACGCGCCTCAACGCACGGAGTGCGCCGACCGCCGGACTGGCAAGCGCCACCTCTACCAGCACGTCCAGCAAGTCCGCGGGCGCACGGCCGAGCTCCGTCGAGCCTCGCATGAACTCGACGAAATAGTCGGCGTGACGCGCGAATCCTGAAGCAGCTTCCTCCTCCGCTTCGACTCCCGCCTGCTGCCAGCCAGTAGGATCGTTCGAGGAACACCACCCCCTCATCCACGGAGCATGGCGGGCGTCCAAAATCGCCAGCGCGGCCCAATACCACCTCTGGTCCTCCCGCCCCTCCTCCGGCGCCGGCCAACAACCGGTGCGCCGCAGCATGCCAGCAATCTTTTCTCGAACTCGCGCTCTCACCCACTCGAGGGGCGGAGTGCCACCTTCATCAAACGTCAGGCCGATCGTGAGTGGATCCACTTCCACAGCGAGAGCGATTGAAGGGTAAAGCAGACAGAACACCGGCATCCCCGCAAGGCGGTCATCGGCGGACCCTGAGAAGCGAAGCAGCGCTCTGCGGCTCTTCAGGAGCGTACTGTACCTCGGGCGGCCACCTTCGTGGGCCAACATCCGCCGCTCCGCTTCGTAAGAACAGAACATGGCAATGGCATCCGGCACCACTTGCCAGGCCGAGAAGACGAGGGCCTTGGTCATGTTCCGGTGATCCGCAAATGCGCCCCGGGGCTGCCAATACGGAAGCGAGGGAGGAATCCAAAGGAGCCGCCACTGCCCTTGGTTGACCTTGGCGTCCAACAAGCTCCTCAACCGGCCGTTGGCCGGATCCAGTTCGCGATACCGCTCAAACTGCCCGCGGCGCAGCAGTTGGTTCTGCGCGCTGGCCAAAGCATCCACCAACTGCTGTGACGGGCGCTTCGCCTGTTCCCGGAGAAGCCGCTTTATCTCGTACTCCTTCATCACGGTCAGGAGATACGGGGATGATTTCCAGTACTCGATCGCGTCCCAGGTCTTCAGCGCCTTTGCGACCTGGTCGACCAGGACCGCCTGCTTGAGGTCGGACGGCTGCAAAGACGCCATGACGATCGGCTCCGAAAGCATGGCGTCGCGCTGTTCGGTAGCGGGTACGCGCTCCGTCCGCGCGATCACGCGACGCAGGCAATCCTCGATCGCGGATCTGGCTTGCTCGGCTTCCTCTTCGCTTCCCTGACCAAGCACATGAAGAGCGCGCCGGAACCGGTCCAGGTTGCTCGCAACCTCGGCGACTGCTTGTTTGCTGCCCAGCAGGAATTCGAGCGTCCGTTGAAAATCCTCATAGTGGTCCTCGTTGGTCTCGTGATGCAGGGTCAGCATCTTGTAGGGCGTCGCCGACAGCAGCAAGACCCGGACTTCCGGGTGCTCAAAGAGAGCCTGCGCCAATTGCGCCGCGTCGTCGTCGCCATGGAGCAACTGCTTGAAGCGCTGGAATTCGTCGAGAATCACCAGATCCGGCTCCAGCGCGTCCACACAGACGCGCGCCAGAGTCCGCCGTAAACAGGAGATCACCTGATAGCGGCGGTTGGACTCCTCCCAACTGAACTCCCGATGGCGATGGAATCCCTCGGCAGTCTCCCGGAGCTTTAACAGCAGGCCTCGATCCTGCCGCAATTGCTTCTGAAAAAGCCGCTCCAGGTGCTGATCCAGTTCAACTGGCTGCTCGGCATACACCCGCCAGCGATCCTTCCCAGCCGTGCCCTGAAGGAGGTTCAGAAGCCCAGTGCGGCTCAAGTCGAACCCCTCGCGGAGCATCTGGTACAGCACGCGGCGCTCCTCCATCACGCCGCCGCGGTTCTTCAGATCGAACGTCGTGCCAGGCGTGAAGCTGATGAAGTTGATGCGGTTCCCCTTGAGGCCCTTCAGATGCGCAGGTAGCAGCGTCAGCCGGGTCGCCATCGTGAAGTGGCGATTCCCGTAAACGTTCAGCCGATTGAGGTTCTGGTTAGCAATGGCCGCATTCGAACACACGTAGATGATGTCGATCCGTTCGACTCCTTGCTCCTCTAAGTGCCGGATCGTCTTGGCGATGATGCCTCGCGCCACCATCGTCTTACCCAGTCCTACTTCATCGGCCACCAGGAACCGCGTCGTGCGCTCCTCGTCCAGGTACATGCGCCGGAACACGTACTCAACAGTCCTGCGCTGGAAGTCCCGGAGCCTGCTTAGTATCGGCGCAACGGCCAGGCGGTCACTCATCGCTCCGCCTCCTGCAACACAGCCTCGTACACCCGCCACAAATCCATAAACTCCGGCGGGACGAGATTGTCGCTATCGCCCGTGCGATTCAGATCGTCGATCAGAGACTTGATCGAGCGTAGGCGCGCCGGGTCCCGGCTCAACGCCCGGGTCATTTCCTCCAGCAGCGGCAATGCATCCTGGAGCCGGTAGCCCCTGGACGACTCCTCGCCGGATACCGCAAGGAGCAATTCGTTGGGGAGGCCGTCCTCTTCGAAATCCGCCAGCAGGAAGAGCAAATATTTCAAGAACCCCTCCCGGTTGGCAAAGATTGTGCGAACAACCGCCGCTCTTCGTTCCTCCGGAAGTCCATCGACTGGAAGGTTCAAGACAAAGCAGCAATGCTCGGCTGCGGGCTCCGACGCCAGTTCAAAGGCAACGAATCCTGTGACTGCGGCAAGCGAACACGCCGGAAGAGCCAGCTGGCAACCGCGCTCAAGCGCCATCGCATCGACGGAGTGCTCCGGCCGGAGGCTGATGGGCCAAGCTCTCATGCTCGAAATGCCGCTCAGAGGAATCGGGCCCGTCGGAAGGATCGTCAGTTGCCAATCGTCTTTCTCCCCGTGACACGAAATCCGCAGTGCTGCTTTGCTGAGAAGCTCGCGTGCCTCCTCCAGCCGTTCCCGGGCCGCTACTACTTCAGCTTCCTCTACCGGCGGCTCACCGGGCGAGTACGGCTCCAGGGCGTTCCCCAGGCCTTGCGCCGAGAGCAGCTCGTCGATTCCCTTCACCTTGCTCTTCTTGCCCGTGAGGCCAGCCAGGAGTTCAACGTTGATGCAATCGACAATGGCGGCCTTGGTCGCGTTCGCCGATCCCACGAAGATGCTGGTGTCCCACCCGTTATTGGCGACGTAGACTTTCGCATGCAGGCCGCGCAGCACGCTCACGCCAGCGGGAGTATCCTCGCCGTTTTCGCTCTCAAGAGCCTCGCGGAGGACCAGGTTTTGTTGGAAAAGCTGGCGCGTGGAACCCGCCAGCTTGTCCAGTTCCTCCGGCCGGGAGATGAGCGCAACGGCGTCGCTGGTTGAATCTGCGAGTGCGCGAAGTCCCTCCTCGGAGACGAAAGGAGAGATGACCGCGAGCCTCTGGCTATGCGGAAACCGCCATCGCCTCAACCGCAGTCCGAGGGCTTCGAACCACAGCGCCTCGAATCCATCCGGCAGCATCCACTGGACCGTATGCACTTCCTCGGCAATCGATTCCGCCTGTTGTCGCCTGGCCGCGTGCACCGGAACCGCCGCCATCCCGGGGAGAGCGGCCACAAGATCCCGTAGGCCTTCGTTATCCCGCCGGTTCCGCCCCGTCGGCGAGCCCTCCACCGCCAACGCAACATCCCAGGACCGGTCGTAGGTGAGATTGCGGGACATGACCAAGGTCCGAAACACGACAGGTTGCCCGGGGGCCGTTGGTTCGTATCGCAAGACGATGAGCTTCGGATGAAAAACACCGCCCAGAGGCGCGGTCACGGGCGCCACCATCGGTTCCAGCAGGCCGTAGAGAACGTGAGCCATCCTCGGAACGGCGATCTGCCCGATTTGGCAATAAGCAGTCAGGCGCTCAGATGTTCTTCGAAGCGCTTCCAGTAACGCGATACCATTGCGGAACTCATCGACCGTGCCTTCATCGCCAAACATCGAGAGATGTACGGTCGCGCCCAGGAGCGTTGTCAGATCGAGAGAGTAGGTGGTCGCGATGCCTGAGTGGAAGTGGTACCCAGCCGGAGCGCGAAACGCCTGGGTCAGCAGGAAGCGGTTGTTCGGCTCAAGCATCATGCCTTCAACCCCTCCGCAAGGTCGTTCAGAAATGTCTTGGCGTTGTACCAGCGGAAGGACATCGGGATGAGCCCCGCCTCGCCGCCCCACTGCTCCAGCGCACGCCGGTTCACGAAGCGCGAACGCGGGCCTTTGAGCCGCATCTCCCGATTCCGGATGAGGCGCCTGGCGTCCTCGCGCTTCCAAAGACCAGCGCCGTGATCGAGCCACAGCCGGATCCAACCTTCCACGAACTCGCGCGCCCACGGCGTGATGCTGTGATTCGGGTGCCGGGCGATCTCCCACAACCCATGCAGATCCCATTCGCGAATCCGCCGCTTTTCAACCGCCAGATTGTCGGACCACTCTTGGAACTCGTTCGCGCGTTGAGCAGCCAGGTCATTGCGCGATCCCGCCTCCGCCAGCAGAAGGTTGTATAGGATCGCGGCTCCCTGCATCGTCCGGGCGAACAGGCGTGCGTTTTCAAGTAATTGGTGGTGTTGCTCGGAGAAAGTGGCCAACCGGGGGTGCTCCCACGGGTAGTCCACGTCAGCCGGTTCGCAGTGCCATGCCAGATGCGTCAGCAGGCTGTTTCGGCACGCCGGCCCCATCAGGCAGTCGCGAAAGAACTGCGCCTCCTCGCGAGTCAATCGAAAGGTGGGATGTTCCGGAAAATCGGGCGGAGCCGCCGGCAGTTTGGGATGCCAGGTGAACTGATACGGCTCACGGCCGCCGTCAGCCTCATGCCGGACCCGGTCACGCCGCCGGTAGATCGCATCGAGGTCGCGATGATAATCCTCGCGGCCGCCGGGATACAGGCAGATGCCGTAAAGCCGGAGGCCAGCCCAATACACCGAGCTGGGGAGCCGCTTCAACTCGCCCCTGGCCAACCTTCCAAACACTCCGGCGTTGTCGGTTTCGGCGAGGAGCGGTTCCGTGAGCGTAACCTCCAGCTTGCGGGCTTTGGCTGCGATCTCGCGGGACGGCACACGTTGCTTCTCCAGCCGCAGGTAAATCCATGGAATGAAGAACAGGTAGCGGAGCCGCGTCTGGATGGTGCTCGTCCCTGGAAAAAGGTGATCCGAAAACGAGTCGCGGATGGCGCCCAGCCCCAACTCGTCACGGGTTTCGCGCTCCTCGAACATCGCGAGGACGCGCTGCGTCCGTTCCCGCTCGGCGGCGTTGAAGTCAAGCCATGCGAGGGTGGACTCCATATGCTTGCGATGTCAGGCGGGAGACGCAACAAGAAAGAAAACGTGGACCGCGCGCGTCTTCGACATCAGCCGCGCGCCTTGGCGCAGTTCGGGCATGACTTCAACAGCCCCTGCTCACCGAGCGCCGCGACCTTTCCCCGAATATAGTCCTCGGTGAAGTGCGGCTTCACATCCCGAACCCGTTGGGCTAATTGATCGGCAGAAAGACGCTCGGCTTTTCTTGCGGCTTCGCGATCCACGTAAACGATGGTGCTCTCCAATTCCAGATCCGCGCTGCCGTGAGAGCCGAATTGCTCGAGCACCCAGTCGATGTCTCTCCGGTAATTGTCCAGGAACTGCGCGCCTTCCTTCAGAATGGAATCGCCGCTCTCCCCTTTGCGGATCTGGTAGCCATAACCGCCGGGATAGAACGTGAGGTTCGACTGGACCGCCCGCAAGGTTTCCGCCGTGCTGAGGTCCGATAGCACGCTCGAATCGAACGGACCATAGGAATAGAGTGTGAAGCGGTACCCCAGCGGAACCCCCCGGACCGTTTGCAGCAGATAGCAGAACTTCATCAAGGCGGTGCGGCCTACATACCCTCCCGGAGTGCGTGATGCAAGCTCCGTGATCACCGCCAGCCTGGCGTCCTGTAGTTCACTCCAGTCCATGGATTGCTTCCTCTACTTTCCTCGCCGCCTCCTGTTTGCGCTCCGGGAGGCAGTACACCAAAATCTGATCGTTCTTTCCCAAATGGCGCACCACATTTGAGTATTCACTCAGCGGCGCCACCTTCTTTTGCCCGTCCTGGTTGCGGTAGACCGCGATGTCGCTGTCATCCCGCTTGTACCAGCTCTTCCCAGCCGGCATTTCCGCCGCCAGCAGATCGCCCAGGCTCTCGCGGACGCGGGCGAGCTTCTTGCGGTCCGCCTCGGTTTGTACTTCGTTTGTCTGAAACACCAGACGGTAATGGTCTCGCTTGGACAACCGTACTCCATGTTCGCCGCCTTTGCCCTCGGCAAGCAACCCCAACCCCCGCCAGTCGTCCCATTGCAAGTACTCATCCAATTCCCCTGCCAGTGGTTTCGGAAAATGGCCTCCGGGGAGCAGTTCCTTCATCGCCTCGCGCAGATGGATGTCATAAGCCACGCGCGTCTTGTGGAAGTATACCTGCGTGAACATGAAGTAGCGCGCCAGCACGAGCGCTTCGGCGGCGTGCCAGCCGCCGTACTCGATGCCCAGCCGGGGCGGGCTGCCTTCCACACCAGGAATCGCGGTCACCGTCGAAATCAGCCGGTGCAGGTCAAACCGCCCATACTGCACGCCGGCGTGGTGAGAGTCCCGCAGCAGATAGTCCATCCGGTCCGCGTCCATCTGGCCGGTGATCAGGTCCCGCCAGAAAATGCCCTGCTTGGCTCCCGCGCTACCTTCAATCAGCGCCGCCACGTCGTCGGCAGTGAACCCGTAGTTCCCCTGGTTCAGCTTATGATCTTCGATGGCCGCTTTGAGGGGCCCTCGCACAATGGCTGCCGAGTACTGCTCGTGCGCATACTTTCCCTCTCCGTCCTCCTGATCCGGGAAGAGTTCCTCGGAAGCGTGCGAGAAAGGCGAATGGCCGACGTCATGCAGCAGCGCGCCCAGCCTCACCAGTTGCCGGTTCAGCCGGAATCCCGCATCGTCGTAGCCCAGCTCTTTGCTCAGGACGTCCTTGGCGTTGCGGACAATGGAGTCGTAGAGTAGCGCGGCGGTATGCATGACGCCGAGCGAGTGCTCGAATCGCGTATGCATCGCGCCAGGGTAGACTTGGTCGGTCCAGGCAAGCTGGCGGATCCGCCGCAAGCGTTGAAACGCCGAGTGCGAGATGATCTGCCGTTCCCAATCGTTGAACGCGACGAACCCATGGACGGGGCAGCGGATCTCGAATGTGCGGTGTGGGTCTATCGGTGATCAACCCCGAATCCAGCAGTCTAGCTCATAGGCGAACAAAAAGCAAAACACGAACAAGCACACAGCTTCCTTCATTTCGCTTCCGGGTGCGCCACGCGCGGGTCGGCGGGGGGCGGGGCGAGGCGGGTTGGGTAGGGGACGCCGGTGCGGTTGGCTTCGGCCAGGGCGACGTAGATCTCCAGAATCACGCGTTTAGTGCGGTACTCGCCGTAGGCGGCTTCGTCCTTGCGGCGGACGATGGGGAAGGTGTCCAGAATGTAGTCCACGTCGTCGCGGGCAATGCCGTAGAGGTGGAAGTAGAGCGCGTCCAGCTCGGCGCGCAGAAGGAAGCGGCGCTCCTCGTCCCAGCGGAAGGGCGGACCGTCATAGCCCAGCTCGCGGGCGAATCCGGCCAAGTCCCAGGCCGTGTAGGTGAGTTCCAGCACGCGCGGGGCGATGAAGGCCCGGTGGTCGGCCGTATAGAAGGACGGTGGCAGAACGGCAAGCTGCTTGACGATGAAGAACGTCAGGTGTGTGCCGCCGATGCTCTGGCGAAGAATCCAGTCGCACGCGAAGGAATCAAAGGTCGAAAGCAACAGAGCTTGATCCGCCTCCGCAAAAAGGAGCGGCATCGTATGGCCTACCCCCACCGGCGGCAGGACCGCGAAAATCGCCGTGCGCTCGTCGGTGGAGCGTGCGATGTCCCGGAACCCCAGCAGCCACTGGCGGCCGCCCAAGTCCGGCAGGTCCTGGCGGCGGACCCAGTAGCGGGGCAGAACCACATAGTGCGGGTCGGCGAGGCGTTCGGGCGGGATGCGCGGCAGCTCCGTGTCCTGGCTCCCGGCGGGCTTCAGGGCGTAGTCGCCGAAGCGGTGGGTGTACTGGTGCATCATCTTCGCCTCATACAGCGGCACGTATTCCTCGCCGCCGCGGACGAAGTGGTTGCCTTCGAGCGCGAACCCCTCGGCCTCCAACTGCTCGCGGGTGCGGAACAGGTGGGAGTCACTCGTCATGTTAAACAAACCTTGCTTGAACTTGACGCCCCACGGATTCTCGCCGGTCGCCTCGTTCACCAGCACCGGGACGCGGCGGTAGATGCCCTTGGTGATTTCGGCGTCGCGCTGGGTGCGGAAGATGGGGCAGGTGCGGGTGTTGGGGTTGATCAGCGCGATGTCTTCGGCGGTGAGCGTGAAGTGGCGCTCCGCGTCGGCCAAGTCCCCAGTGGAATGCGCGAAACAGAAGAAATCCGCGGCGGCGCCCTTCGGACGTGGAGAGCCGGTGACGGTCAGCAGGCTGAACTTGATTCGCCGGTCGATCCCTTCAAAGATCCCATCCCGATTCTCGAAGTCATACAGGCTGACCAGCGTATTTGAATCGACGAGCGAGGCAAAGAAGTTCCGCGTGGTGTTGTCGGTGGCGATGCCGGAGGGAACGATCACGCCCATGCGGCCCCGCCGGTGGAGCAAGGCGCGGCCGCATTCGGCAAAGACAGCGTAGGTGTTGATTCGGCCTACTCCACAAAGAGGGTATCTGCCTGAATTTCGGACCAGTTGGCTAACGCCATCTGCACTGCGCAGTTCGCTCTTGAAGGAGTTGTAGAGAGCGATATCTATGGTCTCAAGCTGGGCGATGAGCCGTTTCCTCGCTGCGCCGGCCGCTGCCGCTATCTCTGGTAACCGCTGGGCAAACCACTCTTGCTCCTTAATCTCAGTGTGCTCCCACGGCGGATTACCGAGCACCACGTGGAATCCGCCGTTCCAACCGGTCTGCGCGTTCTCCGGCTTCTCGCCCGCCGGGGGCACTTTGAAGACGTCCGGGAACGCCAGATGCCAGTGCAAGAAGCGATACTCGCCGGCCAGCCGCTCGATCTCGCGGCGCATCCACGGCTCGCAGGCGTGCGGGTTGCGTTCGATGCGGCGGAAGATCTCTTCGGTGACGGGGTAACTGAACTCGCGCGTCTTTTTCCACACGAACGCAGCGCACCAGGCATCGGCCCAGAACCTTCCGTCGAGGTAATCGCCGGAGCGGATCGCCTCTTCGTACATCCGCTCCTTTTCGCGGATCGCTTCGATGGAGTCGTCGCCGACGGT
>CAYWQS010000070.1:0-12043 GCA_964460395.1 uncultured Solibacteraceae bacterium | reverse complement strand
AATCCGGTTCGCATTCCTGCGCCGGGGCAGCCGGATCCGGCGCAACCCGCGCCCGCCCAGCCCCCGGCGATTGATCCGGCGGCCAGTCCGGCCGCGCCTCCACCTGGGCCTCCGCCCGCTTTGGGACCTGCCGTCACCCTCCGCCCCACTGCGCTCCGGTTGCAGAAGGACGGCACCGTCTCCGTCGTCGTAGTCGCCGAAAACGTCTCCGAACTGTTCAGCGCACCCATGCGCATTAACTACAACCCCAAGGTGCTCCGCCTGGTGGAAATCAACCGCGGCGAGTTTTTGGGCAGCGACGGTCAGCAGGTCGTTTTCAGCGAAACCAAAGCTTTGGACGAAGGTAAAGCGATCGTCAATCTGAACCGCGTGCCCGGCGCAGGCGGCATCAGCGGCTCTGGAACGCTGGTGACCTTGAAGTTCCAGGCGCTGGCCGCGGGCGAAAGCAGCATCGGCTTCGAGGAACTGACGCTACGCGACGCCAAACTGCAGCCCATTCCAGTGAAGCCCGCCGCCACCATGATCACCGTGCAATGAAGCAGCTCAGGCCATGAACCGGTTTCTCAGGCGCAAACGGCAGTACGGGCTCTCGCTCGTCGAGTTGATCGTGGCGTTCACCATCCTGCTGCTGCTTTCTGCGCTGGCCCTGCCGATGGCGCGCATGAAGGTCAGGCGGGAGAAGGAGAAGGAACTCCGCTATGCGCTGCGGGAACTGCGCACTGCCATTGACAAGTACAAGGACGCCTGCGATGCCGGTAAGTTCGGCCCAGCCAAACTCGGAACCGAATGCTACCCCGAAACCATCGAAGTGCTTGTGGAAGGCGTAAAGCTGGCGCAGGACGCCGAGGGCAAGAAGGTCCGGTTCCTGCGGCGCCTGCCCCGGGACCCGTTCACCAACTCCACGGATTGGGGGCTGCGCTCCGTGCAGGACGATCCAAAGTCGATCTCCTGGGGCGGACAAAACGTGTTTGACGTGTATTCGAAAACGATGGAAAGGGCGCCCGATGGCTCGGCTTACTCCGACTGGTAAACGCCGCGGCTTCACCATGATCGAATTGATGATCGTCATGGCGATCATCTCAATCGTGGTGGCGACAGCCCTGCCCATCTATCAGAAGTCGGTGATCCGCGCGAAGGAAAGCGTCCTGCGCCAGAATTTGTTTACGCTGCGCGTGGTGATCGATGAGTACACTTACGACAAGACGAAAGCCCCGCAATCCTTGCAGGACCTGGTGTCGGAAGGGTACCTGCGGCAGGTGCCCATCGATCCCATGACCGGTCAGGCCGACTGGGAGGTGGTGATGGAGGACTCGCTAACCAGTGTCAATCAGACCGAACCGGGCATCTTCGACGTGCGCAGCAAGTCGGACAAACGTAGCCTCGAGGGAACACCTTACAACGAGTGGTAGGTTTCTTGCGGAGCTAAGGTAGCGCGAGGAAGCGGCCGTTCCCGGATTGCCGGGTTTCGCATCGGCCTCCGCGCCGCGTCAACGCGGCAGGCCCATTTTGTCGGCCCACTTCGCTTCCTCGCGCCATCTCGAGCGGCGCCCGCCGGGGAGGATTTCCGGCGGAAGGCGCCGGAAGCCACTCGGGCTTCTCCGTGCCATCCCTGCCTGATTCAGCGCCAGGGGGAGAGGCCCGCGCGCGCCTTGCGCGGCGCGGGCCCTGGCAGGCCGTGCCCTTCCTTCGCCACTCCGCGCCGGTGCGCGTGGGGCATGGCAGGGTGATGCAGAACCGTCCCGCAGTACAAGCACCGGGGCATGTCCGCCCGCGTCACCAGGTAGCAGTGCGTGCACACTATCGTTGGCAGTTCTTTGTTGCTGCGGCCTGCGGACATATGGTTCATCGGCTCCTTTCATCCCCAACATACCGCTAATCTCATCCTTCGACAATTAGATAAGAAGCGCTTCATCAATCGAAAAAAACGATGTAACCTGGATGCGTGGAATGGCTGAATTATCATCACCTGTATTACTTCTGGACGGTGGCCCGCGAAGGTTCGGTGGCGCAGGCCTCCCGGGTACTCCGGCTCGCGCAGCCTACCATCACCGGACAGATCCGGGCGCTCGAGGCCGCACTGGGCGAGAAGCTGTTCGCGCGCGCCGGGCGGGGCCTGGTGCTGACCGAAACCGGGCGTGTAGTGCAACGTTACGCGACGGAGATCTTCACGCTCGGCCGGGAACTGACGGGCGTCCTGCGGGGACGTCCAGCCGCTGGGCCGGCCCGTCTGCTCGTAGGTGTATCCGATCTGGTGCCGAAGCTCATCGCCTTTCGCATTCTCGAACCGGCCTTGGCCATGCGGGGCTCGCTCCAGATTGTCTGTTATGAGGACCGCCCGGAAGCGCTGCTGGGCGACCTGTCCACCTTCGGCCTTGATCTGGTCTTGACTGACGCGCCTGTTCACCCCTCGCTAAGGGTAAGGGCCTTTTCCCACTTGCTGGGCACCTGCGGGGTTGCCTTTTTCGCCGTGCCTGCGCTCGCTGCCCGCTACCGGCGCAAATTCCCTCAATCGCTGGACGGCGCGCCGTTCCTCATGCCGCTGGAGAACTCCGTCCTTCGCCGCTCCCTCGAACAGTGGTTTCATTCCATCGGCGTTCACCCCCGCGTCGTAGGCGAATTCCAGGACAGCGCTCTTCTGCAGACCTTCGGGCAGTCGGGCGCCGGTGTCTTTGCGGCGCCTGCCGCCATCGAAAAAGAAATCCGCCGCCGGGTTGGACTCTCGGTCATCGGCCGCACGGATGCCGTCACCGAACGCTATTACGCCATCTCCGTCGACCGCAAACTCAAGCACCCGGCAGTGGTGGCGATTTGCGAAACGGCCCGGGCCAAACTGTTCCGCGAACCCTCCGAGCGATGACCCTGCCAGGTTGGATCAGTACTACTACGCGCGCTGGTAGGATAAAGATGCGAAGCCACGCATGACCCGGCGTCAACTGCTCCTCACCCCGGCACTGCCTGCCGTTCTGCGCTCCGCCTCCCAGGGCGCTGAACCTCTGTTGCTCGGCTACGATACCTATTCCATCCGGGCTTGGGGATGGAAAGCCATGCAGCATCTGGACTTCGCTCTTCAGCACAAGTTGGATGCCATTCAATTGTCCGGCCTGGGCGATTTCGAAAGTCTGGAACCGGCATTCTTGGCCCAGGTCCGCGACCGGGCCCGGGCCGCGAACCTGTGGCTCGATGCAGGGACCGGTTGCATCTGCCCGACTGCTCAGGCATGGGGGAAGCGCACCGACAAGCCCGAAGAGTATCTCGCACGGGTGATCGACGTCGCCAAGGCCATCGGCGCCCACTCCGTTCGTGTTTTCGTTGGCAGCACGGCCGACCGTTTTCGCGATCTCCCGATGGACGCCCACATCGAATCCACGCTCCGTGTACTGCGCGCGTGCCGGTCCCGCGCCCTCGACGCCAATCTGAAAATCGCAGTGGAGAATCACGGCGAGTTCCAGGCGCGCGAATTGCTGACGCTGATTGACCTGGCGGGGCGCGACTACGTGGCAGCCTGCCTGGACACCGGGAATCCCCTGCATGTGTTGGAAGACCCCCGGACCACGTTTGAGGTCTTGGGCCCCGTAGCCGTCACCACCCACTACCGCGACGGCGCTGTCTACGAGCATGCCCGGGGAGCCGCCGTTCAGTGGACGGCTCTGGGAGAAGGATCGGTCGATTTGGCCCGCGTCGCTGCTCTGCATGCCCAGCTTTGCCCGCGGGCTCCGCTGCACCTCGAGATCATTACCGGGCGTCCGCCATTGGTCTTTCCCTACTTCGAAAACGATTACTGGAAGGGCTATCCAAAAGCCGTAGCCGCGGACTTCGCCCGTTTTGTGGCGCTTGCGCGGAACGGCCGGCCCTTCTCCGGGTCCATGGTGATCGCCGACGTTCCGGGCGATAAGCCCCCCGAGTTTCTGGCCGCGCTCAAAGTGCAGCAAAAACGCGATCTCGAACGCAGTCTCGATTACGCAAGGAAAACTCTAGGAGCAGGCAAACAGTGGCGCAGCAATTGACCACCGGTACCCCTGGCAGCGCCTTGGAGTCGTTCCGCCGGATCCGCCGGCTGGAACTGGGCCACTGGCCTACTCCGCTGCTGGAACTGGCCCGCTTGCGCGAGCATCTTGGCTGCAAGCCCCGGTTATGGGTGAAACACGACGATTGGGCGGGCCCGGGCTTTGGGGGCAACAAGGTGCGGAAGCTCGAATACTATTTCGCCAAGGCGCTTGCCCAAGGCTACGACACGGTCATCACTTGCGGTAGCCTCCGCTCGAATCACTGTCGCGTCACGGCCGCTCTCGCCGCACGGTTGGGGCTTGAATGCCACCTCGTGTTAAATGGCGCATCGGCGGGAACCCCCGCCAGCCTCTGGCTCTGTGACCTCTTCGGCGCACATGTCCGGCGCATCCAGTCCCGGGACGAACGTGCTGTCCTGTTGGAGCGCACGGCCAGCGAACTGCGCACGCGCGGGAGGCGGCCGATGGTGATCCCTCTCGGCGCCTCGACCGCCTTGGGCGCGCTGGGTTTCGTGAACGCCGCGCAGGAGCTCATCAGCCAGTGTTCCAAGCTGGGCTTCCGGCCCGACTGGGTGGTGCACTCAACTTCCTCCGGCGGCACTCAGGCAGGACTTATCGCCGGCTTCCGCCTCCACGGCGAGAACGAGGTACACGTCCTCGGAGTCAGCGCGGACGAACCGGCCAGCGCCATCAGCCAGGCAGTGCAAACTCTTCTCGCGCAAATCGAAATCGACCTTGGCGCTGCCGCCTGCAGCCTGACGGGCGACATTTTCGTCAATGACAAGGAGATCGGTGGCGGGTATGGTGAATCCACGCCTGCCGGCGAAGAGGCCACTCGCCTCCTTGCTCGGCTGGAAGGGATCGTGCTCGATCCCGTTTACTCCGCCAAGGCTATGGCGGGCCTGCTGGGAGGGCTGAAACGCTGGCCGTTGAGCGAAACCAATCACATCATCTTCTGGCACACAGGCGGTCAGATGGCGCTCTTCCAACGCGAATGAAATCTCTCTTTCTAGGATTGCTTCTCGCCTGCCTTCTATCCGGCAAGATGGCGAAACTTGAGGGCGCGGATGTTCACTACGAAGCCGCGGGACGCGGCGCCCGTACGCTCGTTCTCGTGCACGGCTGGACTTGCGACCGCACTTTTTGGCAGGGCCAGACCGCAACCCTCGCCCGTCAGTACCGCGTCCTTGCGGTTGACCTGCCGGGCCATGGACGTAGTGCCGCTGCCCCTGACTACAGCATGGGCCGGTTTGCGAGGGCTGTCGAAGCAGTCATGCGCGCCGAGCGTGTCGGCCGCGCCGTTCTGGCAGGGCATTCCATGGGCGGGGCCGTCCTGCTGGAGTTTTCCCGTTTGTTCCCGGCCCGTGTGGAGGGGCTCGTCCTTGTGGATGCGTTGATGATCCCTGCCGGCCAGGCGGAAAAGCTGAGCGGATTCTACAAGTCATTCGAGGGCCCTGGCGGTCCCGCTGCCCGCCAGAAGATGGTGGAAAGCATGTTCGTCGAGGCCACCACGCCGCCGCTGCGGGACAAGATCCTGAAGACGATGCTGGCGGCGCCCGAACCCGTGGCCGTGGGCGCGATGCGCCAGAGTCTCTTGCCGGAAGTCTGGAAGGAAGGTAGTTTCGCGGCTCCGGTGCTGGCCGTGGTTGCGAATCCCGCTCAGGTCACCGAGGAGTCGATCCGCGTTCGCTTCCCCAATCTCACGTACAGAACGATCCCTGGGGTCGGCCATTTCCTCATGATGGAAAAGCCCGAAGAAATGAATGCCCTGATCTTGGAGTGGTTGAAGGGCCTGCCCTAGGCGAGTCGCAGCGAAAGACTAGAGCAGGCGGAAATTGACCTCGACGTTGGCCTGCACCGGTACCGGACGCCCATCCTTGTAGCCCGGCCGGAACCGCCACTGGGAAACAGCTTCGATCGCCTTCTCGTCCAGACCCATCCCCAGCGAGCGGACGACCCGGATATTCCGAGTGGTACCATCCACATCCACGACGATGGCCAGCAGAACCGTGCCTTGATACTTTGCCTTTCGGGCCTCTTCCGAGTACTCCGGTTCTTTCTTGAAGATCACCACGGGTGCGGATACGCCGCCGCCGATGCGGAAAGCTCCGCCTCCTGCGCCACCGCCCTCACCCGGGCCAAAGCCGCCGCCGCGGCCGGATCCCACGCCGCCGCCGGAACCCGATCCAATGCCGCCGCCGGATCCCGGACCGTTCGAAGGCGGGCCAATGCGCGCCAGCGGATCACCGTACTGAGCCATGTTCACTTGCGGCAGGTTGATGTCGGGAGGAGCAATGATAGTGGGCTCCATCACCAGCCGCGGATTCGGATTGTTCACAACCGCCATGGGAGGCGTGAACTGCTTCAGGTCTGGCCTCGGCAAGCGGCCCTTGCTGGCTGGCAATGGAGAACGATCGCCGCCGCCGCCACCACCTCCCATGGCCTGCTGCTTCACCTGCATCTGCGGCACGTAAGGGGCGATATCCGTTGGGGTAAATACCGTGACGGTGTTCTTCACCGCCTGCTGCACGTGCTTGTTTGTGCCTACCGTAAAAGCCAGCGCGACCACCCCGATGTGGATGGCCATGGAAAGCGCCTGCGACCGCGCCTTGTATTCCTGTTGGCCGAACAACTCCCGCACCTGGACCGGCTTCGAAGTCACCTGCAGCGGAGGGAGTTTCTGGGGGAACAGAGCCTCCTTGATGTTGCCGAACAGAGAGGCGAAAAATCCCTTGGCCTCCAGTTCTAACTCACCGTAGGATGTGCCCTTCAGTTCTTCCGGGGTCAACGGGCGCACTGTCAATTGCAGCGGCGGCTGATTGGATGAAGAGAACAGATCCTTCAGATTCGAAAGCAGGGAGCTGAAAAAACCGGGTTCGCGCTGCATCTCCGCGATGCCGCGCATCGTGATGCTTTCCGAACTCAGAAGCTCTTCTTCCGTCAGCGGCTTAAAGGTGACGGTCAAGGGGGGCTGTTTTTTCTGCGCCGAAAGGTCCTTCAGAGTTTCCAGGAGAGAGACGAACCAAGGCTTGTTTTCCACCGGCAATGCCAGCATGCGATATACGCTGTCCATCTCCGGCGCACCATGCACTCCGGGTGGGTTGGTTGGGCGGGGCGGGATGGGTGCCGTCATAACGACTTCTCTCTCCGGAGAACACAACTCAAGCGGCCATGGCCGCCCTCCGCGCGCCTCCTGCTAGCTTAGACGCATGCTTTTCAACGAAGTTGCACGAAACGCGGAGCACCGGCCCAAAAAAGCTTTCCAAAAATTGTATCACGCGGGAGAACAACCAGTTATCGTTCCGCATTTCCATAAAGCTCTGAAACCTCTGGTCTTGGAGTACTAGCGCCCGAGAGTGGCGTTCAGCAGCGCGGCCAGGCGCACACCCGCCCGCTGCAGTTGTAACTCGATCACCGGCGAGGCTTTGCGGGCGTATTCCTCGCCCAGGACTGCCGGCTCGACTGCACTCAGATTGCCGTAGGCAATGTTCCGCGAGGCCGCCTGGGCTTCCCAAACCCAGTCCTCTGGCCCTCCCTTTCTCATCGTTCTGGCACTCATCCATCCAGGACCTCTCACGATTTCATCCCTCTTTCCCGCGCTGGACTGGAGAAGAAACAGCACAAGTGGCGTGTCCCAGAGCGAGTGCAGATTCGTGGGCTGGTCGCGAAACACGACTTTGACGTCGTTCCCCCCACGGTCGCCGTTGTCGCCACAGTGAAGTGGTTGGTGCAAGTCCCCGACGAAATGAACGGCGAACTTCAGGGCTTCAGCCCGCTCAACCCGGCTCAGTGATGGATCTTTCAGGCGCGCGAGCATCCGAGGCACAACCTCCACCACGCAACCAGTGTTGGGACAATACGGCCGGTAGTCGCCGCGGGCAGTCTGCACCGGCACGTTGATGTAATGCCAGGTGGACGTCTCGGGCCTTTGAGGCCGCACCTCGTCGGCCCACGCGGCAATGGAGGCCAGCGTCTCGCCCGGCTCCAGGAGCGCCGCAACCTGCGATCTTGCCTTGGCATTTAAGCGGCGCTCCGCGATTCCGGCGACTAAAGCGTGCCCTTCGCGCCCCCAGCCATACAACACACTGGTTCCCCAGGTGAGAAGCCACAAAAAAGCCAGCCAACGGGCAGTCATTCTTTGAGTATCGCGTCATTGCCGCGCATCCAAAGGAACGGGCGGGTTTTCACCGGAAACATGACTTACGCGCGAGCAAGACTGTGGCTGGGCATTTCCGGCGTGGGCACTTTGGTGTTCCTTGCCACGCTGGCGTGGGTCTACCGTCTCAGCTGGACTTTTTTTCCGTTCGATGGCTCCGTGTTCGCAGACACGGCCGCCTTGTGGACGTTTTATTTCGCCTTTGCCCTCGTCAGCTTTTACTTCGACGTGATGGGAGGTTACTGGCTGCCCTGCAAGTTTGGCCGTTTGTGTGTCAACTTTCCCGTCTTCCTCATGAAGTGGCTGCGCGGGGTTAGCGTCCAAGGCAGTTGCATGGTGGCCAGCGCGCTTTTGATCCTCCAGGCCGGCAGACTGGCGGGGTTGTGGGGCGCCGTGGCCGCGCTCCTGGCAATCCAGTTCCTGTTGCTCTTGCTCCAAGCGCGGCTCGCCAAGTTGGCCGGAGGCCTATCGCCACTGAGGGATGCCCAACTTCAGGAAAGCGGCCCCCGGGTGGAAGTATGGGGCGCCCTCGACGGGGGATTCTCCGGCGGCCTCGCCGGACTGCCCGGCCGCGAAACGGTTGTCGTCCCTGAACACTGGCACCGCGCACTTCCAGAGAATGCGCTTCGCGCCGAATTGCTCCGCCGCACTGGTATTCTGTCCACCGGGAGCCGCACTCTGGGAGTGCTGGTCGCTGTGGCGTGGAACACCGCGGGCTTCATCCTCGCTTCGCAAGTGCCCGGCGCCGGGGTTACCCGCGTTGCCGAATTGGTCCAAACGATTCTTGGCTGCACACTCTGGAATTTCCTGGGCCTGCTGATCCTCCCCTCATTGAGCCGGGGTGGGGTCCTGGCTGCCGACCGCTGGGCGAGTGAGCGCGGCACGGATTTTGCCACCTTATATACCCTCATCCGCGAACTGGACCAGTGGCAGGACGACGAACCGGTGCGCAAACCTTGGATTGAACGCATCTTCCACCCCATCCCCTCCGTGGAGACGCGGCTCAACGCCCTGCAGACCGGCCGCTCGGCAAGCGGCGCCTGGCATGCCGCCCGGCTGGCCCTATTCCTCTCGTGGGCTTCGTTCGGTTTGTTGTCCCGCGCCGTCCACTGCAACTCCGGGCGGCCCGAGCTTTGGGTGCTGCTCCCCAGCGACTGACCGCACCACCTTCCCGTCGTAGACCAGTTGATACGGAAACGACTCCAGCGGCTCCCCGGCCAGTCCCTCCGGCCTCTGCAGACGTTTGATGAACAGGCTCTTGTCCTGGTAGAGCAGGGGAAGGGTTAATTCAATCAGATAACTCTCCCGGTCGAACGGATCTGCAACGAAGACGATCCGCGCCCCTTTGGGCAGTGCAGGATGGGCACGCCGCATGGCTTGGCTGAAGTCCTCAATCATCCGCCCTTCGTTCCGGATGAACCCTTGTGCGGCTTCCGCATAAGGCGCCTGGAGCGGGATCCAAAAGGCCAACCAGACTACGGCTAGAATCGCCGCCCGGACCCGATTGTCCCCCGGGGCCACAAGACTTGCGCGCCACATGCCCTGAGCCAGGGCAATCGCCAACCCCCCGAGGGGTAAGTAGAGCATGTAAAGGCTGCGCTGCGGCACCAGCAACGCCGGACCAAATCCCAGTGCGAAGATCAGCAGCCCATACCAGACCAATCGGTCGCGGAGCGCCCACGCCGCGCCAACCAGCAATCCCACCAGAGTAAACGCGGCATCGACGCTGAGTCCGCCCGGCCGCAGAATGAGCAATCCCAGATAATGCGTTAGATTCCCCGAAAACCGGGGCCATTCCAGGCGCGGCCGGTACGCCTCGAACCGTGCGGCTTCCCCCGCCAGCACATAATTGCTGGAGAGCGCCAGCACGCCGATGCCCGCTGCCAGCCCCAGACTGCGCCAATCCGGCCGCCGTTTCCACACCAACAGATCCTCCGCGAGAACCACTGCCGGAAGCAGCACTCCCAGTTCCTTCGCGTTCGCGGCCAGCACCGCACAGAGGCCGAAACCCACCAGCGACCGCCCCCGCGCCAGCAGCGCGCCAAAGAAAAAGAGAAAGCAAAGCTGGTCGTAGATCGTGCCTGTGCTGGCGTAAATATCCGCCAGAAATACGTGATAGCTCGCCAACAGGGCCACCAGCATGCCGGCGCCCCACTCCCGGCTCAGCCGCCAGGCGTAGGTGTACAGCACAGCAAGATTGCCTGCCTGTACGGCAAATGACGCGATGTGAAACGGTCCTGGTGTGAACCCAAACACCTCGTAGAGAACACGGTAGAAGAAACCGCCCGTGGGCCGGTAGGCGCCGGACGCCGGCCACCACACGTCTGTGAGCGCCCGCCACAGTGGAAGGCGGTACGCCCCCAGCATGTTCATCACATCGTCGGGGAAGAAGAACAGGCGCAGCCCGAATCCAGCCTGCCAGAAAAGTACGCAGAGGGCTGGCAGAAGTCCGGCGGCCCACCACAGCCGCTGCCGCCACGGGCTCATAGCTGGCAGAAAGCCCGCAACTCCGCCCACATGGGCTCCAGAACGTCGGTAAGCTCGTGGCCGGAATCGTACTCCACCAGGCGCACGTGGGGCCGGGTGGCGGCGAACGCACGCGACGCCTCCACCGGGACGACGTCATCGCGCCGCCCGTGCAAAATCAAAGTGGGCTGTGTCACCTCCGGCTCCGCTTCGAACCGTCCGGCGTCCTCGAGAAATGTCCAGCCCAGGCGCGTCGGCGCCTGCATGGCGTAATGGAACACTTCGCGCCATCCTTGCCGCCGCCATTCGTCCACCGCCTCCGCCCCCAGGCTCTCCGCGTACCGTTTCGCGAAGCCGAACGCGGGCGCCAGCAGCGCCACTCGCTCCACCTCCGCGTGCCGGGCCGCATACAGGGCGGCCAGGTATCCGCCCAGGCTCGAACCGATGAACGTGACAGGCTGCCCTGCCGCCGCCCGTTCCAGCAGGGAAAGCTGCCCGGTGATCGTCAGACCTGAAAAATCGCCTCCGTTCAGGTCGGGGATCAGCACGTCCCGCCCGGCGGCCCGGAAACGCTCCTGAAACCACACTGCCTTGCGCGACTGCGGCGATGAGGCGAACCCGTGCAAGTAAAGAACTGGCGGCATGCTCTCTCTTATCCTAAGGAGGAGCAGGCAAGCTCTGCCGGAAAAGCGGGAGACGGGCGTCCGCAATTGCGTTGCAATCCCCGGGCCGCCTCGCTAGAATCGGAGGTTTGCGGACTTCTTTGGAGGTTTCATGTCGGTTGAAGAACAAGTAAAGAAGATTATCGTCGAGCAGCTTGGTGTGGATGAGGGCGCCGTCGATCCCACCGCCTCGTTTGTGGACGACCTGGGCGCCGACTCGCTCGACGTGGTCGAACTCGTCATGGCCTTCGAAGAGGCGTTTGACATCGACATCCCCGATGAAGACGCCGAGAAGATCCAGACTGTGAAGGACGCGATCGACTACATCGACGCGAAAAAGGGCAAGAAGTAAGCCCACCGTCACCTCCGGCGTGTCCGATTTCCCCTCCCAAGGAGAGTTCCATTGCGACGCAGGGTCGTAGTCACCGGCGTGGGGTTGATCTCCGCGTTGGGATTGAATACGAATGAGACCTGGGCCGGTATCCTCGCCTCGAAATGCGGCGTGGGGCCTATCACTCAATTCGACGCCACGGATTTCGCCGCACGGATTGCCGCCGAGGTGAAAGGCTTTGATCCTCTCCAGTTCATCGACAAGAAAGAACTGAAAAAGATCGGGCGCTTTATCCAGTTCGCCATTGCGGCCAGTGATGAGGCGTTGCAGTCGTCCGGCCTTTCCATTACTCCGGATCTTGCGGAAGACGTGGGCGTCTACATCGGCAGCGGCATCGGCGCTTTCGAGGTGATCGAGCGCGAGC
>CAYWQS010000069.1:0-12438 GCA_964460395.1 uncultured Solibacteraceae bacterium | reverse complement strand
CCATAGGATGAATGCCCTACGGCCGCGCCGGCCCTCGCCGCTATACTAACGGACAAGGGCTTGGTGATGCATCGTCTGTTTCTTTTCTTTTCTTTAGCCTGCGGCGTCCATTCTGCGCCGGCGGCAACCCCGACGTTTTACAAAGACGTGCTGCCGCTTCTCCAGGAACACTGCCAGAGCTGCCACCGGGACGGCGAAATCGGGCCCATGGCCTTCACTTCCTACCGGTCGACGCGCCCCTGGGCCAGGGCGATCAAACAGGTGGTGGCCACCCGCAAGATGCCTCCCTGGTTTGCCGACCCGGCGCACGGCGAATTCTCGAATGCCCGCGGATTGCGTCAGGCTGAAATCGACACTCTGGTGGGTTGGGTGAACGCGGGCGCTCCGGAAGGGCGGGCCAGCGAAGCGCCGCCGCCGAAGACATTCCCCACAGGCTGGAACATCCCCGAGCCGGATTACGTTGTGGAAATGCCCCGGCCGTTCACCATCCCGGCCCAAGGCAAGGTCGACTACCAGTACATCGTCATTCCGCTGAATCTGACTGAGGACAAGTGGGTGCAGATGGTGGAAGCCCGTCCGGCCCCGGAGGCGCGGTCCGCCGTGCACCACATCCTGGTCTATGTTCGCGATCCGGAATCCGATTGGCTGCGGGGCGAGGCCGAACCCGGCGTCCCCTTCGTTCCTCCGAAGCGCCTGGCCGATGGGCGGCCCCGCAACGACATCGGTGGTTTCGGCAACGAAACGCTCACGATTTATACCCCAGGCAACGTGCCCGATATTTTTCCTGCCGGCCGGGCAAAGCTGATCCGGGCGGGCAGCGACCTGGTGCTGCAGATGCACTACACGCCCAATGGCAAGCAGGCCGTCACCGACCGCAGCCGGATTGGCTTCGTTTGGGCAAGAACGCCGCCCAAGGAGCGGATCCTTACCAATGCGCTGCTCAACGACGAGTTCGCGATCCCGCCAGGCGCCGCCAACCACGAGGTTCGGGCGGAGATACCCTTCCGCCGCCCCAACCAGGTGCTGAGCTTTTTCCCCCACATGCATCTGCGCGGCAAGAGCTTTGAATACGTCCTGGAGCGGCCGGACGGTACGCGGGAGACACTGTTGAAGGTGCCCGACTACAATTTCAACTGGCAGCTCACCTATCGCTTGAAAAATCCCGTACAAATTCCTGCTGGCGCGAAACTTCGCGGCATTGCCCATTTCGACAACTCGCCCAACAATCCCTTCAACCCTGACCCGAAGGCGACCGTGCGCTGGGGCGAACAGAGCGAGGAAGAGATGATGATCGGCTTCTTCGACATGATCGTGCCCATCGATTTCCGGCCCGATTTCCAGCGCCAGCGGCGCGTCCGGGGTTCGAACTAGGCCATGCGCGCTGTCCGGTGGCTGGCGGTGTTGGGCCTGCTGCCGCCACTTGCGGCGCACGACCCCATCACGACTAAAATCACCTGGGCCAAAGAGATCTCGCGCCTTTTTGAGCGTCGCTGCATGAGCTGCCACCAGAACGGCGGCCGGGCGCCGTTTCCGCTCACCACCTATGAAGAGGCGCGCCCCTGGGCCGTGGCCATCCGCGAGGAAACCACACTCCGCGCCATGCCCCCGTGGAATGCCGTGCGCGGGTTCGGTTCGTTTCGAGACGATCCATCGCTGACCCAGGAAGAGATCCAGTTGATTGCGGAATGGGTGAATGGCGGCGCGCCCGAGGGCGATCCGGTTTTCCTGAGCGGCCGCCTGCCCAAGGCGTGGCAGGAGGCCGGCACGCATGGGTTGACGGCGCGCCGCATGGGAGAGCTGGCGGCCCTGCAAGTGCGCGGCCTGCCCCAGGGCGCCGCTTTGCGTGTGTTTCTGCTGCATCCCGATTCCTCGGCCATTCCGCTGGTCTGGATTCGCGGCTTTCAACCAAGCGCCGGATCCGTGTTCCTGCTTGAACGGCCGCTGCCCATGCCGCACGGCGCCCGTCTGGTTACGGAGCCGGCTTCGCTGGCGCGGCACGTGGTTCCGTTTTTTCAGCCCCCTCGCCCTTCAGCCTCCCCAAGTCCTGCGCCAGTTGCCGAGTCAGCCGCTCCGCCACGTCCATCGCGGCGCTTCTGAACTTGGCGCCCTGGCTTTCCATGGATGCCGACCAAAGCACATCACCGTCCCGCCCCACGAGCCGGACGGCGGCCGAAGCTTCGTGTTTGCGCTCCTGAATCCGCGTGGATTCGTTTTCCCCCAGGCCAGCGCCTACTGCCAGCGATTCGCGGTTGCGGCTGGAAGACGCCCCGCGCCCCACGCCGACGTTCATCCGGGCATTCACGCCGTTGCTCGACTGAAAGACGTCGGTGAAAATCAGGTCCTCGGCCGAGCCGCGCAGCACGGCATCCGCCGCCGCGGGGTTCTCAGTCAGCACGAAGAGGCGGGCCCGGTGGAGCGCGGCGATCAGCATGTCGCGCACCTGGCTGGCGTTTTCTCCCGTGAACGGTTCGACGTGTAAACGCCGGACGCTCAACAACTGTGCGGCCGCGTCCTCGGGCGCGTTCGCTGGCATTGGGGCAGGAGCGGCCGATTGCCAGAAACAAAGCGCCAGCAGGCCCGCGGTCATCCCTTACCCGCTTTCCGGGCCTCTTCGTCCTGGTACACCACCCGCCGGCCCGTACGAGCTTCCAGGCTGACCAGCACGGTCCGGATGGCGCTCTTGTCGACGCGGAAAAGAAGCGCCTGTTGCCGGCCATCGTCCAATTCGAATCCCACGGTGAGAAAGTGGGCCCTTTTCTTGGCCAGCACCAGGAGCGGCGAGATCAGCACTGCCTCGAGCACGCGCCGGTCGACCTTCTGGCCATACTCGATCTGGTTGATGCGCTCGTAGGGGACGCGCAGCGCGAGGCGTTTGGTCTGGAAGACGAAGCTCAGGGGATCGTGCGTCAGGATGCTGCCTTCCACGCCCGCCGGCAGGGCCTCCGACGTGCCGCCCAGGTATTCCGCCGGGCAGCCGGACGGGCGGGCCAGGGCCACGGCGGCCGCGAGCGCCAGACCGCCGGCCCACGCCCATCGCCAATGCATCCGCAGGGACATGCGCTGTAGATGTAGTAGGCGCGGGGGGAGCGAGTTCTCAGGCGGAGTGCGCAAAATTGCGTGTTAATCCCCATAACTGCGCCAGCTTGGTGGGCAATTCTAAGTAGTAGCCCAAGATCTGAGAGGAAAATTGCACTAGGCAGGAAACGAACTGAGCTTCCCTTGCATTCATTTGAGAGAAGTTAAAGAGTTGCAGCTCTGCTTGTCTCTATATCCTGTTGGGGGTATTGACATGAGCAGTCACAATGTCCTTTTGTGTCGTAGGAATTAGGAAACTCGATCCAGGAGAAACCGATGATTGAGGACCGGCGGTTTTTCGACGCCGCGTTTACCGAACTGCATGGCTTTGAACCATACCCGTGGCAGCGGCAATTGTTTGCCCTAGCGATTTCCGACAACTGGCCGGAAGCCGTTCAGGTACCCACAGGATTGGGAAAGACCTCTATTCTTACGGTGTGGCTTCTGGCCTTAGCGCGACAGGCTCAGCAGCAGCAACCCCTCACGGTTCCCCGCCGTCTTGTGTGGGTGGTCAACCGCCGTGTCGTGGTCGACCAAGCCACTGCCGAAGCCGAGGAACTTTCGCTCAAGATCGCAGCCCACCCGTTAGGCCCAGCCCTAGCAAAGATTTCGGCCACCGGCGACGCAGGCCGGCCGCTCGCCATTAGCACCCTGCGTGGGGAGAAGGCGGATAACCGCGAATGGTCCCGGGACCCTTCGCGGGCCGCCATTGTGGTGGGCACGGTGGATATGATTGGGAGCCGCCTGCTTTTCTCGGGATACGGAGACAGCTACCGGACCCGAGCCCATCACGCCGGCTTGCTGGCAAACGACACATTGATCGTGAATGACGAGGCCCATCTTTCGCCTGCGTTCGCTGAACTGTTGGCCGGGATTCGGAGCCTCCATACGGCCCCGCTACGGCCCTTCCGCACCCTGGTACTTTCAGCAACACTGGGCGCGGGAGGCTCGCGCTTCCCTGAATCTCTGGAAGACGATGAGGCGGAGAGCAGCACCTTTCAAGCGCGCTACCGGGCAGACAAGCGGCTGACCCTGCATGAAGTGGCAGACAAGAAGGGACTTGATCAGCAAATCCTCCAGCTTGCCCTGCAAGATCCGGTCGACCGGACTCTCGTGTTTGTAGAAAGCCCTGAGGACGCGGCCAGACTCGCTCAGCGCCTGCAGGAAAGCCAGAATCATCGTGGCGAGGAAAACCGAGTGGGCCTCATTACAGGTGAGCAGAGGGGCTACGAGCGCGACCAGCAGGTTCAGATTCCGCCAATTGCCTACTTCTTAAGAAATGAACCGCCAGAAAAACCGTACTGGCTCGTGGCAACGTCGGCGGCGGAAGTGGGCATCAATCTCACGTCGACGCGACTGATTACCACCCTTGCAACGGCGGACCGGCTGGTGCAGCGGTTTGGCCGCTTGAACAGGTTTGCTGAAGCGCAGGCCGAGGCGCATGTCGTGTACGTCCCGCCAAAGGAAGATCGTGCGGTCAAAACGCTGGAGTACTTACGTTCGCTTCCCGATCTCTCGCCTGCCACCATCTTCGCGACGCCGCCTCCCGAGGAGGCTTGCGAGAAAAGGCCCGCTATCGCACCACTTCAACCATGGCTTGCCGAGCGGTGGTCCAATACATCGATCAACCATTCTGCCCGTCCAGCCGTGGAACCTTGGCTTCATGGGCTCCAGGATGACCTGCCGAGAACGCAGGTCGCGTGGCGTACCGAAGCTTCCACTCTTGCGCAACCCGGAGTCGATCCAGAAGAAAGGGCGCAAGTGTTCCGGCTGTTCCGGGTGTTGGCCCGCGAAACACTTCAGATGCCCACCTACCGGTTGCGTGAAAAGCTCACAAAGCTACTGGAGTCGCACGAAGAACTCGGGCAGCGCTGGGTGCTTCTCATCGGTGGAGACGGCCAAGTGAGGCCGATTCAACTCGAGCAGCTTGCTGGAAAACAGCACAACCGCGGGCAGCAAGAAAGGATGATGAGCTACGCCACACTGCTTCTGCCGCCAGGCATAGGGGCCCTTCGGAACGGCGCGTTCGACCCCGAGCTTGTTGCCGAGACCTGGGACACAGGAATTGACATAGCGGACACACGAGAGCCAGTGGAACCCACGGAACGCCGCATCAGGTATCGGGCCAGCCCGGCGGGCGATGAGCTGTGGGAACTTGTTCCGCTGATGCCCAATACAGAGCCGTTGGGGCCGGGGAAGATCCAGGACCTGCTGCTGGCTCAGGGGCTTCGCGTGGCCTGTGAGGTCATCCTGAGCCACGAAGCGGACTCGGAAGATGCCCCGCCGCCAAGACTCGTCTACGCAAGAGGCATCCGCCCCGACCGCACAACCTTGAACGTTCCGCTTACCAAACACCTGACGGAAGTCGCTTCTACAGCGGTGCAACTGGCTTGTGCTTGCAAACTCGATGAAGAGTCATATCGCCTCGCGGGTCTCTATCACGATGCAGGCAAGCGCCACCGCCTCTGGCAGACGGCCATGGGAGGTGGTGATGGCGAGCCCTTAGCCAAAGCGAAGAGAAGATCCCGGCCCCGCCTTCTTGGAGGTTTGCGGCACGAACTTGTGTCTCTTCTTGAAATCGGCGAGGAGCCGTTGAATGGCCTCTCCCGCCACTTGATCGCCTCTCACCACGGCTGGGCTAGACCACATTTCCTCGACCGGGCGGTGGACCCGGACCGGCCCGCACGTTCACAGGAAGAAATCGAGGCCGCTACGCTCCGGTTTGGGCAGTTGCAGGACCAATACGGGCCCTGGGGGCTCGCTTGGCTGGAAGCCATTTTCCGGGCAGCGGATTGGATTGTGTCGGAAGACCATCAACCTGCCGAAGAGGACTCCGATGATCAGCAATAGCCTTGAAATCAATTTCGACCCGATGAATCCGGGCCAGTATTACGCTTGCTGCGGTCTGATTGAGCTCTTCGAACTTCACGGCGTTCGCACCGTAAGTCGTTTCGTGTGCAAGGCGGACCGGCCACGATTGGCCTCTTTTTTGCTCGAAGCTAACGGCTCGCTGGACTTGACGGATTTGCTGACGCTCCTAAAGTCTGCCAAATACCAAACTCTGGAGGGGAATGAGACCGCGATCCTTCCGATCCGTGTGGCGTTTTCATCCGGCATCTCTTTTGAACTCGATTGGTGGCTCGATCCGTTCCGGCTCCAGGCCAACAGTCTGAAATTTTGGGGTGGACAAGTGACCAGCGCCCAGTTATTCAGCAAACTGCCTAAGATGCTGCCGGAAACCGCAGACACCGTTCAGCTCTTCCGGTACGTCTGCGCTACTTCGACGCGGATTGGCGTGGATCCACGATCGGCTTGGAATGCTCTCGATTTCGGTTCCTCGCCAAACGAACAAGGCATAGAGGCCGCGACTTTTCCCGTGGTGGAAGTGATCGCTGCATTCGGACTGCAAGGTTTCCGTCCTGTCGTGGAGAACCGGGACAGGGTTCTCTATTCACTCTGGACTCAGCCCCTTACTCGAGTCCCGGCCCGCGTCACAGCGGCATCGGGACTCGGCGCACGTTGTTTGACAGCCCGGTGCGCCATAGACAAGCGCGGGCAAGGTTATAAGTACTTCACGTTCGCGAATTTTATTTTGGAAAGGAACGAAATTGAATGAGCGGTAATCTTCCGGATCTATTGCGTGTTGATGGGCCTGTTGCCCTTGTACTCAAGCAGCCACTGGCCCCGGCGATGGGGCCAGAATCACCCCTTTTTCCGCCGACTTTCGCCCCGCCGGAGGACAGGAAGGACGAGAAGCCCGGCTATGTAGTCGATGAATTCCCCGAAGGATCGATCGCGCTGATTGATTCAGTGGGCTCACAAGCAAACCGGATGGAACCAATGTTTCTCCGGGAACCGTACTCCGAACTCGTACCCCAAGTCAGAGTGCGCGTCGGGGAGCGGCAACTTCATCTGCTGGAACTTGGACACCGGGCGGCTGACGCGGTCGTACGCTTTTCCGATGCCTGGGAGAAGTTTGAGAACGCCTTCGCGCTATACAGGGACCGGGGCGATGCCACCTCACTGGCTAAACTCGCTCCTACCTCAATCGTGTTCGGGTGCTGGGACTCGCGCGGAACCCAGGTGAAGTTGCCAAGGCTGGTTGAGTCGGTAATCCGCGCCCACAAGGTAAAACGGCTGACGCGGAGTGCACAATACATCAGGTCCCTGACCACCGAGGAAATCGAGGAGCTTGCGGGATTAGCGGACAGCGACTGGCTCTCGAAGAACGGGATTCAAGATGCGCCTGCGGGCCGCGGCCCCGGCGGGGTTGTGGCCGAGGGAGGAGTAGTCCGAGAGGCTTTGCTGAACCTGGTTGCACTCCGAGCCT
Source organism: uncultured Solibacteraceae bacterium (assembly GCA_964460395.1). Lineage (GTDB taxonomy): Bacteria > Acidobacteriota > Terriglobia > Bryobacterales > Bryobacteraceae > CAYWQS01. The sequence continues at coordinate 5,033 of CAYWQS010000069.1, read as the reverse complement.
TGGAGGGAAGCGGGCAAGAGGCCACAGAGGCCCTGCAGCGTTACATCTTGGGCTTGGCTCTAGTGGCCTTCACCGCACCGATGGAGCTTTACTTGCGTCAAGGCTGTCTGCTCGTTGGGGCCGGGCCGGCACGATTGGAAGCCGTGAGCCGTGATGGTTCCCGTAGCCCGTTCACAGCAGGCGCGGAAGAAGTGGTTTCGTTTGCCAGCGCGAGCGCTCAGGCGTTCGGCGTGGGCAGCGGCTTCACTGCAACGTTTCAGACTGGGCAAATCAAAAAGGCACTAGAGAAGGACCAAGCCAAGAAGCAGAAGGCGAAAGAAACCCGGGCACGGAAGCAGGGGTAAGCCGATGACCACGCACCTTTGCATCCGTGCCTTTCTGGGCGCGGGACGATATCACGCCCTCGAATGGCCGCCGTCGCCTGCCAGGTTGTTTCAAGCACTGGTTGCGGGCGTAATGACGGGCGGCTACAGGCGTTATCGGGCTCAAGTCAGGCCAGCGCTGGCCTGGCTGGAAAGGCAACCGCCCCCCCGCATTATCGCTGCTGAAACGAAAGAACTAACAGCCGTTCGACTAGCAGTGCCCAACAACGATTTCGACGTTGTGGCTGGTAAATGGGCCAAAGGGCAGGCCGAAGACGCAGGCAAAATCAAAACCATGAAGGAAGTCCGGCCGAGACTCGTGCAAGGCGCCCCTCCGCATTTAGTTTACTGCTGGCGCATGGAGGGATCGGCCCGGGAGGCGGTGAGTGAATTCCTGCCTGGCCTAGTACGAGCGGCTGGCTGTCTTCATACGCTCGGTTGGGGCATCGACATGGCATGGGCCGAGGCCAGTGTGGAGGGCTCCTTGGATGGTTTCGCGGGAACACACTGGCTCGCAGACCCAGCGGGCAGCTTAACGCTCATGGTGCCCGCGCCAGGATTTCTCGCCGATCTGGAGGAATCCTACCAGCGGTTCCTGACTCGTGTCGGCAAGGATTCAGTCAACCCTGACACCCGCCCGTCTGCGTATGCCACGGCCAATTACTCCGCGCAGGCTGGAGCAGAGCGGCCTTGTTTCTTCGCGTCTTTGGTGAAGATTGGAGGCACAGCGGATGAGCTCAGGAATTACTCGCGGGGTGCTTCGGAAGGCGCGCGGGTGGCCGCATGGTTGCGCCACGCCCTCGGCACGGCAACCGAGGAGGTTCTGCCCGAAGAGATTCGCACCGCCTTTGTCTTTGGCCATGGGAAAGGAGAGGAACGGTCCGACCGCATCTCCTATGTGCCCCTGCCGACCATTGGGCATCCTAAGTCGGACGGCCGGATTCGGCGTGTGATGCTTCTTGCCCCTCCTTCTGCAGACCATCATCGTTTCTTTCAGGCCGCCCGCTGGCTGATTGGAGCAGAGTTACGGGAGCAGGGCGGGGCTTTGGTGTGCCGTTTGGGCGAACTGCCGCCCACTGATCCCGTGGTGCGATGTTACCGGAGCACCGCCCGCTGCTGGTCGACGGTAACGCCCGTTATCTTACATGGACACAACGCCACCAAGGGCAATATTTCAATTCCGAAAACGGTCAAACTGATCCGTCAGGCGCTAACGGAGGCAGGGTATCCCGGACAAACTGCACTGGTCGAGGCGTTTCAAGCCGCACCTTTCTGGCCCAACACGGCTTCGGTCCACCGGGTGATGGTCCCTTCGCACCTTCAAGGGTGGCCACGATATCACGTAGTTGTCCAGTTCTCTTCTCCCGTTCGTGGCCCGGTGGTGGCCGGTCTTGGCCGGCACTATGGAATCGGCCTATTCGCGCCGATGGACGGATGACCGGCATGCGTGATTCGTATCTGGTTTGTTATGACATCAGCGACGACAAGCGGCTCCGGAAAGTATTCCAGTGCCTGCGCGCGTGGGGCGACCATTTGCAGTATTCGGTCTTCGAATGCCAGTTGAGCCCCAGCGATCTGGTGAAAGTCCGGGCGGAACTCAAGGCGCTGATTCATCATGACGAAGACCAAGTCCTGTTCGTGTGCTTGGGTCCGTCCGAGGGCCGTGGGGAGCGGGTCATCACGTCCCTTGGGAAGCCGTACACGCGCATAGATGCGCCCTGCTTTATTGCCTGAGGCTATCGTATGTCCGCCCTTCCGTCCCTGCTTCCGAATGAACGGCAGTTGCCGGACTACTTGCCGGCCAGAATGGTGAACGAGTTCGTGTACTGTCCACGCCTGTTCTTTTACGAATGGGTAGAAGGTGTTTTCTTGCCGAGCAAAGACACGGTGGCAGGAGCCGCCGAACACCGCCGCGTGGACCGGGAAGGCGCCGAGCTCCCGGCGCCGGAACAACTGGCGGACGATTTGAAAACCCGTTCCATCACCCTCTCCTCAGAGCGCCTGCGGGTGATCGCCAAGCTGGACATCGTAGAGGCGAGCGGAGGCGTGCTGACACCCGTGGACTATAAACATGGGAGGCCAAGGGAACTGGACGGAATCCTTGTTCCATGGGCCGCCGACCGGGTGCAACTGGCCCTGCAAGGGATCGTCCTGCGCGAGAACGGTTACAACTGCGAAGAAGGAGTGATTTTCTACTGCTCCACACGCCAGCGCGTCCGGATTCCTTTCGATGAAGACACAGTATGCGAGGCGGAGAATGCAGTGCGCGGCGCATGGGGCACGGCACGCGAAGCCAAGTTGCCACCTCCCCTGATTGATTCTCCGAAATGTGTGGGCTGCTCGCTTGCGCCGCTCTGTTTGCCCGACGAATCGGCAAAGTTGTCCCAGGCGCTGGAAAACGCCGAGCAGCTTCCCTTGTTTCCGGAGATAACGAATCCCGAGCGCAAACCGGCCGCCGGGGAGGTACGTCGGCTGGTGACGCCCCGGGACGACTTGCGCGCGGCCTACCTGGATACGCAGGGCCTTCGGGTTTCCAAGAGCGGAGGGGTGCTGAAAGTCTTCGAGAAAGAGAGTCTTAAGCAGGAAATCCGGATGAACGACATCAGCCAATTGAACCTGATGGGCAACATTCAGATCACCACACAGGCGATTCAGGCCTTGGCGGAAGCCGGGATCCCCGTTTGCTACTTCTCACAAGGGGGCTGGTTCTATGGAATTACGCAAGGCCTGTGCACAAAGAACGTATTTCTCCGGGCCAGCCAATTCCGTCTGGCGGAAGCAGATTGGTTTTGCCTTCGGCTGGCGCGGCAGTTGGTGGCGGGCAAGATCCGCAACCAGCGGGTTTTGCTCATGCGCAATCACGTCGAGCCTCCGGCGGCCGTGCTGTCGGGGATGAAACACCTTGCCGAACGCTGTGAGAGGACTTTAAACCTGGAGACTTTACTGGGAGTGGAGGGTAATGCGGCGCGCCTTTATTTCTCCTCGTTCGGCGGCATGTTGAAGGGAGAAGACGGGGAGCCATCGGGTCTTTGCTTCGAGTTTGAAGGGCGGAATCGGCGTCCGCCCCGGGATCCGGTGAACGCCCTGCTCTCGCTCGCCTATAGCATGCTAGCCAAAGATCTTACGGTGGCGTGTTACGCCGTAGGGTTTGACCCGATGATGGGCTATTACCACCAGCCGCGCTTTGGACGGCCTGCCCTGGCGCTGGACTTGATGGAGCCGTTCCGGCCGCTGATCGCCGAGAGCGCTGTGCTTCAGGCGGTCAACAACCAGATGGTCACGTTGAAGGATTTTGTCGCCGCGGGGAACGCCGTTGCGCTAACGCCCGCCGGGCGAAAGAACTTTTACCGTGCCTACGAGCTGCGCATGGACACACTGGTGACCCATCCCCTGTTCGGCTACCGTGTCAGTTACCGTAGAATGCTGGAGGTGCAGGCACGACTCTTGGCGAAATATATTGAGGGGAGCATCGGTGAATACCCGGCTTTCGTTACCCGCTGAACGGACACGCGAGCGGTTGGGCGTTGCCGAAAACCCGGGCGCCGCTCGCACGTTGAAGAGAAACGACTTGTTGTATCTTAGAGCGGAGCGGTTCACCCGTACTGAGTCTGACGGATGGACCGCTCGCAGATCCTTCCACAGATCTCTGAAAACTGAATACGTTAGAATGCAGGCTCTTTCCGCGATCATCTGATCGCGGCCCCATTGAAGCGGGACGATGCCGTGCTGTACGCAGCATCGGCGTCCGCCTTTCCGCGATCATCTGATCGCGGCCCCATTGAAGCTTTGTGTGATCCTATGGTTTCGCTAGTCGCTTTGGCTTTCCGCGATCATCTGATCGCGGCCCCATTGAAGCGCTGTAGGGTCGCCAAGGCTGGCGCTAAGTGTGTCCTTTCCGCGATCATCTGATCGCGGCCCCATTGAAGCCTTCTATTTTGTGAAGTAAAAGGATGGAATTATGAGCTTTCCGCGATCATCTGATCGCGGCCCCATTGAAGCCAGGAATTTATCGGCTTGCTTTCCGTCGAAACAGCCCTTTCCGCGATCATCTGATCGCGGCCCCATTGAAGCTATGGGAATGGGACGCGCCACTCGCAACGGGAGAATGCTTTCCGCGATCATCTGATCGCGGCCCCATTGAAGCCTTGTCCTGGCGGATGTGGTCACTCAATGCTCGCTCACTTTCCGCGATCATCTGATCGCGGCCCCATTGAAGCTTGAGATTACCTAGCGTCTTACCTAAGTTACCGAACCTTTCCGCGATCATCTGATCGCGGCCCCATTGAAGCAAGCGCAGCGTTCACGGTGTGATGACTGAGCTCAAGCTTTCCGCGATCATCTGATCGCGGCCCCATTGAAGCGGGATGGAGTAGCAGCTACGGCTGCAGGTGCCGCGCTTTCCGCGATCATCTGATCGCGGCCCCATTGAAGCTGGTTGGTCAGCTCTGGGACTCGTTCTTGACTATACTTTCCGCGATCATCTGATCGCGGCCCCATTGAAGCACGCAGAGTCTTGCGACGCAGCTTCTTGAGCTGCTGCTGCTTTCCGCGATCATCTGATCGCGGCCCCATTGAAGCCCTCAGTTCGTCCCTCAGCTCTGCGACAAGTGGCAGGGTGCTTTCCGCGATCATCTGATCGCGGCCCCATTGAAGCTCCAGTTTTTTGCACAG
>CAYWQS010000068.1:0-12551 GCA_964460395.1 uncultured Solibacteraceae bacterium | reverse complement strand
CTTCCACCACCCGCCCCAACCCGTCCCGCGCGAATTCCAGCCGCACCCCCCGCGCATCTGTCTTCGTCACCATCCAACCCGCGTTGTCGTAGGTGTAGCTGGTCGTCCCCGATTCCGGCAGCGTCATCGACACCACCCGCTCCTCCAAATCGAAATTCCACGTCCGCACCTGCGTCACCGCCCCCCGCGGCATCGTTACCTTCTTCAGCTTGTCCAGCAGTGTGTACTCGTAGTGTGTCAGCAGTCCGCCCGGCTCTTCCACCCGCACCAGGTTCCCGAACACATCCACCGTGTACCGCTTCCACTTCCCCGCCGCATCCGTCACCTTCACCGTGTTCCCCACATATTCATATGTGGTCGATCCCGCGTTCCCCGGCGGCGTCACCGTTAGCGTCCGCCCCCGCGCGTCATATGTGTAGACCGTCCAGTACACCGGATCCCCCGGCTTGTACGGCATCGACACCCGGCTCACCTTTCCCAGCGGCGAACACGCACACGGCCCGTACTCCGTCTCCACCACCGACGTCACAGTCGTTCCGTCCCCCCGCTCCACCTTCACCACCCGCCCCAATCCGTCCTTTGTCGTCCGCGTCCAGCCATCCCGCCCCGTCGAAGTCACCACTGACCCGTTCGTCCCCCCGTAAGTCACCGACGCCCCCCCGTTTGGCGTCGACACCGTCACCGGACGCTGCTGAGCATCGTACCCGATCGTCGTCGTCGCCCCGTTCGCCCCCGTCGACTGCGTCAGGTCGAAATAGGCGTTGTACTGCCGCGATTCCGCCAGCGCGGGAATCCCGCCCGGCGTCAACAGCGCGGGCAACACGTAGTTCGTGCTCTGCCCGAAGCTCGCCGTTGCCGATGGTCCGCCCCCCGGATACCAGGTTGCCCTGCTGTTTCCGGTCTTGTCATACATTAGACACTGATGGCCCGCGCCCAGCCGCTTGCTCCGGGTCAGATTGCCCCGGTACCCGTGCCCCGGATCCTCCCACTGCGCCGGATTCTGCGGCTCGTCCACCGATACCCAGCAAGCGTCATTGGCCCCCCGCTGCTCCCGGTCGTATTCGTTTTGCACCAGCGTCCGCGTCACTCCGCCTTGCGTCACGGTCCCGGAAGCCAACAAGCTACGTTGATACCGGCTAATGTAACCAGCGTCGGTCCGGTAAGTGAAATTGTAGACACGGGCCGGATTCGTTTCGTCGGTGTAGTCGAAAACCCACTGCGTCACAAGGTTCCCGAATTGGTCCACGTCCTGCAGCGTCTTGCTGGCGCGCGCATTCGGTCCATCCGGGTCCAGGTGCGTCCCCACAGCGTAGATGAATGGCTGCCCACTGGTACCGTGCCAAGCCCAAACGGTATTTACCCGGGAGAGAGTCGTGCTCGACGGCAAAGTCTGTTCGACATACGTATGACTCATCCCGGCTGCTGCCGGGTCTTGGGAAAAGCCCCATACCTTCTTGCTCACCCCGGAAGGATCCAATAAAATCCTGTAGCTGTGACAGTGCAGATTCGCATCCGAAGGCAGCACCTGCAAAGCCCAGGTCCACGCCGGGCTGGTTGGCGTTGCTTTCATCGTGCGATTCGCTACTTCCCGGAAACTCACGCCGCCTAGAAATGTAAACGTCGTATATTCCCAGCCGATCTCGCCACCCATGGGCAGAGTCACTTTGGTCAACTCCACCGCGTTGTTCGTTCCGTACTCGAACTGATAGCTCTCCCGCGCTCCGGTCACCGCTGTCAGGTAGGCGCCTGTGGCGACTGTCACCGGAGGCGCGAACGGCGTCTGCACGGTCCGGTTGGTTTGATAGGTGAACTGGTACCCTTCTGCCGGCGCAACGTAGCTTCCCACCGAGGAAAGCATCGGGATCGGTCCCCAATCGGTCCGATAGTAGAATGTGTAAGTGGGCCCGCCGCCCGTCGCCCGGCTGTCCGTGATGGTTTTAAGCCGGCCGCTGGTGTTCCCCGTCCCCGTGCCCAGTCCCATGTCGTACGTCAACAAAATGAAATTCCCGTTCGGATCGCCCACCTTCGTCGGGTATCGCGTGGCCGCATCCCACTCGCCGCCTCCCGAAGCGCAATCCATCTGCCACCAGGTCCCGTCCTGGAAATGGACGCGGTTTGTCGCCGCATCATAGGTGAGATACAGGCCCTCCTTGCTCACCCATAACTGCGTTCCAGCCACGTTCTGCAACTTGTATTCCGCACCGGTGGCATCCGTGAAACGGTAGTGGTGGATTTCGACGTAGTTACGCCACACCGGGGTAATCGAACCCGCCGCCAGCCGCCAGCCGAACCCAACCCCCGTGTTGCGGATGAACCCCCACTGTCCCGACGCGTCCCCTCGCCAGTTCTGCGAGTTGTAGGACAAGGCCACCACCATCGACGTCTTCCCCCGCCCCAGGGGCTTCAGCAATGGCAATGTGAAATTCAAATTGCCGGACTGAAGGTCAATCTGTTCCCCGCCCGCGCCCCAGTAGGAGTTCACCGGCTTCACGCCTACCATCCTGCGGTCCACCGTCCCCACCGGCGGAGTCGTTACAGCCACGTTGACTGTCGCGAAATTGAAGTGCAGATCGTAGGCAACGATTTGATAGTGGTATTGCGTGTTCGGCGCTACGGTGGTGTCTGTAAAGGAGGGCTGCACCGCAATCGCCAGTTGCGCCCCATCCCGGTGCACGTCGTACCTCCAAAAGCCTCGCCCGGCATCCGTTACCCCCGGCCACTGCAAGTCCACCCTGTTCGAGTAGGCCACCATGCCGACCGCCGAAGGCGAGGGCATGACTGGAGGCACTGTATCAAGAGCGCCTAAGCCGGCCGAAGTAATCGAGCCAGCGCCCGCTACTCCACGCACCCCAACCCCCGGCTTGCCGTCCAGGAACGGGACTGACCATGCTCCGCCCCATTGAATCCCGGCAAACGCTACTTGAATTCCGTGATTCTGCGTCATCACTGTACGCAGTTCCATACCGTCCCAACATCCGGAGTTCATTGAGAAAAGCGGCGCTTCGACCACGCCGTTCGTAACCTTTCGAATAGAAACGTGCGCGGAACAAGTACTGCCGGGAACAAACGCCGTCACCTCAAAGTCGACAACATAGAAGGTCCCCGTCGCTCCATTGCCAGCGCGGGCGTTCAGGCTCGCGCGGTGGTAGTGCGAATAGATCACCCCAGCTCCGTTAATCTTCAAGAATGTGCTGATTTCGTAGTTGGGGATTCCATTCGGGTTCGGCAACTGCGAAATCACCGATCCCCCGTTGGCGGTTGTCGCTGTTAATCCGTTGCCCCCACCTGATAAATCTCCGTTTTTCTGCCACTTGGCGGTGTTAATACTGTAAAACTGGTCGGTGTGGTAATACGAGTAGGCGTCGCGCCCGGCATCCGCCTCCCGGCTCGTTCCGTCATCCGTTGCCTTCTTGTCGCCGCCCTTTGGAAGTTCCACCGGCATTCCTGCCACGTCACTCCAGGAAAAATCTCTCTTCAGCCGCCGGAACTCGGTTTCCAGATCTTGCTGCTTGCTGAACCCTGCCTCGAACGCGCGATCGCCCGGCGCCCTTCCCGCAAGAGCTTCATCCAGACGCTTACGCTCTACCTCCCGCAGTTCGACGATCCCGAAGCGCCCATCATCGCTCGGCGTCCACCGCGCTTCGCCCCGGGCTGCCCCTCGCAGCACTGCGGGCCCCCTCGGATCCTCCCATGTCCCCTTTCCCACGATCGGTGAAATTACCCATGCCCGGTTGCCCGCACCTCGCGGGTTTCCAGCTTCCTGCCCCTGCAAGCTCAACCCGGCAAGCAGAAGCACCAACCCGTATCGATTCATCGTCCGCTCTCTATCAGAGTTTCATCTACTCTACTCCTTTTATGATTTTTATCAACAAAAATCTAAAAGAATTTTGTATCCCTTTTTCGTAAGAGGGATAGTCCTTCTACGCCGCCATGGCCTGCATTAGGGTATTTACCCGCCGCCGGTCACAGCGCGCGCCGGTTTTTTGTCGCCCCCGCAAGACATTGATTCCCTTTGCCGCCCGGCCCAACCGCCCCCTGCTCCCGCCCGTCCTTGGGCCGTTTTGCTTGACTTCGCCTGCTACAACCGAAGCAGGACCCGCCAGATTTCACGCGGAATCCGCCCACAATTCTCCCCGAAAGGAACTTTGCTCCATGGCCTCTCCCGCCCCACAACCCGTCCCGGACTCCAGCCAGGTCCTCCGACTCTGCCCCTGCGTCGAAGCCCTCCATCCGCTCGAGCGCGCCGCCTTCCAGTCCCTCTACGAACACTTCACCCGCACTTGGCAACCGCCCGGCCCCGAGTCCCAGCGCCTCGTCGCCCAACTTGCCTTGGCCCACCACCGCCTCAACCGTCTCCGTGCCGTCCAGGCCAGGCACATCCAACTGCAAATCCAGACCCTCTGCGAAAAGGAGCGCCGCCCGGCCCCCAACACCCTGGACGAACTCACCCTCCTCGAAGCCCGCGTCCGCGCTGAAGACGCCGCCCGCCTCAGACTCCTTGATCGCTACACCCGCCAGGAACAGGCGCTCCTCCGCGAACTCCGCCACCTCGAAGAATCCCTCAAGACCATCCGCGCCGCCCTCGCACGCCGGTCCACCCTGTCCGCCACCCTCGAATTACAAAACGAACCCAACTGGCGCATCCCCTCCCGGCCCTTCGCCCCAGGAATTCGCGCCCTCCCCTCCGAAAACGCTGGCATTTTGCGTCCACCCGCCGTACAATCCCGCCCATGAGGGGATTGGGATTGCGGTTGGGGTGTCTTCTCCCGGCTGGGCTCCTCCTCGGCGCCTCCGATGGCCAGGATCCAGCCACGCTTCTGGAACGAATCCGCCAGCACACCCGCGCGGCTCTGGCTCAGGTCGAGCAGTGTGTCTGTGAGCAGGCCATCGACCGCTTCCATCGCACCAGCAGCGCGCAACCCTGGCAGAAGACCGATACCGTCCACCTCGATGTCGCCCTCAGCGCCAACGAGGAACGCTACGGCCGCGCCGGCGCCGACCGCTTCTTCGACCGTGGCCTGCAGGAATCCGTCGGCCGCGGCATGACCAGCACCGGCCGCTTCGGCCTCATTCTCTCCCAGGTCCTCGACCCTTCCACCACCGCCTATCAATATCAGCCCGGCGCCGAGCGCAACGGCCTGCCCGCTCATCAGTTCGAGTTCGAGGTCCTCGCGGACAAAAGCCGCTACCACCTCCGCACGGCCTCCGCGGAAAAACCCGTCTCCTACGAAGGCGTCCTCTGGGCCCACCAGCAATCCCTTGACCTCATCCGCCTCGAAGCCCAGGCCATCGACATCCCCGAGGAACTCGGCATCGACGAAGCCCGCTTCCACGTCGAATACGCCCGCCGCGAGATCCACGCGGACGCCCCGCCCCTCCTCCTGCCGGTCCAGATTCAGGTGGAACTCGTCACCCGCGAAGGGCTCCAGGCCCTCAACCGCGCCCGCCTGGGCAAGTGCCGCCTCTTTGCCGCCGAGTCCAACCTGCTGCTCTCCGGAGCCGAAACCCCCGCCAGCGCAACCCCGTCCAGCCGGCCCTCCCCTCCCTTGCCCCCCGGGGCCATTCTCGAGATTGCCCTCGAAGAGCCGCTCCACCTCGACAAGGTGCAGCCCGGCCAACCCGTCACCGCCCGCCTTGCCCGCCCCGTCCGCCTCGGCGATTCACTCTTTCTCCAGGAAGGAGCCGTGGTCCGCGGCCAGGTGGTCGGCCTCGAATTCCGCAGCGTCCCCGCCCCGGTCTACGAGGTCGCCATCACCCTCTCCGGCATCGACACTGCCTCCGGCCTCCACCCCATCAGCGCCACTCTCGTCGGAACCGATTCCGCCAAAGGCCTGCTCCAGCAGCAGCGCCGCCTCATGCCCCAGTTCTCCCAGCGCGCCCGCAACCCCGGCGTCGACGTGCTCGTCCGCAAAGTCGAGCAGGGCCACGGCATCCTCGAATGGGATCCCAAACACGCCAGCATCCCGCGCGGCTTCAAAACCCGCTGGCGCCTTGCCGATCAGTGATTAACCGCCAAACGCCGCCCGCAATACCGCGTAACTCTTCGGCACTGCCGTCGCCGGATCTTCCTTGCCTTCCATCTCCAACGACACCCACCCGTTGAAGCCCGCCTTTCGCAAGATGCCGGCGATCCGCGGATAATCCAGATCCAGCGTGTACCATTCGCCCCCGCCGTAATACGTCTTCGCCTGCACAATGGTCGCATGCCCCGCCAGCCGCTCCAGCCCCACGTACGGATCGCCCGGATAGTTGCCCGTGTCCACGTTCAACCCCAGCCACGGCGAATTCACGCTCTTCCAGATCCGCAGCAGGTTGTCCACGCTCGTGGTCAGCCCCCAGTGGTTCTCAATCGCCATCACCACGCCCAACCGCTCCGCGTCCGGCAGGAGCTGCTGGATCGAATCAATCACCCACTTGAATGCGTCCTCGTCCGTGTACCCCTCAATCGGCGGCTCCTCGCCCTTCACCTTCATCAGGTCGTCAAAGCTCTTGATCGTGTTCCAGCGCCCGGAATTCAACCGGATCGCCGGGCACCCCAGCCGCGCCGCCAGTTCCAGGCACCGCCGCGTGTGGTCGATGTCCTTCTTCCGCTCTTCCGCCGAGGGGTCCACAAAATCCTGGTGGATCGACAGCATCGGCAGGCTCAGCCCCTGCTCCCATGCCCGCCGCTTCAGCCCGTTCACATACGCGGGCGTCTCGTTGTCCATTTGCCGGTGCAGGATCTCCACGCCCTCAAACCCGATCCGCGCCGCATCGTCAATCACCTTCTCAACCGGATACTTCGGAGCGCGGAAGTGCCAGTAGGAATAAGTGGACACCGCCAGCGGAATCCGCCGCGGCTTGGACTGCGCCACCGCACCCGGCGCGGCCAGGGCCGCCGCCGGCAACATCCGGAACAAATCGCGTCGTTGCATACCGTCTAGCCTAGCCTGAAACTCACTGGCTGCGGCCTCGCGCCGTGATCGCCCACTCCGCCTCCACCCGCCCGCGCCGTACTGCATACATCCGGTCGTACAGGTTCACTGTCGGATCGCAATGCGGAGTGAAGAACTGCACCCGGTCGCCCACCTTCAACTCGTCACCGCTCATCTCCACCGCACCGTGTTCATCCCCCGCAAACCGGTAGCGCAAATCCGGCCGGTTCCACGCCTCCGGCCCATACCCCCGGTCGGTCGCAAACGCTTTATATCCGCCGTCTACAATCGCCACCTTGGGCTGCGGCCGGCTCACCACGGTGCACAGGACGAACAGCGAGGGCCGGAAATCGTCGTACACCGCGCCGCCACGTCCCCCAATCCGCCGGTAATCGATATCCATGAACAAAAAACTGCCTGGTTGGATCTCTGTCACGCCGTCAATCGCCGAGTCGATGTTGTACGTCCCCGTCGAACCCCCGCTGATCCAGGGACACCCGATCCCGTTTGTCTCCAGCAGGCGCCGTGTTTCCACCGCCTGCTGCATCGCCTCCACCGACGTTTGCCGCCGCTTGTCAAAACCCTCGACATGCGCCGCATAGCCGCAATACGCCTGCAGACCCTTCAAATGCAGGTTCGGCAGTTGGCTGATCGTCCGCGCCAGTTCGAGTGCGGGTTGGCCCGGCGCCACGCCCGTCCTCCGGCCGACATACAGGTCGAGGGCCACATTCAATTTCGTCCCCCGGCCTGCCGCGGCGCTCAACTGGCGTACGTTCTCTGCATCGTCCACGCTGAAGATCGTGTCCGGCCGCCGGCGCGCCAGCGCTACCGCCCGCCGGATCTTCGCTTCCCCCACCACGGCGGTCGTGATGAGCAGGCCCCCCACGCCGCCCTCCGCGAGCGCTTCCGCCTCGCTCAACTTCGCCGCGCAAGCCCCCACTGCCCCCGCCGCGATGCACCGCCGGGCGATCTCCGGACATTTATGGGTCTTCGCATGCGGCCGGAAGGCGCGGCCCGCTTCCTTCAGCGCCCCGGCCATCCGGACCAGGTTCGCCTCGAACTCCTCCAGGTCGACGATCAACGCCGGCGTTGGTAATTCCTCCACTCTCTGGAACGCCGGCGGCGCCGCCGCCGCGCCCATCAGCCCCAATGCCTCTCTGCGGTTCCACATGCTGCCAGGGTACACGCCTTCCCATGGCGCCGGAATATCATCGGCGGCTCTTATTCGGCCAATTTGAGAATCTGCCCCTGGTCCGTGGCGGCAAACAGCGCCTCATCGCTGGCCCGCGCCAGGTAACCCTGCGTGCCCTGGGCGCTGTAATGGACCCGCATATCCACCCACTTCTCCGCATCCGCTGACCAGAAGATCTTGAGCTTGCCTGCAATCCCCGCCTCACGCAGGCGTCCCTGGTGTTCGATCCCCGCCAACAGGTAAGAGCCGTTCTCCAGCAGCGCTGCATCGGTGATCGTGTAGCGCTTGCGCCGGAACAGCACGGCCGGTTTGTTCGTGCGCGGGTACAGCCGCACCACCTCCGAGGGCCATTCGAACGACTCGCCGTGCTGGATCACCGCCACCCCAGTCTCTTCCCGCATCCGGACTTCACGCACCGCGCCAAAACCCGAGATGATGCTCGAGGTCCACGTATTCCCGCCATCAGCCGTCTCGAGCACGAACAGCGATCCGGGCAGTTCGCGCTTTCGCGTCGCCCGCTCCGGCACCATCCACGGCGGCAGCGCATCCAGGTACGTCATCGGCTCGTTCCGCTCGGGCCGTGAGCCGCCGACCGCCAGCCCACGCTGCTTGTTCCGGAATCCCATGGCCGCCACCCAAGTGTTCGGGCTCTTGAAGTTCAGCTTCTCGGTCTCCGGAATCGCCTTCCAACTGCGCGCCCCGTCGGTCGTCCGCCAGATGGTTTTCACCGCGCCAAAGGCATAACCATTGTTCTCATCCACGAAGTAGAGCCGGGTCAGCCGCTTCGAGGGGGCCTTACGTTGCTGCCAGTCGAGCCCGAACTCACGGCTGAGAAAGATGCCGCTCGACGTGAGCATCCAGCAGGTCCCGTCATCCATGGCATGCACATGACGCGGATACCCCTTCACCTCGGTGGCCGTCCACTGGGCGCCGCCGTTCCGCGTGGTCACCACGTAGCCCTTGCCCAGACTGGTTCGCCCCGTCAGTGCGTTGGCAGCCACCAAGGTAGTCAACCAACCCATGCCCAGCCGGGGTGAGGCGAAGGCCAGCCCGCCCATCTGGACTTCAATTGGCGGTGAACCCTTCGGACCCACCGGCTGGTCAAACTGGTACAGCAGCCGCCAGCGCATCTTGTTGAGCGGCGCTGGTGCACCAGAGGCTGGCGTCAGGTTGCCCGGCGGCACTTCCAGGTTCGGAGGGAAAACCGTTTGTGCGGTTGCGGCGCCGGCGCAGGCCAACAGCATCCCGCGCCGGGTAAGAAAGGGGAGAGACTTCACAAACTCCTCGCCGCCACCCCGCCGCCGGCGATCACCAGTTCGACATGGTTGGCTTCTTCCACCGCGGTGGCAGGCATGCGGGCCAGCACCAGCAGGCAGCCCACTTGCTCGCCCACGGTGGTTAACAGCTCCATCTCTGCGCCCGTGTGCCGGTGCGGCGCCCGGTGCTGGATGTTCAGCACGCCCACGACGCGGTTGCGGGCAATCACCGGCACCGACAGGAACGCCTCGTAGGTGTCTTCCGGCAGATCGCGGAAGCCCTTGAAGCGGGGATCCTTGTAGGCCTCCATCGAGATGGCCAGCATCTTGCGCTCGCGCGCCACCCAGCCGGTCAGGCCCTCGTCCATCTTCAGACGCACGCGGCCGATCTGCAGCGGATGCGGGTTGGAACTGGCGCACAGGACGAGTTCTTCGTTGTCGATGAGATAAAGCAGGGCCGAATCGCAACGCATGAACTCGCTGACCAGCGTCACCACCGCCTGCAAGGTGTCGGCGAGCGAAAGATCGCGCACCATCAGGCGGCTGATCCGCTGATACACGCCCAGCTGCTGCTCCATGCGCTCCAGACGCGCTTCCAGTTCTTTGAGGCGGGCCACGTCCTTATTATCGCCAGCGCACGGCGGATTGCGCCGCCGCCTTGGCGCGGCCTACCATAATTACAATCCTGTCTCGCTGAGCGTGGGCTTTTGATCGATAGCCTTTTTGTGGAGTCAGCCAATGAGTATGTGGAACCGAAAACGAGAAGACGAACTTCCGGCCCGTCCAGCCCCCCCTGTCGCGCCGGCGCAGGATAATCCGATGGAGGCGATACCGATGAATGCATATTCCGGACGGCGGGTTGAGGAGGCGACCATTCGGGCAGCCGCAGCCATCGGCAAGAGCATCGTAGTGAAAGGCACCATCACCGGCAAGGAGGATCTGCTGGTGGATGGGCGTGTGGACGGCGACATCGAGTTGCCCGAACACCGCTTGACGGTGGGCGCTGGAGGCCACGTTCACGGCGGGGTGAAGGCCCGCGAGATCGTGATCTACGGCACCGTGCAGGGCAACCTCGAAGCCTCTGAGCGCGTGGAAATCAAGAAGAACGCCCGGGTTTTGGGCGACCTCCGCGCCCAGCGGCCGGTCATCGAAGATGAGGCCTACTTCAAAGGCAACGTCGAGACGATTCGCGTGGAGCAGCCGAAGCCGGCGCCGCAGCCGGCGAAACCCGCCGCTACCCTTGCGCCCGCCGAACCCGTGCAGGCGACTTTGAGCGGGGAGGCGGACGCCCGGCGCGGATGACCAGCGCGACGGCGCCCGGCAGCATGGCCACCGGCGCATCCATCTCATTGCCGCAGGGGGCGCGGCGCAGCCACGCCCTTGACGCGATGGTTCAACTTCTGCGCCAGGGGGACCGGCTGCAGATTCTTGACCTGGGCGGCATCAACCAGCCCAACCTGGATTTCCTCACCGGGTTGGGCCACCGCCTGTATGCCGAGGATTTGCTGAAGGCTTACGAACTGTCGATGGCCGCAGACTCGGGCGGAGCCGCCGACCAGGTCGATATCCTGCTGCTCACGCGCTTCATCGAGGATGCGTTTCCGTTCAAGCCCGGTTCGGTGCACGCCGCCGTTCTGTGGGACACGCTGCAATTCCTGCCCGAGCCGGCCGCCGACGCGATTCTTGACCGGCTGCACTTCATGCTGGCGCCGCACGGCGTCCTGCTGGCCTTCTTCCACCCCGAAAACGGCCTGGCGAAAGCCGCCCCGCAGGCCTGCCGGATCCTCGACGGCAAGCATCTGGCGATGCAGCCCCGTCCGGGCCGCTACAAGGCGCGCGCTTTCAACCCGCGCACCATCGAGCGCTTCTTCCAGCGTTTTTCTTCCGTCAAGTTCTACCTCACGCGCGAGAACATGCAGGAAGTGCTGGTCCGTCGCTAATTCTGTTCGCGGCCGGCGAGAGCGGGCGGATAGACTAGAGAGGGATGGCAACCGTTGACAGGCAGGAGCAGGCGGCGGAGCGGCCCGCGCGCGGCGGCGCGGGGTTGCCCGGCGTCCTTGTTTCCATCCTGTTGATCGGGGTTCTGCTCTACCTGGGCCGTTCGTTCTTTATCACCTTCACGTCCTCCATTCTCCTGGCTTTCCTGCTCGAGCCGGTGGTGGCGTTCCTCATGCGCTTCCGCCTGCCGAGAGCGGTGGCCAGCTTCATTGCCTGCACCCTGATGTTCGGAGTCATCTATCTGCTGGCAGTCGCCAGTTGGTCACAGGTGGCTTCGCTCTGGCGGGAATTGCCAGTGTATTCGCAGCGGATCACGGATCTGGTGGACTCCGCTTCGCTCAAGATGGAAGGCGTCGAGCAGACCATCCGTGAAACCTTCGTGCCCAAGCGGATCCGGGAGGCGCGGGAAGCGGCGGCCAAACAGGCGGAGGAAGCCAAGAAGCAGTCGCAGTCTTCGCGGCGCAGATCGCCGGCGCCGCCGGCGGTGGAACCCGTTATGCCGCCGGCCATTCCCGAGGTGCGGATCCGGCCGGACGAGCAGCCGCTGGTGCAATCGCTCTACTCCTCGCTGCGGGATTACTCGAACGTCCTGCTGATGGTTTCCTTCGTGCCGTTCCTCGTCTACTTCTTCCTGAGCTGGCGCGACCACATGCGGCGCGAGGTGATGAATCTGGCGTCCGGCGAGAAGCGCGAGATGATTCAGCGGGCGTGGGACGGCATTGCCTCGGTGGCGCGTGCATACCTGGTAGGCAACTTCCTGCTGGGCATGTTGCTGTCGATCGTGAGCATGCTGTTCTTTTGGTTTGTGAAGCTGCCGTACTGGCCGGTCGTGGGTCCGCTGAGCGGGTTCCTGAGCCTGGTTCCCTATCTGGGCTTGCCGCTGGCGCTGGTGCCGCCGCTGGTGGCGGCGCTGCCTGTCTATGATGGCTTGCCAGCCTACCTGATCATCGGCACCACGGTGGCGGTGCTGCATCTGATTGCGCTGAACCTGCTGTATCCGAAGCTGGTGGGCGGGCGGGTCCATTTGAATCCGCTCGTAGTAACAGTGGCGTTGATGGCCTGGTATCTCCTGTGGGGCGGAGCGGGGCTGGTGCTGGCCATTCCGATCACGGCGGGCATCAAGGCGGTGTTCGACAGCATCCCCGGGTTGCGCGGCTACGGGCGGATGCTGGGCGACCGCTGAACGGCTAG
>CAYWQS010000067.1:0-15176 GCA_964460395.1 uncultured Solibacteraceae bacterium | reverse complement strand
GGCCTGTACTATATGCGAAACCAGGGCCTCCCGCCAAGCCCACTGTGTCCAGTCCTGCCGGCGCCACTTCTCAACCGGACAAGAGAACAAATGCAAACTGACTTTGCTGCACTTGTAGCCATTGATTGGGCCGATCAGAAGCACGCATGGGCGCTACAAATTCATGGATCATCAGATTGGGAAACCGGGACCATCGATCACACTCCCGAAGCCGTCGAAGTTTGGGCTGCCGAGCTGCGACTGCGCTTTGGCGGGCAGCCGATCGCCGTTGCGCTCGAGCAGTCACCAGGGCCGTTGGTGTTCACGTTGACGAAGTACGAGCACCTGGTCATTTTCCCGGTTCACCCTACCGTGCTAGTGAACTACCGCAAGAGCTTTCGTCCTTCCGGCGCGAAGGACGATCCGAGCGATGCCCGGCTCCTACTGGACATTCTGATGCTCCACAGGGACAAACTCCGCCGTCTGGACCCCGACACCTCAGAAACGCGGACTCTGCAGTTCATGGTCGAGGAACGCCGCAAATTGGTACACGAGAAGACTCGTTATTCAAACCGGATCACCGCGCATCTGAAGATGTACTTCCCCCAGGTGCTCGGCTGGTTCGATGAAATCGGCTCGAACATCGCGGCGGACTTTCTGGAGCGATGGCCCAGCCTGGAGCAACTGCAACGAGCCAGGTCCGCGACCATCGAGCGCTTCTTCATCGACCACAACAGCCGCGATCGTGAGCGCATCGCGCAACGGCTGCAGGAAATCCGCAAAGCGATTCCTGCCACCACGGATACGGCGGTGCTTGTCTCGTGCAGCACCGCCATCGTGGCCTGGGCGGCGTTGCTGAAACAGGTGCTGGCGGCCATCGCGATCTACGATGAGAAGATTGACGGGCTCGCCCGCGCGCATCCGGACTATGCCCTGATGAGTTCCTTCCCCGGCGCCGGGCCCGCCCTGACGCCACGACTGATTGCGGCGATGGGAAGTCGCCGGGAGCGATACGAGGTCGCTCATGAGATCCAGTGCTACAGCGGGATTGCGCCTGTGGTAGCCAGCAGCGGTCAGCAACACTGGGTGCACTGGCGTTGGGCTTGCCCTAAATTCCTTCGCCAGACCTTCCATGAGTGGGCGCTACATTCGATCGCGTACTCGCAGTGGGCGCGAGAATACTACGTGCAACAGCGTGCCAAGGGGAAACGCCGGAACACGGCGATCCGTTCCTTGGCATTCAAGTGGATTCGTATTCTGTTTCGCTGCTGGAAGGATCGCAAGCCGTATGACGAGGCGACCTATCAACGAGCGCTCAATGCCCGCCGCCCGAAGAAGCCGAATCCCACCCCAACTGTGCAATTACAGTGGAAAAGCGTCGCCGGTTTCAGCAAACTTGCAATCGCAGAGGCTTGACAGAGAAGCTCAGATGTCTATCCTCCGCTCAGGTAACTGCAATCGTACACCCGACCTCTGGAGTCGGCAGCGAAATTACACCCAGAAATTGACACGGGCTTCCGGCTGCTGTATGCATTAACAATGCGTTTGCCCGTAGATGAAGGTGTCTTTAGGAGAAACGGCATCACGTCTCCGTTTGGATCTCAATTCGGCCCTAATGTCCGCAAAGGTACGAGCGGACAACCTCGACCACACCAAGGCTGGGATCTCGACGCACCTGTTGGAACGCCGGTGAGATCCGTCGCGGACGGTGTTGTAGTCGATCTTACGACCGATCCCAAAAGCGTGAAAGCAAAGAGCTTCGGTCTTTTCGTCTGCGTTTGGCTGAACGAAGATCAGATACCAGATAGCTACCAGGGTAGTCCCCTCCGTGGGAAGAACGTCTACGCCTTCTATGCCCATCTTTCGAAGGTCAGTGTGAGGAAGGGAGATCGGGTGAGTGAAGGAGATTTGATCGGGGCATCTGGCAACTCCGGAGCGGAGACCGAAGCTCCTCACCTTCATCTGGAATTCAGGTCGATCCCTCGACTTGGCTTGGGAATCGAAGGGAGGATCGATCCAGTTGATCTGCTTGGGGACCTCATAAAGGTGACGACCCCCGACGGACTGGTGGTTCCAGTGCGCTTCGCCGCACCAACCCAGCCGGGCCGTGACGTGAAATGGTGAGGCGACCACGGACTTGAACAGAAGCAGCCGTTTTGCTGAAGTCAGCCAGGTCAGCGCGAGCTTGGCTTGCTTCTCCCTGGCTCACCTTGGACCGACCAAGGGGATCGATTCCAGGACGCAACGGAAGCCGAGTGTAGAGGATCGCCCTTCGGGCGTATAGAAGACTCGGCTTGATACCCGCAAGCTCCTTGAGTTCGTGTTCACAGCCCCGCCACGTATTACCTTGGAATAACCGGACGACGCCATCGAAGGGTTCGCAACGGCATCGGCAGAATAGCGACTATACCAGTCCAGGACCCATTCAGAAACGTTCCCGAGCATATCGTAAATTCCCCAAGCATTCGGCCGTTTTCCCTTCACTTCTCGTGTTTTCTGGTCACTATTGAAGAGGTACCACGCAATCTCGCCTGTCAAGGCCTCGTAGCGTACATCCCCACTGCCGGCGCCCGCCGCGTATTCCCACTCAGCCTCAGTCGGCAGTCGGCCACCTATTGTGGTGCAGTATTTCTGGGACTCACGCCAGTCTACACTTTCCACAGGCAGTTCTGTTCCCTGAGACGAGCTGGGATTGCGTCCCATCACCCGAGTCCAAGCGGCTTGGGTGACCTCCGTCTGGCCGAGCCAGAAACCATTGGTGAGTGTGACCCGATGAGCTGGCTTCTCGTCGGGGAAGCACTCTTCGTCCCCCACTGAGCAGCCCATCATGAAAGCGCCTGGTGGAATCGTGAGCTTTCCGCAAGCCTGCATGACTTCGCGTGCCCGTAACTGGTAACGTCGCTCTTACGCTGTTACGGCGAGGAGGACTGACGATGGCCAGAGCGGCGCCTTCCGTACCGATCGGGATGCGAGAAGTCTGTCGGCGCTTCGAGCGCTGGCGGCGCTCGCACAAGGGTAAAGGCCGGCCGCTGATTCCAGAGTCGCTCTGGGCATTGGCGGCGGAGTTGGCCAGAGAGCACGGTGTTTTCCGCACCGCCCAGGTCCTGCGGCTGGAATACAACAAGCTCAAGCGGCGGGTGCAATCCCCCGTGGCGGCTACGCTCCGGAGAGCTCCGGCCCCGGCATTTGTGGAGCTGATGGCGCCGGCGGCGATGGGGGTCGCCGAGTGCGTCATTGAGTTGGAAGGGCCGCGCGGCAGGATGCGCATCCAGTGGAAAGGGACTACGCCACCCGACCTGAGCGGACTGAGCCGGGCGTTGTGGGAGCCGGCGCGGGTGCTCGAGGCGCACCAGGCACAGTTGCTGCTGGCGGCGGGCAATCCGGAGACGGCGGTGGCGCCGGTGTGGCGAAAAGTGAGTTAAACAAAATGCTTACGTTCTGATTTCACCTCTGGCATGCTGCGAGTATGCCGGACGAGTGGCGCTATCGCGGGCAGACCATCGGCAGTGAGCAAATCGCCTTTCTGCGGGAGTTCATCCGGCAGCACCCGGCCAGCAGCCGCTGGAAGCTGTCGCGCCAGTTGTGTGAAGCGCTGTACTGGAAGCAGTCCAACGGCGCGCTGCGCGACGTGGTGTGCCGCGGTCTGCTGGTGATGCTGGAGCGGGCCGGCCGGATCGAGCTGCCGCCGGTGCGGCGCACCGCCGACGAGCCGCTGTTCCACAGCCTGCTGGAACAGTATCACTACCTGGGCTATGAGCAGCCGGTCGGCGAGCATCTGAAGTATCTGGTTTGGGCGCAGGGCCGGCCGATCGCCTGTCTGGCGTGGAGTTCTGCGCCGCGGCATCTGGCCAGCCGGGACCGGTTCATCGGCTGGAGCGGCGAAGCGCGGCGGCGTAATATTCGTTTTCTGGCCTACAACACGCGCTACCTGATTCTGCCGTGGGTCGCCGTGCCGCACCTGGCTTCGCACCTGCTCGGCCGCATGGCCCGCCGGCTGTCCGAGGATTGGGAGCGCGTCTACGGCCACCCGATCTACTTGCTGGAAACCTTCGTCGATCCGGAGCGGTTCCGCGGGACCTGTTACCGGGCGGCCAACTGGGTGGTGCTGGGGCGCACGACCGGCCGGGGCAAGGACGACCGGACGCACCGGCCGAACCGCTCGATCAAAGAGGTGCTCGCGTTTCCCCTCTCCCGCCGGTTCCGCGAGCTGCTCCAGCAGGGATAGAGGAACCGGCCATGCAGCGGCTCGACGTCACCACCGAAGAGTTGGAGGCGTTGCTGGAACAGGCCCGGCGGGAGCCGTTGCAGGAAGAAGGCTATCGGAAGCTCAGAGCCGCGATCCGCACTCTGGCTCACGTGACCGAGTTGCTGGAAAATCGCGAGGCGACGCTGGAGACGCTGCGGCGCCTGTTGTGCCAGGCCAGCACCGAGAAGACCACAGCGGTGCTGAAGCAGGCGGGCATCGAGGCCGGCGAGAAGAGCGCGAAGCCGCCCAAGGTCAGGGCCGCCGGGCATGGGCGCAACGGGGCCGGCGCCTATGACGGAGCGCGCCGCGTTCAAGTCCCGCATGGTTCGCTCCAGGCGGGAGATCGGTGTCCGGATTGCCAGCGGGGCAGAGTCTACCGCCAGCGCGACCCCGGCGTACTGGTGCGCGTCCAGGGGCAGGCGCCCATCGCCGCGACCGTCTATGAGCTGGAAAAACTGCGCTGCAATCTGTGCGGAGACGTGTTCACGGCCGCGGCGCCGGAAGAGGTGGGCGAGAAAAAGTACGATGAGACGGCGGCGAGCATGATCGCGTTGCTGCGCTACGGCAGCGGATTTCCCTGGTATCGGCTGGCAGGCCTGGAAGACAGCCTGGGCATTCCGCTGCCGGTGGCCACGCAATGCGCGATCGTGGCCGAAACGGCGGCCGCGCTGCAGCCCGCCTGGGAAGAACTGATCGGCCAGGCCGCGCAAGGCGAAGTGGTGCACAACGACGACACTTCCATGCGTGTGCTGTCGCTGAACCGGGATCGGGGCAAGGATACTGAGGTGGCGCCGGCGCGGACCGGCGTGTTCACCAGCGGGATCGTGTCGATCGGCGCCGGCCACCGGATCGCGCTGTTTTTCACCGGGCGCAAACACGCCGGTGAGAATCTGGGCGAGGTGTTGCAGCGGCGGACCGAGCCGGACCCGCCCATGCAGATGTGCGACGCGCTGTCGCGCAACCTGCCCAAGCTGCCCGGAGAGTTGGCCACCATCGTGGGCAACTGCCTCGCTCATAGCCGGCGCCACTTTGTGGCGGTGGCGCCAAACTTTCCCGAGCAGTGCCGGTTCGTGCTCGAAAGCCTGGGCGAGGTCTACGGCTACGATGAAGCGGCGCGCGAGCGGGCGATGACGCCGGATGAGCGCCTTGGCTTTCACCAGGCCCACAGCGGCCCGGTGATGGAGAAACTGCGCGCCTGGCTCAACGCCCAGTTCGACGAAAGGAAGGCCGAACCGAACTCCGGCCTGGGGACGGCGATTTCCTACCTGCTCAACCACTGGGACAGACTGACACTGTTCCTGCGTCAGCCGGGAGCCCCGCTGGACAACAACATCGTCGAGCGCGCCTTGAAAAAGGCCATTCTGCATCGCAAGAATTCCCTCTTTTACAAGACCAGGTGCGGGGCGCGGATGGGCGACCTGTACATGAGCCTGATTCACACCTGCGAGCTCAACGGCGCCAATCCGTTCGACTATCTCACCGAGCTCCAGAGGCATGCCGGCGAACTGGTCCGCAACCCGGCGGAGTGGATGCCCTGGAACGAACTATCGCGAGACGCTGGAGCGCACCGGTGCCGTCGTGGATTCCGGGTAGGCTAGGATGAACCTGCATGGCCGGAAAGGATCCTCTTCGGCCATGCGGACAGGACATCCCGAAATGGCCGCAAAACGGGCTTCTCCGAAGGCAAAATCGAAGGACGTTTTTGGCCAGGCACGAAAGCAGCCGAAACTGTTTCGCGCGGGCCTGTATGCCCGTGTGTCCACTGATGACCAGCAAACCCTGGCAATGCAGAACCGGGCCATGCAGGAGTATGTGAACCGGCGTGGCTGGACGATCGCCCTGCAGGTCCGGGAGGTGAACTCCGGGGCGGCGCGGCGAGAAGCCCGCGAGAAGGTGCTGGAGGCCGCTCGCCGCCGGGAGATCGATGCCGTGCTGGTCTGGCGGCTGGACCGCTGGGGCCGTTCAGTAACGGATCTGCTGGCGACTCTGCAGGAACTGGAACATCTGGGCGTCGGGTTTGTCTCGCTGACCGAGGCACTGGATCTGACCACGCCGGCCGGTCAGAGCCATGGCTGGCCTTCTGGCTATCTTCGCCGAGTTTGAAAGGGAAATTCTGCGGGAGCGAACTCGCGCGGGCCTGGCGCATGCGCGGCAGAATGGGAAGCGGCTCGGCAGACCGCCAACTGCCGCCATCCATGCTGCTGAAATCCGGAAACTGCATCGCGCAGCGGTCAGCAAATCCGAGATCGCCCGCCGCTTGCAGGTCGGTCGCACCTCGGTGCGGCGACTTCTGGCGGCCTATTCCTCCCAGAAATAGGTCGGCCCGCCCCCGTGTGCAGGCTTGCCGAAAGCTCACCAATTTCTCACTTGTTGGAGCCTCCGGGAAACCCCGGGGCGGTTCAACCTGTCTGAGAATAGTCACGGCATGGATCAGCCGCAGATACCGCCGAGAGTAGATTGGGGCGGCGTCGCACAAAGCGTTCCTTGCCCAGCGACGATTCGCGACCTACGCTATCGAATCTTGCGGATCGCGAATGGCTTCGTGGTCTCACCACCGAAAAACACAAGTGGCTGCTGGCGGTACGGGGTCTTACTGTCCACGTTGCGCGCAACGGGATCAATCGACCCCTCCGTGATGTCCAGGGATAGACCTCGGTGTATTCCACCCTGATGCAGTTCCGGCACTCGGCGAGCGCTCCATTCGAGCCACTCGCGGACGCTGACGACCCCGTCCGCGGGGCTTTGGTCTGCGTCGAGCGTGGTCAGTCCCTCCCGAATAAGGGCGAAAGTGAGATCCCCGTGGCCAAGGACGTCACTTTCAACTGCGACCTGCTGGGAGGTGGAAGCGACGATTACGGACATGCCCTTGTTGAACGCCAACTGGGCAAATCCGCGAGCGCTGACGGGTGCCCGCCTGTCCGCAGACGTCAGCAGTTGACCCGAGTAACACGCATCCACGACCAAGACGAAATCGGCGCCGTCCACTCGCTCGAGCGCTTGCGCGAACTCCTCCTGCGATATACCCGATTGCTCATCAGCCAGCACTGTACCATTGACTACCTTAATGCGAGTATCATGCGGGAGCAGGCGATATTGGCCTCCGACGACATCAGCGTGTCCTGAATAGTAGACCATCACGGCGTCGTCGGGTCCGGGTACTTCGATATCTTGAAGTACGGGAGGTAGAAGAGAGCCAGCGATCGGGCGAGGTCCACCCGCTAGCCGACGCAATGCGAGGAGTATATTACGACGCGTTGCGTCCTCGTTCAGGAGGAGATAGTTGCTCACACGTTGAAACTGTCCAGTCGTTTGTATCGAATCCGTGATTGCTGCTGCGAACGAAATTGCGTCCGTGTGAGCGAACCGTAAAGAGAGTTCGGACCGCTCGTACCTGCTCACGCCCACAGCGAGAACGTGTAATGTCTTTGGGCGGCTGGAGTCTGTCTCGATGGTGACCTCCAGGTGAGTGTCGAAGCCTTTCACGTTACTGCGGTTGAACGCGTAGGCCGACAACCTTTGTACCCCGTCGGAAACACGCAACGCTGTCCGTGCTTCAAACCGGCCCTGTTCAAGGGGCAGATCCCCTCTCCACGTTCGAACGAGAACGCCATTCCGGAATAACCGCAAATCGCGTACGCCACTCCCCCGGCGCGCACTGCCGTCCGGAGCGACCTCAGTGGCTTCAAGCGAGACAACGAGCCAGTCGGACGCGCCAGGTCCTGCGCGAAGGCGCGCTGCCCCGAGTTTCACAACCGGCGTCCGGCGATCGATTGTGTTTACATCCTGCGCCGCCACGAGGGACCTACCTTCAAGAAGCGCCGGAAGCAGTTGAGGCGTGTAGAAATCTTCGATCATTGAACTCAAAGGAACTCCCGGTTCGCTGGGAGTCGAACGTACACGCACAAAGTCCCAAAAGACCGACGGACCGTCGAAAAGACCGTGTTGTGATAGTACTACCCACCCGGACAGCCCAGGTAAAACGGTGATGGCTCCAAGAACTCGGTTACGGTCCAAGTCCAAGACCGTCACGCCTGAAGCTGTATAAGCGAGCAGGACTTTCGGGTTTCGCAAAGAAAAGCGCAAGTCAAAGATTCGCTCAGAAAGCGAGAGCACCTGGGTTATCTCGTCGGACTTCGTCTTCACTAACGTAATGCGACACTTCGCGTCCGCTGCGGCAATCAGCTTTGACGATGCATCGAACGCAAGTGCCGTGATCGGAGAATCGCTAACCGTGTATGCGGATGGCTGTTGCCCACTCCCGCCCATTACGACTCGCCCGTCAGCGAATCCTAACAGCGGCGAACGGAGTGCTGTCATTCTCGGCGATGCGTATGATTCGGCGCCGTTCAGAACGGTCGGCACAATTCGGAACGCCTGAAACAAACCGAAGGCAGTGGTGCGTACGTTCGAGAAGACTTCGTCAGCGCCGCTCCATCCGCGCTGCATAAAATTGACGGCGGGATTGAGGGCGATCTGGCCGTCGGTGTCGATGGAGACACGCCATTCATTCAAATTGCCGGCCGCATCCACTGACCAGACTGCTTGCCCAGTGGGGCTGACCCTCGCGCAAGGGAGAGTGCCGACATCGAGGTGTGCTCCGGTGCCTGCATTTGCGCCGCTAGTGCAGGCGATCAGGACCTCTCCTCGCGCGTCAGTGTCCAATGTTCGAACAGATTGCTCGAGTCGAGCGAACTCCCTCACGTCAGCCGCGTCGAAGTGACCGATGTAGATGACGCCGCGACCGTCCGCCGCCGCGAAGCGCTTTGATTCCGCCGCCACCGCAAGTGCAACGATCGGAGAATCAGATGCGTCTCGGAGGATTGTGGCCCTGCGCTCCTCTGCAGACCACCTGTAAATCGCGCCACGAGTAGTGCCGATTAGCAATATGTTCTCGGCGCAGAACCGAAGCGCAGAGATTGCCCCCGCCGACGAGTCGGCGAGACTCGTCCAACTGCGGGATGTTAGCTGATTCCCGAAAGGAAGCGGCCGCAACTGGATTCGGCCCGATTCCGACAGAGTGACCGCGACCCGCCCGTCGAGACTTACGGCAGCATAGATTAGTCGGTCCCTCGTTGCCGGTTCCACCCACTGCAGTGGGCGGCCTGAGGACGTATCCCAAAATCTCAGCGCACGGTCTGCAGAGAGGGTCAACAAACCGGTGCTGTTGGGCGACGCCGCAGCGGCCAGCACCGGCCCGCCGCTCCCATCGACGCGGATGCGACCGCTGGCGCTGGCGCTGGCGAAGTCAAAGAGATCGAATGAACCGCTGTGGTCAAATGAGACGAGGTGCCCCGAAGTGACGATAACGGGACGGTACTCGCGCAGTCTAGCATCTAGGTAAACCTGTGCTGGCCCGGCGGCTGCGCAGACCGTGACGTTTACTGTCAAAACACCCGCGAGTATGCGAAGCCGCGCGTTCCGTCTTTTCATCTTCGTAGATCCGATTGAATGTCTATGATGGCTGCAACGAACTTGCTCGCAAAGCGAGAGGGGAAATCCAGGAGCATCCAAGAAGCGCCGAACGTGGTTTCTGCCATGACATAAACGCGCCTGAGTTTGCTATCGGTAAGCGGCTGGTACGGACCCTCCGTCAATAACCAACGGCGTTCCTCCACAGGATCAATGATCCGAACGATCCGGATACTCGCATATGGCCATAGCACCGTCGTACCTCCGCAGGATAAGAACAATCCCTTCGCGTCACGAAGGTCCAACCGTCCCACACATCCGGCTTTCATGTCCGGCAGACTGCCCGCGGCGTAGCGTACCTGCCGGCCAGTAAGCGTCGCGGCTCCTGCGACGCCAGCCATCGCGAGCAGCAGAAATAGAATGCGAGTCACCATCATTGCTGCTCCAGCGGCACGGAACACATCTGCGACATTCTGTAGCCGATTCGCAGAGCGCCCGTTGGGTCTGCGTTTAAAACTCGCCTTTCGTCCTTGTTCTCTGTTTCGATGTTCAGAACACCGACCACCTCGTATGTCCTCGGCAGGGTTGCAACACCGACCTTTAGCCTTCGGATCTTTTCGCACGGTGGTACGGTTTCTGCCGAGTCGGCCTTAAGGGGACCTTTGAAGCTCCACTTGCTCCCGAACGAGTAGACACGTGCTGGAAGGGCGTTGCAGTGTCTTTCTGCAGATTCCCGGAAGAATTCTCTTTGTCGGCGAGAAGTGAACAGTATGGATATGATCGGAATACGCTTTGCTGGGCGCTGAAGCCGGAGAGAGTACAAGCCGGAAATCGTCGACGAAGTCAGGGCTGTCGCCAATCGCAGTCGGCCGTCGTGCGTCTCGATATAGAAGTCATCTGAAGCTACCGAAGCGGCAAACGTCGGGCATGCAACCGAAAGCGTCCGATCGCTCTTGGCGTCCCGGATCCTGATTTCGTTCGGGTCGAGTGCGACGGTTCCAAACCCGCCTTGCCCCTTCGTTCCTTCTTGCCATATAATCTGTTCCCCCGTGGTGCCCGTGATCGCTTGACTTCCGGAAGCGACCGATGTTGCGGTCCCACTCGGGGGAAGCATGAATGCTGGTGCGGCACCGGGAGTTACGAGTGGCCGAAAAAAGAATCGGTTGATGGTATTGTTCAGCAGTGCCTGGCGCGTGCGATACTCCTGGGTTGCAGTGAACGCGGCCGACGCAAGGCGTAAAGCAGTGAAGACAGATTGCGTCGTGGAGCCGAAAGAGCCCAGCCCTTGCCCTCCCTGAGCGTACGCCAGGGAACCTGCGATCGCGATTCGGCCTGCCAACGCCCACTTGTCTCTGCTGTTGGTATGCTCGTCGCCGAGTTCGACCGACGACACGTCCATATACGAAACGATAAGATCAGCGTAGTCGTTCATGAACGCTCGCGCAGGCCATCCGGCTGTCGGGCGAAAGAATGCAACCTGAGGAGTTAGCTTCCATTCGCCCTTGCTCGTCTGGATCACAATTGCCGAACCAGTACTCTTGATATGAAGAATCTCGCTTTTTGGGAGCTGGTCAATTAGCTCCGGCGGGCCTGCCTCGCCCTGGGCCTGCACTCGCGTCCCGTCATCTAAGACCTTTCCCGGCTCGCTTCGCGTAAAGGATATGCGGTCCCCGAAGATGTTGGCACGAGCAAGAAGCGTCCTGTCGTCAGCAGGCTTCTGAACCGCGCTGTAGAACATCACTGGCCGCTGCTGGCTGGCTAAAATGTCCATAGCCCGCCGCGCGGCAGGATAGTTGTTCGTGTTCAGATAAACGAATGCAGCAAGCGTGTTTGCGACCGGCGACAATGGATAGACGATCAGCGGCGTTTCGATCGCCTCTGCCGCCCTTGTGTAGTCGAAGGCTTCAATGTGCTTCAGAACCTCGTCGACACCCTCAGAGAACGTCACATTCTCACGTTCAGTGTTGGCCAGGAGTCCGGTAACGTAGTCCCGCATGTCGGTGTTGGATTCCCGTGTGAGGAAGTCAGCTAGGTATTGACGGGCCTGGATTCGCTGCCCGGACAACAGCGAGAGCAGTCCCACTTGCAACAGGCCCGCTTGCCCGCCACGCCCCCCCGCCGCCAACTGGGCGAAGGCCGCGCTTGCGGTGGCGAAGGCGCCCGTCATCAACCCGCGCACACCCGAGATGTACGTTTTCCTTAGAGTGGAATCGTTAGGACCGTCTTCCGCAAAGGTGGTAATCTCCCTCAGTCTCAGGGCGACGCTGTCGCGGTCCAGAGCTTCGGGTACAAGCATGAGGTACTGATCGTAGAGTCGCCGAGCGTCGTCCAGACGTCCCTCGTACTCTGCGCATTGTGCCATGTTGAACAACCCGCTCGGCGAGTCCGCGAGTTGCCGCTGGTCCTTCCGGGCGAGAGTCGCACACACAATTCTGATTTCTTCGTCGGCGCGGCTCACAGGGTTCCTTTGCACGGTACGGGATCCGCCCGTTGACTTGCCTGCCGTAGCCTCCCCGAGCACCTCATCAAACGACAGGGGCGTCTGGTCTCTTTTGCCACCGCCATAGAGAATGTCATATTCCAGCGCATCCAGTAGCTGCTTTTGCGCAGGATGTGCGGTTCCCGGCCTGCACGCCCGCTCGTAGATTAACGCCTTTTCGCGGTTGCCGGCTTTCAAGTAACACAAAGCGATGTTGTACAGGACTATCTTGTTGTCGGGCTGCACCCGGAGGATTGCCTCAAGTTTCGTGCGGGCGTCCGTATACTGTCCGGCCTCAAAGAGTTTCTGCGACTCCTGAAGTAGTTTCGTAAAGTCCGGCGGGAGGGGGTATAACTCTAGAGGACACGAGCTGGTCTTGGATACGCAAGGAACCTCTTTCAGCCTGTCCAGCGCGGCCGGGTTGTTTTCCGTTTCAGCCGTCTTCTCAGCTTGCAGCCAGCCCGCTAAGAGTGTCGCCACGGCGACCCATTTCACAACCGATTGCAGCATCGTTTCCTCCTTAAGCAGCAACACCCTGAAAGCAGGCTGCCATTGCGGAGCCTCGCAATCGGAGCGTCAACCCGCTCCTTGAGTCCTAGAAGTCGAGCGACTCTGACTGACGCTGGGGTCTCCATAAGACCGGGACGCTGGACTCAGTTGCTTCAGGGGCGATGATTCAAGCGAATATCGACTCCGATCACGTTGTTTTGAGCGGCTCCCGTCCCATCTTGTGGCCGGACAACATAGGTTGCCGGTTCAGCGCTGACCGTATCGACCTCAACCACCAGACCTCTCGTCCGCTGGGCACGTGTTATCTCTGCCGCATACTGCTGCGCGGTGCGCTGTTCCGGTTGCGGAATCGTCCGTGAAGGAACCTCCCGTACAGCTCCGTTATCCGGAACCAACATCAGCAAAAGGGTGATTTCCCCAGGGCGATCATCGAACTTGAACCACGCTTTTTCGGATGGAATCACCGTCGGTTTACCAGCCACCACGCGATCGTCGCCATCCCTGATTCGTTGGTCCGGAAACAGTATCTCTGGGTCACCACTGTCCTGCTTCTGCAATACTACGAGTCGACCATCGACGCTCGTCTCAATGTGCAGGCGTACTCTTTCTCCGGAATGAAACACGCGTGCGGCCCCAACGCGCTCGAGACGCCCATCCGGGGATTTTGTTTGCAGCCAGTATCTAAGGCCAGTGCGCGTTCGGACTCGCTCATGCGGAGTGGTGAGCACGGACTGAGGCGAGTGTCGCACTTTGGGTTTAATAGGGTCCCGATTCTCTTCGCCTCGTGATACGAGCGGAGCACCTGTGACGGCATCTAGGAAAATCGCCTTGGCGCCTTTGTGCTGTCCCTGCATGGCGAGTGGAACGGAGATCATCAGAACGCTCATGAATGAGACCGTGGATGTCATGGCATCACCTCAAACCTGCTTGTGTCTTCCGTCTGTGGCTGCGGATCAATGCTTCGTACTGGGGAACTCGGCGTAGGGCACGCAAATCGGGATCGCTTTCCATGAGCGGGAGTAGGTCCATTCCGGATTGCAGCGATCTCCTGAGCTCAACGACAGCTTCCGCGAACCGTGCCCGCTTTGTCAGGAAGCAGGCATAGTTGTACCGCGCGATATGGTCCTCCGGGTGTTGACGCAGCGCGTGGTGTAGGAACGGTTCTGCCTCATCGAGTCTGTTGAGCCTGATGTAGGCGCCCGCAACATGGCTAGCAACGTTCGGAAATGATGCGTCTACTCTATACACTTGCAGGAACGCGTCAAGTGCGGTCCTGTAATCCTGACGCTTGACTGCCTCAATTCCTTGTGCAGCGAGTTCGTTGATATCCCGCGTAGTTTGGGCCGCAGTGCCTCGGCGTTCATCTGCTCCCGCTGATGGTGCGAGCGCCGGCGGAGCCACCGCTTGGTTGGAGTACTGCCTTGCCGCACTGCCCCCCGCTGCACCCCACCGCTGGCCAGTTGCGCTGTACAAGCTAACGAGGAGCCCGAAACCGAGAGCGATGCCGCCAGCAACCAGTCCTGCGATGCGTTTCACACTGTGCCGCTCGACGGACGGTACGGTCAACGCCCGCGTGAGGCCTTCCACGAACTCGCTGCACGATGAATAGCGTTGCTCGGCACTTTTGGCGAGCGCCCGATAAAAGACCGGCGAGAGATCGTGCGAGAGCCCCGGATCGACAGCGTGGGGTTCGGGCAAGTCACCTTGGCAGATCTGATATGCCAGTCCGTCGTCTGTAGCCGCAAAGGGCTTCTTCCGAGTGAGGCATTCGTATGCGACGACCGCAAGAGCCCATTCGTCAGTTGCGCCGGTGACCCGTTCAGCCCTGACTTGTTCAGGGGCCATATAAGACGGAGTGCCAATCTGGAAGCCCGTGATGGTACACCCAGTGCCGGCTGTGATGACCTTCGCAATGCCGAAGTCGAGTATCTTCGCGGTCCCGTCTCCCTGGATGATGATATTTCCGGGCTTGACGTCGCGATGAATCACGCCGCGCTCGTGGGCGTAATCTAGAGCCGACGCGACCTGCTTCAGGTAATGAAGCAGGCTTGCATGGGAAAGAGACCCGCGGCTCAGCACTTCGGAAAGTGGTTCACCCGCAACGTATTCCATGACGATGAACCGATACCCGTCTATCTCGCCCCGGTCGTAGACGCTTACGATATTCGGATGACGGAGCGGCCCACTCGCCTTCGCCTCACCGTCGAACCGGCGCTGAATCTCCTCATTACCCGCGCCAAGAGGGTGGATCAGCTTGATTGCTACGTCCCGGCGCAGATCCGGATCATAGGCAAGGAAGACTACCCCCATGCCGCCTCGACCGAGTTCTGCGGCAATCTCGTACCGACCTATCCGTGAGGGCACCAGCTCTCCACTCCCGAGCTTAGGTCACTTTAAGACCCGGTAATCACCGGTAGAAGCACGATACTCCCGTTTCCGGCGCGTGTCAATGACTTTGAGACCCACTGTGTCCAGTCCCATCTCTGGACCTCTCTCCTCGCTTCTGCCGGTCCGGCCCCCGCCAAGTCACTGGATGCGCGCCCTCCGGAACTC
>CAYWQS010000066.1:0-15181 GCA_964460395.1 uncultured Solibacteraceae bacterium | reverse complement strand
CGCTGGACGGTGGCGGCGCCGATGCCTTCGCGGCGTCCCAGAAGGCTGCGGTTGATGCCGTCCAGGTGCAAGCGGAAGATCTGGCGCTGGAAGGCCTCGCTGGCGCGCTGCCAGGGCTGGATGCCGGGGAAGCGCTGGCGGAAGCCCCGGCCACACTCCCCGCACTGGAATTTGCGGGCTTCCAGCTCGATGACGACAGGCCGCAGCCCCCAATCCTCATGGCGCAGGGTGCGGTCGCAGCGGCCCTTGCTGCGCAACCGGATGCCGCCACAGTGGGGGCAGGCTACGGGTCCGGCATGCCGGACCCGTAGCCTCACCTCCCCAGAGACGCGTTCCATCCCGGTAATCTGGTAACCGGGCAGACCCAAGATCAGCTCAGAGTTGATCAAAACGTTTCTCCCAAGATTGTTTTATCAATCCTGAGAACTCGGGCTGCCCCCGTTTTCGATCAAGAGCCTAGCTAATGAATTCAGAGGCACAGGTCTTCTAATGGGGCGCAGATTAGCCTTGACTCTGAAGTCAAGTTAGTTCAGTGTCGGATGAACGGTCCGATTTCCTGAAACGACCCCGGAAAGGATTCACCCCCCGTGCCTCCGCAACTCCCGAAGTTTGGCAATCCCGGAATTAAGACTTCCAATATCCTCCACAAGGCGAGAAGCGCTGCCTCTAAATTGGCCCCGCCTGTTTCACCGCAAGAGGCAATCCAAGCAGGCAAGGAGCGAGTCCAGGCGGCCCTCAGCAAGCTACGCAGCGGAACTGGACCTCAGGCTCAGGGCTTTCTGGAAACGCTGATGGCTGGCGGCGAAGAAGGCGAGGAACTGGCCCGCCAGATTGCCGTCCGGGTTCAGGAGGAAGCCGACAAGCGCAAGCGTTTGTGCGCGCCGCTCTCAGAATTACTCGCTCCGTTTCAGACGCCTCACACCAAGGGACAGTTCGCGAGAGACGTCGTCATGCCTGCCCGAGCCCGGCGGAGCAACAGCCAGCAGATCTCGGATGGCATCGACCGGTTCTTTCCCTTGATTGGCGGCGTGCTCCGGTTTGCCGAGTCCAGGCTCGGCCCGCTCACTATAGGAATTGGCATTAGCGCGGAAGCTGGCGCCGGGGCGGGAGCCGAAGCCTCGATCGGCGTCGCAGGGTTGAGGCACCATTGTTTCTGCCTGTTTGACACCTCAACCACTGCTATCGGCACCTATGCGGAGCTACAGGGATCGGTGGCGATTGGAGTCTCCCAGGGGACACCAGAAGCCGGCTACATGTCGGGTTGGGAGGGCCTCGCACAAGGTCAATGGCCAGCGGGGCTGGCCATTGACGGATCTCTTTCGGTGGCCTACGGAGTTGCCGCGGAGGGCACGATTTCGCTGCAGCCCGTGAAGATCCAACGGCCCTCGCTGGACCGGCCTTACGTGGTGGAATACAAGTGCGTCGGGTTGGGCCTGAGTCTTGGAATCGCCGCGCCGGGCGGCGGAGTATCTCTCGGCCTGACCCGGACTCGCTCCATGACCGTAGCTGGCACGGCAAGTTGACCTGGCAGTGCAGAGGCAGAGGCGTTGCAAGTTCGAGCCCGCGCAGACTCCGTCTGGTTTCTCCAGCCTTCCAGCAACCGAGGTACTGCAGACGTCAGTCGGTTTGTTTTCTCTTCTTAAAAGGCGCTGTGGAGAACGAAGGCAGACGGAAAGGCCGTTGGAGGGGCCGTAGCACGGCGGCGCAACCACCGCTGGCAGCCAGCGCCAGTTCCAGCGGGCGGTCTTTGCTCAGAGTTCGTTGTTCGATGTGGACGTCGCGGGGGCGGGCGCCGTCGCAATACAGCGTGGCCTGCGCCGGGCCGTCCAGAAAGGTGGTGGACAGCCGCAGCGTACGCGCTTCCTCGTTGGTGATCGCGCCCAGGTACCAGGTGTGCCCTTTTCGGCGAGCGAGGGCGGCGTATTCGCCAATTGCGCCAGCCAGCACGCGGGTTTCATCCCAAACCGTGGGCAAGTCGCGGAAGAAATCGAGTGCGGGCTCCTCCTGAATCTCTTCTGGCCGGTCGTACCAGAACAGGAATTGCCAGGGGCTGTAGTGAATCACGCTCTGCGCCATCTGGTGGGCGCGAGTGGTCCGGAGGCGGGGCGAATTCCAGCAGATGGTGTAATCGTAGGCTCCGGCCAGCGCCCGTGTGAACGGCAGCGTGACGTTGTGCCGGGCCGCAGGCATGTGTTCATTGCCGCGCACTCCCTCCTGCGTCATCAGGTTCGGCCAGGTGCGCGAGAGCCCGCTGGGGCGGTAGCTGTCGTGCACGTCCACCATCAGTTGATGCCGGGCGGCGGACGCCACGGCATCGCGCAGCCAGCGCGCCCAGTCCTGTCCAACAACGTTCACAAAGCCAAACTTCATGCCTGCCGCGCCCCATTCGCGATACAAGGGCAGCAGGACGGGCAACTGGCGTTCGAGTGCGCGGCGGTTCACGTAGAGCAACACGCCAATGCCATTCTCCCGTGCGTACCGGATCACTTCGGGCAGGTCCAGCCCCCCGTGGTCCGGGATATTCCTGATGCGTTCCGGATCAGGTGATACTGTGGTGGCATCGGCGTCCTCATCATATTCGTGGCCGTACCAGCCGGCATCGTATTCCACGAATTGCAGGCCCCGGCGCAGGCAGAAATCCACCGCGCGCTTGCCACCGGCAGTCGATAATGTGACTTCTCGAATCACCTTGCCGGGCCGAACCCAGGAGAAATCGCCCTGCGCGGGAGGATTCAAGTTCAAGACCAGGTAGTTGTGCTCGAGCAAGTCGCCGGGAAATTCGCCCACCAACAGCACGCGCCATGGGCTGGCCCCGGTCTCGTGCAGCCGGATGGGCCCCTCGCGGAACACCGTGATGCCGCCCTCATCAAACGGAGCGAGCAGCATGCGAGGCCAGCCGCTCTGCTGCGCCTCGAGCAGCGAAGCATAGAAACCCGCCGGGAATTCGAGGGTCAGGGGCCGCTCACACTTGTCCTTGATCTCGTCATAGGGGACGCGGTTGTATTCGCCTTCAGTGCCATATTCTTCCCAGGCGAAGGTGCCGGCCGGGAAGCGGAATACGGTGCTTTCGCCGGCTATCGAGTCCGGCCGTTGGGCCGTGAACTCGTAGCGGAAGGCCAAGCCTTCGTCATAGGCGCGGACCGCCAGGATGAGTTCAGGGGTGGTGAGCCAGAGGGCCTGGTAGCGGTCGGGAATGCGCGCGCGCTCACCATAAAGGGGAGTCCAGAAAGAACGGACGCGCTCCCGGCGGACGCGCGCCCGCGCCCAGTCCGGGCGCACGCCATCGATGCCCAGCCGCGAGTCCAGCAGGAAGCCTCGCCCGGCATAGGTAGCTCGCAAGTAGAGTTCGCCGTCACGCTCGGTGAGCGTCACCGCCAGCCGGCCGTCGGGCGAGGCCAGGGTATGGTAGGCATGGGCGGCTGGCTGGGCGGCCAACAGCAAGAGGAAGAGCAGTGCGGGCACGTCAACTCATTATCGGCAGGTGCACTACCATGACGTTATGCCTGCCGTTTCCCTGCCCCGGATGACGCGCCGCCAGTTCGGGCTGAGCCTTTCCGCGGCGCTGAGCGTGCGCGCCCAGGGGCCCGAAGCCCGCTGGGCGCTGTTTTCCGACACCCACATTCCCGCTGACGCCGCCAATGAATACCGCGGCTTCCGCCCGGTGGAGAATCTGCGCAAGATCGTGCCCCAAATCGCGGAGTGGAAGCCCGAAGGGGCTTTGATTTCAGGCGACCTGGCGCGGCTGAACGGACAACCGGGTGACTACCAGGCGCTCAAGAGCCTGCTGGCGCCGGTTTTGGGCCAGTGCCCTGTGGCGATGGCGCTGGGCAACCACGACCACCGCGACAACTTCCTGGCCGCCTTCGGAGCGGCACAGAAGGGCGCGCAGCCATTAAAGAACCGGCACGTCCTCGATCTCGACGCCGGGCCAGTGCGCCTGCTGGTGCTGGATTCGCTGGTGCTGCCCGACTCGACACCGGGGCTCCTGGGCAAGGCTCAGCGGCTCTGGCTGGCCGACAGCCTGGACGCCTCGCGCAAGCCGGCGCTGGTGATTGTGCACCACACGCTCGGGGATAACGACGGCGAGTTGCTGGACGCGCCACGGCTGTTCGATATCGTCAAGACGCGCCGCCAGGTGAAAGCCGTGCTGTTCGGGCACTCGCATGTCTACAGTTACGAAACCTGGGAAGGGATTCATCTCATTAACCTGCCCGCAGTGGGATACAATTTCCGCGACTCGGAGCCGGTGGGCTGGGTGGAGGCCCGCCTGCGCGCCGACGGAGCCAGTTTCCGGTTGCGCGCCTTTGGCGGCAATATGGCCGGCGATGGCAAGACGACAGAAGTGAAGTGGAGAAGCTGACCGCATGACCCGCAGAGAAATGTTGACGGCGCCCGCCGCGATGGCGGCTGTGCCCCGCCTGCAAGCGGAACCCTACAAGCCCGCTCCGGAGAACATCGAGGCCCGGCGATGGTTTCAGGACGCAAAGTTCGGCCTGTTCATCCATTGGGGTGTCTACAGCGTCCTGGGCAAGGGCGAGTGGGTGATGAACAACGACAAGATGACGATCGAGCAGTACAGGGAACTGCCGCCGAAGTTCAACCCCACGCTTTACAACCCTGCCGAGTGGGTGGCGCTCGCAAAAGCGGCCGGCATGCGCTACATCACCATCACGTCGAAACATCACGACGGATTCGCCATGTGGCATTCGAAACTGTCGAAGTGGAACATCGTGGATGCGACACCCTACAAGAGAGATGCGCTGAAGATGCTGGCGGACGAATGCCAGAAGCAGTCAATGCCGCTGTTCTTCTACCACTCACATCTGGACTGGTATCATCCCGACTACTATCCGCGCGGGCGGACGGGGCAAGCCTCGGGCCGGCCCGAATCCGGCGACTTCAACCGTTACCTGGATTTTATGGACGGGCAGTTGACCGAATTGCTGAGTGGCAGTTACGGCAAGCTCGCCGGCATCTGGTTCGACGGCATTTGGGACAAAAAAGACGCCGACTGGCGGCTGCGCCGTACCTACGACCTGATTCACAAACTGCAACCGCACGCGCTGGTGGGCAACAATCATCATCTGGCGCCGTTTGAGGGCGAAGACTTCCAAATGTTCGAGAAGGATCTGCCGGGACAAAACACCACGGGCTTCAGCGGCGAAGCGAAGATCGGCAACCTGCCGCTGGAGACCTGCGAAACCATCAGCGGAGCCTGGGGCTACAACGCGAATGATAAACGCTATAAGAGCCGCGAGCAGCTGATTCAATACCTCGTGAAGGCTGCCGGCAACAATGCCAACTTCCTGCTGAACGTGGGGCCCAAACCAGACGGCACCATCCAGCCGGAGTTTACCGAGCGGCTGAGACAAATGGGCGAATGGCTTCACCGGAACGGGGATTCGATCTACGGGACACGCGGCGGACCGCTACCGCCTCGTCCTTGGGGTGTCACCACGCAAAAGCAAGGCAAGGTGTTCTTGCACGTGCTGGACTGGCCGGACCCGCTGCTGGCGATTCCGCGACTGCCCATGCCCGTGCGGAAAGCATCCGTGCTTGGGAGCGGCGCTCCGGTTGCCATCGAAACCACCGAAGGAGGACATCTGGTGCGCCTGCCGATGGCGGGGCGCGACCCGGTGGACACGATTATCGCGTTGGAGACGGCTTGAGCGGAGGATTATAGACGCGAATGGCGAAGACAGGCGGGGACTCCACCGTCTCCGCCACCAACTCTAAGCGGTGCCGGGTATTTGCCAGTCCGGACGCGACGACAGTGGCGTATTCGCGAGTCCGGTCGTCCACACGTGGCGGTTCGTAAACATCGGCAAAAAGACCGAGGACGCGAAACCGCGCTTCGTAACCAACGGGCAGCGGCACCTGCCGCAGTTGATAGGCCCTTTCGAAGTGCCAGTCTGCCGGTTCGATGGTGACCCGGCGGGATCGGGAAACGAAGCGCTGCGAACTCACCCCTTCGCCATCGGAACCCGTCTTCGACCCGCGCAGAGTGAAGCGAATTTCGCTGTGTGCCGGGTTCACGGCCGTAACTGTCAAGAACCAGTCCTCCACCGCAAGCGGCGCTTCAGAACCGATGTGGATGAACAGGGGCCAGTCCGGACCGGCGCCATCGCTGGGCCGTTCAAAGGCGTAGAGTTCGGGGAAGCCGGAGGGCGGGCGGCCGTCAATCTGGATACGAGCCCGGCCATAGGGCTGACGGTCTGCGGTGGAGGTGAGCAACTCCACGCGGTTGCCGTCGAATTCCAGCGAGAGACGCCCATCTTGCCAGTGGACATCGCGGCCCACAACATAGTCGCGCACCGTGTCTGGCACAGGCAGATCCGGCTGGTAAACCAGCTGGCGTTTTACCAGTTCGGCGAGCAGCCAGTTGCCCTGATCGTTGAGATGCACGCCATCGGTCAGCAGTGCCTGGGGCTGCAGCCCGAACCGTTGCAGGTATTCGTACCAGGGGCGGCGGATCTCCACCCACTCGAGGCCGTACTTTTGCGCCAGCGACTTCAGCCACTCATAGCTGTGTTTGTCCTGGCGCTCGCGGGCTTCCGGATTGCCGGAAACGTGATCGGTCTGCAAGGCGATCTCTGCCGTGGTGCGGCTGCGGATGAGCCGAATGATCCCTTCATACTCGTTTTGGCTGCCGTAGACGTGGAACAGAACAAGATCGGGATAGTAGTTGCAGACATCGTGTTCCACAGTGCGCTTCAGGTATTGCGTCGAGAAGCCGCCAATGGCGCGGTTGACGATCTGCAGATCAGCCAGCGGATAGCGCTGCCGGAGACTGGCGGCCACGAGTTTCCACCAGTGCTGCTTGGTGATGGACTGGCCATAGAAGAGCACCTTCACCGGGCGCCGGTAGTCCGGGCGGCTGCTCGCCAGCAAATGCATGGTGCGAGCCACACCAATTCCCGGGGGCGGTTCCTGCGCCGGCAACAGTGCAAAGAGAGCCATCAGGCAGATTGCACGTCGAAAAGCCATTCCTGCTCCTTTGCGGATGTAGGCATAAGGGCGCGGCGGGTGCGCGGATCGCGGCCCGGTTCGAAACCAACGCCGGCTGGCAGACCCGAGACTCGGGCGCCATCAGGCACGACCAGGACGCCCATGGCGCGGGGCGGGGCGGTCCAACGCACTTGATACCCGCCGCTTCCGCTCGTTATCTGCAGAGTGATTGGGCCCGGCACGGTATGAACGGTCGCGCTCAATGATGCGATGCCGGCCGGTTGCGGCCGCACCTCGTATTGCCGAAACCCCGGCGCGACGGGCCGGAGGCCCAACAGGATCTGGTAGGCCGCAATCAGCGGAACGGGATTGCTTTGGCACCACACGTTACCGCTGGAACTTGGTTTCGGGTCCCAGAACTCCGCGTAGGTGCCGGTTTCGAGAACGGAGGGTAAATTCACCCAGCGCTCACGCAGTTCGCGGACGATAGCAGTGGCGCGGCCCGCGCGGCCTAACGCCCAAAGCCGCCAGATCTCATTCAGCGGGTAATTCATACCGACGTTGCGCATGGATTCGAGCAGTTCGACGGAGGGCGCCTCGTCCGGAGCGGCCCCGAACAGCAAGCCCATGGACAGTGTGCGCGCATGAAGGCGCGGCCCGCCGTCGCGAGCCAGGCGCGGCAAATTATCGACGAACACACGCAGTTCCGGCGACCAGTAGGACGCTCGCACGCGCTCGATGATTTGGGCGGCCACAGCACGCGCATCGGAGGTCCGGCCCAACCAGCCCGCCATGCGCTGCATCGCCTGCAGAAAACCCGCGTAATAAAGATTGAGCGCGGCGTGCTTGTCTTGCTCTACGCGGTAGCCAATGTGGTCGATCCAAACCGAATTCCACGTCCAGGGCTCGACAGGAAGCAGGCCGTCGCCTTCCAAGTGGCTGCGCAGGAAAGCGTCGAACTTCTCCAGACGCGGGTAGACTTCCTCGAGCAGGCCGCGGTCAGCAGTAAAGAGGTAATGGTCTGCCAGCGCGATGCCCAGTTGCAGGGAATGGTCCAGGATCGGGCCCCATTCGGTCAGGCCAAGGTGTTTCTGGTAGAGCCGCTGGCAACGGTCGTTGGCCGGGAAGCAGTCCATGAACCAGCCTTCGCGGTTCTGGCCCTGCGTATACGTGCGGAACATGCGGGCCGCCTGCCGGTACTCGCCGTGCGCGTAGTAGGAAGCCAGCTTCGGATGATCCAGATCGCCGGCGTACTGCTGGCGCTCGCGGATCTGGTTGTCGACCACGGTGTCGAGTGCGGTGAGATGGTGCGTGCGCAGCGACGCGTCACAGGCCCGCTGGACCGCCGCGTCCGAGATCCGCAGGTCGCATTCGTGCGGCCACGGATAGCGCTTGGCGGTGACACCCGCTTCCAGAATCTCGACCGGCCGCTGCGCGTTGCGCACCAGCAGTTGCATCTGTTTCATCCCCTCGTATTCGAAGGCCTCGAATTCGTTCATGCCCTCGCGGGTAATGAGCCGGACCCACTGGCCGAAGCGCGGATGGGTGCGCAGCAGAAGTTTGCCGGGCTCCTGTTTCTCCACGAATAGGATTTCGACAATGGCGCCGGCGGGCGCACGCAGGCGGACGTAAGGGTAACCCACCTGCATTTCCCCAAACTCGCAGGTCACGGCGAAGGATCGCTTGCCGGTGGCCGGCACGAGGAACGGAAACTTGCCGTCCGCG
Source organism: uncultured Solibacteraceae bacterium (assembly GCA_964460395.1). Lineage (GTDB taxonomy): Bacteria > Acidobacteriota > Terriglobia > Bryobacterales > Bryobacteraceae > CAYWQS01. Next base: position 6,508 of record CAYWQS010000066.1, on the reverse strand, counting down.
CCGGTCCTGGTTTCGGTAAAGGCGCCGTCGGGGAAGCATTCAAAATATTCCTCGGGCGCGATGTTCCAATCCACCCAACCTGACTCGATGATGCGCATGGCCGGGACGCGAGTCTCCACCAGAGGGGGCACACTGCGAGGCTGCAGCGTCCAGCCAGGAGGCGCGCCTCCCCGCGGGCGCTCCGTGAGGTTGGGCTGGCCCGGAGGCGTGGAGGATTCACGCGCTGCTTTCCAGCCTGGTCCACGGTAACCCGGTGAAAGCCAGCCCTCTGGCCACTGCCGCATGTCGAACTGCTCCTGCAGAGCACGCAAATACCAGCGCGGCGGGCTGCCAGCTTTCCAGGAGCGGCTGCGGTGCGCTTGCCAGGAGGTGTCGGACCTCCAACCAAGCGAAGGGGCTTCAAACAACAGTCCCTGGCCGTAATTTCCGCTGCCCGGCGGGCTGGGCGGGATCCATGTTCCCTCCCCGTAGCCGTAGATGCAGACGATGGCGGCCAGTACGTTCACGCCAGGCTTCAGATGCGGAGCCAAATCCACCGGATCGGCATCCCAATAGCGGGGATCGCAGGGCGCAGGGCCGCGCGAGATCATCTTGCCGTTCAGGAAGAGTGCGTATTTCGATTGGCCCGTGACCCAGGCCTGCGCCTCGACAGGCGCAGCGCCCGTGATGGTGTATTCGCGGCGGAACAGCACGAACGTGCCAGGGAGGGTGCGATTCTCCGGATACCAGATCCAGCGGGCGGTCCAGGCAGGGAGAACGGGCGCTGCGCTCGAACCAGTCTGCGCCACGGCAGGGGTCACGGCCCCGGTGGCCAAAAAGTCACGCCGCGTGATGTTCATGCGTTCGCCTCGCGCCAGGGTGGGGCCTCCGCGCGAACCTCATCATCGATCACTCTCAGCCTGGCCGAGAGAACTCGGACGCGTTCCGGATCGGCCGCGGCCAGATCGTATTTTTCGCGGGGATCGTCACGCAGGTTGTACAGTTCGTAGCGCTCGAGTGCCACGTCTTTCACGCGCGGCAGATCCTGGATGCGGAAGCCGCCCCCCGCGCGGCGTCCTTGGTCTTTGGCGGCAAAACCCAGCAATTTCCAATCACCGTCGCGCAGAGCGGCTCGCGGCGGATCGATGGTGTTGCAGTAGTGCCAGTGCAGAGGGCGGGAACGCTGCCAGGAGCGGCCTTCCAGCAGTGGCGCGAAGCTCACGCCATCGAGCGGTTTAGCCGGGCGGCGCGCCCCGGTGATCTCACAGAGGGTAGGCAAGAGATCAATGGCGCCAACCGGAGTTTGCACAATCTGGTGCGGACGGACGCGTGCGGGCCAGTTCAATAATCCTGGCACGCGGATGCCCCCTTCATAAAGTGACAGCTTTTGGCTGCGCAGCAGGCCCGCCGTGCCGTGTGAACGCCAGGCCGCAGGGTAGCGGTTGAGCCATTCCGGTCCGTTGTCGCTCGAGAACAGCACCAAGGTATTCTCACGGACACCGCGCTGCTCCAGCACTTGTAGCAGGCGGCCAAAGGAACGGTCCACCTGCGACACGTTGGCGTAATACAGAGCCTCGCCTTTCTTTGTGGCACGAGGATACTGCGCCACCAGATCGGGAGCGGAGGCAACCGGCTCGTGCGGTTCATGATAGGTGAGCATCAGAAAGAAAGGCCGGTCCGCCGGAAGACTGTTGAGCCAGCGCGTGGCCTCTCCTACGATCAGGTCGCCGGAGAATCCGGTTAAAGCGCCGGCCGTGGCGCCGTTGCGGTAGAAATTGACTGGGTTTTCGTGCGATGGCGCGGCATTGTTCTGTGTGGCGAACCAGTGGTCGAAGCCGTGCGTCGCGGGCGAGGTGGGGCCCTGCACATCCGCCGCACCATTCAGGTGCCATTTGCCCGAGAGGCAGGTCGCGTAGCCCTGCTCGCGCAGGAGCGTGGCAAGCGTGGTTTCGTCCGCGCGCAGGTGCACGGGGCTTTCCTCGTTGATCCAGTCGTAGATTCCGCAGCGGTTCGGCGTGCGCCCTGTCAGCAGGCCTGCGCGCGAGGGGGAACACACTGGCGAAGTGGAGTAGAAGTCCGTAAAGCGAATCCCAGCGGAGGCAAAGCGGTCCAGGTTGGGTGTGCGAATCCAGGGATGGCCCGCGCAGCCCAGGTCACCCGCGCCCAAGTCGTCGCAGAGCGCCACCACGATGTTCGGACGCGAAGCAAAGGCCGAAAAGGCGCGCTGCGCGGCCGACAATCCGCTCATCCACAGAAAGCTCCGGCGATTCATGGTTCTCAAAATATCACCCATAGGCGAAACCCGAGGGCAGCAGAGGCGCAAACCTGATACATAGAAAGGGCGAGGATTCTATGGATAAGACCAAAAGTATTGAACTTTTGAACAAAGCCGTGGCCGACGAATTGCAGGCGGTCCACCAGTACATGTACTTCCACTTCCACCTCGACGACCAGGGATTCGCTCCGCTGGCGAACCTCTTCAAGCGAATCGCCATCATGGAGATGGGCCACGTGGAAAAACTGGCCGAACGGATTCTGTTCCTCAAGGGCGACGTGAAGATGGAGTTGGCAGGCCCCGTAGCGCCTATCCAGGAGGCCGCCCAGATGCTGGCCAAAGCCGCCCAGATGGAAGAGCAGAGTGCGGCCGATTACAACAAAATGGCCCTGGAGGCCAGCGCCAACGCCGACGCGGCTTCCAAGCAGATTTTCGAGGCGCTGGTGAGCGATGAGGAATCGCACTTCGACATCTTCGACAAGCAGATGGAGCACATCCAGCGGTACGGTCCCAGCTACCTGGCCCTGCAATCCTTCACAGAGGCCCCGGAAGGCGAGGGCGAAAAGGCGTAGGTCCCCAGCCGCGTTAGCATGAATGCAGAGGGGTGGCCGGGCCTCCGCTGAATTCATGCGCATTCTCTTGTCTCTTTGTCTCTTGGCCGCGCCTGGGTGGGCGCAGGGCATCGCCAGCCGTGGCGTACAGCCGCAGGCGAAGCCGAAGGCGTCGGGCCTGCCCTGGCACTCCAAGTTCACCAACATCGCCAAAGAAGCTGGCATTACGCAGGTGCTCCATTACGGGGGCACGGATCGCAGCGACTACGTGATCGAGACCTCGTCGGGCGGCGTGGCGCTATTCGATTACGACAACGATGGACTCCTGGATGTCTTCCTGGTGGTTGGCACCAAGCTGGAGAACCCTCCGCCGGACGCGGTGAGCCGCCTGTACCGCAATCTCGGCAACCTGAAGTTTGAAGATGTGACGAAGAAGGCAGGGCTCTGGCACGAGCCTGGTTGGGCGCAGGGCGCCACTGTGGCCGATTACAACAATGATGGCCACCTGGATCTCTTTGTCACCTACTGGGGCCAGAACGTGCTCTACCGCAACAACGGAGACGGGACCTTCACCGATGTCACGAAAGCTGCCGGGCTGGTGGACGACCCGGCGCCCAAGCTGCCCAAGTGGGGTTCCGGGGCGACCTTCATCGACTATGATCGAGACGGACATCTCGACTTGTTCGTTTCCAATTACCTGGAGTTCGATCAGAAGAATACACCCAAGCCGGGAGAGAATCCGAATTGCAATTGGAAGGGCGTTCCCGTGTCTTGCGGCCCTCGGGGTCTCAAGACCGCCCGGCACTGGCTCTATCACAATCGCGGGGACGGCACGTTCGAAGACGTGAGCGAGAAGGCTGGCATCGCGAAGTTCAATAAAAGCTTCGGAATGACAGCGATCGCGTTCGACGTCGACGAAGACGGCTGGCAGGACATCTACGTGGCGTGTGACTCCACGCCCAGCTTGCTTTTCCGCAACAACGGAGATGGCACGTTCACCGAAGAGGGGATTGAACGCGGTATCGCTTTGAACGACGACGGCATGGAGCAAGCCGGCATGGGATTGGGCGTAGGCGACGTGAACCTGGACGGGCGGCTCGACATCTTTAAGACGCATTTCGCCGACGACACGCATGTGCTCTACCTCAACGATGGGGAGGGCATGTTCCGCGACGTGACGCTGAAAGCGGGTATCGGCGTTGAGACGCGCCGGGTGGGCTGGGGCACCGGCATTTACGATTTCGACCACGACGGACTGCCCGATATCTTCATTGGGACCGGTTGCGTGTATCCGGAAACCGAAGCCGCGCTGCCTGCCTACCCTTACCGCACACCGCCCATGCTGTTCCGCAATCTGGGCGGAGGCAAGTTCGAGCAACTGGTAGAAGAAGCCGGACCGGCCATGCTGGAAAAGAACTCGACGCGCGGCGTCGGCTTCGGCGACCTGGACAACGACGGGGACATCGATATCGTTCTGTGGAACCGGAACGATGTGCCTTCCGTGTTGCGCAACGATCGCGACCCGTCACGGGGCCACTGGCTGCAACTGAAGCTCGAGGGCACGAAATCGAACCGGGCTGCCATTGGCGCCAAGGTAACCATCCGGTATGGCGACCGTACCCAGGCGAAGGCAGTCTTATCGCAGGCCAGCTTCTATTCGTCCAACGACCATCGGGTTCATTTCGGGCTGGGAGACGCCACCAGCGCGGAGATCACCGTCCACTGGCCCAGCGGCCTGGTGGAAAGATTTTCCGCTCCGCGGGTGAACCGCACGCTGGAGTTGAAGGAGGGGACAGGCAGGCGGTAGGGCGTTCAGCGTAAGACACCTTCCTGGGCAGCGATGCGCATTGCTTCGCGTTCGATGCCGTTTAGCATGCCGCGGAACACGATGTTGTGCAGCGGGAGGACGGCATACCAATAGAGCAGTCCAAAGAGGCCGCGAGGCTGAAAGAGCGCGGTTTGATGCAGAACGCAGTGGGCCCCTGCTGGCTCAATGCGGAAGTCGAGTAACGCTTCGCCGGGAAGCCTCATTTCCGCACGCAAGGACAGCCGGCGTTCGGGCTCAATCGCCGTAACCCGCCAGAAATCCAGTGCCTCCCCGTATGTCACGCGTTCCGGATCGCGCCGGCCCCGGCGCAGCCCAGGCCCGCCCACCAACTGGTCCATCAAACCGCGGATCTTCCACAGCCAATCCGCCGCATACCAACCGTGCCCGCCACCCACTCGGCAAACGGCGCGGTGCACGGCCCAGGCTGGGGCCTGGATCTCCCGGCTCCAAGCGTCCCGGAACACCGTTCCCCCAGCCCAATCGGGGTCCCCTGGGATGGGACCGGCCAGCGACCAGCGCGTTTCTACCTCGTTCGTCGCAACCTTCCGCAGTGCGGCGGCAATCGCCTCTCTGACGGTTAACAGCCGCTGCGGCAGGATCCTGCGAATCTCGTTTTCCCGGCAGACCACCGGGTTCCGAAGTCCTTCCGCCAGTGGGCGCGCGATGCGGTGGGAGAGTGGCGTAACCAGGTGAATCCAGTACGAGCTGAGGGTTGGCGTCAACACCGGCACGGGCACAATCCAACGGCGCGACAATCCCAGTTCTTCCGCCATGATTTGCATAATCTCGCGGTAGGGCAGCACCTCTGGTCCGCCGATATCAAACGTTCGCCCGGTCGTGGCGGGGGCGTCAAGCGCCGCCAGCATGTACTCGATGACGTTCCGGACAGCCACGGGCTGGCAAGGCGTACTCACCCAGCGGGGCGTCAACATAATGGGCAGCCGCTCCACCAAGTACCGGAGAATTTCGAACGAAGCGGATCCGGAGCCGATGATCATTGCCGCGCGGAAAACCGTGACAGGCACGCCGCTCCCCGCCAGTTCCTGCTCCACTTCGCGGCGGGACTGCAGATGCCGGCTGAGATGAGGGCCGGTTTCGCCCAGCCCGCCCAGGTAAAGGATTCGTGACACGCCCGCGGCGCGGGCGGCAGAGCCGAACCGGCGGGCGAGCAGGCGGTCCTGCCGGGCGTAGTCCGCTCCTGCGGAGATCATCGAGTGGACGAGATAGTATGCCGCTTCGCAGCCTTCCATCAGGCCGGAAAGGCGATGATCATCCGACAGGTCGTCCTGGACCAGCTCTGCGCGCGGATCGGAGGCCCAGGTCAGTTCCGCCAGTTTCTTGGGCGTGCGCGCCAAACATCGGACAGAGTGTCCGGCCGCGAGTAACCGCGGGACCAGCCGGCCACCGATATAGCCGCTAGCGCCGGTGACAAGCACTCGCATGGGGAAAGGTGGAGAAACACGAAAGGCCCCGGAAACCGGGGCCTTCGTTGGGTTTAATTGGGCGACGTCCTACTCTCCCACGCACTCGCGCACGCAGTACCATCGGGGCTGAGAGGCTTAACTTCCGTGTTCGGGATGGGAACGGGTGGGACCCTCTCGCTACGGTCACCCAAAACTGGTCTGAGCTTTGGGGAACTGCTATTGACGGGCAACCGCTACGGTTGCGAACGGAATCGATCAGAATCGGCCCGATGCAGGATGGAAATCTCATGGTCAAGCCGAACGGGCTATTAGTACCGGTAAGCTCAATACATTGCTGCACTTACACACCCGGCCTATCAACCTGGTCGTCTACCAGGGCCCTTGTTACCTGACGGTTGGGAGATCTCATCTTGGGGAAGGTTTCGCGCTTATATGCATTCAGCGCTTATCC
>CAYWQS010000065.1:0-16611 GCA_964460395.1 uncultured Solibacteraceae bacterium | reverse complement strand
TTCCCAAGCTGGACGTCGCGGGTTCGAGTCCCGTCTCCCGCTCCATGTTTTCTAGCACTTACAGCCAATTTGGGATAACCCACCAATTCCTTGTTACTCCGTTTACTCCATTAAGCCGACTTCGCCAATTCTGACAGCGATTTCTGTCGGGGCTTTCTCTTCCGCCGTACGGCGGCTTCGAGGGCCCGAAGTGCGGCTCGCTTCTGCTCCAGGTCGGAGCTGGTGTAGACCTCCAGGCTGACGCCGAGTCCGTGGCCCCTCTGGTCGGAGGCGACCTTCGGATCGACACCCGCCTTCTTCGACAGGCTGGCGTTGGTCTTGCGCAGCACCTGAAAGGTGGCCCACTCCATCCCGATCTTCTCCAGCACGGGACACATGTTCCGCCGCCAGATGTTGTCGAGTGAAATCGGAGTGCTGACCTTCTCGGACGGAAACAAGAATCCATCCGGAGTCGGATCCTGCGCCAGTTCGGCCCACTGCTTCAACGACTCGAGTGTGCCGTCGGAGATCGCGCCTTCGCGGGTCTTGCCGTTCTTCGGCGTGTTGAACACCCGCTTGTAGACGCGCTGCTCCACCCGGATGATCCCGTCGTCCACCGACTTCCACCGGAGGGCCAGGATCTCGCCCGGGCGCATGCCTTCGAAGATCGCGAGCCTTGCGATCAGCTTCTCCCGGAGGCCGAACGCCTCCAGGTACGTGTTTACCTCCTCTTCTGTGAGCGGACGCATCGCACGTCCGGGCTGGCACTTCTTCGGGACCTTCAACTCGGCCGCCGGATTCCCTGAGATGATGGAGTCCGACAACGCGAGTTTGAAGATCCCGTTCAGGAACCACCGCAGATGGGCCACCACGCTGAACGACAACTCCGTGGCCTTCCGGTCGAGGAAATCCTGCAATTGATCCCGGCGAATGGTGTGGAGCAAATCCGGCCCGAACTCGGGGACGAGATGTTTCTGGACGATCTGCTCCGACGTACCTGCGGTTGATTCCTTCCAACTGCGGCGGCAAAACGGCAGGTACACGTCCTTGGTGAACTGCTCGAACGTGTACACCGGCCTGGGCCCGCGCGACGTGCCCTCGTTGATCGGCTGGAGAATCGTCGCCAGCGCGGACTCCGCCTCTCCCTTCGTCATCTTCGAGCACAAACCGAGCACCTTGGACCGGCGGCTGCCGTCTTCCCACCAGGAGGCAACCCACACGCGATGCCGCCCATGTTTGCGCGGCTGCAGGCTGCCTTTCTGGAAACGCTTTCGACGCACTTTCTTGCCTCTTTCCTGCGTCGAAGGCGTTGACTCTTGGCACGACCCGAATACTACCATTACCGGATCGCCTCCAGGTTGGCGGATTCCATCCACTCCTCGACCCATTCGCGTCTGATCAGGATGCGCCGCCCAATCCGGAAGCAGCGGAGCGGCGGCACGTCTTCGACCTTGCCGTTGATCACGTTGGACAGGTGCGCCTTCGAGATCTGCAAGTAGGCGGCGGCTTGCTTCAGCGTCATCACCGGCGTCTGGTCTTTCGTGTCGATCATGTCCCCTCGAAGTGTTCTGGCCAAAATGGAAGTGGCCACTTCCAACCGTTGGAAGTGGCCGCCCAGCCCGGCGCGGGGCCGGGCATCATGAAAGATTGCGATGATAGACGTCTACGCGGGACCGGTCTGGCCGGTGGGCATCAACCGGCAGTTCACGGTGGTGACGCCGTTCCCGGCCGCGGCCGTCGCGACACCCGCCATGGGCTTGCTGCCGGTGCCCGCGGTCTTCGTAAGCTTCGCCTGGCCGGAGTCCCAGTACAGCTTGTCGCCCTGCGCGATCACGTCGGTGGTGACCTTGGGCAGTTCGAAGACGCCCTCCACCGTGACCTCAACGTCCGCCCCGGTCGCGGCATCGAACGCCGCCACGCCCACAATGGAGCCGACCGCGACCAACTGCCCGCTGGTGACGTCGGCGGGCGCCGCGACGGTAATCGTATTCCCTTCCTGCACGAAGTTCTTCATCGCTTCAGATTCCTTTCGGTGTGATGACAATCTGACGGGGCGACGTGCTGCCGCCGCCCGCCATTTCGATTTCCTTGTTGATGGTGGTGAGGGCCGCCTGCATCTCCACCACACTGCGGTACGTGATGGCGCGGCCCTCGAACTGGATGTGTAACGTGCCGCTGCCGATCGCTGTCAACAGCGCATCGCGCATGCCCTGCAACTCCATGAGCGTGAGTGCCATGGCTACGCTCCCGGATTGGCATACACGCCACGGAAGTCGAGGGCACCCGCGCCGAAGTCGAGACGGGCACGGATCTGCACGCCGTCAACTTCGAAGCCGGCCCGCGTCTCGACCTGCACGCCTTCGTTACCGGCGAGGTAGGCGTACTCGATGCTCGGAAACAACACGGGATCGGCGGCGACGTACCAGCGGGTGGCCGACTTGGAGTCGAGCCGCGGATCAACGATAAGGGTCAACTTGCCGGCGAACGGGTTTACGTTCGCGGCCTGCGCCGGGTAGATGCTGGCGAGGTACTTCTCGGCGGTGCTTTCCAGGGCGGCGGGCACCACCAGAAACTTGGCCGCGATGTCGAGCGGGGTCTTGCCGTCCAGCCCCTTCTGCGACCGGAGAGCCAGGCGCGCGGCAGCCAGCGTGGTGTCGGAGATGGCGCCGCCGCTCGCAGCGAGGTTGCTGTGCGCGGCGTCGAACAACTTTTTGTTGTCCGACATGACGGGCCCGATGCCGTTGTTGGCGGTCATCAGGTCCACCAGGAACTGCGCCTCGAACTGCGCGGACGCGGACGCGAACAAGCGGCCGATGTCGGAGAACGCCGACAGGTTGTCGTTTACGATGGCCTGCCGGTTCACGCCGAAGATCCGGCCGTAGGTGTCCAGCTTGTACGACTCGCGGCCTTCGGCGATGGTGCCCGACTTGAACTCGCCGTTCTCGTTCACCTTCATCAGGGTGGGTGCCTGCCCCAACTGAATCGAGTAACGATTGCGGAAATCAGGGATGGTCGTCTGGCGGCAGATCTGCTTGATGGCGGCGGGCGCGGCGGCCATCTGCTCCTGCAACACCTTGTTCGCCACGTCGCCGAGCAGCAGCGGGAAGTCGCTCGTGCTGTGGAGCGCGCGGTCAACGATAGCGCCGTCGGACAGCCCGATGATTTCGATGCCGCGCAACCGCAGCACCTCCTCAGCGAGTCGCACCATGCTGCGCCCGATGAACGGCCGCGCCGCGTCGCCCGGCTTGTGCACCGGGTTGATCCTCGTGTGGACAGCGTCCGCCATCGCTGTGCGCAGGAATACGGGGTCGTCGTAACCGGCGGCGAGCGAGATCGGCTGCGCCGTACGGATCGGAGGACCGGAGCGGCGCTTCATGGCTTCGAACGCTTCAGCACGCGCCTGGTCCAGGTTCAGGTTGCGGGCGATCATGTCGTCGGCCTGGAGGCCGGCGATCTGGGCGATCACCCGGATTTCGTTCTCATTGGTGTGGTCCATCATTTCTCCTCTCACCCGCGCCGCCGAATCCGCGGGGATAGCGACGAAGGAGATCTCTTTCGGGGTCCAGCGGGTAGCGGTCACGGTGCGCACGCCCGTGGTGGAGTCCTTCTCCACCCGGCGTTGATTGATCATGTAGCCCACCGACAGTTTTCGCAGGATGCCCTGGCGCACGTCGTTCATCAGAGCCATGGCACGCTCGCTGAAGCGGATGGTGGCGATACCGCGTTCGCCATCAACCTGGGCGGATTCCACTACGCCCAACACCGCGTTCACGTCGGAGCGGTTGTGGGAGTTGAGGACGGGGCCGCCGATCAGTTCGGTGAGATTCACGGCGGTCTGCGTCATATCGAGCCGCTCCTCGTACACGCCGTCGAGATCCATCCTGCGGACGGGCGCGTTTGAGGCGAACACCACCGACACTGTACGGCTCTCCGCGTCGAAGGTGGACGGCTCCAATGCTGCACTGCGAATGTTCAGCTCGTTCATCAGCCTCCTTAAAATGCGAAGCCCCGCCGGTTAGTGCGGGGCGGATTATCAACTGGGGAATTTCCCCAGTTCACCACTATGGAACTTCCACAGTCATTCGACTCGACTTCGCAAATTGCGAAGTCACTCGACTTGGGAAGTTCCCAAGTGAACTGTGGGATTGCCTTGCTGCGTGACGCGGCGCGGATCAGAGTCGAGCACGATACCGGCGGCGTCGGTCGAGGCATTGCCGGCCGCAATCTGTGCGTCCACCTCGGCCAGGTCGTACCCGAGCGACGCTACGACCATCTCCCTGGACATGAGGCCGGCGCGGATCGCCCGCACCATGGCGTCCACCTCCCGCTGCGGGTCGGTCATCTGCATTGCCGGCGGCGCCCAGGAGATGTTGCGCAGGTATTGCTGTACGCCGTTTTCAGGAAGCGGCAGCACGCCACGGAGCACCTCCAGTTCGATCCAGCGTTTAAAGACAGGACGACAGAACATGTGCACGAACTGCCACTGCACGGCATCGATGTACTTCCTGAATTCGATCAAGCCCACCCGCGCCGAACTATAACTGGTGTCCGAGAGGTCGCCGCTAACCACGTTGTAGGGCAGCCCGAGCCCACTGGCGATCAGCCGCAACTGCGTCTTCGCGTACTCGGAGTAGCCGCCGGTCTCGGGCGGGTCGGAAAACTCCAGGGACTCGCCGGGCGAGAGCCGCTGGATGGTGCCCGGCTCCAAGCTCGCGGTCCAGGTGCCGTCGTCCGCCTGCGCCGCGCCGAGGGGATTCTCGTTCGCCGTGGTGATGAAGCCCGTCAACAGTGCGCCCGTCTTTTGTTTCACCAGAGTGGCGCGGTCAAACTGGTCGAGGTCATTCAACTTCTGCATGATCGGCAACAGGGCCGAAACACCGTGAACCTGTCCGGGCACGAGCGGCCGGAAGATTTGCACGACTTCCGCTGCGGGAACACGATTGCTCCTGGGCAGCCGTAGCAGGTTGCCGGGGTGCCACTCGTAGATGTAGAAGGCGGTGCGCCGGCCAGCCGCATCGAACTCCACGCCCGCGATCACGTTCTCCATATTCACGGTGGTGTCGATGAATTCGGCCGGCAACAACTGCAGGCGGAGGGCGCCGTCGCCGCCGGTCGTGAAGCGCAAGAAGACCTCGCCGTCGATGAACGTCATCCTGACAGCGAGCGCCTGGAGGCCGTAGAGGCTGAGCAGCCCATCGAGGTCCGACACGTCGGTCCACGCGTTCCAGGCGTCGAGCAACTCGGCCTTCAGCGCCACGTCGGCGATCTTCGGCAACAGTGTGACGCCGGGCCCCACGACGTTGTCCACGAACGCCTGCACGGCGCGCGCGGCCACGGCGCTGTTCGCGACCAGGTACCGCGCGCGGTTCCGGATCATCGGGCTCGGCGCGGTCCTGCTGTAGTCGGGCACCGGATCGTTCCACAGACCGATGTTGCGGCGATCCCGCACCAGGTCGGCGGTAGAGCGCACCAGCCCGTCCCGCTCGGACAAGCGGTTTCGAAAGAAGCGTTTGAACATTTTCTATTTCCGGTGTTCTACAACCCAGTCGGGGGCGAATAAGGCGCCATCCTTATTGCGGGGACGGATTGTCATGTTACTAGCCTGATGCAACTGGCCGATCGTCATGTACCCGTCAAGAGGGCGAATCGCCCGGATACGATTGGGGTTGCCGATGCCGATGTAAGTCCCCAACTCCAGAAGCCGGAGCGCCGTCGCAGGCTTCACGGTTCCACGGGAATAGCTTCGGGAGTCGTAGACCGCCACCTCACGCTGCTGCCGTTCAAGGATGCTCTTCAGTTGATTCCCGATGAACTGCAAGACGAACGTCTCCTTCTGCCCAAGGGGCTGGCTCGAATCGAGTTCTGCTGCGGTGACTACTTGGTGGACTTCTGGGCCGAACGGCTTTCCTTCAGGTCGCCGATCTTGCCGAAAAGCGTCAATGTGAGGCTAACGATGTTGAGAAGGGTGGCTGCCTGGATGTTCAGATCCCGCATCCACTGCTCGATGCCTCCGGGCGGAATCACGGGGATACCCTTACCTTCCTCGCTCGTGAACAGTTCGAACTTGGTTTGACCGGCATCGTCTTCATACGCAACGAGGACGAGTGACGGCATGGCTTCAATCTCGTCCACGTTCTCCGTATAGCGAAGCATCATGAACGTGCCCAGGATGAGCGGGACGGCATTCGCTGCCGCCATGCCGGCCGTCAGCAGCGGCATCTTTCCGGATAGCTGCTTGAGCACCAGCAGGTAAGCCAGGTGCATCGCGCTGTACTTACGGCGGTGACCGCGGCCGCCCTGATCACGGTCGCCGATGTTCGGGACAACACCCCGCTTGTGCCAGGTGAGCAGGGTATCCGCCGTCAATCCGGTGATCTGGAGCGTCTCGCTATGAGAGAACTCCGGTTCCTCTAGTTTTTCGAGGCTGATTCGTGGAAGGGCTTCTCGCATTTTTGCCTACACTGGTGCCGTTCCCCCCGAGGTACCGGCTTCAGGGATAGCCATGATGGGCGTACGCCCATCAACTACTCTCGATTATATGGGCAATTGCCCATCAATCGCACGAGAATACAGGTATCCCATTAAAAATGCATGGATTATCGGGATTGGCAAGTTGTCCGGTGTTGCCTCGGGCCCGCAAGGGACCGCACTATCCACGTTGCAGATATAGCGTATGCGGCAGATGTGGCGCATAATGGAGGTGGAGGACTTCATGCGCACCCAGGACGAGACGAAGCTGCCCATTGCCCTGTCGGAGGCCGATCAGCGGCAGGTGCTGGAACTCTATCAAAAGATCCAGCGCAGCCGCGCCAAGTTGGTGGGGCCGGATGGCAAGACGCAAAGCCTGCCCGTGTCGTTGTACGAGTTCCTGGTGAAGCTCATCGCCGACCTGTGCGAGGGCCAGTCCGTCGCCATCGTTCAGAACGACGTGCAGTTGACCACGGTCGAGGCGGCCAGGATGCTCGGCGTCTCCCGGCAGTTCCTGGTGAACCTGCTCGAACGCGACGAGATCCCGTACCATATGGTCGGCACGCACCGGCGGATCTACGTCCGCGACCTGCTGGCGTACAAGGCCAAGCGGGACTCCAAACGGCGTCAGGTTTTGGACGAGTTGACGCGCGCGGAAGCCGAAGACGGTCTCTACGATCTGGAACCGCCGGGTGATTGCGCCGAGTAACCGGGCAGTATGTCGCAGAGCGGCATCGGCCGCGGCACACACATGTCGAGGACCGCACTGCAGGCAGTTGGCTGGCAGCGCCGTTTTGTCGACGCTCAATCTGACCGGATCTTTCCGAACCGTCCGCCGGAGCGGGCGTTCCCTTCTCTCAACAGCCGCCCCCCCGATAGAGAAGCGAACGCGCGTTGTTGGCGAGCAGATCACCACTCAGACAACAGGCGCAGACTTTGGCGGTCGAAAAACCACGGGTCCGCTGCTCGGAAATAGCGCCAAATTTCCTGACCACCGACGTTTACCTTAGTCTGATCCCAATCGCAATGGGAGCAGTGGAGACTGCTGCCAATTGCACGTGAGTCGCCGGCAAAGTGAGCCCTAGCCCGGCGGTACTTTTCAGAATTGAACGGATCGTCGCTGTTAAAATCCAGTCTGCCGAATACGAGTCCTTCATCTGGATTCGGTGCGCCGCAGCAGGGTAGAACCCTGCCGGTCGCGTCCATGACGATGTTCTTGTACAGCCAATGACACGTGTGCCCGGAACCCGCATGGGCGTCGACGGCCGTCGCGCGGTTCAGCGGTTTCTCGAACAGAGCCGCAATCGTCTCGGCTTCGACGACGTCGGGGAATGGATTCCAGTTCTCTGGCGGGTTGGAGACGGATGTCCAGTTCAGCCGTCTGATATACGGCTTTACCGCAGCGGGGCGGATCTCCGGGTCGTCCCAGCTTACATCAAAGGGGTTCACCACTCGGAAATAGTCCACGCCCAGCCTCCTTGCCATTCGTTCCGCCAACGCGATCTCATGTGAGTTGTGCTCGAATGCCAGGAAATTCCATGACAGTAGAGGTGTCCGCTTGGCCAGTCGCCTCTTCGCATCTACAAGCCTAGTTACGTTTTCGAAAACCAGTTCCAGGTTACCCTTGCGCCGAAACCGTTCGTAGACGCTTTGCGTAACGCCGTCGATGGAAAGGACCATGAAATCCAGCCCGCTGGCGACATATGCCTCCGGGTCGAATCGGCGCACCGAAAGAGTGCTAGAAAGGGCTGTCGCCAGGAGATAGCTCTTGGCCATGCGAACCAAGCGCGGCGTATTTAGGTTCAGCAATGGCTCCCCGTAATCGCAGAAATAGACCGCTATAGCACTTGAACCATAGAGCTTCAACAACGCCGCAAAGCGCGATTCCGAAAGCGTTCCCTTAGGCCAGTCGAACAAGCGCACCAGTTCCGAACGCTCCGAGTGGACGCAACCGGGGCAGGCCAGTTGGCAAATGTTCGATGGGTCAACGACGATGCCGAACGGGTGGGAAAGCAACAGAGTGTCGCGTGCACGCAAGTGATACCTCGTCAACAAGAGATTGAGGATCTTTAGCGTGAGAGCTTGTGCCTCGACGGCCGAAAAGCGTTTGCGAAGCAAATCGAAGAGTCCCGCCTTGTGCCCATCGAGGACTGTCGCGGCTTCTGCGGCACTGTGGCACTGGCGGACGATCTCGTCGATCTTCACTAGGGGCCGGAATGCCGTCCTGCCTGCGCCGAGAGCAGAGGGGGGCACTAGTTGGCTCGCCAACACGCCAACGTTAGAGAAAAACCAACGCGATCCGAGCAGCGGCCGCTCCAAAATGTTCACGTACAAGGTTAACATTCGGAACAGGTGTCACACTGAGGCGTTGATCTCACCTTTGCGATAATGAACGGCCTCGTCCGGAGGACTTGGCGGGCGGTTGAGGCGACCGCGCGATTTCAAGCGGTCCGCCGCCAAGAGCCCGGTGACCGCAGTGTATCGATGCCCGCAGCGGGGGTTACCGATCCACCATCCACCTGCTGCGGCTGACTCGCACAAGGGTTGGCCGTGCTTCGCCAGCGGGTGCGGCTTGGGCCGTGATTCGGTCAGCTTCGACGTCCAGGACCAGACCCATCGAAACAAGCGCCCGCAGAGCCCCGAATGCGTAAACGCGGGCATCCAGCGCCTCGTGGCGGACACCTTTCTTGGGGCGCCATCCGCGCACAGGCTGGCCCTTACTGTACGTGGTGACCAGGGCCTCGCCGAGCAGTTGCGCGAAGTACGGTTGCTGGCGGTCTGCCGGGAAATGCGAATACCCGGACGTGCCGGGCTGGGCATTCCGAAGGCGGCCCATGACGGTCGCCTTGGCCGAGTCGGTGCCCACCATCCAGGGACGCTCGCCGCGGATGTTTTTCGCCGTCGGCTTCTTGGGCCAGACCGGGTGCGGTCCGCCCTGACCTTTCACGGCGAACACG
The DNA here is from genome assembly GCA_964460395.1 of uncultured Solibacteraceae bacterium. Taxonomy (GTDB): domain Bacteria; phylum Acidobacteriota; class Terriglobia; order Bryobacterales; family Bryobacteraceae; genus CAYWQS01. The sequence goes on along the minus strand of CAYWQS010000065.1, from coordinate 7,207 downwards.
CGCCGGTGATAACGGGTGCGGCAGAAGTCGTAGACCGCCTGCGATTCATAGCCGCTGTCGATGCAGCAGGCCGCCACTGGCAACACCGCGCCGTTCTCGTGACGCCACTGTTGCTGGAGATAGGAGTCCAGTTCGGCCCACACCGCCGCGCCGGTGGGATCGCCGGGAATGATCCGGTACTCGATGCTCCAGGATTCCTCGCCGCAGCCCCAGGCCACGAGTTCCAGTTCGAGCCGATCGGCCTGGACGTCCACGCCACAGGTCAGGACGGCGGCGCCGGCCGGCACGGGCGCGCGGTAATGCTCACGGCGGGCCAGGAGTTCCGAGATGTCCACCGCGGTCTGCGCCTCGTCGTCCCACGGTTCCGCCAGCACGGTGTTGACGAACTCGCGCAGGGTCTCGGGCGACTTCTGGTCGGCCAGGAACTTCCGCGCCAGATCACGCCATTTCCGCCAGGGCGAGTACAAGCTATTGATCCAGAACCCAGCAATATCGCTGGCGGGCCTCGCGGCACGCCACTCGCCGTTCTTCAGCATCCACGACTTCTGATGCTCCCCGATCATCTGGCCGCAGTGCTCGCAGCGGTACTGAGCCTTTTCCGGATCGCCTTCGGGCCATTCCACGTTGGCCCAGCGCAGCACCTGGTGCGTGCCGCAGTGCGGGCACGGCACCCAGTACATCTGCTGGTTCGACTCCGTCCAGGCCGCCTCGATCCTCGAAGCGCCCTTGACCGTGGGCGTCGAGCACAGGACGATCTTCCGGTTCCAGAAATTGGCCGTGCGGGTGATGGCGAGGTTCACCGGATCGCCCTCGGTGCCCGCACTCGCCGGGTAGCGGTCCACCTCGTCCAGCAAACAGTACCGGATGGAGCGCATCGCGAGTCCGGCCGGCGAACTGGCCGCGGACATAGTGATGCTCCCGCCGGTGAACTTCTTATGCAAGATGGTGTTGTTGGAATCCCGGCTGCGCGCGTCGGCGACCTTGCCGCGCAGGGTGGCGCAGTCCCGCAGCATGGGCGCCAGGCGGTCCTTCGAGAACGCCTCGCAATCGGCCTCGCGCGGCTGCACCAGCAGGACCGGGCCGGGATCCAGGTCGATGATGTAGCCGATGAAGTTCTCCAGGATGCTGGTCTTGCCCAACTGAGCCCCGCTCATCAGCACGACCAGTTCGCACGGGTGGCTCGGGCTCAAGGCGTCCATGATCGCCCGCTGGTACGGCGCCCGGTCGGTGCGCCATTCCCCGCGCTCGGCCGCGGACTCGGAACTCAGGCGACGGTTGTTGTCGGCCCACTGCGACACGGTAATGTCGGGCGGCGGCAGAACGACGTCCGCCACGAGCATTTGGATCTCTTCAACGCGCATACTGGATATCCGAATGGATCGCCTTCAGCAAGGAGGTCATCTCGCGCTTGAGGGCGTCCCGCGTCAGCCGCTCGTCGGTGAGCGCGGTCACTTCGGGTGCCAGTTTGTCCGGCACGGCCAGAACGCGCTCCTTCAGCACCACCAAGATGGCCGCCCACCGCTCCTTCACGATGGCCGCCTCGATCAGCTTGCCCTGCCGGGTCTCGAATTCAAGGCGCCGCAGTTTCGCCCGGAACACCATGTCGGCGAGCTTGGCCTGCGCGTAACTGGTCGCTGGCTGCTGTCCGTCAGGTATCGTCTTTTCGGCTGGCTTGTCGTCCAGCACGGCGTCGGACGCGACCGCGTCCACCAGCCGCCCGCGCATCACGAGGACGCCCGCCTTGGCGAGTTTGCCTATGTACTGCGGGCTCTTGTTCCGGTGGCGCGCGTATTGCGCCTGCGTCATGAGAATCTGGTTATCGCTCATGGGTTTAGGTCTCCGATTGGTATACTTGAGTTGGCGAGGTGATACCGTGGCCGAAGTGAACCGCAAGCAAAAGGACCGTGGGCCGGAAAAACCGCCGGCGACCGTCCCCTATGCCTCCTCCGGGCACCCCTCGTTCGAGCAGCTCATGGCCGAGCAGGGCACTGGACCTATCACCGACGTCTCCGTGCTACACGGCGACTTCTGGCCCGAAGAGGAATCCATCGAGGAGTTCTTGGAGACGCTCTACGAATGGCGCGGCCGAAAGCGGATCGACCCGGCTGCATGACCGAGATCATCGTCGATACCGACGTTCTTTCTTTTCTCTTCAAAAATCACCCCATCGGGCAACTCTATGATGCGGATGTGGCCGGGCGCGCCGGCGGCATCTCCTTTATGACCGTGGCCGAGCTTGAGCGTTGGGCGCTGTTGTACCGATGGAGTTCTCAGCGCCTTCACTGGCTGCACCTTTTCATCGCACGGTTCACGGTTGTACCTTCCAGCCCGGACCTTTGTCGCAAGTGGGCCGAGGTGATGGTAGCCGCCCAGGCAGCCGGGCGCAGGATCGAAACGGCGGATGCCTGGATTGCAGCCACGGCGTTGCTCTACGACGTCCCACTGGTCACGCATAACGGTAGCCACTTCCTCGGCGTGCCCGGCCTGAAGCTGATCTTCCACGGGCGGTAGCCCAGGCGTCAACCAATCAACCTGTTTTTCGGCGCTATTGCTGCGCCAAGCGTGCAATCCTTTTACCCGCGGCGCGGCTCGCGAAAAGGGTACCAACGCCGCCGGTCCTGGTCACACGGTTCACGGAGTTCACGCAGTTCCGCTTATCTTGTTCTGCACTTTTGGCTCTGTCTCACCTGCGTCACTGGCCGTTCGGGGTCGTGCGATTAGTGGTGGACAACAAGATAGGGCAAACCGCGTGAACCGTGTGAACTGCGTGATTCACTCGTTCTCCTTCGCGACGAGGCTGATGCCGATGTAACACCAAGCCAGCACGCCATTTACGGTCCGCTGGTAATCGCCGATGGTGGGGCGCAGCTTCTTCATGGCGCGCCCGAAAGCGGTCTTGCTGATGGTGGGCCGCCCGGCATCGGAGCAGTTGCGGCCATACTCGCGGTAAAGCCGGTCCTGCGGGATGACTGCGTCCGGATGCAGGATGGTGTGCCGGTCAAGCCAGACCGCCAGCGGGTCGGTTGCCTGCCGGAATTCGTCCATGGCGCGGCGGGTGGAATCGCTCTCGCTGAAGCCGCGGTTGCGGAAGGCGACGATGGCCTCCAGCGCCTTGTTGAGTACGCCGCTCAATTCCTCAGGGTCGGCGAGCATGGCGTCGAGCTGGTCGCGGGGCATCGTCCCGGGCGCGCCGTCCGTGAACGTGCGCTCGAAGGGTACGACCACCCAGCGGCGGAAGAACGCAGGCGAAGCATCCTGGCTCTTTGGCGGGTGATTGGCCGAGAACACCAGGCGCGCGTACGGGATGAATTCGAAGGAGTCCTTGAACTTGTACTCGGCCATGAGAGGGTCGCCGCCGGTGATGGCCTTGAAGACCGACGTGCTGACCAGATCGGTGGTCGGGAGGTCCGGGCAGATGTTGGCGAGCCGGCCCACCAGCCGCGCGGCAGAGAAGCGGTCGTTCTCCAGTTTGTGCAAGCTGAGGGCGGAGGCGTTGTGCTTGCCGATGAAAGACAACACCGCCCGCAGATACGTGGACTTCCCATTCGCGCCGTCGCCCGTCAGCAGGATGGCTTTCTGAATCGAGGTGTCCGGCGTCATGAGCCAGGCCGGGATCTCCCAGGCGATAGCCTCCGTGTCCTCCGGGAAGACCTCGGCGATGAACTTATCCCACGCGGGGCAGTGTGCCGCTGGATCGTACCTGACCGGGATCTGCACAGGCGACAGGAAATCGGGCGAGTGCGGCTCCAGCACGCGCTTCCGCACGTCCAGCAGGCCGTTCTCGACATTGACGATGTTCGCGTCCGGGCGGTCCCACAACTCCGGTGCATCGACGGCGATGTATTTCACCACCTCCTCTGCTTTCCGGCTGCTCCACTGTTCCGGAACATCGAGGGCGCCGAGGATCGTCTTGACGCGCCGCTTGATGTAGCTCTCGCCCGTCGACTTGTAAACTCCCTTGTGGAACACGTACAGCTTGCCGCCCGAGTCCACCGCGAAGTGTGAGTCCGCGGTGATCATGTCCGCTAATTGGTTCGTCGTCAGGCGGTCGTCATCATCTCCGCCCTTGGCAGACGCACGCCGCCCTTTGCCTTTTTCGTGGCGACACGCGGATTTCACCAAGCTCTGCACCTCCGAGTCATCCAGCGGCGGCTTGCAGCGGCTTCGATTCACGGCCAGCACGGCATTGAGGATTTCGGCGGGCTCGAGTCCGCCGCCCGAGCCGCGCAACGAGCAGGCGTAGCGATGGAGCGTGTCGTTGCGTTCGCCCTCCGTAAGCTCCGCCGGCAGTTCAAAACGAACCTTTTCCCCATTCGCCCGCTTGCCGTAGATCAACTCCAACAGCCAGTCAGGCGCGGGCAGGATGGGCATGTCGGCGAACTCTTCGAGACCGTCCCACTCGTACCGATTGCCCGAAACGTGAATCGATGGCGGTGCAACCACCAGTCCACCGTCGCCGCGGATATCCAGTCCGGGCAGGAGTTCCACGCCGTTCCGCACCGGCTTTCCGGGATGAGCGAAATAGAAGTGCTTGCCCCGGCTGCCGGTGAGCGCCTGGAGTGTATCGATGCGGCCGTGCTTCATCACGAGGGCGTCGATGGACTCCTGGCCGCCGTTCTTGGGATCAATGTCCAGCACGAACACGCCGGACCCGGCGCCGGTGGCGATCCCGACATTCGAACCCTTGTGATTCCACCAGAACTCCTCGATGGCGATGGGATCGCACGTGGCGCGCTCCTGCCAGTTCCGAAAGCGCGGATGCTTTCCCGGCGTCGGGCACGGACCCTTGTCGTTCTTGTCGCGCCACTCCTGGCAGGTGCAAGCGCCTTCCCGCACGGATTGCAGCGGGAACACCCGGAAACCGCGCCGGCCATATTCCAATGCTGCGCTGAGGCAACTCACGGCTTCACCACCTCGCGGATGGTCCGCCGCTGGACGCGCATCATCACCAGCATGGTGGTCTCGACCTCCGGGTCATTTGCGGATCTGCCAGGCGCAGCAGGTGGTCGATGATCTTCTGCGTGGTGGCGCTCGGCGTCCCGCGCTTGGGCGCACGAATCCTCTTCTGTTTCACGTTGGGGTTTCCTCACGGCTGCCGCTGGGGAAGCGGCGCGATTATGCCGTCAGGATGGGAAAGGGCAAAATGGGGAACCGCCGTTACTCCATTTACTCCATTAAGGACAGCGGCGAAAAACGGGCACGAGGAATCAGTGAGTTACGTGGCCAAGAATCAACGCCTTGGACGCATAAGTCTTTTGTTTACAAACGGCGTTTAATTTCCCAAGCTGGACGTCGTGGGTTCGAGTCCCATCTCCCGCTCCATAACCCGGCTGTACGCCAAAAACGGGGGACACCGGGCTCTACGCCAAAAACGGGGGACACCGGGCTCTACGCCAAAAACGGGGGACACCCCGGCTCCCAAAATAGTTTACGCACATAGAACCTTGACTCGCATTCTGTAGTTTTTGAAGTTGCGGAAGCCGTAGGCCTGCCGGTTGATCAGTTCCATTTTGGTGTGGAAGCCTTCGGTCATGCTGTTGTTGCGGGTGAAGCGCCACATCAATCCGATTTCGTTGCGCCAGTTGTATAGCGTTTCGCCCAAGGCAGCCAATTGCGCGAGTCCGGACTCGCGCAATTGCTGCACGGCCTTGAGGAAACGGGCCGCGAGGGGTTGGCACTGCTTGCGGCTGCGGTGTTTTTTCAGCAGCAGGTAGCACAGGCGGGCAGCGCGGCGGGTGCCACTGCCCGAACTGCCGTTTCAGGCCAACCTGGAAATAGCGTTAGATGGTGGCTGCGCCGATGCCTTCGCGGCGGCTCAGGAAGCTGACGGAGATGCCTCTCACGCCCTACTGGTGCATCCCACCACGGGATTACTGTTGCACTGTACTCCGCCGATCCGGACGGGAATCAGATGGAGTTCCAGGCGGATAGCCTGAAATCAAGCGAGGATGCCAGCGCGTTCATGCCGTCGCTGTTCGCGACGAAGCTGATCGGTGTCGAGTTGGATCCGGAAGACTGGCTTGGACGGCTGCGCGCCGTAACACCGGAGTCGGATCTGCTGGCACGGAAGACCCACAAGCCTGTATTCCCCATCGGAGGAGCCATCGCTCAGTATCTAGGGCAACAGCAGGAAGGGGTGCCCGCCTCCTGGCCGCTGCGGCGCCAATCCTGTGGTCAGCCCCCGTGTTCCAGTTGCCGGCGATACTCATCCGCATCGAAATGGCCCTGCGACGAAGCGATGAGTCCGTTCTCTCCGAACGACCATCGCTCGAAGCCGCTGATGAAGACCCGCCGCCCCGTCCCTCCCGGGCCAGTGTTGGTTCCGGAAAGCGTCCAGTGGTACTCAGTCGACCCAGCCTCGATCCGGACGTCCGTTGCTACCACGCGGAGATCGGGGAACGCAACCATGAAGGATCGTGCCACCGCGGCGATGGCATTCCGCCCGATGGCAAGAGGGCCATCATTGACCCGGAGCGAGCCTTGCGGCGAGTAGAATTCGGCGACACTCTCGGGATTCTGGCTGCACCATGCCGCGGTGTAGCGAGCCGCGAATTCCCTCAGGTCCAAGGAGTCAGATAACATCGGGCTCGGTTTTGCCAGAGGAGGGCAGCAGAGCGGATCCCCCAGCGGGACATGGCCACGGGACGGTGAGGCCTTGCAGGAGCTGGATTTGGCGCAGGTTAATCAACAGCTGTTTTCGTCCCAAAATCTGGTCCTTCGTTGGGCAATCAACTGTGGAGATGGAAGACCTTGCTGATGATTTTCCACTCACCATCGACTTTGAGCAAGGTAAACATGTCGGTGAAGCGGTGACCGCCCCAGTCGTCGAGCTCGAGCCGGGCAGTGGCGACTGTTTCGCCGATGTCGATGGAAGCGATCTTGCATTGAAGGCCAGCGGCGGGCGGATTCTGATCGACCCAGTCGAAGAGACCTTGAATCGGGCTGCCAATGAAATCGGACCCGAGGTACCCGAAAATCGTTGCGCCTTCATGGAAGGCGGACCTCATGTCGTCGGAGCGGCCGGCGATTCCTGCGCCGACGTATTTCTGGAGTACTTGTTCGATGGCCGTGCGATCGCTGACGGCGGTTGCCGATAGGTTCATACATCCTCCTCAACCCAGTTCAAGACTGCCGGAGAGGATAGCACAGGACAGCTAGCAGGCTGCTGAAAAACCCGCGAAACAAGTCACCTCGGAAATGTTCTTGA
>CAYWQS010000064.1:0-17055 GCA_964460395.1 uncultured Solibacteraceae bacterium | reverse complement strand
GGCGTCAATCTGGACGCCAATCTTGTGGTTTATGGGGATTTTCAGTGGGAACCCGCCTCCGGAACTGACAACGCATCTCCCCGCGGCACCATTCGGATCCAGGCGAACGTCCTTGACATCCGCGGCGTGAAACGGGGCCCGGCGATAGCCGTGTCTGGCCCGATCGAGGAGTTGTCACGCCTGGAATCGGACCTGGCCTGGCAACTCATCCGTGCGCTGGGGGCTTCCGATGGGGCCACCCGCGAGGAGTTCTTCCTTAAACACCCGCCGATCCGGCTGGATGCGCTGGAGAACTACGTCCGGGGCTTGTTAGCGGCTTCACTGGAGCAGAAACTCCAGTTGTTCGCGCAGGCCGCGCGGCTCGAGCCCGGTTATTCGCAACCCTGCTATCAGATGGGCGCCCTGCTTTACCAGAGGCGCGACTACCGGCAAGCCGCAGAATGGCTGCAACGGGTTACAGAGGCCGATGCCAGTTACCGGCCGGCGCAGTTCTACCTGGGGATCAGCCTCTACCATCTGGGTGACTATGCCGGCGCGCAGCAGCGGTTTGCGAAGGTCGCCGCCACCGCACCCATCGCGGAGGTGCTGAACAATCTGGGCGCCGCTGCCCTGAGGGCGGGAGACGCCGCAGCGGTGGATCATCTGCGGAATGCCTTGGAGGCGAATCCCTCGGATCCAGACACCCATTTCAACCTGGGCTACGCGTTATGGAAGCGCGGGGCATGGGAGGAAGCGGCCCAATCGTTCCGCGCTACTTTGCAGCGGAGGCCGGAAGACCAGGACGCAACACTGTTGCTTGGACGCTGCCTTAGCAAGTCCGGGCCGCGGCCCGGCGATGTGCGGACGGAGGGTCTGGAGCGTCTGAACCGCAAATACAACGAAAAGGCTTGGTTTGCGCTGCGCGCCGTTCTAGGCAACAAGAAGGACTGAATAGCGCCGCCGGATGTTCGCTTTTTCCCGACGAATGGCCATGCCAGGCCGATAGAATGGGAGCACTTGTGTATTTGCTCGTTCTAGGCCTGTTGTTACTGTCTGGCGATCCGAAAGCCACGGAGAGAGCGCCGGCGAATCCGGCGCCAGTTGCACCCGCCCCAGCCAGCGCACCCCGGGCGCGCGTGAGCGCTGCCGCACAGCGCAACGAAAATGTCGCCGTCTATCTCATCGACACCAACGCGGCCAAGGAAGCAAACATCCGCCTCGGGACAACGCCTACTTTCGTGGCTGAACCCAGCGTGGACACGCAGCACTACGGCGCCGAGCACGGTCGCGCACCTGCTGAAGTGCTTGCTTTGCGTCCGCAGACTGTGCAGGCTGCGTGGCACGGAGAGGGGTTTTGGTGGCACCAGAACAGCGTGTTCAACGCGCGGACGTTCTTCCAGGTGGGGTCTGTACAGCCGTCGCACCGCAACGTTTGGGGTGGGCGTGCCAGCGGCCTTGTTCCAGGTTTCGGGTTTCTCAGCTTGAACCATACGCAGCGGGACATCCGTGGAATGGTAAATGGGAATGTACTCGTGCCGTTGGAGTCCGAAAGGACACCCACCACCCTCGATCCCGCGGCGCGGGCCATTGTGCAGCGGTTTCTGGATGCCTATCCCCGCGCTCTGCCCAACCGGCCTGACTTCGATCCCCGCGCTCTAAATACCAACGCTCCGCAGCGCATCGATCAGTGGAACTCCTCCGCCCGGCTCGACAGTGACATCACCAGCCGCCACCGCCTGCTCCTGTCATGGGTTCTCGACCGCCAGCGGATCAAAGCTTTCAAGTTTGTAGCGGGGCAGAACCCGGACACCGATCTGCATTCGCAGAGAGCGAGAATCGGTTGGAACTGGACACCTACCGCGCGAACCAACGTTCTGTTCACCGCGGCCTACCAGAGAAACGTTTCACTGCTGGTGTCGGAACCGAATGCCGTGGGTCCACGAGTGCGCTTCGGGTTTCAAATCGAGGAATTAGGGCCGGATTCGCAGTTTCCGATCGATCGCGTGACTAATTCCTTCCGCTACGGAGCACAAGCAAGCCGCATCAGCGCCAGCGGCAAGCACGAGTGGACTTTCGGAGCAGACCTGACGAGATTCCAGCTCAACGGAATTGAGAGCGGCAACCTTCGGGGTTACTTTCAGTTCACGAACAACTTTGGGCGGCAGGCGATCGAGAACCTGCTGGCGGGGACGCCGACGACTTATGAGATCGCGGTAGGGGAGTTGAGCCGCGGCTACCGGAACTGGACCTGGAACGCCTACGTGGCGGACCGGTGGAAGCTGCACCCGCGTTTTCAGGTGTATCTGGGCCTGCGCTGGATGGCCGATACGCGGCCGGTGGAGATTCGTCAGCGTGAGATCATCCCGTATTCCACCGACTGGAACAACCTCTCGCCCCGAGTGGCCCTCACGTGGCAGGCTGCTGCTGGTTGGGTGATGAGGGCCATGTACACCACTGCGTTTTCGCAGATCCTGCCGGTCTCCTATCAGCAGATCCGCAACAACCCTCCGTTGGTCACGTCGATTCAGGTGAACGATCCGGATCTCGTAGATCCTCTGCGGGGAGTAAATCTGAACGATCCCAATCGCCGCTATAGCCCCACCTGGCTTTCGCCGGATCTGGTGGCACCCTATTCGCACTACTACGGGACATGGGCGGAAAGGCGGGTGTTCTGGAATGCACTGCTCCGTCTGGGGTACACCGGCAGCCGCCACATCAAGCCGCTCAATTCTTTCATCGAAAACCGGGCCCAGCCAGTTCCAGGCATTCCGCTGACCACGGCGACTGTCGACCGGCGGCGGGCTGACCCGCGTTACTTCGAGACCCGTAGCGTAGTAAATGGGGGGCGAGCCTGGTTCGATGCCGGCTCTGTGTCGCTGGATCTGCCCACCTGGCGCGGTCTGAGCGGCTCGGTAGCCTACCACTTTTCAAAGGCTTTGGACGAAGGCGCTGACTTTACCGCGACCGCCGCCAACCGTGACATCATCGCGCAGCGCAGCCAGTCGCAGTTCGATTCGTTTCCCGACCGCAAAGGTCTTTCGAACTTCGACTCTCCGCATTCGCTTCTGTTCGCTTATGTTTACGACGTTCCGGTCCCCGCCTCCTGGCGCGGCCTCTGGCGGCAGAGCCTGCACGGCTGGCAACTGGCGGGGACGAACATGTGGAAAACCGGCACTCCATTCACGTTTTACATCGGCAGCGACGCGCCGGGTTTCGGCAACGTGGACGGCAGCCCCTCAGACCGGCCGCACATTCTGGACTCCTCTATCCTGGGAGCCGTGGCCAGCCACCCGAATACCGCGCCGGACATCTTTACCAAGAACCGGTTTGCGTTCATCCGGCCGGGTGAACTGAGGGGCAATCTGGGGCGCAACACCTTTCGCAAAGCAAGTCTTTGGAACTGGAACGCCGCCCTGCAGAAGCAGATGCGCGTTTTCCGGGAGGGCATCCTGCTGATTCGTGCGGAGGCGTACAATTTATCGAATACGCCTCAATTCGATGAGCCGCAACGGAACCTTTCTTCGCCTTCTTTTGGGAGGATCACCAATACGCTCAACGATGGCCGGGTGCTCCAGATGGGATTGCGTTTTTTGATTTGAGTCCAGCATGCCGTTGAATGCAGCAGAAGGCAGGGAGGTCTTGTCCATCCGGTCATACGGCCTCACTGACATTGGCTGCCGCCGTTCCAACAACGAAGATAACTTTTTGATTCGGGACGATTTGCGCCTGTACGCAGTTGCCGACGGCATGGGTGGCGCCAACGCCGGGGAGGTAGCCTCGCGGCTCGCCCTGGAGGTGCTGGCCGAGGTCGTCGGGCAGCATCCACAGCCCTCGGTGGAACTGCTCGACACCGCGTTTTCCACCGCCCACGAACGGATTCAGCTGCACTCGAGCCAGGTAGCGGGATGCCGGGGCATGGGCACGACGATGGTAGCCGTGCTGGATACACCCGAGGGTCTGGCCATCGCCAGCGTGGGCGATTCCCGCGCGTACCTTTTCGCGCAGGGTGAATTCCAGCAACTGACCGAGGACCAGACCTGGATCCAAGAGGTAGGTCGCAAACTAGCCATTGACGAACAAACCCTGCGGCGGCACCCCTACCGCCACATCCTGACCCAGGCGCTGGGCGTGAGTGAAAGGCTGCGCGTGCAAACCCACCGCCTGGAGGGGAGGCCCGGCAGCGTGCTGCTGCTTTCCACGGATGGGCTGCACGGGGTGCTGGAGGACGAGGAAATCCGCCTCATTCTGGCTCAGCCGAGAAAACTGGCCGACCGCTGCCACTCTCTCATAGAAGCGGCGAAGAAAGCCGGCGGCCCGGACAACATCACTGTCGTTCTCCTGGAACTGTAGGGGAAACGGGCCCGCCTTTCCTGCGCCGCGGAAGGGCGGTGTATGAAAGCAACGCAGGGCGTCGCGGCCTTTCTCACCAGTGTGCTGATGTGCCCGGCGCAACCTCTGCCCGAACTTCGCCTCCGCGCGGTGGAGGGCAAAGGGATGGTGGTGGCGCGCGGGGTGCAATCATCCCGCCGGATTGCGGTGGAAGTCACTGATGGGGGCGGGAGGCTCCTGGCGGGTGCAACGGTGGTGTTCCGGCTGCCTGATACGGGTGCGACGGGCAGGTTTGCCAGCGGGTTGCTGACTGAGACCCTGGTTACGGGCGCCGATGGGCGCGCTTCTGTTTACGGCATTACCTGGGGTGAGGAACCCGGCGTGCTGATAGTCCGCGTATCCGCCGCGCTCCAAGGCCGGCGGACGTCCATCGAGATCCCGGTGGAGATCAGCAACACCGCGCAACCGGGCAGGCTGGACCGGAATCCCTCAGCGATCGCGTATGGCGGCGGGTCAGGCGCCCGAAAGTGGTTGATCATCGCCGGCGTAGCCGGAGGCGCCTTGGCCGGCCTGGCCGCGGCCGGGATGGGCAAGTCCGCGTCCCCTCCCAAATCAACTACCCAACCCGTTCGCACGCCCACCGTGGGCGCACCTTCCATTTCCATCAACAGGCCATGAATTTGCGAACGCTCTTCCTGATTCTCGCCCTGAGTCTGACTGCAGGTGCGCAAGTGGCGCCTCCCGTTGCTGGATACCTGGTCCGGCCGGACAGCCGGCTGGAGTGGATCGGGGGCATGCCGGGCGCTGCCCAAGCGGTGGCGCTGGATGACGGCATCCTGGCCGTGGCTTCGACGACTCTCGGGTTGGTTGTACGCACGCGTGAAGCTCTGGAATGGCGGGACCGGGAGGGCCGTTCCCTCGGGATGCTGGCGGCGCCTGCGGGGCGCACGCTCCTGGCTGCTTGGCAGGGTGGAGCCATCATCGCGGCTCTTGTGGCTGATGAGCGGGATGGATGCCGATTGGGTGTGTTCCGCTTGGGTTCGGCAGGGCCGGAAGGCCGGTGGGAGGACTTCTCATGCGACCCACAGGCTGAGCCTGCGGGCCTTCAGATGGTTTCCAACTCGCACTTGCGGGTGGCCTGGACCTTTCGGGACGGTGTCTCGTTGGAGGAAGTCGACGCGCGAACAATGGACCGGCAGGTGATCGGCTGGGCTCCAGGCTTAGTCGGACCGGTGGCGTTGGATGCTGCGGGCCGTCTGGTGGCCGCCCCAACAGAGTTTGCGGCGGAGTCCTTAACGCCGATGGCCGGGGATTGGTTTGCCCTGGTCAGTAAGGGAGCGTCTTACTTCTGGAAGCCGGGTGCTCTTCCAGTGGCATTGCCAAGAGCCGCGGAAGACCCGCTGGAGCTGGAGTGGCGCAAAACATTGGACGAGAGCGTGGCGGTGGCGGACACGTTCCCCATGCCGCCCGCGGCGTCCCGCGCGCCATCGGAAGCGCGTTTCCGGGTCCGCAATAACTCGAACGGCATCGTGCGGCTCTTCCGGCTGTTAGCCGAGGGGCGCGGATTCAGCGTATTTAACGAACCGCCCATCCCTTCCGACATCGCACCTGGCGCGGCCAAGGAATTTTGGATCCGGTACCAGCCCGAGGGCGACGACGGAACGCCGGGAGTTCTGCGGTTGAACGACCGGCGCGTCACCTTGGAACCCACGGTGGTTGCCATCACCCTGCCTGAGGTGTGGAGCAGCGGACAGTGGAAAGCTCTCTCCACACAACAGCCCAACCGGGTGGGCGATGCCGAACGCGGGCAGCCTTTCTCCGCAAGGTTGCGAATGCTTGCTACCGCGGGCGAACCCGATGTTCCCTCGATCAATGGGCGGTTCTCGCTGGTATCCGCCAAGAGCGGCGAATATACGTTGACGCTCGATACCTCGGTGTCCGGCATGGCCGAAGGTGTTTTGCGAGTGAGCGGCCGTGATTATCGCCTTCAAGTGTTCGTGTTTGAACCCGCCCCGCCCCGCTTCACGCTGCGCATGGAGGGAAGCGCGGCAGGTTATGCCCGCCAGGAGGCAATTCGCCTGGCGCTGGCGGAGAGCTCGCGTACTTCCGCGCAGGGCGAAGTCTCGGTTACGTTCCTGCCCACCGTGGTGGGGGTCAAGGGCGATGCCACCATAGGGTTCCTGCCCTCGCTGCGCCGGTCGGTCCCCTTTACAGTGGCTGCGGGCAGTGACCAGGTCCGGTTTGGCGAGGAGGATCACCTGCTTCTGCAGACGGGCACGACGGCGGGGACCCTCGTGGTTCGGGCATCACTGGCGGGCCAATCCGAGGAACTGCGGCTGGACCTTGCTCCCGCGCCGCCTGCACTACAGACTGCGGCGATGGAAGCAGGCGACCAGCGGGTTACTATGCGGGTGGTGGGGTTCGATCCAATGCGGGACGCGGCGCGCGCCGCTTTCACCTTCTACCTGAGAAACGGGCAGGTGGCGGCGCCGGGCCGGATCGAAACCGATGTGGCCGCTGCGTTCCGTGCTTATTTTGGCGAAGAAGCCACCAATAGCGGCGGATTCTCGCTGAGCGCGATCTTTCCCGTGAGCGGTACGGTCTCAGAACTGGGCGCCGTGGAGTTGGAATTGACTAACTCGCAGGGCTCAACGCGATCCCAGCGCATCACGCTGCCCTGATCCGAGGGCCAGGCTTCGTACACTGGAGCACGTGGCTCCGATTGCGCTGACGATTGCTGGTTCCGACCCGAGCGGGGGAGCGGGGCTTCAAGCCGACCTGAAGACCTTTCACCAGCACGGGGTGTACGGGCAAGCGGTAGTAACGCTGCTCACCGTACAGAACACGGTCCGGGTTTCGCGCGTCGAGCCTTTGGATGATGGTTTGGTGGTGGAACAACTGCGCGCAGTCCTGGAAGACTTACCGCCTGCGGCGGCCAAAACCGGCGCGTTGGGTTCGGCGGCAACTGTCAGGGCGATCGCTCGTGAGGCTGGCGGGTTTTCGTTTCCGCTGGTCGTTGATCCCGTCATGATCAGCAAGCATGGCGCTCCGCTGATGAGTGAAGAGGCGGCGCAGACGCTGGTGAATGATCTGCTGCCGTGCGCGGCGCTGGTCACCCCCAACCTGCACGAGGCGGCCGCTCTCTCCGGGAGGCCGGCCGGCACGATTAAGGAGATGCGGTTGGCCGCGCAAGTTCTCAGAGAACGCACCGGAGCCGCGGTGCTGGTGAAGGGCGGCCATCTCGAGGGCAGCGCCGTGGATCTACTGCTGGTAGAGGGGGTGTTTCACGAGTTTCCAGGAGCCCGGATTGAAACTCCACACACCCACGGCACCGGGTGCACATACTCGGCAGCCATTACCGCCAACTTGGCCCGGGGTCTTTCCCTTCTTGAGTCGGTGGCCCGTGCGCGCCACTTCATTGCGGAAGCCATTGCCACGAACCCGGGTCTGGGCCACGGCCACGGACCAGTCAACCACTTTGCGTCAATCTTCTAACCGGCGTCCCAATAGGCGGTAAATTCGCTCACCTTTGGCGGAGCCGAAGACTGAAGCACCGTGAGCCTCAACTGATTGCCCCGGGCGCGCTCTGGGAGCCGGACGATGCGGCAGGCGCCCACGCTGGTGCCCTCCGTCAACGGATGCCAGATCCCTTGCCGGTGAATTTCGACCCGGAACCTGTCGATGCGCTGGCCTTCGCGGATGTCCTCGCGCAGGCGGATCAGATTGATGCCCTCCTGGGTTTTTAAATGAGCCGACCACTCACGCCCATCCTGGCTGAGCGCGGGCGCTGCCAGCAGATTCGCGGCAAAGGCAGCGCGCAGGCGCCGCCCAAACGCGCGCAGCGACTGCGTATCGTTTTCATGCAACAAGCCGCGGCGGTCCGGGGGCACGTTTAGGAGGAAGCTGGCTCCGCGGCCCACGGATTGACAATACAAGTCCCACAATTGCTCCGCGGTCTTGACGCGGGAGTTTTCTGTTTCATGCCAGAACCAACCGGGGCGGATGGAGACGTCGCACTCCGCGGGCAGCCACAGCTTGCCGTGCCGGTGGCCGGTCGTGCTCTCGGCAGTCCGCACGTCACCAGGCGAGGCAGGCCCGCCGTCTTCGCCTACGGGGTCGAAGGTGGCCCAGCAGGGATCGCCAGCGATGCCTTTCTCGTTCCCTACCCAGCGGATATCCGGACCAACGTCGCTGAAGATCACGGCATCGGGCTGGAATTTGCGTACCAGGGCCCACGTCTCCGGCCAGCCGTAGTAAGTGCGCTTGTCGATCGTGCGTTTCTCCCGGGCGCCGCCGTAGAACCCATCGCCGCCGTTTGCCCCATCGTGCCAGACCTCGAACACCGGGCCATAGCTGGTAAGCAATTCGCGCTACTGCGCACGGTACGTCTGAACGTAGGCTGCCCTTGCGTAATCCGGGTGGTTGCGGTCCCAAGGCGACAGGTACACTCCGAAGCCCATCCCTTTCCGGGCGGCGGCCTGGGCAATCTCCTTCACAGCGTCACCGCGTCCATTGCGCCAGGGGGAGCTGACCACTGAGTGCCGCGTGGTCCTGGTTGGCCACAGGCAGAAACCGTCGTGATGCTTACAGGTGAGGATCACGCCCTTCATCCCAGCGGCATGCAGCGCTTCGACAATCGCGTCCGCATCGAAAGCCGCGGGTGCGAAGAGGCTGGGTGATTCATCTCCGTAGCCCCACTCCTTATCTGTGAAGGTGTTGATGGTGAAGTGCAGGAAGCCGTAGAACTCGAGCTGGTGCCAGCGCAACTGGCGGGGGGAAGGCACAGGCTGAACAGGCTGCGAGCGAAGCAGCGGAGCCAGGGCGCCGCCAAGCCACGCGCGCCGGCTCAGCAGGGAGTAAGAGTGCATGGACGGATTCTACACAGCGGGGGATGCACTTACAAAAAGAGCAAGGGGTGTAATCTCCGGGAGTTCGTCCGCCGTTCTCCTCCAGGTTCCAGGTTGACCACACGGCTAACGGCCCTTTACCGGAAGAGTGGAAGGGTGAAGACAGGGCGGCAGTGTAACACCCCCGCCGGAAGACCAATCGTTGCAGGCTGGTGAGATAATGCCCCTATGAAGTGGATTGCTGCTTGGTTGATGGCCGCCGCTCTCCTGGTGGCCGGTGATTCGAAATTGGGGGCGCCGCTGGCGCTGAAGAGCCAGACGCCGATCGCGGACTTAACGGCAACGCCCGGCCAGTACGTGGGCAAGACCGTTCAGGTGAAGGGCAAGGTGACGGAAGTCTGCGAAAAGATGGGCTGCTGGATGAAACTTGTCGATCCGGGCACCAACGCCTCAGTGCGCATCAAGGTGAAGGACGGTGAAATCGTGTTCCCGAAGACAGCAATCGGCAAAGTAGCCGTTGCCGAGGGCAAGTTCGTCAAAATTGAACTCACCCGGGAACAGGCCATCGAACGGGCCAAGCACGAAGCCGAAGAACAAGGCCGGCCTTTCGATCCGGCCAGCGTGAAGGGTCCGGAGACGATCTACCAGATTCAAGGCACCGGCGCTGTCGTCGCCGAGTAAGCGGGAGCCAGTCATGCCGCGACGATCCGCCCTGGTGGCGGCCCTGCTGGCCGTCTACAGTCTGAGTGTTCTTGCTCAAACGCGTCCGGCGCCGCGCCGGGCGGCCCCGCCGAAAACCGCACCAGTCAAGGTCACTGCTCCCGTCGCGCCGGACCTCCGCCTGAGTGCGCCGAAACTGGTGGTGATCCTCGTGGTGGATCAACATCGCTACGACTACCTCACCCGCTTTACGGAAGGCTTTACGGCCGGGTACCGCCGCATGCTCGAGCAGGGCGCGGTGTGGACGAACGCCCACTTCGAGCATGTGCCGACGGTGACGGCTGTCGGGCACTCCGTGATCTCCACCGGCGCCATGCCCGCTGTCAGCGGCATCGTGGGCAACGAATGGTACGACCGCGATGCAGGCAAGCAGACGACGAGCGTGGCCGACGAGGGGGTGCAAACCCTGGGTAATCCGGCCCGCAAGGGCGCTTCGCCGCGGCGCCTGCTCGTCTCCACGATTGGGGACGAATTGAAGATGCACGGCCGCATGCCCGCCAAGGTGGTGGGCATCTCCATCAAGGACAGGAGCGCCATCCTTACCGCCGGGCGAATGGCCGACGGGGCTTACTGGTACGACTCCGACACCGGCAATATGGTGAGTTCCACTTGGTATTTCCCGCAGATGCCTGCGTGGGCGCGGTCATTCAATGAAAAGCGCGTCGTGGACCAGTGGAAGGGGCAAACCTGGAAGACCATCGAGGGCGATAAGCCGATCCTGATGCTGGCCAACGAGCCCGGCAAGGCTTACTATTCAGGCCTTGGCGGTTCGGCATTCGCCAACGATCTTCTGGTCCAGTTCGCTGAGGCGGCAATGGAAGGTGAGAACCTCGGCAACAACGGCGGCACCGACCTGCTGGCCATCAGTTTTTCTTGCAACGACAGCATCGGCCACCGGGTGGGCCCCGACGATATCGCCGTGCGGGACGTCACGGTGCGCACCGACCGGGTCATCGGCCGGTTGTTTGAAACGCTGGAGAAGCGGCTGGGCATGAACAACGTTCTGGTTGTCCTGACGGCCGATCACGGCGTGGCGCCCATGCCGGAAGTAATGGAGAAACGCAAAATGCCCGGCGGCCGCGTGGCGGAACAGAAGGTGCTGGATGCGGTAACGGCCGCGCTGAACGCGCGATACGGCAACGCCAAGTGGGTGTTGGGCCACAGCGGACCTGCACCCTATCTGGATCATGCGCTGATCGCCAGCAAGAAACTCTCCTTGGAGGAGGTGCAGCAGACCGCGGCGCAGGCCGTGCGGGCTCTGCCTTACATCGCGCGTGTCTTTTCCCGCGAGGAAATGCGCCGGGGCCTGATGCCAGGCGATTTCATCGCCCGGCGGGTGCAGAACGGGTTTTTCTACAGCCGCGCCTCCGACCTCATGGTGCTGGCGCAGCCCTACTGGCTCTTCGAGGACTCGGGCACCTCCCATGGCACGCCTTACAACTACGACTCGCACGTGCCGCTGGTGTTCCTTGGGCCAGGCATCCGGCCCGGGCTGTACCATCAACGCGCATCCATCAATGACCTCGCGTCCACGCTGGCCACCATCCTCGGTGTCGAGACCCCCTCGGGGTCGAACGGACGTGTTTTGTCAGAAATGTTCGCGGCCCGCTAGGGCGATCTGATAGCATCTTGTCGCTATGCTGCTTGTCGCCGCCATCCTTTCGATCTTCGTCTACGGCATGATTGCCGCAATGTTGGGCACGATTCTGCCCGACCTGTCGAAGAAGTTCTCGCTGTCGCCCAAACAAAACGGAAGCATCGCCATGGGGCAAGCCATCGGGCTGATGATCGGGTCGTTCTTCGTGGGCCCATTGATGGACGTGCAGGGCACCAAGGTGGGTCTGGTGCTGGGGTTGGCCCTGGTGGTAGTGGCGCTCCTGGGCCTGCGGAACGCGGGCGGATTCCAGATGATCGCCGCGCTCATGCTATTACTCGGCATCGGCGGAGGCTGTATCGTTGTGGGCGCCAACGGCCTGCCTCCAGCCATTCACGTCAGCGGATTATCCACACCGGGCGTGTTCAACGTGCTGAACCTGTTTTTCGGTTTGGGCGGCTTGGTGACTCCTCTGGTGGCGGCCCGGCTGTTCGAGAACAATTCGAGGAAACTGCTGATCTTTGCCAGCACATTGACGGCGGGCACGCTGGCCGTCTGCGCCATTACGGAAATGCCGGGCGCCAAAGGTTCGGTGAGTTTCCAGGCCTCGGCGGTGGCCGGACTGCTTTCGCAGTTGTCACTGATTCTGCTTGCGCTCACGCTGTTTGTTTATGTCGCTTGTGAAGTGGGCGTATGGAACTGGCTGGCCCGCCACTTGATTGCACAGGGCGTTCCGGAGGCGAAAGCCCTCACGATCCTGTCGCTGGGATTTGCGCTGGGCTTGCTGGTGGGCCGTGTTGCTGTTTCGCCGGTGCTGAATGCGATCACGCCGGAGCAGGTGCTCCTCGGGGCGGCGGCGTTCATGGCCGTCACCACCTACATGATGCTGCAGACCTCCAATCCGAACACGGCTTGGCTGATGGTCTTCCTTGCGGGTGTGGCGATGGCTCCGGTGTTTCCTACCACGCTAGCGGTGGTGAGCGCCCGCTTCCCTGACTTGGCCGCCACGGCCACGGGCATTGCCGTCACCGCCGGCTGGTTTGGCCTGGTGGTGAGTTCGCCGATCATTGGCGCCGTGGCCGGTGACGATCCGAAGCGGCTGAAGAAAGCGCTGCTGCTGTTGCCCGCGTTCTCCATCCTGATGCTCTTGATCTGCCTGGGTCTGTAAGCAAAGAAAATGGGCGGCCCGGAAAAGACCGGACCGCCCATCGCCACTGAGGTGAGCACCGCGCGCCGTTTATCCGACGTGCGGTTCCACCATCTTCACGAGTTCGCTCTTGCCCACCGCGCCAACGCGTTGGTCCACCACTTTACCGCCCTTGAAAAGCAACAGAGTGGGGATACCGCGAATATTGAAGCGGGCAGCGGTTCCGTTGTTCTCATCGACGTTCACCTTCCCGACCTTGACCTTGCCGGCGTACTCGTCGGCGAAGGCCTCTACGGTGGGGGCGATCATGCGGCAGGGGCCGCACCATTCCGCCCAGAAATCCACCAGCACGGGCTGGTCGGAGTTGAGAACATCGGCATCAAAATTGCCATCGGTGAATTCGAGGGTGTTCTTACCGGCCATTGGAATTGACTTCTTCTCCCAGCAAATTGGATGAGCCTGGGCGGAATTGAGATTCAATCCGTACCTAGGACCTGCCCGTTAGATATTGAAACAAATCGGAGTAGTGCCGTGCCGAGGCGTTCCAGGAGAAGTCCTCGGCCATGCCGGTGCGCATCCGGTGCGTCCAGGCATCGCGGGCTCTCCAGGCGGCCAGAGCCTCTCGGATCGCGCCTTCCAGAGCGGCCGGCGAGTATTCCTGGAATTTGAACCCGGTTTCCGGGCGAATCGTGTCCTCCAGCCCTCCAGTCGCCCGGACAATCGGCGTAGTGCCGTAGCGGAGGCAGTACATCTGGTTCAGGCCGCAAGGCTCATAGGCGCTGGGCATCAGGAACATGTCGGCGCCCGCCTGGATCAGGTGCGAGAGCCGGTTGTTGTAGCCTATCCAAACCCCAACCTTTCTTGGCTGCCAGCGCTGCCATTCGTTAAACAGCCTTTCGTAGCGCAGGTCCCCGCTGCCAAGGACAATCAGTTGCAGATCTTCTTCCTCAATCAGATGGGCGAGCCCGGCGATCAGGTCGAAGCCCTTCTGTTCGGCGAAGCGGGAGACGATCCCTATTAGCGGACGGTCCCGAGAAGCATCCAATCCGAACTCCTCGCATAGACGCTGCTTGCATACCCACTTGCCGGACAGATCGGCAGCGGAGAAATGCGCCGGCAGGAAGTGGTCGGTTTCGGGGTTCCATTCGGCGTAATCCGCGCCGTTCAGGATTCCCGTCAGGGCGCCGGCGCGGCTCCGCAACACCCCGTCCAGGCCGAAGCCCCCCTCCGGCGTCTGAATCTCCTTGGCGTAGGTGGGACTCACGGTCGTGAGCCAGTCGGCCATAACGATCCCGCCCTTCAGGCAGTTGACGTCGCCGAAGTATTCGAGTTTGTCCGTAGCCATCCAGCCGTCGTTCAGACCGAAGTCTGGCCAGACGCCGCGTCCGAAGCGGCCCTGATATCCGAGGTTGTGAATGGTAAGCACCGTCTTCACCCCGGCGAAAAGCGGGTTGGCGTACTGCTGGTCGGCCAGGTAGACGGGTGTGAGCGCGCCTTGCCAGTCGTGGCAATGGATCAAGTCCGGCCGGAACACTGTCTGCGCCGCACCCAGGGCGGCCAGACAGAGCACCAGAAAGCGGCGGTGGTTGTCCCAGAAGTCCTGGCCGCGCCAGTTATAAAGTCCCTCGCGGTCGTAGAAGTAGGGCGCTTCCACAAAGTAGAAGCGGATGCCGCGGTGTACCAGCGTACGCAGGTCAACGCGGTAAGGGTGGGGCCCGGCGTACAAGATCAGATTGTCGTACGCGGATTGCGTTTCGGCCCACGGAATTTGCCGGTAACGGGGCATCACCACCGCTACTTCATGACCCAATTCCTGCAGCGCCACCGGAAGCGATCCGACCACATCCGCCAGACCCCCGCTTTTGGCGAATGGAGTCGCTTCACTGGAAACCATCAGGATGCGCATCGGAACACCTCACCCCGATGATACAGGGATCACCCGCAGGGGACGCCGGTCAAGGTGAGGTCGCAGGGGGGCGGTAGACTACGCGGGCCGGGCGGTCCGCGGAGCGGGCGCTGACCAGGGCAGAAATCGTGCCCAATGCCGCGCCAACACCAACAGCGCCCAGCAGTCCGGAACGGTCCGGCGGGCAGGAAACGCATAGGCTGCGTGTGCCGATCGCCATAGCGCCGAAGCCAATGGCGAACCCGGCGAGCCCGCCCAGCAGTGCCGCCCTGGCTGAGCGGCAACGCGCGAACACCGCCACCTCATGCACTCCACCGCGTGGCAGCACCGTCTGTCTGCCCCCACGGCCAGCGACGGTCAGGGCCTCGTCCGACCAGGCGGCCCATCGCCCCTTGACCTGCGCGCCATCGGTTGATTCCACCAGAACGCATGTGCCCGGAACGATTTGTTTCAACGATTGCCAGTCTTGTGATGGAGTGGAAGGCAGCGGTTGGCTGCTGAGTAGCGGCAGCCCTACAAGCGCCCAACTACATGCGCCGGCCAACCCTCGCGCAAAACGCATGGCGAGACCCCCCGCACCTACGCTATCGCCAGACGGGCGGCGGGTCAAACATCAATTGCGTGAATCCCGGGCTACACCATGTTCAAGCCGCCGCTGGCTTGCAAGTTTTGCCCGGTGAGCCAGGCGCCTTCGGGCGAACAGAGAAAGCCCACGACGTTGGCAATGTCTGCGGGTTGGCCCACCCGCCCGAGCGGTGTGAGTTTAGGCGCACTCTCTACCAGGCCGGGAAACTGAGCGAGCATTTCGGTTTCGGTGAAACCCGGCGACACGGTGTTCACGGTAATTGCGCGTGGAGCCAGTTCTCGGGCCAGGGCGCGCGTGAACTGCTCGAGTGCTGCTTTGCTCCCGCAATAGATGGCTCCGCCCGCCGTGCCGCCCACAGTGGCGCCCGTCGATATGTTTACGATGCGTCCGCCGTCACGCATCCGGCGCGCGGACTCGCGCAGGCAAAGAAACGCGCCGCGGGTGTTCAGGTCAAAGGTGGACTGAAAATCTTCGAGTGAAGTTTCGGCCACCGGCTTAAAGATGGCAATCCCGGCGTTATTCACCAGAATGTCCAGAGGGCCAAAGTTCCGTTCGAACGCATCAAACATCGGGCCGATTTGGGCCGTTTCCGCCAAGTCGGCCTGCAGTAGCCCGGCCGCACCGCCAGACTGCTCAATTTCAAGAACTACCTGCCTGGCGGCGGCTTCCGACCGTGCGTAGTTCACGGCTACTTGCGCGCCCATCTGAGCCAGCCGCAGGGCGATGGCGCGGCCAATGCCGCGGGAAGCGCCCGTCACCATTGCGCACTTGCCCGTGAGCGGGCCAGGAAGAAGAGCCATGGCTTCGAGAATAGCGGGTGACGCTAGCGCCTGCCCAGGCGGCTATCGACGGCGGCTGTCTTGGTGAGCCCGAACTCCGGTTTCGCCCGGCTGCCATGAATCCGTATGGGCAGGTAAGTGCCCGCCCCGCGCTTAGAGAAGAACGGGTCCACTGGTTTCAACGCGATCTTCTTCCACCCCTTGAAGAGCTGCGAGACCTTTGCCTCCAACAAAACCTCGCCCAGGAAGTCGATATCGTCCTCAAGGAAGCGGTACTGGCCCGCCAGATTTAACAAAGCGCCCGGGATCTCGAAATTCAGAGAACTGAAGCGGATCGAGCCGCCGCCCAACTCGAAGTCGCCTTTCATGCGGACCGGAACTTCGCTTACGCTCTCTTCTCCCGGCTGGCCCTGGCCGCGGCGGCTGAACTCATCGATCTTGCTTTGGATGGTGGAGCCTGTAAAATGCGCGTCCACGATCTGGAACTTGCCGTTGCGTAACAGCAGGCGCTGCCCGATTGTGCCTGTGCCCGGGGGGATCTCGAGTTTTGTGCTGAGTTTCAAGGGGCCCCGCATGAACGGGCGCTCCTGCTTCATGGCCAGGAACAGCACATCCTCGAGCCTCGCGTCCCGCATGTCAACGTCGATCAGGATGCGCTTGCCGGGGTCACCCTCTCTTTTCGCCACTTCGCCTTTGCAGGTGAACATCGACTGGCCAAGCTTGGCCTGCACTGGATCCAGCACGGTGTTGCCGTTCGTGCCGTCGATGATGGCATGGAACTTCGTGTCGAGCTTCATTGGATGCTGCGCGAGATCGAGCGAGAAATCGTTCATCCGGGTCTCGCCGTCGGCCACGATATAGTTCAGCCGCCCATCGAAACGTCCGGTGGAATTCAGCTTGCCTCCGATGCCCTTGAAGACCCCAAGATCGGCATTCGCGAGCACGTAGGTGCCCTGAATAGCGGACTCGCCTGGCTCCTCGCCGTTCCATGGACCAAAGGCGCCCTTGGCGACCACAGTGCCCGGCGGTCTGGCGTTTGTGAGATGGGCTTCATAGTTCATGCCGCCGCCCTCGGGTTTGGGCAGCAGCGTTAGTTTGGCAAGATCGAAAACGAGTGGATCCTTCTTCGGATCCTTGGGGAGGATCGTGAGTTGGGAGCCGTCCGCGC
>CAYWQS010000063.1:0-18050 GCA_964460395.1 uncultured Solibacteraceae bacterium | reverse complement strand
TTCAGGACTATTCGCTTTTTCATATCTTGGGCACGTACTCGATTGAACCGTGGAAAGAACAGATTGGCATGATCCTTCGGCGGCACGGGCTGCTGAGCTTCATCGCTCATCCTGATTACCTCAACGAAGACCGCGCCATGAACGTCTATCGCGCCTTGCTGGCCCACCTTACCACGTTGTCCCGTGAGGAACACGTCTGGCTGGCGCTGCCAAGCGAGATTGACCGGTGGTGGCGGCAGCGCCGGGACATGACGGTAGTGCTAACGGATGGCTATTGGACCGTCGATGGCCCAGGTCGGGATCGCGCTCGGATTGCTTTCGCCCGCGTTGATGGGGATCGGCTCCGTTACGCCATCGCAGACGCGCCTACGGTTGCCGCCGGAGAAGAGGCGCGTCTCGTCTAAATATACGAGAAAAACGACTTCCCGCCATGGCTATGGTTAGTACTTCGCACGCGCAAATCGCAGGCATTTGCAGTTGCGTTCCTGCTACTCGTTTCGACAATACCAAAGACCCCGTGGCATTCACCCAAGAGGAAGTCCGCAAGGTAACCGCTATGGCCGGCGTCGCAGCCCGCCACGTCGCCGGAGGCTCGCTCTGCAGCAGCGACTTATGCATTGCGGCAGCGCAACGACTTCTGCAGAGCCTGGCCTGGAGTCCCGCGTCGGTCGACGCCTTGATTATGGTCACCCAGACGCCAGACTATTTCCTCCCCTCCACCTCATGCGTCGTCCACGGCAAGCTTGGTCTGGCAGACCACTGTGCCGCGTTTGACGTCGGACTCGGCTGTTCCGGATACCCTTACGGCCTCTGGCTGGCCGCCATGATGCTTCAGGGAGCCGGCATCCGCCGGGCTTTGGTCCTACACGGCGAAACTCCCAGTCGCTTCGCAGATCACGCCGACCGTTCTGTCTCTCTCTTGTTTGGTGACGCAGGCTCAGCCACCGCCATTGAGCGATCCCAAGAAAAGAGCGAATGGCACTTCGTCCTGCATTCTGACGGTAGCGCCTACCAGTCGATGATGATCGAGGCTGGGGGCTTCCGCAATCGCTTCGCTGAGGAACGCCGCAAACACTGCGTCACCATGGACGGCGCGCTCATTTTCAATTTCACCATAAAACGTGTACCAGCGCTCATCACCGAGACTCTCAGCCATGCCGGCGCCAGCCTTGCCGACATTGATTACCTCATCTTTCACCAATCGAATCAGTACATTATCAAACACATCTGCTCCAAGCACGCCCTCCCTCCCGAGAAGGTGCCCATCATCCTGGGCGAGTTCGGAAACACCGGTGGGGCCTCTCTTCCTTTAACGATCACCGCTGGTGGGATCCGGCGCTCTCCAGAGCGCCCCCTGCGCTTACTGCTTCTGGGCTATGGCGTGGGCTTATCCTGGGCCTCCGCTCTCGTGGATCTTAAACCGCACGCTTTTCTCGAAACCATTCAACTGTCCGCGAGCGATTCCCTGGCCGGCTAAGACGATCATGCACCATCCGACCCTGACTCAGGACCAGGCGCTTCGCTGGATAGCCACTTTGTTCAACGAAGCGCCAGGGCGATTAACGCCCGACACCGCTCGCGCTGACATCGCGGACTGGGATTCTCTCGGTATGCTCGCTTTAATGTCCGGTCTGGATGCGGATTATGGCATCGTTTTAAC
This sequence comes from uncultured Solibacteraceae bacterium, assembly GCA_964460395.1. GTDB lineage: Bacteria > Acidobacteriota > Terriglobia > Bryobacterales > Bryobacteraceae > CAYWQS01. The sequence goes on along the minus strand of CAYWQS010000063.1, from coordinate 16,390 downwards.
CGACGATGAAGTACTTTCCATGCGCGGCGTTTCCGACATTCTCGCCGTCTTGCGTCGGCACGGACAGCTCGCTGACGAGCCGCATTCGGGGTTCTAGAGCGGCACGCGCCGGTACGTACACCCACAAGGACTGTGACTTCTTCTCCGTTTTCTCTTTCTGCGGGACTCTACCTCGTGACAGGAGGTACACGCGGGATTGGCCGTGCCGTCAGCCTTCAGCTGGCCCGGGCCGGCGCGACTGTCGTCGCCAACTACGTCCGCGGACAGTCGACCGCCGAATCGCTGGCTGCACTCGCCCGCGACGAACGGTTGCCCATTGTCCTCTGTCGCGCAGATCTCACTTTGCCGAAGGGTATTCACCACATCACAGAGGTTATTGGCGCTTTGAACGCGCCCCTCCGCAGCATGGTATATTGCGCCGCCACTGGGGTCCACAAACCATTTGCTGACCTTACCCTCAGGCACTTCGACTGGACCCTTTCGCTCAACGCACGCTCGTTCTTCGAGCTGGTAAAATCCCTCCTCCCTCGCTTTGCGCCCGGAGCGAGTATCGTCGCTCTTAGTTCTGCTGGCGCCCTGCGGGCTATCCCCGCGTATGCCGCCGTCGGCGCCTCCAAGGGCGCGCTGGAAGCGCTCGCTCGCCACTTGGCGGTGGAGCTTGCGCCGCGGGGTATTCGGGTAAATATCGTATCTCCCGGCGCTGTCGCTACCGACGCCTGGAAGGCCGTTCCTGACGCTGACATCCGGCTGGCGCAAGTGGCCACGCGAACGCCTTTGGGCCGCCTCGTCTCCGCGGATGAGGTCGCCATGGCTGTTCACTTTCTTTGTTCCGATGCCGCCCGGGCGGTCGTTGGGCATACCCTGGTTATCGACGGTGGCGCCGGCCTTATATTCTGAAGCATTCCTCCACCGCGTCGTTAGAGGTCAGGTACCCGTTGCTGATCGAAAAGCCCCGTCTTCCACTGGTTCACATTCTGCTATACGGCTGGTGGCCCTCATTCCTAAAGGTCCTTCTGTACCGACTGTGCGGCTACAACATCGGCAAACGCGTCTCGATTGGCTTTGGGTCGGTCATCTGCGCCGAAGACGTGGTAATTGGCGACCACACGTCAATCGGATTCTTCACGATTATTCGCGCCAGGAGGATCCGGCTCGGCTCCTATGTTCTAATTCGTTCATTCACTTTTCTCGACACTCCTTATTTAGAAGTTGGCGATGGCAGCAAGATCAATGAACAGGTGTTTGTAGGGGGCCTCCAGTATCCGTCTTCCCGCTTCATCGTCGGTCGTAATTGCCAGATCATGCAGATGTCGTTTATTAACCCGGCGCGCTCCGTTACGATAGGGGACGATACCGGTATCGGCGGACACTGTCTCATTTTCGGGCATTCGTCGTGGTTGAGTGCGTTCGAAGGATATCCCGTTGAATTCGCTCCTGTGGAAATCGGTAAGAGTGTATCCATCGCCTGGGGGGTTTTCGTCCTGCCGAACACGACAATCGGCGACGGATCGGTGATTGGCGCCAAATCGGTGGTTCAAGGCGCCATTCCACCCCAGTGCCTTGCGGTTGGCTTTCCCGCGCGCGTCGTCAAGCGGGCGCCGGAGTTTCCCAGACCCCTCTCAGAGGAGGATAGGGTCGCCCTATTTCGGCATATCGTCGATGAGTTGATTCAATACTTTACTGACTCCGACTTCTCGTGCCAACGCGAGGGCGAGCTCTACGAAATCTGCAAGGCTTCTCCAGCCTCGTGGCTCCGGCGGAGAGCGCGGTGGCGACTGCTGGTGGTTGAACGGGACGTGAGCGACGCAGGGCAACTCTCTGTCGCTGCGTCGCCTCATGTCGTGCTGAGCCTCTGCGCCATCCCGCCTGCTGTGCGGAGGTCGCTTACCGCTGCCCGGGTGGCGTGGATCGATATCTCGCGAAAGGAGCAGTCGCGCTGCGGGAACGATCTCGGCGATGAGGTTGCGTTGTTCTTGAGACGGTACGGCGTTCGGACCCTCCGGTGTTGACCGCTCCCGTCGGAGATTCGGCACGGTTGGCAGGCGCTGTGCGGCGGGGCGTACGGCACGCGTCGCATCAAGCGGTAAGGCGTGGCTTCTGTCGCGGATGCGCCGGTTTAATGGATCCCGAGACCACCACTCCGGTGAGCGATACGATTTGGGATCGTGACCCAGGTGGGTGTAGCGCCCTTCCCGGCAGTGTCTGCGACGCTCCAATCTGTTACGCTTGAACCCGTGGCCCGCCCCCTCGCGAAATGCCCCGGACTCTTAGCACTGGTTGTAAAGAACAGCAAGGACAACAGCGGCGTTGGTGGAATTCTTTCCGTGCTTCCACTGTTGCCTACCCAGAAGGTTTCGCAGGATGTCCCTACGCGACGAGCTGAGACGATTTGTCATTAACAACTTTCTGTTTGGCCGAAGCGATACAGGCCTTAGCGATTCGGCTTCGTTCCTGGAGGAGGGAATTATCGACTCCACTGGCGTTCTGGAGCTGGTCGGGTTCCTCGAAGAGCGGTTCGGCATACGGGTGCAAGACCACGACCTGATCCCCGAGAACCTCGATTCCATCCACAATCTCGTCGCATTCATCGAGAGCCGCGCGGCTTCGGGGGCGTAAGAGACTTACCAGTGGAGGATCTTCTTCGAGACGGTGCGCGGTTGACCGAGCATGAGGTGTTGTGCCCGTGCGCCGCAGAGGACTTTTGATCGTTCAGGTGCGGTCGTCTTTGTCCCCGAAGCGCCCAAAAAAAGACAGCGACAAGGTCAGCGGAAAAGCGACTTGCCGAACTGCGCCTTGGACAAGCGGGGGGCCCGAGTCGGACAACGAAAGCAGCTAGCGCCGGCAACGAGAAGCGGCAAGCAAGCCTCCCGCTCGTGAACTCTTTTGGCAGGCTCGCCGCATCGGCGCTTCGACAACGGTCAGAAAGGGAAGCACGTCTGGGACAACTTTTCAAGCTTCATCCCCTGGCAGACTCGCGGTGGCAAGCGTTTGTCGAGCGCCATGACGCTTCTTCAGTCTTTCATACCACCGCCTGGTTGAGGGCGTTGCATCTTACCTATGGATTCGAACCGGTGGTGTACGCCCAGACTTCACCTGGTGGAGACCTGCTGGACGGAATTCCGTTTTGCCGGGTCAACAGTTGGCTCACGGGAAAACGGCTCGTTTCCCTCCCCTTTTCGGACCACTGCCGCCCTCTGGTCACCGGGTGGCACGTGGTCGGTAACTTGGTGGGCGGGCTCGCTCAGGCAGTCGCGACAGAAGATCTCCGCTACGTCGAGCTGCGCCTTCCCGGCGCAACGGAGACCGGCCACTCGGTTTTTCAATCGGCGCTTCCTTACATTCTTCATGTCCTCGACCTGACCCCGGGCCTGGGGACGCTGTTTCAAAAGTTCCACAAGAGTTCGACGCAGCGGCGGATTCGCCGCGCCGAACGGAGTGGTTTGTTGTATCGGGAAGGCCGGTCTGAGGCGCTGCTGGAAAGCTTCTACTACCTCCTCGTTCTGACCCGGCGCCGGCATCGGATCCCGCCTCAACCCAAGACATGGTTTCGTAACCTCATTGGCTGCTTCGGAAAGGCTTTGCAAATCCGGGTCGCAAGTCTGGACGGACGGCCTGTTGCGGCGATTTTGACGCTCCGGCATCGTGATACGTTGGTCTACAAATACGGTTGTTCCGACCCGCATCACCGTTCGTTGGGAGGGACCCATTTTCTGTTCTGGAGGGCGATCCAGGAAGCAAAGCGGGATGGTTTGCGCTTCTTTGACCTCGGCCGTTCGGCGGCCGATCACCAGGGTCTGATCACCTTTAAAGACCGCTGGGGCGCCACCAGAATTCCCCTGACGTACGTCAGAGTCGTGAATGCAAAATATGCCTCCGCGAACTACCAGACGGGCGCGCATGGGTGGGGCCGGCATCTGGCGGGACAGGCCTTATCGTATCTGCCGGCGTGCATGCTGGATTGGCTGGCCCGGGCAATCTACCGGCACGCGGCATGAACCCGGGAAGGAGTAATGCGTTGAACGAACCAGAAGTCCTTGACGAGGAAGTCAGCTTAACCGAGACCGTAACCAACGTGGTCCGCCTCCTGCTCCGGCGGCGGTGGTGGATTCTTTCGTCCCTGTTTCTGGTCACGCTGCCCGCGATTGCAGTGATCTTGTGGCTCCCCAACCGGTTTACGTCTCAAGCGACGCTGGTCGTCGTTCGGCAACAAGTGTCCCAGCGGTTCGTAGAGCCGATCAGTGTGACGACCATCGCCGAAGAGCTCAACGCGATGAAGATGGAGGTCTTGTCGCGGAAGCGCTTGCTGGAAATCATCGAAGCCTTTGGACTCTACCCTGAGGAAAGAGAAACGCTCAGCCCTGACCGGCTGGTTGAGCTGATGCGGAAAGACATCAGCGTCGAGCCCATCGCCGCGGGGGCAAGAAGCGACACCATCGTGGCGTTTACGGTTTCGTTCCTGGCCGCTACTCCTCGGATTGCCCAGGAGGTCACAGGCCGCCTGGCGTCGTTGTTCATCGAGGAAAATTTGCGAACTCAAGGCAGCCAGGCGACGGCCACCACCAAGTTTTTGTCTGACCAGGTGGAGACCGCCAAGCGGCGGCTTGCCGAGCAGGAACAAAAACTCAAGGCTTTCAAAATGAGCAACTTCGGCGCGCTTCCCGAGCAGCAGCAGACCAACTTGAACGCGTTGACGGATTTACGCATTCAACTCCAGGAGGTGTCGGCGCGCGTCGGCCGGGCGCAACAGCAGCGAGTGTATCTTGAATCGGCGCTGAGCGGGCAACTTGCCAAGCTCCAATCGGAGAGAAAGGTGTTGCTGGGACGGTTCACCCCCCAGCATCCCGAGGTGCAGAGGACAGACCGGGCAATCGAAGGCACCACCGCTTTGCTGACCCGGTTGAGGACGGGGAGGAGCGAAGGGGATTCTCTCCCGTTGCCCGCCGACGACCCGTTCCTCGCCCAGTTGCAGAGCCAAGTGGAAGCCAATGTCGCCGAACTAGCCCAAGCACCCCTAGAAGAGCAGCGGCTGAAGGCTCAGATTGCGCAATACCAGGGCCGGTTGAACCTCACACCGGTACGGGAACAGCAGCTTACCGCGCTAATGCGCGATTACGACTTGTACAAGAAGGATTATACGGATCTTTTGGACAAACAGCTCAGTTCCGAACTGGCTTCGAAACTAGAGCAGCAACAGGGCGGGCAGCACTACCGCCTGATCGATCCGCCGACGCTCCCCACCACCCCCTCGAGTCCGAAGCGTCCGAAGCTCAGCCTTGGCGCCGCGGCGGCAGGGTTGCTGTTGGGGATCGCTTTGGCCTTTCTCCGCGATCTGCTGGATCGTTCTTTTCACACAGAAAAAGAACTCCGCGACCATTTGAAAGCGCCCCTCGTCGTGGGGATTCCCTTGCTGCTGACGCCCAGGGAAGAACGCGGCCGCAAATTGAAGCTAGGCGTGGAATGGGTTGCTGGGTCAGCGATTGTCCTCACCGTCCTGGCCGCGGAGTTCTACGTGTTCCGTTACGGCTCGATGGGGATGTGAACAGGCCGGATCCACGGGGTCTGGTAGACTGAACGAGGCGGAGCTACGTGGCAGCCGAAAAGCCGATTATTAGCCTGAAAGAGTTCTTGGAGCGGTCGCCCAAGACGCCTGGAGAACTCCAAGCAATCCCCGGACCTGATCTTCCTGCGGAACTCCCTGCGAGTCCGGATTTGAGCCAGGTACCAGAAGAAACGGTTGATCTTCGCCCCGAAAGCCGGGTGGTGATGATCAACGATCCCCGAAGCCCCGGCGCTGACCGTTTTCGGTACCTGCGCATGCATCTGCGAGCGCTCAAAACCAGTGCCAAGCTCCAGAGCCTGGTCATTACCAGTCCTCTTCCCAGAGATGGGAAATCGACGGTCACCATCAATCTCGCCACTGTCCTGGCGGAACACGGGAAGCGCGCCGTCCTGGTGATCGAAGCCGACCTTCATCAACCCGCACTGGCAAAGGCTCTTGGGCTCGCGCCGCGGCCGGGATTGGCCGAGTGCCTCGAGAAGAATCTGGATCCGCTCAGCGGGTTGCGGCGCCTGGATCCACTGCGTTGGTATCTGCTGCAAGGGGGGCAACCCCAGAGCAACCCAACCGAACTTGTTCAGTCGGCAGAGCTTTCAAAGGTCCTGGCCAAGCTGGCGCCCCTCTTTGATTGGATTCTGATCGACACGCCGCCGGTTGCTCCCCTTACTGACGCCTTATCCATTTCCCGCCAGACGGACGCCACTTTGCTGGTGGTGCGGGCCGACCACACCCCTCGGGAAGCAGTGGATGACGCGGTTTCGCATCTCGGGGCAAACCGCGTCGCCGCGATTGTGTTCAACGGCGCCCACGGTTTGAACCGGCTCTATTCAAAATATTCCCGGTATTACGGCAAATCGTAGACCGGCGTCAAGGAAAATCGTCTTGCAACTTCTCCTGTGGCGGGGTGCGGTCCTGCTCTGGGCTGCCAAGATTTTCTGGCTTTCCACCGAGTCCTTTGCCGGTACGACGACCAGGCCGCTCCTCGCGAAGCTCCCCGCGGCTTTCCATCTGACCCTCTCCGCCGACGCCTTCTGGGTGCTGCATCTGGTGTGCAGGAAACTGGCTCACGTAGCGGAGTACGGCATTCTGAGCTTCCTGATTTACCGGTCCCTGGGCGGAAACGAGGAGGACGGCTGGCGACCCCACCTCGCGGCTTGGTCCGTGCTGGCGGCGTCAGCTTATTCGCTTACTGACGAATTCCATCAGTCGTTCGTCCGCGGCAGAGGCGCCTCGCTGCTCGATTGCAGCCTGGACGTTTTGGGGGCGATCTTGCCCATGCTCCTGATCTACGCCCACTCCCGCCTTTCCAGCAACCCCGTGCGCCGCATCCTCAGGCGGGGCGTGTAGCCGCCATGGGCGCCCGGATCAGTTACCTGATGCTCCTGCTGGCGCTATCGGCGCTCCTCTTCCGTGATGCGCTCCGCCAACTGCTGGAATTAGCCTGGCACAATGAACACTACTCCTACATCCTCTTTGTGCCGTTCATCAGTGCCGGGCTCCTCTACGCGGGGCGGGCTCGCTTCTTTTCGGCTGTGGAATTCTCCCCCTGGCTGGGCGCGCCTCTTGTCTGCCTGGGCGCTCTCGCCTGCTTCGCCCTCAAGCACCTTGCCTGGGCGATGGGCGCGGTAGTTCTGGTGTGGATCTCCGGATTCTTGTGGTTTTTCGGGCCGCAGAGTGTGCGCGCGGCGAGGTTTCCGCTGCTGACCCTCGCTCTGGTCATCCCGCTTCCGTCCCAGGCGATGAAGGCCGTCGAGACCTTCCTGCAATATAGTTCCGCGGAAGTCACCCACTGGCTTCTCCTGCTCTCGGGTATGCCGTTTTTGCGAAACGGGTTGCAATTCAGCTTGCCCGGGGTCGTAGTGGAAGTAGCGCCTGAGTGCAGCGGCATTCGTTCAGCCACGGGCCTGGTTTTGACCGCGCTCGTGCTGGGCTACCTGTTTCTTCAGTCCGGCTGGAGCCGGATTTCGTTGCTCCTGCTCGCGATCCCCATCACGATTCTCAAGAACGCCGTGCGCATCACGATTCTATCCTGGCTGGGCGTGAACGTGTCGGCGGATTATCTTCATGGTCTCCTGCACCATCGTGGTGGCCCGCTGTTTGTGTTGCTGGCGCTCGCTTTGCTGTTGTCCACTCTACTCATACTGCAAGGTGCGGAAGGAAACCGCCGCAAGCCTCCTCCGCAGTCCGATCCGTTGTCCAGTTAGCGGCAGCAGTTCCGCGGTGGTATTACCAACGGACGGCAGCAAACAACTACCGAACATTGGTTTCGGATACATGGCCGCGGGTTTTTCTTCCTCATGTCCACATGTCCACGACCGTTTTGCAGCTTTGGGAATTTGACCGAGCTCCCGCCTATCTGCGGGAACTGATCCCTATGCCCTACGCGGGGGGCTGGCTGATGTTTGTCCGGCCCGGCGGTGACGCAGAGGTTGTACAAGAACTCGTAGACCATTGCGCCTCCACCGGTGTGGCACTACTGAAGCTCAGTACTGCCGATGGCGGATTTGTCCTGGCTGGCCCGTTGGAAAACCCTTTGGAAAAGAGGTAGGCTGCCCTCATTGCGCCAGGCCGTTGAGGGCTGCGCGCGCGGGAATTGCGTAACGGAACGTCGGGGACTTCAGGGCCGTTTCCAGCGACCGCCTGGCGCCCTGTGTATCGCCGGTAGCCGCAAGAGCCATCCCTAAGTGGTAGTGGCACGTTGGATTCGAAGGGGTGGCGTCGGCGCAACGCCTCAACTGCGCGACCGCGGCATCCATTCTGCCCGCTTTGTAGTAAGCCCACCCTACCAGGCCTGCTGCGTCAGGGGAGTCCGACATTCTCTGGCTGGCTTCGAGCGCAAGTGAAAGCGCGACGTTGGCATCGCCGCCGTGCTCGAGATGCAGGTAGGCAAGTTGCGCGGCTACTGCGGGAGACGAAGGCGCGATCTCCCGGGCCTTTTCACACAGCTTCCGGGCTTCCTTCCAGTTGCCTTCCCGCTCGTACTGCGCGCTCAAGGCGAGGTAGTTCGTCGCACTGCCAGGGTTGGCCGCAATCGCGGCGCGGAGCGCCTGCTTGCCCTCTTCGGAAGCCCCTCTGGCGAAATGAAGATTGGCCCGCAGCGTATGCGCTTCCGGCATCTTCGGATCCAGCTCCATCGCCCGCGAGAGACTAGCCTGGGATTTTTCCAGGTCGTTGACGCTAAAGTGCCCCAGCGCCAACAAGAGGTGCAGCCCGGGATTCCGGGGGTTCTCCTGAACCAGCCCCGCCAGGCGCCGAACCATGTCCTGCGCCTTTCCCTGTGCGACATAAATTTTCAGGAGGGCGGCGAGAGCTTGCACAGAAGTGGGATCCCGGTCCAAGGCGGCCTTCAGTTTCGCTTCCGCTTCCCGCATATTTCCTTTCGCCAGCAGCGCCTGCGCGCTCACCACAAGGGCCAGCGGGGAATGGGGATCCGTGCCCGGCACGTCACCCGCCAGGCGCAAGACGGAGTCCGGATCTCCGCTTTCCCGGGCGAGCGTGGCCAAAGCCACCTTTGCCTCGGTTCTTCGCGGATCCAGTTCCGCGGCGCGAGTGAAGGAGTTTCTGGCCTGTTGCACAAGCCCCGCGGCCTTCTGGGCAACGCCAAGCAGGTAATGGCCTTGGGCGGAGTCGGGTTGGAGCACCACCGCCGCCTGGAGCGCGGTGAGCGCTTCCTGGTAACGCCTGTCTGTCAGCAGCATTCGTCCCTGCGCCAGCAGCGCCCGCGGGTCTCCTGAATTGGCCTTCAAAATCTCCTGGTTCAGGCTGGCAGCTTGAGGGATGCGATCCAGATCCAACAGGATTTCCACCAAGGTCTGCTTCACCGAAAGATCCTTTGGATGGGTTGCCAGCAGCGCCTCGAACTCCGCCACGGCTTTCTCTTTCTGCCCCGTCGACACGTAGTGATGCCCTAACGCCTGATATGCCTGCGGATCGTCCGGGGCAATCGTCTTCAGCCTTCTGGCGAGAGTTTCCGCCTCCCCGGTCTTGCCCATCCTGACGAGGATCTCAGCTTGCAGCAGCCGGGGCAAAACGGCCTGGGGATCGGCGTCGGCGGCTGCGCGGGCTTCCGTCTCGGCTTGGGCCAAGTTGCGCTGGGAAAGATAGAACTGAATCAAGTCTACCCGTGCCGCAACAGACTTTGGGTTCATGCGAACTGCTTGCTTAAAAACGGCTTCTGCTTCGCTGGTCCTGCCGTCGGCCAGGCAGATCGCGCCCAGGGCGGAGGCATACTCCACCCGCGCGGGTTCCAGTTCGATCGCCTTGCGGAATTCCAGAATCGCGTTCGGAACGTCGCGCATGGCTGCGTGCTTTTGGCCCAGCATGGCATGCGCCCGGGCGTGAGAGGGATTCGCCTCCAGGACCTTTTCAAGCACTGCCTGCGCATTGTCGAAGTCGCGGCGGGCAATCAACAGGGAGGCCCACTCGACTTGGGCGTCCGTGTTGCCCGGATCCAGGGCTACGGCTTCTTTCAACTCGGTGAAGGCGGCGTCCTGATTCTGTAAATTCAAATACGCCCGAGCAAGCTGGTAGCGGGCGGCTGCGAATTTCGGATCGGCCTGAACGGCGTTGCGGAACTCGGCCGCTGCTTCCTGGTATTTGCCCGCTTTGAAGAATTCTTCGCCGCTGCTGAAGTGTTTTTGTTTCGTGACATTCGGATCTTGGGAGCAGCCTTGCAGCACCGACAGGACCGCTGCCGCTGCCAGCAGTGTGAGCTTGCTAACAGCCCCTCTGTGAGAATCTCGGAGCATCGGTGGGTTCCATTCCTCCCAACAGGCGGATCTGCTTGATTTCGCGCCACAAAGGTCGGCACGTCTCCTGCGTAAAACACGCGCCGCGTCGAAAACTCGCAAGAGGCCCGCCCGCTCCCTCCCGGTCGCGGCTCTTTAAGGGTATGCGGCTCTTAAAGGTGCGACGGGGTGGCAGCGTCTGCGCCTCCATTCTTAAGCCTAAGCTGACGGCTGGCCCCCCTGTCAACGCAGCAGAGAGTACCAGAGGGCCCACCGCACCGGCCAGTACCAAGTACTAAGTACTAAACCCGAAACTTCACTCTTGACGCACCTTAATCACGTTGGTAATTTTTGAGGTAGCCGCATGGGCTTGGCCAGCCATGCCAACTCCTGGCGAGGTTTCGCCAGGGCACGAATCGGAGGATAACGAGTGATCAAAGGGATGAATCGCAATCTTTGGATTACAGTAATTTTTGCAGCCCTCTGCTTGGCGCCTTTTGCCAGCGCCCAGGACACCCTGCAATATACCGGAGGTGGGGTGAATCCAGGGTTTGGGGGCTACCTTGTCGGGCCGTACAACATCAGCATCAACGGCTCCGTGGTGCAAGCGATTTGTGATGACATAGGAACTACGATTCCTGGTTCGCAGACGTGGACCGCAGTCAGGCGCGACGTGACCGAGGAAGGGCTGGTCGGGGCTCGATTCTATGACGGAACCGCCGCGTCCGTACAGCGATACTTCCAGGCAGTCTACTTGGCCCAGCAATTGCTGAGTGAGACGAGTTCGGTGGTTCGCGGTTACATTCAGTGGGCCATTTGGGACATCCTGTCCCCTGGCGACAGCCTCGCTGGGTTCAGCACTTCACTTCGCAATACAATCGAGGGCTACATTACCCAGGCGGCGACTAATGCGACAGCCGCCGACGGGCTTGGTTGGAGTGTGTACACGCCGGTAGGCAACCCCAACAGCCAGGAGTTCCTCGTCCGGACGCCGGAATCGGCGGCGCTGTTGCTCCTTTCGTTCAACGCTCTCGCTGTATTCGGCATGATCTTGTTCCTTCGCCGGCGGATGGCCGGCCACGTCCGTTAACCTGCCGCAGCCCTATCCTCCTTTCAGAAGCGGAAGCGCAACGCGCTTCCGCTTTTTCGCGTTTTCCGCGCGGGCAGCCCTTCCTGAACCGGCGATTACGCGCAACTCCCGGCGTAAGAACCGCCCCTCCATTCCGTCGGACCACGTCGAAGCGTATCCCCCCGCGTTTCCTCCGGATCCGGTTACGATTGAACCGAATCCCGAGGTTCAAATATGCCAGAAACAGAGACATCAGCCTTGGCGTCAGGTCGTCGACTCCGAGACGCGACGAAGCTTAGCATCGAGAAGGTTCTCAATCCGGGCAGTCTTTCGCTGTATGGTGGCATCACCGAGGACGCCAGGATCTTGTGCGTTCTCGCCGCGGGCAGAGGCACGCGGTTTGGCAGTGAGCCCAAGTGTATCCAACCGGTGAGTGGAACGCCGCTCGCCAGCCACTCCGTGGACGCGTTCCGCCGCTTCAGCCCCTCGCCGGTTATTTGCCTCGTCGGATATCGCTATAAGGAAGTATCCGCCGCCTTGGGGGACGACAACATTTACATCCGCTCGGACAACCCTGCGGGAGGAACGGCGTTCGCCGCCTATGAAGCCTTTAGCGTCCCCGGGCTTTTGGAGAAGAATCCGCTCGTGGTGATCACCATGGGCGACCGGATCGTGCCGTCTTCGGTGTTTCGCCGTATCTGTGAAACGCACCAGGCGGGCTCGTCCGAAGCGGATCTCACGTTTCTGACTGCCCTGTACGAGCCGCCGAAGAATCGCGGCAAGGGACGGGTGCTGCGGGACGCGCGCCGGAGAGTCGTACGGATCGTCGAGGAACGAGACATTCTTCTGGAAGAGAACGCCGGCACGCGCCAGGCCCTGCTCGATCTGACGGAAGGAAACTGTCCGCTTTACGCGATCCGCGCGGCAACGCTCTACCGGCACTTGCGGGATCTGACGAATGCGAACGCGCAGGGTCAATACTACCTCACCGACATCATCCAGGCCATCAGCCGCGACGGCGGGGATATCCGCACGGTGACCACCACCCCGGCGGACCCGGAGTACGACTTACTTTGCGCCGACGTGACGCAGCCCATGGATCTGGCTCTTCTGGAAGGCATCCTGAAGCCCGGGTTACTGTTCCCCGACGAGTTGGAGGTGGAGGAGGCGGCGCGTGCGATCGCCGCCGGGCGGCCGGCCGCGCAAGTGGCTTCCATTGCTCGCCAGTTAGGCGAACTCCTGTCGGCCGCCCGCCGCGAAAAGCTTGGATTTGAACCGGCCCGGAGCGTGGGGATCGGCATCTCGGGCGGACGTCTGCGGATTGCCTTTATGCACCCCGACATGAGCCGGTTCTTCGGCCCCGCCTGGCAAACACCGATCGGGGCCGGCGACCCGGATGGCGACGAGCAGATCGTCACCATCGTTCAAGGCGCGGCCGACGGGCGCATCCACCTGTTTCCGATTGATCCAAAATACCGCGAGAGCATCAACCAGATTCCCGCCGACAGCGACGTGCTTTACCCCGGCGAGCACATCTCGGACCTGCACGCTTACGAGGAGTACGGAACCCGCATGAGCGAAACTCTGCTCCTCTCCCTGGGCTACTTCAGTGACGAAGAACTGGAGGCGCGGCGTCAGAAAAACCTCCCTCTCCCGCCTCCGTCCTTGTGGGCGGCCAGCAACATGCGGCGTCCGTTCGCTTTAGTCGACAATGCCATCGCCTCCCTTCGCACGCTGCGTGCTGGGAACTTGGGCGCTCGGATTCAGGAGAATTTGGGGCGCGAGCACTTCCGGGGGCTGCGCCTGATCTCGACCGGCAACATCCCCCAAGGCGGGTTCTCCAGCTCCTCCGCCGTGACGCTGGCCACGGAGAACGCAATCAACGCCCTCTATGAACTGGAGATCCCCGCGGATCTTCTGATCCATCTTGCATGCCAGGCCGAATATGGCACCGGGGTCCGCGCGGGTTCGCTGGATCAGGCGACCGAACAAAAAGGAAGGGCGGGAGAAGGAACCCTGATCTCCTCGAATCCGCGGGATAACTACCGCATCCTTGGAACGTACCCGTTCCCTGCGGACCGCATCCAGATCATCTTTCCCTATACCGCCGAGCGCGACCGCAACGCGTGGCGCTGGTCGTGGGGCGCGTATGGGGAGACCGCCGGAACCGGTCCGCTCACCACGGGCGAGATACGCAAAATGACGGGCAAGGCGGCGGAAATCGCCGCCATCCTGGTGCGATTGCCGCTGGACACCGACTTCTTCAAGCAGATCGAAGACGACTTGGTGGCGGACGGCCTGTTGAGCCTTGAGAGCCGCGCTTGGATCTGCTCGATTTTGCGGCAACTGCCCCTGCGGGTTCCGCAGCAAGAACTCCGGGAGCGCGTGGCCGCGAACCGGCTCTGGTACCTCGAACAATTGATGGAAGTGAATTCCCTCGACAGGTCCTCCGCGGCGCAAAAAGCCGACACCACCCTGGCAGCCTTGTTTGCCGGCTGGCGCGATCCGCTCTTGCGGCGTACGGACGCCGCGGGCAGGGTTGTAGAGGAAGAGGGCGTTCCGCTGCGGGCCATTGTGGCCTACCTGTTCGGGGAAGTCGCCAAGAATTTCCGTCTGATTCACGATCCCGGCCGGTGGACCGAATACGTGACCCTGTCGCAAATGGGTGATCGCTGCGTGACGATTGATCCGGACAGCTTGCCTTCCCGCCAGGCGATGGAACAGGAACTCGAGTGGGAACGCGAAAGCAGTGGTCCGGAGCGGATGAACCGCTGGCTGGAGCGCTACGGCGCCACGCCGTTTGATTACAACCGGGGCCTGGATGATGCGTCCTTGTCGGCGGCGCCACCCCCCGAGTTCCATCGCCTGGAAGGATCGAACTTTTTCCGCGGCCTGGCCCTGATCGACCTCGCCGAAGCGATGCTCAAACGGGCCTTCGGCCGCGAAACAGTGGCGGTCCGCGTAAACGCGGCAGGTCAGGGCGACTACTTTCAGGTGCACGTGGATAAACGCGCCGCCAGCCCTGCTGAGGTCAAACAGTTCCTTCGGTTGGCGTTTTATCGCCGCTTCAACTTAGCGCCTCATCCCGAGTTCGTCGAGGTTCACCCCGGCGGGGGCGCAACCGGGGTGCGGCTCAAGCGTTACGACATCCTCCCCCAGTTGATCCAGCGCTTGAAGGCCACGGCAAAAACGTAAAAGCTCCGGATCTCGGCTATAGAGCACCGTTAAACACAGCCTGCACTTCGGCAGGAGACAAGGCGCGATTATAAATCCGTACGTCGTCAATGGCGCCGTGGAAGGGGAGGCCCCCTCCCGGGCTGTTCCCGATCCATAGCGGTGCTGCAGGGTTGCTGTTGATCTCCTCTGACCGGTTTCGCGAACCAACTTGAACCCCGTTCTGATACAAAATCATCTTGCTGCCGTCATACACCGCCACCGCATGGATCCACTGACCCGCGCTTAGCGCGCCGGAGTTCGCGACCAGCGTGACGACCTTGCCGCCAGCCTTAAGACCGAATTGTAATCGCATGCTTCCGCTCCTCGTGGTGCTCAGCATGTAGACGATATCCCTATCTTTTGACCCAGTTGCTTTTGCCAGCAAACGGGCGTCGGAAACCCTGAACGTCTCGGCTTTGAACCAGACCGATAGTGTTAACCCTGCTGGCGTGTCCGATCCGAGGATCTCTCTTCCGTTTTGTGCGACTTCGATCCGGTCGTTCAGCCCATTGAACATCAGTCCTGTCCCAAAACGGCCTGCCGACCATACGGGCTGCTGCAAAACGCCCGTGAAGCCACGTCCGGTTACATCGGCAGTCGTCGTACCACTACCTTCCTGCATGGGCCAGTAAGCCACCAAACCCATCTGCCCTCCAAACGCGGGAGGGTTCAGCGTAATCGCGGCACTCGCTCTTTTGGATGTATCCGCAGCGCTAGTTGCGGTCACGGTGATGCTTTGCTGTGAGGCGATCGACGCCGGCGCCGTGTACAGCCCGCTGGTGGAAATCGTCCCCACTGCCGGGCTAAGCGACCAAGTGACTGCCGTGTTCGTAGTGCCCGTCACCGTGGCGGAGAACTGCTGGGTCTGCGAGGCAGTCAGGGACGCCGTTGTGGGTGTGACCGAGACCGCCACCACCGGGACCAGCGTCACCGTGGCGATGGCCGTCTTGGTCGGATCGGCGGCGCTGGTGGCGGTGATGGTGATGGTCTGCTGGGAAGTGATCGACGCTGGCGCCGTATAGAGACCGCTGGTGGAAATGGTGCCCACCGCGGGGCTCCGCGTCCAGGTGACGGCGGTGTTGGTGGTCCCGGTCACCGTGGCGGAGAACTGCTGGGTCTGCGAGGCGGTCAGCGACACCGTTGTGGGGGTGACCGAAACCGCCACCACCGGGACCAGCGTCACCGTGGCAGTGGCCGTCTTGGTAGCGTCGGCCGCGCTGATGGCGGTGATGGTGATGGTTTGCTGCGAGGTGATGGACGCCGGCGCGGTGTAAAGGCCGCTGGCGGAAATCGTCCCCACTGCCGGGCTAAGCGACCAAGTGACTGCCGTGTTGGTGGTGCCTGTCACCGTGGCGGAGAACTGCTGGGTCTGCGAGGCGGTCAGCGACACCGTTGTGGGGGTGACCGAAACCGCCACCACCGGGACCAGCGTCACCGTGGCAGTGGCCGTCTTGGTAGCGTCGGCGGCGCTGGTAGCCGTGATGGTGATGGTCTGCTGCGAAGTGATCGACGCCGGCGCGGTATAGAGACCGCTGGTGGAAATGGTGCCTACCGCGGGGCTCCGCGTCCAGGTGACGGCGGTGTTAGTGGTCCCGGTCACCGTGGCGGAGAACTGCTGGGTCTGTGAGGCGGCCAGCGATGCCGTCGCGGGGGTGACCGAAACCGCCACCACCGGGACCAGCGTCACCGTGGCAGTGGCCGTCTTGGTAGCGTCGGCGGCGCTGGTAGCCGTGATGGTGATGGTCTGCTGCGAAGTGATCGACGCCGGCGCCGTATAGAGACCGCTGGTGGAAATGGTGCCCACCGCGGGGCTCCGCGACC
>CAYWQS010000062.1:0-18872 GCA_964460395.1 uncultured Solibacteraceae bacterium | reverse complement strand
GGCTAGCGAGCTTTTCTGGATAGCGCGGCTTGCCAAGCCTCGGTAAGCCGCGCTTTCACGTTCTCGGGCATCGCGGGCGGCGGTTCCACGACTTCGAGTCTGCGGCTGAGTTGGATGCTGCGCTTGAGTGTTTCCAGGAACTCAATGCAAGGGGCGCAGCCAGCCATATGGCTTTCGAGGTGACGGCATTCTTCGGGGCTCAATTCCCCGTCTAGGTATTCCGAAAGTGCCTCAAAGATCTGCCTGCAGCCTGGATCGTGCCGGTGCCCGGCGATTTCCTGCGGGTGTTTCATCGTGCTTCTCCCGCTTCCACCTGCGCCAGGTAAGGCGCCAGCGCCTTGCGAAGCGCGAGCCTTCCCCGGTGCAGCCGTTGTTTCACTACGTCCTCGCTGAGCTCAAGCACCTCGGCGGTTTCCGCGGTAGAGAGCCCCTCGATATCGCGCAACAGGACCACGGGCCGGTAAGTATCCGGCAGTTCCCGCAACGCCCGCTGCAATTCCTCGTTCAATTCCCGCCGCAGCAACCGGCCTTCGGGCAGTTCGCTGCCGTCAGCCACTTGCAGCTTCGCCTCCTGACCGTCCGCAGGCATCAACTCATCCAGGGAGAGCTCGCGATCGGGTGCGTAAATGCTCTTCCTGCGTTTCATCAGGCAATAGTTCTTAGCGATGCGGAACATCCAGGACTTGACGTTTTCCGGATCGCGCAACTGATCGAAGCTCTGAAAGGCCTTCAGGAGGGTTTCCTGGGCCACTTCTTCCGCGTCTTCACGCTGGCCGCACATCAGCCAGCTATATTGAAAAATCCGCGCCTGAAAACTCTCCACAAACGGAGTGAATGCGGAGGCATCGCCGGCCAAAAGCCGCCGGGCCCACTCCACTTCCGGCCGGGATTGCTGTTCTGCCACGTTTCCATAGTAGGACGCTACCCGGCGGCCGTGCTGCGGAGGCCGAACCTCAGACGGCCACGAGGGCCGAGACGGCCACTTCAATCGATGGTGGATGGAGCAAGGTGTTCTTGATCAAGCACTTCTCGATAGACTTCTTCACCCCTTCCATGTGTTCGCCGTCCGGCAGGCCCGGCACTTCGACATCAATTCGGAACCGATCCAGCCTGGGCGGCGCGGCTGCTTTGCCAGCGGAAATTCTGACCCGCAGACCTTCGCTGGAAAGCTGGCGAGTTTTCAAGTACTGAACAGCGTAAAATCCAGCGCAGGTGGCCAGTGAGGCCAAGAGCAGCTCAGGCGGTGTCATGCCCTCATCGTCGCCCTGATTGCTCTCCGGCTGGTCGCAGATGATCTTGTGGCCGCGCGCTTCCGCTTCGAACTGGACGTGGCCCAAGTAGGTAACGGTCAAATCCATGAGTGCTCCACTAGTCCAGATGCGGCCGCAACAAGAGGGTGACATGTCACGCGAGACCCGAATTCGCATCCAAGGGGCAGGAGCCCACTTCGAGTTCCGAATCATGAACAAAGCGAACTTTATTGTTCTGGCCGTGCTATGGCTGTCGCCCTTAGCGGGCCAGCAGCCCTTAACGCTTGCTGAGGCTGTGCAAGCGGCCCTCAAGAACCACCCTTCGCTGGAGGCGGCGGCGGCCCGCACACGGGCCGCCGAGGCGCGGATTCAGCAGTCACGCAGCGGGTACATGCCGAAGCTGACCTGGCAGGAGAGCTTCCAGAGCGGCACGAATCCGGTGTACGTTTTCGGTTCCCTTCTGACACAGCGCCAATTCACCTCGGCTAACTTTGGGCTGCAGTCGCTGAACCGGCCGGATCCTTTGAACAACTTCCAGTCGCTCATGACAGCGGAGCAACTGGTCTATGACTTCGGCATGCGAAAAGGCCAGGTGGAAGCCGCACAGTTTGGCAAGCGAATGAGTGAAGAGGACCGGCGGCGCGCAGAACTGGCTTTGATTGCTGGCGCGGCGCGCGCGTACCACAGCGTCACGTTGGCCCGCGAATCGCTCCAGGTGGCCGAGGAGGCCGTGAAGAGCGCGGAGGCGGATCTGGTCAGAGCCGAAGCGCTGCGCAACGCGGGGTTGGCGACGGAGGCCGACGTCCTGGCCGTGCGTGTTCACCTGGCGGCTATGCGGGAGCAACAAATCACCCGTGCCTCGCAAGCCGCGGTGGCCCAGGCGGCTTTGAACGAAGTGATGGGCATCCCTCTGGACACCGCGCATACGCTCTCCACGAATCTCACAGCCGCGGCGCCGCCGCTGAGCACCAATTTGGAAGCGCGCGCGGTCACGATGCGGCCCGAAGTGCTGCAAGCGCGCCTGGCGCAGCAGATGGCTGGCGCGCAGGCGGCCGCGGCCCGCTCGCAACTCTGGCCTCAGTTCTTCCTGCGCGGATCCTTCGAAGTTGACCGCCAACAATTCGCCAACCGGGGCGGCGGCAACTGGATGTTTGCTGGCGGCATGCGCTGGACGCTGTTTGAAGGACGGCGGGCGCAGGAGAATGAGGCCGAAGCCCGCCACATGGCCGAAGCGGCGCGCGCATCCGAACGCCAAGCGTCCCAGGGCGTGCAGTTGGAGGTGCGAATGGCGAAGAGCGACTTCGACGCCGCCACTGAGCGCATGCAGGTCGGCGAAGCGTCGGTGGCGCAAGCGGAGGAGAGCCTGCGGATTATCCGAAACCGCTACACCAATGGCTTGGCCAATATCACGGAACTGCTGCGCGCCCAGACAGCCCTGCTGGAGGCGCGCATGCGGAGGCTGGGTGCAATCTACGACCAGCGTTTGGCCGCGATCCGCATAGAACTTGCTGCCGGCGTTTTGAATGGAGATTCCGATGTACTCAAGTAAGCATCTGCTGGTTCCGGCCCTGCTGGCCTTGGGAGCCTGTTCTCACCCCGCGCCGGAAAAGAAGGAGGCGCCGGCGCCGCCATTGGCCGTGCAGACCATCCGCCTGGCGCGCCAGAACCTGCCCGCCGTGTACGAGGCCACAGGCACCGTTCGCGCCCGCGTCACGTCTGTGTTGTCGGCCCGGCTGATGGGGTATTTGAGGGAGGTCCGCGTGCAGCCTGGCGATGCCGTGAAAGCCGGGCAGGTGGTGGCGGTGATCGAGGTCCAGGAACTCGACACCGCGCTGCGACAGGCACAGGCGGCGGTCAACGAAGCCCGGGGTGGGCTGCCGGAGGTGGAAAACGCCATAGCGGCTGCGCAAGCCCAACTCGACCTCGCCCGCTCCACCCAAAAGCGAATGGAGTCTCTATTCGAGCAGAAGTCGATTACCGCTCAAGAGTTCGACGAAGTGAACGCGAAGGTCCGGATGGCAGAGGCGAATCTCCGCATGGCCCAGGCGAAAAAATCCCAACTGGAACAGAAGATCAAGCAAGCCGAAGAGGCGCAGGCTCAAGTAAGCATCCAGAAGGGATACAGCGAGGTGCGCGCGCCATTCACGGGGATCATCGTCGAGCGCAAGGCTGAACCCGGGATGTTGGCCGCACCGGGGACGCCCATTGCCGTGCTGGAACAGAGCGGCGGATACCGGCTGGAAGCGGCGGTGGAAGAATCGCGCCTCGGGAACGTGCGTCCTGGCATGCGGGCCGAGGTGAGGCTTGACGCCTTCGACAGATCGCTTAGCGGCGTGGTGAGCGAGATTGTTCCGGCGCTGGATCCGGCATCGCGAACTTTCGCGGTAAAGATCGACCTTCCGGGCGGTCTGCCTCTGCGTTCTGGCTTGTTCGGGCGGGCGCGCTTTGCGCTCGGGGAGCAGAGCGCACTTCTGGTACCGGCTGCGGCGGTACAGACCGAAGGGCAGTTGCGTAAAGTCTACGTCGTTGATGGCGGAGTGGCCCGGGCCCGCCTTGTGACCCTGGGCTCCGGGCATGAGGCCGGCTTCGAGGTTCTTTCGGGATTGAGCGAAGGGGAAGCTGTGGTGACGCCGTTGCCTGCCGCATTGACCGACGGCGGACGTGTTGAGGTGCGGCCGTGAGCCAGGAACAACCGCGTTATGGCCTGGCAGGCCGCATGGCAGCGGCCTGGATCGATTCGAAACTGACGCCGCTGGTGATCGCCGCCAGCTTGCTGGTGGGCGTATTCAGCGTGTTCATGTTGCCGCGCGAAGAGGAGCCGCAGATCATCGTGCCGATGATCGACATCTTCGTGGGGATGCCGGGCGCCACTCCCCGGGAGGTGGAGGAACGCGTCACCCGCCCCATGGAGAAGCTGCTGTGGGAGATTCCGGGGGTAGAGTACATCTACTCGACCAGCTCTCCCGGCGGAGCGATGGCCATCGTGCGCTTCAAAGTGGGCGAGGACGAAGAGAAAGCGATCGTCCGGCTGAACCAGAAGATGTTCGCAAACTTCGATCTGATTCCGCCGGGCGCCACACCGCCGCTGGTGAAGCCGAGATCGATCGACGATGTCCCCATTCTCGCGCTGACCTTACACAGCAGGCGCTACGACGATTTCGCGCTGCGCCAAGTCGCCGCACAGGTACACGACGCTATCAAGCAGGTGACGGATGTGAGCGAGGTGAAGATCCTTGGAGGCCAACGGCGCGAGTTGCGAGTGACGCTGGATGCCGGCAAGCTGACCGCCTACCAGCTAACGCCGCTGCAGGTAATGGGTGCGCTGGGGCAGGCAAACCGGGTGCTGCCGGCGGGGCGCATCGCCCAGGGAAACCAGGAACTGATGTTGGAGGCAGGCTCCTTCCTGCACAATGCAGAAGAAGCCCGGCGTCTGGTGGTGTCGGTTTCGCAGAGCCGCCCGGTTTATCTGGGTGACGTGGCCTCCGTGGAGGATACGGGCGAAGAGCCGGTGCAGTATGTTCAGTTTGCCCGGGGCGCGCGTTTCGAGCCCGCAGTGACAATCTCCGTATCCAAGCGAAAAGGGACGAACGCCATCACCGTAGCTAGCGACGTACTGGCGCGCGTGGAGACGTTACGTGGCAAATTGATCCCCGCAGACGTTGATGTGACTGTCACCCGCCATTATGGGGAGACGGCAGCCGAGAAATCCAACGAACTCCTGTTCCACATGGGCATCGCCGTGGTATCGGTGAGTCTGCTGATTGCTCTAGTACTTGGTATCCGCGAGTCGTTCATCGTCTTTACAGCCATTCCGGTAACACTGGCTCTCACCCTCACCGTGTTCTACTTGTACGGCTACACGCTGAACCGGATCACGCTGTTCGCACTCATCTTCTCCATCGGCATTCTGGTGGACGACGCGATCGTGGTGGTGGAAAACATCGTTCGCCACGCAAGGATGCCGGAAAATCAAGGCCGGCCGCTGGCGACGGTGGCCATTGAAGCCGTCGATGAAGTGGGCAACCCCACCATCTTGGCCACGCTGACCGTGATCGCAGCGATTTTGCCGATGGCGTTCGTCGGAGGGCTGATGGGTCCGTACATGCGACCGATCCCGATCGGCGCCAGCGCGGCGATGGTGTTTTCATTGATCGTGGCGTTTCTGGTCACCCCCTGGGCTGCCATTCGCATCCTGAAGAAGCAGGGGGGGGACGGGCACGAACACGGTGAAGACCGGATGACCGTGCTCTACAGGAGATGGATGGACCGCCTTCTGCACGTTCCGGCGTACCGATACGGATTTCTCGGCTTGGTGGTGTTCCTGCTGCTTGGCTCCTGCGCGCTGATTTACGTGGAATTCGTCAAGGTAAAGATGCTGCCTTTCGACAATAAGAGCGAATTCCAGGTAATCGTCGACATGCCGGAGGGCACTACGTTGGAGCAGACCGCCCTGGTGACCCGGCTGCTTGCGGAAGCAACATTCCAGGAACCCGAGGTCCAGAACGTCCAGACTTACGCCGGAACCGCATCGCCGTACAACTTCAATGGCCTGGTGCGGCATTACTTCCTGCGCAGCGGCTCCAACATGGCAGATATACAGGTGAACCTGCTGTCCAAGCACGAGCGCAATGCGCCAAGCCACGAGATTGCCAAGCGGGTGCGCCAACGCTTGTTGCCCATCGCGCAGAAGCACGGCGCCCGGATCAAGGTGGCAGAGGTGCCACCTGGACCGCCGGTTCTTCAGACGCTGGTGGCTGAGGTATACGGTCCAGAGGCGAGGGGCCGCAACGAACTGGCCAAACGCATCCTGGATTTATTCGATACGACACCCGGCGTGGTGGACGCCGACTGGTACGTGGAGGATCCGCAGCCACGCCTGCAGTGGAGAGTGAACCGCGAGAAAGCCGCGCTGCACGGCGTGACGGTGGAGGACATCGCACAGACTCTCAGCACGGCTGCGGGAGGCGCTCAAGCGGGCCTCTTGCACGACGAGGCGGCCAAGGAAGACGTGCCCATCCGGGTGCGTCTCGACCGCGCCGTACGCAGTGATCCGGAACGATTGAAAACACTGCGTGTGGCGGGGCGCTCGGGCATGGCGGTGCCGCTTTCCGAGATCGTGCAGATCGAACGAAGCGCAGTCGAGCCAAACATTTACCACAAGAACCTGATGCCGGTGACCTACGTAACTGCCGATGTCGCGGGCATTATGGAAAGCCCGGTGTACGCGATTCTGAATCTTGGGCCGAAGATCGCCAAGCTGCCGGTCGATGGCGGCTATGAAATTGAGCAGTACACGGCCCGGCAGCCTTTTGATGACACCCGTTACGCCATGAAGTGGGACGGCGAATGGCACATCACCTATGAGGTCTTCCGTGATTTGGGTATCGCTTTTGCGGCAGTGCTCGTGCTGATTTATGTCCTCGTGGTGGGCTGGTTCCAGAGCTTCCTCACGCCGCTGATCATCATGGCCGCCATTCCGTTCTCGTTGGTGGGCATTCTGCCGGCGCACGGCATGCTGAATGCGTTCTTTACGGCCACCTCGATGATTGGCTTCATCGCTGGTGCGGGCATCGTGGTGCGTAACAGCATCATCCTGGTTGATTTCGTGGAACTGCGCTTAAAGGAAGGCATGCCGCTGGATCAGGCCGTGATTGACGCTGGCGCTGTCCGGTTCCGGCCCATGCTGCTCACCGCCGCTGCGGTGGTGGTGGGGAGCATCGTCATCCTCTTCGATCCGATTTTCCAGGGACTGGCCATTGCGTTGATGGCGGGTGAGATCGCCTCGCTGTTGCTCTCGCGGATGACGGTCCCAATCGTCTATTTTATTGCCAACCGTAAGAAGGAGGTCTAACCCCATGACTGTCGACCGCTGGCTCCGGTTGATTGCTGGTTTCTTCGTGATGTTAAGCGTCGCGCTCGGATCGCTGCATGATCCTCGCTGGTATTACTTCACGGCCTTCGTTGGGTTGAACTTGTTCCAATCAGCCTTCACGAACTGGTGTCCGATGATGACGTTCCTGCGCAAGTTGGGCGTGCGCGGCTGAAGCTGCTACGCCAAGAGAAAAGCCCCTGCGCGTCTCCGGGGAGAAGCGCAGGGGCTCGGGTCAGGGCGGTATCGCCGATCAGAACCGGTAAAACAGTTCGAACTGGATCCGCCGGGGTGAAGTCTGAGCCGAAGTCAACCGGCCGAAGTTCACCGAGGCGATGTTCTGGTCGCCGGAGTAGAACGTGGGCGTGTTGAAGAAGTTGGTCGACGTCATGCGGATCTGCAAGGAGTGACGTTCGAGGACCTGGAAGGTCTTCTGGGCGGCGAAGTCGAAATTGAACCAAGTAGGTCCGGAGAAGTAACGGCGCTGTAACGTGCCCAGCGTCCCTGCGTTGGGGTGGAAGAAGACCTGCCCGGAGTAGGGCGCCTGGCCATCCACATTCACACCACGCCCGTCAGTCCCGATGATCGAGGTATCCACGATGTACGGGCCATTCCCCGTCATGCGGAAGCCCACGACACTATCCAGTTGGCCTTTATTCACCAGCGCCGTGGCTGTGGTGCCGTTTTGGGTGTTGGAACGATTGCCACGGTTGAAAGTGCCGCGGTAGCTCATGATCGAAATGGGATTGCCGGTCTGATAGGTCATGATGCCGGAGGCGGCCCAACCTCCAATTACATGGTTAGCCCAGCCCATGTCCCACTTCTTGCCTTTGCCGACGGGCAGTTCCCAGAAGAAGTTGCCCTTCAGAGCGTGAGTGACATCGTAGGGAGTGCGCGAACGTTCAATTGCTCCGTTGTTGATGTCCAGGAAGGGTTCGAACTGCGCCTGGCTGTCGCCGGCCGCGTCGCTCATTACCTTGGAGAATGCATAGTTCACCTGGAACTGCGTGTCGCGGAAACGGCGCGTGTAGTCCAACTGGAGCGCGTTGTAATTGGCGTTGGAGTAGTTGGTCATCACGTTGAGCCCCAGCGAAAGCGGGTTCTGATAGAAACTGAAGCCCGGGGGTGTCAGCCGGTTGATTTGATACGTGTGCGCCAGTTCTCCCACCTGCTGAGTTTGGATCAGGTTCACGATGGTAGCGTTGGTCAGCAGCCCGGCACTGGAGAACGTATTCAACAGGGGCAGCGGTACGCTTCCGGGGATGTTCGCGTTGTATCGCGGGTCGAAAGCACCGGTTACACGCTGGGCGGCCAGCCCGTTGGAGTACGCGCGGTTGAACTCCTGCAAGAAGCCGCCCTGGTTAATGTTGACCTGGTTGAAGTCGAAGGCGCGGTAGGACTTCGTCGACCGGTTCCCCAAATAGCGGGCTTCGAAGACGCCGCCCTTGATGTCCTGCTGGATGGAGAAGTTCCACTGCTGGACATACGGGGTGACAAGCGTCGGGTCGGGCATGCCGAAGGCGCCCTGCGTGTTGATAGCAAAATTGTCGGCGAAAGTGCGCGGTACGCGGAAGGCAGGTGCGTTGAGCGCTGTAGGGTTGGCGAGGGTGGAACTCAGGCCGGTCAATTGCACCGTCTGCGCCAGGCCGGCGTTGGTGTTCACGCTGTTCCGGATTGCCGTCGCTTGGGAGTCCTGGACGAAGTTCATGGAGTAGCCGGCCCGGATGGCGGTCTTTCCATTCCCCCGGACGTTCCAGGCCAGACCGACGTTGGGAGCGAAATTGTTCTTGTCCGCGTTGTAGAATGGCCGCCCCACTGTCTTGCCCGCGAAATCAAGCGTGCCATTGCCGAACAGCGTCTGGATGTAGTTCCCATTTTGAAGCACTGGGGTCAAAGCCAGAGCGTTCTGCTCGTCGAAGACCGTCAGGTACTCCCAACGAACGCCGTAATTCAGAGTGAACCGGCTATTCATGCGCCAGTTGTCTGAAACGTAGAGTGCCCAGGTGTCCAGGGCGTAGTTCCGGCGGTCTTCCGCTCCGGGCACGAAACCGGAATCGCGACTGGTAACGTTGAAGGTCTTGCTGCCGTTGTTAATCAGTCCAGCGAGGTTAGAAAGCAGGCTGTTCGCGCGGGTGAACTCTGCGGCGCTGATGCCCGGCAGAGATCCGGTGGTTAAACCGGTCTGACCAGGGCCAATGCCCAGTGTATAGGTCGGCACAATGCCTGCAAAGTTGTACGGCTGGATGCGTTGCGGCATGAAGTTCACGCCAAACTGGATGCTGTGTTTGCCTTTCAACCACGCCGTGTTGTTGTTGAGGTTGAAGGTGTAGACATCGCGGCCCTGCGGGAGGAAGGTGCCGACAGGCGAACTGAAGAACAGACCGGCGGCAAAGAAATTCTGTGCCTCCTGTCGCGTATCAAAATAGGGCTTGTTGACATTGAAACCGAAGCGGAATTCGTTGGTGATGGTGGGACGCGGGTTGCTGCGCCAACCAGTAGAAAGGAAGTTCACCTTTGACCCGTTCAGGTTCGGCGGGACGGCCCCGAAGCCTTCACCTGAGTTGACATCAGGGCGGTCGGTGAGGTCGTCGGCATAGCTGTAGGTGACCGTAACCGAATTCCTGGGCGTCAGATACCAATCGAGTTTGCCCATGGCGTTGTTACGATCCTGGTTGTTTCTTGTCCGGAACCGGTAGCCGATGGTATTGCGGATGTCGCCGGGACGCGAGTCGCCCACGTCAAAGTTGTTCCCCGCAGAACCGGGAGGCAACTGATTGATGAGCGACTGCATCACCGGATCGAGACTCCGTCCAGTCAGTTGCAGGATGTTGCGCCGGTCCGTACCGCCCGTAATCGGATAGATGAAAATGCCCTGGCGGGCGGTGTCCGTGAGGATCGTGCGGTTGTAGCTGCCCTGCTGGCGGGCCATTAGCCGCTCGATATTGGTATAGAAGAACAGTTTGTTCCGGATAATGCGGCCACCCAGCGTACCGCCAAACTGGTTTTGATTGAGGAACGGCAGCGGCACGCCGTCACGGTTGTTGAACCAGCTGTTGGCGGCGAACTTGTTGTTGCGATTGGTCCAGTAGAGGGACCCGTGATATTCATTCGACCCAGAGGGAGCGATGAAGTTCACCTGCGCCGCGCCGCCGCCGGAGACCGCCCCGGAATTTGACGTCGTGATGGTCATTTCGGCCACCTGGTCGGTGAACAGGCGCAAAGGCTGAAAGTCCGCGGTATTGGTGCGGATGAAGTTGTCCTGGATGTTGACGCCTTCGTAAGTGATATTGAGGTAGGCTGGTCGGAGACCGTTAATGGTGGTCGGCACGCGACCGCTGCTGGTGACTCCGGCTTGCGTCTGGAGAAGAGCAGTCACGCTGCGGTTCAACTGCGGCAGGTTCCGGAACTGTTCATTGGTCACCGAGTTCGAAATTTCAGCGTTGGTGGTTTGCACGGCTTGCATACTCGCCACCACCTCAACCGTTTCGGCCACCGAGGAGACCTCGAGCTGAATCGGTGGTAGCGAGAGTTCGCGAGCGGTTTCGATGCGAAGACCGCGAACCAACTTCGCGGCAAAGCCCGCACGTTCGACGCTTAAATCGAAAGTGCCAGGGTTCAGGCCGACGAAAACGAAGTCACCTGCCTCGTTCGTCTGGCCGGTAGCAACGGTGGAATTACCGCCGGGCAGAAGCACCCGAACCGAAGCCGCCGGGATGGCGGCCCCACTTGAATCCACAACTGTTCCGGAAAGGCGGCTGGTGGTCTGGCCCCACAAAGCCAGACCGGCAGACAACAGGCAGCTGAGAGCTATCAACCAAATCTTGCGCATAACTGAGACCCCCGGGGTACGTCTTTCCCACTGTGACAGCATCCCCTATCCTTCGATGGGAATGCGGCCAATGTGACAATGGTAAACCGCTGGGGCAGTTGCTGCAACCCCAATGTCATCTCAAGCCCCTACACTAGAAGTACATGCGTTACTTCGGTTTCATTAGCTTGGTTCTAGTCGGGCTCACTGCCTGTATGAAGCGTTCGGCGCCCGAGGCCTCAGGGCCGGCTGTCGTTGAGCCCCCTACCCTGAGTTGGAAGGCGGCGGTCGCCTCTGAGCCGGTCGGCGATGACCCGGACGATCCGGCCATCTGGATCCACCCGAACGACCCGGCGCAAAGCATCGTGGTGGCAACCAACAAGACGGCAGCGCCCGCGGGTTCCATCGTTGTTTTCGACTTAACAGGCAAGATTCTGCAGACGATTTCAGGGATTGACCGGCCAAACAACGTCGATATCAGGCAGAATGTGGCGCTGGGAGGCCGGGCGTGGGATCTGGCTGTGGCCACAGAAAGGTACAAGAACCGGCTCCGAATTTTTGCCATTGACGCTAAGACCCGCCGGCTGAGCGATTTGGCCGCACCTGCCGTCTTCGAGGGGGAAACAGGCGACCTGGCCGCACCAATGGGCATCGCCTTATACCGCCGGGCCTCCGATGGGGCACTGTTCGCCATCGTGGGACGGAAATCGGGACCTGCGGAAGGCTATCTGTGGCAGTACCGGGTCGAAGAGGGCGGGCGGTTACGCCTTGTTCGCAAGTTCGGCAGATTCAGCGGCGAAGGAGAGATCGAGGCCATCGTAGCGGACGATGAGGCCGGCTTCGTCTACTATGCAGACGAGGGCGCGGGGATCCGCAAATACCACGCGGACCCCGATGCCCCGGATGCTGGACGTGAACTGGCTTTGTTTGGCACCTCGGGCTATCGGGGCGACCGGGAGGGGCTGGCCATCTACCGGACCGGTCCGAGTCAGGGCTATCTGATTTCGACTGATCAAATCGCAGGTGGGAGCCGGTATCTGCTTTACGACCGGGCCAACCCCTCGGCTGTGCTGGCCGTCATTGAGGGCGGGGCGGACGAGACCGACGGCATAGAAGTCACCTCCACTCCCTTGGGAGCAGCCTTTCCGCACGGGCTTTTAGTCACAATGAACAGCGGCCCTCGAAATTTCCTTTTCTTTGCATGGCAACCGGTTCAGCGATAAGGGTTTACGCCCAGCTTGGGGGATTTCACCCAGGGTTCTGGCTGCCCGGGATTAATAATCCCTTGTAAACTCCGGGGTTTGGACCCAGAAGTCACTTTGGCGCGCGAATTGCATCCGCGCTAAGGGCAACCCCCTATGGATTCCGCACTTACTTTGCACCGGTTCCACTTTGCGTTCACGGTAACCTTCCACTATCTTTTCGTCCAACTCACGCTGGGGCTGGGACTGTTGATCTTCATTCTGAAGACGATGGCGCTTAAGACCGGCGATGAACACTACAATGAGGCGGCCCGTTTCTGGGCCAAGATCTTCGCGGTGAATTTTGCTTTAGGCGTGGTCACAGGAATCCCGATGGAGTTCCAGTTCGGGACCAACTGGTCGCGGTTCTCGAAGGCGGCAGGCGGAGTGATTGGCCACACGCTGGGGATGGAGGGACTCTACTCCTTCTTCCTGGAGAGCACATTCCTTGGCCTTTTTATTTACGGCGAGAAACTCCTGGGCCGCGTAGGTCATTGGTTCGCCGGCATGATGGTGTGGCTGGGCTCCTGGCTTTCGGCTTACCTGATTGTGGCCACCAATGCCTGGATGCAGCGGCCGGTGGGATACACTTTGGGGCCCAACGGCGAAATCCAGTTGGACAACTGGTGGGCCCTAGTGTTTAACGATTGGGCCTTCTGGCAGTACTGGCATACGCTGACCGGGGCCATAGTCACCGGTTCGTTCGTGATGGCGGGCGTGGGCGCATTTTACCTGCTGTTAAAGAAGCAGGAAGAGTTCGGGCGCACCTTCCTGCGGATGGGCGTCACCGTGGGGGTTATCGCAGCGTTGTTGGTGGCATTCCCGACGGGAGACATGCAAGGACAGTTGGTGGCGAAGCATCAACCGGCGACGCTGGCGGCGATGGAAGGCCATTTTGAGACCCGAGCCGGCGCGCCCCTCGCCATACTGGGGCAGCCCGATGTGAACCAGCAGAAGTTGGACAATCCCTTCTTTGTTCCGAAGTTTCTCAGCATGATCGTCCACCGGCAGTGGGACGCGGAGGTGAGGGGGCTGAATTCATTCCCTCGCGAGAACTGGCCGGATAACATTCCACTTCTCTATTACTCGTTCCACATCATGGTGGGCCTGGGCACGATTTTCATCGCGATCATGGGGGCTTCGGCGTTCCAGCTTTGGCGAGGAAAACTCTTCGCGACGAAACCGCTCCTGTGGACGCTGATGCTGGCCATTCCGCTTCCTTACATCGCGAACACGGCGGGCTGGATGACCAGCGAACTGGGCCGGCAGCCCTGGTTGATTTACGGTCTGATGCGTACCTCTTCCGGAGTTTCGCCGCACGTTTCGAGTGGTAACGCCCTGTTCACCTTGCTGGGCTTTATGGGGATGTACTCGCTCCTGTTCATGCTGGGCTTGTTTATCATCTGGCGCGAGATCGAACACGGGCCCGGCCACTCCGAAGCTGGCGGCCATCCGCTGCCGGCTCCTGCTATTGGCGACTGACCACACAGGAGGAAATACGAAATCATGCTACCGATCGTCTGGTTCTGGATTGTCGCCGTGATGGTGGCGATGTATGTGGTGCTGGATGGCTTCGACCTGGGGGCGGGTATCGTCCATCTGGGCGTGGCGCGCAACCAGCAGGAGCGGGCCGTGGTGCTGAAGGCCATCGGGCCGGTGTGGGACGGCAACGAGGTGTGGCTGCTCGCTGGTGGCGGAGCCCTCTATTTTGCCTTCCCTGCCCTGTATTCTTCCGCTTTTAGCGGGTTCTATCTACCGTTGATGATGGTGCTGTGGCTGTTGATTCTGCGTGGCGCGGCGGTAGAGTTCCGCAACCACATCGACAACAACGTCTGGAAGCCGTTCTGGGATGTGGTGTTTTGTGGCGCCTCCGCGCTGCTGGCTGTCTTCTTCGGCGCGGCGCTGGGCAATGTCGTGCGCGGCGTGCCGCTGAACTCGGCCGGGGATTTCTTTCTCCCGCTGTGGACGGACTTCCAGCCCGGGCCGAAGCCCGGCATCCTGGACTGGTACACCGTGCTGGTAGGTGTTTTCGCGTTCCTCACCCTCACCCTGCACGGCGCTCTGTGGATCAACTACAAGACCGAGGGGGTGATCCAGGAGCGAGCGCGCAAAATTGCGGCAGCAGCCTGGGTGGGCGTGGCGGCGTTGACGGTGGTGACGACCATCGCCAGTTTCCGCATCCAGCCAAAGCTGGCCGCCAGCTTTGCCGAATTACCCGTTGGCTATGTGTTCCCCTTGCTGGCGCTTTGCGGACTTTTCGGCGTGTACTTCCTGCTGAAGCAGAAATCGGACCTGTTCGCATTCCTCGCGTCCTGCATCTACATCGTGGGCATGCTGACCAGCGTTGTTTTCGGCGTGTTTCCTTATGTACTGCCCGCCAACTCCGACCCGAATCTGAGCCTCACGGTTTATAATGCTGCCGCGCCGGAGTATGGCCTGCGTATTGGGCTATTCTGGTTCACTCCGGGCATTCTGCTGGCCACGGCCTACTTTGTGTATGTCTACCGGCGGTTCGCGGGGAAGGTGCGGATCGACGCCCTCACCGGGCAACCCGGCTACGGCGACTAAGGACAGTTTCCAGGGCACGACACGGCTAAGCCCAGCCCGTCATTCGCCTGACAGAGGCGTGTGATAGGCTGGGTTTTTCGTCATGATCAAAACAAGCAACAGCCAGCAATTGGCGGCCGTCTGCAAACAAATCCGGCGGCACATCATTACGATGACCGCAGCTGCCAAATCCGGCCACCCGGGCGGTTCGCTGTCAGCAGTCGAGATCGTCACCACGCTGTACTGGGACGTGATGAATCACGACCCGGCGAACCCCAAGAAGGCGGACCGCGACCGGTTTATTCTCTCTAAAGGGCACGCCGCCCCGGTGTTGTATGCGGCCATGGCGGAGGCCGGGTATACGCCAGCCGAACCACTTTCGACGCTTCGCCGGCTGGGCAGCATCTATCAAGGCCACCCTGACCTCCGATTCATTCCCTCCCTGGAGGCGTCCACCGGATCGTTGGGGCAGGGGCTCTCGCTCGCTCTTGGCATGGGGTTAGGGCTGCGGCTGGACGGCATTCCGGCCCGTGTCTACGTGATGTTGGGTGACGGGGAGATCCAGGAAGGGCAGATCTGGGAAGCCGCTATGTTCGGCGCCTTCCACAAAGTCGACAATGTATGCGCGATCGTCGACTACAACAAGATCCAACTCGACGGTTTCGTCAAAGACATCATGGAACTGGAACCGCTAGCCGCCAAATGGACGGGCTTCGGCTGGCATGTGATCGAAATCGACGGCCACGACATTCCCGCCATTCAACGCGCTTTTGCCGAAGCCGCGGCCACCAAGGGCAAGCCCACCTGCATCATCGCCCATACAGTGAAGGGCAAGGGCGTAAGTTTCATGGAGAACAACCCGAAGTACCACGGCGTCGCCCCCACCGCCGAAGAGATGGAAATCGCCCTGAAGGAGCTTGCCTGAGATGCCAGCGGGATTGAAATTCGAACTCAAACTGGGCGCCGCGACGCGGGAAGCCTTTGGCCGGGCCCTGGTCGAGATCGGCCGCGAGAACCCAAATGTTGTGGCCTTGGATGCCGATCTTTCCAAGTCCACCATGAGCACTTACTTCGCGAAGGAGTTTCCCGAGCGGTTCATTGAGTGCGGGATTGCGGAAGCCAACATGGTGGCCGTGGGCGCGGGCCTGGCCATGGCCGGCAAAATCCCCTTTGCGGCCAGTTTCTCGGCCTTTATCCTCAACAAGGGCTTTGAGCAGTTGCGCACTACCGTCGCCTACCCGAACGTAAACTTCAAAGCAGTTGGGACGCACTCCGGGATTTCGATCGGCGAAGACGGGCCATCGCAGATGTCGGTGGAAGACATTGCGTTGGCCTGCGCCCTGCCCGGGTTCACCGTCATTGATCCTGCCGATGAGACCTGCATGAGGGCTGCAGTCCGCTGGGCGGCCGCACACCAGGGTCCGGTGTTTCTGCGCGCCGGCCGCCCGAAGGCGCCAGCCATTTACTCACCCGGCCAATCTTTTGAGTTCGGCAAGGCAGTCGAGTTAGTCCCAGGAAAGGATGTTACTCTCGCCGCCCATGGCCTTTTGGTGGCCGAGTGCATCCGGGCCGCAGAAATCCTCGAAGCGGAGGGCATTTCTGCGCGGGTATTGGATGTCCACACTATTAAGCCGCTCGATGAAGAGTCTTTGACACGCGCTGCCCGCGAAACCGGAGCCATCGTGGTGGCTGAGGAGCATCTCGTCGACTCCGGCCTCGGTGTTCGTGCGGCGCAGGCCATCGCCCAGCACCATCCTGTCCCCATGGAGTTCGTCGGTCTCCATGGATATGCCGAGTCCGGCACCCCCGAGGAAGTGATGCGACATTACGGCATGACCGCCGAAAACGTGGCAGCCGCTGCGCGCCGGGCACTCGCCCGAAAGCGATAAAGATCGCTTCATTTATTGGCGCCATCCCCCGCGAGTTTCACACAACCAAGTCCTAATTCGATGTCCGTTTGCGATTGATTCGCCGGGGTTTTCCGAGGATCAGAGGCCCACGGCCGCAAATGAACCAAGCTTCATCAAAAAGTCTACTGTGTAGCTCTTAATTGCCTTCTTTTCTCTTGCTTAGAACCAGGGGAGTAAGAATAATAGTACTTTCAGGACTGAAGCCTATGTCCTCGCCCGTTCAGTGTGAATCGCAGTCTGGGGTCAAGCTGGCGCGGTCGCTGCGCCAGAGCGAACTCACTTTGGTGAGCCGCCAATTACACAGCCAGATTGGCCCGTCTCTGTGTGCGATCGGGCTTCACTTGGGACTGTTGCGGGAGGCGGTATCCGGCTCGCCGGAGGCGCGGGAATCACTGGCGGCCATTGAGTCGGTCCTTTCGGAGACCATACAGAGCATCCGGTCGCTTACCTACCGGACTGATCCGCGCCTGGTGGAACGGTGTGGTCTGCGGCCTGCGCTTGAATACTTCTGCGCAGATTTTCCCGTCGACCTCAAGTTTGCGGAAGAGCCGGCGGGGTTTGCCTCAGAGCAGGCCGTTGGGGCCTATGATGCGGTGCAAGCGATCCTTTACGAATTCGCGTTGCTAGACCCAGAGCAGCGGATTCTGATCGAGGCGAGCCGCAAGCAACTGAGCCTGTGTCCAGACAAGATTTCCCCCTCGAACGAAATACCATCCGAAGCGACGCTGGCAGCCTTGCGCAGCGTGGCGGATGAGAATGGTTTGACGATTGAACGCCGCCAGAAGAGCGGCGAGGTCGTGATCTCCGCCAACGAGCGGGGAGGCCGCGCCTGATTGCAGGCGTGAGCTGATTCGGAGATAACACTCGCAGATCCGCACCCCCTCGCGCGTCTGCTTGCCAAAAGGCATGGGGAGTTGGACAGATGTTTGACGTTCTGCTTGTGGACGACCACAAGATCATGCGGGACGGGTTGAAAGCGATTTTGAGAGCGAGCGAGGGCTTCCGGGTGGTAGCGGAAGCCGCGGATGGACCCAGCGGGATTCATCTGGCTCGTCAACTTCGCCCGCAACTGGTGGTCATGGATTTGAGTCTGCCCGGACTCGGTGGAATTGAAGCTACCATGGAAATCCTCCGGCATGTGCCGGAGTGCCGCATCGTCGTCCTCTCGATGTACGACGATGAAAACTCAGTCATCCAATCGATCCGCGCCGGCGCGCGCGGATTCGTATTGAAGACTGCCAGCGACGCCGACCTGCTCGACGCTTTGCGCACCGTGGCGCGAGGGGGTTCTTACATGAGCAGCCAAGTGTCCGACAAGCTGCTGCGCCGGATTCAGTTGGGTGATTTGGAAACCCTGCGGCCGTCAGGACTCGAGGCTTTAACGCCACGGGAGGTCCAGATCATGCGCATGATCGCAGATGGCAAATCGAGCAAGGATATTGCCGTGGTGCTCGATCTGTCTCTGCAGACTGTGCGCAGCTACCGGAAGACGCTCATGAAGAAACTGCGCGTGAGCAACGTCGCCGAACTGACGCAAGTGGCGCTGGCAGTGGGCGTAAGCCACTCACCGGTGTTGGCCGCCCGCACAGTCTCCGCAGCTTGAGATCATCGGCTGGCTGAGGCCACTCATTTCTCAGGATGATTGGCCTCGAGTACCCTTTCACCCCAGCGCCCCGCGTTGCGGTGTTCTGGCTGCCCGTGCGTGAAGAGCGTGGAGTCCGACGCTTCGAGACGGGAGACTGGCGCGCTCTGGAGCGGTTCCGTCCGGAGGCGCTTGCCGGGCGGTTTGAGGACCTCAGCGTTGTTGGGGAGAGTCTGCGCCTTCACGAACTCGCGCTGCCTCGGCTGAGCGCACCACTGCTGGTTTTCTCACAGTCCGCCGTTGGCTGCATGAGCGAGGAGCAGTACAGGTCGCTCTGGCGGTTGTTCGGGTTGCCGCTGTTTGAACAGATCCGCGATGGATTGGGGTATTTGGTAGCGCAGGAATGCGATGTGCGCGACGGGTTCCACATCGTGGACGCGCGATCTGAGTTGCGGGCGCTGCGACGGCTGCCGGGCCCATGTGCTTGCGGCCGCGAAACTGACCGTGTCGTGTTTCGCGGCACGGCGGCATAACACCGCTTCGCGCGTCGCGGATGACGGCTGCATCCTAGCCACGCTAAACTGTAAATGTTCCCCGGTCGTCTAATGGTAGGACAGCGGCCTTTGGAGCCGTGAATCGTGGTTCGAATCCATGCCGGGGAGCCA
>CAYWQS010000061.1:0-19193 GCA_964460395.1 uncultured Solibacteraceae bacterium | reverse complement strand
CAGGTCGCTAACTTATTGCGCGACGATTTTGGTCTTGACAACCGGGACCACCATCGGGCATGAAAAGTTGCTAAGTCATTTTCGCAGAACGCGCTGGGTCTGGAGCGGAAAAAAGGACAGGTTTTAAAATGCGGCTGCGCCGGGGTCTACGTGCTTGTAAGTTGCCCCCGGCTGCGGATCCGGGTTTCTGGGCCGGGGGAGGTGGGGGCTGGCGCACGGATCCATCGGGGCTGCGGGGCCTAAAAAGTGGGCCGGAAAGCCTCAGAAGATTCGAGGAATTGTACGATTCTAGCCATGTGCGAAGTTGATTCCAGGAAGGAAGTTACGCGGGGTGATCTCTAAAGGCCCAAATGTCGTTCGATTGAACTCATCACCTCTCGGGGAGATCATAAAATCATGACGGCAGCAGAAGACCGGGTTCCGGCCAACCTTCGTTCTGAAATGATGTCGCGGCTATTCCGCGACTTGCAGATCTACCGGTACAACGAACTCTGTAACGCTGAGATGGCAAAGCGAGCTGCGTTTTGGATCCGCTGCTCTACTTACGCCACCCTCATCGTATCGTCGGCAGCGTTTGTCTTCTTGTGGAAGGACGTTGGCGATGGTTTGATAGCTCAGATTCTGGTAGCAATCGCGGCATTGATTACGTTCTCGGTGATTGCCTTCGATCTGCAGTCAAAGCTAGTTCGGTGGGAAGGACTCAGTCTTCACTATGGGGTCGCCCGAGAGAGAGCCCTCGCTTTGCTGCGTGACCTTAAGGTGTCTGAGTTGGAGTCCGTTCACCTTGGGAGGGAAGTAGAACTTCAATCTTTCGTAGCTGCCGTGTCGGCCTTGGGAGAAGTCTTTCCAAGCTCGCTTGCAGTCAAGTGCTGGGACAGGACGGAAGTAGAGTACGATTCTGACAAGGCTTGGACCAGCATCGTATGAGCGGCGAACCTCAGTTGCCTGATCACCTCAAACGCGGGCAACCGCCGCCGCGGCCACCGAAGCCACCTCCACCACCACCTCCACCACCATCTCCGCCCCCGCCTCCAGCAAAGAAGTGAACTCCGTCATTGTGACGTTTTTACCTCAGACGCCCTGATTTCGATTTGACAGCAACGCTGACAGCAACGCGGGTGAAAAGCGGTGTAAGATATGCAAGTAGTGGACCCGTAAGTTGTTGTAAGTACGGTGTTTGCAGTATTCCCGACCGCTCTTTTAATCAGGTGGTCGCGGGTTCGAGTCCCGCCCGGCTCACCATTTCCCAGAAAATGGCCTCTCGCTTCGTGGTCTGAGCTGCTTCGCTTAGACCGCATTGCTACCAGGCGTCTCCGCCGCCCGCCCTGACGTATGATGACAGTGGCATGGACCTCGGGCTGGTGGTCCGGAACGCGCTGCGGAACCGGAGGCGGAGTGCACTTACCGTTTTAAGCGTGGCAGTCAGCGTCTGTCTGTTGGGCGTCATGTTCAGCCTTTACCGGAGCTTCTTCCTCCGGCCTGCCGATGAAAGCCAGGCGCGGCGCCTGGTGACAGTGCATCGTGTTTCGATCATGAACACGCTGCCCATCTTCTACCGGGAACGCATTCGCAGCGTAGAGGGCGTAGAAGAGGTCACCGTCATGCAGTGGTTCGGCGGCACGTATAAGGACCCGCGCGACGTGCGCAATATGTTCGCGCGCTTCGCTGTCGACCCGGAGAGGCTGTTGCGAATCTACCCTGAGTACGAACTGTCCGAAGAGGAGAAAACCGCCTTCCTGGGTGATCCGCGTGCCTGCATTGTGGGCCGGCCTCTGGCCGAACGTCTGGGACTCCGTACAGGCGACCACGTCCAGATTCAGGGCGACATCTACCCCGTGAATCTCGATCTTATCGTGCGCGGAATCTACGACTGCCGCCGCGACAACGAGAATCTGTTTTTTCACAACCGCTACCTGGAAGAAAGCGCGCCGCTGTACAAGAATTTCGCCATGTTCTTCGCGTTAAGCGTCCGCCCGGGATACGAACCCGCGGAAGTGGCGGCGCGGATTGACGCCACATTCTTGAACTCGCAGGCCGAAACCAGAACAGACACGGAGCGCGCGTTTGAGATGAGTTTTCTCAGCTATCTGGGGAATGTCAAGATGTTCATCGCCGCAGTGGGCGGCGCTTTAACCTTTGCCGTTTTGTTGGTGATGGCGAATACCATGGCGATGTCCGCCCGGGAACGAGTAAGAGAAACAGGAGTCTTGCGCACTCTGGGTTTCACCCAGGGCGCGGTGTTCCGGGGCATGGTGGCCGAGGCCGTTCTGCTGGCGTTGGGCGGCGGGGCACTCGGCTTGCTGCTGGCAGAAGGCGTCTGTGCGGTGCTGCGCGGCCTCCCCAGCGTCTTCGTGGACTTGAAGACCGTAGTGGTGACGCCGGGCGTCGTGTTGGCATGCCTGGCTGTAGCTCTGCTCTTGGGAGCGGCGAGTTCCGCGGGCCCGGCGTGGCTGGCCACCCGGCTCCCGATCACTACTTCCTTGCGGCAGGTGGATTGAATTGCGCATCCCGCTCTCATACAACCTCCGAAACCTGTTTGCCCGCAAGACCACCACCTTCCTGACAGCCTCGGGCATTGCGTTGACCGTGGCCGTGCTGGTCACCGTGCTGGCAATGAACTCCGGGTTGCGCCGCAGCCTCGAAGCTTCCGGCCATCCATTGCATCTGTTGGTAATGCGGCGCGGATCCACCAGCGAACTAACCAGCGTCATCAACCGGGAAACTTACCAGATCGTGCGTGCGCACGCGGGTGTAGTGGCCTCTTCGCTCGAGATAGTCAGTGGCATTTCACTCGGCAGCGGCGACTCCGGGCTGCTCACCATCACATTGCGAGGGTTGCTGCCGGAAGGCTTCGAGTTGCGTGAACGAGCGCGCGTCACAGAAGGCCGCCTGTTTGCGGAAGGCCGGCGTGAAATGGTGGTGGGCCGGGCTGTGGCTCGCAAGTTCCCCAACGTCCGCCTGGGTTCGCAAGTGCGCTTTGGACGCGGCGTTTGGACGGTAGTGGGTGTGCTGGACGCAGGGCAGGCGGCAGCGAACAACGAGGTCTTCGCTGACTTGAACCAGGTCGCGGCCGATCTCGGGCGGCCGCAAGCGCTCAGTACGATTTTGGTGCGGGCTGCGGGCCCGGTCGAGATGGCCGCAGTGAAGAATGCCCTCGAGCAGGACCGCCGCCTGAACGTGGTAGCGCAACCCGAACAGGCCTATTACGAATCGCAGATGATATCCGCCGTGCCCTTGCAGTTCATGGGGTCGGTGGTCACGGCTCTCTTGGCCATCGGCAGTTGCTTTTCCGCCATGAACACCATGTACGCCGCGGTGGCGCGCCGCACCCCGGAGATCGCTACCCTGCGAATTCTCGGCTTCTCGCGCGGCAGCATTCTCAGCAGCTTCTTGATCGAGTCGGTAGCGCTCTCCCTCATCGGGGGCGGCTTGGGTTGCCTGCTGGCGTTTCCGCTGCACAATCTGGATACGGCCATCGGGAATTTCGTCACTTTCACGGAGTTCTCATTCCGCTTGACGATCTCCGCGCCCATTGTCCTCACCGGGCTGGGTGCAGGTACGGTGATGGGTGTGCTCGGCGGTTTATTGCCGGCCTGGTCGGCGTCACGCCGCGGCGTTCTGGAGGCCCTCCGGGCGGCCTGACTAACTCAGGCGCCATGGGGCGCGGTAGCGGGGTTCCAACATCCTGCAGGCCTCTTCGTTCTGGACAATCGTACTCGCCGCAGCATCCCACTCAATCCGCGAACGGCTGCGCAATGCGATATTGCCTAACTGAGCCACGGCCGAAACATGGTGCCCGATGTCGAGGTTCTCCACCGGTGCGCGCCGCGACTTGACGCAATCCAGGAAGTCCCGCGCATGCTGGATGCGGATGGTTTCCGTCGCCCGGGCCGTACGCTTTAACTCGAGGGCGCCTTTGCGCTGGGGTTCGGCGAAAACCTCCCAGCCGCTGGTGTCCACAATCAGGGTGGCGTCCGTGCCGGTGAACATCACGCCGTGCTCCCGCCGGTCGGGACCCAGGCCGCATTGCACCTGGTGCTCCCAAAGCAGCGTGTATCGGGGGAATTCGTACACGGTGATCTGGGTGTCGGGTGTCTCGGAATTGTCGCGCAACACATACTTGCCGCCGGAGGAGATCACGGCTCGCGGCCAGTCGGGCCCCATGGCCCAGAGCGCGATGTTGATGAGGTGGACGCCCCAATCTGTCATCAAGCCGCCCGCGTAATCCCAAAACCAGCGGAAATTGAAGTGAAACCGGTTGGGATTAAAAGGCCGCACGGGCGCGGGCCCAAGCCAGAAATCATAGTCCACCCCTGCGGGCACAGGGCCGTCCGGCGGATTTCCGATATCCCGGACCCAGTCCAGGTAGGCCCAGCATCGCACCTGACGCACCTGGCCCAGCTGGCCTGATTGCACGTACTCCACTGTCTCGCGGTAACTTTCGCCGCTGCGCCAGTGGGTGCCCATCTGGCAAATGCGGCTATAGCGGCGGGCTGCGTCGCGCACGGCGCGGCCTTCGTTGACGGTCACGGCCAGCGGCTTCTCAACGTAAACGTCCTTGCCCGCCTGGAAAGCGGCAATCGTTGGTAAGGCGTGCCAGTGATCCGGCGTGCATACCAGCACAACGTCCACATCCTGACGATCCATCACGCGCCGGTAGTCTTTCTCCGTGTTAGGACGGGGGCGGTTGAGCGTTCCAAGGCGGGCCAAAGTCTTGGCAATCATCGCATCGTCCACGTCGCAGATGCTGACGATTTCACACTCAGGGTGCGCCAGGAAGGCGTTGGAATCCGCCACGGAAATGCCGCCGCAGCCGATGAGGCCGATGCGGATACGGTCACTGGGGGCGGTGGTGCGCGCGGCGGCCTGAAAGGCGGCCAGCGAGGTGGCGAGCAATTCGCGGCGGGTAGGTTTCATCGGATGCTCTGGATGGTCCTGCCGTCATCCTACTCCCGCAGGCGGTGCGATGCCCGGGCGGACCCACGGCGGGGAGCCGCCCGTTTGGCCTGTTGCCGTTCAAACACCGGCATCAGGTTGCGCTCAA
Source organism: uncultured Solibacteraceae bacterium (assembly GCA_964460395.1). Lineage (GTDB taxonomy): Bacteria > Acidobacteriota > Terriglobia > Bryobacterales > Bryobacteraceae > CAYWQS01. The sequence goes on along the minus strand of CAYWQS010000061.1, from coordinate 14,149 downwards.
TCCATTCAAACGCGGCGCTCAATCCTTCATTGAGGTAGACCCGGCCCAGCCGGGCTTCAACGGCTGAAGGCTCGCCAAAACAGGCCAGAAACTGATTGCACGTCATGCGGGTGCAAAGGGGACCGTCGACGGCTCCGCTGGTCCGGAGAATCCACTGGCGCGCAAAGAGGAGAAGGACGGCATCGCCCACCCAGGCGTCGGCTTGTTCGCTCGGCATGGGCTTCATCGTACCGTGCCGGACGCAGGATGACGATAGAATACAGGTGACCGGACCTGGAACTCCGGAGACAATGAGCCGGGTGCGGAATCCCGTTTGGGAGGCCGGAGCATGTTGCGGCGAAGTTTATTGAAGAGCGCGGTACTTTTCCCCTACGTGGCGAAGCCCACGGTCCGGGGGGCGAACGACCGGGTGCAGTTGGGTTTCATCGGCGTGGGCAACCGTGCGCGTTGGCTGCTGCAGCACGAGGATTTCGCGCCTTCGCAGATCGTGGCCATGGCTGATATCAATCCAGCCTCTCTGGCGCGCGCGGCCAAACTGCAGCCGAAGGACAACGCACAGGTTTGGCGGCCTTACAACGACTACCGCCGCATGTTCGAGGAAGAGAAGCTGGATGGCGTATTCGTGGAAACCACCACGCACGCCCGGGTGCTGGTCTGCATTCACGCGCTCGAGGCCGGCGTGGACGTTTATGCCGAGAAGCCGCTGACTCTCACCATCGAAGAAGGGCGCGTCCTCACCAAGGTGGTGCGGGCCCACAACCGCATTCTGCAAACTGGCACCCAGCAGCGTTCAATGCCCATCAACATATACGCGTCGCGTCTCGTGTCCGGGGGCAAGATCGGGACTGTGAAGAAGGTGGTGGTGTGCAACTTTCTGCCGCCGCTGGTGTGGAAGCCGCAGCCCGAGCAGCCGCTGCCGCCGGGATTGGATTGGGACGTATGGTGCAACCAGACCGAGTTGCGGCCGTATCACGCAGACTTGCACTACGGCTGGGCCAAATGGCGCGACTACGATGGAGGCGGACAATCGTGGGGTGTCTCCGGCTGGGGCACCCATTCGCTCGATCAGGTGCAGGACGCATTGGGCACGTCGCACACCGGCCCCGTAGAGGTGATTCTGGAAGAGCCCAAGCCTGACGGAAAGGTGACGCTGGTTTATGCGAACGGGACACGCGTGTGTCTCGAGCAACCGAAGATCGATGACCACCAGCAATTGGGCGCCATCTTCGAAGGAACCAATGGCACGCTGCAGATCGTACGGGGGGATTTCAAAACAGGGCGCCCGGAACTGCGCCAGGGTGCTCCGGATGTGATTGTCGAAGGCCCCGGCGAGAACGGCCCCCACATCCGCAATTTCGCCGAATGCATCCGCAGCCGGAAACTGCCGAACGCCGACGTCGAAATCGGCCATCGTTCCACGACTGTCTGCCATTTGGTGAATATAGCCCGCGAGGTGGGCCGCTCTTTCCGCTGGGATCCGGTTTCTGAATCGTCGCCGGACGAGGAGGTGAATCGCCTCCGTTCGCGTCCGCGCCGCAAAGGCTACGAGTTGCCAAAGGTGTAACCGGGCTGGCGCTGGTTCGTGCTATTCTCACCCCTCAAGGGGGTCTCGGGATGGAGCGCAAACAAGCGTCCGATTTTCCGCGTGAACTGCTTGACCTGTTTGACTTATATGTCCATGGCGACATCGACCGCCGCGCCTTTCTGGATGGCGCCAAGCGCTTCGCTACGGGCGGACTGACGGCCACCGCCATCTGGGAGAGTCTTCGTCCGAATTACGCCTGGGCGCAGCAGGTGGCCAAGGACGATCCGCGCATCCGCGCCGAATACGCAACAGTCGATTCTCCGCAGGGCAATGGGAGCATTAAGGGCTACTTTGTGCGGCCGGCCAAGCCCGGCAAGCATCCGGGTGTCCTTGTGATCCATGAAAATCGGGGTTTGAATCCATACATTGAGGACGTCGCCCGCAGGGCAGCTGCGGAAGGCTTTTTATCCTTTGCTCCGGACGGACTGACTAGAGTGGGAGGCTACCCGGGCGACAACGAAAAGGCTGGCGAACTCTTCCGCCAGGTGGACCGCGAAAAAATGGCGGACGACTTCGTCGCCTCCGCGCGCTGGCTGAAGTCCCACGCGGACTGCACCGGCAAGATTGGTGCGGTGGGCTTTTGCTTTGGCGGTGGCGTGGCGAACATGCTTGCCGTTCGTTTGGGAGCGGACTTGGCCGCGGCCGTGCCCTTTTATGGGGGGCAACCGCGCACCGAAGACGTACCAAAGATCAAGGCCGCCGTGTTGCTCCACTATGCCGGACTGGATACCCGCGTCAACGCGGGTTGGCCCGCCTACGAAGAAGCCCTGAAAGCCAATGGGGTGCGCTACTCGGCGTACATCTACGACAACACCAATCACGGCTTCCACAACGACAGCACGCCGCGCTACGACGACGCAGCCGCCAAACTCGCCTGGAGCCGCACCATCGATTTCTTCCGCCAGCACCTGCGCTGACGGTCAGGGTTTCGGCTGCCAGCTTTGCCAGTAGGCCGCATCCTCGCAGGCGGTGCCGCCTTCCAGCACCCGGATGGGATTCAACCCGTCCAGCATTACCGCATACTCGTCGGTGCGCTGCTTGGTGTGTTGGTTGGCCAAAGCCTTGGGATGCGGTCCGTGATGAATGCCGCGCGGGTGCAGCGTCGCCATGCCGGGGCGGATGTCGTCTTTCGAGAAGAAGTCGCCGTCGTGGTAGAAGAGGAATTCGTCGTAGTCCGTATTGCGGTGATAGAACGGCACGCGAAGCGCTGCCGGGTCCTCCTCCAGTGGCCGGGGCACGAAACTGCACACCACGGCGCCGGGTGTCACAAATGTAGTGTGCGCGCTGGGCGGCAGGTGCGCACGGTGGCTCATCACGGGGCGGATGTCGTGGATGCTCAGTTTCCAGGCGGTCAGGTCGCCCTTCCACCCCACCACGTCGATGGGGTTGAACGGGTAAAACACGCTTGAGTGCTCCCCGTCTGCCAGGATGCGCACCTCCCATTCCCCGGTGTCGTCCAGGCGTGGTGCGGGCTCAGGTGTGGTCAGCATGGCGGGATCGTACAGAGCGTGCTGCCCCAACAGACCTTTTTCCGGAGGTTCGAACTCGCCTTTCGACTCAATCAACAGAAAGAAGTTGTCCGCGGATTCCGGCAGAAAGCGGTATGTGACGGCGCGAGGGACCATGAGGTAATCCCCGGCTTGATACGAGAGCGGGCCGAAATCGGTCTCCAGCGTGCCACTGCCCCGGTGCACGAACCACAGTTCGTCCCAATCGGCGTTGCGCTGATAAAAGGGCATGGCCTGCGCGCGGCGCGAAACGGAGACCCGGATATCGTTGTTGCCAAGAAAAGGCAGGGGCGTGCCCCGTGGATCCTGGCTGTCGCTGGGCTCCAACCGGTTCAGGTCGAAACGGTGCGGCCGCAGGCGGCCCTCAAACCGGATCCACCCGGTGGGCGGATGAGCGTGGTAAAGGTGCGCCGTCCGCCCAAAAAACCCCTTGCGTCCGTGTTCTTCTTCGTACGTGTGCTCCGGGATGCCGACGTGGGCCTGACGGGCAAACTTACCCTTCTGTAACGGATACATGGCGCCCTCTCTTGCCTCCGAGTCTAGCATCCGGAGGCCATGGGCCAGCTTCGAAATTGATTACCAGCGGGCCGGCTGGCCCACCACCATTTCCATTACCGTGGCCTTGCTGCCTTCCAGCAGTTTCTTCAATGCGGTGGGGGTGCCGGTGAGAAGCGGAAAGGTGGCATAGTGCATCGGGACAATCGCTTCGCACTGCAACAGACCAGCGGCCAGCGCCGCCTGCTCCGGACCCATTGTGAAAAAGTCGCCCACCGGCAAGAACGCCAATTTGGGCCGGTAAAGATCCGCGATCAGCGCCATGTCGGAGAATACAGCCGTATCGCCGGCAAAGTAGGCGTTGCGGCCGTCCTTCAGATGCAACACATATCCTCCCGGCTCGCCTCCATAGATCATCTGATCGCCATCCTGGATGCTTGAACTGTGGATGGCGTGCGTCATGGTGACGGCCAGCGGCCCGGCGTCCTGCCGTCCGCCCTTGTTCATGCCACTGGTGTTCTCAACGCCCTTTGAAGCCAGCCAGCTGGTGATCTCATAGTTCGCAATCACTTTGGGCTTGTGCTCCTTGGCGATGGCAATCGCGTCAGCGATGTGATCGAAATGACCGTGCGTGATTAGCATCACGTCGATTTTCGGCAGCCGGAAGCCGGCCGGAGCAGAAGGATTGCCGCTGAGCCAGGGATCGATGAGCACATGCGCTCCGCCTTCGAGCTTCAGTAAGAAAGTGCCGTGACCCAACCAGGTGATTTCGAGCATGGCCGTGGGTTCCACCTCCGAAGGCAATTGTAACGGAGGCCGCTATCATAAAAGGTCATGTACACGAGGCGGGCATTCCTGATGTCGGGCGCGCTGGCCTGGGCGGGCGAAACCGTCGGGCCCCGCCCGGAAGAATACGCAGGCTGGTCCACCGTAGCCCGCCGCGCTAGTGGCGAACTTCTGCTTGTCTACAGCGGGGGCAGGGAAGGCCACGTTTGCCCGTTTGGCCGCGTGGAACTCATGCGCTCCTTCGATGAAGGCCGTACGTGGAGCTGGCCCGAAGTGCTGATGGACACCGCGATCGATGATCGCGATGCCGGCGTATGCGAAACCGCCACTGGAGCCATTCTGGTCACCACGTTCACATCGCTTGCCTACGAGGAGATCCTGCGCAAGGCCTCTGGCTGGCCGGAGAGCCGTCTGGCGCGCTGGCAGGCCGTGCAGCGGCGCATGGATGAAGCCGGGCGCAAGGCCTTGCTCGGCGAATGGATGCTGCGTTCAGAAGACGGCGGCCGAACCTGGTCGGCGCCGTATCGCGTGCCGCTCAATAGTCCACACGGGCCTGTACTCCTCCGTGACGGGCGCCTGCTTTACGCCGGTAAGGAGCTTTGGACTGGCCAGGGACGTGTTGGTGTTTGCGAGTCGCGTGATGACGGCCGGAATTGGCGGTGGCTGGCGGCTATCCCCGCGCGGCCAGGCGATGAAGCCCGGCACTACCATGAGTTGCACATGGTGGAAACCGCGAGCGGCAAACTGCTGGCGCACATCCGCAACCACAACGAAGCCAACCGCAACGAAACCCTGCAAAGCGAATCCACTGACGGCGGCAGCACCTGGAGCGTACCGCGCGCCATCGGCGTTTGGGGCCTGCCGTCGCACCTTCTTCGGCTGCGCGATGGCCGCCTGGTGATGAGCTACGGCTACCGCCGTACCCCTTTCGGCAATCAGGCACGCATCAGCAAGGACGACGGGCTGGAGTGGTCCGCCCCCATCACCATCTCCGACGACGGCTCAAACGGAGACTTGGGCTATCCCTCTACCGTCGAGTTGAGTTCTGGTGAACTGCTTACGGTGTGGTACGAGAAGCCGCCGCAGGAAGCCCGGGCTGTCTTGCGCCAGCAGCGCTGGCGCGTTCCCGCCTATTCAGCGTAATGGGCAAGCGCCCGGGCATCGGAATTTCGCCCAGCAGAGCGCGCAGAACGGCAATCTCCGAAGGCTCCACCGTACTGAACGCAGCGACATAAGCCGTGACCTCCGGAAAATGGTTCACCAGGTAGGGGTTGCCCATCGCCACCATCACCCAGGGTCGTGAGATGTCACGCAGGCGTGCCAGCAAAGCTGTGTAGTTGCCCGGAACTGCCTCTCCGTTTGAGGAAACGCCCGCCATCGTGAACATGACGGTGACAACACTGGCGCAGCCCGGAAGCGAATCTGCGATGGCGTTCAGTTGCTCGATCGGGGCCTGCGGATCAAGATGATGCGTGCGGGCCGCGGGGGCACGGCTCCGCAACTCTTCCAGCAGGCGCCGGCCCGTACCCGAAAAGCGGGAGCCAGACAGCACCAGCCAGCACGCCGAGTCGGGATCGCGCAGCGGCAGTACGGAGCCCTCGTTTTTCACCAGCGTCACCGCCCGTTCGGCCACTGACTGCGCCAACGCCCGGTCCTCTTCCAAATCCAGCAGTTCTTCCATCGCTTCGAGGTTTACGAGACGCTGCCGGTGTAACCCGAGGCGCACCTTCGCTGCGAGCAGTTTCTCCACGCTGCGGTTCAATCGAGCCATGGGGATGCGCCCGGACTGCACTGCTGCGGCGATCGCCCGCACAGCCTCACGGGGGTTGGGCGGCGCCAGAAGCAGGTCGGCGCCCGCCAGGAGAGCTCGCACGGCCGCCTCCCCGGGAGGCAGGGAACGCGAGAGAGCCTGCATGTCAAGTGCGTCGGTACTCAAAAGCCCGTGAAATCCAAGTTCTCCCCGGAGTAGCTCCGTGTTGATCGCGGCGGAGATGGTGGCCGGGATGGGCGCCGTTTCCAAGGCAGGTACGCTGATGTGCGCTGTCATCACAGCATCCACGCCCGCGCGAATCGCAGCCTGGAAGGGCACGAGTTCCACGCGCAGCAGGCGCGCGCGGTCCGCATCGATCACGCCTAAACCAACGTGGCTGTCAATCGTGGTATCTCCGTGGCCCGGGAAATGCTTCACTGTGGTCAACACCTGGAAGGCCGGGTCTTGGCGAGCGCCCTGCAGAAAAGCCTCCACGTGGCGGGCCACTACATTCGGGTCGCTGGAAAAGCTGCGGATGCCGATCACCGGGTTGTCCGGGTTGCTGTTGACGTCGGCGGACGGCGCAAACAGCCAGTGAACCCCCAGGGCGCGGCATTCCCGCGCTGTCGCCCGGCCCAGAGCGCGTGTCGATTCCAGATCATCTGCCGCACCGAAGGCCATTGCATGCGGGAACTGAGGTGTGCCGCTGACGCGCATCGACGCACCACGCTCGAAATCGGCCCCCACCAGCAACGGTATGCCCGCCAGCCGTTGCATGCGATTGAGGAAGACGCCGGTCGCATAGGGTTCCGCCTTGACAGCCGCGCCTCCCTGTACCCGGTTCAGCAGAATCAGCCCGCCAACCTGAAGGTCGCGGACGAGCGCCACGTATTCGCGATATGCCTTCGACCGAGTGTTGGGCGCCTCCCCGTAAAACGGTGCCATGATGAGTTGCGCTGCCTTTTCCCGAACAGAAAGCCCGCTCATCCAGGCTCGGACCGGGGATGCGGGTGAGGCTTGGGTAATTGATTTAGCTGCGGGCTTCTTTGGGGGTGTTTTCGCTTGTCCTTCCAGGGGGCTGGAGGTCAGAGCCGCCGCGAGAACGCAGAGGCCAAGCGCAGCGCTAGGATGCCGCACGCGACTTGCGCAGTGCCGGCGCGCCGCCTTGACTGCCCGGCGTTTTGCGCGCCTGTTTCCGCAACGTCCGCTGCTTGTTTGTGATCAACTGCCGGACAGCCCGCACCAGGTGCGGCACCTCGTGGCTGCTCTTCATGATTACAGCGTTTGCGCCAGTGGATTTCTCAGTCAGACCAAGCGCATCCGCGTAGCCCGAGATGAGAACCACCGGAATGTGGGGATTAATGGCCCGCAACTGCTGGATCAGCTCAGTTCCATCCATATGAGGCATGCGGTAGTCGGTGACCACCACATCGAATGCCCCGTCCGCAAACGTCGCCACGGCTTCCCTCGGGTCACTCTTCCCTACCGTCTGGTACCCCTGCTCCTGCAGCACAGCGCTCCGCGCGGCCAAACCGGAGCGATTGTCGTCGACGAGAAGAATCCTTGCGGACGGGGCATCCGGTCCCTTCGTTGATCGAGTTGACATCAGAAACTCTGCAAACCGTAGCAGAGCGGAAAAACTAGTGTCAACGAAGCTGTATCGCACTCATCGAAGGCAAGATCGAATGCTTGACAATTATCACGAATGGTGGATGAAATCACTCCACTTCGCGCGGAGCCTGGTAACCATTCTTGGCGATGATCTGGTACTTGATCGGCTTGTTCTTTTCGTCAAGAATCCGCAGCGGCTCGCCAGTGGCAGGATTCACAAGTTCCACTTTGATCTTGCGGAACTTCCCATCGCGCGCGGTGTTGGTAGGGGAGTACGTCAGTGTGTAGGTACTACGCATCGCTTCAACCAACTGGCGGAAGATGCCTGGGTATTCCCCAAAGAAGCGCGGAAACCAGGCGTAGCCTCCCGTCTCGCGGGCGAACGTTCGCAACTGATTGTCTGCCTGCAGGAAATCAAGCCGCGCGATGGGTCCCATCCAACCCCGCGAATCGTACCATTCGCGCAGCGCCTGCAAAGTGCCCAGCGCATACACCGGCACCCCGGCGGTCTGGAGCCTCCTCCGGCACTGGTCGAACGTCATTTTCGAGAATGTGTCCATCCCGCTGCCGATATAGAAGATGGCCTTGCGTCCCTCAATATCGGACATACGATCGGCCACGTCGGTCAGTGCGTCGTAGATGTTGGACTCGCTGAAGCCTGGAATCCGCAGCCGTTGCAACGCCTCCATGGTCTGCCGGCGGTCGTTCGTGAAGTCCGAAAGGATCTCAGGCCGCAGGTCGAAGGCAACCACCGCGATCTGGTCTTCCGGTTTCAACATCTCAATAAAGCCGTAAGCGGCAGTGAGGGTTTCCTGCCAGCCCCAGGACCAGTACTGCTGGAACAGGTTGCTGAATTCGATCACCATGCAGATGGTCATGGGGGCCTCGCCCGTCTGCATCCCGCTGATCCGCTGCGGTTCGTTGTCCTCCAGCACTCGGAAGTTGCCGGCGGGGATCCCAGGGATGAACCTGCCCTTGTTGTCCAGTACCGCCACATCCACCGTGACTGTTAATGCATCGCTTCGAAAGGTGGGACCTTGCTCAGGGCCTTCGGCGCCCGATTCGCCCTTCTTCATGCGAGACGGGATCTTGGGCAGCTCGGTCTCTGCCTCTTTCTTCGCTTCGGCTTCCGTTTTCTTTGGCCGGCGAACGGCGTCGCCCGATTCGCGCTTCGGACCCGATTGGGCCAGCAGCAAGGCAAATGGGATGAGGATCAGGGCGGCCAGAAGCCGCGTGGTCTGGGTACTGAGTCGCATAGGTTCCGGCCTGTTTAACTATACAGATGCGTGCAACTGGGCGGAGGGTTACTGTACCCGACGGTCCCGGTCGCCGCCCTGCTCTTGCAGATAAACCTGGAATTTCCGCTTTGCCCGCTGGAATTTCCATTCCTTGTACCAGCGTTCTATGTCTCTTCGCGGGTCAAACGAGGGCCCTGCCACCCTGCGCCGCCCCATCCAACTGCTCCTCAGCAGCAACAGTCCCGTTAGCATCCCCCCTAGATGCGCGATGTGGCTGATGGCCCCGCCGCTATCTCGAATCGTGCTGAGAAAAACGATGGCCCCCATCAAAATGACAAACCAGCGCGCCTTCATCGGGAAGATGAACATGAACAGGATAACGGTGTCAGGAAAAAGTACGCCGAATGCCAGTAGCAAGCCGTAAATGGCGCCCGATGCTCCTATCGTGCGCGTGTCCAGCGATCCGAAGGCGAGGTTCAGCAGCACCACGCACACGCCGGCGCCAATGCCGCAGTAGAGATAGTACTTCAGGAACCGCCGGGTGCCCCACGCCTGTTCGAGCGTAGAGCCGAACATCCAGAGCGTCAGCATGTTCAGCAGAATATGCCCGAACCCTGCGGCGCTGTGCAGAAACATGTACGTGAACAACTGCCACACCGCGAACGATTGGAGAACTGATCTCGGCACCAGCCCCAGGGGACCTAAAAGCCGCCCCACCAAGCCGTCATAGAACAGGAAGCTCAGCAGAAACAGACTGGTGTTAATGATCAGCAGCCACTTGACGGCTGGCGTCATCGCGAATGGCGAAGGCGCGCCAAAGCCTCGATCACGGACGGGGAATCCCATTGCGGTGGAGTACGCCTCTCCCACAACAATAGCACTAAGGTCTTCGCGGAACTCCGCTAACCCACGTCCGCGTTGCCCCTCTGCTACGCTGTCCGCCATGTCCCGGTGTATTCTCTTCGCTTTCGCCGTTGTGCTGCTGCCTGCTCAGAGCCTCAAACTGCGCCACGTCACCGTGTTTCACGAGGAAGGCCGTTTCGCGGGCTGGCCTGCCAACCACGGCGCGTGGGTGTGGGGCGATGAGATCGTCGTGGGGTTCGAGGCGGGTTCCTTTCGCGTAAATCCGCAAGGCATGCACGCCATCGACTACAATCAGCCTGCTCAACATCTGTTAGCCCGCAGCTTGGACGGAGGCGAAACCTGGCGCCTCGAGAAACCGGATGGACTCCGGCCGCCACCTGGCGTGCGCGTTGCCGGAGTACCCGTCGAAGAAGGCGGGCTGGAACCTTTCGATTGCCCCGGCGGCCCTGACTTCCTTGCACCCGGCTTTGCCGCTACGTTCCGCATGGCCAGCCATCATACTGGCCCGTCGCGCTTCTACTTCAGCTCCGACCGCGCCAAGTCCTGGTCGGGCCCTTACCGCCTGCCCGATTTTGGCACGCCAGGGGTTGCCGCACGGACCAGCTATCTTGCCGACGGGCGGCATTCCCTGCTTGCTTTTCTGACCGCTGCCAAGCCCAATGGCCGTGAAGGCAGGCCCTTCTGCGCCCGCACTACGGACGGTGGCAAGACCTGGTCGTTCGTCTCTTGGATCGGCCCGGAACCCGAAGGCTTCAGCATTATGCCGTCGGCCGTGCGGCTTTCGGAGAACGAAATCCTGGTGGCGTTGCGCCGGCAGGAGAAAGGCGAGGCGTGGATTGAACTCTGGGCTTCTACCGATAACGCCCGGACTTGGCAGCAACGAAGCGAGGCAACTGCTTCCCGCACCCCGCAATCCGGCAACCCGCCCAGCTTGCTTCGCCTCCGCGATGGACGCCTTTGCATCACCTACGGCCACCGCGCCGCCCCGTTCGGTGTACGAGCCCGGCTGAGCCCCGATGGAGGTAAAACATGGGGCCGTGAGTTCATTCTTCGGGACGATGGAGGCGGGCGTGATTTGGGCTATCCCCGTACGGTACAACGTGCTGATGGCGCCCTCGTGACCATCTACTATTTCAACCGGGGAGAGAACCGCGAACGCAGCATCGAAGCGACCATCTGGCAAGCGCCAACGCAGTGAATCTCGTCAGTGCAGCCGAAGCCAGATTTTTATCTGCAGGAATTGGTTGCAGATACGAACTCGGGTCGAGTTAATGGTGTGGCGCCCCGCCACGCTTTTCGTCGAACCGGACAGAGCCCGGCGCTCCCACCAATCACCCGCTGGATTCCCACCATAACTCCTGCCAGGCTTCCCTCATCCCTTGCGCGCGAGGAACGCAAGGCAAACGCCCGCACTCGGACCGGGCTCTGACGGATCTCGAAATCGGAAAGGGTGGGGGACTACTTGCGCATGCCCGTGTTCGGGCTCTTCAGCCGCAGTTGGCGCAGCTTCCTCTTGTTCCGTTTGGGCTTGCTGATGATGAAAGTCCCGCTGCCCACGTAGGTCGCCTTGTAGAGATTCTCTTTGTTCTCAGTGCTCATTGCAGAGTTCAATTCCGTGTATTTTGGGATACCCATTCAGTGTAACCCAAGGCGATGGAGTCAGGATGGGAGACACTGGTGGAATGCGCACACTCTTGGGAATTCTTGTCTGGGCTGCGATGGCGTTCGCGCAAACGCCCACCGAAGCCGAGCTGCGCGACACGATCGCCCGCATTACGGCCATTACGGGCTTCGAGGCCAAACGGCCCGTGCCGGTGAGTACCCTGAGCCGCGAAGGTTGGAAGGTTTGGGTGGATGAACAACTCCGCGAGCAGGCCAAGCCCGAAGAGGTGCGCCGTGAAGAACTTGCCCTCAAGATGTTCGGTCTAGTCCCCCCTGATTTCGACCTGGTTTCTGCGACGGTCGATCTGTTGGGCGAACAGGCGGCAGCCGTGTACGATCACCGCAAGAAGCGAATGATTTTCGTGGAGGGTGCTGCCCCCGCCGGCATGCAGGATGCCGTGCTGGTGCATGAACTGGCTCACGCCGTGGCCGACCAGCACTTCGACATGGCCCGCTTTCTCGATAAGGGGGTCAAAAGCGATGATGCCCAGTTCGCCCGGCTGGCAGTCGTTGAAGGCCAGGCGATGTGGATCATGATGGAAGACATCCTGCAAAAGGCGGGCCAGAGCCTGAAGAACAACAGCGCGGGTCTCAAGGCGATGCTGCCTATGATGGGCCAGCTCGCCGCCAGTCAGTACCCGGTTTTCCACAAAACTCCGCTCCTGCTCCGCGAAAGTCTGCTGTTCCCTTATTCCGCGGGGCTGATTTTTCAACAGGCCGTGCTCGAGAAGCTGGGACAGGCCGGCTTTCGGGAGGTGCTGCGCAATCCGCCCTCCAGCACTCGTCAGGTTTTGCACCCGGAGGTGTACTTCGCCCGCGAAGCCCCTGTGCGATCACCTTTGGCGGCGGTCAACCTCAGCGGGTACAAAAAGCTCACGGACGGGGATCTGAGCGAGTTCGATCTGCAAATCATTCTTCGCGAAGGCGGAATGGAGGAGTCCGAAGCGCGCCAACTGGCCGAGGCGTGGCGCGGCGGGTCCTTTGACTTGCACGAATCCGCCCAGGGCCGCAAGCCATTGCTGCGCTGGGTCTTAACGCTTTCCACTCCCGACGCGGCCGCCCGCGTGCTGGCTGGATACCGCCATCTGCTGGCGAAAAAGGCAGGCGAAACGGATTTTGACGAAACGAACCCAAATCTTCTGGCTGGCCGCAACGGGCATGGCTGGTTCCGGTTGCAGGCCAGGGGGGCTGTGCTGGAAGCGGTGGAGGGACTGCAACTGTCGAAGCCAGGAGAACGTCCTGGGCTATAGTGAAGAAAAACCCCACATGCAGCAGTTGACCCGACGCACCTGGATGAGTACGGCTGTAGGCGCAGCCGCCGCTCCCCGGCTTGTTCAAGCCGCAAATCTGCCGCGCCCGGCCGGCGAGATGATCATCACTCTCCCCAGCCGCTCGCTGGTCCGGCTAAGCGATTACCGCGGCAAAGTAGTCGCGCTCGAATTTCTCCTCACCACCTGCCCCCACTGCCAGCGCTGCTCTCAGGTGCTCCAAAAGATTACCGATGAGTTTGCCCCACAGGGCTTCCAGGCTCTGGGCGCAGCCATCAATGACGGAGCGATGCAGGACATTCCCCGCTATGTGGCGATGCTAGGGGTGAAGTTTCCTGTCGGAATCTCTCCGCGCGATGAGGTCTATAAATTCCTGCAACTGGATCCGTCCCCCAACAAGCCCGCCTACATGCCCCAACTTGCCTTCATCGACCGGGCGGGCCAGATTCGCCATCAGTTCGCGGGGACTGACGAGTTTTTCCTGCCGGAGAAGGAAGAGGACAACATCCGCAATATCGTGCGTGCCATGCTGGCGGCCGGAAGCCGCCCGGCGGGGAAGAAATCCTGATGAATCGCCGGCAACTCTTCGCGTACCCGCTTCTGGGATTAGCCGGCGCCGCCCGTAGTCTGGCAAACCGGCCGGCGCCTCCGCTGCAAATGGTGCTGAACACCGGGGCTACCTTCGACCTGGCCGCCTACCGCGGCAAGGTGGTTCTGCTGGAGATCCTGCTGACCCGATGCCCTGCCTGCCAGCACAGTGCCCTCTTATTGAGCCGGATTCAGAAGGAATACGGTCCCCGTGGCCTGCAGGTGGTCGGCATGGCCATCAACCAGGATGCGGGCCTCGACCTGCCGATGTTCACCAGCCGGTTTGCCACGGCGTTTCCCGTAGGCGTCAAGACCCTGGACTTCGCCCGCCAGTACCTGGAATTTCCCATGGTGAAGAACATGCTGATGCCACGCCTTGTGTTTATCGACAAGAAGGGCATCATCCGCGCTCACTACGGCGCCGACGAACCCTGGCTCGCCCCGGAGGTAGAGGAGAAGAACATCCGCGGCCTGCTGGAAAAACTGCTCGCCGAAGGGGCCTCCACTTCACCTGCCGCAAAGAAGAAGAAATCCTGACCCGCACTCCTCAGGCCTTGTTGTTGCGGTCTTTTGCGCGTGGTTGCTATAGTCGAATTGTCCCGCCGATCACTCAAGGGCGCGTAGCTCAACTGGCAGAGCAACTGACTCTTAATCAGTAGGTTGAAGGTTCGATTCCTTCCGCGCTCACCAATCTTACGGCTCCACTCCTCACAGGCTCTACGCCAAAAACGGGGGACACCCCGGCTCCCAAGACAGGGCTCTACGCCAAAAACGGGGGACACCCCGGCTCCCAA
>CAYWQS010000060.1:0-21456 GCA_964460395.1 uncultured Solibacteraceae bacterium | reverse complement strand
GCCTCCGCGCACAATGCGGATTTCGGCCCCTCGCTGGGCTCGAGTACGCCATGCATCGCGCCTCTTTCCTCCGCGGCACCGCCGAGGGTGAGCTTACGGACGGAGTACGGACGGGTACTTCTGGCTAGCGTGCCACACAACGTCCCCCGGCCCGTCTATATCGTAAGCGAGCCGACATCAGCAAGAGCCAATTTGACTTTGATTTACTTTGGAGTTGTACGTCCGCTGGTGAGGCTTTCCATTGTGCGGCCATCAGCTAAGTGAAGGCGTTCGCCGTCCCATCCCAGAAACGTCTCTGGCTCCGCTATATTCGGCTCAGGATGCAGATTCCCGGTGAGGACGAGTTTGCCAGAGTACCAAAGGTCTCCAGAGCCATCATTATATATCTGAGCATCGTAGACCCGTGGTTGTTGCTTTGTTTCAGGACTTCTCTGTAGGTGAATGAATACACCTCCGTCAGGTCCGCCAACCCAGAATGCGTTGGCCGGTACGTTTCCAGGTCGCCTCGGCGGCTCTGCGGGAGGACTAGAGCAGGTGCCGAGAAAGAGCGTTACGGTGGCTATTTTCGCAATTTGCAAGATGACCTGCGTGGAACTCATACCCATCCTACCGGGGGGAAATTGCACTTCTCGTGGCTGGCTGCTGAGTGTCCAGCACGGGAACCGTAAGTGATTCGGGTGTCGGATTGTAGTCAAGCGTCGGAAACTGTCGCCGAACGCGTTCGATATACCCGGCCGGTCGAGGGTCGACGACAACTGGCATATCGGCGCCTCCTGCCTCCGCAACCTCTTTCATGAAGTGAAGGCAGCTATGCGTTGCGAGGGAGTATGGAGTTCGTTGGGGGTCAGAGTTCTGAAGCAGACGCTTATGGGCAAACGCGACCATCTGATCGTAGCTCCCACGACGCAATTCGATGAATGCACCTGCGATTCGACCGTTCTGCCCCGCTTGCCTGGAAACCGATCGAAGTGCAACTCGGAGACTCAGCAAAGTGGGACGCCCGGCTCTATCCGTTTTGGCGTCAGGAATCGGCCGACGCATCACCCACCCCAGAGCCGCACGATCGTACCGACCATACTCATAGTACTTTGTCGTCCCGGTTTCCCCACTAAGCAACAGCACGCCTGCATGACCAAGCTCCGGCAGCTTGGTTACGGGGATTCGAATAAAGTCAGGGAATAGGTCACGTCCCGGGATCAGGTCAGGAATGCGGATATCGACAGGCCGTTCATTCACCACGATGAGGTAATCAGGGAAGACTATCGGAATCACAGTATCCATTGGTGCTACAACCCCCGGGAGGCGAACCCTCTGGCAGCAACGGCTGCTACGATACCTTTCAACCGGTTCATGCCCGGTTTGTTCACCCCTAACGTATCCTAATTCGCAAAGCAGTTAAACAAGAATTATTCAAGAACCAAGTCGGGCTCCTCTCATGATGTGGAACTGATGGGCGGCATCAGGGCCACTGACGATTGACGGCTCAGTATTGAGAGTGCACGGAGAGGCACGTAGAGGTGTTGAGATGACTGAATAGTTACCAAACGACGAGTTGCAGGCCGAAATGGGCAGCCCCGGCCCACGCCGCCCCTGCAGTCACACTTACTGCCGATTTTTTCTCCCTCCTGCCAACTAGCTCATCTGGCGGAACTTCCTGCCCCTCCCACCGCACACGTCCTCCTTCCAACACCCTGTTCTCCTTGCCTCGCCCTGATATTCCTGGTTCCGGGACGCCCGGCCCCAATCCGCTCGGAAAGGATCCTCCTCTATGGCCACTGCCGCCCGCATCGCCGCCAACCAGACGAACGCCCTCCTGTCCACCGGCCCCCGGACCCCCGAGGGCAAAGCCCGCTCCGCCCAAAACAGCCGCACCCACGGCCTCTTCAGCGCTGTCGACGCCTTTACCCCGCTCGACCGCGAGGCTTATCAGGCCTTCCTCCAGCACTTCACCCACACTTGGGCGCCCGCCACCGATGCTTCTCTCTATATGGTCGAGCAGCTCGCCCTGGCCCACTTCCGCCTGGAACGTGTCCGCGCCATTCAGGCCAGCTACCTTGCCCGCCAGGTCCGGACCCTCTGTGAGACCGAAGGGCTGCCCGCCCCCCTGGACCTCACCGACCAGGCCGCCCTCGAAGCCCGTGCCCACCTGGCCGACGCTCAGGGCCCCAAACTGCTCCCCCGTTTCCACCGCTACGAACAGGCCTTCCTGCGCGAAATCCGCCGCCTCGAAGCCGGACTCGCCGGCCTTCCTCACGAGCCAACCAGGCGCTGCGCCCCGCGGACCCCCGCCGTACAAAACGAACCCATCGCCTCCGCCTCCATCCCCCGCTCCGCCCCCTGCCCCTGCGGCTCTGGCCGGAAATTCAAACGCTGCTGCGGCCAGAACGCCCCCGCCCTCCTTCATCGCCTCGCCGGACAGCCCCTCAGCCTGGCGGCCCCTGCCAGCGGACTGGTACGATAGATCTATTGTTTCGGCTAATCAGAGCCGATCATCGATAGAACCAATGAACGAAGTTCCCACCCACCCGAAGGGCCGCGCGGCCCGTGTGCTCTTGACCTCGGTCTTCGGCCCCTACGCCCAGGACGACGAATACGGCAGCCGCACCATCAACCCGATGGAGCTCTACCACAACCAGGTGACCCGCGAACAGGGCCCGTTCTCCCTGCGCATGCACCACCGCAGTTGGGGTATCCTCTTCATCCAGGCCAACATCAGCGCGCCCTGCACGGTGCTGGACTTCCCCACCAAGGAACGCTTCGAGCAGGAATTGCGGGCCTACGACTACGACGTGGTCGGTATCACCTCCATCATCGTGAACATCGGGAAGGTGCGCGAGATGTGCAAGATCATCCGCCGCGTGCGGCCCAACGCCACCATTGTGGTGGGCGGCCACGTCACTGCCATCCCCGGCGTGGAACACATGATCGACGCCGATCACATCGTCAAAGGCGAAGGCGTGGCCTGGATGCGCGCCTTCCTCGGCGAGGATCCCCGCGCCCAGGTAAAACACCCGCCCATCCAGTCCGGCTTCGGCCACCGCGTCATGGGGCTGCGCCTGCCTCACTCCATCGGGTCGACTGCCGCCACGATTATTCCCTCCGTGGGCTGCCCCATGGGCTGCAACTTCTGCACCACCTCGGCCTTCTTCGGCGGCAAAGGACGCTTCATCAACTTCCTGGATTCCGGACGCGAAGTCTTCGAAGTGATGGAAGACGTGGAAAAGCGCCTCAACCTGCGCGCCTTCTTCGTTATGGATGAGAACTTCCTGCTCCACCGCGCCCGCGCCCTGGAACTGCTCGATTGCATGAAGCAGGCAGGCAAGAGCTGGGAACTCTACGTGTTCAGCTCCGCCAACGCCATCCGCAAGTACACCATGGAAGAACTGGTGGAACTGGGCATCTCCTGGGTCTGGATGGGCCTGGAATCGCCGAAGTCAGGCTACAGCAAGCTCAACGGCACCGACACGCTCCAGCTCACCCGCCAGCTCCGCGAGCACGGCATCCGCGTACTCGGCTCCTCCATCGTCGGCATGGAACACCATACGCCGCACAACATCGGCGAGGAGATCGACTACGCCTGCTCGCACGACACCGACTTTCATCAGTTCATGCTCTACACCCCGCTGCCCGGCACCCCGCTCTACGCTCAGATGAGTGCCGAAGGCCGTATGCGGGAAGATGTCCCCTTGGCCGACATCCACGGCCAGTGGAAGTTCAACTGGCGTCACCCGCACATCTCCTGGGACGACTCCAAGCGATTTCTCGACAACGCGTTCCGTCGTGATTTCGAGTTGAACGGCCCGTCGCTTTACCGCATCTGCCGCACCACGCTGGAAGGCTGGCGGAAATACCGCCTGCACCCCGACCTCCGCGTGCGCGAACGCTTCGAACGCGAAGCCAAAGCCCTGCGCACTTACTACTCCGCCATTCTCTGGGCCATGGAGAAACATCTGGCTAACACCAACGACGCGCTCGCCGCCCGCGTGGAGGAATTGCGGAAAGACATCCGCCGTGAATGCGGCGCGTTCTCCTCCTGGTGGAGTTCCGCTGTTCTCGGACCGCTCATGTTATGGACCACCCGCCGCGAAGAGAAGCGCCTGGCCAAAGGCGTCACTTACGAACCCGAAACCTTCGTCGAACGGATGAACTGGTCCGAAGCCTGACGGCGTGCCCTTACATCGAAGGTGTGCTGGTGTGCGCGTAGCGCAGCAAATCCTCGAACGGCACCACTTCCAGCGCGGCTTCGTGCGTTGCTTCAAGCACCACAGGACATGCCACTCCCGCCTCCAGGGCCTCGCGCCAGCGCTCCACGCAAACGCACCAGCGGTCGCCCGGTTTCAAACCGGGAAAGTTGAACCAAGGCGCCGGGGTGCACAGGTCGTTCCCCTGGCTGGCTGTGTAGTCGAGAAACTCCCGCGTCACCACGGCGCAAACGGTGTGGGCGCCGCGGTCGTCGGGCCCCGTGTCGCAACAGCCGTTTCGATAAAACCCGGTCAGCGGATCGGTAGAGCAGGACTGCAATTCGCCGCCCAGCACGTTGCGGGAAGGTCTACGCATATCCCTTAGGATGAGCGATTCAGCGCAGGGGCTGCAAACGGAACAGCACCGCCCCATGCGGCTCCACCCGCTGGGCAAACCCGGCCTCTACCACTTCCCAGTCCTCGCGCTTCCACACCTGGAACACGCGCATCTTCTGTCCCCAACCCCAGCGTTGGAATAAAACGTTGAGCGACACAGGCCGTTCGCTGAGGTTGAACAGACCCACTGCCCGTCGCTTGGCCGCCAGCGGCCTCACCCAAATGGCCGATCGGGCGTTCCGCTCCTGGAGCTGCCCCGGCCGCCGCTCCCGGTCCCTCGCGATCCCCAGCCAATCCGGGTTCAACAGCAGCGCCAACCGGTCTGCTGGAAGCTTATCGGGATGGACCGTGAAGAACAGCGGGGCCGCATGCAGAGCCCACAACGTGAGTTGGGTCCGCTCCTCCTCGAATGTCAGTTGCCCCATCCCGATGGACAAAGGCGGGAAGAGGGCCGGTGGCGGGTCCTGAAACCCCTTGTCTCGAAGCTCCGCCCAACCGGTCCACATCGAGCCTCCTAGTCCGGCAACCCCTGGCGCGTGCGGGTCCGCAACCGTCCGGAAGCCAGCCTGCCACAGGCCCGTGCGCCGCAATGAGGACTCCACTCCCGGTTCTCTGGAAAGGCAGCCCATGGGCAGCGGACCATCCATTCCCGCCAGGCGCGGCACCGCCGAACCCAGCAGACCCTGAAACCAGAACCGCCGCGTGCTAAACAGCGGCTCGCTCCTTCTTCCGCCGGGGCTTCTCCTTCCGCGGTTCGCGCACAGAGGATCTCTCCCAAGGCAGCCTGTCGTTGCGCAGAGCCAGCAGCAAGGCGAACACCAGGGCTGGGTATGCCTGCACCCACAAGCGGGAAACCGAAGTTTTCAGGTGCCACTGCAAGTCGGCGTTCGTGATCAACAGCGCGCCCCCGTCGGCTGCCAGCAACGCCAGCACCGGTCCGGCGGCCAACAGCGGCCAGCGCCAGCCCTGCAGACGGTCCCATTGGAACAGCCAGACCAGCAACGCCAGCAGAATGAATGGGTGTGCGTACCATGGGCCCAGGTCGGCCAGCACCTTGCCAAACTCCTTAACGACGGCGGCCCAGCGGCTTAGGTCCGCCAGGCGGCTGAAGATCAGGCCCGGTTCGCTGGGGTACACCGCCTGCGACCCGGCCGGAACCAGCAGGATCTTGAAGGCGCCTGTTAGCGCCACGCCCGGCAGCGCTCCCAACAGCGCAGGCAGCAGCGCCCGGGCCCTGCCCGCCCAGAAAGCCGCAATCAGGAAGAGCGCGGCGAAGACGATGCCCTCGTTCTTGGTCCAGCAGGCAACTCCGGCGGCAAAACCGGCCGCGGCGCACAGGCGGGGCGCCCATTCCTGCCGCCCAGCCAGTTGCAAGAGCACGGTAGCGGCCAAGATGAAAGCGGCCAAGGGAATGTCCGCGTATTGGTCCGCATAGTGGGAGACATAGCCTTCCGAGGCGGCCAGCGCTAGCACCCCCAGGCACGCGAGCGGTTCACTTCTCAGCCAAGCCAATCCGCCCGCAAGCACCGCGACGATCAACAACGAAAAGAGCAGGCTCACTGCGGCGGGCGTTCCCGAGTCGCGGTCGCCCGCAAGCAGCCATCCGCGCGCCACCAGGCCGGGGACCATCAGGGGATAACCCGGGTGATTCGCGCCCATCATCTGACCGCCGGATTCCTTGGCGACGGCGAACCGCCAGCTTTCCCCGCCGGAGGCCAGGTACTTCGCCCGCAGGTTCCACACCGCTGTGGCGTCCCATTCCCCGTGGGGGCTGACGCGCGTAACCGCAGCAAAATCAGCCAGATTCAAAACCAGCGCCAGCGCCACCAGCGAGCGCAGGCAAATCAGCGCCCAGGATGCGGATCGGGTCTCGGCAGCGGCCTCGGCCGTCACTCGCTTCCTGGAAAGCATCCAGAAGAGCGCGCCCAGGCCAATCTCCAGAGCAGGCAGCAAATACCCCGGAGGTCCCAAAAGCCAGCGCAAAACGAAAAAGAGCAGCCCGCTGCCACCTAAGCCGAAGACAAGGGGCAGGAAAGCTCGCCAGGCCCAGCGGAGGTAGGCCGGTCCAGCCGGAGCGGAAACGTGCAGCCAGCGGACCAGCCCGACGCCCAACGCCCACGCAGGCAACAACCAGATCAGCGCCAGGATCAAGCTATTTCCTCTCGTAAATCACGATGCCATTGCCCAACTCGCGCTTGAGCTGAAACCCTCGCCGTTCTCCTTCAGCCCGGTAATCCAGGGGTTGGGAGAAGTTGCCCAGGGCGAAGCGGGGCTTTGCCGAAGTGCCTTCCCGCACGAGGAAATTGGGCGCCACCGCATATTGGGCGGCGAGAAAAGCAGCCACCCCGCGGTCCGTCCCTTCCATATCGGAGAAATACAGCATTTCCGTGCCTGCCGGGATTTCCGCTGCCACGCCGGAAAGCCGGGCTGCGGCAGCTTCGACGCCGTACGGGTCACTCATCGATCTGGCCATTGTCTCGGACAATTGCCAGGACCGCCAGGCGCCGCTCACCGCCAGCAAGGCCACCAAAAGCGCGACGAATACCTTGCCGTCCGATTGCATCGCACAAAATTGTAGCGCACCGCTGGTACCGGCCCTGAAGATGTACTCAGGCGCTGCCCGGTCCGCCGTAAGCCATTTGAATGAGAGAATTGCGTGCCGCGCCGCAGTGTTTCCCGAACCGCCAGGCCGTACTGTGGAATTGGGCCGGAACTCCCGCGGCGGAGGGCCTTATAGAGAGCAAGAAGGCATCGTGGGACGCCGGTTGACCTGCACCCCTACCGGCGCCCGGCCCCAGTTTCCTTCACCCCGTTGCGCATCCGCGTCATGCGTGCGCAGATCAGCATCGCCAGTTCGATGGCCTGCTCGTAATTGAGCCGGGGGTCCACTTCCGTTTCGTAGGCCGTGGCCAGATCCTGTTCCTCCAGCCCCCGCGCTCCGCCCGTGCATTCCGTCACATTCTCGCCTGTAAGCTCGATGTGCACTCCTGCCAGGGGAATGCCAAACGAGGCGTGCAGGTCGAACGCGAGCGCGATCTCGCGCTCGATGTCATCGAAAGACCTCGTTTTATACCCGTTGGCCGCGACGCGCGTGTTGCCGTGCATCGGGTCGCAAATCCAGCCCGCGCGGTATCCGGACCGCTGCACCGCTTCAAACGCGCGCGGCAACTCATCCGCGATTCGATCTGCCCCAAAACGGTGAATGAAGGTCAGCCGCCCCGGCTGATTGCCGGGGTTCAACAGTTCGCACAGCCGCGGCAGCCGCTCCAGTGGCGTGGCTGCACCCACTTTGATGCCAACCGGGTTCTCAATTCCGCGCATGTACTCGCAGTGCGCGCCATCGGGATCCGCGGTGCGGACGCCGATCCAGGGGAAGTGCGTGGAGAGGTTGAAATAGCCCGGACGGTGCGGCACCGTGCGGGTCAGGGCCGATTCGTAGCCGAGGTGCAGCGCTTCATGGCTGGTGAAAAAGTCGATCCGGTCGGTGTCGCCTGCCCGAACCCCCAGAATGTTCTCCATGAACTGCAACGCCGATCCGATGCTCGACACGATGCGGTGATACTCGTGAGACTGCGGAGAGTTCCTGGCCCAATCCAAGTCCCAATACTCGGGATGGTGGAGGTCGGCAAATCCGCCCTTGACCAGCGCCCGCACGAAGTTGAGGGTCAGCGCTGCCCGTTCGTAGCCGCGCAGCAGCAGTTGCGGGTCCGGCGTCCGCGCCTCAGGGGTGAAGTCCGGACGGTTGATCAAATCGCCGCGGTAAGCCGGCAGCCGCATGCCATTGCGTTCTTCGAAGTCGGATGACCGTGGCTTGGCATACTGCCCGGCGAACCGCCCGATTCGAACCACGGGTTTCGCCGAGCCCTGCACCAGCACCAGGCTCATCTGTAAGAGCACCTTCAGCTTGTTGGTCACGCGCCGCGGGGAGCAATCCGCGAATCTTTCGGCGCAGTCGCCCGCCTGCAGGACAAATCGCTCACCCGCCGCTGCCTCTGCCAGTTGGCGCTTCAGTTCCACGATTTCCCAACTGGTCACCAGGGGCGGCAGTTGGGCAAGCTCTTCCAGGCAGGCGGCAAGCGCCGCCGGATCCGGATATTCCGCCTGTTGTAGCGCGGGCCGGGTCCGCCACGAGTCCGGGCGCCAAAGTGTTTCCAGGGAAGCTTCTGAAGCCATGCCAAGTTCAGGGTAGGATGAGGAAGTCCCGACCCCTTCTATCCATGATCGCTCATCGTTGGGCTCTGCTGGCCGCCTTACTCGCTTCCACCTGCACCGCTGCGGAATCTTCTGAGGTTCTCCAGCCTCCGCAGCGGCCCAAAATCGGCGTGGCGCTGGCCGGGGGTTCCGCTCTCGGGCTGGCCCATGTGGGCGTGTTGCGCTGGCTGGAGGAGCACCGCATCCCCGTCGATTCCATCGCCGGAACCAGTATGGGCGGTTTGGTAGGCGGCCTGTACGCCACCGGCCATTCCGTGGCGGAAATCGAGGAGTTCATTCGCGGCATCGATTGGGATTTCGCCCTGGCCCCGGGGCCTTCGTTCCGGATGCTGACGTACCGCCGGAAAGAAGATTTCCGCGAGTATCCCAGCCGCTTCGAGTTCGGATACAAGAAAGGCCTGCGCATTCCCGCCGGCCTTTCGGCCGGCCATGGAGTAGGGCTGGTGCTGAGCCGGTTCACCGCACCCTATGGCGATCTCAAGAGCTTTGACGACTTGCCGACGCCGTTTCGCTGTGTGGCCACGGACCTGGTCACGACACGCGAAGTGGTGTTTGACCGCGGCCCTCTCTACAACGCCATGCGCGCCACGATGTCGCTGCCTGCATTGTTCACGCCGGTCGAGATCAACAACATGGTGCTGGTGGACGGCGGCCTCGTCAACAATTTGCCGGTGGACGTGGTGCGGAACATGGGGGCCGACATTGTCATCGCCGTCACGCTCGAGCCGCCCAGGGATCCCAAAGGCGACTACTCCTCGTCGCTGCTGAAGGTCGCCGGCCGCTCCCTCAGCATCATGGTGACCACCAACGAGCGCCGCAGCCTTGCGCAGGCCGACCTGGTCATTGGCCCCAACCTCGATGGCTTGAGTGCGACCGACTTTACGAAGGCTCCCCCGTTTTATGAGCGCGGTTACGCCGCTGCCGAGAGCCGCCGTCTGATGCTTGAAAAGCTCGCTCTGCCGGAAGCAGACTACCAGCGCTATCTCGAGAGCCGGGCCGCCCGGCGGCGGACCGAGCTTGTCAAGCCGCAAGTTGTGGAGATCATCGCGCGCCTGGATCCCGAACGCGTGGCCGGCCTGACCCGCGCGCTTACCTCTACCCCGGACGAACCGGTCGACCGTGATCTCCTCGAAACTTCTCTGACCCGGCTCACCGGCCTTGGCCGCTATGAGGCGGCAAGCTATGAGTTCATCCGCCGCCCCAATCAGGAAGGTCTCCTGATTCAACTGACGGAAAAAAGCCACGGCCCGCCTTTCTTCCGTGTCGCATTCACCCTCGACGGCAATTCCTCGGAAAGCCTTCGGTTCGGCATTGGCGGAAGGCTTACGTTTCTCGACCTGGGCGGCCCGCTGTCGGAGTGGCGCACCGACCTCAGCATCGGCACGCTGAACCTGCTGACCACCGAGTATTACTACCGCATCCGCGCGTCCCGCTTCTTCATTGCGCCCCGCGCCAGTTACGAGCAGCAGGAGTTGCCGCTGTATGTCCAAAGCCGGCAAGTCAGCGCCTACACGCTGCGCCGGGCAGGAGGCGGCATCGACTTTGGCTACAACTTCGGCCGCTTCAAGGAGGTACGCGCCGGTTTCCGCGCCCACTTCCTGGATAAGGCGATCGACACGGGACTGGATCTGCTGCCCGACCTGAGCGGTCCTGTCCAGGAGTTCCGGGTCCGCTGGATCCACGAAGGACAGGACAGCCCCATGGTGCCTACCTCCGGCACCCGCATCGTAGCGGAAGGGTTCTACGGACTCCGGCATCCGCTTACGGTCCGCAATTACCCCGGCGGGGAATTGCAACTTAGCCATGCCCGGCCGCTGCAAGGACGCTTCTCTGTTCTTACCGGCGCCAGCGGCGGAGTCACGCAGAATCAGCCAGGACTGCGGCTACGCTTCCCCTTCGGAGGCCCGGGGCAGGTGAGCTCTCTGTCACCACGGGAGCTGCTTGGCAGCCGCTACTACAGCGGCAATGCCTTTCTGCTCACTTCCCTGAACAGCCAGTCCCTCAGCCTGTTTGGCAAGTTCTACGGCGCCGTGGGTTACGAACTGGGCAGGGCCTGGGTACCGGGCATTCCGGCGACGCCCCGGCACAGCGGCACCCTCGGCCTGCTCGGCGAAACGCCTTTCGGTCTTGTCTTTTTTGGAGGGGCCTTTGGCGACCAGGGGGACCGCAAGTTGTTCTTCCGGCTGGGTCGAGCGTTTTGATTGCAAAGAAAAGGCGAAAACAGTGGTACGAAATTTCAATTTCGGATGTCAGACTCTGCTTGACACCCCTCCCGTTGCCTGTTAGTTTGACGTCTTGGAGTGCTTCAGGACGTCTCGTATGCGTCCGGCGCACCGTCCTCGCCGATCCGGCGTAACCCCGCTGCCTGGAATACCCGGTTTCAGGTAGATTCGCTGAACGGACGATGAAGCAGTCTTATTTCATTCTTGTGCTCGCCCATTCCCTCCATGGGCGTATCCGGCGATTTCATATCGACCAAAAACTCGTGATTGCCGTGCTCGGTCTTGCCGTGCTTGGCGGATTCACGCTGTTCGGTATGGTTTCCAGTTATCTCCGCATGGCGTGGAAGGTTGCCAACTACAACAACTTGCGCCAGGAAACGGAATCGTTGCGCGAGCGTTACAAACAACTGCTCACGCACACGAATCAAACCACCGAGCAGATGGCGCAGTTGCAGTTGCTCGCCAGCGAGGTGTCCATCGCGTACGGCATCCGGGATGACCGCAAACAGGCGGCATCGCTGGACGGTCTGCCGGACACCCGGCTCACGCCGACGATGAGCGAGACGCTGGAGCAGTACAACCTGCTGAAATCGGCGAGCCTCAGCACATTCTCACGAGGCTACAGCCGCCGGTGGCTGGTCAACACGACGCCGAGCATCTGGCCTGTCACCGGCCGCTTGATGAGCCACTTCGGGCATCGCGACGATCCTTTCTCCGGCCATCAGGCGTTCCACACAGGCGTCGATATTTCAGTCCCAGTGGGCACTCCCGTCCGTGTCACCGCCGATGGCATCGTGAGAACTGCCGAATGGTTTGGCGCCTACGGGCGGTTGATCGTGGTGGATCACGGCAATGGACGTTCCACGTATTACGCTCACCTGGCGCGTATCGACGTGATTTCCGGCCAGGAAGTGCGCACCGGCCAAATTATCGGCGCTTCCGGCGCATCGGGCCGCGTGACCGCCCCGCACCTGCACTATGAGGTGCGCGTCGGCGGAAGTCCCATGAATCCCTATCCCAGCCTGGCGAAATCCGGCGTGCTGCAGACACCCGCATCCGGCAAGTTGAATTTCGGGCTTTAATCGGACTTATCCAAAAAAACGATAGAACGGCGCGGCCAGGGGGATGGTACACTCCCTTCAGATCAGGGTGAGGGCCGTCCTCCTACTCCGGTACCCTGTGCGCTGACCCCTGTCCTTGTCGACGAATTCCCGCCTATCGCCCTGCATTGCACCTTCGCGAATAAGGGGTTCTCGGAATGCTGAGACATTGGCAGTGGTGGCTTGGAGTTTTCTGCCTTGCGTTGGCAGGGCTGAATGCGCAAACCTTTCGTGGCGCCGTGAGCGGCACAATTTCCGATTCAACGGGCGCTTCGGTTCCAGACGCGTCGGTCAAGCTGACCAGCCCGGCAACCGGCCTTTCCCGGAATACACTGACTTCAGCCTCGGGCGACTTTTCGTTCCCCGATTTACCGCTGGGCGCCTACACCGTTGTCGTGCAGAAAGAGGGCTTTCAAACACTGAAGGTCGATGCGGTGGAGGTCACGGTTTCACGCGTCACGAACCTGAACCTCACAATGAGCGTGGCCACGCAGCAGGCGATTGTTGAGGTGACGGCGCAGGCAGCCACATTGGAGACGACGTCCACCGCCCTGGTGGGGGTTGTCGGGCCGCGCATGGTGCAGGATATGCCCATGAACGGCAGGGACTTCCGGCAGATGCTCAAGCTGAGTCCCGGCGTGGCCCCTCTCTCCAATTCCGTGAACGGCAACCGGACCTCGGGCAACAACTACCAGATCGACGGCGCCGACAACAACGACGCCTTTCACAACACAACCGCGGTGAACCAAGGCGGTGTCTCGGGCATTGCCGGCACTCTTCTGCCCGTTGAAGCGATTGACCAGTTCGCGGTGCAAACAAACGCGGGGGCGGAATCCGGACGGAACGCCGGGTCGTCCGTGAACCTGGTGATCAAGTCTGGCACGAACGAGTTGCACGGCAGCGCTTACTACTTCAACCGGAACGAATTCTTCGCCTCGCCCTCGCCGTTCCAGGCGCCGGGCAGCAAGCCGCGCAAGATCCGCAACGACCAGTACGGTTTTTCTCTGGGCGGGCCCATTGTGCGCAACAAGACCTTTTTCTTTGTGACCGGCGAAGCGCAGAAAGCGTTAGCCGCTCTCTCGCTGCTCAACACGCACCCATCCACCGCCTGGGTGGACAATGCCCGCCAGATTCTGGCCCGATACAACACTCCAGTCAACCCCGTATCGACGAACCTTCTCTCCATCTGGCCCGCGCGCGGCAACAGTCTGCCTGCGGCGGCCAACAACTACCTGGCCACCGACCAGAACGACTACGACAGCTATAACGGGATCGTAAAGATCGACCATAGCTTTGACTCGGCCAACACCCTGTCGGTGCGGTATTTTGGCGGCACTGGCGAACAGGCCGCCGACATTGGCATCCCGTACCGCGAGTTCTTCCAGGTGGCGCCCAGCCGGATGCACAACAGTTCCGTGGTTTGGACGCGGATTCTCTCGCCGCGCGCCGTCTTGCAGACGACTTGGGGTGTCAATTACTTCCTCCAAACCTTCAACGACGTGGATACGGGCTACAACCCGATTGCGCTCGGCCTGAACACCGGAGTGACTGAACCCAATCTGGCTGGCGCGCCGTTTCTGCGCATCAGCGGATTCGCCGGCGTCGGGGGCACTCAACCGTTGGGCCGCATCGACACCACGGGCCACGCCGTGGCGAATCTGAGCTACAACGCGGGCAGGCATCAATGGAAATTCGGGGGCGAGTACCGGCGCGCCGTGCTTGACGTTTTCTATGACACGGATAAACGTGGCCGCTTTCTTTTCGACGGCTCACGCGGGCCGTGGGCCGCGGATGCATCGCTCTCGGCCGCCCAGCGCGCGCTGGCCGATTTCATGGCCGGTTTCGTGTCCGGCAACAGCGGCGCCATCATCGTGCGGGGGCAGTTGCAGCGCGACTACCTGCAGAACAGCCTGGACTGGTGGGTGCATGACCACTGGCAGGTCAATTCGCGCCTCAACGTGAACTACGGGGTCCGTTACACCTATCACGGGCCGCTCTACGACGACGAGAATTCCATCACTACATTCCGCCCAGGCTTGGGCGGCTTCGTCGCGGCCGGCCGCGACATAGCGCATCTCTATCCCCGCGACGTGAACAACTTCGCGCCCCGCGTGGGGTTTGCCTTCACGCCCCGCAAGAACGGCGGCCTCGTCGTTCGCGGATCCTACGGCATTTTCTATGACGTGCCGCCGCTGAACTTCATCGTGGCCAATACCGGCATGCCGAACGGCGGCAGCGCAGGCGTACATGCGAATCCTGGCGGGCCCAGCCCGGTTTTCAGCATTGTCCGCAACGCCTTTACCATCGTGCCCAATGAACCGATTTTCGGAGCGGTGGCTCCCCGTCCGCCCTTTGGCGCCTTCACGGTGAGCGAGGATTTCCGCACACCCTACATGCAGAACTTCAACCTGAACATCCAAAAGCAGCTCGGGTCGATCGGCTTGGTGCAGATCGGTTACGTAGGCGGAGCGGGCAGGAAGTTCTCCCTCCTCAGGAACATCAACGCGCCCATTCCCGGACTGTCCGGCACACTGCAGGAACGGCGGCCGTTCAACGCGGCCTTTCCCAACCTTGCGGCGATCAACGAACTGAACTCCATCGGCAACTCGAATTACAACTCGCTGCAGACCCAGGTGCGCATTACCCGCTGGAAGAACCTCATGGGGGTGATGAATTACACCTACGGCAAATCGTTGGATAACGGGACCAACGTCCGTAACGCCTTGCCGGCCAACAGCTACGACCTGCGCCGGGAGTACGGCCGATCGAACGTCGACATCCGGCACATCTTCACCGGGTATGTCGCATACGATGTCCCGCAGTGGTCGAGGACATTGCGCCGGCTGAGCGAGGGCTGGCAGTTGAATGCGCTGTTTACGGCGCAAACCGGGGGGCCGCTGGACCCGCTGGCCGGGACCAACGTCAGTCTGAGCGCTGACGCCCGCGACCGCGTCGATCTGGTAGGGGATCCGTTCGCCGGCGTCACCCAGCCCACCTCAGGAACCGCCCGGCGCTGGTTTAATCCGGCCGCGTTTGCCCGGCCCGCCACGGGCACGTTTGGCAACCTGGGCCGCAACGCATTCTCGGGGCCCGGCTTTGGCGCGGTGGACTTTTCGGTGTTCAAAACGACGTCGATCACCGAACGCGTGAAGATCCAGTTCCGCGCGGAGATCTTTAACATCTTTAACCGGACAAATCTGGCCGATCCTGGAGTGAACCTGGCCGCCTCCACCAGTTTTGGGTTGATTACCAACACCCGCAACGGCAGCGGAGCCCCCGGGCTAGGCCAAGGAGAGCCGCGCAACACCCAACTCGCCCTTAAACTACTCTTTTAAGGAGAATTCCCCGGTTGAAACACGCCCTCGTTTTCCTGCTGGCGCTGGCGCCGGCCTTGGCGCCGGCCCAGAGCCGGAAGAACTGGTCTGAAGCGCAGGTGATGAAAATCCACCGGTCTCTCCTGCTCGTCGACGGGCACAACGACGTGCCCATGAAGACGCAAGAGGGCTTCGATATCGGACAGTCATCCGCGGAGGGGCATACGGACCTGCCGCGCATGAAAGCGGGCGGCATGGGCGCGCAGTTCTTTGCCGCTTACGTCCCCGCCTCCGCGGTAGAAGGTAATCGGTCAGCGCACCGCCTGCTGGGGGCGATCGACTCCATCCGCCACGACATCATCGGACGCTACCCGAACGACTTCCTTTTCGCCACCCGCGCGGAGGACATTCTGAAGGCGCGCAAGGCGGGCAAGATCGGCGCGCTCATTGGCGTGGAAGGCGGTCATGCGATTGAGGACGATCTGCGCGTCTTGCGAGCCGCTTACGATCTCGGCGCGCGCTACATGACTCTCACGCATACGAACACCAACAACTGGGCTGACTCCTCCGGGGACCTCGACCGCCCCAACGTGAAACACCACAACGGGCTCACGGACTTCGGCCGGCAGGTGATCTCCGAAATGAACCGGCTGGGGATGATGGTGGACATCGCCCACGTCTCGGACAAGACCTTCTGGGATGTGCTGGATGTGAGCCGCGCGCCCATCTTCAGCTCGCATTCCTCGGTTCGCGCCCTTTGCAACCACGGACGCAACCTGACCGACGAAATGATCCAGGCGCTGGCGAAAAAGCGCGGCCTGGTCATGATCAATTTTGCCTGCGATTACCTGTCTCAGAAATCGCTCGACGCCTCACCGATGAATGATCCGGGATTCCGCGCCCGTGCGCAGCAGGCGATGGCTGGCGCGACCGATCCGGCCCAGCGCCGGGCGGCCATGCGGGCGCTCATGAGAGAAGCGGAGGCCAAGACCCCACGGGCCACGCTGGACGACGTGGTGGCGCACATCAACCACATCAAACGGCTGGCGGGCGTCGATTTCATCGGTCTGGGCAGCGACTTCGACGGGATTGGCTGCACGCCCGAGGGTTTGGATGACGTGTCGAAATGGCCGAATCTCACGCGCCGCCTGCTGGAGGAAGGCTACACCGTGGAGGAACTGCGCAAGATCTACGGCGGCAACCTTATCCGGTTCATGCGGGAGGTAGAGCAGGCCGCGGCGGTTCGCAAGCGATAGAAGACAGGCGGGAGCCGGGCAACCGGCCATGTGGCTCCACAAAATCGCGGACATTCGCATGGCCACCCGCTCCAGCTTCACCAGCCCAGACTTCCGGCCCAGCGCAAGCAGCCGTCGCCGATCCATTTCCGGCACGCTCACCGGCCATTCCGCATACCAGGGCGCTCGCGGTCTGATTGTCAGCGTCGCTGATTCGACCAGGACGTCACTCAATTCTTTCTCGCTAAGACCAGCAGGGACGCGACGGCGGTAATTGCGAGTTGAATCCACGTCATCACACGATACACTCGGCGTCTTTCGGCTTCCGTAGCGCCCAGCAGTTCGTAGTTCTTTTCGATCCGCAGAACGCGACGGACAATATGCGGTTTTACGTGATGGAAAATCGCAAACGCCATGAAAATAGACACCACAAGAATATTTAATATGTTCACGATAATTTCATGAGCAGTCTTTTAATCAGGATGAGTACTCCTAGGGAGAGAATGAATGAACCAACAATTCCCATCATCCTTAAGGAACTGTTGCTCTCGTCGGCAAGCGAAATCCACATTGACTTCGGGAATCGTTTCATGAAGCGCATTGCTGTCTCAGGATCAATCGCAAATGTCAACATCAATGCGAGAAATAAAGTAGTAAACAGCCACGCATATACCTCAAAAAGAACATTAATAACAAGAGACATCATGGACACATACTCCACGTAAACCCCTTGGTTATACCCGGACTTCCTGCCGAGTAGCCTGCGGCAGCCCCAGGACTGCCCCCCTGCCATTGAACACCAAGCAGTTGCACCTGCATCCCAAGCGAAACTGAGAATCCGGACAACATGGGAACAACGTCGCTGTTGATACCAGTCAGCGTTCCAACGCTAAAGGATTTACCTACTCCGAACGCTAATCCCGCTCCTAGGCAAAAGCCAATCGCGGGATGGTATGAGAACAACACTTGAGGGCCGGCGACGCCCCCAATGGCCGGAATATAGACAGAACCGGTTAAGGCAGTATTCTGGGCCAGTTGAACCAGCTCATCTGGAAGCCGGACTGCTTCACTGGTGTGAATAATAATAGTTCCGTCTTCGAACAGGAACGTCATCGTCGATTGCTCGATGCTCAGTTGCCAGCCGGTAGTGGCCCTCAAGAGCTCGACCTGGGCATGCAGGTCGCCCTGTAGAGCAGAAACCAAGCGATCTACTGTGAGCGCGGTCATCCGGCCATCGTAGGCTGCTTCTGCACCTGCTAGCTCGGGGCTCGCCGTGCCGATCGCCGAACCCGGCCCGGCTTGGCCGGCTGCCACACCGGGAATCCCGATCGCGTTTCCCTGGCCGTACAACTCGAAGTTGCTTGGCCTGGGACCCCACACGGGCATGGCCATGGAGCAACCAGAGGGTGAATATCCGAACCCCGCCGAAGTCAGGCCGATGTTGGTACATAACCCGCCCGGATCATTGAAATTCACCGGATCCCCCTGCACGTACGCGTACCGGTTCCAACTCCCCGGGTCCGCCGGACCGCCGCTCGCCACGCACGGGTCCGGGCTCAAAAACCGCCCCCACGTCCGCGTGTAATACCGGTTCCGCGCGTAATCCAGCCCCGTCGCCCCGTCCCGCGTGTACGTCGCAAACTGCACGTCATCCCACCCCACGTTCGTCCCGATATTCTGCCCGTACGGATAATACCGGTACCGCGTCGCCTGCCCTGTCTGCTGATCGATCGGACCCACCACCTTCGACCCCAGCCGGTCCTCCCATTCCAACGGCCGCCCCGCAAACGACGCCCGCATCCTCTCCTGCTTCGGATACAGCTTCCCCTGCCCGTCCACCAGCACCGAATACTCGCCCAACAACTCCCCCGTCACGTCATAAAAATACACCCGCCGGGACCCGTCCGCCGGACCCAGCGCCTCCACCCGTTCGTTCCCCGCTCCGTACGTGTAGTTCCAGATCCCTCCCACGCCCCACGCCACCGTCATCCGGCTCTCCGCGTCCCACCCCAGTGTCTGGCTCGGACTCCCCGGCGCGTGCGTCATGTTCCCCGCCGCATCATACCCCTGCCCCGCCACCCGGTTCGTCCACCCGTCCACCACCAGGTTCATCGACGGCGCACTCCCCTTTGTCACGTTCTGCGGAAAAAGGTTTCGGAACGTGTTCCAAAAAAATCAAATTACGTATCACTTATATCTTCCATGTACATGGAAAACCCAGCTTCGCTTCTGCCTCGTTGGAAGACCACCCAAGCCTCTCCTCTTCCCGCGAGCGGTAGAATTGAAATCTTATATCCGTTGGCAAAGCGGATGCTGCAATCACCGTTGGGCAGAACTTCCGCAGCCGAGACAAGAAATCCGCCCGCTCGATTGACAATGTCGCGGGCAGTCTCGTTGGGGCCCAAGCGATCATTCAGCAACTCTCTTAGCACACGATCAAGATAGCTATTCCCCTTGGAAGGGTCCCAGTCCTCACTAGGAAGAGTCGGCTCACAGTACTCGAACTGATCGTATGTGCCAGTAATCGTTCTGTCTTTATGTTCAAGTCTCCATCCCCGAAGAACGTGTAGCGCCCATTCGCTTTGCTGAGTCTCAGAGCTCTGGCCTCTAAAGACAAGGCACATCATATCTCCCACTTGAAAAATCCTATCGATCTCCAGGCCAATCAGATTGTTCAGCGTTGCTTGGGCGCGCTGCTGTATTGGTGTCATTGCCCGTGCTCCTTTGGGCAGCCAAACAACGCTTCAGCAATGCCCACGATGTCATCGATCTCGTGCGGCCCAGTCTTGCGTAGTTGATCGTGCACTGTCCGACGCTGATCTCGGCTCAATGATTTGCCACACTTTCTCTCATACCGTCTCATGGCCTCGTCAAACTGATCGAGATCGGCCTTTCGTCTGGCCATCCACCACGCCACGCCACCGATGGCCACCGCTCCCGCGGCAACCGTGATCGTGACCGGATTAGTCAGAATGGCTCCAACCGCTGCGCCGGCCGCAGCCCAATCGACGCCAATTGCGATTCCGCCTAGCGAAGCTGCACCACCTGCACCAATACTGATCGTGCCTGCCTCAACCATGAAGTTGAAGAGTTCGGCCTCGACGGAAATCTGATATCCCCCGGTACTCGGCCGAACATCCGACCCAATAGACTCCAGCGCTTCAACTGCCCGCCAGAGCTGATGGGTTTGGGTCAGCGTGCCCCACCCTCCAATGACAATTGAGCCACTCCCCCACCAAAACCAATCGGCAACCCCGTAGACTGGCCCGTTTGGAGGTTGAGGCAGGAAAGAGCCTGGTCCTGCCGGCAGCAACCCATCCGGATCGTTCAGATTTGCGGGATCGTTCCACGCGTAGCTGTACGGGTTCCACGATCCAGCAATCTTCGGGTCTGCAGGACCAGGGCCCGGACTCAAAAACCGCCCCCACGTCCGCGTGTAGTACCGGTTCCGCGCGTAGTCCAGCCCCGTCGCCCCGTCCCGCGTGTACGTCGCAAACTGCACGTCATCCCACCCCACGTTCGTCCCGATATTCTGCCCGTACGGATAATACCGGTACCGCGTCGCCTGCCCTGTCTGCTGATCGATCGGACCTATTACCTTTGAACCCAGCCGGTCCTCCCATTCCAACGGCCGCCCCGCAAACGACACCCTCATCCTCTCCTGCTTCGGATACAGCTTCCCCTCCCCGTCCACCAGCACCGAATACTCGCCCAACAACTCCCCCGTCACGTCATAAAAATACACCCGCCGGGACCCGTCCGCCGGACCCAGCGCCTCCACCCGTTCGTTCCCCGCTCCGTACGTGTAGTTCCAGATCCCCAATTCGCCCCACGCCCCCGCCATCCGATTTCCGATTCCGTCAAATGACGGGCGGGGTGCCTGCTCATGGAGCTGAGAAACCTTCCCGGCACCGCAGCTTTTGTGCCTCATCGAGACGGCAAGTGAAGTTGCCGCGGTGCGTGGACTTGAACGGCAAGTCAGCAAATACAGGTACGTAAGGAGCCTCGATTCCGAAAAAGCGGGTGTCGCCACGAACCCACAATTCGAGGTGCTCTGCCGGCACCAGCTCAGACAAGGGTTCCCACAGATCGGCTGCTTTCTGGACCGCCGGATCTTTGCAAACCATGAGGAAAACAACCATCGCAGGGATACTCAGCGGCACGTCGTCAATGGCGCGACTCACGGAAATGGAATGCAACGCGCAACCTTGAGCCTCCCCGATCTTGCAGAGGTCCCGCGGGCTCCCCTCCGAACGGCAACCAAACCGCTTGGGCCACTGCCGCGTGCGTATCAGCCTGCCCGAACGGAATTCGATGATCTCGATGCCATTGAAACGAATCTTCAAGTTGGGTCTGGCAAAAAGCTTCTCGTAGCCCTCCTCATCGCCAAGCCCAACGACCCCACCGTGGTATAAAGAGGTCGCATCTGGCGGAGAAAGCACCCGCGAAATCGATACATAAACGTCCTCACCTTTTCCCTGAATAGGCTGGTGGAAATTGCTCAGGGCAATTTCCATTCGTTTCAGGCCCAGCCAGGAACGATCGGCCACGTAATTGCAAATATCGCCAACCTCGGATTCTTTGCAATATTTTAGACGAGGGGTTGGACTGCAGGACCAGCATGCAAGGAGACAAAAAAAGCACAATGCTCTCATGACTACTCCTTCGGGCAACCGGCTTGGAGCCAGCGGCTGATTGCGCTGCTGGCTCCGCTCGGATCAGCC
Organism: uncultured Solibacteraceae bacterium; assembly: GCA_964460395.1. Classification (GTDB taxonomy): domain Bacteria; phylum Acidobacteriota; class Terriglobia; order Bryobacterales; family Bryobacteraceae; genus CAYWQS01. Next base: position 72 of record CAYWQS010000060.1, on the reverse strand, counting down.
ATTGGTCCGAAACGCGCCGGGATGCCAAGAAATCCCGCGAGTCTTTCATCATCGCGATTGTAATGGTAATGA
>CAYWQS010000059.1:16945-22610 GCA_964460395.1 uncultured Solibacteraceae bacterium | reverse complement strand
AACCCGCGACATCAACCTTGGCAAGGTTGCACTCTACCAGCTGAGTTACTCCCGCTCAGCAGGACCAACTCTCAGTTTGGCCCAGAGGTGGGGGGTTGTCAAATCCGCAGCGCGCGCCCGAACGGTTCCAGGAGGGCTGAACGGGGTTCGGCTGAGAAGTAGAATCAGCCTCAGAACTTAGCGGAAAGACAGAACAAAACAAGTGGAAATTGCTCTATCGTCATTTACTACGTCACATATAGTAAGTAATTCTATTTCTATGTGTTACAAATTCAATACAGGGAACGGTTGCGTGCCCGGAAAGTGTGATATTCTGACAATCGCCTGATCGGAAGACGGGGAGCGCCAGGCTGGCAGAAACCCCATCACGGAAGCCGCTGAGTAGATGCCCAGGCGTGAGCCTGTGCGGCAGAATCCGTTCACGAGGCAGGCGCGATCAGCAATCGATTTGGTTGTGAAAAACCTGTGGGAAACTTTCGGGAGACGTGTGTGCCGATGTTGGAAAACGATACCTGGGAAGCCATGAAAGCTTTGCTCCGGAGCAGGATGACCAGCGATGCATTCACCAACTGGGTGGCTCCTACTCAGATGATTGAGTCGAGAGGGGGGAAGCTTCGGGTGGGTGTCCCGGACGAAGTAACCAGGCTGTGGCTTGAGGGAGAGTATGCTCCGAAGATTGCTCAAGCGATGCGAGAGTTGACCCCGCCGGTGATGGAGCTGCAATTCGAGATTTTCCAGCCGCAGCCCGCGGCGAGTCTCGCTCCCAGACTTCATTTGGATGGGTTCCGGGCAGCGCCCGAAGGAGCCAGCGAGCCAGTCTTTCATTCGAACTTGCATCTGAACCCTCGTTTCCGCTTTGAGGAGTTCATCGTGGGCTCGTGCAATCAGTTTGCCCACGCTGCGGCTCGCGCGGTCGCAGCTGCACCCTCCAAGCACTACAACCCGTTGTTCATTTACGGCGGCAGCGGGATGGGCAAAAGCCATTTGCTACACGCCATCGCTCACCGGGTTCTGGAGCAGTATCCGGGGATGCGCGTGGTGTTGACCACGGCGGAGCGCTTCGTGAACGAGATGGTGCAGTGTATCCGCAAGGACCGGATGAGTTCGTTCCACGCACACTACCGGACCGCGGATGTCCTTCTGATCGACGACGTTCATTCCATTGCAGGGAAAGAAAGGACGCAAGAGGAGTTCTTCCACACCTTCAATGAGCTCTACGAGCATCAGAAGCAGATCGTTCTCACGTCGGACCAGATGCCAAAGAACACTCACGGCCTGGTGGACAGGCTGCGGTCCAGGTTTGAGTGGGGCTTGATGGTGGATGTTCAGCCGCCCGACCTGGAAACAAAGATGGCCATTCTGGACAAGAAAGCCGAGCAGGAAGGCATCGCCCTGCCGGATGATGTGCGGATCTTCGTGGCCACCAAGACTCGCTCGAATGTGCGGGAGTTGGAGGGCGCTTGGACGAAGCTGGTTGCTTACTCTTCTGTGACCAATGCGCCGATGACCATGGCGATGGCGCAGCAGGTGTTGAAAACCGTACTACCGAGTCAGGAACGCCGCATCACCATCGACATGGTGGTCCGGGCCGTCGCTGAGAAGTACTCCTTACAGCCTGCGCAACTCAAACAGAAGACGAATGCGCACGAGATCTCGCGGCCCCGGCAGGTGGCGATGTACATTGCCAAGGAGTTGACCTCCGCCTCGTTGCCGGAGATTGGGCGGGCTTTCGGTGGCAAGCACCACACCACGGTGCTTCACGCCATTCGCAAGATCGAGGAACTGAGACAGCAGGATCCCGATCTCAACAGGCTCATTCAGAGCATAATCGATTCATTCCAATAGCTTTATTTTGTTTTCCACAGATGCGTCCCGGCGAAGGTTGAGGAAGGCCTGTGGAGAGTCCCTGCCGGGGGGTGTCGGCCACGGCCGGCAGAAGCAAACTCCACAGACGGGTGAGACAGGAACGGGTTGAATTTTGTATAATTTAGGGGAATTTCGACATTTCCACAGGACCTATGAATCCTGGTTCTGTAATGTTTTGAAAGAGAACCTCTTAAGTCAAGCAGTCTGATAGAGGGAAGGCGGTCGCATGGAATTCACGGTCAGCAAGTCAGAACTGGTTCGTGAGCTGAGCCTGTCGCAGGGCGTCGTGGAGCGGAAGACCACGATTCCGATCCTGTCCAACGTGCTGTTGGAAGCGAGCGAGAACGGCCTTGTGTTGACCGCCACGGATCTCGAGTTAGGGATTCAGTGCCAGACGACGGCGGTGGTGAAGTCGAAGGGCGCGGGAACGGTGCCTGCAAAGAAGCTCCTGGACTATGTGCGGTTGCTGCCCGAAGCCGATGTCCAGGTGAAGATCAGCGACAACCACTGGGCATCGCTGGTGTGTGGCCGGTCGAAGACGAAGATTGCCGGGATGTCGCGGGAGAGCTTTCCCGAACTGCCCTCGATGCCGGCGGTGAAGGCCAAGCTCCCGGTGGGTCTGCTGGGGTCGATGATCAGCAAAACGATTTTCGCCATTTCGGCCGAGGAGTCGCGCTTCACGCTGAACGGGGCGTTGCTGCTGATCGAGGATGACGTTCTGACGATGGTAGCGACCGACGGGCACCGTCTGGCCATGACGCAGGAAAAGAATCCTCTGGGTGCGGCCGGGATTCGCGACCGCGCACTGCTACCGCGTAAGGCGATGGCGGAGCTGGTGAAATTCGCCGCCGATGCGGGGAGCAAAGACGACCCGATCGAGTACTCAAGCGAGGAGAACCATCTCTTTTTCCGCCTTGGCGGCCGCTTGCTGATGAGCCGCAAGCTCACCGGCAATTTCCCGGATTTCGAGCGCGTCCTGCCGAAGAGCCATACGCACATCGTGGAGGCGGATCGAGAGGAGCTGCGCGCCAGCATTGAGCGCGTCGCCCAATTTGCCGATGAGAGGTCGCGCGCGATCAAAGTGCGGTTCGCCGATAACGAAATCACGATCCACTCGTCACTGTCGGAAAGCGGCGAATCGGAAGAGAGTCTGCCGGTGGAGTACGGCGGGCCGACGATTGAGATCGGGTTTAACGCCCAATACCTACTGGAGTTTCTCCGGGCGGTGAGCGAGGCGCGCGTCTCGTTCCATTTCAAGGACGCCCAAAGCGCGGGAGAGATGCGGCCTGCGGGATCCGAGGCAGGGTCGCAATACCGTTACGTAGTGATGCCGATGCGGATTTGAGCGGCCGGCAACCGCTAACGCGCCCGTGGCAGAGAAGGACGAAAACGATTTGAGCACACAGACGACCTACGATTCCTCGAGCATCAAAGTGCTGGAGGGGCTGGAGGCCGTGCGCCTGCGCCCGGCCATGTACATCGGCTCCACCGGCGAAATGGGGCTGCACCACCTGGTATACGAAGTGGTGGACAATTCCGTGGACGAAGCCATGGCGGGCTTCGCGGATGAGATCACGGTGACCATCCACACGGACGATTCGATCACGATCGTGGACAACGGGCGGGGCATTCCTGTAGACATCAAGCCGGAGTTTGGGGTATCCGCGGCGGAGATCGTGATGACGAAGCTTCACGCGGGCGGCAAATTCGATTCGAACACGTACAAGGTATCCGGCGGCCTGCACGGCGTGGGCGTAAGCTGCGTGAACGCGCTTTCGGAGACGCTGCATCTCGAGATCTGGAAGGATGGTTCGACGTACGAGCAGGAGTACGAACGAGGCATCCCCAAGGCGCCGCTGGCGCGTACGGGGAAATCGGGCCGCAAGAAGGGGACCAAGATCACGTTCAAGCCCGACCCCACGATCTTTACGGAGACGACGCGGTTCAACTTCGATACCTTGTCGGCGCGCCTGCGGGAGCTGGCGTTTCTGAACTCCGGCTTGAAGATCAGCCTGATCGACGAACGGGAAGCCAGCAAGAGCCACGAGTTTTTCTACCAGGGCGGCATCAGCGAGTTCATCAAACACCTGAACCGCGGCAAGAACGTGCTGCACGACAAGCCCATTGCGATTCAAGGTGAACGCGAATTGCCGAACGGCGGAACGCTGACGATCGATATCGCGATGCAGTGGAACGACAGTTATTCCGAGCAGCTCTTCAGCTTCGCGAACAACATCAACACGCGCGACGGCGGGGCGCACGTATCCGGATTCCGGAGCTCGCTCACCCGCACCCTAAACGCCTGCGCCAAGCAGGCAGGGCTGTTCAAGGAAGGCAAGGACCAGACTCTCACCGGTGACGACGTGACTGAAGGGCTCACCACGGTGGTGAGTGTGAAGCTGCCGCAGCCGCAGTTCGAGGGCCAGACGAAGGGCAAGCTGAACTCGGATGTATCTGGCGACGTGCAAAAGGTGGTGAACGAGAAGCTTACCGAATACTTCGACAAGAACCCGGCCGTGATGAAGCGCATCATCGGCAAAGCGATCGAGGCGGCGCGGGCGCGGGAGGCAGCCCGCAAGGCCCGCGAGCTCACGCGCCGCAAAGGCGCCCTCGATTCGGGCGGACTGCCGGGCAAGCTGGCCGACTGCCAGGAGAAGGATCCAGAGCGCTGCGAACTATTCCTCGTGGAGGGCGAGTCCGCGGGCGGGACCGCGAAAACGGGCCGCGACCGCCGCTATCAAGCCATCCTCCCTCTCAAAGGCAAGATCCTGAATGTTGAGAAGGCCCGCTACGACAAGATGTTGTCGCACGAAGAAATCCGCGCGATGATCACGGCCATCGGCACGGGCATCGGCAAGGACGACTTCGATATCACCAAGCTTCGCTACCACAAGGTGATCCTGATGACGGACGCCGACGTGGACGGTTCGCACATCCGGACGCTTCTGCTCACCTTCTTCTTCCGGCATATGCCGGACCTGATCAACCGTGGCCATGTGTTCGTCGCCCAGCCCCCGCTCTACCGCATCAAGAAAGGCAAGAGCGAGAAATACATCAAGAATGACCAGGAGTTTGTGCGCGAGATTCTGCGCCGGGCCACGGAGAACGTTCACGTGGAATTGTCAGGCGGCGGACGGCTGGAAGGGGCGGAACTACGGCAATTCCTGATGATGCTTGACGAACTGCAGCAGCTTTTCTTGAAGCTGGAGCGGCGGCTGACCGATCCACGGATTGTGGAGCTGCTGGCCAACCCCGCCTTTGTCATCGACACCAAGGCGGACTTCGCCAACGCTGAGAATCTCAAACCTCTCAAGGAAGCGCTGACGGCGTTGAAGTTGAAGGTGGAACTGGCGCCCGAGGAAGAGCACAGCACCTTCCTGCTGCAGTATCACGACGAATCGCACGGAGACCGCACGATCGGCATCGAGCTGGCTTCGCAGCCGGAGTACCGCCGGATGCGGTATCTGGCCAAACAGACAGAGAAGTTCAACCGCCCGCCCTTCGTGGTGGTGAAGGAGGCGCGGCGGGAAACGCTGGCGCACTGGCGCGACCTGATCGCGTACCTGAAGAACGAAGGAACCCGCGACTGCTCCATTCAGCGCTACAAGGGATTGGGTGAAATGAATCCCGACCAGTTGTGGGAAACCACGATGGACGCCGAGAAGCGCACCTTGCTCGAAGTGCGGCTGGAAGACGCGGTGGAGGCGGAGGAGATTTTCTCCACGCTGATGGGCGAAGACGTCGAAGCCCGGCGGAAGTTCATCGAACAGAACGCATTGGACGTCCGGAACCTGGACGT
>CAYWQS010000059.1:0-16845 GCA_964460395.1 uncultured Solibacteraceae bacterium | reverse complement strand
AAGCCCGGCGGAAGTTCATCGAACAGAACGCATTGGACGTCCGGAACCTGGACGTCTGAAGACGGCGGAGTTCTGGCATGCTCTGGCTGGGTGAGAGCCGCGGATACCTGGCCGACTGGGTGACACAGCAGTGGGTGCGGATCACCGGGCGGCGTCTTGAGCTCGAGCAACACCCCTGGCTGCGCGGGCCTGTTGGCGACACCACAGCCATTGGCGCCGGTTTTTTCGACGACTACGCGAGACGCAACGGATTGACGGTGATAGATGACGGTGAAAGCCGTGGTCTCTTGCCAGATATGGATGCCGTGCTGGACAGCTCTTTGTTGCATCCTTTCGTGGTCCGCTTCTACGAATGCACTTCCGATTACCGGATGGACTCGTGGTGCGAGTGGAATCCCTGGTTCCAGCCATTCGGGAAACTTCTGGCAGTTCTTTTCAGCCGCAGGCTGGCTCAGTTGAACGTGCCGCTTTCCGGTCTCGATACACACAGAGGGATATCCAGCCGCGTGGTTACGCTTCGCGGGCCTGCGGGTGAGACGGAGACGGCATGGGTGCGGGAGTTGGTGGCATGCCGCCGCACGCTTTACGCAGGCAGTTACACTTCTTGCAACATTCCGGGCCACCCCAGCCCGTGCATCAAGGTGTGCTTTCCCTTGCCGAATGGCCGTGCGGTGGTCGTGATGCGTTGCGAGCCGGGGCAGGAAGGATCACTCTGGCTGGCCTCAGACGGGCATGCTTTCGGCGAACCTGGTTTTTATTTCGTCGTAGAACGCAATGGACGGACGTGGGCCCGCTACGTGCAGACGATGAAGGAAACGATTCACGTATATGCGGCGGAAGAGGGCGCGGTGCGCGCCGACCATGTGCTGCGTATCTGGGGGCGGGTGTTTCTGCGGCTGCATTACCGGTTGGCGCCGGCATCCGGAGGCGACGCGCTTACTGGTAGGCCTGGGCCCGGGCGTGAAGCTCCTCTGCGGTGACGAAAACGCTCGGGATCTTCCAGGCCTCGCGGAGCAGGGCGATGTGGTCGGTGGCGGGGCCGGCCGCCAGGCGCCAATCCTTCTTCTTTTCTTCGAGCAAGAGGCAATACGCCAGTCCGATGGCGACGTGGGCTGAGGCGGGCTGCGCATCACGCAGCAATGCGGCGGCTTGGGCGCGCAACGCAGTCCGCGAGGACAATGTCAGGGAATAGACGGTGAACTCAGCCATGCCTTCGTATTGCTCAAGGGTTTTCTCGGCAACGCCCTGCTGCGGATCCAAGGACTGCCGGACGCGCCGGAAAACGATCGCGTCCTGCAGAAGACGAGTGCGGCTGGCGCGGTCTTCCAGCGCGAGAGCGAGCGCCCGCATTTCGAGCCGGATCCAGGGGCTGCGGTCCGGGTCAAACCTCAGTTGCTGAAGAACCGGGATGGGGATGGCTCGATCTGCCGCCACGCGGCGGAAGAGCGCGCGCAGCAGCAGGCGATCCCGGGCGCCGGGGTCCTCAGGCAGGGGCAGGCGCAACAGAACCCAACGGCGGCCCCACGACTCGAACAGGCCCGAATAAGGCGGATCGGGGAGAGGGCCGTGCCAGACTCCCGGGGACTGCTGTTGCCAACCGGGAATAGACTGGTTGGCCCAAGCCCACCCGGCCGGGACATCCAGCACCAGGATTGGGCTTTCGAGATAGGTGCGCCAGAGCCGTCCGCCGTCCTGCCGGGAAAACACGCGAGCCTCCTGGAACACAAGCGGCGCCACGGGCGTGATCTGTGCAGACGCTATCAGCCAGCACGGCGCCAACAGGAGGAATCTAGGAATAGATGCGCTTGACACGCTGGCCAATTCCACAGAGGATGCTGTAGCTGATGGTTCCGGCGGCGCGCGCCAGCGTGTGAGCGTCCAGCGTAACGTTGCCCTCGCACCCCAGCAGAGTGACAGGGTCGCCGGGCTGCAGATGCGGCGATTCGGTGATGTCGATGGTGGTGAGGTCCATGGAAACGGCCCCGAGAATGGGGACCAGGCGTCCTCCTGCAATGACTTTGCCCTTGTTGGACAGACGGTGCGGGAGGCCGTCGGCGTAGCCGACTGCGAGTACGGCCATGCGCGTGGGGCGTTCGGTGACAAACATACCGCCATAGCCGACGCGCGCCCCCACCGGCAGATCCTTCACTTCGAGAATGCGGGCCTTCCAGTTCATCGCGGGGGCGACACGGAGCACGGCGGCAGGGGCCGGACCGCGCGCCGGGCTGACGTAGCCGTAAACGGCATGGCCAGGACGCACCATGTTGCCCCAGGCATCGCGGCGCCCATACGCCACGGGGATTGTGCTGGAGAGGTGGATGTAGCGAGGATCCAGACCGGCATGGGTGAACGCGGCACGCACCGTGTTGAAGTGCTGCAACTGCTCCGCGGTCTGGGGCGATTCGTAGTTGGCGGAAGACGCGAAGTGCGTCATCAGGCCTTCCAGCCGGGCATGGTGTGCAGCGAGCACGGTTTCCACAATGCGTGCTGGCGTCTCGCGGGTGCCCAACCGGCTCATTCCGCTATCAATGGCGAGGTGGTAAGGCAGCGGGCGGGCCAGCGCGGCGGCCATACGGTCGTAGTCGAGGAGTTGGGGGAGCGAATGAATGCAGGGGGTCAATTCGTAGTCGATCAGCGCGGGACGTTCGAAGGGCAGGAAATCGCCCATGACCAGGATGTGGGCGCGAATTCCGGTTTGGCGGAGCGTCACGCCTTCTTCGACATTGCTCACCGCGAGCCAGCGGGCGCCCTCCTGTTCGAGGACGCGCGCCACTTCCGGCGCGCCGTGCCGGTAAGCGTCGGCCTTGACGACGGGCATCACCTCGACGCCCTGGCCCACCGCGGCACGGATGGCGTGAAAGTTCCCGGCCAACTGGCGCCGCGAAACCTCCATCCAGCAACGGTAGGTGATGGGGACCATGGTTTCTATTTTCGCCGCAGGGCGAGGGAAGCGAAGAGTTGCTCGTAGGCGGTGGTGACGGCGTCCCAACTATAGTGCTGCCTGACACGCTCTGCGGCGGCGGTACAGAATCTCTCCCGCTCCTCGGCTGGCCACGCGGAGACTTCTTCGATCAGGTGAGCGAGCTCATCTTCGTTGGAGAACGGAATGCCTGCGCCGCCCGCAACCTCGTGATTCTCGGGGGTACGCAAGTAGAGCACGAGAGCGCCGCGGCCCATGGCTTCGATCAGCGCGGGGTGAGTGCCTCCCACTTCCGTCGCGTGGATGTATGCGTAGCTGTGCGACTGAAGCTCGTGATAACCCGTGCCATAGATTGCCCCTGGAATGACGATGCGCGGGTCCTGTGTCTCCCGGACGGCCCGGATGTAGTCCGCCGCGTAGGGCGCATCGCCGATCAGGGCCAGCCGCATCGGGGTGGAACACTTTTCAAAGGCGCGGCGGACCATCAGCGCGTTGTTCTCCGGCTCGAAGCGGCTCACGTACAGAAAGTAGCGTTCAGGCTCGAGCCCCAGACGGTCCAACACCTCGCGCGACTCCAGCCGGCCAGTGGGGGCGCCATAGGGGATGAATGTAGACGCGGTCCGGTAGCGCTGGCGGTAATAATCCTGGATTTGGCGGGCGTCGGTCACCAGAGCGGTGGGCAGCCACGTGGACAGCCACTCGGACAGTAGATACCAGGAGCGGGCCAGCCAGTTCCATTTCTTGCGCTTGCGTTCCAGGCCGTCCACATTGAGAGCCACGGGCAGCCCTGCCAGGCGGGCCAGCCCGGTAAACAGCGCATTCGCCCCATTGCAGTAGAGCGCCACGTCGTAGCAGCCGCGCCGCCTGGCCAGGTGAAGCGTGGAGAGGAACGTGTGCGCCAGCGTTTCGGCGTACTTGTGGCGAAGCGGCGCGATGTAGCAGAGGTTGACACCCCGGTACCGGGGCTCCGAATGTGGTTGCCGGCAGTAGACTGTGACCTGATGGCCGCGCTCCACCAGCCGCCAGGATAGTTCTTCGGCAAACGTTTCAAAGCCACCGTAAGAGGCCGGGATGCCACGGGTACCAAGGAGAGCGATGCGCATCAGGGTTTCCGGTATTGAACTGTGACCGGTCCGGCCAGACCCGAGAGCGGCAGAGGCTGAAAGGCGCGGTCGCGTTCCCACGCGGCCCGCAGGACGGCATCCATGGGCAGCGTTCGTCCGTACCGCGGAATGAGATTTGGCGGGATTTCCGGCGGTTCCTGCAATCCTTGCACGTGTGCCAGGAGCGTGTTGGCGATACGGACCTCCAGACGGTTCTCCCCACGCCGCAGCGATTGAGCAGCCAGGGGGAAGCGGTAGGGCTGCATCCAGCGGACACCTGTGGAGCGGCCATTCAGGAAAACTTCAGCGGCACAGCCGACACCGCCCAGATCCAGGATGGCCTCGGAGGCCCGTGGGAGCGCAAAGGTGGTGCGATAAATCCCGCGGCCGGAGCAATTCCGGAGCTCGGCGTGCTGGTTCCAGGGCGTCAGCGATTCCAGCCGAAACTGACGCGCAGGGAAGCGAACCCCTTCGATTTCCAGTTGCCATGGTCCCGACACCAGGATCACCGGTCCGGAGGCCACGGGACGTGGACGGGGCTTCGGCGGCCGTCCGCCTTGGAACACCAGGATGACCGAACCCCAAGGCTCAAGAGAGAGATCCACTTCCATGCCCCCACCGGCTGGTCTCCAACCCTCAGCCGGCGCGCGTTCCGCTGTAAGGGGATCCCAAAGTTCAGGCCAACCCGCTCCATCGCGGAACCACACCGGGCCCTGGTGGGCGAGCGGCTGCAGGTTGGTGAGGAAGTAGACGGCGCGGCCCTCTATTGTGCGCTGATGAAATGTAAGCCCATTACTCTGCTGTCCTCCGGCCAGGCGGACCTGCGGCCGAACTACCGTGGACAAGCGCTCGAGAAAGCGGCGCTTGGAGGGGGTCAGCGGCGGTGTTTTCTCATAAGGCGCTTCCCTCGGTGAGAAGAGCTTGGAGGTCAACCCGTAATCGGGAATGAACTGCAGCCGGGCAGCGAGAGCTTGCACCTCGGCATCACCGGCTTTTTCTGCCATGCCTGAGGAGAAGGAAGGCAGGCGGTCCATGGCGTAGACGGCAACGCCCGCTTCGGCAAAGCGTTCCAAAGCGCGCATCGTGGTTAGAGGGACGGTATCTACCGCCGGCAGAATCAGCGCACGGTAGGACTGTCCGCCGATCCGCAGCCGGCCGGCCGCGGTCTCCGCTTTGTTCTCCAGCAAGTGGCCGTTGACGACGTCGTAGTCGTAGCCATTGGCCAGCAAAGTCTTGGGGAGATCTCCGTAATCCATCACCCGCTGCTGAATGCCGAACAGGGCGCGCTGGGACCAGACTTGCGGCTGCGGCGAGTACAAGAGCACATCGGCTACAAAGCGGCCCTGGCGAAGCACAGAGCAGCACCGGGCTATGTACTCAGCGAGACCTCTGTAGTAGGGCCACCAGGGCATCCAGGGGCTGATGCGTTCGCCGGCCCAGAAATCACGCTGCGGCGCCACTTCCGGTTCTTCCGTATAGAGAAAGCCGTGGTTGTAAAACAGGTTGACGCCGTCGCGCAGAAACGCATCGGTGGCGCGTTTGATCTCCTCGGGCGTGGTACGGAAGCGCTCAGGGTGGATGAAGGTGTAGGCCTCGGCGGAAACCACCGGGTCGTCGCGGTAGAGGCGGGCGCCGGAGACGGTGGCCTTCCGGGGGTCGGCGACCGTCTCGAACCGCGCGGTGGTGACCTCCGTTTCCGCGCGGTGCGCCATGCCGGCGCCCTGCACGATCTCCTCGGTAAAGCGGTAGTGGGGCTGCATGCGCCCAAGGACTCCGATGCTGCGGCAGGCCTCCAGGAAGGGCTGGAAGCAGCACTCGAGTCCTATCTGGTGGAGCGTCTCGTTCAGGTCGTAACGCCAGCGCGCCGTATGTTCGCCGCAGTCGAACCAGATGGCAGGCAGGCGGGGCGTGAAGTCGTAGCCCTTGCGGCGGCGAAACTGCTCAAGGGTGTCGTTGCTCCAGAGGATACTGTTGGCCAGAGGCACGGCCTCGAAACTGTCAGCAAAAATCGAATCCACGGTGCTTCCCAGCCAGGGACCGAACTCCTGGCGGAAGCGTTCTGCCATCCCGGAGGCGTACCGGCGCATGGCCGTTTCACTGAGATGATCCACCACCCAGCTTTTGGGTTCGTTGTTCTGGGAGGAGTTTTGCTGGCCAGTGTAGCGGAGGCGAAAGGCCATCAGGCGCCAATCCCCCTCTTCCACCCGCCAGCGGCCAGCCTCGCCGCGAAACTCGGCGGTGAGGTCCACCAGAGTGAGCGGATCGATGGTCTTAGGGGAGGTAAAGCGCGCCCCCACGACGGCGACCACCAAGTTATGATCGGGCGGCGAACCCTCAACAGGCGCCAGGCTGGCAAACAACCCGGTTGTGGGCGTGCCAAAGTCCTTGAACGGCGGCAGCGGCCCTTCGTAGGACATGGGTCCGGGCACTTCAAGAAAGCAAGGGCTCAGGCACTTGCTGCGCTCCTCGGGCGGCACCATGGGGCTGCCGAAATCCCAACCGGGAGAGAAGACCAAGGCCATTGTGAGGCCGAGGCTCTGCGCTTCCTGCAACGCGTACCGCACCATCTCGCACCAGCCGGGGGTGAGGAAGGGAATCCCCCCTTTTTCGTAATAGCCGTAGAGGACGACGATCTCGGCCCCGCCGAGCCCTCGCTCCTTCATCTCCTGAAGCTGTGAGGCGATGCCCTCTTTCGACACCGCGCTGCCCGGCCACCACCAGCGGGTACGGGGGCGGCAATCGGCGGGCGGATTGGCCCAGCGGGATGCTAGCGTGGCTGGAGCCTGCGGACGCAATCCGAGAGGAAGGCCTCCCATCGCTAGCGCAGCCCGCAGGAAACTCCGCCGTCGGGTGCGGGGCATGTGAGCGGATGATATCAGCTACGCGCTGTCTGCGTTTGCGAGGAAAGGACGGCTGCCGCCTTCTTCCGGGGAGCCGGCTGGCTGACCGGCTTGAAATGGAACCAGGAGGCCATGTAGTCGTCCCCGACCCGGCGCTTCGCCATGATGACCTGGCGCTTCTCCCAGGCCCTTCGCCAGAGTGACGCCACTTTCAAAAAGGCGCGCAACGAGTAGTGCTCGTAAACGAGACAGCAGGATAAAACGACGAAGTCCCGGAGTGTGATTGGCAGCCAGCAGCGGCGGTACAAATCACCGGTCATATTTTTGATCCGCATGAGGAAGCGGTTCTTGACCGAGTGCATGTTGATGGCCCGCGGCAGGGCGCGGCGGTTGCCCGGCAGTACAGCCCGGACATGATGGCCGCGGGCGTAGGGGGTATACATGCAGCGCCAGCCCATCAACTGGGCGCGCCAAGCAACGTCCGCGTCTTCCCGGTACACAAAGAAGTCCGGATCGAAGAACTCTCCGTTGATGGAGACATCTTCGATCATCTCCCGCCGGTAGAGGGCCGCGGCGGCGGTCGCGCCGAACACGTATTCGCGTTTCAGGTAGTGGCCGTTGTCAATCTCGCGGCTGCCGCGGTCAAGATGCCGGAGGTTGGGAGTGAAGTAGATTCCGGTGGAATCAACGCGCGGCCGCGCTTCAATTTCAAAATCGGGACTCATCACCAGCAGCTTGCCGCAGACAGCGCCAATCCGGTTGTCCAACCGGCCGGCCTCGAGCAGGGCTTGGATGAAATACGGCATGAGGAGCACGTCGGGGTTGAGGGTGAGCACCCAGCCCCCACGGGCCAGCGCAATCGCCTGGTTCTGGGCGGCGGCGAAGCCGACGTTGGCGGCGTTGCGGATAATCGTGCAGCGGTCTTCGTACTGCTCCAAAATATCCAGGGTGCCATCGGTGGACTTGTTGTCCACCACCAGAATCTCGATTTGCGGTCCCTTCTGCGCGAGCACCGACTCGAGGCAGCGCTTGATGTAGCGCCCGCTGTTGTACGTCACGATCGTGACACTAACGAACTCTTGTGCAGCCATTCGAGAGCCGAAAAACCAAAAAAATCAAAAACCGCCCGGTGAAGGCCGTCCTTCCGGCAGTCCACCGGCCGTCCCGCCCCGGCGAATCAGCGCCTGCGGAGCGGCGACCAACCCGGCAGCCAAGCCGGCTAACTGAAAGTACACCCCCAGCGGGCCGAAAGACCGCTGCAAAACCATCCCCGCGACCATCCTCGGGAGCAAACCTGCGAGAACGGAGACGGCGACCGCAACCCGACCACCCGGGCCGAAATGGAGCGCCGCATATCTGAGAAGGTTACCATACCAGGCCCTTTGCCGTTGGGACCACTTTACCTTTGAAAATGAATGACCTCCGTGGTGGAAAGCTGTGGCTGCGGGCACCAGCCGGCAGAGCCAGCCAGCACGGCGCAGCCGCCTCAAAAAGTCCACATCCTCAAACCAAGCAGGGAAGAATGCCTCGTCAAAGCCTCCCAACTGCCGCCAGGTTTCACGGCGGACCAGCAGGAAGGCGCCCGCGGGCTGTTCCACCTCTTGAGGCTGGGAAAGATCGAGGTCCAACGCGCGGTAGCGGCGATTCACCGGATTGCCGGGCCAGATCCGGTTCAGCCCGAGTATTTCAGCGCAAAAGGAGACCGGGGTAGGGAAGCGCCGCACGGCAAATCCCTTTTGCGGAGCGCCGTCCGCGTGCAGCAGCAGACCGGCGGCCACGCCGCAGCGGGGGTCGCTGACCAGGACTCGCACCAACTCCGGAAAGCCGTTCGCCAGCCGTGCATCGGGGTTGAATAGCAACACCGCATCCGCGGCGCTCAGAAGGGCGAATGCCTGGTTTGCTGCAGCCGCGAATCCCAAATTGGCGGGGTTTTTCACCACCTGGACCTCCGGGAATTCTGCGGCGATGGCCACCGTCGCATCAGTTGAGGCGTTGTCCACCACGAGGATGCCGGCGTTCAGGACATCGCGCTGCGACAGAAGACTGGCGAGACATTCCTCCACATAAGGCGCTGACTGATACGTGATTACGGCGGCGCCAAAACGCATGCCTACACCACCTCTCCGCAGAACCGGAAGTAGTTCTTCCAGTACCAGTCGAATCCGTCGCGGCGCTGCAGTTCGAGAATCCGCGCTTCGGAGGCGGCCATGAACTCATCGAACTGACTGACTGGCCACGGTTGCGCCCCGGCACGGAGTTCGCCATAACGCCGGATGCCCTCCAACTTACCGCGCAACCAGGAGCCAAGTACCCCCCTGCGGGCGGCAAGCAGCCCCCACAAGCACTGCCCCAGAATCACCCGCCCGCCGAAGCGCTCGAACCAGCCCTCCGGAAAGTGCAGGGCTAGCAAGTACACCTGGTTTCTGGCCAGTAACCGAACCATTGCAGGACTCCAGGCCCCAAGCGTGGCGCCACCTTGGTGCAGTGCCACGGCATCCGGGACGTAACGCCCCTGGAAACCCGCGCGGGCGCACCGCAAGCCGAACTCCACATCCTCGAGATAAGAACCGAATCGCTCGTCGAGCAGTCCTACATGGTTAAAGAGAGTGCGTTGAAAAAGCCCGGCGGTGAAGGAAGGAAATGCGATCGCCTCGGGGTTTTGCCAGGCTGGAGTATCGGTCCGCCCATGGCCGGCGCGCCAGGCGCAAGCAGCGCGGCTGAGCAGGTCGAACGAGCCATCCAGCCGTTGCGGATCGTCCTGCCGCAAAAGCCGCCCGGCAACGAACCAAGGCCTTTCTCTCCCGATATTGGCTGAAAGCGCCTCCAGCCAGCTCTGCTCCAGGACCACGTCGTTGTTCAGCACCACCACCCATTCAGTGTCTGCTGCCCTAACGCCCAGGTTCACAGCGTGGCAGAAGCCATGGTTTCGTCCCAGGGCGAGCACAGCAGCGCCCATCTCTTTTGCTACGGAGCGGGAATCATCGGTGGAGCCGTTATCCACCACCACAATCTGCGCAGGGGGGAGCGTTTGCGCGCGAAGCGACGCGAGAGCCTTGCCTAATTGCCCGGCTCCGTTCCAATTCGGAATAACGACGGTCACGTCGAATGCCATGCGGCGCAAACTCCAAACCCAGCCTTGGAGCGGTTCGCCACCAGGGGGTACTTGGGGAAGCCCAGCGGCGCGCACCGCGGGGCGACACAGGCAGGCTCATTTAGTTTAACGCCGGCGGCTGCGCGGGGCAAAGCGTTTCTTAATCAGGAAAAACAAGTTATAAAACCCGTCCCGCCAAGGATTTAGCTTGATCTCACCCAGCCGCGAAGAGTAAGAAATGGAGATCTCCTCAAAACGGATGCCGGGCTGCCTGATGGCTTCGATTTTGATTTCCTCAGAGAAGGCCATACCGTCGCTTTCGAGCACCATACGATCGAGAATCGATCGCCGGAAGACCCACATGCCGCTTTGCGAATCGCGCACCCAGCGAAAGAACAGGATCGATGTGGCGAGGGACAAAGCCAGGTTGCCGAGTTTGTGTTTCAGGCTCATGGCTTCGCGATCGCGGACAGGGAAGCGGGAGGCGTTCAGGAAATCGGCTTGCAAGTGCAGGAAGGCCTCGAGCAGATAGGAGAGAGCATCGACGGGATAGCTATGGTCGCCGTCCAGGGTGACAATCACATCTCCCGTCGCCATGGAGAAACCCTTCTTGTAACTGCGGCCGTAACCGCGTACGTCTTCGTGGATGACCAGGGCGCCCAGACTGCGGGCGACATCCGCCGTGCGGTCGGTGGAGGCGTTGTCAACGACGATCACCTCATCGACAAAGGCGGGCATCCGCCGCAGCACCAGTTCGATTCCCTGTTCTTCGTTCAAGCAGGGAATCACGACCGTAATCCTTAAGTCCTTGTACAATGCGGTGCCACTCCGCGGCGCCGGGGCCGGAACTCCCCATTGTAGGCGCTCCCACCCCCGTTAAGATGGAGGGGTGAAAGCATTTGCTGCTCTGCTATTGGCCGGCGCCGCCGCGTTCGCCCAGCAACCAACGCCGGAGGCTCCGCCGGCGCGCCTGCTGGAGGTGAAAACAGTCTACTTGTTGAAGATGGCGCGTGGTTTGGACCAATACTTGTCCAACCATATTCACCGGAACGGGACGTTCGTCGTGGTGACGGATCCCGCCCGGGCCGATGCCGTGCTGACCGACCGGGTGGGCCGCTCGCTGGAAGACGAATTGGCCCGGCTTTATCCTAAACCCACCGAATCGGCAGAGCCCGAGGCGGATGAGGACAAGGACCGCCGCGCAGTGGAAGCATCCCGGCAAGGTCCCGAGAGCACGTGGGGCCGCGGCCGCGGCACGGTCTTTCTGGTTGATGTGGCCAGCCGCCATCTGCTCTGGAGCACGTACCATCCCAGCGCCACGTCGCAGAGCACGGAGGTGGACCGGGCTGCACGCGAAATTGCCATCAGTTTGAAGCGCGATCTCGAGAAACTGCGGAAACCTTCGAAGTAAGCGCTTGGCGGTAACTGGCTTCAAGCCGTTTGGTCATCACCGCCATGTCCCGCTCGACTACTACGTAGTCCCGGGCGCGGCGCGCCATCGCCGCTGCTTCCTCAGGGTTGCGCATCAGTGACACAACGCGGGCGGCGAAGGCCTCCGGATCGTCCGCCAGCGCGCATATTTCACCATCGCGTCCGCCAAAACCTTCGGCGCCGACCCGTGTGGAAACTACGGGGATGCCGCAGGCGAAAGCCTCCAACAGCTTGACGCGCAGGCCCGAACCGGCAAGGATCGGGCAAACGAACAGTGCATGGTTGTGCAGCGGGGCCACAATGTCTTCAACAAATCCTGCGAGCTGGACAGCGCCGTGGTAATCCGGGAGCGTGTGGGCCGGAGGCGGGTCCGCGCCGATTAACGTAAGGGTTGCCTCCGGCTCCTGTTCCAGAATGCGGGGCATCACATAACGCAAGAACCACCGCACGCCAACCCCGTTCGGCGCGTGCCGGAAACTTCCGAGGAACAACATCGATTTCGGGCGGCGGGGGCCCGGACGGAACTCGTAACGGGACGTGTCGATGCCGGCGCGCAGGTGAGGATCAATGCGGCCGTCCAGGTGAGGAAGAAATGACAGGAGGAAGGCTCGGTTCTCTTCCGTGCAGGTCTGGATGCGGTCCACCCGGGGCAAGAGCCGGAGTTCATAGCGCAACGCCCGCAGGTACTCGGCGGAAGCCTTGATCCGGCCTGCCCAGGAGAGGGTGGACATCTGCCGTGCTATTGATTGGAAGTACACATCGTGTTCGAACAGAAGTACGGGAAGCCGCTGGAACGAGGGAGCGTATTGCCCCATATTGGCGTATTCGATCTGAAAGACATCGATCCCGTGCAGCAGAATCTGCCGGTGAATCAGCCACTCGAGATCCAGGCTGCGGAATTCCCGGACGGCGAACGGTTCCAGCGCACCCACACCTTTGGGCTGGCCCTCCAGGCGAACCAGGAACTCCTGGCTTCGGAGTGCCGGCCGCAATTCTTCGTGTGCTTCGATTTCCCAGGGTTCGTCGACCAGGGCGATCAGATGAAGGTCGGCAGACTCACCCAATCGCCGCAAAGTTTGGTACATGAACACCGCGCCGCCATGCACCGGAGGGCAGACTGGGTAAGGTGAGAGAAACAGCACCCGCAAGCGCAACGGATTTGAGTCCACGGGCTCGAAGCGGTCGCGGTAATAGCCGCCCAAAGGACGCCGTAACGCTTCAGTGTCCGTCACTACGGCCAGGCGCAACGCCCGCCAGCGGGCTGATACAGCCTGTGGGAGCTGCCAGAAAGCCCGCCAGAGTCCCGCCAGATTCGCACGCTCGAGCGAGTCTCCGGCCAACGCGCTGACGAGAACACCCACCCACGTAGCGAGCAAGTGCTCGGCGAGGCGCCGCGGCTCGTGGATGTTCTTCCAGCAGAAGAGGAGGAGGTTCTTGCGGATCGTGTTCTCGATGTAAGCACGCTTGAAGTTCTTGCCAATGGTGCCGCGGTGTTCGTGCCAGACGTGGCTTGCGCTCTGGTAAAGGACCTTCCATCCGCGTTTCCATGCCAGGAAGCCGAGATCCGTGTCCTCGAGATAGAAGGGTGCCAGGAGGTGGTCGAAGCCGCCGAGCTCCAGAAACTTCCTCCGGTCGAACGCTGTCGAGCCTCCACCGCCGTAGAAGCACGGAAACGGCCGCTGAATACCCTCTTCCACCACGTGACGAACTCGCGGCATGCCGCCTGACCACCAGACATGGGTCAAGCCCGTTTCCTCCCGCCGCTTCGCCGGGTCGCTGAAGAAGATCTGGCAAGTGACCGAAAACACCTTCTCATCGTCAAAGGCGGCCAACAGTGGCGGAAGCATGCCGGGATCTACCCGCATATCACTGTTCAACAGGACGACGATGTCATTTCTGGCTTCGCGGATACCGAGGTTGGAGCCGCCGCCGAAACCGAGGTTCTGCGGCAAGGCGAGCAGCCTGACCTGCGGGAAGTGCTCCCGAACGAATGCGGCGCTGCCGTCAGCCGACCCGTTGTCTACTACGATGACTTCGTTATTTTCGTCATAACCCGCAGCAGCCAGTACGGAAGGCAGATACTTCTCCAGTAAATCGCGCCCATTCCAGTTGGGAATGACAAAGCTGGCGGAACGCGTGGATGGACGTGTGTTCTCCGGTTGCTGGGAGCGGCCGAAGAAGCGGAACAGGATACTGGTCAGGCCCAGGGCGAGGCCGGGAACCGCGATCAGGACTGGTGAGATCAGCAAGCCCGGCAGGTTGCGGAGAAGTCGAATCAGCAACTGCATCAGTTCGCCGGCAACTCAGGCCCGAGCCCGATTTTCCTGCCCAGGCGCACCCATCGGGAGGCGCTCGCGGCTCGAATAGCCGCTTCCAGTTCATGCAGGCGAGCGTCAAGGGAGAGGGCCCAGTTGGTTCTTTCTTCTACCGTGGCCTCGGTCTGATGGAGCAGCTCAACCGCCCGGGCCAACTCTTGGGTACGGGCATTTACTTCCTCGTTCAGACGGCTGTTGTCCTGGCGCAGTTCCTCGACACCCGATTGCAGAGCGGCAATCGAGGTTTCGAGTTGGGCGCAGTAGCCGTTGAGTCCCACAATGTGGGCTTGCGCCTTCTCTAAGTCGCGTTGCAGGTTTGAAGCCCATTCACTGATCTGGCGGAGCTCTGCCGTCTGCTCCGTGTGCAGTTGGTTGAGCCGGCTGTGGCGCTCCTCCAACTCGGTGCGCCAATCATCCTTCAATTTCATCTCGCGTTCGAGTTTGGCAATATGCTCCTCACGCTCGCGAAGCACATTGGAAGCAGACGGCACGTACACAAACGCCGGTCCGCCTGTTTGGGGCGACTTGGCGCAAACGGCCAGGTAGAAGTGGGCGTGAACCGGATCCTGCGCCGCCGTTTCCAGAGCCACCTCTGCCATAGCGGATCGTTCCGCAACTGGTTCGAAACAAAGGGCTTCGACGTGATTTTGGGTATAGAGGCGGACTGCGGGAAAGGCGCCACTCAATGCCTCACGGAACTCTTCGAAATCGAATTCATGCACGTGGAACGGGTTAGGGCCCGCGTCTCCTCGCGCCTGCTCGTAGTAGAGGCGGTTTGGTGTGGACACGATGAACTGTCCACCAGGCGCCAGCAGCCGCGCGGCTTCCCGCAACAAGGCGGGCCAGTCCTCCAGATGCTCGATCACCTCGAAACAGGTAATGAGGTTGAAGCACTCTGCCGCGAAAGGCAGTCGCTCCGCGCGAGCGGCAGCGAACGCGAGGTTCGGCACGGAATACCGGAGCGCGGCTGTCCGAGCAGTGTCCACGGAGAGATCGCAGGCGGTCACGTGACGTGCCACTTTGGCAAGCTCCGCCGCACCGTATCCAAAGCCAGAACCGATGTCGAGAACGCGGCGGTGGCGGGCCAGCCGGCGGGCAAAGAGGTAACGAGCCAAGTGTTCGTTCCAAAGGTCCGCCTCCACTTCGCCCGGCACCAGGCGTTCACCCGTGAATTCAGGCATGAGGCGTCTCCGCCACAAGCCCTGCATGGTGCAGCCGGCCATTGAGTTCGACACGGCATGGCAGGTGCAGGTAACCGTAAACCTGCCCTTCCCCACGCGCCATCTGCAACACAACGGCGTTATCAATCCAGTCACACATGCTGTAAGAGATGAGGGTTCCGTCCGCCACAGCGGGTGAGAAGGTGAAAGTGCCGGGGTATAACTCTGGAAGGTCGAGGTGGAAATCGACTGTGAATATGTCGCCCGCGCTCATTGGCGGCAGCTCGAAACCTTCGCGCGCGCAGTTGGTGCCAGCGAAATCTATGCCCAAGTGGTTTCGCAGCATGAAGCCGACATTAGGCAGAAGCACAGTCTCGTTGGCACGGACCGAAATCCTGACCACCAACTTGCTGGATGGCTGTAGCAGGCTCACTGGCCTGCCGTTCTCATCCAGCACAGCGATGCCAATGACTTCGGCCCGGTTGTCACCGTACCTCCCGTCGATGTTCGGAATGGTCTCAACAATTTCCGGGGCGACCAGGGCCTGCGTGCGCGATGGCGGAGTCCGATGACTGGCTACCAAATAGGCCGAGTCCTTTTGGACCATCGCGGCGAGATAGGCAGCCACAACTCGATCGGTGGCGCCGATCTCCCGGACCCGTCCATGTTCGAGCCAAAGTGCGGCATCGCCAATTGCTTTCACGTCGCCGGCCGAGTGAGAGACGAAGAGGATGGTGATACCACGCCCGCGCAGTTCGTGGACCTTGCGCAGACAGCGCTGCCGGAAGTAGACATCACCCACTGCCAACGCCTCATCGACAATGAGGATTTCCGGGTCCGTATGGATCGCGACAGAGAATGCCAGGCGCACCACCATGCCGCTGGAGTAAGTCTTGACGGGTTGATCGATGAAGTCGCCGATTTCGGCGAACTCCTCGATCGACCGGTAAACGCGGTCGATTTGCGCGGTGCTGAACCCTAAAATTGCGGCGTTTAGGTAGACGTTTTCCCGGCCGGTAAATTCCGGATTGAAGCCGGAACCCAACTCCAGAAGTGCGGAGACGCGCCCGCCGACATTCACCTTGCCGCTCGTGGGCGCCAGGATGCCTGCGACTATTTGCAGCAGTGTACTCTTGCCGGATCCGTTCTCACCAACGATGCAAAATGTCTGGCCGCGTGGAACTTCGAAAGAGACGTCGTGAAGTGCCCAAAAATCGGTGTGATATTTCCGGCGGTTGAACGTGATGAGCTCCTTGAGGCGGTGGCTGGGCGAGGCATAAATCGGGTAGCTTTTGGAGACAGCCTCGAAGGAGATGAAGCTCACAGGAAGAGGTTCCGGCGCTGGGCTTGCCAGCTTTCCTTATTGAATCTACTGGAGTTGCGGAAGGGGTGTCAAACCAAACGGAAACAGGGCGACCGCCGAATCCCGAACTGCGCCCCCTCGCCACGAGGGAACCACACGTTACTGGTCTGCGTTGAACCTCATCCAATTGCGGAGTTAGATCCGCGCACCTACGGCCCACCAACGGTGGCCGATTCGACGCTGGAGGCGCACAGCCAGGCAGTTCAGTTATCCGGTAGCCGCCCTGAAAGGTGATCTACCTTGATGAATAGCCTCCTTGTTCGCCGGGGCACCCTACCCCAGCGGAAATGCCCTTTCCCCGAACGTGGCGTCCGGCTCAGTTGGGCGAAGACGATGCTTTCACCATCGTTCTCTGGCCCCAATATGAACCCGGATTCACGTCCTGTCAATGGGATTTTCATCGATTCGGACCGAAACGTCTGAAGTGCTTGGTTTGACAAGGGAACGGCTGCGTTCGTACCCTGAAGGATGGACCGTGCCGGTGTAGCTCAGGCGGTTAGAGCGACGGTCTCATAATCCGTAGGTCGTAGGTTCGAGTCCTACCGCCGGCACCATTTCCCGGCTCTACGGGCTCTACGCCAAAAACGGGGGACACCCCGGCTCCCAAAATAGTTTACGCACA
>CAYWQS010000058.1:0-22713 GCA_964460395.1 uncultured Solibacteraceae bacterium | reverse complement strand
CCTGCTCGTCCCACGACAGCGGATAGGGCTTCTTCGCCGGCCCCTTCTCGAACTGGATGATCGGGCAGTTCTCGATCCATGACATGCCTTTCTGGTCCCGCCAGTAGTACGCCGCGAGCCGCAGCACCCGCCGCACGAACGCGATGGCGAGATTGATCGTCCTGACCGAGACGCCGGCGGCCCGGCGCGCTTCGATGAAGGGCCGGAGGCGATCCTTGCAGATGAGTCGCAGCGGATCGCCACCGATCCAGGGATTGAGCTCATCGGCCGCTCGTGCGTACATGAGCAGCGTCTTGGGCGATCCCTGGAACTCCCGGATCAGCTTCTCCGCCGCGAAGCGGAAGGGCCGATCCGGCCTCACCCCGTAGAGCTCCTGGTTGTCGATCTGCTCCTTGATCCGTCTCAGCCGTCGCTCTGCTTCTCTCGGATCAGCCGTTCCGCTAGAGCCGCGAATCCGCCTTTTCCGATACTGCACTTTGAAATAGATGTACTTGAAGTACTTCCCATCCGGCCTCTTTCGCCAAACGAGGCCTTCGGGCAGCTTTGGTCGTTCCATGGTGTCTCCTTCACGGAACGCCCGTTGCGACGAACATGATCGTCGACCCAGGCGTCGAGTTCAAGGCGGTCGAAGGCGACTCCACGTGAACCGATGGGAACTTCCGTCAGCAACGGACGGACCTCGGCGTTGAAGCGGTTCTTGTCCATCCCGAGGTATTTCGGGACGTCGCGCAGACGAATGAGCCGGGGATTCATCGGTTCGTTGCCCTTGCTTCTCGGGCACTTCGATTAATGGTTGGGTTCATGGAATAGCTCCTTAAAAGAATTCGGTTGATAGGCGGTGATAGGCGCGCACAGAAACCTGGCGCGCAGGCATGCGGAATCCGCGCGGCGCACGGGCAGCGCGCCGCGGAAGTCACAAACAGGAAAGATCGCGAGAGAGGGCCGGTACCGGCGGCTGATCAATCAGCCCGATGCCGCACCCGATTGACCTTCGCCGCGTGCCGCGCGGCGGGTCGGAGTCAGATCGGATCAGCGGGCGCCAAAGGCAACACGCAATCCGACTTCAGAAACCGCAGAAATCCAGCGCAAACTGCTGTCACCCAGGCCACGGCAGAGAGCGAAGGCACTGGCGATGCCGCTTCTGCTGCCGCTCGAGGGTTTGGCCAGGAGGTCAAACCCTCGGTTCACTTCATCGAGACTGGCGACCGAGTGGAGCGTCGCGTGCCGTCTCGCTTGCGGGATTCGAGTTCCTCAAATCCGCGCCGGCATTCTTGGCAGAAAATTTGTCGCGAGGCAAGAGGGGATAGATCACCAAATCGCGCATCTATCGTCGGCGTGCGCGTCGCAAACACGTCGCAGACGACGTGATCGGGCTGGTGACGGGTACTGCACGTCGCTAGCGACGTGTTCGAGAGTGAAGGCAACAGTGCACGGCTCAGGCAGCCGCCGGCGAGGCCGACCGCGGTCGGTAACTGACCGGGATACCGCTTCATGTCGCGCGCCGACGTTCTGACAGCTTGGGCTGCGGCGCACCTCGCGCTCAACATGCGCAGCCTGGCCGCCGCAAGAGAGAGATGCAAATCGCACACGAAATATTGATTGATGTACCACGAGTTACCGACTTCTCGCGCGCTCTTGCAACGATGGCTAGTCGCAAACAAAAAGTTGCACGCGCGAAAAAATTACGCGCGACCCGCTTGACATGGCGCAGGCACTCGAAGCAAGATGCGCGCGTTGAGATTTTCCCCCGCCTCGAAAGAGGTACGCGAGCTGCAGCGTCCGAACAGGAAAAGCAGCGCTGAAGCACGCGGGCGATTCCGCCTTGAGTGCTTACCTCCGAGTGTGAAGTCCCCCCGTGATGTTGTTGGTAGGTGCTTGTTCCCTTTGTACGCGCCGCTGGGAGTAGTGCGCCAGGTAGCAGTACCGCCAGCGCGATTCGCGCCGTCTTCGCGCGAATATCCCACCTGAAACCCCGCCCGCCCGAATCGTGATCGTTCGCTAACCGGTCACGACGCCAAGCCCCGTGTCGCAGGAAGACGGCACACGGTGCCGCAATCGCCCCGTCGGTTGCGGACATTTCGATCCGACGAAGCTGCGCCCAGTACACGGCCGCAAGGCCGCTCGGGGAATATGGCGTCCATACGCGACGCCACGTGCCCCGGGAAGTCGCGCAAGCACCTCGCCTGCTGTTGGCCGGCAGGACGCCCACCGGTGTCTTCGTCGTCGAAGCAGACATGCCAGGCAGTACCCGAGTCTGCTGCAGGACTGATCCTGTGCGGCGCGTCGCCCGGAAACGGGTCCGCCCGCGACTCCCATTTCACTAACGAAACGGCCGTATGCCCCAACGCTGGCGGGGCGGGCACAAGCCAGCATCAGCGATTCAACGATTCTCATGGATTCGGAGGACTCACAACCATGGACACGATGTACCCACGCAGTCACAAACGCCGCAGCCGCCGCTCGGTGAAGAGCGAGCTGCTGTACCGGCTGAGCCAACTCCTGCGCGAAAACAACCACCGCCACAGCCGGCTCGCCAAAGGCTGCAGCGGCGACACGGCGATGGCTCGGGCGCAAATACTCAAGCAAGGATTCCTGAAGCTGCACGAGCTCGGCTACAAGCTGCGTGATCCGGTGAATTTCGGCAACCGCCACATGCAGGCGCTGGCGCGGCATTGGGAAGAGCAGAAGCTTTCGGCATCCGAGATCCAGAAGCGGTTCTCGGTATTTCGGGTCTTCGCCACCTGGGTCGGGAAGGACGGCATGGTCGAACCGGCCGGAGAGTACTTGCTCAATCCGGCCTGTGCTGTCCGATCGTACGTGGCGCGAAAGCCCAAAGGCTGGAGCGGTCTTGTCGACGATATCGAACAGAAGCTCGCCGAGGTCGCCAAGTGCGATCGGCTGGTAGCCCTGCAGCTCGCGTTGCAGTGGGGGTTTGGCCTTAGGGCCAAGGAGGCCTGGCTGCTGCATCCGGAGATGGCGGACAAGGGGACGCATCTTGCCATCAACTGGGGCGCGAAGGGCGGTCGCGATCGGACCGTGCCGATCGAGCACCCCGCGCAGCGGCAGATCCTCGACATCGCCAAACGCTGGACGAACGATTCCACCGGGTCGCTGATCCCGGACACGCGGTCACTGAAGGCCTGGCGCTCTCATTTCTACCGTGTGTGTCGCAGCTGCGGGATCGCCCGCACCACCGGGCTGGTACCGCACGGCCTTCGCCACGAGGAGGCCAACGCGATCTACAATAGCATCGCGGGCGTGGACGCCCCGGTCTATGGCGGTGACGTGACGTCCCTCGATCCAGATCGTGATTACTTGGCACGCCAGATCGTCGCGGAGCATCTCGGGCATTCGCGACCGGAGATTACGCGGGCCTACCTGGGCCCATTAGTGAGTACCCTGAAGAGGAGCCGGCGCAGTCGGTCAGCTGACAAGGAGCAGGAGCCAGAGGCGGAAACCACACGCGGTCTCGTGCCGACCGAGTCCCCGGAGGACCTTGGTCGGCGCGATCCATCTTAACGAGGGTTCGAGCACGGCGGCGACGGACGATACGTCGCCGCCGGCTCATGCGGCGACGTGCAGACCGCAACAGTCTGTCGGACATAATCGGTCTCCCGGGGCACTCTAACAATCCATATCATGTTAATGTCACAGCGACGAGGATCGTCGCGCTCTTCTGGGAGCGTGAGAGCAGGGAGGTTCTGCGCCGCACGGCAGACGGACCATAGCTGGGCGGCGTTCACGCAGACCGGGACGCTCCATCGCCGATTTGCATGCAGTCCGGTAGCGCTTTGCTAACGACCATGAAAGAAAAAGCCTTGCGATCGGAGGAGGAGATACTTGCGGACCTGGCGGCACTTTGTGTCAAGCCCGGCTACGTCCATGCGCTGGCGTATGTATGCTTCCGCGACAACTTCATCCTGTATTCCGGCGAAATGATGGAAGCGGACATGCGAAAGATGTTCGCCCCTTCGCGCCTGATCCGCACCGAGATCAACACATTGATCGGTCTCATGGTGAAGGCCGACATCAACTGGACACTACCGACACCGCAGACCCTGCAGGAGTACATCAGTACAAGCGAAAAACTGCTCGAAGAGTTGCATCACAGCATGTCGAGCGCCATGTTCGCCGGTCTGACCAAGGAAGCCATGGCCTCTGGCACCTTCGACCCGTTCGGCCGCGGTGAGGCCCTTCGCGAACCGATCTTCTATAGCGGCGAATCGGCCTACAACTTCCAGTACCTGGACCTCGCGGCCAGAAAGTACGCTGCCGATGCAGCATGGCTGCAGGCGCATCGCGGCTTCACGATCGATGATGCCCGTGCCGTGGCGCTGGCCGTCGAGCGCGTCCAATCGGACCGCTTCATCGAGAACCGGGAGCGAATGCGCGAGCTGCATCCGGATGAGTGGACGATGCTTCCGTGCTTTGCCGTGACGGCCGCCGAGGTGGCCGCGAAGGCTGGGCTGGCGCCCGAACTGACGGAACGCGTGCTGACCGCGTTTACACTGCCCGCTGGCGAGCGTAACGGCGGCTTCGGCGCACTCCACGACTTCAATGCAGTCTACGCAACACCGTTGCTGCGCATGCCGACCGGGGAGTTTCTGTCGCTGCAGTCCTACACCTTGGCCGAGGCGCTCTATGACACACCTTTCTATTGGATCGCCCAGGACAAGGCCTATCTGCCGACGCTGACGAAACACCGCGGCGACTTTACGGAGGGTTTTGCCGCAGAGCGGCTCGGTCTGGTGTTTGGCGAGGAGCAGGTGTACGCAAATGTGGACATCCGCGAAACGAAAGCCACAAAGACCGGCGAAATAGACGTGCTAGTTGTCTGGGGCGACCGTGCGATCGTCGTACAGGCGAAGTCGAAGCGACTGACCCTTGAAGCACGAAAAGGCAACGACCGGGTCATCCGCGACGACTTCAAGAAGAGCGTCCAGGACGCCTATGACCAGGCCCTGCAGTGCGCCCAGTGTCTCGGTGACAAGCGGTTTACGCTGACGGCCGCGGACGGACGTGAGGTCGTGCTGCCGTACGAGCTGAAAGAGATTTACGTCTTCTGCGTAGTCAGCGACCACTATCCGGCGTTGAGCTTCCAGGCCCGACAGTTCCTAAAGATCGCGACCGTGCCCCGCGTGCAGCCGCCGCTGGTCATGGATGTGTTCACGCTCGATGCCATGACGGAGATGCTGCAGTCACCTCTGCGCTTCCTCAGCTACGTCAATCGGCGGGCCAACTACGCGGATCAGCTGCTGGCCTCACAGGAGTTGACCGTCCTGGCCTATCACTTGAAGCAGAATCTCTGGATCAATTCTGATGTGGGTATGATGCACTTGGGTGACGACTTCTCGGCCGGGCTTGATATTGCCATGGCGGTCCGGCGTACGGGGGTCGCCGGGGCCGCAACGCCGGACGGCATTCTGACCCGTTTCGACGCAACTACACTCGGGCGCGTCGTCAAGGAGATTGAAGCGCGGCCGGAGCCGGCAACCATTGATCTGGGCTTCCTGCTGCTGGCGCTGAGTGAGGACACGGTCAAAGACACCAGCCGCGCGATTGACAGGCTAGCGGCACGCGCGAGGACCGACGGTAAGCACCATGATCTGACGCTTGCGTTCGGAGCTCGCGAAGCCGGACTCACGGTGCACTGCAGTGCCGACCCAGTGTCGATTGCTGGCTCGCGACTCCAGTCGTACTGCGAACGCCGCAAGTACAAGGAAAGGGCGAACCAGTGGTTCGGGCTCTGCATGAGCCCAAATGGTCCGAACGTCCGGTTCGGTGTTTCGCTCTCTTACCCGTGGACACAGAGCGATGCCATGGATGAGGTAACGCGCGATATGCAAGCACCGATGCCCGTGAAGGAGGCGTTCACGGTGCTGCTGCAGGGCAAGACCCGCCGAAAGAAGATTGGCCGCAACGAACCCTGCCCCTGCGGTAGCGGGCTCAAGTATAAGAAGTGTTGTCTAGGCAAGTAGGCTGACCGGCCTCCAGTTCACGCCTCTTTGAATTCCCAGCTAACCTTGCGGGCGCTCGCCGGTTGGGCCTCAGCGTCAGCTATTCGGTAATCTCCAGACATTCGAACCGGTCACATCGGGCGTCTGTCTTGGCCGCAAGGAGACACCGCTTGCTTGTCGGCCTTTGCGCTGCGCTCGTGGCAGGACCCACTGCTCACGCAGTGCTTGAATCAGACACGTCTGCTGCCCGGACCGACCGGCTCAGAGAGACTTGGTGCGCTCAGTCTTTGCGAGGATCTGAATTCACACCGGTCTCGGGTGAGGCGCGCTCGCAAGTCTGATCTGAAACCAGGTGAAGCTTGTCCCGGCCACGGGGCGCAAGGCGGGTCTTGAGTTCATGCGCCCAAGTCTCGGCACCGGGCATAAATACAGCTTCAAGCAACTCTCGCTCGAGATTCGCACGACCACCCTGAATGACGTTCCTGTGTCTCATGGGTTAACGATCAAGCCTACCCTAACTCGCTACAGACGCAACGACTGCTCTGGAGCTGTCTGTCGTATCCGGACGAGGGGCAATCGCTGAGCCACCGGTCCGGCTGGTAATTCCGGTCGCTGAGCAGCGGCGTGCTTGCTAGTGGTCGTTTCCCGGCTGGATAAGAAGGTTTACACCTGCGAATAAGTGGTGGTCTTGTTATCCACCACATGAGGCTTGGCGGGAAGCCGATGCGGTATTCGAGTTTCGGCGTCTCAGCCGGCCTAGAACGCTATAAACAAGCCCTTTGGTTTGTCCCGTAAATGTTATATTTTGCACGCCATAAACAGTCAGAAACTGACCATGAACGGCGTACAAAATATAACAAGAGGTCCCTTAGGAAAGACCGAAACGCGTTTCTTGGCCAAAATCGCCGGGCGCGCCACCTTTACGATCGAGGCCGCCAGGGATGCCTTGGCGTACGCGCGAGCGGGCTCGGCCCAAAAATTCCTGGAGCGGCTTCAAGAGAAGGGGTGGATTAAACGGGTACGCCGCGGCCGCTTCGCCGTCATCCCGCTTTCCTCGGGCGAAGGCCGTACTCCGCAGCTACACGAATTCATCGTGGCCATGGAACTGGTCTCGCCGGCGGCGATCGCCTACTGGTCGGCGCTTAACCATCACGGTATGACCGAGCAATTGCCCCGCACGGTCTTCATCGCCACCGATCACCCCGTGCGCCGCCCGCCCAAGCAGGTGTTGGGGATCAGCTACAAGCTGATCTCGCTCAAGCCCGCCAAGTTCTTCGGCGTCGTGAAGGACTGGATTGATGAGCAGCCGTTTCAGGTGACGGACAAGGAAAAGACCATCATCGACGGTCTGGACCTCCCGCAGTACGTGGGCGGGGTGGATGAAATCGCCAAGGCGCTTGCCGGCAACTGGTCGGAGCTCAATGAAACCAAGCTGCGCAACTACGCCGGCAAGATCGGTAACAGCGCCGTCGCCAAACGCCTAGGCTTCTTGATGGAGACGCTCAAGCTCGGCGACCCCGAAGCGCTGCGCAAGGCCGTACCCATCGCACCCGGCTTCTCGCCTTTGGACCCCACGCTGCCCAAGCGCGGCAAGTATAACCGTCGCTGGGGATTGTTCATCAACGCCGAGATCAAGGGATGATCAGCACTGCGGAGCTGCACCAGTTCGCTGAGAAAGAGGGACTGCGTTTCGACCAGGCCGAGAAGGATTACGTCATCCTCTGGCTGCTCTACGGGCTAACCCGGCCGGACCTGGCGCCGCAGGGATGGGCGTTCAAGGGCGGTACCTGCCTGCGTCACTGTTACTACGAAGGCTATCGTTTCTCCGAGGACCTCGATTTCAGTTGCGAGCCGCAGGGCAGCAATCTCCAAACGTCTTTGGAATTGCTGGCGCAGGTCGCTGCGTGGATCGGGGATGAATCCGGCACCCGTCTGACGCTCAAGGAACCGCGGACGGTACCCGGCGACTTTCAGATCGAGATTCCCGTTCAATATCTTCGTGGCGGGGCGCGGCGGCAGGCACTGCCGCACGTTAAGGTGCAACTCACGTTTGACGAGCCAATCCTTACAGGCGTCGAAGAACGCTCGGTGACACCGGCGTATCCGGATCTTCCGCCATTCAAAATCGCCGCCTATAGCAAGCTGGAAATCATCGCCGAGAAGCTGCGCGCCTTGCTGCAACAGCAGAAGAAGTGGCCGCGCCCGCGAGACCTGTACGATCTCTGGTACATCCTGTGCCGGTCGGGAGAGCGCTACGCGTGGGAAGAACTTGAGCCGCTCTTTCGGGAGAAGTGCCGCGTGCGCGATATTGAACCCGGTCTTGAGGGACTGATTTCGGAGAATCTCCGCGAATGGAATCGAGACGCCTGGGTTGACCGGCTGGGCCCGATGCTGAAGGAGCTGCCGGAGTTTGAGCAGACGTGGCGGGAGTGGGTGGAGACGTTTCGGAAGATGGTGAGCAAGCCAATATGAAGATTCTAGGCGTAATGGATAACCAGGGTCATTGCGGCTCGTGGGTTATGAATGTGCACGTCGTACTTTACTGACAAAGTGTGAATGACTGCTGCTAAGGGAATTGCTGTCGAACTATGCGCGGGTCTCGGCGGTATCGGGATCGGGCTCCGCGCGCTCGGCTTTCATATTGCCAAAGCGTACGACTCTTGGCAGGAGGCGGTTGCCATCTACAACCACAATTTCCCGAAAGAGGTAGCGGTTACGTGCAATCTGTTGAGTGAGAGCGGGAGGAAGGCTGTTGCTGCGGACAGGCGGAAGATAGGCGAGATAGACCTTCTTGCTGCTGGACCTCCTTGCAAGGGGTTCAGCCAACTGAGGAACGGTCACCATGATGGCCGCAACGGGCACAACCGTGTTCTGGCAGCGATGCCAGAGTACATCGGTCTGCTCAAGCCGCGCCTGTTTCTCATCGAGAACGTTCCGGACCTGATCAGGCACCGTGATGGCAAGACCCTTGCCACTCTCCTTGACCGGCTGGAGCGTCCTGCACGAAGACTGCGCTATCGTGTTGAGTATCGTATCTATGACGCAGCTCTCTTCGGTACGCCGCAGTCCCGGCGGCGAATACTCATCTTAGGTGTTCGGTGCGGTTCCGGAGACGAGAGCCTGCCAGAGCCAGGCCCAGACCTGGTGCCCCTGTTCTCCGCCGTAAGGCACGGCGGGACAGTTCCTGCAGAGTTGGAGACGTATCTTAAAGCGCTCAGAGATCCCGACGATGGCTTGCTTACGTCTGCATCGCAAGCACTGTCCGACCTGCCGGTGCTAGGTCCGGGCGAGCCGGAGCAAGAGAGAACTTACGCGCGTGGGCCAAAGACGGCGTTCCAACGCTGGGTGCGCAAGGGTGCCCCGCCGAAGCTCCGCGATACTCGTACGCCAGCGGTCAACGCAGAGACAGTAAGTCGCCTCAGACACATTCCCCCAGGAGGTTGCGCGCGCGCGATACCCGCAGAGCACCTCAATGGCCTCTCGCGACGCTACGACTCCGCGTACCGGCGTCTCCATCCGGATGCCCCGTCCACGGCACTCTCGACCAAATACGACTGTGTGTACCACTACGCGCAAGAGCGATCTTTGTCAGTGCGCGAATACGCTCGACTGCAGGGTATACCGGACCGGATCACATTTCCGTCCGAACTGGCATGCCGGCGCAGCGTCTATGAAATGATCGGCAACTCAGTGCCTCCCCTCATGATCGAGCGCGTATTGGGCGAGGTTCTAGAAATTGATCCCAAGGGTGGCCAGCAATGACAGTCACTTCGCCGCTGGCGCGCGGTGCTAGAGATCGTCTCGATGAGCTGGATCGCCGTCTGGAGAAGGCGTATGGGACCCCTGAAGCCGTCCTCGGTAACAAGGAGGATCCGCTGGATGAAGCGATTTACATCATCCTCAGCTTCCAGACGGATTTGGCTCGCTTCGGAGCGACCTGGGACAGGCTTAAGACAACTTATCCAAGCTGGGAGGCACTCGAACGCGCGCCGGTTCGGCAAGTCGCCAGAGTCCTCCGCGAGGGAGGTCTCCACCGGCAGAAGGCACGCACACTCAAACGCCTCGTCACTGAAGTCCACCGAATCGCCGGCGAGCTGTCTCTGAACCTACTCCGGGGCATGACCGACGAGGAAGCTGAACAGATCCTCACGCGGTTTCCCGGACTTTCGTGGAAAGGGGCCCGTTGCGTCCTACTCTACAGTCTTGGACGAAACGTGTTCCCCGTGGACGGGAATACGTTTCGGATTCTAAAGCGCGTTGGAGTCCTTCGTTCCTCCGCCATCTACAGGCGGCGTTACTTGCATGATGCACTCCAGGCAGCCGTTCCAGCTGCTCGCCGGCGAGCCCTGCACGTGAACCTGGTGATCCATGGGCAGCGCACTTGCCTGCCCGTTGCACCGCAATGTCCTCGCTGTCCGATACGGTCAATATGCGCGATGAAGGGAGTTCCTCGCGCGGCTCGCAAAGCCGCGACTGGGCCGTTTGACTTGGCAGCACAAACAAAGCGCCTTCGGACTCTGCCGGCCAAGTATAGAGGCGCGCACCTGATGGCTGAGCGTCCTTTGAAGTAGAGCAAGAGATCGCAGGGAGGAGTGACGAGAGGAGAATGTCCGCAACGATAACTCTATTGCTTGTTATCTGCTCTTTCGTGCTCGCACTTGCGATCGCGGTGCTTATTATGCGCGCGTTCCGCGAATCCCGGAGCCGGGAGGCCCAGGGCGGTCTTGAAGAACAGCCGGAGCGACCTAGTGGCGATGGGAAGCCTTTACGTATGCCACCTGTAGATTCCACGGCTCCTGGTCCGGTCGACTCATCTTCTTCAGCCGCGAAAACAGCGGCGGATTCACGACACGCTGGAGAAGACACCGCAGGCTATGCGTCTCCCGTGACCGAGGCAGGGACGCCGCCTATAGCGCCCCAAGCCGTGGCGGCACCCGGAGAGATTCCCGCAGAACCGTCGCAAGAATCCGCAGGCGAGCCAGGAGTTCCTCCACGACCTGCCGACGACCAGCCCCGCGCTAGGCCTGAAACTGTAATAGAGCCAGCCATTCCCGTAGCGAGCGGCGAGAAGGTTCCGCCAGAAAGTGACGAATTACGCAAAGTTGTTAACCCCGCAGCTCCGGGCGGTGGAGGTGGCGCCAGCGAACCACCGCCAGTTGAGAAGCCTGATTCCGTTGCAGCTGTGCCGATAACGGTTGCACCTCGAGATATCACGGATAGAGCACGGGTCGCGACTCCAGAGCCATCCAAGGAGTCGCCGAAGCGCTTGCGGTCTCCCCGACAGTATCGGCCAGTAGTTCGCGCGCCGGCCGCGCCAAGAGAGACCCCCCAAGATTCGGAAGAGCGGGTGGCGCGCGAGCGAGCGCTGCCAATCGAAGTGCGCCTTATCTTCGAGAAAGCCGGCTTCTGCAATATCTCCTTGTTGCCGCGCCGGGCACCGGCACTCCCCGGTGAGATCGCTGTCTCTGGGTCGGGAGACCCGCCTGAGCTGATCTCGCTACAGGACGATTGGTATCAGGACGTTATTCTGCCGGACATGGGAACTTTGCTGCGGCGAGGGATCGAGTGGGAAGGACACCTTGCTGATGGTCGAATCGTTCGATGGTCACTCAGCGGGCGCGAGTTATTCGTGCTCTGCAGGCATGGCGACCTCAATGGTTTTGTCAGCACGGCGCGGCTGATCCTCGGAGAACAGCACGTGGTTCTTTGCACCGAGGAACGCCTTCAAGACGTCAGGCGCGCAGTCGAACAAACGGGGAGCCCAGAACCTCACGTGCTGGATACCACAACTGGAATACCCCAGGGCTGGATCGGTCTTCGCGGTGTGGTGCCTCGAACGCCCGTCGCAGCGAGCCAGCAAGGAGAAATTCTCGACGTGCTCCGGCCCCTGGCCAACGTCGAGGTCGTCCTCGAGGGTGGTATCCGGCTCGAACGCCAGACATGGCTCCGCGGTTACCCGCCCCGTATCCGC
Source organism: uncultured Solibacteraceae bacterium (assembly GCA_964460395.1). Taxonomy (GTDB): domain Bacteria; phylum Acidobacteriota; class Terriglobia; order Bryobacterales; family Bryobacteraceae; genus CAYWQS01. Next base: position 10,785 of record CAYWQS010000058.1, on the reverse strand, counting down.
CTTCGCGGCGATGTCGAGGCGATCCATAACGTGGTGATCGACGGACGTGAGGCGACACTGGGCCCAGACGGCGGATATGCCGCGCCAGGATGGGACCTCCCGGGCCAACACCAAGTCTGGTGCGCAAGCGCATCGCGCTCCTATTCAATTCGTGAGGGAGCCGAGGATTGGGAAGTTTGGGATGCATACACCTGGTCGATGGGGGATTTCAGCGCGGACGGCGAGCGGGTCCACCCAGCTATCTGTGGCGTACTGGTTCTGCCGCCGCGCCTTGGGCCGGGACCGGCAGGGCGCCACGGGGTTGTGGTGCCGGTGTCTAGCTCGATTCTTATTGGCGCGGAGCCCGGCCAGCTTTACGCGTGCGATGTCCGCGGTGATGTCCGCGCCCAGACGTGCATCGGATTTCCTTGGTTCGACCCGGTTTGGGCGATACCAGCCGATACGCTCCGGTGCGATAAGCGCATCGCCCGCGTGCTGCTCATCGGTGACCTACGCCCTGCTGGCGGGCAGGAGTCGCCTCGGCAGGCAAACATGATCCAGCGGCCGCAGTGCGCTGGCCGGGAGCACGCGAGGCGTATCAAAGCATGGACGTCTGCAATCCTAGCTGCTGGCCGAAAAGGTCTTGCGACCGAACCGCCTGGAACTGAGGTGGCTTCGTTGTGGCAAGTCTACAAGCAGCACGCGAGAGCGATTCAGAGGCGTATGCGATGAGCGCAAACGATCTCCTTCTCTGGATGTCCGCACGCCGGCAGGGTTCCTGGCAGCAGTTCCGCACCGCGGTCGAAGAACTCCACATGGCCGACAGTAATGGCGATCTGCCAGACGGGAGCGAAGAGGGCACTGACCAGTACGCCCTTCCGCTCTACCAAGCCCTGCGTCTTAACCTGCAGCGGCTCGGCCACGCCGAGTTCTTTGGGGGAGCTGGCGGCGATAACGAGTGGAGGGTGGTACCACCGAGTCTTGCCGTGACACGAAATGATAAGGGGTGGCTTGGCGTACTCGCCGGAGCACGGTCGCCCGCACTCCTCCAACGGCTTGGAAACGCAGCTACCCCGAACAAGTTCGAAACGCTGCCATCTGCTGCGTGCCCGGATCAATTCCGGATTGTCGCGAGCGATCCAGACACGCTGGCCGATATAGCGCAGCGCGCTGGGCTGTTCTTGCAACCCGATGCGCCGGCGGCCATCCTGATGAGCCTGCCGCCTGTGGATGATCCCGCGGTGCGCCGCCGGGTCGAATTACCGTTCGGTTCTGAGTGGAGGATCGAACAATGGTCGGCTTCCAGTCTCCGGTGGAGAGCTGCGACACGCGATGAAGCTCTTTCCAGCTCCGGTGGTCTCTTTCGCTTCTCGCTTCGGCACCAGGGCCAAGTGTTACTCTGCTCCAGGGGCATGGCTTATCAGGTGCCAGGCCAAGTGGGGAAGTACATCGTCCTAAAGCGCCGGCGCCGGCGGATTCTTCATTATGCTGTTGTTAACCGCCGGCTTTCAGTGCCCGCAAGTTGCCGCCCGCCCTTCCTTTTGGAGCGAGCGCTCGTTCTCTGTTCAGGATTGCCGCCTGCCTATGAGGGAGGGCAAGGCGCTACGGGCTTTCTTCACTACTCCGATGTGCCCGAGGTTATCGCCAGGCTCGCATCGGGATTACTGCGACAGGAGCTCCGATGAGTAACCCGCTTGCGATCTTCGAAAGTCTGCGCGACACGTATCTAAGGTACCTCGATAGCCCCTTCGACCTCAGATACCCGGATCTCGTCGCCGAGCGCCGCCAGCTGCTCGATGCTGATGGGCGGCTATATCGGTACCCGCTGATTGAGCCGGTGCCCGCCTATCAGACCTGCGGGCAAACATTCCAGCAGGTAGCACAATCCTTGCTCGGGGCGTCCTGGGCGCCCGGCGCGCTGGCGGATCTGGTTGGCTTCGTGTCGCAGGGTCTCTTCCCGCCTTCGCGCGAACTGTACGCGCACCAGCGGGAGGTCTTTCAGGAATCGGTAGTGCAGGGACGTGATGTTGTTGTCACAACGGGAACTGGTTCAGGAAAGACTGAGTGTTTCCTCTTGCCCATCGCCGCGGCGTTGATTCGCGAATCGTCTGCGTGGGGGGCTCCCGGGCCGCGGCCAGCGCAGTGGGACTGGTGGAATCATTGGACTATGCAGGGGAGCAGGAGAAGGTGGGCGCCGCGGATTCCCCAGCGCGCCCACGAGGACCCGGCGGTGCGGCCTGCAGCCGTGCGGGCGCTGATTCTCTATCCACTCAACGCACTCGTTGAAGATCAGCTCGCACGCCTCCGTGACGGCTTGGATAGCGCTCAAGCCCGCACGTGGCTCCAAGTACAGCGTGGAGGCAATCGCTTTTACTTCGGGCGTTACACTGGGCGTACTCCTGTATCCGGTATTCCCACGAAGAACGCAGAAGCCAGGTTACGTACCGAACTCGCAAGCATCGAGCGCGACGCGCAGCTCGTTGTTGGATCGCCCGCCGCACGCTTCTTCCCCAGTATGGACGGCGGCGAGATGTGGGCGCGGTGGGATATGCAGGATCACCCGCCAGACATCCTGATCACGAACTACTCAATGCTCAACATCATGTTGATGCGCGGAGTTGAATCACCAATCTTCGACCAGACGAGACAGTGGCTCCAGGCAGATGCCTCTCATATATTCCATCTCGTCGTCGACGAGCTACACACTTACCGCGGCACGCCCGGAACTGAGGTTGCGTACCTCATCAGAGTTTTGCTTGACCGACTCGGCCTGTCGCCAGACTCAGACCAGCTCCGCATCATCGCGTCGAGCGCCTCGGTAGCCAGCGGTGCGGCCGGTCTCCAGTACCTTGAGGCGTTTTTCGGGCGCGATCAGAATCGTTTTCGGGTAGTAGGGGGCGCCACGCAACCCCTCAACCCCGGCGCGTTTGCCCCCGTGCGCGCTAGCGCAACTGCGCTGCGCCAACTCCGGCAGGATATGCGAGCGTCGCAGGTGCCGATAACAGCAGCGGCGCACGCGTTTCATGCAGCTATCGGAGCAACCGCAATCGGTCCCGGCGCGACTCCCGAGGGAGTTCTCGAATCTGCACTCGGGCACATCATGGCCGCAGATGCGTTGCGATTGGCATGTTCCACCGGTCCAGCTCAGACACCCCAGATCGAGCCCCGGTTTCCTGAACAAATCGCGGCAGCCATGTTCCCCGCGCTCGCACCAGCGGATCGCCTCGAGGCACTTGAGGGGTTGCTTGCTGGCCTATCTGCGGCGCGAGGTGCCGCCGGCACAGCGCCTTTGCCCGTGCGGGCACACATGGTTTTCCGCAACCTTCAAGGACTATGGGTCTGCACAAATGCGAGCTGCACGCAGGCGCCGCCGCGAAACGGCGCCTGCCCGGCCGGTACGTTGCACTACGTCCCGACGCTAACGTGCGGGTGTGGCTCTAGAGTTCTCGAGTTGCTCTATTGCGAGGCGTGCGGCGAGATATTCTTCGGGGGATACCGGCGCGATACCGGCCTAAATCCTAACGAGTGGTACCTCAGCCCTGATCACCCCGACCTTGAAGCATCTCCGGACATGGCATCGCTCGACCGCGACTATCTTCGGTACGCTGTTTACTGGCCGGCTGGTCCTGGAATGGCGCCGGCATCGCCGCAGTGGACACAAGAGGGGGTGCAACGGTTCTGGAGGCCAGCCCGGTTCACACCCGCTGATGGCAAGGTAGTTCTCGGGGGTCCTGGCTATCTCTACTTCGTGCCAGCGATGCACGGCCCGAACCCACCGGCGGCCGACAGCGCGAACCAGGCGTACCCTGCGCGCTGCCCGCGCTGCGACGCGGATTGGTCGCGCCGCCAGATTGGTTCCCCCATTCGCACCCTGCGGACCGGTTTTCAGAAGATTGCCCAAGTGCTATCTGATTCGCTTCTCCGCCAGATCGCTGGCGCGGGAGCGAGCCAGTCGCGCAAGCTCGTGGTTTTTTCGGACAGCCGGCAGGACGCGGCCAAGCTTTCAGCGGGCATGCGCTTTTCTCACTACCGCGACGCGCTGCGCCAAGCGATTACCCAGGCGATCGCAGTGCAAGGCGCCGGCGCGCAAGCGTTCGCGGCGCAACTCGCTGGACAGGTGCTTCCGCCGGAACAGCAGGCGCTAGCAACTACATTCGCAAGCACGCACACAGCGGAGTCGGCGATTCTCTTAGGTGCCGCAAACCCGGTGACTGCTCAACAGGCGTGCCCCAACTATCCCGGGCTGACGTACCAGCAGGCTGCGCAGCGCATCCTGACTCGCGCAGTTCAGGGTCCGTTTCATGTAGCGCAACTTGCAGCTGATGCCTCGGCGCAGCTCCTGGCTCGCGGGATGAACCCAGGCGGATTTATACAAGACGTGCTCTGGACGGACCCGCGGCAGCAGACCGGGAGCTGGCGAGATTTGTATGTCTGGGGACCACCAGGATCTGTGCCGCAGGCTAGAGGGGCGCAGCTTACGCAGCCACAGCGAGATCACCTGCGGCGGATTCAAGATCAGTCGCTCCTTGAGGTGATGGATGTCATTTTCGCTTCTGGGCGGCGCAGCCTTGAATCGCTGCGAATTGCGTACGCAACGACTGACCGGATCGGAGCTCCAGCCCCTAACCCTCTCGTGCAAGAGGCCGCCGATGGCGTGATTCGACTGCTCGGCGCGCGGCGGCGCCTCTCAACTCATGGCGCCGCTAGCCAGCCTAATTCACCTGGGTACGTCGCCCAGTATCTCGCAGCCGTCGCCCAACAGCATGGCCAAACACCTCAGACCTTTGCTGCCGATGTTTTGACTTATCTCAATGGCGCAGGCGTGCTTGCCCAGCACGTGCTCATGGTCCAGAACCTCTGCCTCGCGCGCCCAGGCCCGTCCTACTACGAATGCGGTCAGTGCCGCCGCATCCACCTCCACCCATCCGGCGGCGTTTGTACGGACTGCAATACGCCGCTCGGGTCGCCCCAGCCAATGGCGGCGGCACAGGTCTCACCTGATTACTACAGCTATCTCGCAACCCAGGCGGGCCCGCTGTTCCGCCTGAACTGCGAGGAACTCACCGGACAAACAAACAAGAACGAAGGAAGGAAGCGCCAGCGGCTCTTCCAAGACATCTGCCTCCCACCCCCCGATGAGATCCCAATTACGGACGCGATTGACCTCCTTAGCGTGACCACAACAATGGAGGCAGGCGTCGATATCGGCTCGTTGCTTGCCGTGATGATGGCGAACATGCCGCCGATGCGCTTCAACTACCAGCAGCGCGTCGGCCGCGCAGGCCGGCGGGGTGCTGGCCTTTCGGTAGCACTGACGTTATGCCGGGGCCGCAGCCACGATGATTACTATTTCCAGCGTCCCGACCGCATGACCTCCGATCCTCCTCCGCAGCCATACGTTGACATGCGCCGCGAGGTGATCCTACAGCGCGTGCTGGCCAAGGAGGTCCTGCGGCAAGCGTTTGGCGCTCTCGGTCTGTTTGCGGCCACGGGTGGTGACAGCGTCCACGGCGAGTTCGGAGATGCTGCGCAGTGGGGCGCTCCGCCAGCCCAGCCTGTTCCTGGCACTCCGCCGGGCATGACCGTCGCGCAGCTTGTCGGCGCTTGGATTCAAAGCAACCCAGCCGCCATTGCGCGAACGTGCGACGTTCTGCTCTCCTACACGACGCCGCAGTTGCAGGCACAGCGGCCCGACTTGATCAGTTTCATTCAGAATCAGCTCGTGGCGCGAGTGACGGCAGCTGCAACTGACCCAAGGCTCCCGCAGAGATCGTTAAGTGAGCGGCTCGCAAACGCCGGCATACTGCCGATGTTCGGGTTCCCGACGCGCGTTCGCTACCTCTTCCATGAGAGGCCCGGCGCAGCCTACGAATGGCCGCCAGAGGGCGTTGTCGATCGCGAACTCGATATCGCAATCAGCCAGTTTGCACCTTGCTCTGAAACGGTGAAGGATGGACTCATTCATACATCGGTTGGTGTCGTCGACTATCAGCCGCAGGGAAATACGGTCACCGAGCAGCCGAATCCACTTGGCCCGCCTCAGGTCATTGGATTATGCCGGCGGTGTCAAGCGGTTGACGGTTCGCAAAACCCGGCACCAGCCTGCCCGGTCTGTGGTGCGGCACCACCCGACTACGACCTAGTACGCCTCTCGCAGCCGCGAGGGTTCCGCACGTGGTCTGGAGCAAGCCGCGACTTCGACGGCGTATTCGAATGGACTGCGCGGGCATCGCGTCCGAAAGTCGGTGTTACACCGGTTCCGATGACACCAGTTGCAAACTTCGAGGTCTGGAGCGGCCAAGACACGGTTTACGTGATCAACGACAACGAAGGGCGTCAGTTTGACTTTGAAAAGCTCGCCCAAGGAGAAACATGGGTCACACGGGAAGCCCTGGCGAAAATCGGCATCAATAATGTTCCCCTCGCCCCCGGAGGAGCAGTTGACCGCCGCGCTCTCGCCTCCGTCAAACCTACCGATGTTCTTGTGCTCGGTATCCGAACATGGCCGGTAGGTGTCAGTGCCATGCCGCTTCGGGTTGAAGGCCGCGCGGCGCTGTATTCTTTGGGCTTCCTGCTCCGGCGAGCGGCGGCGGTACGGCTGGACATCCATGAGCGAGAACTTAAGGTTGGTTTACGCGTGATGCAGGACGCGAATGGGCAAGTTATTGGCCAGATTTTCATCTCAGACAGCCTGGAGAATGGTGCTGGATACAGTTCGTACTTCGGTAGCCCAACCGAAGCTGAGAGTCTCTTGCGTTTCGTCGTTGGCCAGACGAGCAACACGTTCTACGGACCGCTGGTCACTGCAGTGCACTCTGGTATTTGCCAGACGTCATGCCCCGACTGTCTCCGCGATTTCAGCAATCTCGCGTACCACAACATTCTTGACTGGCGCTTGGGTCTAGATCTGGCTCGATTGGCGTTGGACCCAAACGCTCAGATCGACTTCTCGGTGCCCTACTGGCAAGGGATTGACGCGTCAGCTGCCGGACCGTACTTCGCAGCGATGCCCGGCTGGCAGCGCCTTACGTATGGGGGTCTTCAAGCAGGCCGCCGCGGGAATCAGGTTGAGATTATCACGCACGCGCTGTGGGATACCGATCGAAACCGCTTGGGTCCTCAGCTCGCCGGGGCATATGCGCAGGCTGTAGCAGCTGGTTGTCACGTTACGTTTAAGTCGATCTTTGAAGTGCTGAGAAGGCCGTTCTGACAGGCAACGAGCATGTATTTGCGTACAGACCTCCGAAACGGCCATAGAAAAACCGCTGAACTCCAGCTCCTTTCAGCCACCCATGGATAACAAGACCACTTTACCTGAGATTAGCGCTGATGATTTCGCCCGGCGCTTTTTCATTGCGCGCAGAAAACCTGATGTGGTTACTCGGTGCTGGAGCATCAGCGTCAGCCGGTATACCAACTGCGTCGGACATGGTGTGGGAGTTCAAGCAACAGTTGCATATCAGCCAGCGCCGAGTCTCGCCGCAGTCAGTCGCGGATCTCTCGAATTCGGCGATCCGCGCTCAGTTGCAAGCTCATATCGATTCGACAAAGAACTTCACGCCGCCAGGTTCGCCGGAAGAATATGCCGCGCTTTTCGAGGCGACCTATCCGGCCGAAGTCGACCGGCGCGCCTATTTGGATGCCAAGATGGCCGGGGCGAAGCCTTCCTATGGCCACCTCGCTCTCGCGACACTAATGCGTGCGCAACTCACCCGCCTTGTGTGGACTACGAACTTCGATCCACTCATTGCTGATGGCTGTGCCAAGGTGTACGGCGGAACGGGGGCGCTGACTTGTGTGGCCCTTGACGCGCCGGACTTGGCAGCGCAATGCATTACGCAAGGACGCTGGCCCGTGGAGGTCAAACTGCATGGGGATTTTCGGTCGCGCCGCTTAAAGAATACTGGCGACGAACTGCGCCACCAAGACGAACGGCTGAGGCAAATCCTCATCGACTCCTGCCGGCGCTTCGGACTCGTGGTAGTTGGCTACAGCGGCCGTGACGATTCCATCATGGACGCGCTCGAGGAGGCACTAAAGCACAGGGACGCGTTCCAGTTGGGGCTCTTTTGGCTGCATCGCGGCGAAGAACCGCCGCTCCCCCGCGTTCAGCAGTTACTGTTGAGCGCGAAGGCGGCGGGAGTGGAAGCTGGGCTAGTGCGTGTGGAAAACTTCGACGAGGTAATGCGAGATCTCATCCGTCTGGTGAAGGGTATCGACACGACCGTGCTTGATGCTTTCGCTACGGAGCGTCGGCGCTGGAGCGACGCTTCGCGTCCAAACGGAAGTCGTGGTTGGCCAGTAGTGCGCCTCAATGCGTTACCGGTAGTCCGTACGCCCAACGTGTGCCGGCGTGTAGTGTGCCAGATCGGCGGCTTTGCTGAAGCGCGCGATGCAGTTCAAAAGGCCGGTGTGGACGTATTGATTGCTCGCACTCGGGCCGGAGTATTGGCATATGGTAGGGACGCTGATGTGCGTAAGGCTTTCGAGCCATACGGCATCACGGAATTTGACTTGCACACCATCGAGACAAAACGGCTTCGCTATGATTCTGGCGAACGCGGTCTCCTGCGCGATGCACTGACTCGGGCGATCCAGCGCCATCGGTGTCTAGACGTCGTTCGCCGACGAAGCACGGATCTGCTAGCACCGACTGATCCAGCGGACAGCACATGGGCGCCACTGAAACGTCTGGCCGGCTCGCTCGGTGGTGCGGTCGCAGGTGGTTCCGGATTACGTTGGCGTGAAGGTGTTGGAATTCGGCTCGACTGGGCCGATGACCGCCTGTGGTTGTTGATCGAACCGCGGACCGTCTTCGATGGCATCACCGATGCCAATAAGGCGGCTGCCGCAGATTTTTCTCGTGAAAGGACGGTTAAGCGCTATAACCGGCAACTCAACGATCTCGTCGATTTTTGGGCTGAACTACTTGCCGGCAGCGATCTGCGCGCGCTGGAAATCGGTGATGGTGTCGATGCCGTTTTTTCTATCTCTGGGGTTACCGCCTTTTCGAGGAGGGCTGGAGCATGAGCAGCGAGATTTTTCCTCATGTTTGGTTGCCTGAACCAAAACTGGCCTTCCATCCTGATCGCGCATCTGACCAGGACATTCACCCGCTGCGGGGCCTGCTGCGATTCGGTCCGCACTCCAGCGGCTTGGTGCCGGATCCTATCCGCGTCGCCACGTTGGCACCTGAGGGTGAGAGCCACCGCCTTTACGATTTCTTGAAGCAGCTCAACGCGCCAGCCAAACCCAGCGAGCGAAGAGACTATCTGCCGGAGTGACCCGGTTTTCAGCGCGTTTTCGGTCTTCATATGAAAGCCGCCGGTGGTAGCTGCCACGTTGAGCTCGACAAAGAACTTGAGGCTGAATTCTGCGATTCATCAACACCGCACATTGTGTTGGCCGAGCGGCTGGTGCGCGCCATTCAGCGCCTCGACACCCAACGCAATGATTTTGATGTGCTGTTCATTTACATTCCTCAACGCTGGGCAGCTGGCTACGTCGGGGCGTCAGGCGAAGATTTTGATCTGCATGATCACCTAAAAGCCGCAACAGCCACCCGTCGACTCCCTGTCCAGTTGGTACGCGAGGACAAGGCGCTCGCCTATCCAGATCGAGCTAGTGTGATGTGGCGCATTGGGTTAGCGCTTTATGCCAAGGCCGGTGGCGTGCCCTGGAAGCTGGCTGAGATGGACCCTGAAACTGTTTACATCGGAATCTCCTACGCCGTGCGCCCGGTCGAATCGGACCGGCCTCGCTTTGTTACCTGCTGCAGCCAGGTTTTTGACGCTGAAGGCTCGGGCTTGGAGTTTGTTGCCTATGATGCCCACGAAGTGGAGGTCCAATGCGACAATCCATTCCTCTCACGTACCGAGATGTTCCGCGTGATGACACGTTCGTTGGAACTATACCGTCGCCGTCATGCTGGTAGCTCGCCGCGCCGTGTGATGGTCCATAAGACAACCGAATTTAAGCCGGACGAGATCGATGGTTGCATGGAAGCCCTTCATCTGTGCGAGGCGGTCGATCTCTTGCAGATCGTTGAAGACGTTGGTTGGCGCGGAATTCGGATCGACGGTGATGATGGCGCGAAGAAGGGAAAGCCCGCAGCCTTTCCGGTTTCGCGCGGTACGCTGATGGGTCTCGGTCCGCGAGAAGCGTTGCTGTGGACCCATGGTGACGTACGTGGCATTAGCGATCGGCAATACTTTCAGGGTGCTCGAGGTACACCCGTACCGGTGCGCTTGGTACGGCACGCCGGCCACGGGCCTTGGGACGAGACCGCGCGCGCCATACTCGCGCTTTCGAAAATGGACTGGAACAATGATGCTTTGTATGACCCGCTACCCGTAACTATTGGGTACGCGAAGGTACTCGCGCGAGTGGTTAAGCGCATGCACGGTTTGGGGAGCGCGCCGTATCAGTTTCGGTTCTTCATGTAACTCGGTCGCGCGAAATCGAAAAGGAGAGATTGGAGAAAGAGGCGCGGCGCCGAAAAGAGTAGGAAGGGCGCCGAGAACGCGCGTGACAGATCCAGGATCTGGAGAGCATGTTGGGTGACCACCTTGCGTCGCGCAGCGTATCATTTCGCCGTGCGTGCGAATCCTTGCGTAAGCGACACTCAAAAAATTTTTTCGTGTGGCACTTTTGTGCCACTTCAAACGGCTCAAATGGGCGTTTTGCTGCTTTTGTGTGCAACGGGCGCTCCGTAACTTGTTGAATTGATTACGCCCACAAAAACAGCTTCGCCTTTTAACCAGTTGGTCGCAGGTTCGACTCCTGCACGGCCCACCAGTTATCAAG
>CAYWQS010000057.1:0-23627 GCA_964460395.1 uncultured Solibacteraceae bacterium | reverse complement strand
CGGCCTGCAGGCCGGTGCGGAGGTACTCGAGCCCATCGGCCAGCGTATAGGCCAGCTCGATATCAGCCGTGGCCCCTGCTTCCTGCATGTGGTAGCCGGAGATCGAGATGCAGTTGAATTTCGGCATATTACCTGCGCAATAGCGGAAAATATCGCCGATAATCCGCATGGAGGGAGCAGGCGGATAAATGTATGTATTGCGCACCATGAACTCTTTGAGAATGTCGTTCTGGATGGTGCCGGTAAGTTTCTGGGTAGGGACGCCCTGCTCCTCCGCGGCCACGATGTAGAAGGCCATGATGGGCAGCACTGCGCCGTTCATGGTCATGGAAACCGACATCTGGTCGAGAGGGATCTGGTCGAAGAGGATCTTCATGTCTTCGACGGAATCGATGGCTACGCCGGCCTTGCCGACATCGCCCTTGACGCGTTCATGGTCGGAATCATAGCCGCGGTGCGTGGCCAGATCGAACGCCACCGAAAGTCCCTTCTGGCCGGCCGCCAGGTTGCGGCGGTAGAAAGCGTTGGAGGCCTCGGCGGTGGAAAAGCCCGCATACTGGCGGATGGTCCACGGCCGGAGGACGTACATGGTGGAGTAGGGCCCGCGGAGATACGGCGGCAGGCCGGCGGCGTAGTCGAGGTGCTCCATGTCCGCCAAGTCTGCAGCGGTATACCAGGGCTTAACGCCAATCTGCTCGGGAGTGTTCCACAGGCATTCGGAAGGTGCAGCCGGGGCCGTGCTGGTGGACTCCGGCCGGTAAGAAATGCGGGAGAAATCAGGACGAGGCATCAGCGTTGCACCCCCAGACGTTCCAGCCACTCATTGAGCGTTTCGATCTGGTTGGAGAGGATGTGGACGAAACCTGCCACCCCGGCGGCTTTCAGTTCCTCGATGTCCTCTTTGGGATTTCCGGCCACCAGAACCGGCGCTTTGGCTTGCGGGACAATTTCACGGGCCAGATCAAGATACTCAGCGTCAGATGAGCAGAGCACAATCAGGTCGGCCGCAGGGTCCAGTTGTTCACTCTCGACGATCTCGAATCCGGCGCAGCCGAAGAAGTTCAAGCAGAAAGTGGCGCGCGCCATGCGCATTTTGAGGTCACCACGCTTAAGCAACTGCAGAGTCGGAGTCTTGCCGGTTGAGTTCGCGTGGCGCTCCATACGCAGGCGGATCTCCTCAAATGGGCGCGCCATGCGCCAATCAGAGACATCCAGAGCACCTGCCGCGTCCAACGCCTTCTCGGTCAGATCGGGATAGTTGTTCACGCCCACCATCACCCGGCGGCGGGACGCCACGGCTTTTTCCTTGGCGGCTCGCGAAGCAGCCACGCGCTGGTTGATGAATTCTTGGGCATTCTCGAAGCCGCCCTGCGCTTCGATCTGTTGAAACAGTGTCCAGGCCTCACGGGCTAACGCGTCCGTCAGAGCCTCGACATAGTAGGACCCTCCCGCCGGATCCGCCACCCCGTCCAAGTGAGCTTCCTCTTGCAGAATGTGTTGCACGTTCACCGCCAGCCGTGAGGAAAACCGGGCGGGAACAACGGTGAGGGCATCGCAACCGCCAAGCGCGGCGGACATGGCCTCGGTCGTGGCGCGGAGCAGGTTGGTGTAAGGGTCGTAAATCGACTTGTTGTCCAGCGCCGTGCGCGCGTGGATGCGCATGCGGCATTCCTCGCCGGCAGGAATGCCGAAAGCCGCCGCCACCTGGGCCCACAACTGGCGGGCGGCGCGCAGCTTGGCGATCTCCATGAAGTAGTTCGAACCAATCGAGAAGACAAACCAGAGGTTTGCTGCTTCTTGTTCAGCACTGGGGGCATCCGCTAACCGGCTGGCGCCTTCCGCCAGGGCAAAGGCGATCTCTTCGACGGCCGTCGCGCCCTTTTCGTGCCAGCGGCCCGCCTCGATGGTGTTGGGACCAACTTCAGCGGTCTCCGCGATCTTCCAGGATCGCGCAGTGCCGCGAGTGAACGGGAACTGCCCCGGAGCAAGATCGCCCGGCGGGAGATGTTCGCGGCGGTAGTAGGGCTTCACGGCCAAGCCCTCTTCAGTCTTCCAGATCAGCCTTTTTTCGTAGTCCGCACCCTTGAGGTCCGCATGGATCGCGGCTTCCCAGTCTGCGGTCGGGACTGGAGGGAAATCGTCCCGCAAGCGGAGAGGCAGTGGGTCGTCAGGCATGCGCGGCGCCCTCCTGCACAACTTCGATTAAGTAGCTGAAGTCCTTGGGGTGAACAAAGAAAATCATCGTTCCGCGGGAGCCCGGGCCGGGTTCCTGCGTCAGGGTAAAGCCCTTCTGCTTCATATAGGCATAGGCGGCTTGGATGTCGGCCACGCGAAAAGCGAGATGGGCAAAGCCGCCCCGCCCGCCATTTTTTTCAAGCATCTTGGCAACCGGCGATTCCGGGCTCAGGGGCTCGAGTAGTTGGACGAGGTTTTGGCTCGATCCGATCCGCAGAAGAACCTCCCGCACCTGGTGCTTGCCGTGCACCTCCTCGCGGTGCACTTCTGTGAAGCCCAAAGCCTTGTATTTGTTGACGGTGTCCTCGAGTTGCCCTTGCGGGACAGAGATGGCGACGTGGTCTATCAGTTCGAAACCGGGAAATGACATGGCTGGGTCTCCTATTCGAAGTCCACCAGAATCTGGCCGGCGTTGACGCTGGCCCCCTGTTCCACGCGGAGCTTGGCCACTTTGCCCGAGACCGGGGAGGTAATGTTGGTCTCCATCTTCATGGCTTCAAGCACCAGCAGAGTGTCACCGGGTTGAATGGCCTGCCCGGCCTGCGCCACCACCTTGACAACGATACCGTTGATCGGGCTTCGGCAGACTTTGTCTTCATTGACCGGACCTTCGTCGGCGGATGGTTTGGCGGCGGGGGCAGCGGGTACCCGGACAGCCGCCGGCTGCATCATGTAGCCCACGGGAGGCAGAGGCGCTGGTTCGGGTTCGCTGGCCTCCACGTCGACTTCGTAGACTTTGTTCTCGATCGTAATTTTCAGTTTCACGCTGGCGGGCTCCTACTTGCTGTGCTGGACGTTCAATCCGTGAGACGCCTGGATGCTGACGCGTCCCTGCTGGCCCCAGGCGGTTGTTCCCAGCAGCCGGACATGACGAATGGGTGCTCGTTTGCCCAGGTAGGCCGCCACGGCGGCTGACAGGGCAATCAGGATCTCCTCAGAGATGGTTTCGGACACCGGCGGTGCGGCTGCGGCAACCGGGGCAGCCGGTTGCGCCAACCCGGCTGCCTTCTGCAACTCAGCCAGCCGGGCGTTGAGCGCCTCAATCTGGGCCCGGAGCATTTCCAACTCCTCGGCCATTGACTTGGTGGTGGGGCTTCCCATATTCGGTCCTCCTGGCCTTTTCTCCGCGCCTACAGCGGAATCAGACCATGCTTCTTCTGCGGCCGCAGTTCCCGCTTGGTGAGCAGGAACTCCAAGGACTGTGCAATGTATTTCCGGGTTTCGGCCGGTTCGATAATGTCGTCCACGAGGCGGCGGCCAGCGGCCACGAAGGGATTCGAGAATGCTTCGCGGTACTTCTCGATCATTTCCTTGCGCTTGGCAGCCTTGTCCTCGGCCTCGCTGATCTCTTTTCGGAACACGATCTCAGCCGCCCCTTCGGCGCCCATGACGGCGATTTCGGCGGTGGGCCAGGCGATGCAACGGTCGGCGCCAAGATCCTTGGAGCACATCGCCAGGTAGGCGCCCCCATATGCCTTCCGGAGGACAATCGTAATCTTCGGTACCGTCGCGGCCGAGTAAGCGAACAGCATCTTGGCGCCGTGCCGGATGATGCCGCCGTATTCCTGCTGAACGCCAGGAAGGAAGCCAGGGACATCAACGAAGGTGATCAGCGGGATGTTGAAGGCGTTGCAGAAGCGGATGAAGCGGGAGGCCTTGTTGGAAGCGTTAATGTCCAGAACGCCCGCCATCTGTTTCGGGTTGTTCGCGATGACGCCCACCGGGCGGCCGCAGACGCGAGCGAAGCCGATCACAATGTTGGGAGCGTAACCGGCCTGCACTTCGAGGAAATCGGCGTTGTCGATCACGCGAATGATCACTTCGCGAACGTCATATGGGCGTTTGCCGTCGACGGGCACGAGTTCATTCAGGCTGGGGTCCGGCTCGCAAGTGTAGTTGCCTGGCTCCATGGGCGGGTCCTCGAGGTTGTTCTGCGGAAGAAAGCTGAGCAGTTTCTTGCAGATAAGCACCGCCTCACGATCATCCCCGGCGACAAAGTGAATGACCCCGGAGTTCACCATGTGCGCATCAGGGCCGCCCAGTTCATCGGCGGTGACGGTCTCGCCGGTGACCTGCTTGATGACCTGTGGGCCAGTGATGAACATCTGGGCCTTGCGGGTTTGAATAATGAAGTCGGTAAGCGCCGGTGAGTAAGCCGCACCACCCGCGCACGGGCCGCAAATAAGGGCCACCTGAGGCACGGCGCCCGAGAGCATGACGTTCGTGTAGAAGACCTTGCCGTAGCCGGAAAGCGAGTCGATACCTTCCTGAACTCGAGCGCCCCCCGAGTCGTTAATGAAGACAAACGGGGAACCCGTCTTGAGCGACTGCAGCATGATTTCGGCCACCTTGCTCGAGTGGAGTTCACCCGCCGAGCCGCCGGCCACCGTGAAATCCTGGCTTGCCAAATGGACGAGCCGACCACGAACGGAGGCGGCGCCCGTCACTACACCATCGGCCGCCAATTCTTTGCCGGCCATTCCGAAGAGGGTCGCACGGTGCTGCGCAAAAAGTCCCGTCTCCTGAAAGCTCCCGGCATCCACCAGTTCCTCGATCCGCTCCCTGGCGGTGAGTTTTCCTGACTGGCGGTGTTTGTCCAGTTTGTCGGCCCCGCCGCCCAGCATGACGTGTTCACGCCGTTTCCGCAGCGTTTGCAATCTTTTTTCCATCGAGTCGGACATGGAGTTGAATTCCTTCTGAGATTCTTACGTCTTAAATCCGCATTCCGAGGGAGCCGGGGCGGGCCGGCAGGGCATCCGGGCGGTTGCTCGCCTGAGCCGGCCAAACCCAACCCCGGCTTCCAGGACGATTACGCTGGCGACACCGTCACTTTCGTGGACTTGCCGTTAATCTTGACTTCGTAGGTGATGGTCGAAGTGACGGGCCCTTTGCCGTCCTTGGGGGAGGGCGAAGCAGCCGCTGGTTTCGCCGCCGGATCCTTCCCGAGATTCTTGGGGCCTTCGTGACGCGTAGAGAAGAATTTGGGCGCGACTTGGGGGAACATGGCGTAGGTCAGCACGTCTTCGTCGGAGCCATCGCAACCCTGGAGCGCGATTGCCGAGGCTCGGAGCTGGTCCCATTCGGGCTTCAGCAGGTCCGCCGGGCGGCAGTGGATCGGTTCCTTCTTGGCCTGCTTCTGGGCGTAGTTCAGAACCTCCTGGTCACGCGAGCCAATGGTAGCGCCGTAGTAGCCGAGCATGAGATCAGCAAACTCTCCGGTAAGCACCTTGTAGCGCCCCATCATCACGTTGAAAACAGCCTGGGTTCCGACAATCTGGCTCGAGGGGGTTACCAGCGGAGGATAACCAGAATCCTTCCTGACATTCGGCACCTCGGCAAGCACTTCCTTGATCCGGTGCGCGGCGCCTTGCTGCTTCAGCTGGCTTTCCATGTTGGAGATCATGCCGCCGGGGATCTGACTGGTGAAGATCTCTGTCTCCACACCCACAATGTTGGACAGGAACTCGGTGTATCTGGGCCGGACCTTGGCAAAATGCTCCTTGATGCGGAGCAGGCGCTCCATGTCCAGATTGCACTCATAGCCGGTCCCTTCCAGCATCTCAACCAGACTTTCCGTCGGGTTATGGCCAGGCCCCAGGCTGAGAGAACTGATAGCAGTGTCAACACAATCAGCGCCGGCTTCGATCGCCTTCATCAGGCTCACCATGGTGACGCCCGTCGTGGCGTGGACGTGAACGTGGACGCGGGTTTCCTGACCGCAAGCCTGCTTGATCGCCTTGACGATGTCGTAGGCAGGTTGCGGCTTCAGCAGGGCAGCCATGTCCTTGATGCAGATGGAATCACACCCTAGTTCCATCAGTTGCTCGGCCATTTCGACGTAGCCCGTCACTGTGTGCAGCGGCGAAATCGTGTAGCAGATTGTACCCTGTGCATGCTTTCCCGCACGCTTCACCGCCTTGATCGACCGCCGGACGTTCCGGATGTCATTGAGCGCGTCGAACACCCGGAAAACATCCATGCCGTTCTCGGCTGCCCTCTCCACAAAGCGGTCCACTACACCGTCCTCGTAGTGACGGTAGCCAAGCAGGTTTTGTCCGCGCAGCAGCATCTGCAGGCGGGAATTCGGCAACAGTTTGCGGAAGGTCCGCAGACGCTCCCAAGGATCCTCGTTCAAGAAGCGGATGCAGGAGTCAAATGTGGCTCCCCCCCAGCATTCCACTGACCAATAGCCTGCCTTGTCGATATCCTCACAGGCCGGCACCATGTCCTCCATGGCCATGCGGGTGGCCATGAGGCTTTGATGTGCGTCCCGGAGGATGAGTTCCGTTACATCAATCCGTTTCGGCATGAATAAGTACCTTGTCTGGCAGATTGACTACTCCCCATTACTACCATGGATTTGACCGTGGCTTATCTGCCATAAACAGTATAGCAGACCTGAAACTCTGTGCTGAAATTCTCAACACCCGGACAGGATGTAGCGAAACTGGAGTTCGGGGCCACTCTCCCGTCGGCCAACCGGGTCATAATGACACCGTGGCCTCTTATCGAGACCGGTACGACCCCGAGACAATTCACTTCCCTGCCGCTCTCAGCAGCAAATTTCTTGTGATCTGCGGGTTATTCGTCAATGCAGTGACGGCGGCAGGCTGCCTTCTGACGCATCAAAGCAGGGAACGCACGGTGATCGAACTCAGTGCGCTGGGGGGGCTTTCGCTGCTGCTGATCCTGGCTTGGCCTAGGGACTTGCGCATCGAACTGCGGGGTGTTGCCAGCCACTGGCTGTTGGGACGGCGGGTGTTTATCCCTTGGGCTGAGGTCGCGGAGGCGCGCCGGGCGGACCGGGTGATTGGACCCGGACGCCGAGTGCTCTACCGCTACGTTGTTGCGGCGGCAGATGGGCGCAGGATTGTACATACGGCGAGGCATCCCGACCGGGAACGCTTCGTCTTCGAGTTGCAAAGGCATGGGGCCGCCGCGGAGGATGCGTTTGAGGAGTAGCGCCCGAAGATCCGCTGTTTGGATAGAGTGAAGCAAGGGAGGGGAGCAGATGGCACGTTGCGCCGCCCTGCTGGCAATCGTGGGGCTGATGGCATGGGGACAAGACCGGCCCACGAAAACTCTGGAGGTGCCGGGCGACAGGGGGTGGGTCGATACGGGGATTGATGTTCAGCCCGGGGATCTGATCCTCTTCGAATCGTCGGGCGAGCTAAAATACCCGGACTCGGCGCAGCCGGCCGGGCCCGATGGTTTGTCGCGAGGCTGGCGCGACTTGATGCGGGCATTCCCTGTGAATGATGCGGGCCGGGGCGCGGTGGTGGGACGAGTCAACCAAAACGAGGCCTCGCGTCCCTTCCTTGTCGGCGCACGCCGCGAGTCGCGGATGATAGTATCCGGTCGCTTATTCCTCGGAATTAACCAGGACCGTTCAGCCCGACCCTCCGGGCGTTTTCAGGTGAAGCTTACCCTGCTCGAGAAAGGCGGGGAGTTACCCGAATATACAGGGCCTTTACCCAAGATTACAGAGGAGATCCTCGCAAAGATCCCTCGCCGGGTGGTAGACCCGGACGGAACCCCCGGGGACCGGGTGAATTTTCTCGTGGTGGGTGCACCGCTAGAGCGTGTTAAAACAGCGCTGCTGTCGGTCGGCTGGGTCACAGTGGACGCGTCTGTCAAGGACACGATCCTGCGCGGCGCTCTGGCGACCCTCTCACGCCAGGCTTACTTGACCATCCCGATGAGTCCGCTCATGGTTTTTGACCGTGTGCAGGATTACGGTTTCGCAATGTCCGATCCGGTGATGACAGTTGCAGAACGGCACCATTTCCGGGTGTGGGATGCGCCGTTCCAAGTCGAAGGCATGCCCTTGATCGTAGGCGCCGGTACGCACGACGTCGGATTTGACCGGGACCAGCGCACGGGAGGTATCACCCACCGGATCGACCCCGACACCGATAAGGAACGGGATTTCATCGGCGATTCGTTGAAACATTCCGGTCAGGTGGTGAAGCTGGACTATGTGACGCCCAAGGACACCGTCACGAAGGCGAAAACGGCCCACGGACAGGAGTTTTTCTCTGACGGGCGAATTCTTGTGATCTACATGAGACCGGATGAGACCAACGTCAGTCAGCGATTCGGAGACTACTTCTGTTCGGTGATGAAACAGAACTCACCGGACGGGGAAGGCTTTGATAACTGCGCACCTTGGATCCGGACGCCTGGGAAAGCGGATCTGCCGCTCCATCCCCTCTCGAATGCCTACCGCGTGCTTGTGGTGCCCGGAATTCTAAACACGTGCGTGGACGCGCAGGCGTTCGATCTCGGCCGCAAGGTGACAGGCGACAAATACGGGTTGAAGACGGACCTGCTTTCCGTACCCAACGAATCGAGCGAAACGAACGCGCGGCAGATTGCGGATTGGATTCGCGAGGAGTCGAATAAGGATGAACGGCAATTCATTCTGGTGGGATACAGCAAGGGCACACCGGACATTCAGACTGCCCTCGCGCTCTACCCCGAGATCCGGCCACGCGTAGCCGCATTTATTAGTGCGGCCGGAGCATCTGGTGGATCGCCCATCGCGGATGCGCTGCCTGAGCAAGCCAAGCAATATCTCCGGAAGTCGGACGGGAAGATGAACTGCGAAGGGGACCTGTCGCGCGGCTTTGAGAGCCTCAAGACCGACGTCCGGGTGCGCTTCCTCGCCTCGTATCCGCACCCGTATGTGCCCACTTATTCGCTGGTGGCCGTGGCGGATGAAAAGACGATCCCGTCCACCTCCCGCTCTACCTGGAAGATGCTGCAATCTTGGGAGAAGGAAAACGACGGGCAATTGCTGCGGCGCGATGCCATTGTGCCGGAGTCGAAACTGCTGGGGGTGGTGAACGCCGACCACCTGGGAGTCGCGCTGGCCATGGGCGATTCCAAATTTCCGCGCGCCGCGCTCTTCGAGGCCATGCTCCGCCTGGTTCTGGACGATTTGAAAGCACCGGCGGGCAGTGGGCGGCCGGCCGACACGAAATCCGGGCCCGCTGCTGCTGGCAGTTGGGCGGACGCGTGGGGCCAGAAGAAGCAGTGAACGAGCCCTTCGACGCAGTCTTGGTGCTGGGCGGTGGGTTGCGCGAGGACGGTTCCCTGCCTCCCTGGGTGGAGGCGAGGCTGGAACTCGCTCTCGAATGGGCGGGCGAAGCGCCCATTGCCGTGCTGAGCGCAGGCACTGTATACAAGCCTCACCCGTTGGACGGGAATGGTTTTCCAATCTATGAAGCCGCTGCCGGGGGGCGGTTTCTGCTGAGCCGGGGCGTGCCTGCCGAACGAATCTTTCAAGAAGCTTCCTCGCTCGACACCCTGGGCAACGCTTACTTTGCCCGCTGCGTTCACGCAGAACCGGCGGGATGGCGGCGCCTGCTGGTGGTTACCTCGGACTTCCATCTGCCGCGAACTGAGGCTGTGTTTTCATGGGCGTTTAGCCTGCTGCCGTACGCCAGCCCGTATTCGCTGGCTTTCGTCAGTTCGCCGGACGTGGGCATCGCCGCTGAGGCGTTGACCGCCCGGAGGAGGAAGGAACGCGAATCGTTGGCGTCGTTCCTGGATTGGCGGGATGGGGTAAGAACGCTGCAGGAGTTCCACCGGTTCCTGTTCACTGGGCACTCCGCCTACCGCGCTGCCTTACAGCAGTTCCGGCCGGTCGGCGAAGATCTGAAAGCTACGTACTGACTCACCACGATTGGGCCGGATGTACTAGACAATTCTGGGCTTAGGTACTGCCGCCCACAGGACGAACTGTCTGGTACCTTGGGACGATCTGTCCGGTCAACGACGGCTCTTGTCCTACTCACCCTTGCATTTTCAACAAGTTGGGATTTGGCCCCAACCCTGCTTAAACGGCGGCGGAGCTTTGCCCCTTACCATGAAAACTGCAATCCGTCTTTTCGTTGCCGTCCTGCTGGCAACCGTTGCGTTTGCGGCGCCCAAAAAGTCGAAGGATTTCGACAAGCTGCCCCCTGGACAATCCAACGAGATGATCGTTCAGTTCAAATACCGGCCGGGTGTGGCGCAACTCAGCAAATTGACCGGCTGGGGAGCGACGATCAAGACCGAACTCAACATCATTGAGGCTCTGGTCCTGCGAGTGCCGCCGGGCATTCTCAAGAAACTCGAAGAGGATCCAGACGTCCTCTACATCACGCCAAACCGGTCATTGACGCCGTCGTTGTCTCTCGCCCGGGAAACCTCGACAGCCGCCATTGCCCAAAGTTACGGTTGGACGGGAAGCGGCGTGGGTGTGGCGGTGATTGACAGCGGATTCACTGCTCACAACGACTATGGCGCGCGGGTGGTCTACAAGGAGAGCCTCGTCGACAGCACCACGAACGACGATTTCGGCCATGGGACTCACGTGGCTGGAATCATTGCCGGCAATGGCTCCACAGTTGATGGCTTTAAGAACAGGGGCATCGCACCGGGAGCGAATATTGTCGTGCTCAAGGCGTTGGACGGAAACGGCCGCGGCACGGATGCTTCCGTGATTCAGGCGATCGACCGGGCCATCCAGTTGAAGAACCAGTTCAACATCCGGGTGCTGAACGTTTCGCTGGGACGGCCGGTGATGGAAAGCTACCAGCTTGATCCCCTCTGCCGGGCGGTAGAACGGGCTTGGGCGGCTGGAATCGTCGTGGTGGTCGCCGCGGGCAACGAAGGCCGGAACAACGCATACGGTACCCAGGGGTACGGCACCATCCTGTCGCCGGCAAATCACCCGCAGGTGATCACGGTTGGGGCAATGAAGTCGCGGGAGACGGCGTCCCGCAACGACGATCACATCGCGAGCTACAGTTCGAAGGGCCCTACGGCGCTGGATCGGATCGTGAAACCCGACCTTGTAGCGCCCGGCAACCGTGTTGTGGCGCCAATGCGGTCCGGCAGCCTGCTCTGGAACAGCTATCCGGGTAATCGAGTGTCGGTGTCCGGCACCACAAGCCAGTATTTCCGGATGAGCGGCACCAGCATGGCTGCTCCGGTCGTGAGCGGCGCTGTCGCGCTGATGCTCCAGAAGGACCCAGGCCTGACACCTGACCAGGTGAAGGCCAGGCTCATGAAGACCGCCTTTAAGAGCTTTCCTGGGTCGACCATGGCCACGGATCCCGCTACCGGCATCACCTATCTGAGTAACTACGACGTTTTTGCCGTTGGCGCGGGGTACTTGGATGTCTGGGCGGCGCTGAACAACAACGATGTGGTTTCCGGTACGGCACAGTCTCCATCGGCTGTCTACAACGCCTCGACAAAGACCGTGAGCATGGTGTTCCCCGCCGGCGTGGTGTGGGGCACCGGTGTCACTTGGGGCACAGCCGTGGTTTGGGGCTCCAACGTTAGCACGAACGGGGTCTGCTGGGGAACCGGCATTGTTTGGGGGACGGGTGGTGTCCAAGGGACAGGGATCGTTTGGGGCACTGGAATTGTCTGGGGGACCGGAATCGTTTGGGGCACATCCGAAGAACTAGGGGAGGAATAAAGGCCGCTTTTCCAACTGTTGCTGTAAAGGAAGCTGAGGCACAAAGGAGACTCAAGATGCGAACGCAATACTTTGGATCAGCAGTGGTGGGCATCACCTTATGGACTGCGGCGGCCGCATACGCCGCTCCGAAGAGGATTTCACCCGATTTGGAAGGCCTGAAGCCCGGAACGAAGGTTGACGTCATCATTCAATTCGTCAATCCGGCGGAAGCAGGAAAACTTTCGGTAGCCGAAAGCGTGAAGCGGGGTGAGCTGCCACTCATCGGCGCGGAGGTGCGCAGCGTTCCGGTGAACGCGCTGGCAGCCCTGGAGAAGAATCCGAACATCCGCTACGTCTCGTTGGACAGGACGGTGTTCAAGGCGCTCGACTACACGAGCCCGGCGGTGGGCGCTGACATCGCCGCCAACTATGGTTGGAACGGCACGGGTGTGGGCGTCGCGGTGATCGACAGCGGAATTGCGAACCACTGGGACCTCAAGTTCAGCGCCGTCAAGGCAAAGGGGACCAACAAAACCAGGATCGTCTACCAAGAGTCGTTCTTGACGCCGAAGAGCCGCCAGGCAGCATCGCTGGTGGACGATGAATTCGGCCACGGAACGCACGTTGCCGGGATCATTGGCGGCAGCGGTTACTCGTCGACCGGGCAGTGGTACACGAAGACATTCCGAGGCATCGCGCCCGGAGTCAACCTGGTAAATCTCCGCGTGCTGGACTCCTCGGGCCGGGGCAGCGACAGCTCGGTGATCGCCGCCATCGACCGCGCCGTCCAATTGCGAACGGTCTATAACATCCGGGTCATCAACCTGTCTTTGGGCCGCCCGGTGATCGAATCTTACGAGTACGATCCGCTGTGCCAGGCGGTCGAAAGGGCATGGAAAGCGGGGATCGTCGTCGTGGCAGCGGCCGGCAATGAAGGCCGCAATAACTCGGCGGGAACCGAAGGGTATGCAACGATCGCATCGCCGGCGAACGATCCCTACGTAATCACGGTAGGGGCCATGAAAACCCTGCGGACGCTTTCGCGCAGCGATGACCAAATCGCCAGCTACAGTTCGAAGGGCCCTACACCGGTCGATCATGTCGTCAAGCCGGACATCGTGGCTCCTGGCAACCGCGTGGTGTCGTTGATGTACACGTCGTACAACATGCAGGTTGGGTTGCCCTATCTGTACCCATCCAACATTGTGGCTGGGACTTTCTATGCGAACAACGGTACAAATGGCTCCGACAACACCTATTTCTGGCTGAGCGGTACCAGCATGGCGGCGCCGGTGGTGAGTGGCGCGGCAGCGTTACTGCTTCAGAAGGACCCCAGCCTCACTCCCGACCAAGTGAAGGCGAGACTGATGAAGACAGCCTCGAAAACCTTCCCGCTGTACAGCATCGCAACCGATCCCCTGACAGGAAACCGCTACACAAGCCAATACGACCTCTTCACCGTGGGCTCGGGCTATCTCGACATTTGGGCGGCGCTCAACAACACGGAAGCGGTCACCGGAACGGCGCTTTCTCCGAAAGTGCAGTTCAGCACTGCAGACGGGACGGTTGGCATGCTCTGCGGCAGCGGTGCAGTGTGGGGCACTGGCGCCGTATGGGGCACCGGTGCCGTGTGGGGCACCTGCTCGACGGGCGCCGTGTGGGGTACGGGTGCGGTATGGGGCACACAGGTCGTCAGTGGAACAGGCGCCGTCTGGGGCACCGGAGCTGTGTGGGGTACCCAGACCGCAGCGGGTTTTGGCGCAATTTGGGGTACCGGAGCCGTATGGGGGACGACAGTCAATCCGGATGGTCCTCCCTCGACCTCGTCTGGCGCTCTTGCCGCCATGTCAGGGATTGGAACTCCGGGTGCGGTGGCCATTGCCATCCATGGAGAGAACTAGGAACGGCTGGAGGAGGACGATCATGAACAGGAACTGTTTCAACCTTTTGTGGGCTGCTGCTCTGGCCGCACCCTTACTTGTCGGGCAACCGAAACTGGCCAAGGATCTTGACCTCAAGAATAAAGAGAAAGAAATCGAGGTCATTATCCGGTTCAAGGAAGTCCCTGGCGAGAAAGAAGATCAAAAGATCCTCAAGCGTTCCGGAAAAATCAAGACGAAGTTTGAGTTCATCAAGTCGGGGCTCTACACCCTGAAAGCGAAGGAACTGGAAGCGCTCGCCGCGGATCCGGACGTGGAATACATCAACCCGGACCGGCAGGTGGTTCAGTTGCTGGACCTGACAGCGCCCACCACGGGAGCCAACTACGCATGGCAATTCGGGTACAAGGGTAAAGATGTCGGGGTGGCAGTGATCGACAGCGGCGTTTCGGACCCGCCCGATCTCGGCTCTCGCATTGTCTACAAGGAGAGCTTTGTCTCTGGTCTTCCCACCGCCGAGATTTATGGGCATGGAACGCACGTCGCGGGCATGATCGCCGGCACGGGCAAGGACTCGAAGCAGAAATACCTCGGCCTCGCTCCGGAGGCGAGAATCATTAACCTGAGGGTGCTGGATAATGCCGGCATTGGCAGCGACAGTGCCGTAATCGCCGCAATCCAGCGGGCGATTGCGCTGAGAACCACATACAACATTCGGGTGATCAACCTCTCCCTCGGCAGGCCTCCACAGGGGAGCTACTTGAACGACCCACTCTGCCAGGCGGTGGAGGCTGCATGGAACGCCGGCATCGTGGTCGTGGTAGCCGCCGGCAACAGCGGCCGTTATGACTACCAGCGCACGCAGGGCTACGGAACCATCCTGAGCCCTGGCATTGACCCGTACGTGATTACCGTGGGGGCGATGAATTCCGAAGGCACGCCGGATCGCGGCGACGACACGATTGCCAGCTACAGTTCCAAAGGGCCGACGAGCATTGACTTCATCGTAAAACCCGACATCGTCGCTCCGGGCAACCGCGTTGTTTCCGTGAGCACGAAAGGCGAGAGCCTCTTGGAAAAATCTTTTGCAGCCAACAAGGTTGGCGCCTCATACTTCCGGTTGAGCGGGACCAGCATGGCCACGGCGGCAGTCAGTGCAGCAGCCGCGCTGATGATCGGAAAGGATCCGTGGCTCACGCCCGACCTGGTAAAGGCAAGACTCATGAAGTCTGCCTCCAAGAGCTTTCCTAGCTCCAGCACAGCGGTGAATCCTCTGACGGGTGAGGTCTACACCTCCTACTACGACATCTTCACCGTGGGAGCCGGCTACCTCGACATCGGGGCAGCCCTGATGAACTTCGATCTGACCGCGGCGTCAGCCAAATCTCCACGCGTGGTCTTCCAGCCTTCCACCAACACAGTGTCCATGGTCAGCGAAGCGGGAGTGACGTGGGGCACGACCGGTACATGGGGCACCGGTGTCGTGTGGGGGACGGGCGTGGTTTGGGGTACGGGTATTGTGTGGGGCACCGGCGTCGTGTGGGGAACTGGTGGCGATCCCGCTGGCACAGGGATTGTCTGGGGGACGGGAGTAGTCTGGGGCACCGGCATCGTTTGGGGCACCACCGGACCGCAGCTTGAGAACCTGAACATCGCGATCTACGGAGAGAACTGACAGGAGCACCGGTCTGCCGTGTCAAACACAGAGGAAAAATCCATGCCGTTGAGAGTCAGGTTGTATATTGCTCTCATCGCCTTGCTTGGGCTGGGGGTGATTGTCCTGGCCGTAGCCGACAGAGGCGCAGTGACAGATCCCATGCGAATGGCGGTCTTCACTGTCCTCACGGCCCTTGCTTCCCTGGTGAAACTGCGTTTGCCCGGTTTGGAGGGCACTTACTCACTCAACGCCGTCTTCCTGCTGGCTGGCGCAGTGTATTTCACTCTGCCGGAAGCCGTCTTGGCTGCTGCCGCAGCAGCGATGGTGCAAACGTTTGCCGTGGCTGACCGGCGCCCGAGAGCAGTGCAGGCAATCTTCAACCTCTCGAACGAGATCCTCAGCGTTGCACTCGCCCAGATCGCGCTTGCCGCGCTCGTCCGGGGTGGAGTTCTCCCCTTCCGGCCCGCCTTGTTGGCTGCCGCCGCCGCTGTGTACTTTGCTTTGAATACCGGTCTCGTCTCCGGAGTGCTGTCTCTGCTCGGCGGAGGACAGTTCCGGCAAGTCAACAGCCAGTGGTATTTGTGGTCGTTTCCCTACTATCTTGTCGGGGCGGCAGTTTTAGGCGTGCTGCCAATTCAGGGGAACCGGGTAGACTTCGAGGCATGCGCTCTGCTCGTGCCGTTAGCTTATCTGGCCCATTTCTTCTGCGGCATCGCCCAGCGGAAAGATGGGCCTCCAGCAGACGCACAATCCGCGGCAGGAGAGATTCCGGGCAGCGCGAAGATCTTCACGGCGATGGTTGTGGCCGTGGCCCTCGCAGCCGCTGCTTTCTCACTCAGCCGCTTCGAGCCGCTCGAGTGGCCGCTCTTCCTCTCGCTCCTCGCCTTGGGGATCATGACCGCAACGTGGAAAGTTGGCCTCCCGGGCACAACCGGCACGATTTCGGTCCATTACGTTGTCGTGCTGGTCGCCATTGCCGAGCTCAGCATGGTGGAAGCGCTCGCGATCTCGGCAGTCGGGCCACTCGTGCAAACCGTCTGGCGCGCCAAGGTACGTCCACAGCCGATTCAAATCCTGTTCAACCTGGGGGCGATGACCCTTTCCACTGGGTTGGTTTACGTGCTTTGCCGGCTTCCCGGTGAGACATGGCCCAACACTTCTCTGGCCTTGTTCCTCACCGCCGCCGCGTTGCTCCATTTCCTGACGAATACCTTCCTCGTGGCCGAAGTGATTTCGCTGGTAGAGCGGACTTCGGTGGTTTCGCTTTGGAGGCGGGTCTATTTCTGGGCTTTCCCGATTTACATGGTAGGCGCGGCTACGGCGGCTGTCATGGTGGCCACTGTCCGTGCGGCGGGCTGGGCGCCATCGCTGCTCATCCTGCCTTTGATGGCCATGGTGCAGTACTCTTACCGGCTGCATGTGTCGGGACAACTCCGGCTGATCCGGGGCATTTCGTAGGCGCGGCGGAGACCCTGAAGGGACGAGAGGACAAGCTGTCCGTCCTGAGGATGACAGAATGTCCCCTTCCATGGGACAAGCGCTGGAAGCCATTCTTAACCTGCTGATTCTAAAAGGGAGTCTCTCACTCAAGGGTTTGGCGCTCGAGTTGCTTTGATTGCCGCAAGGATCCGTACATGAAAAAGCCGGCCGCCTTCTACATCGCCGCGATCATCGCCTCCGGTTTCGGAGTGCTGATCTACGAGCTCTTCACCTGGCAGCCGGAGTCCCTGCCCCGGTTGTTGATTTTTACGTTGGTGACCGTGCTCGGCTCGCTGATGAAAGTTCGCCTTCCGGGCATCACCGGTACGATGTCGGTGTATTTCTTGTTCCTTCTGGTGGGGCTGACGCAGCTGTCCCTGCCCGAGATCCTGATTGTGGGCTTTTGCGCCGTGGTGCTGCAATGCTTCTGGCACGCCAAACAGAGGCCGAAGGCGATCCAGGTGATGTTCAATGTCGGCAGCACCTGCGTGGCGATTCACTACGCTTACCTGGTCTTCCACTGGAAGGCGCTGGCGGTGCCGGATCTCGGCCCGCCGATTCAGATTGCGGCTGCGTCTCTCGTATTCTTCCTCTTCAACACCGGGCTTGTGGCAGGCGTGGTTGCCCTGACGGAAGAGAAAGTCATCTACCGCATCTGGTACGAATGCTATTTCTGGTGTTTTCCGTACTACCTGATGGGAGCGGCGCTCGCGGGAGGGTTCCACTACCTCAGCGAAGCGATCGGCTGGCAGGCTGCCGTGATGCTCCTCCCGGTGGTTTATGTCGTGTACGGTTCCTACCGGCTGTACCTCGACAAACTGGAGGGAGAAAAGGAGCACGTCCAGCAAGTGGCCGCGCTCCACTTGCGTACCATCGAGGCGCTGGCGCTCGCGATTGATGCAAAGGACCATAGCACGCATGCGCACCTGAGACGCGTACAGACCTACGCGATGGAGATGGGGCGTGAGCTTGGGCTGAAGCCGGAGGAACTCAGCGCTTTAGAGGCGGCCTCGCTGCTGCACGATATTGGCAAGCTGGCGGTTCCGGAGAACATTATTTCGAAGCCCGGCAAGCTCACGCCGGAAGAGTTCGAAAAAATGAAGATCCACCCCATTATTGGGGCGGAGATCCTGGAAACCGTCCAGTTTCCTTA
The DNA here is from genome assembly GCA_964460395.1 of uncultured Solibacteraceae bacterium. Classification (GTDB taxonomy): domain Bacteria; phylum Acidobacteriota; class Terriglobia; order Bryobacterales; family Bryobacteraceae; genus CAYWQS01. Next base: position 5,763 of record CAYWQS010000057.1, on the reverse strand, counting down.
TCCGGTGGCGCCCGTGGTCCGCGCTCACCACGAAAAATGGGATGGGTCAGGATATCCATTCGGATTGAAGGGTGAGGAGATCCCGGTCGGAGCCCGAATTCTAGCTGTCGTCGATTGCCTGGATGCGATGGCCTCTGACCGCCCGTACCGCCGCGCAATGCCTTTGCCGGACGCTGTTGCTCACATCGAATCGGAGTCTGGAAAATCGTTCGACCCTAAACTTGTGGCGCTGCTGAAAGCCCGCTATCAAGTCTACGAATCGAAGATGTTGGAGACAGTTCAGGAGCCGTCCAGGGCACGGCTTTCGCACGACGTCCACGTGGAACGTGGCGAGGCGCCGGACGCCGGGTTCGAAACCTCAGCGGTCACGCTCGCTCCCAGCAAGGATGGGAGCACGGATTTCCTTAGTTCCATCGCCAGCGCACGCCATGAAGTGCAAACCCTCTTCGAATTAGTGCAAAGCCTGGGCGAATCATTGAGTCTCCGGGACACGCTTTCGATGCTATCCAGCAGATTAGGGACCCTGATCGAGTTCGACGCGCTCGCCGTCTTCCTGCTGCATGACGGAGTACTGAAGCCGGAATACGTAATTGGCGTGGATTCGAGATTCCTGGGATCGCTGGAGATCCCGGTGGGGCAGGGGCTCTCCGGCTGGGTTGCGGAAAACAAGAGCCCGATTATCAACGGCGCCCCCGCGGTGGAGGGCTGCTACAAGAACGGTGCGAATGCTTTTTGCAGTCTCAGTTCGGCGTTGGCGGTTCCCCTGATTCGACAGGATGCCGCGATTGGCGTCCTAGCGCTTTACAGTCTCGAACGCGACCACTTTAACCGGGACGAGCTCAGAATCCTGCAAGCCATTGCAGCCAAGCTGGCGATGTCGGTCGAAAACGCCAGGCGTTTTGAACAGGCGCAATCTTCCGCCACGATCGATTTCCTGACCGGACTTCCAAATGCACGAAGCCTGTTCCTGCGCTTGGATGAAGAGATCAGCCGCTGCAACCGCATGCAACAGCCGCTGGCGGTGGTGGTCTGCGACCTCGACAACTTCAAGCAGGTGAACGACCGCTTCGGACACATGGCCGGGAATGATCTGCTGCGGAGTTTTGCGGCGGAAGGGCAGAGCCGATTACGGCGCTACGATTACATGGCCCGGATGGGAGGCGACGAATTTGTGATTCTCCTGCCGAACCTGCCGGCCTCCAGCGTCTCGGCAAAAGCTGCGGACCTGAACCACATTGTCACCAACGCTTGTGTTCAGATTTGCGGGGAAAAGATCGTGTCGATGAGTTACGGGGTTGCGCTGCTTGGGGAGGATGGCGACCGGGCCGAGGATCTGTTGTGCGTGGCGGACCGGCGGATGTACGAGAACAAAGAAGGAACGCGGCAGGCGCGCTCCCTGCTTCGTCTGGTGGCGCAGGAGTCCACGAACCGGTTCCAGCGCGTCAACTGACGGCGGCCGAGGCCGCCGTCTAGCGCTTGGACCCGGTGTACAGCCCGCTCTCCACCTTGCCATCAAACACGCGGGTCCAGATCACCACGGCAGCTCCGCTGCTTCCGGAATGGGAATAGCGGACTTCAGTCCCCGTCGTCAGCAGGAGATCGCCATGACGGACGCGAAAGCCGGAAGGAGAGATGTCAACCAGTTCTCCCGCAAGCGACCGGTGCGCAGGAGCCGCCCACTCTAGGTCGACCCGCCCTTGGGCGACTTGCCGGGTTTCGCGCCGCCGCTCGACCATTATTCCCCAGCGCCCCCTGTCAGGAACGTGGGCACAGCCGAACGGCCATCCAACCCCTGCAGTTTTCTGCGGAGCGTTCTCGAGGAGATCCCAAGAATTTCAGCGGCCTTTTCCTGGTGGCCATTGGTTTGCCGAAGCACGCTCTGAATCACGGCGCGTTCAGTCCGCTCCAGCAAAGTAAGGCCTGGCTCGCCGGCCCAGGCAGACTCTGGCGCCGTCGCTTCCAGCAATCGCCGCAGACTGGTGGAAGTATCCGGAATTGAACGCTTACAGGAAAGGATCTCTCCGGGCAAATGCTCGGGCCGAACTTCGGTTCCGGCGGGAAGGCCCATGAGCCCGATGACCAAACTTCGAAGTTCGCGCACATTGCCCGGCCAGGAGTAGCTCAGCAGCAGATCCATGGCCGCCTCGGAGAAGCGGCGGTCAAAACGAAACTGCTCGCAGAACAACCCGATGAGGACGCGGATGTCTTCCGGACGCATACGGAGCGGCGGGACTTCGAGCCGGACCTGGGCCAACCGGTAAAAGAGATCCTGGCGAAAACGGCCCTGTTCGACGGCCTGCGCCAGGTTGGAATTGGTTGCCGCGATGATCCTGACGTCGACCTTGATCTTTCGCACTCCGCCAAGGCGGAAGAACTCACCCCAGTCCAGCACGCGGAGCAGCTTGGCCTGAAGTTTGGCGTCAATTTCCCCAATTTCGTCGAGCAAAAGCGTGCCGGTGGAGGCAAGTTCAAACAGGCCCGGTTTGGCGCGATCCGCCCCGCTGAAGGCGCCTTTTTCGTATCCGAACAGTTCGCTCTCGACCAGGTGCTCAGGCAGAGCAGCACAATTGATGTCGACCCAGGGGCGGTCCCGGCGGGGTGAGTAGTGGTGGACGGCGCGGGCAATGGCTTCCTTGCCGGCGCCTGATTCGCCCGTCACCAACACGGCGGCATCGCAGAGCGCGGCCTGCTGGACACGAGCATGGAGTTCCTTCATGGCGGGGCTGGCATACACGACCCTGGCGCCTAAGAACTCGTATTTCTCCTCCGCGGCCATGTGGATTACTAGGGTGATTGTAAAGGCGATTTCCCGAAGCAGGTATGCGTAAGAAACCTTAGTTTCAATCTCTAGAAAACGCAGGGGAAATTTCTCCGCGGCAACCGGTTGCCGCTAAAGCGGCTGCTCTCAACAGCCGATGAAGACCTTAAGGTGAATCCCGTGCTGTGGCGGGTAATTCTGCGCATTAGCGTGATTGCGCTCCTCGGCGGCCTCGTGACGGCCACTCTGGTCCGCACCGCGCCCGGGTATGGCTTGGGCGACGAACAGTTGGATGCCCGACGGAGCCGGGGTAGCCTTAGCCGGGCAGAAGCGCTGCGGGCTGGCGAGGGCGGAATCCTCCACTACTACGCGCGTTTCCTGGTGAACTACGCCAGAGGGGACTTGGGCCAATCTTCCCTATTCCAACGACCCGCGGGGAAATTAATGAAAGAACGGATACTCCCCACGGCTACGGCCCTCGTCGCTGGACTGGCAGGCGGGTGGATGCTCGCGCTTCTACTCGGTATTCCGATCGGTTTCGGATTCTGGCCGGCCGGGGAATGGCTTGGACGAGGTACCGCCATCCTGGTTCAGAGCCTTCCGCCTGCGGTGTTGGGCCTTCTGCTCTTGGCCACAGGAGCCCGTGGGATTGCGGCCTGTGGTTGCGCGTTGGCCCTGATTCTGTACCCAAGGCTCTTTCAATACGTCGCGAATCTTGTCCAGACGGCGGCGGCCCAGCCCCATGTCCTGATGGCAAAGGCCAAGGGACTGGCACAATGCCGGATCCTGCGGCGGCACATCCTCCCCATAGTGCTGCCCGAGTTGCTGGCTTTGGCCGGAGTGAGCGCGAGTATGGCTCTGAGCGCCGCCATTCCTTTAGAAATGATTCTCGACGTGGCAGGCCTGGGCCAGTTGGCGTGGCAGGCTGCCCTCGGCCGGGACATGAACCTGCTGGTGAACCTGACTGTGTGGATCAGTATTCTTCTGAGCCTCTCGAATGGGGTGGCTGGCTTGTGGTCACGACGCCAGGGAACAGGTTTGGCATGAATCGCGGGCACAGATCGAAGTCTCGAACCATCTGCGTCGGATTGCTTGGCCTCCTGATCCTCATGAGCGCTGGCGCCGATTGGATCGCACCGCACCCGCCGGACCAGCAGTTCCGGGAAGCGGTGAATGCACCGCCGGGCCGTAAATTCCCTCTGGGGACGGACGACCTTGGGCGCGACCGGCTTTCCCGTTTGTTGCACGCAAGCCGCGTTTCCCTTTTGCTGGCGCCAGCAGCCTCGCTGCTCTGCGTCGCGTGTGCTGCCTTTGCCGGCACCTTGGCGGCCGCGCGGCCCGGCCTTGTCGACAGGGTTCTGATGGCTTCCGCCGATTTAACGCTCTCGCTGCCATGGTTGATGCTCCTGCTGACTCTGCGCGCACTCTTGCCGTTGGATGTTCCCGCGTGGACGTCCCTCACCGTCACGCTGGTTCTGCTCGGCTGTCTGGGTTGGGCAGGACCGGCCCGTGTCTGCAGGGCCAGAGTATTGGAGATCCTCGGCTCAAACCATGTGCTGGCGGCGCGGGGCCGCGGGATAGGTCCCGCAGCCGTTCTCTTCCGGCACGTCTTGCCAAGCGCCCGCCCTGTGCTGGCTGCGCAGTTCGGATCCACGATTCCGATGTTCATTCTGGCCGAGGCAAATCTAAGCTTCCTGGGGTTGGGAGTGACTGAGCCCGCAGCCAGTTGGGGCACCATGCTGAAAGAGTTGGAGACGCTGGCTTCCGGGACACAACCACTACTCAGTCACTATTGGTTGCTCGCTCCAGCCGCGCTGGTTGTGCTTGCTGTTTTTTGTCTGACCACACTTTTCCCTTCGAGGTTGAACACATGAGAACGCCGCTCACATGCTTCTTGCTTGCGGTTTGTCTGGCAGGCCTATCGCCGGCGGCGGAAACCCCAGTCCGGGGGGGGCAGCTGAAAGTCGCGATTCAGGCCGAGCCTAGATCGCTGGACCCGGCTCTGGCCTCGGATGAGCCGTCAGAACTCGTCCGTTATCTCACCGCCGGAACGCTGCTCCGCATGAACCGGCAGACACGCAAACTGGAGCCGGAGCTCGCCGAGTCGCTGACCTCCAGCGATGGCGGCAGGACATTGGTGATCCGTCTGCGGCCCAGCATCCGCTTTTCCAACGGCGCCCACCTCGAAGCGAAGGACGTTTGTCATACGTTCCGCCGGATCCTTGATCCGTCAGTGGACGCGCCCTTGGGGGAGGCGTTCCGGGCGGTGCGAGGCGGGGCCAATTGTGAGGTGCGCGACCCGCGAACCGCCGTTTTGCGCTTTGGCGAGCCTATCGCCGCAGTCGAGAGGATCCTGGACGATATCGCCATCCAGTCCTCTGGCTCCAACGAGCAGCCGGGCCCTGTGCTGGGGGCATTCTTCCTGGCGGAGCACCAACCGGGATCATTTCTGATTCTTCGTCGAAATCCTCACTACTGGAAACGTGACGCGCAAGGCGTACAACTCCCCTACCTGGATTCGATCCGCCTGGAAGTCCAGCGGAACCGCGACCTCGAAATGATGCGTTTCCGCAGCGGAGAACTTCACCTCGTCAATAACCTCGACCCCCTCCTCTTTGAGCGCCTGAAAGCCCAATCGCCTGGCGTGGCGCGGGATCTCGGTGTTTCTCTCGACACCGAGCAATTCTGGTTCAATCAAGTGAAAGCCGCACCCATAGCCACCCACAAAAAGGCGTGGTTTTCCTCGACAGAGTTCCGGCGAGCGGTGTCGGAAGCCATCAACCGGACGGACATGGCCCGGGTTGTTTATCAAGGACACGCCACGCCGGCGGGAGGACCGGTTTCCCCGGCAAATAGGGAGTGGGTGAACTCTTCCATCCAACCGCCCCCCGGGAGCCGCTCTGGCGCATTGCAGCGGCTATCGCGAGCGGGCTTCAGATTGGATGGCGGGGTGCTTCGAGACCCGACTGGTAATCCTGTGGAGTTTTCCATCATTACGAACGCCG
>CAYWQS010000056.1:0-23876 GCA_964460395.1 uncultured Solibacteraceae bacterium | reverse complement strand
CGGGCTAGCGCCTCGCTTGAGCATGGCGGTCGTCGAGGACGCGGAAGCAGTCACAGCGGCGATTCAGCAAATGCTGAAGACGGCGCCGGCTTTAGTGGTAGTGGCATCGACGACGGCGCCAGCCGGCCCGCAGGACGTCGTGGGGCAGGCGATGGTAGCGGCAGGATGCCAGTTGGAACGGTTCCTGGCGCCTGTAGAACCCGGCAACCTGCTGCTGCTTGGATACCGGAATGGCACGGCGGTCTTTTCCGCGCCGGGCTGTTTCCGGTCGCAAAAGGAAACGATTCTGGACTTGCTGCTGCCTCCGATGCTTGCCAAATACCGGCTCTCGGGCTGGGATATCGCCTGTCTGGGCAATGGGGGCTTGCTGGAGTAGAGACGGGCCGGACTTTTCCGGCTGCTAGAATCGGATGCGATGTGGCTGGAAGGGCTGGGCGTGGCAGGAGCGTCGGCCGGGTTGGTGGCGTGGGGTGTGCGGGGGCGCTCCGCAACCTGGATCGCGCCTTCGGTCTGGCGTGGTCCAAGGGAACGGCGGGCTTTGGCGTTGACCTTCGACGACGGGCCAAGCGAGTCGACGCCGCGGTTGCTGGAGGACCTGGCGCGGTTCCGCGCGCGGGCCACGTTCTTCCAATGCGGGCACCACGCGCGGCGTCTGCCTGCGGTTGCGCGGGAGGTGGCGGCGGCGGGGCACGAAATCGGCAACCATACGGACACCCATCCAGCGCTCTACTTCCGAAGCCCGGCCTTTATCGAGGCAGAGATTGCGCGGGCGCAGGAAGCCATTGCGAAAGCCACCGGGCATCTTCCGCGGCTGTTCCGCGCGCCATTTGGCGCACGCTGGTTCGGGCTGGCGGGAGCGCAGCGGCGGCATGGATTGATGGGCGTGATGTGGACGTTGATCGCAAGGGATTGGAAGCTTCCGGCGCCGGCGGTGGCCACGCGCCTTCTGGCAGGCGCCTCGCCGGGATCGGTTCTATGTCTCCACGATGGGCGGCTGCTGGTGCACCGGCCGGATGTGGAATCGACCTTGGGAGCGGTGCGGCGGCTGCTGCCGGTGTGGGTGGACCGTGGCTACGAATTGCTCACCGTGAGCGAGATGTTCGGTTTCACAAACCCAGGCGCTCCTTCAGATCCTTCAGCCGGTCGCGCGCGACAGTGATTTCTGTTTTGCGCACATCGCGGAGCCGGAGCATCATGCGGCCGCCAAACCAGGGATATAACTCGGCGACGAAGGCGAGGTTGACGATTGTCGAGCGATGAACGCGCACGAACTTGGCGGGATCCAGCTTGGCTTCCAATTCGGCGATGGTGCGGTCGATCACCCAGTTCTTTTCGGCGGTCGCCGCATAAGTGAGTTTGTCTTCGGCGAAGAAGTGAGTGATCTGGTCGAGGTCAAGGAAATGGACGCGGTCCCCGATGCGGGATGGGATGCGTCCAGGAGTTGAAGAGGCGGCGGGCAATGCAGCCCGGATGTCGCGCAGCAGCGCTTGGATATCGGGCCGGGGCTCTTCCCCGCCGGCAATGCGGCTGAGTTTGGCAAGAGCGCGGTCGAGTTGAGCTTCGTCGATGGGTTTGAGAAGGTAGTCGACCGAATTCACCTGAAAAGCGCGCAAGGCGAACTGGTCGTAAGCGGTGGTGAAGACCACCAAGGGCTGGCGTTCGAGGCGCGCAAGCAATTCGAAGCCCGTCAGTTCGGGCATCTGGATATCAAGGAAGAGCACGTCAGGGGCCGTAAGCTCGATTTCACTCGCGGCCTGCACGGCGTCAGAACACGAACCCACAATTTCCAACTGCCCGCGCTCCCGCAGCAGGCGGTCGAGGCGGCGCAAGGCCAGCGGCTCATCATCTACCAGGTAGGCGCGCAAACGGCTCACGCTGCCACTCCGGCGGGGAGACGAAGCCGAACGCAACCTCCGGAATCCGATTCGACGATTTCCATACGGGCCGCGCCGGAGAACAACGCCGCGAGCCGTTGTTCGAGCGTGTCGAGGCCGTGTCCAGGAGTCAACGCCTCCCGGGTGAAGCCCGGCCCGTCATCGCGCACTTCGATTTGCAGCCCCTCTGAGGTGCTTCTGACGCGCACCGAAATGCTTCCGCCTTCACGCCGGGGCGCCACCGCAAACTTTGCTGCATTCTCCACCAGGGTTTGAATCGAGAACGGCGGCAACTCCGCGCTGTCGAGCCCCTCGGGCACATCGAGTTCGTAGCGCAGGCGGCCGCCGAAACGGGTGCGCTCGACTTCCAGATAGTCGCGCACGAGGGCGAGTTCTTCCTGCAGCGGCGCCAGCGGGCGGTGTTGAGTATCAAGCGCGTAGCGCAGAAGACGTGCGAGGCGTTGCAGCATCACTTCGGCGGCCTGTGGATCTTCCCGGATGAGCGATATGACGGAGTTGATCGTATTGAACAGGAAGTGGGGTTGCAGCCGGGATTGGAGCGAAGACAGTTGGGCTTCGGCCGCCAGTTTTAAAGCCCGCTCATTTTCCAGTTGCTGCGTCCGCAGTTGCAGCGTGGTTTCATCGACGCGGGCCTTCAGCGACTCCAGCAGGAATATGACCACACCCAGCACCAGCGCAGCAGTGATTGCGATGAGGAGGCTGAAGCGAAGGTGCTCCAGCAGATACTGCCACTTCGTGAAGCCGATGGCGCTGGTAATCAGCGTTGCCAGAAGGGCTCCGAAAGCGCTGGTGACCACCAGCACAAGGCAATACACAGTCCACTTGCGCCAGGACGGCAGTCCACTGACGCGCACGCCCACGCGGGGCGCTACAAGGCCGGTGCAATAACCAATGCAGTGCGCGTAGATCTGGTTGGCGAGCAGCCAGCGGCCCAGATTGTCCGAGCGCAGCCCGAACAGGAGCATAAAGCCCAGCAGCCCCAGACCCACCAAAGAGTTCACGACGAAGATGCGGAACAGGTCGCGGGGGATGAGGCGGTGCGGATAGCGTGGGGTGCCCATAGGCCGGACCTTATGATGCTAGCGCGAGGCCGTTGGCGACGGTTCGTGGCAGCCGATACAGGCACGGCGGGGTGCGGGCGGCATGCCTTTTTCCTGCCATTCGGCCGACCTCCGGGCGTAGGGGGTGTTTGCCATTTCGCGCACCATGCGTTCGAGCAGCGGCTGGGCATCGGCGGCTCGCCCGGTGAGCGTCCAGGCTTCGGCGAGGCCGGAAAGCAGCTCCCCTTTGGAGTGTGTTGGCATCGTGGCAATCCTGTGCCTTTGGAGTTCAAACACACGGCTGTAATCCTCGGCCGCGCGGTCCCAGAGCGGCTTGGCAAATTGGGGCGGTACGAAGCGGGCAGCAGTCAGCAGGGTGGCGCCGCGCGGAATGCGGACGCCGATGGAATCCGGCGCCAGCGAAACGGCCCGGTCCATTTCCTCGAGGCTGCGTCCCCACAGCTCCTGCGCCTTGGCGTTTTCGCCCGCGCGGAAGGCCTGGCCGCTCTGGAAGAAAAGTCCGGCGCCGTGCCAGACCAGGGCCTCCGCGTGGCCGGGTTGGGCGGCAAGAACGGCTTCGGCCTGCTTCATGGCCCGCTCCATGGCAGCAGGGTCGCCACCCAGACCGGCGAAGAAGTCCTGCCGGACAACGTGGTCGAAGCGGGGCGCGGGAGATTGGGCCTGGATCTGACGCGGGGTACAGAATCCGGCCAGGAAGGAGAAACAGGCCGCAATGGCAAGAAGTGTCTTCTTCATGACCCCATGCTGGGGCAGCGGCTGCTGGAAAACCCCGTTTGGGTGACGAATCGGCGGACTATCGGACGAAGCGTATCGATCTCAGGATGAACCGGAGGGCCGTCAGGACCCGATCCGGCGCACCCGGCCGCCCAGCAGGTCTTCCAGGAGCGGCGTGCGGGGCCAGGGATGTCCTGTGTATTGGCGGAAACCTTCGCCGTATCTCAGGCCAGCCAGGGCGCCCCGCTGCACGCACCATTCCTCCATGGTCTGCAGGTAATCGTCCATGCCGTGCTGGCGCATCAGCCAGCCCCGCTGGCTTTCATGAGCGGCCAGCGCCTTGCGCTTCACGGAGAAAACCGGCTCAACGTCCACAACGAGTTCCGGGTGGATGACGCGTCCTTCGCGGTCCGTGCCTTCGGCAGGGTCCGCAAAATACAGATGCGGAATCCGCTCGAGAGCGGGAGCAGGATCCCACCGGCGGGTGTCGTAATTGGGTGCAGAGCAGGCGAAGCAGGCATCCAGCACCAGGCGGCTGGTGGCCTCATGATCGCAGTGATAGTCAGCCGGTGAGGATGTGATGATGAGGTCGGGGCGGTGGCGGCGGAGTGCGGCCGTGACGCGGCGCCGGGCATCGTTGTCGAGAAAGATCTCGAGGTCGCGAAAACCCAAGCAGTCGTAAGCGGCGCCGAGCCGGCGCGCTCCTTCGGCGGCTTCCTTCAAACGGATGCGGGCGATTTCGTCGGGCCCGTGTTCGACACTGCCGCAATCGCCGGCGGTCATGGTGGCAACCGTGACACGGTGCCCGAGCTGAGCCAACAGAGCAAGTGTGCCGCCTGCGAAGATTTCCGCATCGTCAGGATGGGCGTGCAAACAAAGAATCCGGGTGGGGTGGGGCATGGAGGGAGGCAACTATTGCGATTGGCGCTCGGCGCCCGAGAGGGTATCGCACTGGCAGCAGTCGCTGCAGCGCCCGCATTTCGCACAAAGGTGATTCTCGCAAGCGTCCTTGGTGCAGTAGACGCAAATCCGGGAGGATGCTTCCGCGCATATGCTGCAACGAAACGGGCTTGGCGGCGCTGGCGTAGGGGCGGTCATTTGCGGCTCCCTTGACGTTGGATCTGAGCCCTGCACTTGTCTGCCTCTTTCTGCGCGACTTCCAGTTCCTTCTCGCGAGTCGCCGCGACTTCGGAGACGTGGGTGCGCAACCAGTCCCTTGAATTGAGCGGCGCAGCGAGCACACCCTCGAGGATCTCCGCGACGGCGGGATTCTGGTAGCGCCGGACGCCTTCCGCAATCGATTGGACCCGCGCGACCAGGTGTTCCAGGCGCAGCAGCGTTTCCAGGGCGACGGTCAGTTTGGAGGGATTTTCAGCGAGCCGGGCGGCGGCGTTGTGAAGATCGTCGATGGCCTGCAGGCTCTCCCGGAGTTGGGCTTGATAGGCCGATGGACCACCAGGCGTTTCCCACTTCGCAGGGTCCAGTTGCTCAAGCAGCGGGCGCAGCGGGGCGCTGTCCTGCGCAATGCGCAAGACGTTGGGTTTAAGTTCCCAGTCCGGCGCAAGTCCTTGCGGTGCGGCCAGTAAGAAAAGACAAAGGATTCCGCTCACCTTACAGATAGTGTACCCGCTGGCGGCCAGCCCGGCTCAGTTGCCGCCGGGCGGTGGCGGGGGCGGTGGAGGAGGCGGAGGCGGGGTGGAACCGGTATCACCCGGGAGCGGCACGCCACCGCCACCGGGCACTGGAACACTGCCGCCACCGCCGCCCATGCCAACTGGCGCGCGCAGCAAGAGCTGGCGGGCGGCTTCGGCAAGTACTTGCATCAGCCGCCCGTTGTCCATGCGGCGGGAGCGGGCCAAAGGAGTATTCCGGTAAACGACCAATTCTTCGCCGGCGCTGATCAGCCGGGGGTCCCCGTCGCGTGGCATCAGCCTGTGCTCAACCGCGACTTGCCCTTCTTCAACAGAAACAACCGTGGTTTCGTCGTCGTCGGTCACGTCCACTTCAAAAATGGTTCCGCGAACGGAGATAATGGCGGTGGGAGTGAAGACGCGGTTCGGGTTGGCCCTCCCTCCCAATTTCTCGATGTGAACCCGGATCTTGCCTACCCACACATCGATCAAGTCGCGGAAGTTCCCGGGGTTCGCCCGGAAAGTGACCTGGGAATTCGGGAAGATTTCGAACGTGCTGCCGTCTGACACTTCGAAGGCAGCGTAGCCATCACTGCCGGTGACGATTACCTGGTGAACCTGAACGGCGTCTCCTGCGTCCAAGGCCCAAAGGATGCCGTCTTTCACCAGGGAAACCTGCCCTTGGCGGGCAACTACTTTAGCGGCGGCGGGAGCCGAGGAGAGGGAGGGCAGCCACTGGGCAGAACACACGGGCAGCACAACGGCCGCAACCGCGAACGCCAGACTACCCCGCGAAAGCATAATACTCCCGTTCCGTGGGCGGAAACCCACCGAGAAAGATCAGTGTATCACTAAAATTGCTAAGCAAAACAGAATCCTCGTTGAAGAACCGTGAAAAATCAGTCACCTGCGTGGAGTTACTAGGCAGTTCCACCGATGGAAGAAGGGTAGAATAGACGCAGACCGTGAGTCATAAAGGCACAGCATGGTGCAAACCAGCCCTGGCAGTAATGTTAGGGCCGTGGTTGCTGGCAAGCCCGGCTTTCGGCCAGGTAGCTGGAGCCCCGCCGCGCTTGGACACCACCTGGCGCCGGGTTGGCACCACCACGCGCCTGTTAGCTCTGCCTGCTCCGGCAGGCGGTGCGCTGGAACGGGTGTGGTTCGATGCCAGGGGAAACGTGACGGTGCGCGTGAATAACGGCGGAACTTGGGTGTCGGTGGAAGGGGAGGGCTGGGCAGAATCGGCAAGTGGGCCAGTGCCACCGAGAGCCGACGCCATCGTCCTGAATCTTTCAGAGCGTCCTCAGGCAGTGCGGGTGTTGGAGACGGGCGGCAGGCTTTATGCGTGGGGTGAACATCTCTGGCGGTCCGTGGACGGCGGGCGCACGTGGCGGAACCAGACTGCGACTCGCGATGGATCCTTGCTTGGTGGCCCGCTGGCTGATGTTTCGGTGTCGGCTGGGGATCCTGACCGCATCGTTGCCGCCAACGGATACGGACTGTGGGTTTCAGCCGACGGTGGGTTCTCGTGGACTGGGTTGAATGAAGGACTGCCCGCGTTTCAGCCAAGGCGGATTCTCGCTGCCCCCGAAGGGCCTGAGGGGCTGCGAATCGCCCTGGAAGAACCAGGTGGCGCCCTCGCCGAGGCTGAATGGGCGCCGGGCCAGAAACAAGGCTGGACGGCGGTAGACGGTGGATTGCTTCGAGCAGAAGAGCAATTGCGGGAAGCACTTGCGCTCCGCTTAACCACCAACCTCAGCGCCGCGGCGTCTCGGGATCAGTTCCTGCTTGCGGGCGGAGCTGACAGAAGGATTTACGCGAGCCTGGACGGTGGAGAGAACTGGCGGGTCTTCGACTCTCCGGGCGGAGAAGTGCGCCGGTTCTGGATCTCTCCGGACGGCCGGGCGGCTCTGGCCCTGCTGGCCGCGCCAAACGGGCAGGGTCCGCGCGTGCTGCGCTCGCTGAATTCCGGGGCGTGGTGGGACGACCTCACATCCAATCTGCCGGCCGGAGAGGTCGTGGGCGTGGCGGCCGAGGCCGGATCGGGAGCGATCTATCTCGCGACGCCGCGCGCTGTCTACTTGACAATGGGGAATCTTCAGGCCCCGGCGCCAGCCACCGGCTGGACACGGCTGGCGACGAACCTGCCCAGCGGGCAGATTTATGATATCTATTTGGATCGCCAAGGCTTACAGCTTTATACCGCGATTGGCGGCCATGGGATTTTTGCGGCGGCAGCGCCGCATCGGACTGCTGTGCCAGCCTTGGTACATGCGGCCGATTCCAATCTGAGAAGCGCGGCACCTGGCGCACTGCTGAGCGTCATCGGCGCCCGGGTCAACGGGGGAGTCGCCAACGACCGGGATCTGACGGTATTGGCGGCGGCTGAGACCGAATCACAGTTGCAGGTACCCTTCGAGGTGGAAGGGGAATCGCTCCGGTTGACAGTGAACTCCGGCAACCGGGAGTATCAGTTCGGACTCGCGTTGCGGCCAGCCGCTCCCGCCATTTTGGTGGACCGGGAGGGAACTCCCCTGATCCTGGATTCGGAGTCCGGCCTGCAGTTGGATGCGGCGCATGCACTTCGGCCGGGGATGCGAATTCAGGTTCTGGCCACCGGACTGGGCAAGGTATTGCCTGAATGGCCGGCCGGACTGGCGGCCCCGCTGGCCGATCCGCCTCGCGTCGTCCTGCCTGTGCAAGCCCGGTTGAGCGGCCTGAGCGTTCCTGTGCAACGGGCGACGCTGGCTCCCGGGTATATTGGCTACTACCTTGTAGAGTTGGAATTGCCACAGTTTTTGAACGCTGGACCTGCCGAGTTGGAGATTCAGGCTGGAGGGAACGTATCCAACCGGGTGCGCGTGTACGTCGATCCGTATTGAGGCCCGGAGACCACCGGGGCGAAGAATGGCCGAAAGGAGCCTATTGACCGAGATGATCCAGAGCAACCGCTTCTCGAGCGTATTGGCAGCGTTGGCTTTACTGGTACTGGCCGCAGCCGGAGCCGCAGCCCAGCAGGGTGAAAAGTTGGCGCCATACTATCCCACGCCGGAATCTGTGGCAGAGCGGATGCTGAAACTCGGCGGATTGAAACCGGGCGAAAAGATGTTCGATTTGGGCAGCGGGGATGGCCGTCTGGTGCTGATTGCCGCTGAGCGGTTCGGGGCGGACGCCACGGGCGTAGAACTGGACACCGACTTGTATAAGCAGAGTTCGGACCGGATCCGGCAGCGGGGGCTCGAAAAAAAGGCCCGGATTATTCATGGCGACATCCTGCGCCAGGATTACACGCAAGCCGATGTAGTCACGGTGTATTTGTTGCCGAGTTCTAACGAGAAGGTGCGCCCGGTGCTGGAAAAACAGTTGAAAAAGGGGGCGCGGGTTGTAGCGCACGACTTTACGATCGGCGGCTGGACCCCCGTAAAAGAGGAGCACATTGAAGACGACGGAGAGGGGCGGTCGCATACTCTCTACCTGTATGTGCGTTGACGTATGGCGGCTGTCGCAGAACAGATTGTTCTACCGCACCTGTGGCGGCGATACCTGAGCGTCCTGCGGGCCTTCGTAGGCGCGGGATGCCTCTGGGCGTTGGTGGCGAGCGGTGGCGGGCTGAGGCCCGCCGTTTTGGTCTCACTTTTGGTTTTCCTCACCATCTACAGCGGCGTGTCGGTGTTCTGGCGGTACCCGGAGAAGGTGGACCGCTTCGACATCTTTGGGCTGGTGCTGGACGTAGGAATGTTTCTGCTGTGTGTGGCGCTGAGTGACACGGCGGGCTTCTGGACGGCTGCGATTGCGGCGTTCTACCTGTTCCTGGCGATGTCCACGCTGCATGATTGGCGCGACGTGCTTCTGGTAACGGTGCTGTCGCTTGCTTTCATCAACAGCGCACAACCGCTGGCGGAGGAGAGGCTGCAGCCAGTGCTGTTGCTACTGGGAATGTTCGGCGTCGTACTCACGCTGCAGCGGCAGAGCCTGATGCAGCGGCTTTCCAGCACATCACGCCACGCGGTGTTCTACCGCTCGGAGGCGGAACGGGCGCGGGAGGCGGAGCGCGAACGGATTGCAGCCGACTTCCACGACGGGCCGCTACAGAGTTTCATCAGCATCCAGATGCGTCTGGAAATCGTGCGCAAAATGCTGGAGCGGAACCAGGAAGCCGGCATGGAGGAGCTGCGGCAACTACAGGAGATCTGCGGCAAACAGGTGACCGAAGTGCGCACGTTTGTCCGCAGCATGCGCCCTGTGGAGGTGGATGGACTGGGCTTGGCGGCGGCACTTCGTTCGATGGTGGGCATGTTTCAAAAGGACAGCCGCATCACGGCGACCTTCGATGCCGACCCGGATGCGCGGCACGACGATGTGGATGCCATCACGGACGTCTTGCAGATTGTGCGCGAGGCTCTGCACAACGTGCAGAAACACTCGGGCGCCTCGCACGTGGCCGTCCGGTTGGGGCGCGATGAACAATTCATTGTGATTTCCGTAGAGGATGATGGCACGGGGTTCCCGTTCTGCGGGGCGTTCACATTGGACGAACTGGAATTGCTGGGCATGGGACCCGCCAGCATCAAGCGCCGGGTGAAGATGTTGAACGGCGAACTGATGGTGGACTCCCAACCGGGCCACGGGTCATCACTCCGGATGCGGGTGCCGCTGCCGGCATGAAACTGCGTATCGGCATCACTTGCTACCCCACTTATGGCGGCAGCGGCATTGTCGCCACGGAGTTGGGAATGGAGCTGGCCGCGCGCGGACACGAAGTCCACTTCATCACCTACGCCAATCCAATCCGGCTGGATCCGGATACGCCCAACGTGTATTACCACGAGGTGGAGGTGAGCACCTACCCTCTGTTTCAATACCCGCCCTATTGTCTGGCCCTGGCCTCGCGGATGGCGGAAGTGGCGGAGTATCACAATCTGCACCTTCTGCACGTACACTACGCGATTCCGCATTCCATCTCCGCGCTTCTGGCGCAGCAAATGCTGGCGGGCAAACGGAGGCTGCCGTTCATCACCACGCTGCACGGCACCGACATCACTTTGGTGGGCGCTGAGCGCAGCTATTACTCGATCACCAGGTTCTCCATCGCGCAATCGAACGCTGTGACCTCGATCAGCGAAGCGCTCAAGAAGGAGACAGTGGAGTTTCTCGGAGTCGAGCGGCCCATCGAGGTGATCCCAAACTTCGTCAACTGCACGCTGTACCAGCCTGCGATGGACCGGAGCGAGCGCCCGCCCAGGCTTCTGCATATCTCGAATTTCCGGCCGGTGAAGCGGGCGGCCGACTGCATCAGGGTGCTGGCGCGGGTCCGGGAACAGGTAGCGGCGGAATTATGGATGGCGGGGGACGGGCCCGACCGGGGCCCGTCCGAGCAACTGGCCCAGGAGTTGGGCGTCCGGGAACACGTCCGTTTCCTCGGCAAGCAGAGCCACATTGAGCGTTTGATTCCGCAAACCGACGTTCTCCTGTTGCCCAGCCAAACAGAATCCTTCGGGCTGGCCGCACTCGAGGCAATGGCGTGCGGAGTGGTGCCCGTGTCGACGCGGACCGGCGGCCTGCCGGAAGTGATCACCCACGGTGTGGATGGGTTCCTGGAGGAAGTGGGAGACGTCGAGGCGCAGGCAGCCCGTGTCCTTGAACTGCTCACCTCACCGCCCCGGCGCGGACGAATGGCCGCGGCGGCGC
The DNA here is from genome assembly GCA_964460395.1 of uncultured Solibacteraceae bacterium. Taxonomy (GTDB): domain Bacteria; phylum Acidobacteriota; class Terriglobia; order Bryobacterales; family Bryobacteraceae; genus CAYWQS01. Next base: position 12,887 of record CAYWQS010000056.1, on the reverse strand, counting down.
GCCGGAATGCCGAAGCCCGGTTCTGTACCACGCGAATTATTCCGCTCTACGAGGACCTGTACCGCCGGACTCTCGAAGCCGCCCCATAGCCGCCCGCCATCTGGTGGAATGGTGGGGATGAAACTGACGGTTCTCGACGGCCACTCCTTGAACCCTGGCGATCTGGACTGGAGCGCGTTGCGCGCTCTTGCCGAAGTGCAGGTACACGACCGGACGCCGGCGGGCGACGTGGTCCAGCGGGCGCGCGGTTCCGAACTCGTACTGACCAATAAGACGCCGCTCACGGCGTCAACCCTCGAACAGTTGCCGGACTTGCGGTACATCGGAGTCCTTGCTACGGGTTACAACATCGTAGATGTCGAGGCGGCGCGGCGCGCGGGCATCGTGGTCACCAACATCCCCACGTACGGCACGATGTCGGTGGCGCAGCATGCCATCGCCTTGCTGCTGGAACTGGCGGTACATGCCGGCGCGCATAGCGACGACGCACGAGCGGGCGGATGGGCGGCATCGCCGGATTGGTGCTACTGGCTCCACCCGCTGGTGGAACTGGCGGGCAAGACGCTCGGCGTAGTGGGGTTCGGCCGGATCGGACGCGCCACGGCGCGGATTGGCGATGCGTTAGGCATGCGGATCGTCGCGCACGACACACAGCAGACCGCACCGCCAGCCTACGAGGGTTTTGCCTGGGCGGGCCTCGAAGACTTGCTGGCCACGGCCGATGCCGTGACCTTGCACTGCCCCCTCACCCCGGACAACCAGGGAATGATGAACGCCGCCCGGCTCCGCCTGATGAAGCCCACTGCGTTTTTGGTGAACACTTCGCGCGGGCCGCTGGTGGTGGACCAGGACCTGGCGGATGCACTGAACGAAGGCGTGATTGCCGGAGCCGCCTTGGACGTGCTCAGCGTCGAACCTCCCGCGGCGGACAATCCATTGTTCCAGGCGCGCAACTGCATCATCACACCGCACAACGCCTGGGCAACGAAGGAGGCTCGGGCGCGCCTGATGGACATTGCGGTGGAAAACGTCCGGGCTTTTCTGGCCGGCCGCCCGCAGAATACGGTGTAACCGGAGAACAGGTCATTCGGCCAGCAGAAGGCGGATGTCCATCACGTTAGTGCCGGTGGGCCCGGTAATCAACAGATCATTGAGCGCGGCGAAGAGAGGGTAGCTGTCGTTCTGCGCCAGGGCGGCAGCGGCATCCAGCCCGGCGGCGCGGGCACGCGCCAAGGTCTGGCTGTCGGCGAAAGCCCCGGCGGCGTCGGTCGGACCGTCGGTGCCGTCGGTGCCGGCGCTGAAAGCGAGCGCGCAGCCCATCCCTTCCATGCGGAGAGCCGCGGCGAGGGCAAACTCCTGATTTCGCCCGCCCTTCCCTGCCCCGCGGAGAGTCACCGTGGTTTCTCCGCCTGAGATCAGGCACACCGGAGGCTTGGCGGGGCGGCCCGAGCGTAAGCACTCACGCAGAATCTCGACGTGCATAGCCGCCACATCGCGAGTCTCGCCTTCGATGGTGGTGGACAGCACAACGGGCCGGTAGCCGAGAGCGCGGGCCTGCCTTGCCGCAGCCGTAACGGCCAGCGCGTTGCTGCCAACGATGACGTTCTGCGTGGAGGCGAAACAGGCGTCTCCCGGCTTGGGAGTTTCCTCCACTTCTCCGCGCAAACCGGCCTGCAACCGCTGCCGCACAGTGCCGGGGACGCGGCCAGTCAGCCCGTACTTCTCGAGGATCGACCATGCCTGGGCATACGTGGAAGCGTCGGGCGCGGCGGGTCCAGAGCCGATGACGTCCAGCGGATCACCAATCACATCGCTGAGCAGTAGCGCGAGAACAGAGGCGGGCCAAGCGTAGCGGGCCAGTTGGCCACCCTTGATGCCGGAGATGTGCTTGCGCACGGCATTCATCTCGTGGATGTTGGCGCCACAAGCCAGCAGCAGGCGGGTCGTCTCCTGCTTCTCCGCCAGGGTGATTGGTTCAGCGGGAAGCGGCAGCAGCGCAGAAGCGCCGCCGGAGATGAGCGCCAGTACAAGGTCGCCCCGGCCGGCGCTTGCGGCCAATTCGCGCACCTGGCGGGCGCCGGCGACACCCGCCTCATCCGGCACGGGATGGCCGCACTCTACCAGCCGGATCCGCTTGAGTTTCTCAAGGTGGCCATACTTTGTGCAGATCAAGCCATCGGCGATGCGATTGCCCAAAAGCCGCTCGATGGCCCGGGCCATCCGGGCGCTGGCCTTCCCCGCACCCACCACCAATACGCGGTCCGGACGATAAGTGCGGCCGGCGGCGCGCAACGCGCCGCCGGAGACGGAGAGGGTACGGCGGATGCCTGCTTCGGGATCCGCCGCCTCCAACGCAGCCCGGAAGATGGTGCGGGCATGCCGGCGAAGCAGCGTGAGGGTGCGCATGGTCTTCAAAACAGCGGCAGCTTGAGGATCTCGTCAACTGCCCCTTGCGACCCGCCAGCGCCCACTTCAATGCGGTAGTCGGCAAGCGAATAGGCCGCCCGGCGCTCCTCATACAGCAGCTCGAAGCGTTCCAGATCCTGGGCCAGGGGCCGGTGGCTGGAATGCGCGACACGGGATTTCACCAGTTCCAGCGGAGCGTCCAGCCAGATGGCTACGCCGTGGTTCCGGATCATATCTGCATTGCCGGCCTGGGCAAAACATCCGCCGCCGACGGCAATCACCCACGGAACGCCGCGCGCCACGTCCTGCACCCGTTTTTTCAGGGCCTCCAGTTCCACCCGGCGGAAATGCTCCTCTCCATGACGGCTGAAAATCTCGGGAATGGTGGCCTGCTCCCGCGATTCAATGTCCTCGTCCAAATCGGCGAACCGCCAACCCAGCGATTTGGCGACGCCCCGGCCTACCGTCGTCTTCCCGGAGCCCATGAAACCGACCAGCCAGATCCCCGGGGTGCGTTTGAGTCTGAGAATCATTTGGCCGCACGTCCGCCTTTCTAGTTCGCCATAATACAGGAATGCAGCAGCGCCTGTTGCCGCTTTTTCCCCTGCAAACAGTGCTGCTGCCGGGCACGCCGCTGCCATTGCACATCTTTGAGCCGCGGTACCGCGAAATGTTCGCCGAACTGCTGGAAGAGGACGGCGAGTTCGGGGTGGTGCTGGCGCGCGAGCAAGGGATTCTGCGGACGGGTTGCACTGCCGAGGTCGTGGAAGTGGCCAAGCGATACGAAGACGGGCGGCTTGATGTGCAGACCATGGGCCACCGGCGCTTCCGGATCCGCGAGCTCGACACGGAGCGAAGTTTCCTGCGGGCTGAGGTCGAGTATTTCGACGACGTGGAGTTCACGCTCGGGCGGGAGGAAACAGTCCGGGAAGCGGCTGCACGCCGGGTCACGCTCGCACGGCTTTCCGGGGAAGAAGTGGACCCGGTGGATCTGGATGGCCCGTATGTGAGCTTCCGACTGGCTCAGATTTCGTCCGATCTGGATTTCCGCCAGACACTGCTGGAGGTGGTTTCCGAAGCGGAGCGCATCGAGATGGTGAACGATCACCTGGAGCAGATGATCGAGCGGCAGAAACTCACTGCCGCAATGCGCAAAGTCTCCCGGCGGAACGGCCACGGAACGCACGTACCTGGGTTGGACGGCTGAGAGCGCATGCGGCAACACCTGATCATCGACGCCGACGATACCCTGTGGGAGAACAATATTTATTTCGAAGCGGCCTTCGACTCGTTTGTCGCCTTCCTGGAGCATTCGCACCTTTCAGGACGTGAGATCCGCGGGATTCTTGACGAAATCGAACTGGCGAATGCCAAGGTGCACGGGTACGGATCGCTGAACTTCGCCCGCAATCTGGAGCAGTGTTATCAGCGTCTGGCGGAACGCGAGATCCGGCCCGGGGATCTGGAAACGGTTCGCTCGTTCGCCCTGCGCATCCTTGAACAGCCACTGCAGTTGCTGCCCGGCGTAGAAGAGACATTGCAGACTCTGGCCTCCCGCCACGATCTGACACTCTTTACCAAGGGCCATCCTGAAGAGCAGAAGCTGAAGATCGACCGGTCAGGCCTTGGCGTGTGGTTCGGCCGCACCGCGATCGTGAAAGAGAAGGACTGCGCAGCTTATCGCCGGCTCAATGACGAACTCCGGTCTGACCCGGCCCGTACCTGGATGATCGGCAATTCACCGAAATCTGACATCAATCCGGCTCTGGAGGCGGGCCTGAACGCGGTCTTCGTTCCCCACGCACGCACGTGGAGTTTGGAACGCTGCGAACTGCGCGAACCGGGCCCAGGAAGGTTGCTGATCCTCGAACGGTTCCCCGATCTGCTCGGCGTGTTCTAACCTGGTCAGCGCAGCAGATTCGCCGAGCGGCCTGCAAAGTCGAGCACGGAAGAGGGGAAGACCCCCAGCAACACCGTAGCCAAGGCGGTGGTGACCAGCGTCACTTGCACCCCCACGCCCGGTGTCTGCAGTTCCGCGGCTTCATCCGCAGGCGGCTGCATGTACATCACCACGAGAATCCGCAAGTAGTAGTAGGCGGCGACAGCACTGTTCAGCAGGCCCAGCACCGTAAGCCAGATAAGATTGGAATCGAGCGCCGCCTTGAAGATGTAGAACTTGCCGAAGAAACCGCCGGTCAGCGGCACGCCAATCAGCGATAAGAGGAAAATCGTGAGAATTGCCGCGGTCAGAGGCTGGCGCTGGCCAAGTCCGGCAAAGTCGTTCAGTTCCACGAAACGTTCCCCTGGCCGCGCCACGTGCGTCACAACTGCGAAAGCGCCCATATTCATGACGGCGTAGACAGCCAGATAGAACATCGCGGCTGCGGCCCCGGTCTCGTTGAAGGTGGTGAGGGCCACCATTACGTAACCGGCATGCGCGATGGAACTGTAGGCCAGCAGGCGCTTGATGTTGGTTTGCCGCAACGCGGCGAAGTTGCCGATGATCATGGTGGCCAGCGCGGAACCCCACAAGAGAGGCTCCCAGCGGTCCTTGACCGGCTCGAGCGCGGTCAGGCCGACTCTGAGGAACATGGCGAAGGCCGCCGCCTTGGGGCCGGCGGACATGAAGCCGCTCACCGGAGCAGGAGCGCCCTGGTAAACGTCTGGCGCCCACATTTGAAACGGCGCGGCGGAAACCTTGAATGCGAACCCGACAAACAGCAGCACGACTGCCGCGCTGACCATCATGGGGTTCAACTGCTCCTGCGGATTGGCCAGCGCGGAACGGATTTCCGGCAGGCTCGTGGTGCCGGTCAGCCCATAGACCATCGCGACACCGTAAAGCAGGAACGCGGTAGCGAAGGAGCCGAGCAGGAAGTACTTCAACGCCGACTCGTTGTTGCGTTTATCGTCGCGCAGATAGCCCGCCAGGATGTAACTGGCGATCGAGGAGATCTCGAGCGCGACAAAGATCATGATCAACTCGTTGGCGGCGGCCATCAGCGACTGTCCGGCAATCGAGAAGACCAGCAGGGCGTAATACTCTCCACCCTCGGCCCGGGAGCCGCGGAGATACTGGGTGGAAATCAGGACCGTGTAGATGCCCACCACGAACACCAGTACCCGGAAGAACGTGGTGAAGCCGTCCACCACCACCATATTGGAGAAGGCGCCGCCCGGCTCACTGTGCGCCAGCACGGCGAGGAAGATGGCCCCGGCGAGGCCCACCAGGGTGAGCGCGGCCAACGGCCGCTTGTTCTCGAGCTTGGCCTCCAGCATCATGATGAGCGAACCCAGCGCCGCCAGCAGAATCTCCGGGCCTATGCGGAGGAACTCCGCCGCGGTGGGTACATAGTTAGCGGGCATTGGTCGACTCCTTGACACCAGCCTGCAGCGCCGGCGCTGTGGCGCCCTTCTGCACAATCTCCAGCGTCTGGACGTTGCTCTGGCGGATGGCAGGCAGGAAGGTGTTCGGCGCGACGCCCATCCAGACCATGAGGGCCACCAGCGGCAGAATGGCCGCCCACTCCCGCGGCCTCAGATCGCCGAAGGGGTGGTGGTGTGTGAGTTCCGGATTGGTTTCGCCGTAGAAGGCGCGCTGCACCAGCCACAACATGTAGACGGCGGAAAGAATCACTCCAACGGCCGCCCCTACCGCCCAGAGGAAGTTAGCCTGCGCGGCGCCCTGGAGCACCAGGTATTCCCCGACAAAGTTGTTCAGGAGCGGGAGACCCACACTGGCCAGTGTCGTGACAACGAACACCGTGCTGAGCCATGGGGCCACGGTGCCCACGCCGCCATAATCCACAATCTCCAGCGAATGGCGCCGCTCGTACATAAAGCCCACGAGAATGAAGAGCGCTCCCGTTGATACGCCGTGGTTCAGCATTTGATAGACCGCGCCATCGAGGCCGTAGTTATTGAAGCTGAAGATGCCCAGAACGACAAAGCCAAGGTGCGACACCGACGAATACGCTACCAGCCGTTTCATATTGGGCTGCACCATGGCTACCAGCGCACCATAAATAATGCCCACGATAGAGAGCGCCACAATCCAGCCCGCGTTGTCCCGCGCCGCCTCCGGAAACAGTGGCAGGCAGATACGCACGATGCCGTACGTGCCGAGTTTCAGCATTACCGAGGCCAGCATGACCGAGCCGGCGGTGGGCGCTTCGCCGTGCGCATCGGGCAGCCAGGTATGCAGGGGGAACAGCGGCACCTTGATGGCGAAGGCGAAGAAAAAGGCCAGGAACATCCAGAACTGCTCGGCCCCGGAAAGCGCCAGGCGCTGTTTCGCGAGCATGTCCATGAGCAGCGGAATGTCGAACGTTCCACTCTTGATGTAGAGCCAGATAATGGCGGCCAGCATTAACACGGAACCGGCCATGGTGAAGAGGAAAAATTTCACCGCTGCGTAGATGCGCTTGTCGTGGCCCCAGATACCCACGAGAAAGTACATGGGCACCAGCGACACTTCCCAAAACACGTAGAAGAGGAAGAGATCCAGCGAAACGAAGACGCCCACCACGCCCACCAGGAGCAGCAACAGGAAGGCGTAAAACTCCTTCACCCGGTGCTGGATGGAGTCCCAACTCACCAAAACGCAAACCGGTGTAAGCAGCGTGGAGAGAATCACCAGCCACAGGCTGAGTCCGTCAACGCCGACGTGGTAGCGGATCGAGGGGTACTCGATCCAGGGCACGTCCGTGACGTACGACATCTGCTTGGGATTCGCCTGGACCGCCGGGATCAGGAGCAGTGAAAGCAGAAACGTGAGCACACTGACTGCCAGCGTGAAATTGCGCACCAGTTTGGGGTTGTCGCGCGGCAGCAGCAGGGCGATGAGAAATCCGGCAGCCGGAACCAGCAGGATGACATTCAGCAAATTCACCGGAGACCTCCCCAGGACGTAGCGGCGAACAGCAGCGCCACTACGCCCGCCAGCACCCAGGCCGCATAGCGGCGGATGTAACCGGACTGCATGTGCCGCAACCCTTCGCCAATGGTGCGGGCCACAGCGCCGGCGCCGTTGACGATACCGTCCACTACGCCGCTGTCGAGGCCGCGCCAAAGTACGCTGCGCGAGCCGTCGCGGATGGGATGCACGATGAGCGCATCGTAAGCCTCATCCACGAAATACTTGTTGTAGACGAGGTTGTAGAGCGGACGGATGGCGCCGGCCACCGCCGCTGGCAACCCCGGCTGCGCGACGTAGAACAGCCAGGCCAGGAAGATACCGGCCAATCCCGCCGAGGTAGCGATGATCACCAGCGTAGAGTCATGCCCGCCGTGCGCCGTCGGGAAGATGGGTTCGAGCCAGTGCGGCACGTTGAAGTAGCCGCCTCCCAGTGAAAGCAGCGCCAGTACGCCGAGCGGCGCCGTCAGGACCAGCGGCGATTCGTGCGGGTGCGCGTGTCCACGGTAGGCGCCGAAGAAACAGAGGAACAACGCGCGGAAAACGTAAAAGGCGGTCATGCCCGCAGTGATCACGCCCACCCAATACATCCAAGGAGCATGGGCGTGCGCGGCCAGCAGGATCTCATCCTTGGAAAAATAGCCGGAAAACGGCGGCACGCCGGCGATCGCCACGCCCGCGCACATGAGCACCAGGAACGTGACAGGGATTTTCGAACGCAGCCCGCCCATGTGCCGCAAATCCTGCTCGCCCTCCAGCGCATGAATCACCGAACCGGCGCCAAGGAAGAGCAGCGCCTTGAAGAACGCATGCGTCATCACATGGTAGATGCCCGCGGAGTATGCTCCGCAGCCCAGGGCCAGAAACATGTAGCCAAGCTGGCTCACCGTCGAGTAAGCGAAAACCTTTTTAATGTCCCACTGAGCCAGACCGATGGTGGCGGCCAGCACTGCCGTGATGAGCCCGACGTAGGCTACGGTCTCCATGGCGATGGGCGAATGATTGAACAGCGTCGCCGAACGGGCCACCATGTAGACGCCTGCGGTCACCATCGTGGCCGCGTGGATCAAGGCCGACACCGGCGTCGGGCCTTCCATCGCGTCCGGAAGCCAGACGTAAAGAGGAACCTGAGCGCTCTTTCCAGTCGCGCCGACGAGAAGAAGGATGCAGATGAGCGTCAACATTCCAAAGCCCGTCTCCACCGGCATCGGCGCCACTTTCTCAAAGACGGTCTGGAAATCAAGCGAGCCGAACTGTACGACGATCAAAAACATCGCCAGCGAGAAGCCAAAGTCACCGATGCGGTTCACCACGAATGCCTTCTTCCCCGCATCTCCCGCGCTCTTCTTCAGGAAGTAAAAGCCGATCAGCAGGTAACTGCACAGCCCCACCCCTTCCCATCCGACGAACAGCAAAAGGAAGTTCGCCGCCATCACCAAGACGAGCATGAAGAACATGAAGAGGTTGAGATAGGCGAAGAAGCGGTAGTAGCCGCCTTCGTGGGCCATGTAGCCGACGGCGTAGATGTGAATCAGCGCGCCCACGCCGGTGACGATCAACAGCATGACGGCCGTGAGCCGGTCCACGGCAAGGTCGAATCCAACATTCAGCGGGCCGCTTTCAATCCAGGTGAAATAGCGCTCGATATAAGGCGTTTCGACTGGACCAAGCGCAAGCAGCACCTTTACTACCCAAAGGAAGGAAAGCAGCACGCTGCCGATGGCGGCGGCATTGACCGCGGTGCGTGACAGGCGCCGCCCGAACAGCCCGTTGATCAAGAAGCCCAACAGGGGGAAGGCAGGAATGAGCCAGAGTTGATGCATCTCGTGTTCTACAACTTCAGCGAGTTGACCTCGTCGATTTCGAGCGTGGCGCGATTCTTGAAGACCGTCAGGATGATGGCCAGGCCGACGGCGGCTTCCGCCGCGGCCACCACCATGACGAAGAACGTGAAGATATGGCCGTCGATCCGGTTCAACTGGTAGCTGAATGTGACGAAGCTGAGATTCACGGCATTCAGCATCAGTTCGATCGACATGAAAACGGTGATGATGTTGCGGCGGAGGAGAAATCCGGCCACCCCTAGCGCAAAGAGAATGGCGCTCAAGATCAGATAGGCATTGACCGGGACGCCATTGGGGAAAGGCAATGGGATAGGCAACTCAGGCATCAATCAAATCTCCTTGCGGGCGAGCACTACGGCCCCGAGGATCGCCACCAGCACCAGAACGGCCGTGATCTGAAAGGGCAAGAGGTACTTGGTGAAGAGGCTGAGCCCGATCTCCTTGGCCCCGCCTCCGCCGAATGCCCCGAACCGGACTATTTCACTGGACGGCCCTTGCGTCAGTAACAGCCACGCGCAGACGCCGATGAAGAGGAAAAGCAGCGGCAACGACAGATACCAGGCCAGCACCTTGCGCTTCGGCCGCGCCTCCGCCCCCGTGTTCAACAGCATGATGACGAACACGAACAGCACCATGATGGCGCCGGCGTAAACAATCAACTGCACGGCGGCAATGAACTCGCCTCCCAGCAGCAGGTAAAGCACTGCCAGCGAGCCCATGACGCCCACCAGCGAAATGGCGCTGTTAATCGGGTGGCGCTGCAGAACCAGGTTGATGCCGCAGCCTACCGCGATCGCGGCGAACGTAAGAAACAGCATTCCGTCCATTGTGTAAGTCCTACTTCTGTGTCAGCACCACCAGCAGTCCGGTGATCAACAGGTTGGCCACAGCCACCGGGAACATGAACGTCCAGGCGAAACGCATGAGTTGGTCGTAACGGAAACGCGGCAGCGTCCCGCGAATCCAGATAAACAGGAAAATTAAAGCCAGGACCTTACCCGCAAACCAGAACAGTGGAATCAGCACGGGCTTCAGTACGGGGACTGAGAAAAGCAGCGCCAGCCCGAGCATGATGATGCCGACAGCGGGAAAGGAGAACCGGTCCCACCGGCGGGTGGGCAGCGCCTGCCGGGCATGGAAGAAAAGAATGCCGGCCGCACCCAGATGCACCAGTACCGGGAGGAAGTCCGAGCCGTATTCCGCCGGCCACAGCGGGTGCCAGCCGCCCAGGAATAGGAGAGTGGCCACGCAGCACACCGTCAGGATGTTGGCGTATTCCGCCATAAAGAAGGCGGCGAATCCGAGCGAACTGTACTCGGTGTGGAAACCGGAAACCAGCTCCGTTTCCGCCTCCGGCAGATCGAACGGCACGCGGTTGGTTTCGGCGAAGGCGGCAATCAGGAAGATGATGAAGCTGAACAACTGCGGCATCGGCAGGGCGAAGATATTCCACTTGGGGATGAAACCGAAGTAGAATCCTGCTTGCGCATCCACCATTTCCCGGAAGCTGAGCGTGTTCACCAGCAGCAGCGGCGCAACGATCGCCAGGGACATCGGCAGTTCGTAGCTCACCATCTGCGCCGAAGAACGCAGCGACCCAAGCAGGGAGTATTTGCTGTTGGACGCCCAGCCGCCCAGCGCAATGCCGTAGACACCTAGCGACGACAGCGCCAGAATCGCGAGGATGCCGATGTTGAGGTCCGTGAGTTCCATGTTGGTGCGGACGCCGAAGATTTCCACTTCCGGACCAAATGGAATGACCGCAATCGAAGTCAACGCAAGCGTAACGCCCAGGAATGGGGCAAAAAAGTAAAAGAATTTGTTTGATCCAGGCGGGATCAGGCCTTCTTTGGTGGTCAACTTGATGACGTCGGCCAGCGGCTGCCAGAATCCGTGCGGCCCGACGCGGTATGGGCCCGGCCTCAACTGGATGTGGGCCAGCACCTTGCGCTCCAGCAACTGCAGGTAGGCCAGCACTGTGAGCAGAACGAACGAAACCAGCGCGGCTTTGATGGCGGCGAGCAGAAAGAAGTTCATGGCTTATACAACTGCCCCGGGGATTCCATGGCGGCGTTCAACATCTTCGAATACCGGCTGAGGGTGCCGGAGGTAAACAGGGTGTCCCTTGCCGGCACGATCAACTCCGGAGAGGGTCTCGCGGCAACGCGGCCATTGACCGGCGCCGACTGCGCCGCCCCCCCGGTAGCGATGACAGGCAAGGCCACGTTGTACCCTTTCACCTCGCGGCGGATCTCTTCGAAAACCTTGTCGGGCGTCCAAATACCCAGTTGCAGGCCCAACTCGTGGGCCAGCAGCCCGAAGATCTCGAGGTCGCTCTTTACGCCCATCACCTTCGCCGCGCCCTTCAGCCGCTGGATTTCACCGCAGGTGTTGGTCACAGTGCCGGATTTCTCATACGCGGAGGCTGCGGGCAGCACGACATCAGCCTGCCTTGCGGTTTCCGTGAGAAACAGATCCTGTACAACGAGGAAGGGTTGGCTACTGAGCTTGGAGTGCTCGAGCGGATTGGCGCCAACGACCCAGAAAACGTCCAGGCTGGAGGCGCGCAACATTTCCGGCAGAGTCAGGCCGGGCTGGCCGGAGGGTTGATACCCGGGCAGCAGCTCGGGCACCAGGCCCATGTCCATCGCTCCCCGCGAATTGGAGTAGTCCAACAGGCTGATGTACTTTACGGCGATGCCCAACGAGCTGCCGAAAGCCACCAGGCGGCGCAGGGCTTCGCCGCGCACAGAAGCGCCGAACAGGATCACCAGCGACTCGCTGTCTTTCAGTTTGTCGCGCAGCGATTCTACAGCCGGCATCTCTTCGCCTTCTGCCGCGATCAGACACTCAGCCGCGTAGTCGCGTTCACGCACCGGTCCGGGCGCCACCGTGTAAACTTTGGCGCCGTTATGCCGGTAATTGGCCCGCAACTGGAAGGCCAGCAGCGGATGCTGTTGCGCCAGATCTACTCCGATTACCAGCGCAGCCTTGGTGGTGTAAAGATCGCCAACCGTTGCCAGCGCTCCGGTCTGGCCGGAAAGCGCATCGATCAGCGTGGCAACATCCCCCGTGCGGTGATGATCGAGGTTGTTCGAACCCAGGCCCTGCCGCACGAGCTTCTGCAGGTAGTAGTTCTCCTCGTTCGTAGTTCGCGTGGAGCCGCAAACGGCAAACGAGCCGCCGCGCGTCTTGACCTCTTTGAACTTCGCGGCCACCGCGGCCAGCGCTTCGCTCCAACTGACTGGCGTCAGCTCGCCGTTCTTGCGCAGCAGCGGAGACTGAAGCCGTTCCGGGCTCCCCACAAAGTCGTAGCCGAAACGGCCCTTCACACAGAGGAACTCGCCATTGATGCCCGACCGGTCGCGGTTGTTGGCGCGCAGAATTTCCCCGTTGCGGATGGAGAGCGTGGTCTTGCAGCCGTTTGAGCAGTGGGTACATATGGTGCCCACATGGTTCATCTCCCAAGGCCGTGACTTGTAGCGGTAAGTTCCGGAAGTAAGCGCACCCACAGGGCAGATGTCAATGCAGGCGCCGCACTCGTCACATTCCAGGTGGTCGCCTCGATTGGGAGTAATCTCGCTGATCACTCCCCGATTCACGACGCCCAGGGCCTGCACGCCCAGACCTTCGTCGCACACCCGCACACAGCGGTAGCACAGGATGCACCGCGGCGCATCGAAGTAGACCATGGGCGACCATTGCTTTTCCGGCACATGGTG
>CAYWQS010000055.1:0-25577 GCA_964460395.1 uncultured Solibacteraceae bacterium | reverse complement strand
CGCTTCTGCCGGTCCGGCCCCCGCCAAGTCACTGGATGCGCGCCCTCCGGAACTCAGAATGGGCCGCCCCATCTTCCGATTCCGAGCCCGTAGCCCGATCCTGGTCTTTAGCTGCCGTCTTTGCCCCGTATCTGGCTGAACCCGTCCGCCCTGTGCTGGTTTTCGTTGAATTCCTCAGGTGCTCCGTGCACGGCGCATTTCTTACGATGACGAGCGCGCACGCACGCGGTCTGCGTATGAACCGTCCCCCGATTGAACCGGTCTTGCTCGTCAACCGATCACTTGACCGTCGACAACCACCTGGCCGGATACTTGGGCCACCTCGACAGATCCGTCGGTATAGTGGATTTCCACTCTCTTGGGTGGCGCGGAATCGTAGACGACGACCAGTTTTACCTGCTTCTTGACCGGATTGTAGGGGTTGTCCTTCGGATTCGCGCTCAGCGGGACGTTCTGCGGTAAAGAAGCGAAGGCGTTGGGATTTTTCTTCTTCAGCGCCAGGTTCATCAGCAGAATCGTGTAGACAGTCTTCGAAACCGAAGAGGTCTGGCCGAAGGCCCGATCAATCCGTTGGTCCACCAGCACGTTGTTACCGCCCTTCTGGGCATCCTGCTGGAAGCGTTTGATGAACGACATAGTCATCGGCCCGATGTACCCATCCACCGCAAGCCCTGCCGCGGCGTTGCCGTAGATATGCCTTAGCATGTATTGGACCAGCTTCACGTCACCTGCCGCGTTGGCTCCGTTGCTGCCAACCGCTTGTTCCACGTTGTAGATCACATCCTTGGAATTGGGGAGAGTTCCCTTCACCGCGAATGCCATGTGCCACCCCCTCTGGCTAGATTTGCCCTATTTGGGCTGGCGCATACAGTACGGCATTTTCCGCATGGATGCAAATCTTTTTATTCACCATGGTTTCTCCGGCCCGTACAAAGGACCTCCTGCTGATGCCGCCTGCGCTACCCTGAAATGGCCATGCAGTCGCGGGAGCAGGTGGGGCGGCGTGCATCCATCATTTCCATCGTGGTCAGCGGACTGCTCGCCGTTACCAAGATCACGGTCGGTTTGCTGGCCGGCAGCACTGCCGTGGTGGCCGACGGAATCGAGTCGGCCGGCGATGTGGCTGCCTCCGGGCTCATTCTCTTCGGCTTATGGGTGGCGTCCCGGCCCGCGGACTCCAACCACCCCTACGGTCACGGCCGCTTCGAAACTATCACCGGGTTTCTCGTCGGGCTGGGCCTGGCGGGTACCGGCGTGCTGATCGCCTACCATTCTCTGCGCACGATCGGCGACGCCCATCCGCCACCCGCCGCCTATGCCATCTACCCGCTGATCGTCTCCATTGCCGCCAAAACAGTGCTTTCCACCTACAAGTTCCGCACCGGACGCCGCATCGCCAGCGCTGCCCTGATCGCCGATGCCTGGAACGACACGGTGGACATCCTTTCCGGCTCCGTGGCCCTCGCCGCCGTTGGCCTGACTCTCTACGACCCGATCCGCTTTGCCACCGCCGACCACTACGGCGGGTTCGCCGTCGGACTGATTGTCGTCCTGCTCGGATTGCAAATCGTACGCGAAACCATGCTCCAGTTGATGGACACCATGCCGGGCGAAGACCAACTCGTCTCCATCCGGCGTGCGGCGCTGGCCATCCCCGGCGCGCAGCGCATCGAAAAACTCTATGCCCGGAAAACCGGCTTACGCTGGCACGTCGACCTTCACCTTGAAGTGGATCCCGACATTACAGTGAAACAGGGGCACGACATCGCCGAACGGGTCCGCAACCGCGTCCGCGGCCAAATCGACTGGGTAGCCGACGTTCTTGTGCACGTCGAACCCGTCGGCAACGTCCACAGCCCCGCGCCCGGAACTACCGATACGGACTAAACCAAGCCCATGGAGAACTTAGAAATCGCCCGCCTGCTGGCGGAGACCGCCGACTTGATGGAGATCGCCGAGGAGGACTCTTTCCGCATCCGCAGCTATCGCAACGGGGCAACGGCCATTGAAGGACTACCGGAACCGCTCGCCGCCATTGCCGCCGATCCGGCGCGCAAGCTGACCGACATCCCCGGGATCGGAAAGGGTCTCGAAGCCGCTCTCCGGGAAATCCTGGCCCGGGGCAGCTTCGAACGGCGCGATACACTGCTGGAAAAGTATCCGCCCACTGCCCTGGAGATGCTGCGTATCCAGGGCCTCGGCCCCAAAACCATCCGCCTCCTCTGGGACCACTTCCGTATCTCCACGCTCGAAGAGCTCGAACTCCTCTGCCGGGAACATAAACTCCAGGAACTGCCGCGTATGGGCGCGAAACAGGAGGAGAAAATCCTCCGCGGCATTAGCCAGTACCGCCAAAGCGCGGGCCGGTTCCTCCTCAACTTCGCCGCCAGCGTGGCGGACGAACTCGTCCCTTGGCTCGCCGCGACGCCTGGCGTCGAAAAGGTCACACCGGCGGGCAGTCTCCGCCGGGGCAAAGATACCGTCGGTGATCTCGACATGATCGTCACTGGCTCCGGCGCTCCCCAAGCCCTCGACCGGTTTGCCAAGCATCCGAAGGTGCGCGAAGTGCTAGGTCACGGCGACACCAAGGTCAGCGCTTTGTATGGGCTCGAAGGCCTGCAGGTGGACGTGCGCGCTGTTCCAGCCGAAAGCTACGGAGCAGCCATGCAGTACTTCACGGGCAGCAAGGAACATAACGTCACCCTCCGGCAACGCGCGCAACGCATGGGTCTGAGTTTGAACGAATACGGGCTCAGCGGCACAACGTACGCCGACGAGGAATCCCTCTACGCCGCCCTTGGGCTCGCCTGGATCCCGCCCGAACTCCGTGAAAACCTCGGCGAAGTGGAAGCGGCCGCGAACAACGAACTCCCTGACTTGGTCGAAATCTCCGACATTCGCGGCGACCTGCACATGCACACCCGCGAATCCGACGGCCGCGGAACCCTCGAGGAAATGGCCGCGGCCGCCCAGGCCCTGGGCTACCGCTATATTGCCATCACCGACCATTCCAAGGCTTTGGCGATGGCCAACGGGCTCGACGAAAAACGCGCCGTCGAGTTCGCCCGTCAGGTGCGTACGTTCAACCGGGAAGACCGCGGCATTCGCGTCTACTCCGGCCTCGAATGTGACATTCTTCGCGACGGCCGCATGGATCTCAGCGAAGACGCCCTCGCCGAACTCGACTTCGTCATCGGTAGCGTGCACAGCTACATGAACCTTGAACCGGCCGAGATGACCAGCCGTCTGCTCCGCGCCTTGGAATCGCCTTCTCTCCGCGTCCTTGGCCACCCCACCGGTCGGGTTTTACTTCATCGTGAAGCGTACGCCTACGATTTCGACTCGGTAGCCCAAGCGGCCGCGCGGCGAGGGGTCTGGATGGAAATCAATGCCAGCCCCGAACGCCTCGACCTCCATGCCGTGCTGCTGAAGCGCGCTAAGTCCCTCGGTGTGAAATTCACAATCTCCACCGACGCCCACCACCCCAAGCACCTCGCCAATATGCGGTTTGGGGTGCAAATGGCACGCCGGGGGTGGCTTTCTGCCTCCGACATTATGAACACCCGTCCCGAGTTGCCGCCCCGGGGCTAGTCTCGCCCAAATCGGATAATTACGTCTGCAACCAGCCCATCCTGCCGTGCCAGTTTGCTAGACTGAAGAGGTCAGTTTTCATCCTAAACAGAGAGGATTCTCCGCGAATGGCTGTGAAAGTTGCGATTAACGGGTTCGGCCGGATCGGCCGGAATGTCTTGCGCGCCGGCTGGAAGGACAAGGGCGTCGAATTCGTCGCCACCAACGACCTGACCGACACCAAAACCCTGGCCCACCTGCTGAAGTACGACTCCGTGCTCGGCCCCTTCGACGCCGAAGTCAAGGCCGGCGAAGGCTTTATCGAAATTGACGGCAAGAAGCTTACGGTCTTCCAAAGCAAGGATCCGGCCACCATCGACTGGTCCAGCCTCGGAGCACAGATCGTGGTCGAGTCCACCGGGCGCTTCACCGAAGCCGAACAGGCAAAGGCCCATTTGAAGGGCACCGTGAAGAAGGTCATCATCTCCGCCCCGGCGAAAAACGAAGACATCACGCTCGTGCTCGGCGTCAACCACGATAAGTACGATGCCGCCAAGCATCACATTGTCTCCAACGCGTCCTGCACCACCAACTGCCTGGCGCCTTTCAGCAAAGTGCTGCACGAGAACTTCGGCATTTTGAAGGGCTCGATGACTACCATCCACAGCTACACGAACGATCAAAACGTCCTCGACTTCCCCCACAAGGACCTCCGCCGCGCCCGCGCCGCCGCCGTCAACATGATTCCCACCTCCACCGGCGCCGCCAAGGCCATTGGTCTGGTTCTTCCTGAACTCAAGGGCAAACTCGACGGCTACGCCATGCGTGTGCCCACGCCCAATGTTTCAGTTACCGACCTGGTCTGCATCCTTGAAAAGCCCACTACCGCGGAAGAGATCAACGCCAAGATGAAAGCTGCCGCCGAAGGGCCGCTAAAGGGAATCCTGGCGTTCACCATGGATCCCGTCGTCTCCAGTGACATGATGCGTAACCCCCACAGTTCCATCGTCGACGGCCAGTTGACCAAGGTCATCGATGGCACCCTCGCCAAAGTCGTCTCCTGGTACGACAACGAGTGGGGCTATTCCTGCCGCGTGGTCGACCTTTGCAAGTTCATGGCAGAAAAGGGCCTGTAAGCGAACTATCTCGCAGTAAAAAGAAGCGGGCGGCTTGTGCCGCCCGCTTCTTTTTATCCCTCCAGTCATTTCTCCCACTATCATTGCAGTGAGACTCCTGCCCCATGCGCTATCTGATCTTCTGTTCGGTTTTCACGGCAGCCGCGCAAACCGTTTCCCACGACACGTTGAACGCAACCTTATGGCAGCAGCAGGCCGTGGAATACCGCGCCTCCGCCCTTCAGGCCTGGCGGTCGGCCACAGTGTCTCTCCCCGTCGCCCTGAAGGATAAGCGCTGGACCGCCAGTCTGGAACAGCAGAAAATGCCCGCCAAACTCTGGCGGAAACTGCCCCCTGCCGTTGTCGTCGACGTGGATGAGACGATCCTGGACAATTCGCTTGGCCAGGCGCGTTTCCTGCTCCGGGGCGACGGCCGCTATACGCCTGAACTCTGGCGCGCCTGGACCAGGGAACGCCGCGCCACGGCAGTCCCCGGCGCGGCCCAGTTTGTGAGACTTGCCCGGGAACGCGGAGTGACGATCTTTTATGTCAGCAACAGGGGACCGGAGGAGGCCGAGGACACCCGGACCAACCTCGAAGTCCAAGGCTTTCCAGTGGTTGCCGCGCGCGGCGATCTGGGCGACACCTTGCTCCTCCGGGGCGAGCGCCAGGAATGGAATAGCGACAAGTCCACGCGGCGCGAAGCAGTCGCCCGCCACTATCGCATCGTCCTGCTGGGAGGCGATGACTTGAACGACTTCCTGCCCGCCCGCCACCCTCCCGGCCAACGCTCTGCCCTCTCCCTGCCCTACGATGGCTGGTGGGGCCAGCGCTGGATCGTCCTGCCAAACCCCATGTACGGCTCCTGGGAGGACTCGCTGCTCGACTTCGACCGCTCGCTGACTGCCACGCAAGCCACGGAACGCAAGCTTAAGCTGCTGAAGCAGTAATTCCTTCGGCCGCCAGAAACTTCCGGCGCGCCTGCTCTTCCATGCCTTTGCGTGTCTCCTCGCCGCCGGCAGTCGCTACCGGTAGGAAAGTAACGTCGGTAATGCCGATGTAAGCAAGTGCCTGCCGTAGGAAAGGAGTCAAATGCTCGGAGCCCGGACCATACTGGCCGCCTGAGGCAAGCACAATGTACGCCTTCTTTCCTGCCGCCAAACCCCGGAATCCTGGCATGGCGAAGGTCCGGCCCACTCGAATCACCTGGTCAATCCACGCCTTCACGTTCGACGGCACTCCAAAGTTGTACATCGGCGTGGACAGCACAAGGACATCAGCGGCCAGCAACTCATCGATCAATTCATCGGAAAAGCGCAACAAAGCACGCATGTCCTCCGTCCGCTGCGGCTCTGGCGTGTAAGCCGCCGCAATCCATTCTTCCGTCACCAGAGGAATCACCTGCCGGCCCAGATCACGATAGATCACCCGTCCGGCCGGAAGCGATGCCACCAGCTCCCGCGCCAGTTTTCGCGAAACCGACCTTTCGCCACGGGGACTGCCATCGAGGTGTAGCACTGTCATGACGCATCTCCTGTTGTCACAATAGTTGTTGTCACATCTATTTGACGCAGCCAGGAGGACCAGGATGCAGGCATTTCGGTGCAGGCGCCTTACAGGTGGGAAATGACAGCCCGCGTGAACTCCGCCGTCCCGGCGGAGCCGCCCACGTCACGGGTTAAAGCCTTATTTTCCCTATAGGTTGCGGCTAACGCGAACTGAAGCTTGTTTGCCGCTTCGCTCTCGCCGAGGTGGCGGAGCATCAGGATGGCGGACGACATCAGGGCCGTAGGATTGGCCATACCCTGCCCCGCGATATCGGGTGCAGACCCGTGCACGGCTTCGAAGACCGCATGGGTTTCCCCCATGTTCGCCCCGGGTACGACGCCCAGACCTCCCACCAGGCCCGCCGCCAGGTCCGACACGATGTCGCCGTACAGGTTGGGCAGCAGCAGCAGATCGAAGCTCTCCGGCCGCATCACCAACTGCATGGCAGCGTTGTCCACGATCAATTCGTTGTAGGCGATGTCGGGATACTTGGCGGCCACTTCCCGGCAGCAGCGAATGAACAGGCCGTCGGAAAGCTTCATGATATTGGCCTTGTGCACTGCGGTGACCTTTTTGCGGTGGTTCTTATGGGCGTATTGGAAGGCATATTCCGCGATCCGGATCGAGGCGTACCGCGTGATTACCTTCAGCGACTCCACAACGTCCTTCACCACCTCATGCTCCAGGCCGGAGTACAGGTCCTCCGTGTTCTCGCGGAAGATGACCATATCGATGTTCACGTCCTGGAAGCGGGTCTTCAGCCCGGGCAGGGTGAACACGGGCCGAACGTTGGCGAAGAGATCCAACTCCTTACGGATGGCCACGTTCACGCTCTTGAAACCGCCGCCCACGGGAGTAGTCACCGGGCCTTTCAGGCCCACGCCCGTGCGGTTGAGGGACTCCAGCACGGCCGGCGGCAGGCTGGATCCGGTTTTTTCGATGACCGCAGCGCTCAGTTCCACCCGTTCCCATTCAATCGGAACGCCAAGCGCATCCAGAACTTGCAGGGTTGCATCGCTCACTTCCGGCCCGATGCCATCGCCGGGAATCAGGGTAATTTTGTAGGCCACGCACTCATGGTAGCAGCGCGGTTTCGCGTGGGAGAATGGACACTTATGCCAGTAGTAAAGCGTGCCCTGCTCAGCGTGACGGACAAGACCGGATTGGCGGATTTCGCGCGCGGCCTGGCAGGGCTGGGCTGCGAGTTGATCTCGACGGGCGGCACGGCCCGTTTGCTCCGCGACAGCGGTCTCACCGTGCGCGACGTCAGCGAGGTGACCGGCTTCCCCGAGATGCTCGATGGCCGCGTAAAGACTATTCATCCGCGCGTTGCGGGGGGTGTGCTGGCCCGGCGCGACATTCCGGAACACCTCTCGGCCTTAGCCGAGCACGGTATTCCTCTGATCGACATGGTGGTGGTCAACCTCTACAATTTCGCTGCCATCGCCGCCAAGGCGGAAGCGCCGCTCGAAGAGTTGGTGGAGAACATCGACATCGGCGGACCCACGATGATTCGCGCGGCCGCCAAGAACTGGCAGGATGTGGCCGTGGTGACCGACGTTGCCGACTACGGCTCCATCCTCGAGGAATTGCGCGCCGGCGGCGGAGCCTTGTCGCAACCCACCCTGTGGAACCTGGCACGCAAGGCATTTGCCCTCACGGCCGACTATGACTCGGCCATCGTGGCCCGCCTGGGCCAAATCAACCACGACGGCACACCCACCGCGGAGCCTGGTTGGCCCGCCCACTTGGCCATCCATGTGCCCATCAAACAGGCCCTTCGATACGGCGAAAACCCGCACCAGCCCGCCGCTCTCTATGCTGACGGAGCACGGGGCATCGGCGGCGCCCGCCAGTTGCACGGCAAGGAACTCAGCTACAACAACCTCGTGGACCTCGATGCCGCGTGGCAATTGATTTGCGAGTTCGACGGCCCTGCTGCTGCCATCATCAAGCACACCAACCCCTGCGGTTGTGCCGAGCAAAGCACACTCGCCGAGGCGTACCGGCGGGCCTACGAAGCAGATCCTGTCTCGGCGTTCGGAGGTGTCCTGGCGTTCAACCGCGAAGTGGACGTTGAAACGGCTCAGGAAGTCGCCAAGCTGTTTGTCGAGGCCATTGCCGCGCCGTCTTTCTCGGCGGGTTCGCTGGAGGTCCTAAGTGCGAAGAAGAACCTTCGCCTGGTCGAAGTCCATGGCGGCGTTCCGAATGAACCGGTGATCAAGTCGATCACTGGAGGTTTCCTCGTGCAGGCGCCCGACCTGCACCGCATCCGCCGGGAAGATTGCCGCGTAGTCACCGAACGGGCGCCCAGTGAGGAAGAATGGGCCGCGCTCTGGTTTGGTTGGCGGGTTTGCAAGCACGTGAAATCCAACGCCATCGTCTACGCGCGGACCGGCCAGTTGCTGTCCGCCGGCGCCGGACAGATGAGCCGGGTGGATTCGGTGAAGGTGGGAGCCATGAAGGCGATACTGCCTCTGGATGGATGCGTGGTGGCCAGTGATGCCTTCTTCCCCTTCCCCGACGGGCTCGAGGCTGCCGCCAGCCATGGGGCGCGGGCTTTCATTCAACCCGGTGGCTCCGTGAAAGATGCGGAAGTGATCGCCGCCGCCAACCGCCTTGGCGCCGCAATGGTATTCACCAGCGTTCGCCACTTCCGCCACTGACATCCTTCCTCGAACGAGGAAAGTGCTCAACGGTGGAGCCGGCTTTGAGCTTCGAGCCGGCGGACCAAATAGTCCACCAGTCGGGCATAGGGATCGAATCCGAGCATCTGTTGGGCGTTCAGGGCGAAGTTGGAGAGCGGATTCACGTCGTAGGCCAGCCAGCGCCGGCTTGCCCGGTCGTAAAGGAACTCAAAGCCGCCCACATCCAGGCGGGCACTGCGTGCCAGCACGAGCGCCATCTCTTGGATCTCTCCGGGCGCTTCAATGATCTTGCGGTCGCCCGGGGCGCAGGTGTGAGCCGGGCAAAGATCGAATCCTCGCGCCAGGACCTGCATTGAGTAGAGCACTTCACCCGCCAGCACTTCCACGCGCACTATCCGCTCTTCCGCCGGGGGAACATATTCCTGCACCAATGCGATATGGTCGCAGCCAAAGTCGAGATCCCGAGCCGCGGCAAGCGCCTCCAACGACTCGAACCGTTGGATGCCCCGGCCTGCACCCCCGCAGTTTGGCTTAATGAGTACAGGGAAGCGCAATCCCCGCGCCGCCTCCTGGAGCAGCGAGGCATGGTTCACCACGCGTGTCCGGGGATACGGCACGCCGCACCGCCGGAAAAGGCTCAATTGCCGGGACTTGGAAATCTCGTATTCGTAGGAATGCGAGCCGTTCACGGTCCCGACGCCGCATTCCTCCATCTGCCTGAGAAATGCAAGCACCGCGAACTGAGCACCTTCATGGCCCCGCCAGCGGGCCGACGCACTCATGCGGTTCAAAACCAGGTCAATTCCGTCGGGTCTTGTTTCGTCCCAACACAGGCGGTGCGCCCGCCATTCGACAAACGGGATGGACCGGCGTCGAAGCTCGGCAAACAAAGGCTGAAACCACTCGGGATGCTCGTACAGAATGGCGAGCCGCGCGATCAACTCGTGACACTCCCCGTTGGAGCCGACTTCCAGTCTTCCGGCACCTGCCCTGGGTCAAGCAGGCGGCCCTTCTCAAGGTATCGGATCTTGCTGGCAAAGTGCGCCGCGTGCGGATCGTGCGTCACCATCACGATGGTTTTGCCATATTCCTTGTTCAATCGGGCCAACAGGGTCAACACGTCCTGCGCCGACCGCGCGTCCAAGTTACCCGTCGGCTCGTCGCAAAGCACCAGGTCCGGATCCGTCACCAGCGCCCGGGCGATGGCAACCCGCTGCTCCTGCCCGCCGGATAGTTGACGGGGGAAGTGGCCCACCCGGTCACCGAGTCCCACCAACTGCAACGCCGTCAGCGCGTGTTGGCGCCGCTCCCCCTTCTTCAAGTGGGTCAGCTTCAGGGGAAGCTCAACGTTCTCCAGCGCCGTCAGTACCGGAATCAGGTTGAAGTTCTGGAAGACAAACCCGATATGCCGGTTGCGCCAGCGCGCAATCGCTGACTCTCCCATCCCCCGCAAGCTTTGCCCCAAAACCTCGATCTCGCCGGAGCTGGGCTGGTCCATTGCGGCAATCAGATAAAGCAGCGTAGACTTCCCCGAACCCGAAGGGCCCATGAGCGCCACGAATTCGCCGCGGTGTACCTCCAGGGCCGCATCCTTCAGCGCCTCCACCTGGTATTCGTCGCGCACGAACACCTTCGTCAAACCACGAGTCCGGATGACGGTTTCGCTCATGTCAGCTTCCTTTCCGGCGAACTTTGGCGCCGTCCTTCAAACCGGCGGGCGCATTCAGAATGAGGTCCTCGCCCCCAATCAGCCCCTCCTCCACCCGCAGACCCTGAGGAGTGTTGCCGGAGATCTTCACGGCGCGCTGCACAACCTTGTCCCCCAGCAGAATGAAGACCTTCTCGTCGCGGACTGCCGCCGAAGGCACGAACACCACAGGCCGCGCCGCGGAAGTGCTGGCCGCGGCAGGTTCGTCCGAAATGAAGGCAACGCTGGCATTCATCTCCGGCCGCAAATACTCGTCCGGATTCAAGATCTTCACTTTCACCTGGACGGTTGCTTTGGCTCGGTTCGCTTCTGGGGAAATCTCGTCGATCACACCCTGCCATCGCCGGTCCGGATAGGCATCAACGGTCACCACAGCTTTCTGCTTGGGACCCAGACGAGAAAAGTCGTTTTGGCTGATATCAAGTTCCACCTGCAAGTCGTTCAAATCGGCAAGGGACACAACATAGCCTTTTGCCCCGCGTTCACCGACAAAGCTCGTCGTAACAAATTCGCCGCGTTCTACAACCCGCTCCAGAATCGTGCCAGTAACTGGTGCCCGAATCACCGTGTTGTTTAACTGAGTCTGGTAAAACTCCAGGGCGCCGCGCGCCTGCAGGATCTGGCCGCGCACAGCGTCGATCTGCTCTTTACGCGGACCGATACGCACCAATTCATAGGTTTTCTCCAGAGAGTTCACCCGAGCTTCGGCCGACCGGAAGCGCGCCTCAGCATCGTCCAGGGTGGACTTGGGAAACACTTTGTCCTTGAACAACTCTCTTATGCGTTCCAGTTGAATCCGCGCATTGTCCAAGTCAGCGCGCGCCTGCTCGACGTTGGCTTTGGCTGCCGCGATCTCTTCTGGCCGCGAGCCGGCCTCGAGTTCCGCCAGACGTGCCTGCAGTTGGGCCAACTGGCCTTCCGCCTGCTTCAATTGCGCCCGGTACTCATCATCTTCCAAGCGAACGATCACCTGGCCTTCCTTCACCCGGTCTCCTTTGTCCACTCCGATCCAGGCCACTTTCCCCACCACTTTTGAGGCGACCTGGATCTTGTGCGCGGCCACTATATAACCGGTCGCATTCAAGATCACGCTGCCCTCAGAAGCGGCTCCTGTGTTGGCGCTCAGCACCCGCACGGTTTCCACTTCCACAGCCGAATTGCGCTGCTTATAGACCGTGGCCCCCACCCCGGCGATGATAAACAGGGTAATGCCGGTGAGGATCCAGCGGCGCGCCCACGGCGACGGCTCATGGCCGCGCTGGGGACTCCGGTCGATTCTCAGACTCTTCAGATCGGCTTCCATGAAATGGTCAGGCTTCCTTCATCGCCACCAGAATCTGCTTGCGGGCGGCGTTGCTGGCGGGCAGCAAGCCTCCCAGAGCGCCAATGACCAGCGCGAAGATCATGCCCTGCACCATGATGCGCGGGGTGACTTTCAGACTGAAGGCCACTTCAGCAAATGTGAGATTGCTGCCAATACCGGTGCTCAGATTGTTCAGCGGCAGCACCAGGGCAATACCCAGCAGGCCGCCCAGCAGCGCCAGCATCAGCGATTCGAGAAAGAAGCTGAGCAACACGTTGCCACGGGAAAAGCCCAGCACCCGCAATGTCCCGATCTCCTTGGCCCGCCGGGCGACGGCGGCATACATCGTGTTCATCGCGGCGAAACTGCTGCCGATTGCCATGATCAGCGCCACGAAGGTGCCCAGAAACTTCACGATGTCGCCTGAACTGGTCTGCTGCGCGTAATAGTCCTTCTCGGTGCGCGCCTGGACGTTCAACCTGGGATCGCTGGTGAGGTCGTTGATCAAAGCCTGGAGTGAGACTTCGTCCGTAGCCCGCAGTAACGCTGAACTGAGCACCTCGGGCCTCTGAAAATCTGCCGCGGCCTGGTTCAAATCAGCCATGATTTCACTGTTTCTCGCCAGTTGCGGACTCTCAAAAACCCCAACCACCTCCCAGTCTCCCCGGCCGAACGTAAGCTTGCTGCCCAGCGTGGCGCCAGGATACCGGCGGGCGATCGAGGCGCCCACTGCCACCTCGCGGCGACCGGGAGTGAACCACCGCCCTTGCGTGATCTTGCAGTCTTCCCGGACCGCTAATCCGGTGGGAGTCACTCCCCGCAACGTGACGTTCATTCCGTCGGGCGACTCGACACTCGGCAGGTTGATCACAGAAACCATCTCCAAAGAGGCCAGAGGTTCGCCATCCGCCCCGCGGGCAATGCCGGGCTTGAAACGCAAGTCGTTGAATACCGAGCGGGCAAAATTGCTCGACAACTCGGAATCCGAACCCTTTCGCGTCACGATCACCTGAAGCGGGTGACCGGATCCTTCAAAAGCCAACCTTAGCCCCTCTACCAGAGCCGCGGAAGCGAGTAGTACAGCCACGGTCAGGGCTATGCCCAGGGCTGTCATGAGGGTGGTGGTCTTTCTGACAACCAGGTTCCGCGCGTTATAACTCAGTGGGATTTTCATAAATCTCCCTGGTCAGTCGGTGAACCGGAGCGCATCCAGGATCGAAGTCCGCGCTGCGTTCACGGCGGGAATCAAGGCCGCAACGATTCCGATGAAGCCCGCCAACACCAGAAGGGCGGCGAATACTGGAGGTTGAATCGTCAGCGTTTTCGTCTGTTGCACAATTCCAGGGCCTTGCCGCACTGCCGCGCACAGGCCTTGAGCAAGGATCAGGCCCAACACGCCGCCGGCCAGCGACAACAGCGCCGATTCACCTAAGATCAACCCCAAAATGCCCGGCTGGGTGAACCCGAGAGTCTTGAGCACCCCCACTTCGCGCACCCGTTCCCGCACGGACATGGCCATCGTATTGGCCGCGATCAACAGAATGGTAAAAGTCACGGCGCCGCAGATTGACATCAGGATGACCTTGATGTTGCCGAGGAACGAAAGAAAACTCAGTCCGAAGTTGTACTCACTCTCCGTGCGCGTGGGCGCCGTCGAGTTCTTGAACATTTCGTCGACCTCGCGGGCTATTCTCGGTACGTCTTCGGCCCGCGCGGCCAAGAGCGTAAACGTACCCGCGCTGTCGCGCACCCGGGCTGGCAACGACTGGCGGAGAAATTCGTAGTGGAACCACATCGTCTCGTCGTCGCCTTCGTCGGTCTCATAGATGCCCTTCACGACGAGATCGAGGTCGACCGGAAAAATGTCGCCTTTCACCTGAATGCGATCGCCCAGCTTGAAATTGTGCCGGCGGGCCAGTGCCGCACCCACAATGCAAGAGCCCCGGTCAGCAATAAACGCCTTCTTCTGTTCCTCCGGAATCCGGTAGTCCTGATAGACCTGGAAGTGGCGATCCGGTTCGGTAGCCATTCGCGGGAAGAAATTCCGCTGGTCCCGGCTGTCCTTGTACGCTCCTCCGTACCACTGCCAGGGGAGCACCGCCTCCACCCCTGGAATCTGGGCAATCCGTTGCCCATAGAAATACGGCAGAGTAAAGGTGATTGATACCTTGTGCCGGGTCACGAGGCGCCGCGACTGCGCTGGCGGCGGTCCGCCGAAAAACAAGGCGTAGTACAGCGCCGCCATCACCCCAAGCAGACAAAGCGAGATGGCCAGGCTCGAAATGGTGAGAAACGCCCGGCGCCGGTTGCGCAGGGCGTTCTTGACGATCAGGGATAGGTAGCGCATACGCCGCTATCCCGTATTGTAAGGGGTAGCCCTCGGCGGCCCGGTAAAAATCTGACCAAAGTCCCGCGGATACTGACCAGATGCCCGCTTTACAAGACGAAAGGTTCATGCAGGCAGCGCTTGTTGAGGCGCGGCGGGCCGCTGCCGCAGGCGAAGTGCCAGTTGGCGCCGTGCTGGTACGGGAAAGCGAAATCGTTGCCCGCGCCTTCAACCAACCGATCCTCCGGTCCGATCCTACCGCTCACGCGGAGATCCTCGCGCTCCGCGAAGCCGCCCGCATTCTGGGTAATTACCGCCTGACAGACTGCACCCTTTACGTCACGCTCGAACCCTGCGTGATGTGCGCTGGCGCCCTCGTGCATGCCCGCCTGCGCCGCCTCGTGTTTGGCGCCCGGGACCTGCGGTTTGGCGGCGTCCGCAGCAAATTCACCATCGCGGATAATCCGTTGTTAAACCACCGCGTCGACGTCACGGAAAACGTACTCGGCGCCGAATGCCTGGAACTGCTCGAGGAGTTTTTCCGTGCCCGGCGGGATTAGTGTTTGCGGCGTAGCGAGCCCGGGCGGCATGCTCCAGCAGACCGCCCGGAAATACCCCCAGTTCAGGCGGCGAGTTTCAGGGGAACGTGGATGGAACGGTTCAGTGAATTGGCGCGCAGCGCCGGAGCAGGAACCGTGGGGGGGCCGCCAGGTTCCATGCGATACCCATTCTCCGTCCGGCCGTTGAAATACTCGTCCAACGGGTAGAGGGAGTAAGGCTGCAGCTCCCGGAACACTTGACCCAGTTTCGCCTGGATGCGATATACCGCATGGAAGAAATTGCCCCTGTCGATGCCGAGTTTGCGGGTGCATAACTTCCAGTCAGCGCCTAACAAATAGTGGTAGTTGAAGATTCTCCACTCCGTGGGCGTGAGGGTCCGTTTCGACACCAGCAGGAAATCGGCGGAATACTCCTCATCCTTCCGCCCCCAAGTGACCCGGCGTCCCCCTCGGGGTGAAGGGTCCAGGCTCACGCGGCTCAAGTGCTTCTCTTTGGTTACGCATTGGCGGAAACGCGCATAACAGGCTCGGAAAACTGCGCGGAACACGCAACGGCAAGGCGCCATTTGCCCGCGCCGGTTCATGCGCAGGCCAAGCCCATGACACTGTGCGCAGTCGTTGGCTGCAAGAACGATTGTTTCAGAACGGGTCCACTCCATTTTGCTCACTTCTCTTCCTTGTGAATTCCCGGATCTCCTAGGGCGTCAGCCCGTGTCCGGTTGCTGGAAACAGTTTTCGCACTGGTCTCAAGATCGTCAATGCGGCTTTCCTGCAAAAACTTCGAATTCTTTCTCCGGATTACTCTTGAATTGTTCTAACGATCTTGAAATCAATGGGTTATCGTTGCTAGACGGCGATGTTAAAGTTCATTATCCTGGTAGCTCATGCCTCGGCTCGACCGGTACTAGTACGCATCTATTTCAATCCGCTATATGGGTGAGGATGGCATTGGCTTTCGTTTCGCGAGGTTGGAGCACCGGTTGCTGAATGAGGTCCGGCAACGAATTGCGAACGGTGAACTCACGGAGCGCGGCCTGGCGCGCAGAGTGGAAGTCTCGCAACCTCACATTCACAACGTTTTGAAGGGTGTCCGTGGCCTGACCACGCCCCTTGCCGACCGCATCCTCGAATCGCTGGGCTTAAGCGTGCTGGATCTCCTGACGGTGACCGAGTTAGGGGAGAACTTGCGTGACAGGGCGCCCAAGGAATCCAACCACCACCTCATCGGCTTCGTTCGCGGTCTGCTTTCCTCCGAAAGCCCCTTCCCTGACTTTGGCGCCCCGGACCGTTGGGTGGCCGTCCCCAGGAGAATGGTCGCCGGGGCAAGGCGGCCGTTGCTGGTGCGCATCCAAGCCGACGAAGAGGTAAAGGGGCACTTGCCGGTGGGCGACGTGGCGCTTGTAGAAACCGACGAAACGGCCAGACGCGGCGAACTGGAGAGTGCCTGGTACGTGCTGCGCTTTGGCGGGGTGGGTTACCTGCGCCAGGTCAGGAGGACATCCGGACGTCTGCATTTGCTGGGACAACCCTTACTTTGGAGCCCTGGTCATCCGGCTGAAATCCCGCTGTCCGGCACTTCCATCCTGCAAATCGTCCGCGGACTGGTGCTCTGGGTCGGACCCGATCCGCGGACCACTTACTTACGCGAAGGAGGGTTTCTCAGAACCGCTTCTTCATAGATGGTGAGCGTCTCCGCGGCAGTCTGTTCCCAACGGAAGCGGCGGCTCTGCTCCAATCCGCGCTTGCGCAGTTCGCGGCGCAGTTGGTCGTCCAACAGCACTTCTCTCAATCCTCGCGCGATGTCGAAGACGTTGTCGGGGTTGACGATGACCGCGGCGTCGCCGACGACCTCGGGCAAGGAAGTGGCATTCGAGCACACCACCGGCGTGCCAGAAGCCATGGCCTCAAGGGGCGGCAGGCCGAACCCCTCATATTGCGAGGGAAAGACAAAAGCTTCGGCGGCGGAATAGAACACCCGCAGAGTGTCGATAGGCACGAAGCCCAGGAAGCGCACGGCGTTCTCCATATGCGTTTGAATCACGGCCTGCCGCACGTAGGGGTGGCGGCCAATCTCGTCGCCGATGATGATCAACCGCAGGTCGCGGTAGCGGGGGTGGTTTTCAAACTCGCCTGCCAACAGCGCGAAGGCCTCCACAAGGCGTGGAATGTTCTTTTGCGGGCGGATGGTGCCGGCGTACAGCAGGAAGGGATAGTGGATCTGGTAACGCTCAAGAATCGACCGCCTCTCGTGCTCCCAGGCTTCGGGTCCGGCTGCCCGGGCAGAAGCTCCCGGCGTTTGCAGCGTGAACCGCGGGTCGGCGGCGCCGTAGACCCGAGTGACGTGCGAGGCCGGAATCCCCAAGAGATGCACTACGTCGTGCCGCGTCGCCTCCGACACCGCCAGAACCTTCGACGCGCTCATCAACCCGTGCCGTACTTCGAGCATCCGCAATTCGTGCCGCCAGCCTTTCGGGCTGTCGTACACGAGCGAACTGAGGTCGTGCACCGTCACCACATAGGGCTTGGGCATCATCCACGGCACCACGTTGAGCGGGATGTGCGTCAGGTCCACGCGCAGGCTGCGGACGAACCAAGGAAAGGCGAACTGGTCTGCCGTTTCGGTGTCCTTGCGCTCATACCAGACGGTCTGAAAGTTGGATGGCAGACCGTCAAATTCGTGCCGGTCGCGGGCATGCGCCGTCAGCAGAAAGCGGTGGTCCACTGGCTGTTTGGCCAGGGCCCGGATGAGATTGCGGATGTAGGTGCCGAAGCCGAAGTCCCGGATGTGACGGGCGTCCAGCAGGATCCGCAAACCCATCGCTACCTCCGGACCGGCGCGGGCTTCACGCGCCAACCGCAGCCATCTTCCAGGCGTAGAGAGGGAATTGTTCGGTGAGCGCTGCCACCCTGCGCCGCACGGCTGACAGGTTGCTCTCGTCGGTGGGCGAAGTAAGGACCTGGGCGATCAGCCTGCCCACCTCGCGCATCTCCGTTTCCCCGAAGCCGCGGGTGGTCACCGCGGGGCTGCCCAGACGGATGCCACTGGGATTCAAGGGTGGATTCTGGTCGAAGGGGATCGCATTCTTGTTCACAGTGATCCAGGCCTCATCGAGCGCCCTCTCAGCCTCCCGGCCGCGCAACCCCTTCGAGAACACATCGACAAGGACCAAATGGGTATCCGTGCCGCCGGAAACGATCCGGTAGCCGGCCTCCTGCAGGGATTCACCCAGCGCCTTGGCGTTGGCGACCACCTGCCGCTGGTAGTTGGCGAATTCCGGCGACATGGCTTCGAGAAAGCAGATCGCTTTCGCGGCCATCACGTGGACAAGCGGGCCACCCTGGAAGCCGGGGAAGACGTTTTTGTCGATCGCCGCCGCGTATTTCTCCTTGGAGAGGATGATGCCGGACCGCGGCCCGCGCAAGGTCTTATGTGTGGTGGAGGTGACGATGTCGGCCCACAGGCACGGGTTCGGGTAGAGTCCCGCGGCCACCAGACCGGAAAAGTGGGCCATGTCCACCAGCAGCAACGCGCCTACTGAATCGGCAATCTCGCGGAAACGTGCGAAGTCGATGATCCGCGAGTAGGCGCTTGCGCCCGCCACGATCATCTTCGGCTTGTGCTCGGCCGCCAGGCGAGCCACTTCGTCGTAGTCGATGGTCTCCTCGCCTGCTTTAACCCCGTAGGCGATGACGCTGTAGGTTTTGCCGGAGAAATTCAGCGGGTGCCCGTGGGTCAAATGGCCGCCGTGGGCAAGGTTCATGCCCAGGATGGTGTCGCCGGGCTGCAGCACGGCCGCGTAAGCGGCCTGATTGGCTTGCGAGCCGGAGTGGGGCTGCACGTTGGCATGCTCGGCGCTGAACAGTTTTTTGGCCCTGTCCCGCGCGAGAGTCTCTACGACGTCGGTATGCTCGCAGCCGCCGTAATACCGCTTGCCGGGGTATCCTTCTGCATACTTATTGGTAAACACACTCCCGGTGGCTTCCAGCACCGCCTCCGAGGTGAAATTCTCGCTGGCGATCAACTCCAAACGCGAATTCTGGCGCTCCAGTTCATGCCGGATGGCCAGGGCGATTTCAGGATCCACTTCGGCCAGCGGCTTGGCCATGCGCTGCTGCTCGTTCACTGTTTGCCTCCCTCTGCATTCCGGCGCTGTTCCAGGCCGGCGATCTTGTTGACGCGGCGTTCGTGGCGCCCGCCCTCGAAAGGCGTGGCTAAGAAGATGCCGGCCATGCGCCGGGCCTGTTCCGGAGTGGTGTATTTGGCGCCGAATGCCAGCACATTCGCATTGTTGTGAGAGCGGGTCAACGCCACCTCGTCTTCGTTATAGGCCAGCGCCGCGCGGATGCCCGGTACTTTGTTGGCTGCAATCGACATGCCCACGCCGGTGGAACAGACCAGGAAACCCACGTCGGCGTCACCGCCGCTGACCGCTCGCGCCACTTGTTCCGCGTAGTCCGGATAATCGGTGGATTCGGCGCTCATGGTGCCAAAATCGGTTACGTCCAGACCCTGCGCGGCGAGACCGGCCTTCAATTGTTCCTTGAGCGCGAAGCCCGCGTGGTCGGCGCCAATCGCAATCTTCATGGGGAATTCTTGAGTTTATCATGCACCCTTTCACGCCTAGGGCAAGGCTGTGATTTGATGGAGTGGCCATGCTGAACCGCCGCGCTTTTTTCCTGTCTGGATTAGCTTCCGCCGCCGCCTCCCGCTGGCTGCCTGGCCAGACACGGCGCCCGAACATCCTGTTCATCCTTGCCGATGACCTGGGTTACGGCGACCTCGGCTGCTATGGGCAGCCGCAGATTCAAACACCGCATCTCGACCGCCTGGCGTCCGATGGCATCCGGTTCACTCAAGCCTATGCAGGCGCCACGGTCTGTGCGCCTTCCCGCTGCTGCCTGATGACCGGCAAGCACACCGGCCACGCCACTGTGCGAGGCAACAAGAAACCGGAGGTGGGGTTACGGCCGGATGAACCCACGGTGGCTGCCTTGCTCCAGCAGGCCGGATACCGCACGGCGCTGTTTGGAAAATGGGGGCTGGGAGGGCCTGGCACCGGGTCTGTGCCCAACACCCGCGGCTTCGACCAGTTCTTTGGCTTTCTCGACCAGCAGCACGCGCACAACTCTTACCCTGAGCACCTTTGGGACAACCAGAACGAGGTGATGCTGACCGGCAACTGGTTCTGGCAACGCAAACAGTTTGCGAATGACCTCTTCACCGCCCGGTCCCTGGATTTCCTGCAAAAACAGGATGCAGCCAATCCGTTTTTTCTCTACCTGCCTTACACGATTCCCCACGCCAACAACGAACTCGGCCAGGTGCAGGCCAATGGCATGGAGAACCCGGATTTCGGCCCATATGCAGACCGTAACTGGCCGGAAGTGGAGAAGACCTTCGCGGCCTCCATCACCCGTATGGACGCAGACATCGGACGCGTCCTGGCGATGCTGGAGAAGCGCGGCCTGGCCGGCAACACCCTGGTGATTTTCAGTTCCGACAACGGTCCACACCGCGAAGGCAACCACAACCCGAACTTCTTCGAAAGCTCCGGAGTTGTAAGGGGAATTAAGCGCGACCTCAATGAGGGAGGCATCCGGGTGCCGGCGATGGCGCGCTGGACAGGCCGCATTCGTCCCGGCCAAGTCTCGGACGCTCCGTGGGCCTTCTGGGACTTTCTGCCCGCAGCCTGCGAACTCGCCGGAGTTGCCGCCCCTTCCGGCATCGATGGGAAGAGCATCGTGCCTTCGCTGCTGGAAGGAAAAACAGTGCCGCGCGACCATTTCTACTGGGAATTCCATGAAGGCGGCTTCGCCCAAGCCGTGCGCGCGGGCGATTGGAAACTCATCCGTCAGAAACCCAGGTTCGAAATGGAACTCTACGATCTGGCGCGAGACCCCATGGAGCGCGATAACCTGGCTAAGGCCCGTCCGGAGGTGGTGCAGCGTCTGGCCCCTCTGTTTCAATCCGCGCGCAGCGACAATCCGCAGTTTCCGGTTCCCCAGCGGCCTGCATGATAAACTGAGGGATTTCCGCTAGCTGGAAACCTCGAGTTCTACATGCATTGGTCCCGTCTGTTCATTCCCACCTTGCGGGAAGACCCCGCCGAAGCCGAAGTCGTCAGCCACCGCCTGTTGCTGCGGGCAGGATACATCCGCCAGTTGGGCGCCGGCATTTACAACTACCTCTACCTGGCACAGCGCTCCATTAACAAAATCACGCGCATTATCCGCGAAGAGATGGACGCCATCGGGGCGCAGGAATTCTATTTGCCGGCGTTGAATCCAGCGGAGGTATGGCAGGAATCCGGCCGCTGGGACGTCATGGGCGACAACATGTTTCGTCTGAAAGACCGCTTTGGGCGGCCGATGTGTCTGGGCATGACGCATGAGGAGGTGATGACGTACATCGCCCGCGGTGAAGTGCGCAGTTACAAGCAACTGCCGCAGATCTGGTATCAGATCCAAACAAAATTCCGCGACGAACCACGTCCCAAATCGGGCTTGTTGCGTGTGCGGCAGTTCATCATGAAGGACAGCTACTCCTTCGACCTCGCTCCGGAGGGATTGGACCATAGCTACGAACTGCACCGCCAAGCCTACTGCCGGATCTTCGACCGCTGCGGACTTGAATATACGGCCGTTGAAGCAGACTCGGGGGCCATGGGGGGCAGCCAGTCGCAGGAGTTCATGGTAGCCACCAGCGCGGGTGAGGATTATGTAGTGCTATGCCGGCAAACAGGCTATGCGGCCAATCTCGAGAAGGCCGTGTCGCGCCCAGCACCGCCCGCTGCGCCCGACCCGGAGGGCGCGCACGATCCGGAAGAGGTACACACCCCGGGGCAGAAAACCATCGAAGAGGTGTCAGCCTTCCTCGGCGTACCACCCACCTCTCTCATCAAGACCCTGGTGCTCGTGGCTGGCGAGAAGCCATGGATCGCCCTGCTGCGCGGCGACCACCAGCTGAGCGAAACGAAGTTCCAGGCGGCGGTGGGCGTGGGTGAGTTCCGTCCGGCCCATCCGCAGGAGATCCGCGACTGGTTTGGCGCGGATGCCGGTTCGCTTGGCCCCTATCGCGCGCCCGCGTTTCCCGTTCTCATCGACGAGGCGCTGCGCGGCCGCAGGAACATGGTCACCGGCGCCAACAGGGACGACTATCATTTGCGCCACGTCACGCCGGAAGAAGATTTCCAGGGCACTTGGGCCGACCTTAGGCAAGTCGCGCCCGGCGATACGGAAGTCGCCACCGGCCACCCGCTGGAAATTCAGAAAAGCGTGGAAATCGGCCACATATTCAAGCTGGGATACAAGTATTCCCACTCGATGGGGCTGAACGTCACCGACGAGCACGGCAAGGAAGTGCCGGTCATCATGGGCAGCTACGGCATCGGTGTCGAACGGATTCTGTGCGCTGCCGTGGAACTCTATGCCGATAACAACGGCATCTCCATGCCCGTGTCCATCGCCCCGTTTGAAGTGGTGATTACTCCGGTAAAGATCGGCGACACCAATCTCCGGACCGCCGCCAGTTCACTCTACGAGCAATTCAAAAAGCTCGGCATAGACGTCCTGTTCGACGATCGAGACTTGAGCCCGGGAGTGAAGTTCAAGGACGCCGACCTGATCGGCGTGCCTTGGCGCGTGACCGTAGGGAAAAAGCTGGCGGAAGGCCAAGTGGAGATCGTGAACCGCCGTACAAAGGAAACCACGGCAGTATCCGTGGACAAGGCTGCGGAGTGGCTGGCAGAGCACATCGCAGCCGCCCGGTCATGACTCCTGACTGGTCCGCGATCCGTGCGGATTACCCTGCGCTCTCCGGGCGGGCTTTCTTGAATACTGCCACCTTCGGCCAGCTTTCGCGGCAGACCGTCGCCGCAATGACTCAGCACCTGGCTCACCGCGACGAAACGGCTTGCATGGACTTCCTCACCTGGTTTGAGGATCACGACCGGCTGCGGGCCAAGCTCGCGCGCTTTATCCGAGCCCGGACGGAAGATATCGCCTTTGCGCCAAACGCAGCCACGGCGCTGGGCTTGTTGGTATCCGGACTGGACTGGCAACCCGGTGACGAATTCCTCACTCTGGAGGGCGAGTTCCCAAACAATCTCTATGCGCCGCAGTTCCTTACCGGGCGTGGCGTAGTGGCCCGCGAGGTTCCCTGGGACCGCTTGCTTGAATCCATCACGGCCCAGACCCGTGCGGTTGCCCTGTCCACCGCAAATTATGCCACCGGTTTCCGGCCTCCTCTCGAAGAACTGTCGACGGAGTGTTCCCGGCGCGGCATCCTTCTCTACGTGGATGGCACGCAATCGTTGGGCGCATTCCCCTTCGATTTTTCGCAACTCCGGCCTGCTGTTTTTGCCGTGAATTGTTACAAATGGATGCTCTCCCCGAATGGCGCGGCATTTTTCGCCGTCCGTGAGGACGTCCGCGCGCGGATCCCCCCCCTGACCGTGGGCTGGCGCAGCGATTTCGATTGGCGCAACGTCGACAACCTGCATCACGGAGCGCCTCGCCTCACCAGCGCAGCGGAACGCTATGAAGCCGGAATGCTGCCCTCAGCGCTGCTTTACGGCCTCGAGGCCAGTCTCGACCGCATGATCGAGCTGTCACAGGAGGCGATCGAAACCCGCGTGCTTTCGCTCGCAGCGGAAGCACGTGCCGTGCTGGAAGTGTATGGCGGAGTCGTGGCTTACCCCAACACGGCGATCCTCTCGGCCCACTTCGCCGGCCAGGACCCGTCTGTTCTCGCCCGCAGGCTGAAGGACGAAGGCGTCCTGGTTTCCGCCCGCCACGGTCTGCTGCGCGTTTCCACGCATTTTTATAACGATGCCGGCGACATTGACCGTCTGGGCGATGCACTGCGATCGGCCCTGCAAGCAGCTTGACCAGCCGCTCCCCGGATTGCTCCTGATCACCTAGCCTGAAAGGAATGCTTGTCGCGCTCGCATTCCTGCTGCAACTCGCGTCTCTGCCCGCTCCCTCGCTCGTCCTGGCACTGGAAGGCGAGACGCACCACGTGCAAGGCATCCTCGTGGACGGCGGCGGTTTGTGGGTCACCGCAGTGGACCGCGAGCGGAGAGAAGCAATCCTCTTCCAGTTCGAAATCGCCACTGGACGGCGGATGAATCGTATCCTGCTGGCCCGGGAGCCTTATTTCCATCCTGGCGGACTCGATGGAGACGGAGAATCGCTGTGGATTCCGCTCGCGGAATACCGCCCCACCGGCCGCAGCGTAATTGAAAGGCGCTCCAAGAAGGATCTTTCCGTGCTGCAGCGCTTCGAAGCGCCGGACCACATCGGTTGTGTCGCGCTTTTGGGAGGCCGTCTCTACGGGGCCAACTGGGATGCGAAGGATATCTACGAGTGGTCAATCCGCGGGGAGTTCATCCGCAAACGGCCCAATCCTACCGGGTACCGCTTCCAGGATCTGAAGGGACGCGCCGGCCGGCTGGTGGGGGCGGGCATGGCTCCCAAAGGCTCCGATGCCCACGCCATCGTTTGGCTCGATCCGGCGCAACTCGCGGTTTGGCGCACCCTGCCTGCGGGCGCCACCAGCCGGGGAGTCCCTTTTGTGAACGAAGGATTGGACGTAACGCACAGCCACCTGTACCTGCTGCCCGAAGATACCCCCAGCCGCCTCTTCGTGTGGGAACTTGGCCGGCTCACCGGGTTCTAACCCGGTGAAGGAGCAGCCATGCTTGCGTTCGTCCGGCCCTGAATGACGGGGCTTCGATCTTTCACAGGTCTATGGAGCAGAGCAGTTCCGCAAACTCGCGGTCCCTTTGCAGGCCCTTGAAGGGCTAATCAACGTTTACCCACAACAGCGGCTCGCTCCAGGCTTCGGCCGACTTCTGAAGAAACCGCAAGGCCCCGGCGCGGCGGCCCACAGCCAAAGATGCGACCGCCGCCTCGTACAATGGCGGGTTTGGTCCGGGGCTCCGCTGCCGAAGTTCGGCGAACGTAGTGCGGGCGCGGTCTCGGCGTCCGCATTGGACTTGTGAGTACCCCAGATGCGCCATGGTCCAGGCGCTGTGCCCTAAGGCCAGAGCCCTTTCGAATTCCGCCGCTGATTCCAGGTGTCTCCCTTGTTCGCCAAGTTCGTTCCGAGCTGCATGTAAGCCGCGGGAGAATGATCTGCGAGCAGCAGCGAACACTGGGCATGTGTTCCGCCTCGGCGTGCCTGCCCGCCTTGAGACAAATGCTGGCCAACGAATTCGGTGGGTGATTGTCGTCCGGGGCAAGCGCAACTGCGTGCCCCAGGAGTTCGATCGACTCGTAGAACCGGCCCTGCGGAGTTAGTACTAAAGCGGCGCAATTCTGGACGGCGTCCACGTATCCGGGGTCGAGCGAGATCGCCGGGCGGAATCCCGCCTCCGCGCTCTTCCAGCCGCGGCGCTCGAGCAGATCGATTCGCGCAAGCACCTCATGCGCCTCCGCCAAGTCCGGTGCCGCCGCTGGAGCACGGTTCGATGTAGCACGCGCCCTGTGACAACCTGTCCGCGGCAGCAAGTCTCCGTAACCCACCATCTGCTGCCACGTCGCCGCCTCGCCTGCAGTTGCCAAGGCGTAAGCGGTGTCGACGGCGGCCGCCACCAGGAATAGTTCCAACGCCCTGCGGCTCTCCTCAGAAGCGCCGCCGATCAGCCCGGATCCACGTCGGTAGTATCAGTAGGCAGTTTCGTCGGTTTGCTGCCGTGTGCGTGGCCGGCGCAGCCCAACGAGATCCGTCCGGAAGACCTTCGCTAGAGCTTTGCCCTACTTTTGCTCGATGGCCAAGTCATCTGGCCCATGATCCA
>CAYWQS010000054.1:0-25944 GCA_964460395.1 uncultured Solibacteraceae bacterium | reverse complement strand
CTAGTCTCCTCCCGCGGCCTTCTTTCTCACCAGAAGTTGTTGTAGCGGCGAGCCTGCCAGCCTCCGGCGGCCGGCTTGGCCGAAACGGCCCTTGGCCCGGCTTTTGAGGAGACGGAATTGTGTCGAGGTCAGCCCCATTTCCAGGCAGATTTGCTCCTGGGACTGGCCGTAGAGATAGAAACGAGTCAGTATTTCGCGGTCGCGGGCGGAGATTTCGCGGAGGAACTCAACCATGAGCCGGGTTTTCTCCCGGTGCATGGCTTCTTCCTCCGGAGAGCAGCGCTGGTCCGGGACGCGGGCGCCGAGTTCGATCTCAGCGTGGCCTTTTCGAATGGCAACGGCCTGCTCGATGTGGGCGGCCACCTGCCGGCGGACGACGGTCCGCACGAATCCCATCAGACGTTCGGGCTCACGCAGGACTCCCGAGCGAATTGCTTGAACCACAATCAGATAGGCGTCATGGACACGGTCGTCAAGCTCTTGGAGACCGAGTTGGCGGCAGAGGTAGTAACGAATGCCACGAGAGAACGTAACGTAGAGTTCCTCCATGGCGCGGTGGTCGCCTTGGCGGATGCGTTCGACGAGGTCAACCCATTGGCCATAGGGGGTGTCTGCCGCAGCCGGGACTTCATCCTGCTCCAAGTCAGAGCCGGGTGCATTGGGCAAGTTCTCCTCCTGGGCGAGTTGGGCCCGGAGGTCCGAAGAGTCGGAGGGCAACTCGTCTCCAGACGGATAGTGGGAGTTGTCCTGCATATTTCTCCTACTTCCTTCCTGAGATAGTCCAGGCAGCCCAATGCGAAGGATGGGCTTGCCAGCTACCAGAGTCAATTGCTGCCAGTTGAGCGAGTTGCAGAGCTCTGGCGGGCGGCTCTCCGGCGAGCAAATGACGATAAAAGGATTCGAACAACAGGGCATTGTCGGGGGTAGGCCAAAGGCTTCCGACAACGGCCCCAGCTCCCCCGACCATCCAGGCGCGGGCAAGACCGGCTAAGCCGAGGCCGGGCATAACAGGGCCTCGGCCCGAAGAGCAGCCGTTCATGACGACCAGGGATCCGGGCAGGCGAAGGCGGTGGAGGGACGAGGCGCGAAGTTGATCGGGGACTCCGGAAGGAGTCAGGGAGAGGAGAATTCGGGAATCCGGCTGATTGAGGGTCTCCCTGGATTCAATGTGGGCAGCGATGTGAACGACTGCCGGGGCGCGTCCGAGGCGATCGGCCACTGTAGCAGCTACGGCATCTGAACCAGTGAGTATTTCCACTGGCGCGGTGGAGCGCCAGAGAGTGGCGATGCTTCGGGACTCAGGAACGCTCCCGGCGAGGCGTGGCCATTCCTGGCTCGAAATCGCGGGGTGGCCGGAGGCGGCCCAGGCGCGAGAGAGCGAAAAGCCGGAAGGCGGTGGCGACGATCTTCTGTAGCGCGGATCCGCCCGGTTGTAGATAGGATCGGCGATGGCGAGGAGAGGACCAGGACGCCAATGGCTGGCCCTGGCGGCCAGGAACATAAACGAAGGAAGAATCAGGACGGAGCGGCGGCGGACGAGAAAGTCATCCTCGGCTGGAAGGCGGAGAGCCGCGATAGGGAGTTCGAACAGAGCGCCGTCGAGTGACAGGTACCAATGTTTCGCGACCAGTGCCTCGGCGGGGAGGTTTGAGAAGAGCAATGCGCCAAGGCGGGCAGACGCCGCGTTGGGCGCCGATTGCTGGTCAACCGCTTTCAGTAAGTCTGCAATCTGGCGGCGAAGAACGGGTTCGGAAGGGAGGGAGGCAAGGTGCACACCAGACCGGGATAGGGCCCAACGCCAGGATTGCTGCTGTCCCAGGGAAAACGAAATGGCCACCGATTGAGATGGAAGAACCCGCTGCAAGCGCCGGAGCCGGGAGGCAGCGAGGTGAGGCGGCGTGGAGTCGAGATCCAGGCCGGGGAAGGCACGGGCCTCGAGTTCTGTCAGGTCTTTCCGCAACCGGAGGATTCGTTGGCGGGCGCCCGGATCGAGGGCGCCTTGCATTTCGAGACGACGTAGTTCCGCAACGATCTGAACGTAGCGTTCGCTTTCGGGAAAATTGTCGCCAGTTCTGGTGGAAAGCTGGAGGAGAGAAGCCGCGCGGTGGCGTTCGAGGACCAAAAGGGACTCTTCGCGAAAGCCCTCGCGTGCGGCGAGATGAACATAGTCTTCGTAGAATTCTGGGCTGCGGACGTCAGAATCCTCCAAAGCAGAGAGGGCTGGCAGGACGGCGCCACGCCAACGGCAGAGCTCCTCATCCGCTTTTCGAAGCGCAGCCAAGGCGGCAGAAGCATCGCCAGCGGCAAGCCGGATCTGGGCGAAGCGGAGTTGGCAAAGAGCCCGGCTTTCGCTTCCAGGCATTTGTCTGGCAGCGGCTGAGATGGCCAAACGGGCGTATTGTTCAGCCAGCGGAAGGTTGTGCCGAGTCCTTTCAATGCGAGAAAGCAAGCGAAGGGGCAGCTCGCGACCATCCAGCCGGTGCAGGACCCGGATGCGAAACGACTGCAAAGCGCAGGACTCAGCGAGGGGCAGATCCCCTTGCCGGAAATGCAAATTCCCCAGACTTTGCAGTGAGGCAGCCTGGAGGTGCCAGTCGGAATAGACCTCGGCTGCTTCGAGCACAGCACTGAGCTGGTTCTGTTGGCCATGGAGAGGCTGATTCGGTCTTAACAGGCGGGCCTCCAGAGCAAGGAGGCGCGGCCTAGCGGGGTTCTTCTCCCAGTCATACTTCTTCGCCTC
This sequence comes from uncultured Solibacteraceae bacterium, assembly GCA_964460395.1. Classification (GTDB taxonomy): domain Bacteria; phylum Acidobacteriota; class Terriglobia; order Bryobacterales; family Bryobacteraceae; genus CAYWQS01. The sequence goes on along the minus strand of CAYWQS010000054.1, from coordinate 23,204 downwards.
AGCAAGATCGAGGGCCGCCGCATCGGCGTCCGCGGACACCAGATATAGAGAGGCGAGGTTTAGGTGCAGTGCGAAGAGCGCCTCCCGGACAGCCGGCGAATTAACAAGTTCGGCATTGCTGAAATGAGCCTTGAGAGAACGGGCCTTTACGTAGAAGTTCAGTGCGCTGCGATAAGAGTTCGCTTTGAAAGCTGCACCACCAGCTGCATTCAGGAACCGCAGCGCGCGAACCCAGTTCTGCGTGGATTCCGCCAACAAGGCGCCAGCATGGAATTCTCGTTGTGCAGCCCGCCAATTCTGTTGTTGGAGATTTTGAATACCGAGGGCGCTGTAGCTGTCCATCCGCAACTTCGCGTCATCGTTGAGGCCGGGGCCGCACCAAAGCGGACAGAGCAATATTGAAAGAATCGCCGGTGGGGTGAACCGGCGGATAAGCAACATTGAACTCGCCTTACATCACTGGAAACCAAGACAGCGAATCAAGCAGGGCCGCGCTCACTTCCTGGTAGTACCAGAACTTTGATACTACCAGGAAGCTCGTCGCAGATAAACATCCCAAATTGCATGGGTTCTGTTGCAGCATGCGCCGCCTAACGCAAGAGATTGTGGGTTGCTTCCTATCCAGCCTTACGGTGGAAAGTCAGAAGCAAGGCGGAGGAATTACGATGATGATGTCTTCGTCGCCAGAGAACATTGTGTCGCTTTCCTGTCCGTGAGTTGCCCGGACGCAGGCAGGCTGGGGAAACAGCGGAAAGCGAGTTCGGGGCACCGCCTATAAATTGTTATGGAATAGAGGTTTATTTTCTTGGCTCGTTTGTCACCGGCTGGAAATCGGCCAATGACCGAGGGGCGGCGGACACGATGGCGGGCGATGGGGGTGATGACAGAGTTGTAGGGAAAATAACCTGTTCAATTTCATTGCATTGACGAACGAAGGCCGGCTTGGCGCGGAGAAGAAACCGAGCCTCTGCGCGGCGGAGGGCGATGCGCGGATGGCACAAGAAATCAAACAAACAGAAATAGCCGGAAGCGAAGTAGAAGCTGCGATGGAGCCTCCGGAAATCAGTCCGGTGCGGCGCAAAGGGAAAAGGGCGGCAGGAAAGCAACCGGGGCAAACAGGAGAAGCGGAAGGCAAGAAAGAGGTCGATGTTCTGAGGCAACTGGCGCTGGTGCGGAGATTGATCCGGAGGTTCGAAACGAAACTGGCGACCACGGACATGAAAGCGTCATTGGGTGACCTGCTCCGACTCATGCAAATCGAAAGGGAGTTGGCGCCGGTGGAGCCAAGGGAGATCGTGGTGCGATGGGTCGATCCAGAAGCGGAGTAGCGGAGGAGAGGACCGCCGCTGCCAGAAGCCGGAATGGCAAGAGGGTCGAAAGACTCATTGAGATCGGTTACCGGCCGCTGCCGTCCCAGAAGAGGTTTCACGAGGCAGAGGCCAGATTCAAAGGATTCTCTGGACCCATCGGATCAGGGAAGAGCCAGGCGTTGTGCCATGAAGCTTTACGTTTGGCGTTGTGCAACCCAAAACGAACAGGTCTGCTGGGCGCGCCGACTTATCCGATGTTGCGCGATGCGACACAGGCCGCGTTCCTGGAGATTCTAGACGGGGCGAGAATCCAGTACGAGCACAACAAGGCTGAGAACTGGCTGCGTTTGACGGAGACCCATTCGAAGATTCTGTTCCGTTCGCTGGACGAGTATGAGCGGCTCAGGGGGACCAACCTGGCATGGTTTGGTGTAGACGAACTGACGTACACGAGCGAGGAGGCATGGCTGCGTCTGGAAGGACGGCTGAGGGATCCGAAAGCAGCAGAGCTTTGCGGGTTTGGCGTATGGACGCCGAAGGGCTACGACTGGGTTTACAGGAGGTTCATCCAGGAGACGGACCGCGGCTATGCGGTGGTCCAAGCGGCACCGTTTGAAAACCGGCACGTTTTGGCAAAGGTGCCGGACTTCTATGAGCGGCTGCGATCGAGCTACGACGAGGCATTTTTCGAGCAGGAAGTGCTTGGGCGGTACCTGAGTCCGAGAAAGGGCCTGGTTTACCGGGCGTTCGACCGGGCGGAGAACATACGGGAACTTAAAAGGGACGAATCCCTGCCGCTGTACTGGGCGCTGGATTTCAACGTGGACCCCATGGCGTCAGTGATCGTGCAGATCCGAGGGGACGTTGTGGAGGTGCTGGACGAGATCGTGTTGAGACGGGCCAGCACGGAGGACGCTTGCGAGGAGTTCTGGAAGCGGTATCCACGGTGGCCACGAGGACTGACGATCTACGCGGACGCGGCCGGCCGGCACATGCAAACGGCAGGCGCTTCGGACGAGGAACTGATCCGGAGTTTTTTCGCACGGCGCGAGGAAGGCTCGGTGGAGGTGCGAATTCCAAGCTGCAACCCCAGCGTGCGGGAGAGAGTGAACCTGGTCAACTCAAGATTGCGTGCAGCAAACGGCGACATCCGGCTGTTGGTAGACACGCAATGCACCGAGTTGATCAAGGACTTCGAGGAGGTGGCTTGGGTGGAGGGCTCGCACGAGATTGACAAAGGGGCGGACAAGAGGAGAACACACCTGAGCGATGCGCTGGGGTATCTGGTTTGGATGAAGTATCACCGGGAGTCGCGGATCGGACCGCGAAGGAATTTCAGTCTTTTCGGGGAATTGAGCAAGAGATGATCGACATAACGCGGGAACATCCGGAGTACGGAGCGCGGGCGGCGCAAATGAAGCGCCATCAGGATCTATATGCAGGGGGCGAGCGGTTTCTGGCGAATGCACGGGAATACCTGCCGCGGCGGTATTCGGAGCCCAGCGAGGTGTATGAGGAGCGGTTGGCCCGGGCGTATTACGAGAACTACATAGGCTCGATTGTGGACTGGTATGCAACGACGCTTTTCCGGAGGGAACCGGTTCTTCTGTATGAAGGGGGGAGCGAACTCGAACGGGCTTATTACAACGGCCTGACAGAGCAGTGCGACCGGAGAGGAACAGGGTTGTGCGACTTTTTCCGGAAGCGGCTCACCGAGGCGCTGGTGCACGGGCGGGCGCTGGTGCGAGTGGATTTCCCGCGCGCAAAACAGCGGGCGAAGAGCAGGGCGGAAGAGGACGAATTGGGGCTCTCGAAGGCGTTTCTGCAGGCACACAGCGCGCAGGAACTCGTGAATTGGGAAGAGGGCACAGAGCAGGACTATGAGTGGGTCGTCCTACGGACTGAAAGAGGAACGCCGGATCTACAGAGACCGGGTCAGCAGCGGCGGCTGACGCGGTGGTTGTACCTTGATCAGACTCGTTTTCAGGTATACGAGCAGACCGAGGAAGAAGAGAAGCAGAAAGCCGAGCCGCGTTTGACGGACGAGGGACAACATGGGCTTGCTCCGTTCGGGCGGGTGCCCCTCTTTGAGATGAGGGTGCCAGAAGGGCTCTGGTTGATGAACAAAGCAGCCACGCTGCAACTGGAGCATTTCAGCAAGAGCAACGCACTGAGCTGGGCACTGACGAACGGGTTGTTCGCGATGCCTGTAATTTACAGCGACCGCGAATTTGAAGGGGATTTGGGAGAAGGGTATTACCTGCGTCTGGGGGCGCAAGACCGCTTCGGATGGAGCGAGCCCGAAGGCCGCATTTTCGATCTGGCGCTGCGCAACATCGACCGGCTGAAGGATGAGCTGTACCGGGTGTGCTACCTCCTGCACCAAGCCAGCGGATCGTCGTCGAGCGCGAGCGCGCTAACGGGGCTGAGCAAGCAGAGGGATTTCGCGGTGACACAGGAGATCCTGAGGGGCTACGGCGACCTGGTGAAGGACGTGATGAAAGAAGTTCTGCGGCATATTGCCGCGGCACGCGGAGATTCGCTAACCGTCAGCGTATCGGGGCTGGATGAGTTTGATATCGGGGATTTCGGGGCTGAACTTGAGGAGGCGCAGAAGCTGCTGTCGCTGGGGGTCCAGTCGCCGACATTACGGTCGCAGATTTACAAGAAGCTGGCCATGAAGTACCTGTGCGATGCGAGGCAGGACGTGAAGGACCAGATTGCAAGAGAGATCGACGTGCAAGTTTAGTCAGCGATCGCAAGGAAGGTCAATGAGCGCCCAGCCGTTCGGCCGAACGGCTGGGCGCAATTGTTCAGGAGGGCACCTCCGGACAAATGAAGCGGAGGCGAGGAGAGACGCAATGCAAGAAGAGAGAGGAGATGCCAAGGCAGTGACACAAGAAGGGGACTTGACGCAGATCGTACGCGGCGTCATCGAGGAGTTCCTAGCCGCACAAAAGAGTTCGAGCGAACCCGCCTACAAAGCGGAATTACAGGAGGAACGGCGGAGACGCGAGCAGCTTGAGCGCCGCGTGAACGAATTGGTGGAGGAGAACAAAAGGAGCCAGAAGCTGGCCGAGGAAAGCGACCGGCATTCCCAGATCCGCGCGGAGTTGCAACGTCTTGGCGTGGCGAAGGTGGACCTGGCGTTCCGGGTAGTCAAGGACGAGATCTCCCGGATGGCGGATGGGAGCCTGGCAGCTCGCAGCGAAGGCGGGGAGCAGAGCTTGAAGGAGTATCTTCAGGGCTTTGTCCGGGAGAATCCCGAGTTTCTGCCAGCGCGCATTGCGGGAGGGGCAGGGCTGCAGCCCCAAGGCCGTGAGGGGACTGGGCAGGCAGGCGTGATCGATCTGGAGCGCATCAAGCCCGGGATGAGCGCGGAAGAGCTGCAAACGGTGCGGGAGCAGATCTCGCAGATCGCCTCGCAGAATTTGCGGGGTTAGGCAAGGGAAAGAGACGAACGAGAAAGGAAGAACGAGGGAAAGAAGATGCCATCGATTACTTCAGCCAACCTGGCGAACGCAATCGTAAAACTGGTGGCGGTGGACGCCTTGCCGGCGCTGCTGGGCCATCTGGTGATGGGAAACCTGGTGAACCGGGACTTCGAACCGACGCTGGCCTCAGCAGGCGACACGGTGAACGTGCCGATTCCACCTGTAATGCAGGCTTACAACATCGCGGAAGGCGGAACGGTGACAACGCAGAACCCGAATCTGGGGAGTGCGCAGATTGTACTGAACACGCACGCCGAGGCGACATTTCAGATTCCGGACGTGACAAAGGTGATTGCCGTGCCGGATCTGCTGCGTTTGTACATGCAGCCGGCGATGGTGGCGCTGGCAGAGAAGATGGAGTCGGACCTGCTGGGGTTGTACAGCCAGTTCACGGCCAATGCGCCGGTGGGCACGGGCGGCACGGCGCTGACGGAAGCCTCGATCGACACCGCGGAGACAGCGCTGTTCAGCGCGAAGGTAGCGGCCAGCGAGCCCAAGTACCTGGTGGTGGACGGAACAGCCTATTCGCAGTTGCGGCAGATTCCCCGGTTCAGCGAGTACGAGAAGGCCGGAACGAGCGGCGCGGCAGCGCTGACGGACGGCACAGTTGGGAAGTTGAAGGACTTCCACGTGTACCGGTCGCAGTTTGTGGCGAAGACAGGCAGCGGCCCCGTGACGACCCACAACCTAGCATTTGCGCGGAACGCCATTGGCCTGGCCGTGCGGCGCCTGCCCAAGCCTCTGTCCGGCACGGGAGCGATTGCGGAGTACGCGGAGTTGGGGAATTTCGGCATGCGGGTGGTGATGAGCTACCAGCCGAATACGCTGGCCCAGCAGTTCACAGTGGACGTGCTCTACGGCGTGGGGGTGCTGCGGAATTCATTCGGTGTTCAGGTGCGGAGCTAGTATTCCGGCACTTTACGCCGGCAGACGGCGCAGGCTGGGTAAATCGGGGCAGCCACCAAGTGCTGCCCCGTTTTTTGCGACGGGACAAGAAGGAGGCAAAGCATGGACGTGAAAAAGTATTTCCGGCAAATCCGCGAGCTGCAGCAGGAGTTGGGACCGGAGGACGTTGTGGTGTACAGCTTACCGACGGTGGATGGCGGGTTGGAGGGTGTGCTGACCGAGGTGGCGCCAGCGCTGGCCAGCAAACTCGTCATCGAGGGCCGGGCGCGCCTGGCGAGCAATGAGGAGACAGAACGGTTCCGGCAGTCGCAGCGGGAAGCAGCGCTGGAGGCAGAAGAAGCAGCGCTGGCCAACCGGATTCAAGTCCAGGTGATCCAGAGCGATCCGGGTGGAGCGAAGACCGGGAGGAACAAGAAGTAACGGAGGCCGGTCATGGCACTGATCTGCGACGAGGGCTGGCTGACACTGGAGCAACTGACTGCGGAAGACAGCGGCATCCTAGAACTGGCCCGGCGGGAAGGGATCGATTTGCAGGCAAAGATGGCCACAGCCGTCGAGGATGCACGGCGCGAGGTGGAGGGTTTTCTGCGGCGGAATTCGGCGTACGGATTGCAAAACGCAGTGGCGGACTGGCAGGTGTGCCGGTGGGTAGTGTTCCGGGCGCTTGGGGGCGCCTACCGGGACGCCTATTTTCAGCAGATGAACGACCGCTACGCAGCGAAGTGGCGAGCGTTTCTGGAGCAATGCGCTGCCGCACGGGAGGTATTGTGGCTGGACGGAGTGGGCGTAGTACGCGAGCCCATCAGGCGCGCTGGAAAGGCGCGGGTGCGGATCACGGGAGGGCCGCATGCGGCGCGGAGCTATTGGTTCGCAGCCAGTCTGGTGTCGAGGAGTGGCCAGGAAGGAGCGGCCGGGGCCGCGCAACTGGTGACAGCTCCCAACGGCCACGGGCTGCAGATGAGCCTGGAAGAGCCGGCTAGTGGAATGGGCGGTTGGTTGCTGTATGCAGGCGATGGGCCAACCGAGTTGAGGCTGCAGACTGGCTTGCCGATGGGGGTGGAGGCAGTCTGGGAACTTCCGGAGACTGGGCTAGTGGAAGGGCGCGCCCCTGGGACAGGTCAAGCAGTAGAAGAGCGGATTCGAGTCCGGCGGCTGTTGCGGCGAGGGTAGGAGAACCATGTCAACAGAGGAGATGGTGGAGGCGCTGGCGGCGGCGTTGATGGAATCACAGGCTTTGCCGCAGAGGTTGCTAGAGGCTGGTGAGGAATTGCCCGAAGCGGGAGCGCTGCCGCTGGAGGAGAGGGTGTACCGGGCGCAGACGCCAGCGGAATTGCTGGAGAAGTGCGCAACGCTTCGCAAGACGTCGCTGCAGGTTTACTGCAGGAAGAGCAGCACGGATTTCGGAGAGCGGTTCCGGGGGGAGGGGCGACGGGCAGAAATGGTCGTGGAGGTGGTAGCGACGGCCGGGCGGCTGGAAGAGTTGAGGCCCCGGGCGATGCGATACGCCGATGCCATCGCCGACGTGCTGCGCCAGCGGGCCGGGTGCTTAAAGCCTGAGCTCTTTCTGCGGAACCAGACGGAGGTGGTCTATGAGCCGGCAAAGAAGGGCGGCTTGCATTTGGTCGAGGTAGTCCGGGTGTTCTGCACACTCGAGTGGAAGAAAGGCACAGTGGGAGCGTGATCAATGGGCTGCTACATTTCAACGCGAGACAACCGGTTCTATGGAGCATTGGAAACCGTCTACGGCCAGGTGTCTCCCGTCACGGCCGCGAATCACTTTGAGGCGGCGCGGATTGCAATCCAAGAACGGAGTGAAATGCCGCGCCGCCGGGACAAAATGGGAACCCGCACTTTTCAGGGCACGACATCGCGGTTGCGCAAGCCGGTGGAGTTCCTTTTGGAGTGTTACCTGACGTCGTTGGCGGGCGGGCAGCCGCAACACTCGTTCCTTATGGAGGCGGCGCTGGGAGGCAGTGCGCGGACGTTCAATGGCGGAACCGCGACACTGGCGCAGGGAGGCAAGCGCCTGGTGATGAGCGCGCCGCATGGGTTAAGCCCGCACCAAGCGGTGGCAACAGGGACGGAACTGCGGTTTGTAGAGTCGCTTCCTTCGCCCACGGCAGCAGTACTAAACGCGCCGCTGGCGGGCGTGGACGGTCAAGTGGTGGAACTGGTGCGGACGACAACAATCGGCCCGGGGCGGACACTACCGAGTGCGACCCTGTATGACTTCCGCGGAGGAGGGGTGCAGCGACTGGTGCGCGGAGCAGGCGTCGACGAATTTGAACTGGCGGTGGCTGGCGACTACCACACGATGCGCTTTTCAGGAATCGCCGCGGAGATGCTGGACAGTCATTCGTTCGTAGCGGGGCAGGGCGGGCTGACTTCGTTTCCGGCGGCGCCGGCGGGCGCGGTGTCAAATGGTGAACCGGTGCCTGGACACTTAGGGCAGATCTGGACGGGCGCGACGCCGGAGCGTCTGTACACGCTGACGAAGGCGCGGGTAAGGGTGAACAACAACCTGGACGTTAGGGCGCGGGAGTTCGGGAGTTTCTTCCCGAGCTGCCTGGTGGCTGGGGAACGGGAAGTGACGGTAGCACTGGAGATGTACTCGCGGGACGCGACCGTGTACCACGAGTTGTACCAGGCATCGCGCAGGCGAATACCCGTAGCGATGTGTCTGCAATTGGGGGAACGCGCCGGGCAGATGTTTGGAGTATCGCTGCCTGGATTCGTTCCGGAAGTGCCGGAGTTTGATGATTCCGAAGAGCGCCAATTCTGGAAGGTAGGCGCCTCACGGGCACAGGGAATTGCGGAGGACGAGATCCATGTGGCGTTTGCTTAGGAGCGAACGGTACGAGAGCACGGTGGAATTGGCGTCGCAGCGAATGCCGGGGGTGCGGTTCCGGATCAAGAGGATTTCTGTCAAGCGGCGAAACGAGCTGGCAAAGCGTGTCCTCGCGATTCTGCCCGAGCTTGAGCATCAATCGGCAGGAGAGACGCCGGGCGACCAGATGAGGGCGACAGCACTTGCCACTGAGTTAACCACGTTGTATCTGTCCTGGGGCCTGGAGGCGATTGAGGGGTTGTTGATTGACGGCCGGGCGGCGACATCCGATTCGTTGCTGGAGTCCGGCCCGGAAGAGCTCTGCGACGAGGTGGCAGCTGCAATCCGGCGGGAATGCGGATTAACCGAGGAAGAGCGAAAAAACTGAAGCTCGCGCTCCGGTTCCATCAAAGAGGGGCCGCGCCCTGGAGTTGCGAGGAATGCCGGCGGGCGCGGCTGGAGCGGCGCAGAAATTGCGGATTTCTGGCAAGGACTGAGTGGACGCAAGGACGGGTGGTTTGGGCGGGTGAAGACGTTGTGACCGAAGAGTGTCCGAAGTCCGCGATCCGGGGAGAAAGCCTGGCGTGGGTAGAGCTGTATTGGCTCACCAAAGGCCGTGTGAGCGTCAATGCGGAGGAGTGGCCGGCCAGAGCCGCGGAGGCGATGGCTCTCATCGAAGGTTGGGTAGGGGAGCAAGTCAGTTATGGCACCGACAGAACAAAGTGAGGCCTGGGCAGCGCTGTTGCGAGAGGTGGCGGCGATCCGGAGCGGGGCAGGCAACGCCGGCATAGGTGAGTTGGCATTCGGCCTAAGCACCCATGCCTTGCGGATCCCCCAGGCGACATCGGCGGGGAATGAAGGCGACGCTGGCGGCAGCAGCGGCGTACTTGAGGGGCTTCCGCGGGCGGTGAGCGGGCTTCTCGCCCAAGCGCTGGCGCCGACTTCCGGAATCGCAGGGATCTCTAACAGGCCGGGCGGCGCATGGGGTTTACTCCGCTGGCTGAATCCGATTGCGGGCCTGTTTGGACTGTTCCGGCGCGAAGACGAGCCAGCAGTGACAAGTCCAGCAGAATTACGCTACTTCCCGCAGCGCGGGGGCCGGCACAACTGGGGAGTGTCGGCGCAGGACGGATGGCAGGTGAGGGAATCGGACTGGGATGCATGGGGCCGAGGGCGGCTGAATGAAAGGAGCGCGCCGGTTCCACAGGTGATTGTGCAGGTGCAGACAATGGACAGCCAGTCGTTTATGGATCATAGCGACCGGATCGCAGAAGCAGTGAAGCGATCGTTATTGGAATCGCACGGACTGGCCGACACCTTGCGTGAACTGTAGGAGCAGAGGATGGCAGAGTTTCCCAAGTTGAAGACGCAAGCCGTCGCGCAATACCCCCTCCGCTGGGCTGAACGGAGAGAAGCCGGGGTTCTCCGATACTTGGACGGCGGCGAACAACGCTTTGCACGAGCGAAAGGAAGGCAGGAGTGGGTCATCCGGCTGGAGGCGCTGGATGAGGAAGAGATGGGGCAGGTGCGCGACTTTTACGAACTGCACCGAGGAACCGACATCGGCTTTGCTTTTCGGGATCCATGGACAGGTCAATTGCACAGCCGGTGCCGGTTTGGGGAACGACCGCTGGAATGCGAGTGGGCCGGTGAGGGCCTGGGCGGCGTGGCACTGTGGGTGACCGAGGACGATTAGTATGCTTGTTTTTCCACAACTGCAGAGTGGAGCAGTGGCACAGTGGCCGTTTTCGACGCGAACGCGATTCGCAGTTCCGTGGGTGGCGGCGGGCAATGGGACTCGCTGGCGTCTATTCCAGCCCGGGGCAGGAGAAAGGCAGTGGCGCCTCCGTTTTACCGGGTTGTCGGAAGAAGAGGCAGCAGGTTTGCGATCCTTTTATGCTGCCTGCGGCGGACCCTTGCGTCCCTTCTTATTTGTTGATCCAACCGCAAACCTGCTGCGGGAAAGCGAGGACCTGACAGCCTCAATTTGGAACCGAAGTGCAGGGCTGACTCTGACCGCGGTTGCGGGAGAACCCGGCAGGTACAAGGTGTGGCGGTTCAGCGCGGCGGACACGGACGGTCAGACGACACAACACGTAGGGATTGCGGAAGGGTTCCGGGTATGCATCAGTCTGGCCGCACGCAGCGAGGCCGGCACGGGAATCGAACTGCTGGCTGGAGCAGCGGCGGCTCCGCACGCGACGGCTTCAGAGTGGAGGACTTTCTCCCTCAATGCGAGTTGTGGCGAGGGAGGGTTGGCAGCGGGCGTTCGGATTCCGGCGGGCGGGGTCGTGGAGGTCAAGGCGCTGCAGATTTGTGCACAGCCAACTGCAGGCGCCTACGTGCCGTCTGGAGTAAACGCTGGGATATACCCGAATGCGCACTTTGCCACAGAGGAGTTAGCACTTGAATGCCTTGCGCCTGGCCTTTACGAGGCTGAAGTGGTGATCGTGAGCCGGATGACGAGGTAGCGGCATGGATGCGAATTCGATGAAGAAGCGGTCCGCTGTGCTGGACACGCCTGTGCTGCTCTACGAGTGCCGTCTGGCGGACGGGCGGACGGAGCGCTGGTCGAGCCACCGTGTGCAGGCCGGCGGTGAGGAATATGAACCTCGCGTGGTGCGGCACAGCGGCTTTGTTCTGGCGATCTGGGGACTGGAGTCTGGCCCTGGCAACAGCAAGCTGCAACTGACGCTGGCGAACACGGACGCCTACGGCGCACAAGTGGAAACCAGCACCGGATGGAAAGGCGCCCGATTAGTGGTGCGCTTTGCATTCCTGAACTGCGAGAGCGGCACGTTGACCAGCGAGCCGGAGGCCGTGTTTCTGGGGATCTGCAATCCAGTGGAGGAGATGACGGAAACGGAGTTGAGGCTTTCGTTCAGCAGCCGTTTGAACCTGGAGCGGCAAACGCTGCCCGGCACACCCATCCAGCCACGTTGCCCGTGGCTCTTCCCGACGACAGGGGAGCAACGGGCAGAGGCTGTGCAGGGCGGCTCAAGAGGGGCTTATTCACCGTTCTTCTCCTGTGGGTACTCGCCAGACCAACCAGGTGGTGTTGGCAATCCGCAAGCAGGCGAGCCATACACGGCGTGCAACCGGACGAAGGCGGAGTGCGCAGAACGCGGGATGTTTTCCCGGGATCTGGCCGGGCGGGAGACAGCGCGATACGGGGGGTGCCAGTTTTTGCCTCCCACCATCCAAGTGCGCGCGCACGGGGAGAAGTTGTGGCGGACCGCGGAAGCAGAGGCGGGTACCGCACGGGCGGGCGACCGGGTACCGCTGGTCTACGGCACGTGCTGGTATCAGCCGCCGGTGATTTTCAGCCGCAGCGACGGCAACTACGTCCACTACGAGATTCTGCTGGGATCCGGGCCCATGGAGGGCGTGCGGCGGGTGCTGGCGGACGGGCAGGAAATTCCGGAAGGGCAACGCGGGATGAACCTGCAGGCAAGCGGATGGTGGAGCCTGGTGAGCCTTGGCGAACGGAATGGGGTGTTCAATCCACAGTTTGCGGATGGCGCGGGGAATCCGCTCGGCGATCCGCACGGGAGTGTGGCGGTCCTGGCAGTGGCAGTGCCACAAAGCATCGTGCGGGGAGCAGGTCCGAGGTTCCAGGTGCTGGCGGACGGGCTGAAGCTGCCAATTTTTGATGTTGCTGGGCTTGGGCAAACGCCGCGGTTTACGCGGAATCCGGCCTGGATCATGTTGGACGTGCTGCGAAGAGGCGGCTGGCAGCTGGAAGAGTTGGACTTGGCGAGTTTCGCGAGGGCGGCGGAGAAGTTCGACGAGTTGCTGCCAGAAACGGGCGTCGGCGGGCAGACCACAATGCGTCCGCGAAGCGAGACTGGGCTGGCGTTAGTACAGCCGCGGAGCCTGGGCGACTTGCTGCGGGGGTTGCATGCGGCGGCAGGCTCGTGGCTCGCGTTCAACAAGGACGGCAGGCTGGAATTGGGTGTGGAAGGACCGCTGAGCGAACAGCAACCGGAACCAGTGGAAGGCAGCAACAGCCTGGCTGCATTGGGCGGAGGCTGGCCGGCGTACGAGTTTGGAGACGGGCAGAACGGCTCGGACGGCATTCTGCTGGACGAAAAAGACCGCGCGCTACTGCGCTTCTGGAGCCGGCCGTCAGGCGCGAGCGCCAACCGGTACACGCTGGAGTACCAGGACAGCCGCGAGGAGTTCCGGCAGGACAGCCTCTCACTAGTGGACGTGGATGACGTCGCGGCGACGGGGCAAGAGATCGCGGCGGTTTATCCGGCGTTAGGAGTCATTCACAGCGGGCAGGCCGCGAGCGTGTTGCGCCTGGCGTTGCACAAAGCAGTGCGCGGGAATCAGTATGTGGAACTGGAAACAGGCGTCAAGGCGTTTGGGCTGCGGCCCGGACAACTCATCACGCTCACGTACGGCCGTTATGGAATCGACCGGGCGCAGTACCGCGTGTTGAGCATCGAGCCTGCCTTAAACTTCGAGAGATTGCGCATTACGGCGCAGCGCCATCAGGACGCATGGTATGCGGGACTCTCCGCAGGGGCGGGACGCGAGGCTTCCGGTGAAGGGTGGGCTGGCAGGCTGGCGCGGCCACTGGCAGGCAAGCGGCTGAATGCCGATGGGCAGGAAGAATTCGAGGTTTCGGAAACGGTTTACGCAGGGGCGAACGAAGAAAGCTCCGTCCAACTGAAGATCGGATACAGCATGCCACCGGCAAGAACCGCGAGCCTGGCAGGAATCCCGTTGGTCGAGGCTCACGAGGTTGAGTTGGCCGGCGGAGAGCTAACGGGCGGGCACTGGTATTACGCCTTTAGCGGGGTGGATGCGCAGGGGCAGGAATCCGGACTCTCATTGAGCCGCAACGTGGTGATCCCGGACACCGCCACACAGGCTCGGGTCCGGTTTCCCGGCTGGAGAACGACAAGCGGCACGAGCAAAGTTCGGGTGTATCGTGGGCGGACTCCGGAGACTCTGAGGCTGCTTGGTGAGGCGCCGGCCGAACAAGGCGGGTTCATCGATGACGGTCTACCGGTGTTGTTCGTTCCGCCGCCGGACCCGAACTTCTTTGAGGCGAAGTTCTATTGGCGCCATGAGTTGCTTGGACCGACGGCCGTAACGGCGTGGGGACCAAGCCATGTGGAGGCGGCATCGCTCAACACGACGCCAGGGACATTTGCAGGGGCGATTTTGAGGATTGTCAGCGGCCGCGGGCAAGGCCAGGAGGCGACGGTCAGCTCGAACACGGCGACTGTGGTGGAAGTAGTGCGGCCTTGGAGAATCAAGCCAGACGGCACCAGCCGTTTTTGCCTGGCTGAGCCGGTATGGAGAGGAGGGGCCACCACGACAACACCGGCAGGATTGCTGGAGGTACCCAACCGCCCGGGGGCCACGATTCACGTGCTCGGTGTTGCGCTGAACTCTGCAGGTGAGGAATCTCCGCGAGCCCTGGCGCCGCTGACACGCTGGCGGGTGACGGGCGACGAGTCAGGCGCGCCCGATTTTGATGTGCCGGGCATGGCTACCTTTGCGATTTCACCGAGTGTGGGCGGAAACCTGGAGTTGTCAAACCTTGGCGTGTGGCCGTTGGAGAACACGCGCACGATCCATTCCGGAACTTTGGTGACGCACTTCGTTCCCGAGTATTCCCCGGCGGCACGCAGCACCTTGGCCGAAGCAATGACCACGGATTCGGCTTTCGTGGTTCTGAACACCGATCTTCCCGCCGCAGCGGGAGACTGGCTGCTGATTGGAGAGGAATTGTTGCTGATCACGGACGTAGAAAGCGCGAGGCGGCACCAAGTGCAACGAGGACGCTGCGAGAGCCAGAGCGCGCCGCATGCCCCGGGGACCACCGTGGCCAAGCTGGAACGTTCGGTCCATTCGATGGTGTTCAGTGGCGGGTTATTCGGCAGTCCGGCCAGCGCGGCGTTCAGCCACCGCGTCCCATTTGGAGGCAGGTTGCTGGTGGGCGCGGAGTTTTACCTGACGAACGCGTTTGGAGACGGGCCGCCGGGCCGCGCCAGCTATACATGGCTGCCGGATGGGGGCATGCGTTTTCCCATGGGCGGAGGTTACGTTCTGCAAGCGGGTGGTGTGCTGGCGTTGCGCGCTAATGCGTGTCCGCCGTTGGTTGTGGGCAGGGGCACAACGGTGCAGCGGGTTGAGGCCGTAGCCGGAGAAGCACCTGTGGGCGGAGCGCTAGTATTGCGGGTGCAAGCCGGCCAATCAACGCTCACGGAGATCGAGTTTCCAAGTGGTTCGGCAGCGGGGCTGGTGCGCTCTCCCGTACAGGGAATCGCGCTGCCGGAGGGGACTCAACTGACACTCGACATTCTGGAGGTGCCCGTAGGCGCCGGGACTTGGCCGGGGAAGGATTTGACGGTTCTGCTGGCGACGTAGGGCGGGTAAGACGCGGGGGTTGCCGCCGGGGCAGAAACGTGTAAATCTTTACACTATACCGTCTCATGTCTTACGCCGCGCTGCACAACTTCTCGTATTTCTCCCTGCTGGACAGCCTGTTGACGCCGGAAGACATCGCCGCCGCGGCCCAGGCATCGGGGATGCGCGCAGTGGGTCTGACCGACCGGGATACGCTGGCGGGCGGAGTGCGTTTCTACAAAGCTGCCAAAGCCGCGGGCCTTCATCCTGTGCTGGGAGCTGAAGTGACGCTGGAGGACCAGTCGAGCCTTACGCTGTTCGTTGAGAATGCAAAAGGCTATGCGAATCTCTGCCGGCTGCTAAGTACGAGGGTTGACCACGCGCAAGGGGTCACCCAAGAGGACCTGCAGAAGCATTCCGAAGGGCTCATTTGCGTGGCGGGTCCAAGAAGCTGTGTAGCGCAGCCGCTGCGGCAGAACAAACCGGTGAACCATGTGCTGAGCCGCCTGCGGGAAGTTTTCGAAAGCAGGCTGGCGCTTGTTGTGACTCCGCACCAGGAAGACGACCTGCGCATTGCCCGATTGTTTTGCGAGCAGGCGCGCCGGTTCCGGATTCCGCTGACAGCAGGGGTGTTCACGCATTACCTGTCGCCGGAAGAGCGGCTCAGCTACGACATTCTGGCTTCGATGCGCACGCTGACCCTGCTGAACCAGAAGCATCCGCAAAAACTGCCGGCGGGACGCCACCACTGGCATACGCAAGAGGATGTGGCGCGGTTTTTTGGCGGTTTACCCCAAGCGTTGGACAACACGATGCGGTTAGCCGAGCGTTGTGTTTTCGACTTCGAACTGGGCGACATCCGTTTTCCGCGCCTGGCGTGCGAAAACCCGATGGCGCTATTGCGCGCCAAGGCCGATGCCGGGTTGCGGCGGCGCTACGGGGCGCATCCGGAGGTGGCGGCAAGAGAGCGCCTGCAAAGGGAGTTGGACATTATCGCGGAGGTGGGTTACGCCGAGTACTTCCTGATCTTCGCCGACCTGGTGGAGTGGTGCGCAACACGAGGTATTGCCACGCTGGCGCGAGGCAGTGCAGCGGGCAGCCTGGTTTGTTACACCCTGGGCATCAGCAACGTCTGCCCTTTCCGGTTCGGATTATGCTTTGAGCGGTTCTTAAACCGGGAGCGGATGCAATTTCAGAAGCTGGCCGACATTGACCTGGACCTGCCCTGGGACCGGCGGGACGAGGTTATCCAATACGTTTTCCAAAAGTACGGCCAGGAGCATGTGGCCATGATCGGCACCCTGCATACGTTTCAGGGGCGCAGCGCGGTGGCGGACATCGCCAAGGTGTATGGCATTCCGGACCGGGAGATTCGCCGGTTCACGGCGCACTTGCCCTGGCACCGGGGGGATGCGGAAGCGGCAGTTCGCGAGACACCTGAATGCCGGGACCTGCCCTATCAGGAGGAGCCGTACCGGACCGTGCTGGCGCTGGCGCACCGGCTGGACGGCATTCCCCGGCACTTTGCCATGCATCCGTGCGGGCTGGTGATCAGCGGGGATCCGATCGCGGCGCGCATGCCCCTTTTCCGCAGCGCCAAAGGCCTGCTGACCACACACTACACGATGGACGATGTGGAGGAACTGGGCCTGCTGAAGATGGATCTGTTGGGGCAAGCCGGCTTGAGCGTTTTGCGGGACACGCTGGCGAACATTGGCGATAACGCGCAGCCAGCGCCCGATCTGGAAAAGCTGGACTGGACGGATGCAGAAACCTGGGACATGATTGCCACCGGGCAGGCCCGCGGGGTATTCCACATCGAGTCACCGGCCATGACGAATCTGCTGGTGATGGCCAACTGCCGTGATATTGACTGTCTGACCGCCGTGGAGTCCATCATCCGCCCAGGCGCGGCTAATGAGGGGAGGAAGCGGGCCTATGCGCGCCGCCATCAAGGGTTGGAACCGCCTTCCTATCCACACGCTTCTCTGGAACCGCTGCTGCGCGACACCTACGGCATCATGGCGTTTGAAGAGCACATCCTGCTGGTGGCCAACGGCTTTGCCGGAATGCCTTGGGGGCAAGCCGACCTGTTGCGCCGTGCCCTGGTGAAGAACAAAGACCGGGCGCGCATTCAAGCACTCGGCGAGGAATTCCGCCGCTGCGCTCTGCGAACCGGGCGCAGCGTGGCGGAGGCGGAAGCGGTGTGGGCGTTGCTGGAGGATTTCGCGGGCTACATGTTCAACAAAGCGCACTCGGCGGCGTACGCGGTGGAGGCATACGCCGGCGCGTGGCTAAAGGTGCGCTACCCCGTTGAGTTTCTGGCCGCGGTGTTGTCGTCGCGCCGGGGTTTTTACGCACCCATCCTTTACGTGCTGGAAGCGCTGCGGAACGGCGCGCGGTTTCTACTGCCGGACCTGCACCAATCGGCGGCATCGCGGTTCACGGTCCGGGGCGATACCATCCGTCTGCCCCTGGAGCAAATCAAAGGACTGTCGCAGGGCACATTGCAGCGCATTGTGGAGGGGCGGCCTTTCGCAGATGCGGGCACATTCTACCGGCACGCGAAACCCTCGCGTCCGGAATGGCTGGCACTTCTGAAAAGCGGGGCGCTGGACGTGTTCCAGGAACCCCGAGGGCGTTTGTTTTGGCGCCTGCAGCGCCTGGAAAGCGCAAGCCAATCCGGCGGCCGGAGTTTTGTGGAGCCGGAGTGGCCCGAGCCGCTCGAAGCCGGCAGCGAGGCGCAAGCTCGCTGGGAGAACGAGTTATTTGGCTTTCCCGTTTCGGTGCATCCTCTCGACTACTTTGCACCGCAATTGAACTGGGCGCAGTTTTGGTCTGCGGAGCGGCTGCGGTTGCGGCAGCAGGAAGTTTACGGGCAGCAGGTGCGCGTCTGCGGATTGGTTGTGGCGGACCGCCATCATCCAACCGCCGAAGGCACAATGAAGTTCCTGACGCTGGCGGACCCTACCGGTTTTGTCGAGGTATCGCTGTTTGCACGCGTGTACCGGGAGTACGGGCACCTGACCACAGATCCGGTGCTGGCGGTCGACGCGGTGGTGGATCCGTTCGACAACCGGCGCGGTTTCGCCCTGAATGGCATGCGTGTATGGCATGTTTCCGCGGAGAGGCGAACAACGGCCGCGGCCGGCGCGGCTTCCGCAATTCAATCGGGCACGGCGGCCTGCCAGCCAATCCCGTTCAAGCCCTGAAGAAATTCCACCAGATCGCGTTTTTCCTGATCGGAGAGGCGGAGTGGTTTCAGACGCGGGTCGGGGTTGTCGGTCAATTCCCCGCCGCGGTCATAGAAGGCCACGACCTCTTCCAGGGTGGCAACGGAACCATCATGGAAGTAAGGCGCGGAACGTGCGATTTCGCGGAGGCCCGGGATTCGGAACAGACGGTAGTCGGAATCGCGCCGGGTGAGCGAGGCGCGGCCTTCGTCAGGGGGATTCTGAATGCCCGCGCCGTTGGAGGCAAACTCGTCGGCGCCGAACAGCGGCAGAGCATGACAGGAGTGGCAGTTGGCCTTTCCGAAGAACAGTTCCCTGCCCCGCGCGGCGGCAGGTGACAGCGCATTGCGGTCGCCGGCCATAAAACGGTCGTATGGAGCGTCGCCGGAAACCAGGGTGCGAATCCAGGTGGCCAACGCTTCCCGCAGGGCGAGGGCGTCGGCGGCAGCGGCATAAGCAGGCAGAGCGGAGATCGCCGCCAACGCTTGGTCCGGGCCGTGGCCCATTAAGCCACGGTCGATAAAATGCGCGGCGATGGCCGCTTCCAGCGACTCCCATTGACCCGCCCAGCCAAACGACTTGCCGTAGGCGCGATTGATGAGCGAGGAGGCATGGCGCGTGCCTTCGCGGCCGCCGGATTTGGCGGGAATGGCACGCGCAGAACCGAAAGCACGAACGGGCACATGGCAAGTGGCGCAGGAAGTCTTGGCGTCGGAACTCAAGCGAGGCTCAAAGAACAGTTGACGGCCCAACTCGGCTTTCGCCTGAGTATATGGGTTGTTCCGGGGCCAAGCCACGCGGGGCAGCGAACGGGGTGCGGCCGGAGGAATTTCAGGCGGCGCCTGCATGAGAAGCAACAAAGAGAGCGGCAGGAGCAAAGCAGACACGTCTGATTTCACGATACAGCAGCGGGCATCAGAAAACGGGACGGGCAAACTGTTTCATGAGCTGTTGCGCCGCGATGAGGATGGGATCCATCGCGGTGGCAAAGGGAGGAGCGTAGGCGAGGTCCAGATGTTCCAATTCCTCTACCTTCATGCGCGCCGTAAGGGCAGCAGCCAGCGCGTTGATGCGGCCCACGACGCCTTCATCGCCCAGCACGGCAGCACCAAGCAAGCGGCGGGAGGAGGCGTCGGCTACCAACTGCACGGCCACTTTGCGGCCGCGGAAGTAGCGGGCACGGTCACGGCCCTCGATCAGCGCAGTGACTGTCTGGAATCCTTCACGCCGGGCTTCCTCCGCACTGAGTCCTGTCATGCCGATGCCGAGCCCACAAACGCGGACAATCGAGGTACCCACCACGCCCGGGAAACGTTCGAGCTGTCCCGCGGCGTTGGCGCCGGCCACGCGGCCCATCTTGTTGGCCGTGGTGCCGAGAGGCAGCCAGATAGGGCGGCCGCTGACCAGATGGGTGGTTTCGCAGCAGTCGCCAGCGGCATAAACGCCGTGGAGCGCGGTTTCCATGCGGGGGCTCACGGCCAAGGCTCCGGTACGCCCCAATTCCGCGCCCGCATCGGCGATCAGTTCGACGTTGGGCCGCAGACCTGTGGCCCAGAGGATCAGGTCCGCGGTCAATTCGGATGAGTCTTGAATGTGGCGCCGGAGGTGCACGTCCACGCGGCACTGTTCGAGCCGTTCCACCACACGGCGCGTAATTTCAGGATCCTTGCGGCGCAAAACGTCGGGTCCGGCTGAGTAAAGGGAGACGCGGAGGCCGAGGCTGCGAAAGGCCTCGACCATCTCGAGGCCCAGATAACTGGCGCCGACAACAGCCACGGTCTTCGGCTGACGCTGTTGCAGTGCCGCCTGAAGTGCGGCGGCATCGGCGGCGGTGTGAAGAACATGCACACGCGGATCGTTGGGACCAGACACAGGGCGCGCGCCGGCGGTCCAGATCAACCGGTCGTAACGCAGCCGTTCACCGGAGTCGAGCAGGAGTTCGCGCGACGCATGGCGGACGGACTGGACGGCCGTATTCGTGCGGACACGGATGTTGCGCTCCCGCTCAAAGAACTCCGGAGAATAGACTGTCAACTCATCGATTGCGCGAACCTGGCCTTCGAAGAGGTACGGAAGGCCACAGGCGCCATAACTGATGAGAGACCCTTTCTCGAGCACGGTGATGTCCAGCGAGGGATCGATGCGGCGCGCGCGGGAAGCGGCGCTTAAGCCGGCGGCCACGCCACCGACGACAACCAGTTTCACGCAGGGTTGTCCTTCCCGGCGGCGCGGCTGGCGCGGGCCTCGCGCGCCTTGCGGACAAAGCTGAGCACGTCAAACGATTTTGCGGTACGCCCGGGGAAACAGGAATCCACCGCATCGACTTCATTGTCAAAGATTCGGAACACGGTGCTCAGCTTGGTGACCACCATGAGTTCCAAGCCGCGCTCATTCAGACCATACATGGGCAGTTGGCCGCCGGTCTTTGCGAAGCGGGTATGGGCGGTGACCAGACATCCCAAGGCGGAGGAGTCGATATAGTCGACTCCGCGGAAATCGAGGACGACGTAGGCGCGGCCCGCCGCGAGAGCGGCGTCCAGTGTCTCGCGAAACTGGCTGACTGGTTCGCCGGCAACAAAGCGCCCTTTGGGCGCCAGCACCAGGATGCCTTCGGTTTCGCGCTGCTCGATTACAAATGACACCGGAATTCTATATTGTATGGCCATGCCTTTCCCGATGGCGATCACGAGGCGCGCTTGTCTCAGTGCGTTTGGTGCGGCGGCGATCCACGCGCAATCCGAAAGACCGCGGCTGCGGCGTGCGGACAGCTTTTTCGGTCTGCACTTCGACCTTCATCCGCAGGAGAAGGACACGGCACTGGGACGCGACGTCACCGAGGAAATGGCAGGTGACTTAATCGCAAGAGTCCGCCCGGATTACGTACAGTACGACGCCAAAGGGCACGCCGGCTGGCTTGGGTGGCCTTCGAAGGTTGGTCCCTCCGCGCCGGGCATCGTCCGGGACTCGCTGGCTGTGTGGCGCAAGGTAACGGCGCGCGAAGGTGTGGCTCTGTACATCCACTTTTCAGGAGTGTGGGACTCGGAGGCGGTACGGCGCCATCCGGAGTGGGCGCGGTTGGACGCCGATGGCAAGCCGGACGGCCGAAACACCTCCACTTGCAGCCCGTATGCCGATGAACTGATGATTCCGCAACTGCGGGAAGCAGCGACGCTGTACGAACTAGACGGAGCATGGATGGACGGGGAGTGCTGGTCCACGCAACCCGACTACTCGAAATGGATGATCGAGGCATGGAAGAAGGCGGGCCATGGCGATCCGCCGCGGGAGAAGAGCGCCGCCGGATGGCTGGAGTGGCTCGAATTCAACCGCGAGCAGTTCCGCGGCTACGTCCGGCATTATGTTGAGGCCTTACGAGAAAGCCACCCGAAGTTTCAAGTGGCCTCCAACTGGCTCTATTCCACGTTTGTGCCGGAGGAGCCCACTCTGCCGGTGGATTTCCTTTCAGGCGATTACCTGGGCAATGCGAGCATTTCGACCGCGCGCTTGCAGGCCCGTTATCTGGCGCAGACCGGGCGCCCTTGGGATTTGATGGCTTGGGGCTTTCAACAGGCGAACTCCAATACAGTAGGCCACATCCATAAGCCCGCGGTACAGTTGCAGCAGGAAGCGTCAGTCGTGCTGGCCCAAGGCGGCGGCTTCCAGGTGTATTATCAGCCGAGCCGGGCGGGCCATTTCGAGGCGGGCCATGTGCAGGTGATGAGCGACCTGGCGGTATTTTGCCGACAGCGCCAGCGAGTGTGCCATCGCAGCGAGACGGTACCCCAAATTGGCGTGGTGTTTTCCCGCCACTCGCTATACAGCACAACAGGCAAACTGTTTGGAGGCTGGGGGCGGGCGGAGGATCCGGCCCGCGGGTTCGTGGATGCCTTGCTGGCATGCGGATATTCCGTGGACGTGATTCCGGACTGGAAGCTCACGAGCGCGGCGCAGTATCCGCTGGTGGTATTGCCAGATTGGACGGATCCAGGTGAGACGGCAACCGCAAGCCTTCAAGCGCACGCCCGGCGCGGCGGAAGGATCCTGGTTGCGGGCGCCGAAAACGCCAAGCGGTGGGCAGGGGCGTGTGGGCTGCAGATCAGTGGAGAACCGGTGGAGGGCCAGTGGTACCTGCCAGGCAGCGGTCCGATGGCAAATGTGAAGGGCCTGTGGCTGGATATTGAAGAGGGCGCGGGCAAAGTACTGGCGCAGCGCTTTCCCGTGCTGGATGGAAGAAAGGACGGCAAGGCGGCTGCGCTGGCGGCCCCGCTGGGTGCGGGAGAGGCAGTTCTGTTGCCGGGGCCCTACGGCGCGCTGTACGCAGCGACGCATGCACCGGCGCTCCGGGAGTTCCTTGGCGCGCTCGTGCGCCCACGGTTCCGGCCCATGGTCGTGTTGGATGGGCCGCCCACGCTGGAGATGGCGCTGCGAAGGCAGCGCGGTCAAGTGGTGGCGCATCTTTTGAACGCCACGAATATGCAGGTGGCGGGCGATCACGCCGCGATTGACTACGTGCCCCCAGTGGGTCCGGTAAGGCTGCGATTTCCGGAGGGCAAGGTGCGCTCGGTGCGGCTCGAACCGGAGGGCACGCAGCTCAAGGTGAATGGCGACGCGGTCACCATCCCCCAAATCCACCTGCATACGGCGGTTGTGGTTGAGGGGTAGCAGGAGTGCCGTGTTAACCTAGGGGAGAACGCCCTTATGGGGCTCGTAGCTTAGTTGGTTAGAGCGCTACCTTGACACGGTCTCAAGATCAAGGAGTTGCGGGCGCCGATGTTGGGTTTGCAAAGGTTTACGGGCGTTCGTTTTGGACGCCATTTGGACTCCAGGGCCTCTACCTTGCGGTTTTGGACTCCAGGTGGACTCCAAACGGACTCCAGTTGGCGGAGTCGGTGGACTCCAGTTCTTTCGCAGCTTTGAGGGCTCGTAGCTCAGTTGGTTAGAGCGCATCCTTGACACGGATGAGGTCGCAGATTCGAGTTCTGCCGAGCCCACCACCCCCCTCAAATCCCAGATCGGCAACGCGATTGCTCTCGCGCACGCGCGCGGTTGTACCCGCCGTTTTGGA
>CAYWQS010000053.1:0-28076 GCA_964460395.1 uncultured Solibacteraceae bacterium | reverse complement strand
TCCATTCTCGGAGCTTCTCCAGTTTTATCTGGTAGAGATTTCGGGGAGCAGGTCATCTGACACCCCGCTTGGGCTGAGCGTATCACTGCATTCAGTGAAATAAAGTGGTCAAGTGAATAGGAAATACCTCTGCTCCGGAAAGCTGACAAGTCTGCTAGAAGACGCCTCGCCGTCATGAACGAAAAGGGAACAGACAACCTTTCCTTGTATGCTGCCGACCGCCATGGACGCCGCAGAACGGGGAATACCGTCGATGAGATTGAGAAGAACATCGGCGCGGCAATTGAACTGCAAGCCGCTTGACTGCGGCCGCCCGATTTCCGTTCTGCGCCATAATAGCGGGCGTATGGCCTATCCGGTTCACCGGCCGCGCCGGTTGCGCGCCACGGAGCCTTTGCGCCGGCTGGTGCGTGAAACCAAGCTTGCCCCCGAACAGTTCATCTTGCCTCTGTTCGCCGTCGAAGGCGAGGGCATCCGGCGCGAAATCGGCTCGATGCCCGGCAATTACCAGCTTTCCGTCGACGAGTTGGTGAAGGAGTGCGAACAGGCGCACTCCCTTGGCCTTGGCGGCGTCATCCTCTTCGGTATTCCGAAGCACAAGGACGAGCAGGCCAGCGGCGCTTACGATGACGCCGGCATCGTCCAGCAAGCCGTTCGCGCCATCAAGCGCACGGTGCCCTCGCTGCTGGTCCTCACCGATGTCTGCAACTGCGAATACACCTCGCACGGCCACTGCGGCCTCATCGTGGATGGCGACGTCGACAACGACGCCACGCTCGGCTGGCTGGCCCGCTCTGCTGTTTCGCACGCCCGCGCTGGCGCCGATATCGTTGCACCTTCCGACATGATGGACGGCCGCGTCGCCGCGATTCGCCGCGCCCTCGATGAAGCCGGGTTCCCGAAAACGCCCATCCTCTCCTACGCCGCCAAGTACGCCAGTTGCTTCTACGGGCCATTCCGCGACGCAGCCGAATCCGCACCCCAGTTTGGCGACCGCCGCAGCTACCAGATGGATCCGCCCAACGCCCGCGAGGCCATGCGCGAAATCGCGCTCGATCTCGAAGAAGGCGCCGACATGATCATGGTCAAGCCCGCCATGCCGTACCTCGACATCCTGCGGATGGCCCGCGACCGCTGGGACGTTCCCCTGGCCGCCTACCAGGTTTCGGGCGAGTTCTCCATGATCATGGCGGCCGCGCGCAACGGCTGGATCGATCTCGACCGCGCCGTGCTCGAATCGCTCAGCTCCATCCGCCGCGCCGGCGCCGACATGGTGCTCACCTACTTCGGACCCCACGCGGCGCGGTTGTTGGGCGCATGAAGCGGGCGGGCGCACTCCTGCTTGCGGCACTGCTGCCCGCCGCGGCGCAGCGTCTGGAGCCCGCACCCCAGGGCAATGGCTGGTGGGCGCTCGACGGCCGCCCCACTATGCTCATCGGCCTGAAGACCAATCTGCTCAGCCAGCCGCCCGAGGCCGCCACCGCTCAATTGGATCTGCTGTGGCGAAGCGGCGGCAACTTGCTCTCGCAAGAACTCCCCCGGGAAATCTCCGAAGAAACTCTGGTCCGCCTGGACTTCCTGCTCGAACAAACTGCACGCCGCCGAATCGTGCTCGAACTCGCTTCGGCCCACTGGCCGGAACCCGTTCTGCTCAAGACCCTGCCGCAGCGCCATGTCCTTCATGTCACGCCCGCAGGCGAAGCGGGCGCCGCACTCCGGTCGAGCATCCAGGCGCTGGCCGCGACGCTTAACCTCCCTGCCCAGGTCGTGGAATGCCGCGCCGCCCTGCCAGCATCCGGCACCGCCCACTGGCAGGGTGTCCTCACTAACCGGAAAGCCACCCCCGCGGCCGCCGCTCACGCCGCCGGCCTGCGCGCCATCGATCACTTCTGGCACTGGCTGCTCGCCGGAACGCCCTCCGTGGTCTTCGATGCCCCCAGCGGTGGACTGCCCGCCGGCGGCGCCGCCACCTTGCGCACCGCCCGCATGATCGGCGCGTTTACTCCCCTCTGGGAATACGTCCCCCGCGACGATCTGCTGCTGGAAGCCCCGGAAACAGGCGCCTTCGCCGCCTCTAGGCGCGCCGAGTCGTACCTCGTTTATCTCCCTCAGGGCGGCGAGGTGGCCCTGGCTGCCGCCGACACCCCGCACGCCGTCGTCTGGATTAGCGTCGATACCGCCGAAGTCGAAGGCCACGCCATCCCGGTCGACGGCGGCATTATCCCTCTCCGCGCCCCAGACCAGCGGCGCTGGCTTGCCCTCGTCTCGCATTAGCCCCCGCAATTCGCCAACCACGGCCAGGCCACTAGAATGAAAGAATATGGCGTTGTTGCCCCCCACCCTGCTGCTCCTGGCAGCAGCCCTCTCGATTTCCGCCCAGTCCGGTGCCTCGGCAAAGAAACCCGCCGCGCCGCCCGCCGTTCAGGCCGCGCCCGGCAAATCAGCCTTTGACAAGGTCACCTTCGAATCCTATGTGCGCCACCTGCTGCTCTGGAACAAAGACATTGCCGTCAAGGTGGCCGACCCCATCCCCGGACCCATGCCGGGCTACCAGGAGGTGAAGGTCACTGGTTCCTACAAACAGGCCTCGCTTGACGAGATCTTTTACGTATCGGCCGACGGGCAGAAGATCGTGCGCGGGTCCGTCTACGACATCAACAAGAACCCGTTTGAATCCGAACTGAACAAAATCTCCACTGGGCTGCAACCCTCCCTCGGCACGCCCGGAGCCCGCGTCCTGATCGTCCTGTACAGCGATTACCAGTGCGGCTACTGCCGGGAAGAGGCCAAGATCCTGCGCCAAAACCTGATCCAGACCTTTCCCAAAGACGTGCGTCTCTATTTCAAGGATTTTCCGATCGACGCCATTCACCCCTGGGCCCGCCCGGCCGCCATCGCCGGCCGCTGTGTCTTCCGCCAGAACCCGCTGGCCTTCTGGGACTATCACGACTGGATCTTCGAACAGCAGCCGGAAGTGACTCCTGAAAACCTCAAACAAAAGGTGAGCGCCTGGGCCAGCTCGAAAAACCTCGACATGCTGCAGTTCAACCGCTGCTTCGACACGAAGGCCACCGAACCGGAAATCGAAAAGAACCTGGCGGAGGGCCGCGCACTCCGCGTTGAATCCACGCCTACCTTGTTCGTCAACGGACGGAAGATTCCCGGCAGCATTCCCTGGAACAACCTCAAGCAAATCATTGAGATGGAGTTGGATCACGCGGTAAAGACCAACTTCGAACCCGAACGCTGCTGCGCCGTCACCCTGCCCTCCCCGTTGCCACGCTAAGAGACCCTCATGCTGCTCCGCCGTCTGCCCCTTTTCCTCGCTGCAGCCGCTACTTCGGCGCTGCT
Source organism: uncultured Solibacteraceae bacterium (assembly GCA_964460395.1). GTDB lineage: Bacteria > Acidobacteriota > Terriglobia > Bryobacterales > Bryobacteraceae > CAYWQS01. Next base: position 24,725 of record CAYWQS010000053.1, on the reverse strand, counting down.
GGCCTCGACGCCTGCCTCCCTCAATCCGGAGCGCTATCGCAACGACGTCCGCGCCCTCGCCGCCCCTGAAATGAAGGGACGCGCCACCGGCACGCCACAACTGGAGAAAGCCGCACGCTACCTGGCGGCCGGGTTCAAGAAAGCCGGCATTCCTCCCGCCCCGGGTGCGCCCGGCTACCTGCAGCGCTTCAACGTCACTGTCAATGCGGAACTTGGCAGAAACAATCTGCTGGAGGCCCGGCTGGATGGGTCTACGCAGCGCCTGACGGTGGGCAAAGACTTCCAGCCCTATAACTTCTCAGCGAACAGCAAGGTGACTGGTCCGGTGGTGTTTGCCGGTTACGGCATCACCGCGCCCGAGTACAACTACGACGATTACGCCGGCCTCGACGTCAAGGACAAAATCGTGCTGGTGGTCCGGCACGAACCTCAGGAATTCGACGAGAAGAGCGTCTTCGCCGGGAAGGTCTACACGCGTCACGCGCAGACCCAAATCAAGGCCGTCAACGCAAGCTTTCACGGGGCAAAGGCCCTCCTGCTGGTGAACGACGTCTCCAATCACACTGATCCGGACGAAGTGGATAAATTCTCCAGGCTGACTGGGCCCGGACTCGCTTCCATCCCAGTGGTGCAGGTGAAGGCGGACGTCGCGGACCGCTGGCTGAAGGCCTCCGGCACATCCCTGAAGGAATGGATCGCTGAGGTGGACAAGGACCTGAAGCCTCGCAGCTTCGCCCTTTCCGGCGGGATGACGGTCGAGTTGGCCACCGATGTCCGCCGCCAGACCAGCCGCGTCCCCAACGTGGCCGCCTACTGGCCCGGCGAAACTGATGAATACGTGATTGTCGGCGCCCATTACGACCACATCGGGATGGGGGAACAAAGCTCCATGGCCCCGGACCAGGCGGGCAAGGCCGTTCACCATGGCGCCGACGACAATGCCTCCGGCGCCGCCGGGCTGCTCGAAATCGCCCGCTGGGCCGCCGCCCAGCCTCGGGCCAAGCGCGGCATCCTGTTTCTCGCCTTCTCTGGAGAGGAAATCGGGCTGCTCGGTTCCGCCCACTATGTCAATCAGCCGCTTCTGCCTCTGGATAAGGCGGTCGCCATGATCAACATGGACATGATCGGCCGCATTCGGGAAGACAAGCTCTTCATCGGCGGCACCGGTACCGGCGACACCCTGAAGAACCTGATGGACGGATTACAGAACGAGACGAAACTGAAGATCGAACTCTCCGACCAGGGCGGCTTTGGCTCCAGCGACCACTTCAATTTCACCACCAAGCAAATCCCTGTGCTGTTCTTCTTCTCCGGTCTTCACAGCGACTACCATCGCCCCTCGGACACCTGGGAGAAGATCAACGCCGATGGAGCGGTGGAAGTGCTGAAAGTGGTGGCAGGCGCGGTGGGCAAGCTGGCCGCCGATGGCGCCCGGCCCCAGTTCGTTCGTGTGGCCGCCCCGGCCCGCGAGGCCACCGCTTCCGCCAGTGGCCGCGGCTACGGCGCTTATTTCGGCAGCGTACCCGACATGACTTCTTCCGACGCCGGGTTCAAGCTCAGCGATGTCCGCGCCGGCTCGCCTGCCGACGAGGCCGGACTCAAGGGCGGCGACAAGATCGTCGAATTCGACGGGAAGCCCATTAAAAATTTGTATGACTTCACTTACGCCTTGCAGGCCCGCAAACCGGGCGACGAGGTCGTGATTAAATACGTACGAGACGGCCAGGAAAGGGTGACCAAGGCCACGCTCGCCACTCGCCGGTAGTGGACGCCTGCCGTTTGCGTTCAGGGGTTTGCCCTAAAGCAGTGCGGTGCGAACGTCGATGAGGAGATAGAGCATGGAACCGGTTGTTTTGCCCAAGGGGCAGGTCTGGGAGTTGCCTCCCATCATCCTCCACCCGTTCTCCGACCCGGAAGGGCCCGACAAACTGGTTGAGTCCTCCCGCGCCCACCTGATGGAGCAGGGCCTGTTGCCCACTGGGCAATTGAGCGAGGGGGAGATCCATTCCCGGTTGCTCGAAGGGCGCTATTGCGAAATCCGGATGCTCTTTTACGTCGGCAAGGATTTGGACCGCTGGTTGGCTCAATGCCTTGAAACCGCCCAGCGGGATCCGCTGCTGCGGGCGCAGAACCTCAATAACGGCTCCTTCATTAACCTCCTGGTGGACCATCCGCCGCTCAATGTGCGCGAAAAACTTACCCGCTGGGGCGTGGCCGACTACCGCGCCATCTTTATGCGCGCCTTGGGCTTGAACGCCGTCTTCGAGGAGGTGCCGCCACGCGAGGTACTCGCCGACCACTTCATCCGCTTCTACTACCGCTACGCGGACCAGTTGTTCCGGGCGAGGCTTACTTCGGAGTTGTTGCGGCCTGCCCCGCCCGAAAACTTCCACTACGAGCTTTACGCTTCCGGCGAATACAGCCGTCTGCTCGAGCGCGAGTGGGAATAGTCAGTTAGAAAAGCGCCGTGGGCCGGCGCGTCCAGGCACTGCCCTGCGCCGCGCCAATCTTCTCCAACTCCTGCACATAAGCGCCAGCTTGCGTCAGCAGATGATGCAGGTCATTCCCGATGCTGATGAGGCGGAAGCCTTTCGCCAGGAACTCGCCCACACGCGCCGTCCCGAACAGAAAGATGCCCAGGATGACGCCGTTCTTCTGGGCCGCGGATATCAGGCGCTGGGTTGCTCCGTTCAGTTCCGGCGAGGTGTACATGTGAGGGAATTCGTATTTCTCGTAGAGTCCCATGGACATGCAGAGATCGTTCTGTCCGAGGAAGAGAATGTCCACTCCGGGCACTGCTGCGATTTCTTCAATATTTTCGATACAGGCGGCAGTTTCCACCTGAAGCGCGACGATGATGTTGCGGTTGGCGTTGCCGACGTATCCCAGCAGCCCGGCTTTGTTGGTGCTGCGCTGCGGGAAGTAGACGGAACGGGTGCCCGCCGTCGGGTAGCGGGCGCAACTGACCGCCTGCCGGGCCTCGTCCGCTGTGTTGATGTAAGGCACCAATACGCCGCTGGCTCCCAGGTCCAGGGCTTGCTGGATTCCGCCCCGATCATGGTAGCCCTCGACACGAACCATGGACTGCGCACCGCCTGAGCCGATCGCGCAAATCATGGCCGACAGCCGTTCATGGTCCATCGGCCCATGCTGGGTATCGACAAGCAGCCAGTCGTAGCCGCTATGCGCCAGCTGTTCAGCCACGGTGGGGCTGTGCGCATTTAAGAACAGGCCCATCTTGGGGTTTCCTGCGCGAAGCTCTTCTTTGAACCCGGCGCCGCTCGAAATTTCACTCATTCGTATTGCATCCTCCTTAGCCCGGACGTTCGACCAAGCTAACACACCAACAGGAAGGCCCGCCGCAGGCCGCTGTTAGAATACGGGCATGCAGTATCAGCCCTTCCTGCTTGTCCGGCAGCACTTTACGAGTCACAAGTTGGCCGATATAGAAGGCGAGGTCCGCCGCCAGTTGGAGGCGGCGGGATTTGCGGCAAGGCTGAAACCGGGCTCGAGCGTGGCAATTGGCTGTGGCAGCCGGGGTATTGCCAATATTGCCCGTATCGTGGGTGCGGCCGCCGCGTGGTGGCGGGACCAGGGCATGAAGCCGTTCATCTTCCCCGCCATGGGCAGCCACGGCGCCGGTACGGCAAAGGGCCAGGCCGAGGTGCTGGCCAAATACGGCATTACCGAGGCCGCCATGGGTTGCCCGGTGAAGAGTTCTCTGGCCGTGGTGGACACAGGACGGACACCCGAGGGCATTCAGACGTACGTCGACCGGCACGCCTACCGGGCCGCAGGCATCATGCTGTGCGGGCGGGTGAAGTGGCACACCGATTTCGCCGGGAAGATAGAAAGCGGTCTCTACAAGATGATGGCCATAGGCGTCGGCAAACTGGCCGGCGCGCAGAGCTATCACTCCTGGGCCTACCGCATGGGCATGGAAAACATGATCCGAAGCGTGGGCCGGCAGGTGCTCGCTACCGGCAAAGTGTTGGGCGGATTGGCGATCCTCGAGGACGGCAACCACGACACAGCCCGCGTGGAAGCCGTTCGGGTGGAGGATATGGAGCGCCGGGAGGAGGAACTACTCGCGCTGGTCAAAACTTGGATGCCCCGCATCCCATTAAAAGCACTAGACTTCCTCATCGTGAACCAGATCGGCAAGATGTTCTCCGGCGCGGGGATGGACCCGAAGGTCATCAACCGGTCCGTGATCGGCCAGTACAACCCTTGGCCGGACGCGCCGCAGATCGAACGGGTCTTCCTCCGGGACCTCCACCCAAAGTCTTATGGCAACGCTGTCGGCATCGGGATGGCGGATGTCATGCACGCCCGTATCCTCAAGAAAATGAAGAGAAAGCCGACGTACCTCAACTCGCTCACGGCGTGTACGCCCGCCGCCATCCGGATTCCGGTGAACTTCTCCACCGACCGTGCCTGCATTGACGAGTTGTGGCGAACGGTGGGCAAGGAGGACCCGATGGCCCTCACCTTCGGCTGGATCCGCAACTCGCAGGATCTCACTCTGATGGCTTTTTCACAGAACCTGGAAGGCGAGATCCGGGCCAACCCCAACCTGGAGATCCTGGGCCCGGCTCGCCCGTTGGAGTTTGATGAGAAAGGGGATCTCGTGAACTGGCTCGGCGAGAGTGAGACGCAGACCCACTAGAAAGCCGAAGGGCGGCCCGAAGGCCGCCCCTCTGATACTTCTCAACTGCGCGCCGCCGGACGACAAGCCCGGCGCGAAACCGGAACCGATTAGGAGCCGGCGTTGGCGGAGTCAGCCAGACGAGTCGCGATGTTGTCGAAGATGCTCCGGATGTTGGTGACGACGCCCGGCACAACTGCGCCAGCAGCCACGGCGATGAAGCCGACCATCAGAGCGTATTCAATCAGGTCTTGACCACGGGTATCCTTGATCACCCGCAATTTCCAAATCAACGTGTTCAATTTCTTCATTGGGTTCTCCTCTCCCTTTCGCAAGCGGTTGTCGTCCGTTGCTAGACCTAGAGTAACGGTACGTCCCATGCGCTCAAATCGAGCGGAACCCTGAATTCACTCCTTAGAAAAGACCTAAGGTGCCTCGGACTAACCCTAAACACGGCTTGCCCGATGCCCTCCGACTTCGTTACCATACAGAATTCATGATCGTGCGCCGCATCCACCGTCATCGCCACCATCCCCATGGAGTCGGCGGGCGGTCCGCGTCCGGGCGCTAAGCGTAAACCGGAGAAGACGTTACGGAGCCCGCCGGAATCCCCCGGCGGGCTTTTTTACTCTCAGGACGGATATGGAACTGAATTTCGAAAAAGCAGACGGCATGGTGCCTGCCATCGTGCAGGACGCCACCACGGGGCGAGTGCTGATGCTGGGTTTCATGAACGAGGAGGCCTGGCGCAAGACCCTGGAGACGGGCGCGGTGACCTTTTTCAGCCGTACTCGCAACAAGTTATGGACCAAAGGCGAGTCCTCGGGCCACCGTTTGCTCGTGCGCTCGATCCAGGTGGATTGCGATCGGGACACCGTGCTGGTGCAGGTGGAGGCGCTTGGGCCAGGCGTCTGCCATGAAGGCTACCGGAGTTGCTTCTTCCGCACGCTGCGAGAGGGGGCATGGGTGGTAACAGAATCAAGAACTTACGACCCGGACCAGGTATACGGAGGGTAGGAGAGAGCAGCCATGAACCAGGTATTGAAACTCGGCATTCCCAAGGGGAGCCTGGAACACGCGACCATCGACCTTTTTAAGCGGGCTGGCTTTACGATTTCCACCAGCAGCCGGTCGTATTTTCCCGCCGTGGACGACCCGGAAATCGAGTGCATGATGATCCGAGCCCAGGAAATGGCCCGCTATGTCGAGGACGGGGTTCTGGACGCAGGGCTGACCGGGCGGGACTGGGTGATTGAGAACGACGCTCAGGTGGTGACAGTCGCCGACCTGATCTACGCCAAGCAGAGCTTCGGCAAGGTCCGGTGGGTACTGGCAGTGCCGGAGAACAGCCCTGTCCAGTCGGTCACCGACCTGCAGAACAAAATCATCGCGACAGAGCTGGTGGGCGCCACGAAGAAGTATCTGGCGGCGCACGGGGTAAAGGCAAAGGTAGAGTTCAGTTGGGGGGCGACGGAAGTGAAGCCGCCCGTGCTGGCGGACGCCATCGTCGAGGTAACCGAAACCGGCAGTTCGCTGCGCGCCAACAAACTGCGGATTGTGGACACGGTGATGGAGTCGAACACGCAGTTGGTGGCCAACCGCGAATCCTGGGTGGACCCATGGAAACGGCGCAAGCTGGAAGACATCAAGCTGCTGCTGGATGGAGCCATCAATGCACTGGGCAAGGTGGGCCTGATGTTGAACGTCAACCGTGCGAACCTCGCCGCTGTGCTCGGCGTTTTGCCGGCGCTCAAGAATCCCACCGTTTCCCCGTTGTCCGATGGCGACTGGCTGGCCGTCAACACGATTCTCGATGAGAGCACCGTACGCGTCATTATTCCGCGGCTGAAGGAAGCGGGGGCGCAGGGGATTGTCGAGTATCCATTGAACAAGATCGTGATGTAGAGGAGCGGAGATGATCCGGATAGTGACAGCGCGGGAGGCGGGCCGGTTGCTGAAGCGGCGTGCGGCGCGCATGACCGAAGCGGAAAACGTGGTGCGGCCCATCCTGGAGGCCGTGCGGACCCGCGGTGACGCCGCCTTGTTGGAATACGCCCGCCGCCTTGATGGCTTCACGGGCCGTTCGGTGGGAATCAGTACGAATGAGCGGGCAGCCGCCGCTAAACGCTTGAGGCCGGATTTCCGCGCCGCCGTCCGGACAGCAGCGCGCAATGTCGCAGCCTACGCCAAGATGCAATTGCCGCGGTCCTGCAAGATTCAGCCCGCACCCGGCCTGCTCCTGTCGCAGATTGTGCGCCCGCTGGAAACCGTGGCAGCCTATGTGCCCGCGGGCCGGTATCCCCTGCCGTCTACCGTCATCATGACCGTAGTGCCGGCGACCACCGCTGGCGTGGAGAAGATTCTCGTTTGTGCGCCGAAGCCGGTGGACGAAATCGTGGGGACGGCTCATCTGCTAGGGGCCACCCACGTATTCCAGATGGGCGGCGCGCAGGCGATTGCCGCTTTCGCCTATGGCACGCGCACCGTGCCCCGCGCGGACCGCATCGTCGGGCCGGGCAATATCTATGTGGCCGCGGCGAAAAAGCTGCTGGCCGGCGAAGTGGGCATCGACTTCGTGGCCGGCCCCACCGAGGTGTTGATCATCGCCAGCGAGGGCAATCCGGCCTGGCTGGCAGCCGACCTGCTGGCGCAGGCCGAACACGATGTAGATGCCAGCGCCATCTTACTGACTCGCAGTCAGCGTCTGGCACAGGGGGTAGCGAAAGAGGTGGAGCGGCAACTGGCCACGCTCCCCACCGCGGCTGTGGCACGCAAGTCCATCGACCGCAACAGCGCCATCATCCTGGTGGAGAGCGACGGGGAAGCGGTCGAGTTGTCCAACCGGTTTGCTCCCGAGCATCTGAGCCTGCACGACCCCCAACTTCTGCCTGGCATCCGCCACGCCGGCAGCGTGTTCCTGGGCCCGTACAGCCCGGAAGCGGCGGGCGATTACGCCAGCGGACCCAACCATGTGCTGCCTACGTCTGGGGTGGCCAGGCTGCGGGGAGGGCTCAGCGCGGCAGACTACGTCAAGGTGATCTCCGTCCAAAAACTCAGCGGGCCGGCGCTGCGGCGCCTGGAACCCGCCATTACCACGCTGGCCCGAGCCGAAGGGTTGGAGGCCCATGCCCGGAGCGTCGAGGTGCGGCGTGCTTAAGCCCCGCCCTGCTGTGGAGCGCATGGCGCCATATGTCCCGCCCTCGTCCGGCCGGGAGGGAAAACTTCGCCTCGATTTCAACGAAAACACGGTGGGCTGCTCGCCCGCCGTCGTCGCCCACTTGCTGGACAAGCTCAGCGCCCCGCAACTTACCGTATATCCCGAATACGAGGCCACACGGGCCGCGCTGGCCACCTACTTTGGATTGCCCGAGGCAAACTTTCTCCTTAGCAATGGAACCGATGAAGCCATCCAGGTGCTCATCAACACTTTCGTTGACGACGGGGACGATGTGCTGGTGCTGCATCCGTCCTATGCGATGTACCGGTTCTACGCGGAGGTCGCCGACGCCGGAGTGAAGGAAGTGCCCTACCGGGCAGCCGACCTGGCATTCCCGCTGGAGGAATTGGTGGAGGCAGTGACGCCGCGCACCCGGGCTATCCTGTTGGCGAATCCCAACAACCCCACCGGAACCGCATTCAATGTGACCGCGGCGCGGGCCATTCTGCAGCGGGCGCCGCAGGCCGCCGTGCTCATTGACGAAGCCTATTTCGAATTCTACGGAGTGACTGTTCTGCCGCTCCTGAGCGAGTTCCCAAACCTCTTTGTGAGCCGGACGTTCTCCAAGGCTTTCGGGATGGCGGCGCTGCGGGTGGGATGTCTCTTTTCGTCCGAAGAAAACATCCGCTACTGCCGCAAGGCACAGTCACCTTATAGCGTGAATCTTCTGGCGGCGATTGCTGTCCAGGCGGCGGTTCGCGATCCCGAATACGTGCGCGAATATGCCCGCCAGGGCCTGGCAGCCCGGCAGGCGCTGGTGGACGGCTTCCGTGCGCGCGGCATTGCGTTCTACCCGAGCGAGGGCAACTTTGTCCTTTTTCGTGCGGGAGAGAGGTCGCGCGAGATCCGCGACGCGCTGCGCGAGCGTGGGGTCTTGGTACGCGACCGGAGCTATGAGATCGCCGGCTGCGTCCGCGTCACGGCGGGCACGCCCGCACAAACCGCGCGGTTCTTTGAAGCGCTGGACGAGGTTTGGTCCCAATGAAGCCCGTATTAGTGTTCGACATGGATGGCGTGCTGGCCGAGGTGAGCGAAAGCTACCGTGAGGCCATTGTGCAGACAGTGGCCCATTTCACTGGCAAGGCCGTGGCGCGGGAAACCATTCAGGACTACAAAAACCAAGGCGGTTGGAACAACGACTGGGCCCTCTCCCAACGGATCTGCGCCGACCTGGGCGTCGAGGTGCCGTACCAGCAAGTGGTCACCTACTTCTGCCGGATCTTCTTCGGAGACAACAACGACGGCCTGATTTTGCGGGAAGAGTGGATTCCGCATGACGGCCTGCTGGAGCGGCTGGGCGAACGGTTTCAACTCTCAATCTTTACCGGCCGCCTGCAGAGCGAAGCGGCCCCCACGTTGCAGCGCTTCGTTCCGCATCTGCGCTTCGACCCGCTGATTGGCGCCGAAGACGTCACCCAGCCCAAACCGGCGCCTGAGGGCCTGTTCACCATCCGCGACCGGACTGGCGCCAATCAGATGTTTTATGTGGGCGACACGGTGGACGATGCCCGCAGCGCCAGGAGCGCGGGCGTTCCGTTTATCGGAATCGCCGCCCCCGGCAATCCCAGGCACCGCGAGTTGGTCCAACTGCTCAGAGAAGAAGGCGCCATCGCCGTCCTCGATGACGTCAACCAGATCGAAGGAGTGCTGCCATGAGCCGAAGTTCGAAGTTGGAGCGGGTCACCAAAGAGACACAGATTGCGGGCGCTCTGAAAATCGAAGGCAAGGGCCGCTACCAAATCTCCACCGGCGTCCGGTTCCTCGACCACATGCTGGAACTGTTCGCGAAGCATGGCGGATTCGATCTGACTTTGACGGCCGCGGGCGACCTGGATGTCGATCAGCACCACACCGTGGAAGACGTGGGCATCGTGCTGGGGCAATTGTTCCGCGACGCGTTGGGGGACCGCAAGGGCATCAACCGGGCCGGATACTTCGTGCTGCCCATGGACGAAACCCTGGCTGTGGTGGCAGTTGACATGGGCGGGCGGCCTTACCTGGTCTACAACGACAGGGTGAAGACGCGCCTGGTGGGCGATCTGCAATCCGAACTGCTCGAAGACTTCTTCCACGGATTCACGACACACGCCGGCGCGAACCTGCACGCGCAAGTGCTCTACGGACGGTCGAACCACCACAAGGTGGAAGCCGTCTTCAAGTGCTGGGCCCGTGCGATGAAGTACGCCTGTTCCAAGGACGCGCGGCTAAAAGACCAGCTTCCCTCCACCAAGGGCCTGCTATGACCATCGCCATCGTTGACTACGGAGCGGGCAACCTGCGGTCGGTGCAGAACACGCTGGAGGAATTAGGCGCAGAGTATACGGTAACCCAGGAAGCCTCCGCCGTCCGGAATGCTGGGGCTGTCATTCTTCCTGGCGTGGGCCACTTCGGCCAGATGATGAGGGAACTCGACCGCCTCGGGCTGCGGGAAGCGCTGCGGGGGAAAGCCCGCTCCGGAGCACCTTTTCTAGGCATATGTCTGGGCCTGCAGGCGATGTTCGAAGGCAGCGAGGAAGCGCCGGGAGCAGATGGATTGGGGCTGTTTCCAGGCCAGGTGCGCCGATTTCCAGCCGGGCTTCGTTGCCCGCACATGGGCTGGAACGAGATCGAAACGGTACGCCCCGCGCCGCTGCTAAACGATCTCGGCGCCCGCCCTTACCTCTACTTCGCACATAGCTATTACTGTCCGGTAAACGGATCCACAGCCGCCACCTGCACCTACGGCTTGCCCTATACCGCCGTCCTGGCGGATGCCATGCTGTTCGGAGTGCAATTTCATCCCGAAAAATCGGGGCCGGTGGGGCTGCAGATCGTGCGGAATTTCCTGGAGGTGTGCCGCGCATGCTAGCCAAGCGCATCATTCCATGCCTGGACGTTACGGGCGGCCGCGTGGTGAAGGGCATCAACTTCGTGGGTCTGCGCGATGCCGGCGATCCGGTGGAACTGGCGGAACGCTACAACCTGCAAGGGGCCGACGAACTGGTGTTCCTGGACATCACAGCGTCCAGCGACGAGCGCCGCACGATGGTGGAAGTAGTGGCGCGCACGGCCCGCCGTGTCTTCATCCCGCTTACGGTAGGCGGCGGCATCCGCAGCGTCCAGGACGCGCACGCGATTCTTCACGCCGGCGCCGACAAAGTCTCCGTGAATACAGCCGCGGTTCACCGGCCGGACCTGATCCGCGAACTCAGCGAGGAGTACGGAGCCCAGGCGACAGTGCTGGCCATCGATGCGAAGCGCCGTCCTGGTGGAGGCTGGAATGTTTACACCCGGGGCGGGCGTGTCGATGAAGGCATCGACGCGGTGGAATGGGCCGCCCGCGGCGAATCTTTGGGCGCGGGTGAGATCCTGCTTACCTCGATGGACACCGATGGCGTACAGGACGGTTTTGACATCGAACTCACGCGCGCTGTCTCCCACGCCACGCGGATCCCGGTGATCGCCTCAGGCGGGGCAGGCCGCGTGGAGCATTTCGTGCGGGTGCTCACAGAGGGGGAGGCGGATGCCGCTCTGGCAGCTTCCATCTTCCACTACGGCACGTTTACGGTTGAGCAACTCAAGCAGGAACTCGAACTGGCCGGAGTGCCGGTGAGGAGAATCGACAAGTGATTTTCCCCTGCATCGATCTGATGGACGGCAAGGTGGTCCAGCTTGTACAGGGCCGCGAAAAAGCGCTGGAAGGCGATGCGCCGCTGGAGATGCTGCGCCGCTTCGCGGCGTTTCCGGAAATCCAGGTGATTGATTTGGACGCCGCGCTCGGCCGCGGCCAGAACAACACGCTGGTGGAACTGCTCGCCGGGCAGGCCCGGTGCCGCGTAGGTGGAGGCGTACGCACTGCGGCACGAGCGCGGGAGTTGGTCCAGCATGGCGCGCACCGGGTGATCGTGGGCACCTCAGCGTTTGACGCGGGTGGGGTAAACCGGGCGCTTCTCGAAGAGATCGGGGCCGCGATCGGCCCAGACCGGGTCGTGATCGCACTCGACTCCAAACACGGACGCATCGTGGTGAAGGGCTGGACCGAGTCCTTGCAGTGGAGCGCCGAGGAACTGATTGGCGAATTGGCCCCCTATTGCAGCGGCTTCCTGTGCACGTACGTCGACAAAGAGGGCATGCTCGCCGGTACCGATCTCGACTGGTTCCGCCGCTTGCGTGCGGCGACGAACCGGGAGATCACGGCCGCCGGGGGCATCACCACTTTGGATGACGTGCGCGCCCTGCTGGCAATCAACGTCCACGCCGCTCTGGGCATGGCGATCTACACCGGACGGTTGGACTTAAACGAATTGGCGAAGATCAATGCCGCGGCTCAAATGCCGTAGCTCTTGAGCCAGGCGCGGGCGGCTTTCACACCTTCGTATTCTTCCAGCTTGTTGCCTTCGTATTCGATCCCGACGAATCCGCGGAACGCGCTCTTTTCGACGACCTGGAACATTCGCGCGGGATCGTAAAGCGTTTCGCTTGGGCCGGGACCTTCGAAGTGGCACTTGAAGCTGACCCCCTTGGCGTAGGGCAGCAATTTGGCCACGGCGTCATACTTGTCGATCTCTTTTGGAAAATTGCCAAAGTCTGGCAGGGTGCCGAAGTTGGCCCGCGCCACCTTCTTCATCAATGCCACGACGACGTCCGGGTTCGAACTGACGCCACCGTGGTTTTCGATGATCACGTTGATGTTCGCCTTGGAGGCGTAATCGCACAGGTCGTTGAAGCTCTCGGCGCAGTGACCCAGGAAGGCGTCGATCTCGGCCTGTGTATTGGGCGCCTTGTCCGGGTACATGTTGGTGCGGATGGAGTGGCAGCCGCACTCGGCAGCGATGTCGACCCACTTGTAGTGGTTCCTGGAGGCCTTGAGGCGTTGGGCTTTGTCGCTATGACCCATCTGGCCTTCGTCGTCCACCATGATGAGCACGGGTGTAATGTTGTGCTCCTTCATGTTCCGCTTGAGCCGGCCAATGTAGCCGGCGGTGGGCGAGGCCCATAGCGTGTTCACAAACTCCACGCCGTCACATCCCATCTCACGGGCCAGTTTCGGGAAGTCGAGGTTTGTGAGCTTGCCGGCCCGGATGGCGCGGTGGACTGACCATTGGGCCAGCGAAACCTGAAAGCGGCCGGGTTCCGGAGCGGCGAAAACGGCAGAGGCGCCGAGGGCGGAGAGGAGAGTCCTGCGAGTCATGGGGATTCGAAGGACAGCATAGCAGGCAGCAGCTCCAGCGGCGAGGAGATCCAATAGTCGGGCGCGTGCGCGGCCATGTCCTGCTGATTCCCGTATCCGTAGCGGACCGCGCAGGTGCGCACCCCGGCGCGGCGGCCAGCTTCCATGTCGGGCGCCGCATCTCCGATGAATAAGCACTGGTCAGGCGGAATGCCAAATTTCTCCAACGAGCGCAGCACCACGTCGGGCTCAGGCTTACTGGGGAACCCGTCCGTGCCCTGCACGTGGTGGAAATAGTCGCGCAACCCAAACTGCCGCAGCATGCTTTCCACCGTTTCCGTGCTCTTCGTAGTGGCCGTGGACTTCAGTCCTGGAAGGAGGCCGAGGGTCTCAGCAATGCCGGGGTACACGCGAGTCTCCGTATGGCCCCGGCTCAGATAATGCCCGCGGTAACGCTGGAGCAGCTCCGGCATCCGCTCCTCGGTAAACGCGGGCAGCGCCTCGGCGAACAGCTCACGCAGATGGTAGCCGATAAATTTGCGCAAATACAGGTCGGTAACGCCCGTGACGCCCTCGGTTTCCAGGGCGAACCGCATGGCAGCGCAGATATCTCCGGCCGAGTCCAACAGGGTGCCGTCGACGTCGAAGAGATAGAGCTGAAACGGGGGAATCACGCGGGCTGCGGATTCTCCCCCTCAATCATGCCTGGCTTGGCAGGCACCCGGATTTCCGGCCGGATCACTTCCTGGTGCCCCTCTTCGGCAGTCAATTCCGGCGTGGCAGAGGCAGCAGCGTCGCCTTCGATGATGGCCTTGATTTCGGTCCCGTCGATGGTTTCCTTCTCCAGCAGCCTTTGCGCAATGGCTTCGAGTGCCGCGGCGTGCTCCTCGATCATACGCTCCGCCCTCTGGTAGGCATTTTCGACAAGTTCACGAACTGCCCGGTCGATTTCGATGGCGGTGGCTTCGGAATAGTCACGATGCTGGGCGATCTCGCGGCCCAGGAAGATCTGCTCTTCTTTCCGGCCAAAGCTCAGAGGCCCCAAACGGCTCATGCCATAGTCGCAAACCATCGCCCGGGCCAGCTCCGTAGCCTGCTCGATGTCGTTGCGCGCGCCGGTAGACAGCTGTTTGGTGTAACGCATCTCGCCGATGCGGCCTGCCATGCAAACGCAAAGCCGGGCTTCCAACTGACTCGTATTGCGGTTCAGCACGTCTCCCGTCGGCAACTGCATGGTCACGCCGAGGGCGCGGCCGCGCGGAATGATGCTGACCTTGTGCAGGGGATCGGCATCGGCCAGAAGGGCGGCCACCAGGGCGTGACCGGCCTCATGATAAGCAGTAATCTTCTTGTCCTCTTCGGTGAGAATCATGGAACGGCGTTCGGCGCCCATCAGCACCTTATCTTTGGCCAGTTCGAAGTCCACCATGGTGACCACTTTGCGGTTCTGGCGCGCGGCCAGCAGAGCCGCCTCATTCACCAGGTTGGCGAGATCGGCTCCGGCAAAGCCAGGTGTGCCGCGGGCCAGCACAGAAAGATCCACGTCATCCGATAGCGGAGTCTTCTTGGTGTGCACCTTGAGGATGAGTTCCCTGCCCTTGACGTCCGGGAGGCTCACCACCACGCGACGGTCGAAACGGCCCGGCCGGAGCAGAGCCGGGTCGAGCACGTCGGGTCGGTTGGTCGCCGCCACAAGAATCACGCCCTCGTTCGACTCGAAGCCGTCCATCTCCACCAGCAATTGATTGAGAGTCTGCTCGCGTTCATCGTGCCCGCCGCCCAATCCGGCGCCACGATGCCGGCCCACCGCGTCGATCTCGTCAATGAAGATGATGCAGGGGGCGTTTTTCTTGCCCTGTTCGAACAGGTCGCGAACGCGGCTGGCGCCAACGCCAACGAACATCTCCACGAAATCCGAGCCGGAGATGGAGAAGAACGGAACATTGCCTTCGCCCGCAATGGCACGAGCCAATAGAGTTTTGCCGGTCCCGGGGGGTCCGATGAGCAGCACGCCTTTCGGGATGCGCCCTCCCAGTTTCTGGAACTTTTGCGGCTCGCGCAGAAACTCGATGATCTCCTGCAGTTCTTCTTTGGCCTCTTCCACGCCGGCCACGTCCTTGAATGTGACCTTCTTCTGCTGCGAGGAGTGCATGCGAGCACGGCTCTTGCCGAAGCTGAGGGCCTTGTTCCCTCCGCTTTGCATCTGCCGCATCATAAAGATCCAAAATCCGAGGATGAGGATGAACGGAACGATGTTGATGAGGATGGCCGTCCAGTTGCCAGAATTGGCGGACTTCACCTTCACGTTCACACCCTTATCCCGCATCTCGTCGATGAGCTTGGAATAGCCGGGCAGGATGGTGGTGCGCAGTTCGTTCCGGTCCTTAAAGGTGCCGCGGACCTCGTCGCCGGAGATGGTAACCTCCTTCACGCGTCCCTGATTCACGAGTTCAATGAACTCTGTGAAGCTGAGTTCCTGCGTGGTGCGGGCGCCGTTGGTTTTTACCACGGTCCAGAGCAGGACGCCGACACACACCAGCACGACCCAGAAAATCGCGGTCTTGACGTTTGAATTCATTCCATCTCCAAAAGCACTTCACGGCTTGGACATCTTCCAGCGGCCGCTAGTTACTAAGACGCTAATCCCTCTGGATTTGATTCACTCCCCAGGGCGAAGGCCGGAGATCCGGCGATGCCGGAATCCATCGGATCCGCTCCACTCGGGTGGTTGCCTCGGTTACGGCGGCCCAACGAGCCACCCCAAATTGCCCGGCCCAGACGATTCTGCCTCCACTCAACAAGATCGGCCACCAGGGGCGTTGCCAGGAGGGGATCCGTTGCTTTTGAAACAACGATTTAAGCCTTTCCTCTCCAAACCCGTCGCCAAGTGCAGCACGATCACCGGGCCGCCAGGACCTCAATACGAGGGGCTCCGCTACGCGGTCCCGGTCCACGAAATCACTGCCCTCATTATATAGACTCCGGCCTGGAGTGGATTGGTTCCCCGCAAGTGTATCTTTTTCTGATACTTCGAGGAGAACCTGCCCGAACGGCGGGCAAGGGTGGGCACTTGGTACGCCGGCTGCCTGGGGCTGGAGTTTCGGCGGCCACGGCTGGTCCGGGCTTCGCAACAGGAGCCGCCTGAAGCTGCGGGTCGCCTGGAAACCCGGACCAGTGATCTGGCCCTCTCCTGCGGCCTGCCCCACCAACCTTGCCAGAGATTCGAGGGATTTGGCATCGGGTTGCGCGCCTGGAACTTCCGTGAGAGCAGCGCGGAGTAGACGGCGTAGCAACCCAAAAGGCAGGGTCTCCAGGCCCTCCAGGTCGGCTTCGACACCCCACGATGTCAGGCTAACCCGTTGAATCAAAAATGGTTCGAGCGCGACGTGCCAACTTTCTTCCTCTTCGGCAGCCTGCCGGGCGAGACGAGCCAGATTTTCTTCGAGCGCGGGGTTCCAGTCCTGGCGGAGCGCAGGCAGGAGTTGATGACGGATTCGGTTTCGCCGGAACCGAAGGTCGGCGTTCGAGGCATCTTCGCGCCACTTGAGGCCGTGCGCTCGCAGCCATTCCAGGAGTTCGTGGCGGCGCGTTTCGATCAGGGGCCTGACAAGGGTCAGAGTTCCATGCCTGGACACGGGAAGGATGCCAGCCAAGCCGGGGAGACCGGTCCCTCGCAGGAAACGGAAGAGGACGGTTTCGGCCTGATCATTGAGAGTGTGTCCTGTCAGAATGGCGGATAATCCGTGGCCCGCGGCGGCACTGGCGAAGAAATCCAGTCTGTCGCGGCGGGCACGTTCTTCCGAGGCATTGACGAGGGGTACGGGATCCGCCTGTCCGGAGACGAAGCCCAGCCCAAGCTCTTGGGCGAGCGCGGCGGAAAACTGTTCGTCGCCATCGGACTCGGCCCCCCTCCAGCCGTGATTGAAATGGACCACCAACAGTTCGACACCTCGCGGGCGGAGGATCTGGCTCGCCAGGTGGAGCAGCGCTACCGAATCCGCGCCTCCCGAGACAGCGACGCCTAGCCGGGCGCCCGGCCGGGGCATGCTATAACTACGAGGAAGACGAAAGAGCGTTTCGGCACACACGGCGGGTTCGTTCGCTCTCATTGTAGCCGTGCACCGGACGAAAGGCCTACGTTTTCAGCCCTGAACCCATGCCTCCCGAAGTGACTCCCTCAGTTGCGGCCCGGGCCGCCAAGATCAGACTTGTGTTGATGGATGTGGACGGAGTTCTGACCGACGGGCGCTACTTCCACGTGCCTGGACCGGACGGCAAGCTTTTCGAGTCGAAGCTGTTCGATTCGCAGGACGGCATTGCGCTGCAATGGCTTGCGAGGCACGGTATTGCGACGGGATTGATCAGCGGGCGGGTGTCGGAGGCCACGGCGGAGCGGGCGCGCTCGAGCCACATGCGCTTCGTGTACATGGGCCACACTGAAAAACTGCCTATATTTCAGGAGATTCTGGAGCAGTCGGGTCTGAAGGCGGAGGAGATCGCCTACGTGGGCGACGACCTGACTGACGCCATTCTGATGAAGAGGGTCGGTTTGGCGGTGGCGGTGGCCAATGCCACCCCGGAGGTGAAGCGCATGGCGCACTTTGTCACCACGGCGCCGGGGGGCAGCGGCGCGCTGCGGGAGACTACCGAATTGATTCTGGCCGCACAGGGAATTTGGGAGCAGGTGCTGCAGCACTACGAAATCGAATGAGCCAGGAGCGCATTGGCATTGTCGTAGAGACGCTGGATGAGCCAGGCGTCCTGCACCGGTTGACGGGCGTCATCGCAGGGCGGCAGGGCAACATCGTCTCGGTGGAGATGCTGGCATCGCGCGAGTCCGGTTTTTCCAGGATCTATTTCGAGATCGAACTGGCCGGGGAGCCTGAGATCCTGCTGGAGGAAATGGGCAACCTGCCGCAGGTCCGCAGTGTGCGAGCCGAGAAAAGCCTGCAGAAGGTGTATGGCAAGCGGATCATCATCATGGGCGGCGGGGCGCAGGTGGGCCAGGTGGCGATTGGCGCCATCAGCGAAGCAGACCGGCACAACATCCGCGGCGAGCATATTTCGGTAGACACGATCCCGCTGGTTGGCGAACAGCCGCTGGCCGATGCGGTCCGCGCCGTGGCGCGTCTGCCGAGGGCGCGCGCGCTGGTGCTGGCGGGATCGCTGATGGGCGGGGAGATCGAGAAGGCCGTACGCGAGGTGAGAGAGCAGGGCTTGCTGGTGATCAGCCTGAACATGGCCGGCAGCGTGCCCGAGGCTGCGGACCTCGTGGTCACCGATCCGGTGCAGGCCGGCGTGATGGCGGTAATGGCGGTGGCCGAAACCGCGAAGTTCAACGTGGCCAGGCTGAAGAATCGTGTCTTCTGACCGCTGGCCTAAGGCTGACCGGTCAAGCGGAAAGTGAACCTCATTTCGTCGCGAGTGCCGATGGCGCCCAGTGCGGCGGAGGGCGGTTTCAGGCCGTAAGCTGTCATTTTGAACGCGGCAGCGCCGGTGAATCCGGGCTGGGATCCGCTTTGGATTTCCACCTCGACAGTCACGGGGCGGGTAATGCTACGAATGGTGAGATCACCCGTGAGGCGAAAGCGCCCCGCCCCGAGGGTCTGTATCTGTTTCGATTCGAATCGCAGCTTGGGATGCTGCGCCACACCGAGCATCTCCTGGGTGGCGTGCTGAAGCACCTTGCGGGCATCGCTGGCCGAGAGCCAGTCGTCCTTCAGTTGGATGGGGGCGGTGTCAATCTCAAGGGTGACGC
Source organism: uncultured Solibacteraceae bacterium (assembly GCA_964460395.1). GTDB lineage: Bacteria > Acidobacteriota > Terriglobia > Bryobacterales > Bryobacteraceae > CAYWQS01. The sequence goes on along the minus strand of CAYWQS010000053.1, from coordinate 5,953 downwards.
GGGCGGCCTCCGGCTGTTCGGGGTCATATTCGAGCTGTCCGCTGTAGGCCGGAAATTCAAAAACGTGGACGCGGCCGTTCATTAACCCCGTCTTGAAAACCTCCAGTTTCAGAAGGTTCCCGGGCACTGGGCCGAGCCGGTAGGTCTTCGACTCGGCCCCTGCGGAAACGGCGCATAGAACCAGAGCGGCGAGCAGGCGCATGGCGGTCACTCTCCAAAGTTGAGCACAAAGCCGCCACTGATGACCGGGTTGTGCAAGCCGCCGCCGCGGCCGGGCGAGTTGAGCGCTGGCGCTCCGGTGTAGAAGTTACGGAAATCGCCGCGGAGCGACAGCCATTGCTTCAGAACAAGGTCCACACCGCCTCCGTACTGGAGGGCGCCGCGATGGCGGAACCGGGGGGCGGCATTGAGGCTGCCGGCCTGGGTCCGTTCCGATTGCTCATACAAAGCGTACCCGCCACCAGCAGAGAGCCACGGCCGGAGGCGCGCCTTGGGAGCGAAGGTGACCCGGATGCCGGGGGTGAGGAAGAGTGATGCCACGTCACGGCTGGCGTTGGGGTCAGCGAAAGCCACGGTGCGAAGCGTGTTGGCGAGAAGATGGGTCTCGACCGAAAGCCGCACCGAATCGTTGTGGAAGAAGCGGAAGTCGTAGTTAGCCTGCAGGGCCGTGCCCCCGCTGAGCCGGTTCTGCGCCACAAGACGCCCTAAGGTGAAAGCCACCTGATGTTGCTGGGCTTGGGCACAGGCGGCAAGAAAGAGAAGGCAGGAGATTGCGCGCCGCATCTTATTGGAGTCCTTTTTTCCGGGCTGCCTTCTGCTCAAGGCCGGGCCAATTCCGGTCGGCCCGTTCGATCAGGCGGTCCTTGTCCTGGTTGAATTTGCGGGCAACGTCGAAGTTGGCGTTCACGAAAAGCCGGCCGTGGTGGACGGTAAAGGCGAGCGGGCTGGCGGGATAGAGGTAGCCGTGGGCGGCCGCCCAGGCGCAAAATCCCCCGTACTGTGGGATGTACTTGGCCGGGTCCTGCCGGAAGAGGTTGCGGTTTTCTTCGGAACTGAACCGGTACAACTCTCCGGCGTGGGCGGTTTCGAGGGAAGCAAGGCCTCGGACGGGCTTGCCCTGCACGAAGTAAGCAACCGGATCATAACCCTCCAAGGCGGGTTCACGAGCGGCTGCGGGAATGGCGCAGAGCACCAGCGTCATTGAGAGGAATAGAAAGTGTCGAAGCATGCGAGTTGCCTTTCGCAGGGGGATTCGCAGGCTCGGCGGAAAAAGTCACGCGTAACTTTTCGGTCAGCGGGGGCGAATGGAACAGAGGCTGGAAGAACTGCTGACGGCCTACCAACAGGGCCGGGCCGAAGCGGTGGACGATCTGGTGGATACCCTGTCGCCACTGCTGCGGCGTTTTTTTCTCAGCTTGGACTTCGACCGCGAGGAGGCCGATGATATGGTGCAGGAGACGTGGCTCCGCCTGCACAAAGCGCGTCAGACGTACCGGCCAGGTGCCCCAGCGCTGCCTTGGATTTACGCGATCGCGCGGCACGCGCGGCTGGACAGTCTGCGGCGGCGTGGCCGGGTCCGGCGGCATGAAGTTGCTGTGGCGGTGCTTCCGGAACTGGCGGCCGAGTTGCCGGAAGTGCCCCCGGTGGATGCGCCGGAGTTGTTGCGGGGCCTACCGGAGGCGCAACGTGAGGCGCTGGTGATGACCAAGGTGAACGGCATGAGCCTGGAAGAGGTGGCGCGCGCCACGGGCAGCAGCGTGGGGGCGGTGAAGCAGCGGGTATTCCGCGCCTACGAAAAATTGCGAACCAGTGGAAGGGCGCAGCGCAGGCAATGAACTCAGCCGATTCACTCAAGGCAAGGCTGAAGGCCGGCTTGCAGCCGGTGAAACCGCTGGCGCCAGAGCGTACCTATACGGTGGTTTTCTGCGTCTTGCTGCTGCTTCCTCCGGCAGCACTGCTGTTACTCGGGGCTCGCGGTGGCATTCACGAGCGGGAAGGCCTCGGCTATCTGCCGCTGATTCTTCTGGCCGCTCTGGCATGGCCGTGGGGACGGGCGCTGGCGCGTGCCATGGTTCCGGGCAGCAATGCGCCAAGGGGAGCAGTACTGGCAACAGTGGCGTTGGGCCTGCTGGCTGCGGGCGCCGGTTTTAGCACTCGACCGGAAAACTACGCAGGGTTTGGTCCTCACGAGCGATCCTGCTACGGGTTCGGAGTGAAGGTGGCGATCCCGGTGTTACTGGTGGCCACATGGCTTACGGCCCGAGGCTATGCCGTCCGGCGCTGGGAGTCAGCGTTGTTGCTGGGCCTGCTCAGCGGGGGAGCAGGGTTCGCAGCGCTGGAAACCGCATGCCCGCTCACGGGTTTTTGGCACGTGGCGCAGTCCCACCTTGGGGTGATGGTGAGCCTGGCAGCCGCCATCCTGCTGCTCGGGTTGCTACTCGACCGCGTGCGCCGGTCTTAACGCTGCACGCGAGCGGAGCCGCCTTCGGCAAAGGCACGCACCTGGTCGACCGTGGCCATCGTGGTGTCACCTGGGAAGGTGGTCAGGAGCGCGCCGTGCGCCCAGCCCAGTTTCAAAGCCTCTTCCGGCTTCTCGCCCGTCAGCAGCCCATAAAACAGACCTGAGGCGAAACCGTCGCCGCCGCCGATGCGGTCGTAGACGTCGAGTTCAGCTTGGGGCGCGCGGCATTCCTGCCCGTCAATCCAAGCCACAGCGCTCCAGCTATGGCGATTGGTAGAGTGCACGTGGCGCAGCGTGGTGGCGACCACCTTCACCTTTGGGTAGCGGCGGTTGACGTCGGCGATCATACCGAAGAAGACGGAGGGGTCGAGATCGCCCTTGCCATGGACATCCGGGCCTTTGAGGCCGAGGCCCTTCTGCAAATCCTCTTCGTTGCCTACCAGAACGTCGACGTGTTCCAAGATCCGGCCCAGGGTTTCGGGCGCCTTTTCCGCACCGCCAAAGACCTTGAACAGTTTTTCGCGGTAATTGAGATCGAAGCTGACTACAGCGCCGTGTTTCTTGGCCGCGATCATTCCTTCGATGATGACCTCGGAGGTAGTGGGGGAGAGTGACGCAAAGATCCCGCCGGAATGAAACCAGCGGACGCCGTGGGAGAAGATCTCATCCCACTGAAAGTCGCCGGGTTTGAGTTGGGCGGCGGCTTCGTTAGAGCGGTTGTAAAAGACAACGGGCGCGCGAACACCCTGGCCTCGGTCGGAGTAAACGGTGGCCATGTTGGGGCCGGTGACGCCATTGTGGGGGAAGTGCTTGTAGAAGGGCTTGACGCCCATGGCCTTCACGCGCTCCGCGATGAGCTGGCCGATCGGGTAGTCAACCATCGCGGTGACGACGCCGGTGTTGAGGCCGAAGCAGTCGGCGAGGTTGGCGGCGCAATTGAATTCACCGCCGCTCACGTGGATGGCGCACTCAGTGGCCTTGCGCCAAGGGATGATGCCGGGATCCAGGCGGTGGACCAGTGCGCCGAGCGAGACGAAATCGAGCCCACCCTGAGGGGGAATATTGAGTCCGTATGGCATGGATGACATTCCTTAGACGGTATAGGTGCCGGAGACGGTCCGGCCGCCGCGGCCAGTCCAATTCGTGTGGAAGAACTCGCCGCGTGGCTTATCGATCCGCTCATAGGTGTGGGCGCCGAAGTAATCGCGCTGCGCCTGAAGCAGATTGGCGGGCAGGCGTTCGGTGCGGAGACCATCGAAGAAGGCAAGCGCGGTGGTGAAAGCAGGCGTGGGGACCCCGCATTCCACTGCCTTGGCGATCGTGCGCCGCCAGGCAGCCTGGTATTCGTTGACGGTCCGGTTGAAGAACTCGTCTTCGAGCAGATTGCCGAGCTGCGGGTTCTTGTCGAAGGCTTCCTTGATCTTGCCGAGAAAGCGGCTGCGGATGATGCAGCCGCCGCGCCACATCAGCGCAATGCCGCCAAGGTTCAGGTTCCACTTGTACTCGCGGGCGGCTTCCTTCAGCAGCAGGTAGCCCTGGGTGTAGCTGATGATCTTCGAGCAGTACAAGGCGCGGCGGACGTCTTCGACGAAGGCGGTGCGATCCGTGACTGGCGTGGCGGAAGGGCCACCCAGCACTTTGGCCATGCGGACCCGCTCGTCCTTCATCGCGGAGAGGCAGCGGGAAAAGACAGCCTCGCCGATCAGGGTGACCGGCATGCCCAGGTCGAGGGCACTGACGCAGGTCCACTTGCCGGTGCCCTTTTGCCCGGCGGTGTCCAGGATCTTGTCGACCACCGGGGCGCCGTCGTCATCGAGCTTTCCGAAGATGTCGCGGGTGATCTCAATCAGGTAGCTGTCCAGTTCACCCTTGTTCCACTCGGCGAACACTTCATGCAGTTCGGCCGCCTGCATGCCGAGGACGTCTTTGAGCAGGTGGTAGGCCTCGCAGATGAGCTGCATGTCGCCGTACTCGATGCCGTTGTGGACCATTTTGACGTAGTGGCCGGCGCCTTCCTCACCCACCCAGTCGCAGCAGGGGGTGCCGTCTTCGACCTTGGCGGCGATGGACTGAAAGATCTCCTTCACATGTGGCCAGGCGGCAGGATTTCCGCCGGGCATAATGGAGGGTCCGAACCGGGCGCCCTCTTCGCCGCCCGACACGCCCGTACCGATGAAAAGGATGCCCTTTTCGGCAAGGGAGCGGGTGCGGCGGTTGGAGTCGGGGAAGTGGGAATTGCCTCCATCGATGAGGATGTCGCCTGGTTCCAAGAAGGGAACAATCTGATCGATGTTCTGGTCGACGGTTTCACCGGCTTTAACCATCAGCATGATGCGGCGAGGCCGCTTGAGCACACTCACCAATTCCTGAATGCTGTGGGCGCCATAAATAGTGCGGCCCTTGGCTTCGTTATTGATGAAGTCGTCGACTTTGGAGACTGTGCGGTTAAAGACGGCAACGGAGTAGCCGTGGTCGTTTATGTTCAAGACCAGGTTTTGGCCCATCACCGCCAGACCGATAAGTCCTATGTCATAGCTGGGATTCGACATGATTGCTCCTGATGAACTCCGGAGCACGCGCTGGCGGGCCAGGGAGCGAGACTGTTTTGGCTCGCGGGCAGCAGGTGTCCCGGAAGCGACCAGCATATCACTTGCAGGCTGCCCCCTGGGCCTTTATCGCGCGTTCGAGGTCCGATTCTCGGCTAGCCGGAGGGTGAAACAATTTATGGCTGAACCGTCAGCGAAAACTCACGGAGGAGAGCGTTTTGCTCGTCGGCCACATGGACGCGCGCCCAGTAGGATCCGGCCGGCAGGCCATCTGGAACGCGCCACTCGGCGAACTCGCCGGGGCGTTGGAGTTCTCCCGAGTAGTAGATCCGTCCTGTAGAGCCGACGATGTCGAGTTTGAGGCGACCAGAAGGGGGGATTCCCCTCAGGTCGACTAGCAGAGCAAGAGGGCGTCCGGGACGCGCAGAAGGGATGAAATCCTCACCCGAGCGCAAAGTTCGCAGTGTAATCTGGTCTGGCGTTGAGTGCCGGACGGGCAAAAAGAGCAAGACGCCTAGCGACGCGGCCGCCAACCCGAGGGGTATGCCCAAGCGGCTCCATCTGCCTTCCAGCCAATCCCGCCACGAGGCCCGCCCGGAGACAGCCACCTGCCCTGGATCAGGTTCCGCAGCCACCTGGCGGCTGGCTTCTCGCATGACAGCGGAAAATTCAGGCTCCAGTTCGGCATCTTCCAGCATCCGGAGGCAACGCTCACAGAGGCTAACGTGCAGCGCGACGGCTTCCTGCTCCGTTTGACTCAACCGATTGTTCAAGAAATCCTGTGCTTGCCGGGCATCCAGGCACCGGGTAGCCTGCCGGTCCGCCGAGAGACGCTCGGAATCCTCCGCATCGAATTCTGATTGTGAATGCATGTTGATTTCCCCAGGCTCGAAATGTTTGCGATGAGGCCTTTTTCACATTTCGATTCCTTCACCCTTAATCTAGT
>CAYWQS010000052.1:0-29887 GCA_964460395.1 uncultured Solibacteraceae bacterium | reverse complement strand
GCTAACGGCGTCCCTGACCGGAGTGGTCGAATCCGCCAGGGACGGGGGATGGGAGAATGCACGGCGAGCTTTGACTCAGCAGTGGCAAGAAGGTGGGGTGGCTGGAGTGCGCAGGCTGATGGATGAAATGCGGGCGGCGGAGGAACAGCGGCTGACTAATCGCCGACAACACGCCACAACGGCTGACCGAAACTTCATCCTGACGATCATCGCCCTCGGGCTTCTTACTCAGGCAATCCTAATGGGAGCCTACGTCCAAACTCGGCGCCACCTAATGAAGGAACTTCACGCAAGGGAGTTGCTTCAGCTCCGAGAAGAAAATCTCTCTGTCACGTTGAAATCGATCGCGGAAGGAGTGCTCATCGCGGACGCCACAGGTCGAGTAACAGGCCTCAACCGGGTTGGAGAGCGGCTTACGTCTTGGAATGAGGGCGAAGCGCTTGGCCAGCCCGCCGGCAGGGTCTTCCGGATCATTGACGAGGAAACCCGCCACGCAATCCTGGATCCAGTCGAAAAGGTCCTCAAAGACAGTGTACTGGATGAATGTGCGGCATCTGGAGTGCTTCTCTCACGAGACGGCTCGGAACGGCCCGTTGCCGCCACGGCTGCGCCGATTCTGAACTCCAGAGGCCACTCGGTGGGAGTTGTGCTGGTGTTCCGGGACGTTACGGCAGAACGCTCGGCTGAGCAGGCCCTCAGAGTGAGGGAGGAACGCTACCGGCATGTCACCGAGGGCGCACCGTTTGCCTTATTCATCCAGTGTGAAGGCCGGTTTGCCTACATGAATGCCGCCGGGTTGGTGATGTTTCGGGCGGGCCACCTGGAGGAGATTGTTGGCAGGCCTATCCTGGAATTTCTGCATCCCGAGTATCGTGAGTCGGTCAGCGAAAGGATCCGGCGGGTTAATGAAGAGAGGCTGCCCGCACCACCGATGGAACAGCGATGGATTCGCGTGGACGGGACGGAATTTTGGTGCGAAGCAACCGCAAATCCAACTAGTTACTTGGGTAAACCTGGCGCTATTGTAGTGTTACAGGATATAACGCGACGCAAAGAAGCAGAAGCTCTCGCAGCCGAGCAAGAAGTCCGGCTTAGAGCAATCACTTCAAACCTGCCCGATGGTGCGGTCTTCCAGGCCATTCAGAGTGACGAAAAATACCACATCTCATTTCTTAGTCCAGGCATTGAGTCGTTCACGGGATTACCGGCGGAGCGAATCATTGCGGATCCGCACGCCGCAGAGACCTTGATTCTTGACGAAAGCCTTGCTGCGCTCAAGGCGTCTTTGCGCACGGCGATGCAAACCATGGCACCTCTCGATTGTGAGATCCGCTATTGGACCCCAACTGCAGAGACCCGTTGGCTGCACGTCCGCGCTAGGCCGCACCAGCTAACGGAGAACTCCATCCAATGGGATGGCGTGGTCGTAGATGTGACCAGTCAAAAGTGCGCTGACGAGAACCTTCGGCTCCTGAATTCTCAATTAGAGCAACTCGTCGCCGAGCGGACGGCTGATCTGCAAGCGGCCGAACTGAGGTACCGGACACTCTTTGAAGAATCGCCAGATGGAGTGCTAATAATTGACCCAGCGACTGGCTTGGCTGTGGAATTCAACAATGGCGCCTGCCAACAACTGGGCTACACCCGGGACGAATTCTCTCGTGTCCGCATCAGCGACTACGAAGTCTTGGAGAGTCAAGATGAGACACAAGCGCGGATCAATAGGATCCTCCGCGAGGGGCGAGAGGACTTTGAGACGCAGCATAGAACGAAGAGCGGTGAGATCCGGGATGTCCACGTATCGGTTAAGACGATCGACTTGGGGCAGCCGCTCTTACACTGCATCTATCGGGACATCACCGAGCAAAAGCGAGCAGAAGAAGCTGTTCTCGCGAGCGAAGCCAGGGCTGGAGCCATACTCGATACGCTGGCAGAGGGAGTGATTTTCCTCGACGCAAACGGTGTAGTGAAGAGTGTGAACCCCGCGGTCAGCCAGGTGCTCGGTTGGACCCTGCAGGAGTTGTCTGATCCCAATTCTGACCTTGGAACACGCGTTGTGTCCAGAGACGGCACTCCCCTCTCGTTCGAGGAACTCCCAGCTATTCAGGCGCTCCGGACCGGGGAATCTGTCCGAAATGTCGAGATGGGCGTCCCGAGGCCGGATGGAACGCTCAGTTGGGTCTCAGTAAACGCACAGCCACTACGCGCTGCGGGTGGCGTTGTGTTAGGGGTTGTGGCTTCATTCTCAGACATCAATGAGCGTCGGCGGATAGAAGCGAAACTTCGTGAAGATGAAGAGAAGCTCCTGTTGCTAATTTCAAGCGTTCGCGAGTACGCGATTATTAGCCTTGACCAGCAGGGTTTGGTCACGACATGGAATGAGGGTGCTCAGCGTCTTACCGGTTGGACCAAGGATGAGATTTTGGGCCGGCATCATTCAGTGTTTTGGCCTCGGGAAGAAGTGGAAACTGGGGCGCCCGAGACCTTCCTCAAGTGTGCCGCTGAAGCGGGGGCGGCACAGCACCAGGGTTGGCGGGTAAAGCGTGACGGCTCGATGTATTGGGGCGATGTAGCGATCGCTCAACAACTCGACGAGAGAGGCCGGTTGCGAGGATTCTCCAAGGTGATTTGTGACCGGACAGAAGACCGCAGGGCCGAAACCGAACTCCGCGCCCAGAAGGAACGGCTGATGCTGGCACACACTGTTGCCCGCCTGGGCGATTGGGGACTGGACCTCCTGACGAATCAAACCTACTGGTCGCCGCAAGTATGCCAATTATTCGGCATTGGTCCCGAGGAGCCTCGCCTCTGCTTCGAGGACTTTATCTCGCGAATTCATCCGGAGGACCTCCCTCGTTACGAGCAAGCGGCGACGGAACTGCTACAAACGGCTGACCCCGTTGACTTCGACTTCCGTGTCGTTCTGCCTCGAAAGGAGGTCCGCTGGCTCACGAGCCGTGCTTACCTCGAAGCTTCTGAGGACGGCCGGCCCGTTCGCTGCTATGGGACCGTGCAAGACATCACCGAGCGTGTTCTCGCCCAGCAGGAACTCGCGGCCAGTGAACGAAAATACCGGCAAATCGTTGAGACCGCCAGCGAAGGGATCTGGATCGTAAATTCAGCCAACCAAATCACTTTCGTTAACGCTCAAATGGCGGCGATGCTGGGTTACTCCCTCGATGAAATGCTGGGCCATGAGCTTACTGAATTTGTGGATGAGGATTCACGCCTCGAAACAAAACACACGCTCGAGTCGCGCAAAAAGGGCCTCGCCGCGCAGAGCGATTTCTTGTTCTGCACAAAGAAAGGTGCGCCGTGCTGGGCGATCGTCGCCATTACACCACTCCATGACGAAAGCGGGAGGTACGCGGGAGCGCTCGGGATGGTCACCGACATTACGGAGCGCAAACGGCTAGAAGAGCAGTATCAACAAGCTCAAAAAATGGAAGCTGTAGGGCGCTTGGCTGGAGGCGTAGCGCACGACTTCAACAACCTGCTGACGGTGATCAACGGGTTCTGTGACCTCCTCCTCGCTGGGGGTGAGTGTTCTGACTCAGTACAGGGATACCTCGCCGAAGTTCGCAAAGCCGGTGAGCGCGCAGTAGAGCTCACGAGACAACTGCTTGCGTTCAGCCGGAAACAGATCGTTAGCCCGAGGCCCCTTGACCTGAATCAGACTGTGGTCGATGTGGAAAAGATGTTGCAAAGAGTAATAGGCGAAGACATCGAACTCACAACCATCCTCGATCCGGAATTGGGCACCATTCGCGCTGATCCTGGCCAGGTCACCCAGGTATTGATGAACCTTGCGGTGAATGCCCGGCACGCAATGCCAGGTGGCGGACATCTTCTCATAGAAACGGCAAACGTAGATCTTGACGAGGAGTACGCGCGAGAACACCTTGAGATTGGCCCTGGCGCGTATGTACAACTCGCAGTGGCTGACACCGGCGTGGGAATGGATGAGGCAACCCGGGCACGTATGTTTGAACCCTTCTTCACAACCAAGCTAAGCGGAGATGGTACTGGTTTGGGGCTCTCAACCGTCTATGGCATCGTTAAACAGGCCGGCGGATCGATCAACGTCTACAGCGAAGTAGGGTACGGGACGATTTTCAGGATCTATTTCCCACGTATTGATGAGCCAGCCAGACGCGAGGAGAAGAAACCTCCTATAGAGGCACTTCAGGGAAACGAAACAATTCTGTTGGTGGAGGATCAACCGGAACTTCGCAAACTTGCCGAAGTGGTCCTTAGGGGATATGGATACCAAGTGTTGGCCGCCTCCAGCGGCGGAGAGGCACTACGCAAGGCTGAGGAGCAATCGGGGCCGATTCACCTGCTCTTAACGGATGTGGTGCTCCCTGGCGGCCTGAACGGCCGCGAGTTGTCGCTGCAGTTGGTCTCATCCCGGCCCGAGATGAAGATTCTCTACATGTCCGGGTACACAGAGGATGTAGTCGCCCATCGGGGAATCCTGGAAGAAGGAGTTGCGTATCTTGCGAAACCCTTTGCGCCGGAGAGCCTGGGTCGCAAAGTGAGAGAAGTCTTGGCCGGGGAACGGGTGAAGCCGAAGATTCTGGTGGTGGATGATGAGCCTCAAATCCGCGCTTTAATTCGCAAGGCGTTGGAGTTGGAAGGATACGAAGTGCTGGAGGCGTCGGATGGCAAACAAGCCGTGGCGTTCTCGTCTGACAATGACTTGGACCTTGTGATTACTGATCTCGTAATGCCCGAACAGGAAGGGCTGGAGACAATCCGTTGGTTCTCAAAGTCCAAGCCCGGCCTGAAGGTGATTGCAATGTCTGGCGCGTTCAGCGGACACTTTCTCAAGACGGCAGGCGTGTTTGGCGCTCGAGCCGTGATTGAAAAACCGATTCGGCTTGGGGAATTGATCGACACCGTTAAAACAGTGCTGCTCGCGCGCACTGAATAGAGCATCATGCTCTTGCGCCTGGGGCCTCCTGATTCCCCGCGTCAAGTCTAATCGAGCAACAGAGCGCGTGTTGTTCGACTAAGTAATTCAACCAACTGTGCTTAGGGTGTGCACATTAGAACTGTATAATTGCGAGTCCTAGTCTTAAGTAAAACGTAACGAAGAGATTGTGTAAAGACAGTAGAAACAACGTGGAATGCGTGCGCGAAATGTAAATTGTTATTGCATTATTAGTATGAAAGGCCTAAGCTACAAGCAAAGAAAGAGACAAAAGTACTAAAACAATGTTGGAGGCCTTCATTCGAAAAGTCTTGGCTCTGCCGTTCGCGTGGGTTGTCCAGGTTTCATTCTTGATGTGTGGGTTGCACGCGGTTCCCATCACTCCAGTCATCAACGAGAATTTCGAGGCGCCGAGCCTTACCGAACTGCTGAAGATCTATTACGCAGACGCGAGTGTTTCTTTGCCGTCGCGTACCTTACCAGGCCAAACCCGCATTAACTCCAGTGGCGTGTATGGTGAGTCGGTCGATCACATGGCGGAACGCTTAAGTGAAGCATGGCCGTTTGAGGGTGCGGATGGCGGCAACTTCCTGGACCTGAATGGCAGGCAGTCTGGGCAACTCACCTACGATCTCCGGAACGCGGTCGTCCCCGGCCAAAGCTACGAGCTCAGCTTTGCTACTGCTGCCTTCAGTGGGTGCTGGGAGGAGGAGGCTACGCTGAGTGTGCTCATCGTGGATGGGTCCACCAGCTATGTGATCGATTGGATCTATATCAAGCCCACCGATCGGGTGACGAGAGAAAGCTGGCAGCGTTACTCGTACACCTTTGTCCCTCGGTCCTCTAACGTGCGGATCTATCTCACCAGCCACACTTACGGTGCCTTTGGCCCGATGCTGGACGAAATCCTCCTCATGGGCCCCGAGGGTGGCGGGCCTCCCAACGGAGGCGAGGTGGCGGAGCCGTCCACGCTGATTCTCACCGGCACCGTACTTTTGCTGTTGGCGCTTGTGCAGAACCCATTTGCCAGGCGGAAGTTGGGCCGTCTGGCCCGCTGAGTTCCCTCACATCACAACCCGCCGCCCCAGGCCACCAGCAACGTGGCCAGAGCGATCGTTACGGCGCGAGGCATGCCGGCAGATTGTGCCGTTCCTGCCTCCAGTTCAGGGGTCTCTTTGTAGGGCGCCCGGCCCCGAACCACCGAAGCCAGCAAAATCCCGATGTTCCGGAGCGTTCGCCGCGCCCGCCCCTTCCACAGCATCATCGCCAGCGCCGCAATGCCGCCAAGAATCGCGTCCAGGAAAAAGATCACCAGCAGGGCCTGCCAACCCGTCAGCGCACCGATGGCAATCATCAGTTTGGCGTCCCCTCCGCCGATCCAGCGCAATGCAAACAATGGCAGAAACAGCAGACAGGCGGCTCCGAAGCCCATGCCCGCCGTCCCGAGGCCTGCCCAGCCATCCAGCCAGCCATGGAGCGCGAAGCCGGCGGCAATACCCGCAGCAGTCAGCCAATTTGGGATCTCGCGTGCCCGGATGTCTGTAAAAGCAGCCACCAGCACCAGCGCTGTCAGCGCGTAGGTCACCACTGCCATGGAGTATTCCATCGCTTAGGCAATACAATCGACAGTATGGCTGAACGACTTCAGATAAGGCGCCGCCATTTTCTGGCGGGCGCCGCCGCGGTTTGGACCGCCAAGAGCTACGCGGCAGTGCAGGGCGCAAACGAGCGGCTGCGCATCGGTGTGATCGGCTGCGGCGGCATGGCGGGCGTGCATATGGGCATCCTTGTTAAAAACAAGGAGCGCGACAATGCCGAAATCGTCAAGGTCTGCGACATCTATACGCCGCGCCTCGAGAAGGCTGCTCAACTCACCGGCGCCGCCAAGGTCCGCGACTACCGCACTCTTCTGGAAGACAAGGACATCGATTATGTCCTCATCGCCACCCCGGAGCACTGGCATGCTCAAATGACCCTGGACGCTCTGGACGCAGGCAAGCACGTCTACGTCGAAAAACCGATGACTCACCAGGTGGATGAAGCTAAGAAGGTCATCGCCAAACTGAAGCAAAAGCCCAACCTCAAACTGCAGGTGGGCGTGCAGGGCATGTCCGACAACAGCTACGAGTCCGCCTACGAGTATGTAAAGAACGGCGCCATTGGCAAGGTAGTGATCGCGCAAATCGATTATTCCCGCAACCACGTCGACGACTACTGGGCCTATCCCATCGATGAAGGCGTTGCCCCTGGCCCCGACCTGGATTGGAAGGCCTGGCTCGGCCCCGCGCCGAAGCGCGATTGGGACCCCAACCGCTACTTCCGCTGGCGCTGGTTCTGGGATTACTCCGGCGGCATCGCCACCGACCTCTTCATTCACCGTGCCACCCGCCTCATCAAGGCCCTCAACCTCGGCTTCCCCGAATACTGTGCTGCCAGCGGCGGCAAGTTCCAGTTCGTCGATTCCAAGGCGGAAGTGCCCGATACGTTCAATGCCCAGGCCGACTACCCGGGGGGACCGACCATGCTGCTGGTTTCCTCCATGGCCAACTCCCGTCCCGTCGAGCACGTCCTCCGCGGCCACAAGGCCACGCTCACCTTCACCCGTACCGGCTTCACCATCACCCCCGAAAGGGAATTCGCGAAGGACGTGCAGCCCTTCGAGTTCACCAAAACGGGCTCGGAGAGCGTGGACCCGCACCACCGGAATCTGCAGAACGCGATTCGCCAAAACGAACCCATCCGCTGCGACGCGGAACTCGGCTACAAGGCGATGGTCGTCTGCAAAATGGCGGTGGAAAGCTACCGCAAGCGCCAATACGTGAAGTGGGATTCCATGCAGCAGCGCATCCGGAAGGCTTAGGCCCCGCCGCCATGCTCGCCCGTGCTCTCCTGCTCATCGCCCTGCCGGCCGCCTTTGCCTGGAGTCAGCCCTATGATCTGCTCCTCAAAGGCGGCCGCGTGATCGATCCGCGGAATGGGATCGACGGCCTTCGCGATTTGGCTATCGCCGGCGGCAAGGTCGCCGCGGTGGCCGAAGCGATCGATCCGGCCCAGGCGCGCCAGACACTCGATGTCTCCGGGCTGATCGTCACCCCTGGTTTGGTGGACATTCATGTGCACCTGTTTCACACCACGGGTGTCGCCAACGCCTGGGCCGGGGACAACAGTATCCGGCCGGACGACTTCAGCTTCCGTACCGGCGTCACCGCCATGGTGGATGCCGGCTCGGCGGGTTGGCGCAATTTCGAAACGTTTCGCCATACCGTTCTCGACCGGTCCAAGACCCACACCTACGCTTTGATCAACATCGCCGGCCTCGGCATGCTCACCAATATCGTCGAGCAGCACCCGGAGGACATGAAACCCGAGGAAGTTGCCCGGCTGGCCCGGAAACACAAGGATGTGGTGGTGGGCGTTAAGACCGCCCATTATGAGGGCCCGGAATGGGTGGCCGTGGACCGCGCGTTGGAGGCTGGGCGTCTGGCGGGCCTGCCCGTAATGGTGGATTTCGGCTATTTTCTGCCGCAACGGCCATGGTGGCAGCTCGTTAGTGAAAAACTCCGGCCTGGCGACATCGTCACGCATGCGTACCGCGCTCCCGCCCCTTGGGTGGATAACTCCGGCAAGCTCTATGCCTACTTGCCGCAAGCGCGGGCGCGCGGCGTCAAGTTCGACGTAGGCCACGGCGGAGGAAGCTTTGCGTTCCGCAACGCCGTTCCCGCCGTGGCGCAGGGCTTTTGGCCCGATTCCATCTCCACCGATTTGCATACCGGCAGCATGAATGGCGCCATGATGGACATGCCCACCACCATGTCCAAGTTTCTGGCGATGGGCATGCCGCTTCGGGAAGTGATCGCGCGCTCCACCCACATGCCTGCCGCCATGGTGGGCCATCCGGAACACGGCCACCTCAGCGTAGGAGCCCCCGCTGACATTGCGCTGTTCCGCCTCATGCAGGGCGACTTCGGGTTCGCCGACTCCGACCGTGGACAATTGCGGGGCCGGACTCGCCTCTTCTGTGAACTCACCCTCCTCAGCGGAGACATCGTTTGGGATTGGAATGCGCGTCTCGGACAGGATTACCGCAACATGCCCAAGAATTATGGTGTGCGGCCCGGAGAATTTATCACGCCCCCGCCAGAACCCCGTTGATCAGTCCACCGGAGCCAGCGCGGCCTCTGGCGGCGGTTCCGCCTCCACCCGCGCTCCCCGGCCCGCTTCTCCACTGCGGATCAGCGCCCAGCGGTAAATGATGGGAGCCACCAGCTCGTTCAGCGCCACCACGCCAAACACCAGCGCGGATGCCTGGTCCCCCAAGGCGGGAAAGCTTCTGGCGAACAGGAGGGCGAGGGCCAATGCCAGTCCAGCCTGGGGCATCAAGCCGAAGCCAGCGTACCGCTTCACCGTTTCCGTCGAGCCCGCTACCGTTGCGCCTGCCCACGTACCTGCCAGGAAACTCGCCCCGCGAATCAGCACAAAGATCCCGGCGATCAGCCCCAATTCGGCAAGCACATCCAGGTGAATGGTTGCTCCCGCAACCGCAAAGAACGCCACGTACACCGGCAGTGAGGCTTCGTCGATCGCCTCGTGCAAACGGTCTCCGAATCCGCTGAAATTCCTTACCAGCATGCCCGCGAACAACGCGATCAGCAGCGGGTCCAGGTCCACCCTCTGCCCCACTTCCGCGGCAAGAAAGCCGGTGATCACGACAAAGAGGGGCCCACCGCCCGGTACAAGGCGAAGATATGCGACGATCAGAAGCCCGATGGCCAGCCCTACGCCAAACGAACCAAATATCTCCCACGCCAGGCTGCCGCCCGTCATCGCGCCGGCGACACCCTGATTCAACAACGGACGGGCATAGCCGCTGGCCACAGCAAACAAGACGATCACCAGGAGGTCCGCGAAGACCACTACGCCCAACACTGTCCGCGCCACCGGGCCGTCAGCATCTAATTCCCGGCGCAGCGCCACCACCACTGCGGGGGATTGGGAAGCCAGCGTCACTCCCAGCACCAACGACAGCGCCAGCATTTGGGCACCGTCCAGTGAACCGGTGAATGGCAGCAGGTCTCTCAACAGCCACGTGGCCACCGTCAGGACGCCCATCGTCCCTACCACGGCAAATAAGGAGATCAGCAGAATGCCGCGGAAGAGCGGGCGCAGCGCCCGCACGTCCATCTCCGTTCCGGCAGTCAGGGCGATGAGAGAGATTGCCACGCCGTTGAAGATTCGCAGGTCGATCAGCATCGTGGCGCTCACCAGGCCCAAGACGTATGGCCCGGCAATCATTCCGGTGGCCAGGTACCCGGTGAGTTTGGGCAGTCCGCACCGCTTGAACAGATCGCCCATGAGCAGGGCCGCCAACAGCAGGAATCCCGCGGCCAGTGTCGTGCCCGCCGGCCCGCTGCCCAGAGAAGGGAAGGGGGTGAAGCTGCGAGCCGCGTGCATCAGTCCGGCCAGCACCACCAGCAGCATCATTTGGATCATGCCGCCGTCTCCTGCGCGGGCTCCGCGGCTTGACTGGCCCTCTGGCGGAACCGCCACTGCACGATCACCTCGCTCAACACGGAGCCGCCAATGATCGCCGTCACAATCAGCGGAACCGTCGGCCCGGAGTAGAGATCCCAAGCCGAAACCACGATGGCTACCGACAGAGCGCCCATCGGCGCGTGGGCAAGCACCCGGCATTCGGTTTCCGTGAGGTCCTTGACCCAATAACGCTGGACGAATCGTGCCGAAAGCCGCTTAGCCAAGCCGCGGCCGGCCACAAACAGCAGCATCAGCACCCAACCGCGGTAATCCCAGGGAATCCACCACGCACCGGCCAGCACGAGAAACAGGAAGTAGACAGGCCGCTCCATCCTCTCCAGCACTCCCTGGAAAGTTACCTTCCAACTCCCGCCCAGGTTGATGATCAACGCCCCGGCAATGAAGCACACCGACAACGAACTCAGGCGGAGAAAACTGGCCATTCCTGCCGTGAAACAGACGGCGCCCAACAGCACCGCGGCGAACTGGTTTGCACTGTGCATGCGCGTCAACGTCGCCCAGATCAGCAACCCTAAGGCGGTTCCAATGCCTAGGGTCATGAACAGCCAGGCCGTGCCAGGCAGTTGCCAGCCCACCACGGCCCCCTGCGGCCGGTAAAACGCGCTGATCAGCAGCAGACCCACGACCCCTGCAAGCTGCTCCAATTCGATGATGCGGATCAGCCGGGCCGGCGGCACACCGGTGCCGTCTGCCGAATAGCGGGCCAGGAACGGCGCGTTGCGGGCGCCCATGGCGCCCGCGAGACTGAGCAGCAGGCCGTCCCGCACCAGGCCCGGTGTGCTGCCCGGCAGAAACCCGAACGGGTAGACCACCAATGCGCACGCGCCGAAGATCAGCGCCATCGGCACTGCCGTGGTGAGAAATACCGAGGCCTCGGACTCCGGCGAAATGTCAGCAAAGCGGGCCGATTCAAACCGGGTCCCTACCACAAAGCCAATCCATCCCAGGCCCAACGGAAGTAGTGGAGCGATCTCGCGGAGGATGTCCGGGGTCAAGACTCCAATCGACGGCAAGGCCGCCACGTAGCCCAACAAAAAGAAAGGAAGCCCCGCTGCGGTAAGGTGCCCAATCCGGAGCCGCCGCTCCAATTGGGTTACTTTGGGGTGGCCGGCCGCGTACGCCAGTACGAACAGCACCACGAAGCCCACCACGGCCCGGATGACCGTACTCGCGTCTAACTTCCGCGCCACCGCCACCCGGCCCAGCAGGGCGCTTTCTTCTCCCGCGACGCCCGGAGGCAAGGTCATCCGGTCCACGGGGAGTGGCGTCTCAGGAACCAGATCGTGGGCGGGCGGTTCTACCAGCACCGGCTGTGGTGCGGGCTGCTGAGATGCGGGCTGCGCATTCTTCGGCTCTTCACGGCCAGGCGGCTGGCCCGAGAGTGCCAGGCAGACCAGCAAGAGCGTTATCACCCGGATCGGCATGCTCACGTTCCCACGTCTCGATCATGGTAACCGATGGCGTGAGGCAAAGCGGAGCCGGTGATTCTCAGGCCGGTGACGGCACCACCACCAACCCGGCGGGCCGTTCCCCCACCGGAATCAACGTAAACAAGGAGGCTGACTTCGCTCGCCCGGCGGTGATGGAGGAAATGCGAACCACGCCCAGATCTCCGGACCCGGCGTGCAGCACCAGCGCGTACTGCGAATCCGGCGTCATCACGAGCGGACCCGGCCGGATGCCCACGCCAATCACGGCCACCACCTTCTGGTCAGCGATGTTAAAGACGGTCAGTGAACCGGCTTCCGGATTGGACACAAAAAGATAAGGCGGCCTCTCGCAGCAGGCCATCTCCCCCGGCCTCCGGCCGCTTAAGGTGGTCTGCGCTACCTCCGTCCGGTAGGGGTAGGCGATCACTACGCCATCCAGCCCCTCCCCGGTAATGAAGAGTTGCCCGCCGTCAGGCTTCATGCAAAAGCGGTCGGGCCGCAAAGCCAACGGCAGATGCACCACACTGGCGCCGGTTTGGCTTTCAAATATCACCAGTTCCCGGGCCCTCCGCGACGAAGCGATGATCAGCCGTCCATCGGAGCGGAAAGCTACCGGACCCGGATGCTCGCCCAGGCTGGGACCTTCCCGGCGCGCCCCGGAAACGATGTCCACCAGGAGCGAACGGCCATCCTCCATCACAACGGCCGCCATATTGGATGGCGTGTGCAGATCCCAAAAGGAGGGTGCGCCGGGCAACCGGATGCTGGTCACCGGTTCGCCCGATTTCAGATCGATCCGGTGAATGGCCGGGGGAGAAGCGGTGAGGATCAACAACGCCTCCCCCGCCTGGGCCGGCTTTGCCGCAATCGGCGCCCCCGGCAGGTCCGTTGTTCTCACTGCCTCCATTCGCCCCGGATCAATTTCGGCCACTTCCCTCGCTCCTGGGGTGATCGCCAGCACTCGCCCCAGCCCCGGTCCAGGCGTGTGGAACACCGAAACGGGAGCAGCCGCCAGAGGGATCCGTTTCCGCACACTAAGTTCCAGCAAATCCACCACCACGACCGCGGGGCTCCCTTGCACCGCGACAAAAGCCCAACCATGAAACCCGCCTGGTTTCCTCCGCCGGCAACCGGCCGCCAGCAGCCCACCCAGCAAATGCCTTCGTGAAACCCTCACAGAAATGCTGTGGTCTTGATGCCCGAAATGTCGAAAGTCTTGGCGCAGCGCGGATTCCGGCACCGCGCCTTGTCGTCCATCAGCACCATGTAGCTTTGGGCTTTAGCGAACTTGGCGCGGTCGCGTTCGTCCGCGCCCCGGGGCAATTCCTTGCGCTTGCTCCGCACCAGCCACCGCAGCTCGTAATCTTCTACGGTCCGGCACCACGGACAGTTGAGCCTTGCCGGCCGTGTGGTCTGTGATTCGGTGTAAAACTGGCGTTCGTCAAGGGCCATCCGCGTTCCAGGCACCATGATGCCATAGTGGAATTGTCGACGATGCGCGGCGCCGCCATTTTCTTCTTGGCCTCCTCTATCTTCGCTGAGCCGTTGCTGACACCCCGCTTGGCCGAGTGGCGGCGGGAGATCGAGAAGCTCAGTGGCAGCAAGGTTTCTATCACTTACGTGGAATGGGACCGCGAGGCTAATACCTATTCGCTCCCTCCGGATGCACCTTCACCGGCGCTGTTTGCCGCCTACCTGAAGGAAGAGGAATTCGCCCGCGACTTTCAGCATGTGCACGGATTGATGGCGGCGCACCGGCCGGAGCAGGGGCCTGTCGAGTATCTGATCTTTCTCAATCTCGGTTGGCGCGCCCAGTGGGGACCGTTTGAAGAAGCCCTGCTTGCGCATGAGCTCTTTCACGCCTGGCTGCACGCCAGCCAGTATCCTGCCCCCCGGCGCCAATCCGGGAAAGCGGGCTGTCTGAGCTTGGCCACCGCCGATCTGGTGCAACACGTGGTGATGCGCGCCGAACTCGAAAAGCGCGGCATCAACCATGCGCCGTATCAACGCAGTAAACTCGAGTGGACCTTGCGGCGCCAACAGCAGGGCTCTCCCCCCGACGATCCGTGTCTGCGGGTCAAACTCATCTCGGAGTGGGTCGACCATCAACTGGAACTTGGACCCGTCCCGGAATACGAGGCCCTCATCCGGCGGTGGTTCCCAGGCCTTGAGCCTGTGGCCCAGGAGATTGCTTCCTATCTCGTCGCTCGCAACCTCTCCGATAAGACACAACACCGCGAAGCACTCTCCTTCGTCTTCTACAGACTGCGCGGATTTTGGGACACGGGCAAGTAAGGCTGACGGCGTCGCCCCTGCCCGCCGGACGGCGCCCACAATGCGATAAGCTTTTCGCCGATGGGAGGTCTTACCATGTCTCTTCGCGCCCTGCCTGCGCTGGTCGCACTGACTGCGCTCGCCGGCCCTCCGGCCCCGCCCGCGGGGTGGACGGATGGCTATGTGATGGCCAATGGAATCCGGATCCACTACTGGCGCACCGGCGGCGCCGGCAAGCCCGCGCTCGTCATGCTCCACGGCTCCTCTGACGACGGCCTCTGCTGGACGAATTTCGCCAAGGAGTTTACTCAGGACTTCGACGTCATTCTGTGGGATGCGCGTGGCCACGGCCTGTCCGACCCTCCGGACTCGCTGCCCACCCAGGAGGCCATGGTTGAGGACCTTGCTGCTTTCCTGCGGGCCCTCCGGCTGGAAAAACCGATTCTCCTGGGCCATTCCATGGGCAGCGCGACAGTGGCGTGGTTCTCTTCCCGTTACCCGCAGGTTCCCCGGGCGGTACTGCTCGAGGATCCCAACCTCTCTCCGCGCGGATACGCGCCCGTAGCGCCGGAAGAACAGGCCAAGCGCCGCGACATGATCCTGGCAGGCAACAATCGTTCGTACGAAGAAACTGTGGCCCTCTGCATGAAGAACACGCCCAAGTGGGGCGAAAACGAATGCGCCATCTGGGCGCCTTCCAAAATGCGGCACCATCCCAACACCGCGATGAGCAGCCCCTCTCAGCGGCCGCCGCTGCCCTCCATGCTCGCCAAAATCACAGCTCCCACGCTGATCCTCAAGGCCGATGCGCAGGGCCAGCAGCGCCAGGAAAACGAGGATGCGGTGAAGGGCATGGCCCACGTCAAACTCGTGCATATCGACGGCGCGGGCCACAATGTCCGCCGCGAAAACAAGCCCATGATGCTCCGCGTCACCAAAGAATTCCTGGCTGCCATCAAGTAGCTGATGCAGGCTGTGAGCCCCCGCCGCGTCTCTCTTTACGTCGACGGATTCAACTTCTATTACGCCACCCGGGCCTTTGCCAAACGGCGGGAAGCCGAGCTGGGCCATTCAGTGTCCGGGCTCTGTTGGTGTAACTTCCGCGCCCTCATCGAGCGCAGCGGGTGGCTGAATCCGGATGAAACGCTCACCCGCATCCGCTACTACACGGCGCCGGTGCCTGCATCGCTCGACAACCCGCAGCGTGCCGGTGAGCCGGACCGGCAAAGGCTCTGGCTGGAGGCCCTGCAAACTGTGCCGGGTGTCGAAATTGTCGAAGGGTTTTACCGTCCGGGCGGCAAACATGGAATCCACCGCGAGGAAAAACAAACCGACGTAAACCTCGCTCTGGACCTGCTGCTCGACGCGATCCACCAAGCCTACGACCGTGCCATCCTGCTCAGCGGAGATGCTGACGAGATTCCCGCGTTGCTCGCCGCGACTCATCGCATCCGCCATCCGCGCGATGTCACTGCTCTACTGCCCATCGGCGCCCATCGGGGCGACTACATCCATCGGTTGCAGGAGACCAGAGGCAGACTGCGCCGTCTCAACCTCATTGAAGCCGATGCTCCCGGTAAAGTCGCGGTAGTGGAGGTTTGCGAGCAGACGTTGGCAAACGCTCTGCTCCCGTACGACGAAACGCGCTGCCCACAGTACTGGCGGCTGCCTTGCAGCTATCTGGACCGCCACTGCAGTCCGGTCAACCGGCCTGACCGGCCTGCGCTTGCCGCTGGTTCGCGCTGAGCACCTCGTTCATGGCGCCCTGGCGGTAACCGTCTACGTCCACCGCAACGTACGTGAACCCCAGGCTGTGGAACAGCTCTGAGAGCCGCCCGAACATTTCCACCGAAAGGGCGCGCGGCAGTTCCTCGCGGCTGAATTCGAGCCGCGCGAGTTCTCCGTGGTAGCGCACCCGGTACTGGCGGAATCCCAGTGCCTTCAGCGCCTCTTCGCCAGATTCCACCTGCTTCACGTTTTCCGGAGTCACGGCGGTTCCGTATGGGATGCGCGAAGAAAGGCACGCCGCCGCCGGGCGGTCCCAGGTCGGAAGTCCTGCCAACCGCGACAACTCACGGATCTCGGCTTTGCTGAGCCCCGCCTCCACCAGCGGCGCCTTCACCTCGTGCAGCCGGGCGGCATTTTGCCCCGGCCGGTAGTCGCCCAGGTCGTCGGCATTCACCCCGTAAACCATCTCCCCGCCGCCGGCCGTCGCCGCGATTTGTTTCATGCGCTGAAACAGTTCGTCCTTGCAGTGGAAGCAGCGGTCAGGATTGTTGGCGGCATATGCCGGGTTCTCAAACTCGTGGCTGGGAATGACCTGATGGGGAATCGAGAACCGCCGGGCGAACTCCGCCGCGTCCCGTTTGTGCGATTCGGGAATCGATGGGGAATCGGCCGTCACCGCCAGCATGTTTTCGCCACACGCCTGTCTGGCGGCCCAAGCCAGGTAGGCGGAGTCGGTACCGCCCGAATACGCCACCAGCACCCGGCCCATCGCCCTTAATGACGCGAACAGTCTTTCCTGCTTTTTCCGCAGGTCCGAAGGATCCAGGGAGGTTGCGGGTGCGTTGCCCAGGCTCACCAAGCCAGCCATACCGCAATCATAGCAACGGGGCCCAGAACGCTGGAGTAGCGTTTGGGCCCCGTTGCTGCAATCTTCAAAAGCCGTGAGCTTAGTCGGCTGCCTGGACCGGAGAAGAGCCCTGACGTTGCGCGAGCATCTCGCGGGTCTTCTCCCGCCCGCCGAAGGCGTCCTTCGCCATGTTGCGAATCAGTGTGCCATAAGCGGGGTTCCGGATAAACAACCGGTTGTCCTTCAGTTGATCCAGGGTGTACTGCATGCTGTTCGCCAGCCGGAAGCTCTGGATCCTTAACGAATCAAAGGATTCGCGCTGTGCCGGGCTCAACTGCTCGCGCCGCTCTTCCAACTTGCGGATCGCGTCCAGCGTAGCATTCAGATGGATCTTGGCCAGATCCAGTTCAACGGCGTGCGTTTCCCAGCTCATCAAATTCGGGTGTCCGGCATAGGCGGTCAGCCGGTCCAATGCAGTCGCGGTGAGTGCCTTCTGGGTGTTCAACTCACGCAGGGTTTCATCGATGGTACCGCTCCGGCTGCTGGCAAAAGCGGAAGCCGAGAGCATAACGGAGAGAACGAGGGTGGAGATCGCTTTCGTCATGTGTTCTTATCTCTGATCTGTTGAATATTTGAACATTAACAACAGTTCACCTTTTCAGACGCCCACTACCCCCACCCGGTTTCATTGAATTCATCGTTTGGTTTCGACATGCCAGATTGGTAGTGGTATCTCTTTTGTCCTCGCACACGTCCGGTTACTGAAGCCATGAAGTTCTTTCATTTCTCCTTCTTCCTTGTCCTGCCGCTGACCGTCATGGCAGGCGATCGTGAGATCCGCACCAGCCCCTTCGACCGCGCCATCCCCCAAGTTGCTTTTGGTGGCGGCTGGCAGACGGCGATCAACATTTTGAACATGGATGCGGCGGAGGTGAACTTCCGGATCCTGTTTCGAACACCTGCTGGCGAGGCATGGGCGGTTCCATTGGCAGGCAGGGGCTCTGCGGCTCAGTTCGACATCCGTCTCCGCCGCGGCGAATCCGTCACCCTCACCACGGAGGATCAGGGTGGCTTGCAGGAGGGCTGGGCGCGGCTCGAGGTAGACTGCTGTTTTGCCTTGGGCGGGTTCTCGGTATTTCGCCAAAGGGTGGCCGGCCGGCCCGACTTTGAGGCAGTGGTGCCCTTCTCCCGGCCCGCCGCTTCAAGTTTTCTGCTCTATGACAATAGTGCGGGCTTTGTGACAGGCGTCGCCGTTGCGAATGGCTTGCCCACAGTGAACGGTAATCTGTTCGTGCGAATTCGAGACGAAGCCGGAAATCTGCTGGGCACTCGGGATCTGCAACTGCCGCGCGACGGGCGGATCGTTGGCGCCCTGACTCAATTGCTGCCCGAAACCGCGAACCGAAAAGGCTCGCTGGAGATCTCCTCTACAGGTTCGTTTGCCGTGTTGGGGCTCAGGTTCAACCCCGGCGGGGCGTTCACCAGTTTCAACAGCTTCGAACCCAACTGAGCGGAGTTACCAGGAAGGCCAGATTTCTTCGGCGTGATACCAGGAGAAGGCTTGGGGCCTCACCCAGCCACGCTGGACGAACGGATTTTCCTCAGAAGAACGCAAAGCCTGATTCTGTCTGAGCTTGTCGACCAAGGCGAGGTGTTCGCGAAGAGCCTCCTGGCTCCGGTGTGGACAGGCCTTTGGGCCAGGACTCGGTGCGCTTGTAGGCAACCAGCGTCGCCTGGGCCAGCTTGTTCAGGCGACCCATGTGGCCGAGTACACGCCAAACCAGATGTTACGGCTGCGGCTGTTTCTTCCCAATTCCTAGAAAATCGCCCGTGGCCTTGGTGGCCTTCTTAACGGCGCTGCCAGTCTTCTGTTTCGCCGTGCCCAGGGCGCCGGTCGTGTGCCGGTCGGCAGTGGCCACGCCATCCACCCCTTCGTTGAGGCCCTTGACAGTTGCGCGAACAGGGATAAGTTCAGGCCGCAAGTCGACAAGCCGGCCCTCGCCCTGGGCCAGTGCCTGCAGGACCGGAGCAGGGAAGCGCGAAGCCCACTTCTCGGAGAAATTCCAGCTTGGCGAATCCACCCAGACGGCCCCATTGAGCGGCACGCCGGGTTCGCCGATGTTCAAGACGGTGCCGGCAGGCAAGGGGCGCAACGGGTCCTGGCAGCGATCGCCGCCACAACCCTTGCGGCACGCGTCCTGGGTCAAGAAGGTGGCGTGTTTGCCATGGGATACCCACGCTGTAACGCCAGTTTTGTCCGATTTGAGGGTTTCCGCGCTGGCCCCATGCGAACGGTCGCAAACCGTATCCTGGTGCGCTGAGGCGATCCAATAGACCGCGGTCCACGCGCTGCCCGACTTCCTGAGCAGGACTGCAACATGCTCGATGTCCAGCGGATGGCCTGCGCGTCCGCAGTCTCTTCCCCAGAGATGAAAAAAATGAGCTTCCAGGAACTCGCCCTCCAGGCCCGGAGGAGCCACGCGGAAGACACGCCCGTACAGGGTTCCATCGCGGGCAAGCACACGCGGTTCCCGCTGCCCAGGTTCGAAGCGCGCTGGCTGACCGTCACACTCATTGGCGCTGAGCACCAGGTGGGGACGGAATTGATGGAGAATCTGCTGCTCGATCTGGTCTGCCACTCCGTCGCCGTCCCGATCCTCATCCGGCGACAGGTGGGGTAGCGCGGCCGGCAACAACAACAGGCCGGCCGCGGCAACCCACGCACTACTGCAGCGGCAACTCGGACTGGGAATCGTCTTCGCCTTCTTCTTCGGCTTCCTGCACCGCACAGGCCGCGGCAATCAGGTCGCCTTCGTTCATGCTGACGAGTTTGACGCCGGAAGCCGACCGGCCCGTCTTCCGGATCGATTCGGCCTCCGTCCGGAGGATCTTGCCTTCTTTGGTGATCAGAATAACGTCGGTGTCCTCCTGGACGCGCAGGGCCGCCAAGACCTTCCCGGTTTTATTGGTCACCTTCATGTTAATTACGCCCGAGCCGGCCCGCGATTGCAGGCGGTACTCCGATACCTGGGTGCGCTTGCCGTAACCATTCTCGGCCACGCTGAGGATGTAGTCCTCCTCGCTGACCACCTCCATGGCTACGATGTAGTCGCCCTTCACTTTGAACTTCATCGAGGTGACGCCAGCTGCCGGGCGGCCCATCGGGCGCACGTCGGTCTCCGGGAACTTGATGGCCATGCCTTCGCGGGTGGCCAGGAAGATGAGGTTCTCTCCGTTGGAAAGCTGGGCCTCAATCAGTTCGTCGCCCTCTTTCAATCCGCAGGCGATGATGCCCGCGGAACGTGGGTTGTCGAACTCCGTGAGTTCGCACTTCTTGATCACCCCATGTTTGGTGGCCATCACCACGTATTGGCCTGAAGTGAACTCCTTCACCGACAGAAAAGCCCGCACGGTTTCGTCCTGCTGGAGGTTGACGAGCCCGTTGATGTTCTTCCCCTTCGAGGCGGCGCCGGCATCCGGGATGTTGTAGACCTTCAGCCAGTACAGGCGGCCCATCGAAGTGAAGATCAGCAGGTAACTGTGGGTGTTGGCCACCATCAGGTGTTCCACCACATCCTCAGTGCGTGTGGTCATGCCGATGCGGCCCTTCCCTCCGCGGGACTGGCGGCGGTAGGTGTCCAGCGCCGTCCGCTTGAGGTAGCCGCCGCGGGTAACGGTCACCACCACATCCTCTACCTTGATGAGGTCTTCGAGGTTGATCTCGCCCTCGTCCTCCACGATCTGCGTGCGGCGGGCGTCGCCGAAATCCTTCTGCACCTCGCGCAGTTCCTTGACGATCACGTCGCGCAGCCGCTTGTCGCTCCCGAGGATTTCTAAGTATTCCGCGATCTGCTTTTGGATTTCAGCCAGTTCATCCAGGATCTTCTGCTGCTCCATGCCGGTGAGGCGCTGGAGCTGCAGTTCGATGATGGCTTGCGCTTGTTTCTCCGAGAAGTCGAAGCGGGAAAGCGCCGCGCCGTTGTAGCGGAGAGAAGGCGCCCATTTCTTCAGCACCTCGGCCAGCTTGGGGTTCTCGGGAAACTCCATGTTCCCCATCAGCGCCTCGCGGGCTTCCCGCGGATTGCGGGCTGCGCGGACGGTTTCGATCACCGCATCCAGGTTCTGCAGCGCCTTCTGGAATCCGAGCAGGATGTGCTCGCGGTCTCGCGCTTTCCGGAGCAGATACTCCGTGCGCCGCCTCACCACTTCCACGCGGTGGTCGATGAAACGCTTGATGGTTTCGATCAAACCCAATTCGCGAGGCTGGCCATTGACGATCGACAGGTTGATGACGCCGAAGTTCACTTGCATCTGCGTCAGCTTGTAAAGGTTGTTCAGGACGATCTCGGGCTGCTCGCCGCGCTTGAGTTCGATCACCACGCGGAGGCCATCGCGGTCGCTTTCATCTCGAACATCGGAGATGCCCTCCAACCGCTTCTCGTTCACCAGCTCGGCGATCTGCATGATCAGCCGCGCTTTGTTTACCTGGTATGGAACCTCGGTGATGATGATGGCTTCGCGGTCCTTGCCGGTCTTCTCGGTAGCGGCGCGGGCGCGGATCTTTAGTGAGCCCCGTCCCGTCTTGTAGTAGTCGATGATCCCCTGCCGCCCGAGAATGATGCCGCCAGTGGGGAAGTCCGGACCGGGCGCCATCTCCAGAATCTTGTCCAGCGTCGTGTTCGGGTTCTGTACCAGCGCAATGGTGGCGTTGATGATTTCCGTCAGATTGTGCGGAGGAATGCGCGTTGCCATCCCCACCGCAATACCCTCGCTGCCATTGACCAGCAGGTTGGGCACGCGAGTGGGCAGAACCTCTGGTTCCACCTCGCTGTCGTCGTAGTTCGGCCGGAAATCGACCGTTTCCTTGTCGATGTCTTCCAGCAGCGCCGCCGCGATGCGCGACAAGCGGGCCTCGGTGTACCGCATGGCCGCCGGCGGGTCGTTGTCAATCGAGCCGAAGTTGCCTTGGCCGTCAATCAGGGGGTAGCGAAGCGAAAACGGCTGCGCCATGCGGACCAGGGCGTCGTAGACAGCCGTATCGCCATGCGGGTGGTACTTGCCAAGAACCTCGCCCACGATCTTGGCGCTCTTGCGCGTGGGGCGGTTGTAGTTCAGCCCCATCTCGCTCATGCCATAAAGGATGCGGCGATGCACCGGTTTCAGTCCGTCCCGCACGTCCGGCAGCGCCCGTCCGATGATCACCGACATCGAATAGTCGAGATACGACTTGCGCATCTCGTCTTCGATGTTCACGGGCGTGATATTCTTGCGGTCTCCCAGCGGCAACTGCTGGGCCGGTGGTTGCGGCGGTTGCTGTGGCTGCTGGGGTTCGTTCGGATCTTGCGGATTGGCCATAGTCGGAAACTCTTTATTTTAGCAGAAACCATTGAAAGATAGGGATTTATGAGCCGGCTGGGCCAGTGGGTGGACGCCTCCGCGACGATCGCCGCAAGTCCTGGAAAACTCTGGGAATCCTGGACCGTTCCGGAGGGCCTGAACCGCTGGTACACCCGGAAGGCGACCGGGGAACCCCGCCTCCGGTCAATTTATACCTGGCATTTCGACCCGTTCTTCGGCCCTGGACAGACGGCACGCGTTCAGGAGGTGGATCCGGGCCACTCGATGCTCCTGACTCTGGGCGCCCAACTCCTGGCCATGCGGTTGGTGCCTGTGGACGGCTTGCACACCCGCGTGGACGTCATTCACGCCGGTCTGCCAGGAGACGAGCCCGTGCTGGAGGACTGCCGTTCCGGTTGGGTTATGTCATTGCATTTGTTGAAGTTCTCCGTTGAAACCTACCCGGGGCAGGAACGGCAGGAGTTGTTTCTTGCTTGCCCGATCGACGCCCCTGCCCCTTCGGTCCATGCCGCGTTCGCCGAATCAAAACTCCGGCGGCGGTGGCTGAAAATGTTTGATCCGCCCAGGGATACGGTAATGGATACCGGGCGAGAGGTGCTGATGCGCTGGGATGCGATCGGCGGCGCGCTGGAACTCAAGCAGTTCGGCTGGAACGGATTTCACTATGCCGCCTTGCGTGCCTCCTCGTGGTCGCCCGGTTATGAGTTACACACTGTGCGCCCCGCGCTCGAAGAATCGCTCCGGCTGCTTCATTCTGTGGCGGGATGAGTTTCTCCAGCCCGCCACGGGTGTATGATATGCGGGACTTGGCAAGTCCCTGGCTTGCCTGGCCAAATGGTGTTCCAGTGTTCGAACCGGAGCCTGACCGGAATTGGGTCCGGGTTCCAAGAGGAGAAACATGGCACTCAAGAATCGTTTAGCTGCCGAAGTGTTCGGCACTTTCTGGCTGGTGTTCGGCGGTTGTGGCAGCGCGGTGCTCGCTGCCGCATTTCCTGAAGTTGGTATTGGTCTTCTGGGGGTTTCCCTTGCCTTTGGTCTCACCGTTCTTACGATGGCCTATGCGATTGGCCACATCTCGGGCTGCCACCTCAACCCCGCCGTCACTGCGGGGCTATGCGTGGCCAAGCGGTTTCCCGCCTCCGAAGTGTTGCCCTACTTGATCGCCCAGGTAGTGGGCGGGGTCGCCGGCGCAGGCGTGCTGTACTTGATTGCGTCCGGCAAGCCGCAATTCGCGGCCGGCGGTTTCGCCGCGAATGGCTTTGGGGAGCACTCCCCAGGAATGTATTCCCTCCAGAGCGCGTTGATTGCCGAAGTCGTATTGACGTTCTTTTTCCTGTTGATCATTCTCGGCGCCACCGACAAGCGCGCTCCGGCAGGCATGGCTCCGGTCGCCATCGGCCTGGGCCTGACATTGATTCACCTCATCGGGATCCCGGTGACGAACCTTTCCGTGAATCCCGCCAGAAGCACGGGGCCTGCACTCTTCGCCGATGGCGGCTGGGCGATTCAGCAACTGTGGGTGTTCTGGCTGGCTCCTCTGGTGGGCGGGTCGTTGGCCGGAGTTCTGTATCCGCTTCTCGCGAAGGAAGACTGACGCGAAGCATGATGAGGCGCTGCCCCTGTTATCCTGAATACAGGGGATATGCTTTCCGTCGTCATCCCAATTCACAACGAAGAGAACGCGATTCTTCGCTTGTACGACCGGTTGACCGCCACCCTCGAGAAAATCGGGCGGCGATACGAAATCATTTTCGTGGATGACGCCTCCACCGACCGCAGCTTCGATCTGCTGGCCAACCTGGTGGAAACGGACCGGCGGTTGAAAGTCATCCGCCTGCGGCGGAACTTCGGTCAAACGGCGGCGTTGTCGGCCGGGTTCGACGAAGCGCAGGGCAACATTGTGGTGTCGATGGACGGCGACCTGCAGCACGCCCCCGAGGATCTGCCTGCGCTCCTCGAGAAGATCGATGAAGGCTACGACATCGCCTCAGGGTGGCGGGCGCAACGGCAGGATCATCTGCTGCTGCGCAAGATCCCCTCGCGCATCGCCAATTGGATGATGGCCAAGGTGTCAGGCATCGAACTGCACGATTTCGGGACGACCTTCAAGGCCTACCGTGCGGAGATTCTGAAGGACATCAACCTGTACGGGGAGTTGCACCGGTTCATCCCGGCTTTGGCCAGCCTTTACGGCGCGCGGATTGCCGAGGTGCCAATCCAGAACCCGCCCCGGCTCGGGGGCGCCTCCCACTATGGGCTGGGCCGCACGTTTAACGTGTTCTTCGATATCCTCACCATCCGCTTTTTGCTGAAGTATTTCACCCGGCCCATGCATTTCTTCGGGCGATTAGGTCTGCTCACGGGCATCACCGGAGGACTGATACTGGCCGGCCTCTTCGTCAAGAAACTTCTGGGCTACGAAATCATCATGGCGCACGGGCCGCTGCTGGCCGCCGGGGCCATTCTCTCCCTGGCGGGGCTCATGCTTTTTGTCGCCGGGCTGCTCGGCGAGATGATGATGCGGACGTATTTCGAAAGCCAGGGCCGCCGCATTTACGCCGTACGCGAAGTCCGATCCCGCCAGGAATCCTCCATCAAAGAGCGCTAACGCCCCGCCGGCGTGCCGCTGAAATGCCTGTCAGAACCGGAATCCCAGCAGGTTCCAGGTGTGCAGGAACCAGATGTGCCCGAGCCCTGCAAAAACAGCCAGCGTGCCGAAAGAGGGCACACGCAGGTGGCGCAGCCACGCAACGATGAGCCAAATCAATGCCCCTGCAGCGCCAAACGATAACGCCTGCACTAACCAGATGGGCCACGGCAAGCCGTATGGGAAGCCGTTCTGCAACTCCATAGGAGGCGTAAGCACCATGAGCACCAGACCCAGGCCTGCCAGGTGGAACAGCGACAATCCTGCCATCCATCCCGCCGGCCGTTGCAGCCCCTCGGCCAGCAGCCGGCGCCGCAATCCACCGAAAGTCAGCAGGAAGAGCACGGGCAGACATGCGAAGAACAAGCCTCTCTGAAAGCTCAGGGTTTCGTACCACGCCAGCCGGTCCAGGCTTGAGGTTCCACTCGTGAAGAGGTGAGTGATCTTGCCATCGGGACCCGCCCGGAAGGCGCACCGGTAGTCCTCGTCGAGGGATTGGAAAAGCAAAGGCTCGACCTGCACCATCCGGCGGGGATTTCCATCGAGTTTGGGCATGGTAATCGCGCCATCAGAAGTTGTCCCGATGAACAGATCCTCGCCCAACATGCCCAGGATCACGCCTGCCTTGGTCAACGTCGTGCGGGACAGCCGGCTGGTGCGGTAATGGCCTTGGAAACGCTGGGTGTCCCTCTCCCATTCCGCCGGAGGAGAGGGCGCTGCAGAGCTTGTTTCCTTCAGGCCGGCTTTCCCCCACAGCGCCCGTTCGGTTTCCTCGATCACCCCGTCCGCCTCGGAGTTCACGGCGATGAAGTAACCGAAACCGGGCCGTCCGCCCTGACCCGGAAATATGCGCAGGCGGGCCCGCACGCCCATGTAACCGCCATCGTGCCCGACGGCCAGGCGGCCGCGGGTCTCATACCGGTGCCAGGCCCACCCGACAGAACCAGTCAGTTTGGGGTGGTTGCTGAATAGTGGCTGGAAGACCGCATGGCCGGGATTCGCCAGCGCCCACTCGATGAGCTTAGCCATGTCTTCGCCCGTGCCCATGTGCATGCCCGCTGGCGCATCCTGCAGGTAATCCCACGGCACCACTTCGTAATTACGGCCGTTCCAGTGGTGCGGGAACGCGGCCTGCGAAGTCAGCCGTTCTTCCAGGGTGAAGCTGGAATGCTTCATGTCCAGCGGCTGAAATACGGCCTCGTTCACAAACTGTGCAAAGGGCTTGCCGGCCGCGGTTTCTATAAGATACCCGGCCAGGGCAATGCCCAGGTTCGAGTAGGCATAGATCTCGCCGGCGGGCATCACCCGGGGCGGCAGAAACGCTTTCAGAAACGGGCCAAGCGGCAGCGCCGCGGCAGGCGAGCGGGCCGACTTGCCTATGTATTTGTCGTCGAGGCCAGCCGTGTGAGTCAGCAGATTCCGCAGGGTGATGGGTTGTCCAAAGGCGGGGTCGATCGGGAGAGAAGGGACTTCTTCGTTCCAATCCTGATCCAGCCGGACCCGGCCTTGTTGAACCAGCACCTGCGCTGCCATGCCGGTGAACACCTTTGAAATCGATCCCGTCCGGAAAGCGCTCGTGGCTGCTTCTACTTTGCGCCCGGTGCGGACATCGGCATACCCGAAGGCCCGTACCTCGGCGGGCCTTCCCCCTTCGACATACGCAACGATGGCGCCGGGGGCATGGTGCTTGTCCATCAGAGCCGGCACCGCCTTCTCCCACGCGGCCAACTGCAGCAGGGCGAGAGACAGCCCTAGCATAAGCGTCCTTTTTACCGGCCGCTGCGGCGCCAGTATTGTTCGAACAAAGCCATCATTGCCTCGGCCATGCCGAAGTGTTCGAAGACGATTGCCGTCCAGGAGAGCCGCGTGATCAAGGGATCCTGAAGGGCGACCAGCCCCTGCACGGCGTCGAATACCGCCAGTTTCATGGGCAGCTTGTCGACTAGCCCGACTTCCACGCCCCGCGACTTATAGTCCTCAAGCCGCGCACGGTGCTCTTCGTCCAGCGGCCCCGGCTCGAGCAGAATCCGGCAACGCACCCCGCGCTGACAGGCCTGCTGCACGAGTTGTTCGTCGAGGGGATCTACGGCGTAGGGGGGACGCGAGAATTCAACGTATTCGCGCTCCACGTTCGCCAGCATCGAGCGGTAGTGCGTGGCAATCTGGGCCGGGTCGTTAACGATGCGCAAGTAGTCCAGAGTGCCGCGGCCTACCTGGCCCTCGGTATACGCCACACGCAAGTCTTGGACCAGCGAATGAGCATATTTTCGCTGCCCTTCGATCTCCGCCTCCAGGGTTTCCCGCCTCCGCTCCAGGAACGCAGGGATCGCAATGCCCGGCTCAACGGCCGAGAACAGCTTGGTGCGTTCCTGGACGACAAACGCGAAGCCCTTCTCCACCAGGCTGTCGAGCACTTCGTAAATCTTCTGGCGCGGCACATTGGCCCGCGCTGCCAACTCCAGCGCTTTGAACCGGGGGTGCCCGACCAGAACCAGGTAGCTGCGCGACTCGTAGGCGTTCAGGCCGATCTGTTGCAACCGCCGCCAGAATTTTTCGTAATCGGCGCCATTCAACTCATACGACATTGTGTATTTCGTCCCCGTAGCTTTGAGACTTATATCACAGCGCCTGTGCCGCGGCCCAACCGGCCTCGCGCAAACGGTTCGCGTAAAGGCGGAATAACGCCGCGGCTGCCCCCAGGCTGTCGATATGCCA
Source organism: uncultured Solibacteraceae bacterium (assembly GCA_964460395.1). Classification (GTDB taxonomy): domain Bacteria; phylum Acidobacteriota; class Terriglobia; order Bryobacterales; family Bryobacteraceae; genus CAYWQS01. The sequence goes on along the minus strand of CAYWQS010000052.1, from coordinate 2,399 downwards.
GCCCGGAACAAACCGGCTGATTTCTTCGGGCCGCGCGGGATCGAATCCGCTGAAGTGAAAAAAGCGGAGGAGAGTGCCGTCGATCTGCCAGCCATCACCAGACGCCTCCAACCGCCGGTCGGGCAGGTTCCAATAGGCAACGTTGCAGCCCGGATCGCGCAACAGATGGAGCCCCGGTACGAAAGAGGGCGCGAGGTCGAGCCATCTCTGGTCGTAATGAATTCCTCTGCCAAGGTCGAGTACACACTGTGTGGCCAGCCGCGCATCCCACCAGGCAAGAAAGGCCATGGTTTCGGGGGTCGCGCTGGCTGCCACGAAACCGCCATTGCACACCCCTGCCAAAGCCAGTTGGCGGACCATCAGGCGCAGACGCGGATGTACCGGCGGAGCCAGCCAGTGAGGGATCAAAGTGAAAGGACGCCGGGCAGCCTCCTCGAATACAGGATCCAGCGGCGCCGTTACCAGGATGTCAGGATCCAGGAAGAATGCCGGTTCAAACCCTGAGCGGAGCACGTATTGCAGTGCTGCCGCTTTCAGGCTCGCGCAGAGGGCTTTTGTCCCGGAACGGCGCGCTCTTGCATCCGGGTCTCGCAAACCGAGACTCCGTGGCTTGAGCTCCTGCACGCCGTCCACTTCACCGGGATGTGAGGGCCCGGTCACGACCGCAAAGACCGAAATCGCCGGGTGGTACTGACGAAGCGAGGCGGCCAGAACCCTGACGTGCGGCAAGTAATTGGAAGCCGCGATGGTGATCACTGCGGGCCCGCTCATTGGTCTCCCTTCCCGTACTCCTTCACTCCGTACCAGCGAATCCAATGCGGATAGAAAACCCGGGTCCTGCCGGCCGCGCGGTCGAAAATGCGCTGAAGATCCGGCCGGTGATTCAGCACATGCTTCCAGAAACGTGTGACGCTGCGGGGGAACCCCTCACCCGCTGGCTGTTGCAGCCATTCACGGAACGAACCGGGGCCTGGACTGAATGGCGAACCGAACCGGGCCGCATCTTCGCCCAGATCGTTGTGAATCCGGCGGGCCATGTCCGAAATGGGCACGCCGTCGGTGTAAGCGCCATACGCATAGGCAGCTTGCTGTGCCTCCCAATGCCCGGCTTCCAGCAAGCGCCGGTGGTATTCCCGAATCACCGGCTCGGCAGGCCCGGTCTGCGAAGTGCGTAAGTGCAGGTTGTACTTGGTCAGCATTTCTGGCTGTTCGGGCTGATACCCGCTGAACCGGAAAACGCGGCAGGAGGGGACAGCGTCCTGGCGGTCGAGAACGTTCCAGTGGCCGATGTTGATCTCTGGGTTCCGCAGGATGTGGCACCTGGGAAGGAAAGCGGGCGCAAAATCCAGCCAGCGCTGCTCAAAGTGCACGCCCCGTTCGACGTCGCGGTAGCACTCCCGCGCGGTCTGTTCCTTCCACCAGCCCAGGAAGCGCAATGTCTCTTCTCGCCGGGAGAACCCCAGGAAGCCCCCGTTGTAAAGGCCCGCGCGCAAGACATTCAACTCTGTCTGCGGGTCTTCCCCTTGCTGCGCCGGCTTGAGCAGATGGGGGGTGAGCAGCGCGCTGTAGCAGTCCAATAACTCAAACTCCGGCCGCAGGCTGCCCAGCACCAGCGTCTCCTGTTTGAGGAAGATCACGCGATCTGCGCCCCGGTCAAAGAGATGCTCGATCAGGTTTGGGGTGAGCGCATAGCTAAGTTCGAGTTCGCTGTATTGGAACGTGAGCCGCTCTCGCTCTCGGAGCGGAACGGCCTCGAAGGGGATTCCCTCGAACGGTTCGTCGGGCGCGGGTAATCCGGGTGCCGGCTCGTCCGCCAGGAGCAGATAGAACGGCACGTCCGGATGGTGCTCACGGAACGACGCAGCCGTTACGCGAGCCAGAGCGAGGTAACGCTTGGAAGCGATGGTGGCGGCGGCCCAACTCATTTTCAGGTGGGACACTCTTGAATTCCTACCTTACCCAATTATTCCGCTTGCCTTAAACCCTCAACTCTATCCTTCCCATTCCAGCCCGATTTATTCTCCCCGTTCCTTCAAACACTTAGCCGCAACCCTGCCGCCAGCCGCCGCCTGGCCCTCCGAACCCCTCCCTCATGACCACTCCCAATATCAATTCCGTGGCGCCCGATGCCGGCGAAGATCTGGATGCCGCCGGCCCCCCGCGCAAATGCTTCTACCCCTCCCTCTGCGCCCTCCCCGAGCCTCAGTTCAAAATCTTCGAACTCTTCCGCGACCACTACACCCTCACCTGGCGCCGCTTCCCCCACCCCGAACTCGACCGCCGCATCGAAGAACTCGCCTTCACTGACTTCCGCCGCGACCGCATCCGCTGCGCCATCCTCGCTCTCGAACACCGCCACACCGAACGCGCCCGCGAATCCTTCGGCGAACCCGCCCCGC
>CAYWQS010000051.1:0-31031 GCA_964460395.1 uncultured Solibacteraceae bacterium | reverse complement strand
GAACCCGCAACCAACAGCTTGGAAGGCTGTGACTCTACCATTGAGTTACTCCCGCTCAATGGGTTCCCTTACATTCTAACCGCTCGATGGCCGCCTGCGGTATGCTAACGCTCGATATGCGGCGAACCATAACATGCGGTGCATTGTGGCTGGCCCTGGCAATGGGCGTGGCTGCCAAAGAGCCAGTGGAAGGCAACTTCTTCCACAGCGTGTATTTCTGGCTGAACGAACCCAGCAGCGCAGCCAAACGCGAGGAGTTTCTTACAGCACTGAAGAAAATGAAGGCGATTCCGGGTATTCGGCACGCATTCATCGGAGAACCCGCGGGCACGGCGCGGGACGTAGTCGACAATTCCTACACCTTCTACTGGCTGGTGACCTTCGACGACAAGAAAGGTTGGCAGGTGTACAACGACCACCCATTGCACGACGAGTTTCGCAAAAAGGCTTCGCTCTGGAAGAAAGTGCTGGTCTACGATTCAGTTCGCGTGAAGTGACGGCGTTTACTGGGCGCCACGCGACAGCAGCATCACCTTGGCGGTATGGAAGACGATGTAGGCGTCCAACCAGGGGCTCAGATTCTTCAGGTAATAAAGATCGTACTCAAGCTTGGTGATCGTATCCTCGAGCGTATCCCCGTATTTGTGATTGATCTGCGCCCATCCCGTAATGCCAGGCAGAACGGCGTGGCGCTGAGCGTAGAAGGGGATCTGCTCAGACAGGGTCCGCACGAATTCCGGGCGTTCCGGACGAGGGCCGCAAATGGCCATTTCGCCGCGCAAGACGTTGAAAAACTGGGGCAGTTCGTCGAGGCGAAGTTTTCTCAAGTAGCGGCCCAACGGCGTAATGCGCGGGTCGTCCTTGGTGGCCCAGACGGCGCCGGTGTTCTTCTCGGCGTCGGCGCGCATTGACCGGAATTTATAGAGTTCAAACACCTTGCCATTCAAACCGACGCGCCGCTGCCGGAACAGCGCAGGCCCGGGCGAGGTCAGTTTCACCAGCACGGCTACCAGCAGCATGATGGGAGCGGTCAGGACGGTGCCCACCAGGGCGATGGCGATAGAATAAATGCGCTGGAGCTGGACGTTGAAGGGATTCGGCCCCAATTCCTGGCTGAACAGTAGATCGGAAGGGCGGAGCGTGTCCACTGAAATGCGGCTCATGATGTACTCGTAGGACGTGGACATGTTCTCAATGCGGATTCCTCCCAGCCGGAGATCCAGCAGTTCGTAAACGGGGAGGCGGCCACGCCGCTCTTCCAACCCGACGATGAGCAGGTCGGGCTTGTGTTCTTCACACACCGCGCGGGCTTCTGCAATTGTCCCCAGGCAGGGGCCGTAGGCGGAGCCGTCAGACTGACCTTCTCCCTCTGCCAGATGGCCGATCACGGTCATCCCAAATTCGGGCTTTCCAGCAAGTTTGGCGGCCATGCGGCCCAGTAAGCGGTGCGTCCCGAGTAAGATTACACGCTGGCGGCCCGGTAAGTTCAGCGCGATGCGGGCGTACGCGATCCGCCAGGCCGGCAGGATCAGAATGGCCAGACCGCTGCCAAAGATCATCTGCCACCGGGAGAGCATCCACTCCCGGGACACGTAGCCGATCAGGGCTTGAATGAGGAACGCAATCCCGAAGACCAGAAAGAAGGATTGCACCAACCGGATCCTGCTGGTGATGCGGACGTCGCCATAGAGGTCGACGAAATACGCTGCCAGAATCACCGTGAGCACCGCGATTGCTGTTTTCTCGAGCCCGCCCTCGTAGAACAGGTAGAACTCGGTATCCCAGCCGGTCAGCGTGTGCCCGACGATGAAGCAAAGCGCGGTGAGCGCGACCTCTGAAAAGAACAGTCCCAGCAGGCTGGTCGGGATGAAGACTCGAAAGAGCTTGACCATGCCAGATTACAATCTCGCACCTTCTTGTTTTGACCCATAACTATACCATGGATGAGGAGACAAACCGGTTTCTGGAATGTGTCCATCCCGCTTCTGAGACCTTTTTGGTCGGGATTTAAGCAATTGAAGAATCAGGGCCGATCGCCTTGACTGAGTCTGGTCCGCGGTGGTAGCCTGACATCAGGACCAAAATGGTCCGAGATTTCCTGCGATGCTCAAGCTGACCAAAAAGGCAGACTACGGGTTAATCAGCCTGCGGCACCTGGCAATGAACGCCGGGCGCGGTTCGGCCAGCGTGAAGGAATTGAGCGGTTCTTACGGGATTCCGGTCCCCGTGCTGGCCAAGGTCTTGCAGCGGTTAGCTCGAGAAGGTTTCCTGGCTTCGGAGCAGGGGACGAATGGAGGGTACCGGCTGGCGAGGGACCCGGGAGCGATCACGGCGTTGGAGGTGATCAGGGCGATTGATGGACCGATCATTCTCACCAGTTGTTTCACCGACCATGCCGATTGCGATTTGAGTGAAAACTGCACGGTGCGGGCGCCCTTGCGGAAGGTGCACGAAGGAATCCTTCGTTTGCTGGACAGCATCACGATAGCTGACCTCACCAGCGATGAAGCGGCTGAGGCGGCGATGCGTTCGCCCCGCCGGACCCGCTTTTCACTTCCGGTATTGATGAGTTAGAGGCAACAGGACAGGAGCGTATGCTGAAATTCCCGATATATCTCGACAACCACGCCACCACCCCAATGGATCCGCGGGTGTTGGAAGCGATGCTGCCCTACTTCACGGAGCACTTCGGCAACGCCGCGAGCCGCAACCACTCCTTCGGATGGGTGGCGGAAGAGGCCGTGGAGAAGTCGCGCAAGCAGTTGGCGGACTTGATTGGAGCCACCGGCAAGGAAATCGTATTCACATCGGGCGCTACGGAATCGAACAACCTAGCCATCAAGGGCGTGTTCGAGATGTACGCGCAAACGGGAAACCACGTCATCACGGCGGCGACCGAACACAAGGCCGTGCTGGACACCTGCAAGCGGCTGGAAAAGCACGGGGCCAAGGTGACCTACCTGCCGGTCCGGACCGACGGGCTGGTGGACCTGGACCAGTTGCGCGACGCCATGACCGACAAAACGATTCTTGTGTCGATCATGTACGGCAATAACGAGATCGGCACGGTGCAGCCGATGAAAGAGATTTCGAAGATCTGCCGGGAAAAAGGCGCTTTGTTGCACACCGACGCTACGCAGGCGGTGGGCAAGATTCCCGTGAACGTAATCGAGGACGGCATTGACCTGTTAAGCTTTACCGCTCACAAAATGTACGGGCCAAAAGGCGTGGGCGCTTTGTATGTACGGCGGAAAAATCCCCGTGTACAGTTGACCGCGCAAATGGACGGCGGCGGACATGAGCGAGGGATGCGGTCCGGCACGCTGAACGTTCCGGGCATTGTTGGTTTCGGAAAGGCGGCCGAACTCTGTAAGGAACTGATGCCTGCTGAAATGGAGCGGCATCGCTCCATGCGCGACAGATTGAAGGACATGCTGCTGGCCGAACTCGACGAGGTGTATATCAACGGCACCATGGAAAGCCGCCTGCCCCACAACCTGAACATCAGTTTCGCCTATGTGGAAGGCGAGTCACTGTTGATGGGCATTAACGACATCGCAGTTTCGAGCGGCTCAGCGTGCACTTCAGCCACGCTGGAGCCCAGTTACGTTTTGAAGGCGCTGGGGGCGGGCGACGATTTGGCGCACTCCTCCATCCGGTTCGGCATTGGCCGGTTCAACACGGATGAAGAGATCGACTACACCGCGGCGAAGGTGATTGACGTTGTAAAGAAGTTGCGTGAGCTTTCGCCGCTATACGAGATGGTGAAAGAGGGCATCGATCTTTCCAAGGTGGAATGGACCGCGCACTAAAACAACGAAAGACAGAGGGGACTATCGAAAATGGCTTATTCGGATAAGGTTCTGGACCATTACAATCATCCGCGCAACGTAGGGAGCCTGGACAAGAAGGACCCCAACGTAGGAACCGGGCTTGTCGGAGCACCGGAGTGCGGGGACGTGATGAAGCTGCAGATCAAGGTGGATCCTTCCACCGGCGTCATTGAGGACGCAAAGTTCAAGACTTTTGGCTGCGGCTCGGCCATCGCCAGTTCTTCGCTGGCCACCGAAATGTTGAAGGGCAAAACGGTGGACGAGGCGCTGCAGATCAAGAATACAGAGATCGTCAACGAACTGAGTCTGCCGCCGGTGAAGATCCACTGTTCGGTGTTGGCGGAAGATGCCATCAAGGCCGCCATACACGACTACAAGCAGAAAGCGGGCCAGCCTTCCGTAACGGCCCAGACGGCGTAAATTGGGAATGGAGGGGCGGGAGTGTTCCGCCCCTGTCCTGGAAAGGCAGTACCGAGATGGCGCACATCGATGTCACTCCTAAGGCAGTTCAGAAGATCCGCGAGGCGTTCGCCAAGCAGGGTGTCGAGGGAGGACTAAGGCTCGGCGTGTTGGGCGGCGGGTGTTCGGGGCTGAGCTATCAGTTCAAGTTTGACGCGAAACCGCGGCCCACTGATCATGTTTTCCGGTTTGATGATGTTCAGGTGTTCGTCGACCCCAAGAGCATGGTCTTTCTGGATGGGATGACGCTGGATTACAAAGAATCCCTCATGCAGTCCGGGTTTGCCTTCGATAATCCCCACGCGAAGAAAAGCTGCGGTTGCGGCACTTCCTTCTCGGCGTAGGGAGAGGCGGCGTGCTAGCGACTCACGAAGAACAATCCCATCCCTGCTGGCGTTGCGGCCAAGTGAACAAAGAGACCGCCGCGCGCACCTCCTTGTTCTGCACTTACTGCAACTCCCTGCAAGCGCCGGCGGTGGACTACTTCCGTTTCTTCGGCCTTCCGAAGAAACTGCAGATCGACCTGCAAGACCTGCAAAGGCGGTTTTACGACCTGAGCCGTTTGCTGCATCCCGACCGTTACACGCGCTCGATCGAGACAGAGCGGCGGTTTTCGCTGGAGGCTGCGTCGATCTTAAACGACGGCTACCGGACGCTGCGCGACCCCGTACTGCGGGCGGAATACCTCCTGAAGGAGGCGGGCTTTGACATCGGGGAACAGCGGACTAAGGACGTCCCTCCGGAACTCCTCGAAGAGGTGTTCGAATTGAACATGATGCTGGACGAGCTGCGGTCGGGCGACGATGATGTGCTTCCGCAACTGCAAGCCAGCCGCCAGCATTTCGGCGACCTTCTCGCTGAGGTCGACCACGAGTTGGAAGGGCAATTCTATGCCTACGACATCGCCCCCGAAGAAGCGCGCAAAGCTGTGCTGGCAGGCATCCGCGCCATTCTCAACCGGCGGCGCTACATCCGGAATCTGATCAACGAAGTGGACAAGGAACTGGCGGCGCGCGCCGCGTAAAGCCGGTCCGCACGGAAGGCTCATGGGCACTTTTCAAATCGACTTCAGCAACACGCAGAAGAAGCGGATTGTGGGCATCGATCTTGGCACCACTAATTCCCTGGTCGCCTTCATGGACCTGACCGGTCCGGAAGTGATCGCCGGGCCTGAGGGTGGCAAACTGCTGCCCAGCGTGGTCTCATACACGCCGGACGGCGGTTTCGTGGTGGGGGAATCCGCGCGGCGTCTGCTGATCGACAGCCCGGAGCGCACCGTCTATTCCGTGAAGCGGCTGATGGGGTGGGGCGTGAGCGACGTGCGTGATGAGTTGAAGCTCTTTCCGTTCCGCATTGCCGAGGACAGCGATTCAGTGATCCGCCTGCAACTGGGGGAACACCAGTTCACGCCGCCGGAGATCTCCGCGCAGATTCTCCGGGCACTGAAACACCGGGCCGAGGAGTTTCTGGGTGAGCCGGCGGAACAGGCGGTGATCACCGTACCCGCTTACTTCAATGATGCCCAGCGGCAGGCCACCAAGGATGCCGGACGCATCGCGGGACTCGAGGTACTTCGCCTCGTGAACGAGCCGACGGCCGCGGCCCTGGCGTATGGGCTGGACAAGCGTAAGTCCGGCGTGGTGGCGGTATACGACCTCGGCGGCGGCACCTTCGACATCTCCATTCTCCGGTTGCATGACGGGATCTTCGAAGTTCTGGCCACCAACGGGGACACGCACCTGGGTGGAGATGACATCGACAACCGGTTGCTGCGCATCGCCCTGGAGGACATTCATACCGAGTGGGGCGAGGACTTAAGCGGCAATGGAGAAGCAGTGCAGACACTGCGCCGTTCCGTCATCGAAGCCAAGGAAAAGCTGAGCTTCTTCCCCAGAGCGGAAATCGTGTTCGAGTTTATGGGCAAGCGCTACGAGCGGCAACTGTCCCGTGAATTGTTCGAGAACCTGATTAAAGATATAGTCGACCGCACCCTTCAGCCGTGCCGGAACGCACTGCATGATGCTGGTCTGACACCGGAGCAAATCGACGAAGTGGTGCTGGTAGGCGGCTCCACCAGGATTCCGCTGGTGCGGCAGGCGGTGCGAAACCTGTTCAAGGCCGAACCGCATGCGGAACTGAATCCGGATGAAGTAGTGGCGCTGGGGGCGGCGGTCCAGGCGGGCATTCTGGCAGGCGACGTCAAGGACGCGCTTTTGCTCGACGTTACGCCGCTGAGCCTCGGCATCGAGACGATGGGCGGGGTGGTGTCCAAGCTCATCCACCGTAACTCAACAATCCCCGCAAGCGCCACAGAGGTATTCACCACTTCAGTGGACGGGCAGACCAATGTCCTGATCCACGTAGTGCAGGGCGAGCGTGAACTGGTAAAGGACTGCCGGTCGCTGGCGCGCTTCGATCTGAAAGGCATAGAACCTTTGCCGGCCGGCCATGCGCGGGTGGAAGTGCGCTTCATGATCGACGCCAATGGAATCTTGAACGTCACGGCCCGGGATCTACGGAGCGGCAAAGAACACTCCGTGGAGGTGAAGCCCAGCTATGGCCTCACTGACGAGCAAGTGGCGGCGATGATTCAGGAGTCCTACGAAAAGGCGGAGGAAGACTTCCGGGCCCGGCAGGTGCGCGAAGCCCGCGTGGAGGCCGACACCATCTTTCTTGCCGTGGAGAAAGCAAAGGCCAACGACGCCTGGCTGGAATTGACTGACGAGGAGCGCGGAGCGATTGACCTGGCCGTCAACGAGTTGCAGATGGTCTATCACGGCGATGACCATCAATTGATCCGCTCCAAGATCGAAGCGCTTGACAACGCAACGCGCCGGCTCGCTGAGACGATGATGAACACAGCCGTGCGCGACGCGTTGAAAGGCTCGAAGATTTAAGGAGGACCATCGGAATGACTTGGACCGACGCCGAAGACATTGGTATCGCACTGTGCGAAAAGTTCCCGGATACCGATCCCCTGACCGTGCGCTTCACTGACCTCCACAGGATGGTCACGGAGTTGGACGGTTTCGCCGACGACCCGCACAAGTCCAACGAGGCCAAGCTGGAGGCCATTCAAATGGCCTGGTACGAGGAGTGGAAGGACAATCAGTAAAGCGATTGGGGAGCTGCTGACTGCTTTGGTATACTCCCGCAATGAATTCTGCGAAGATTGCAGCTCAGCTCGTCGCGCTTTGCCGTCAGGGGAAGTTGGTTGAGGCAATCGAGGCGCTCTACGCCGATGATGCGGTGAGCATTGAGGCAGCAGATTACCAGGGCCTGGGCCGGGAGACCCACGGCAAATCGGCCATACTGGAGAAGAACGCGGCTTGGCTTCGGGATAACGAAGTAAACGGCTTTCCGGTTGAAGGCCCCTACTTTAGCCCTGAGCACATTGCCATCTTATTCACGTTTGATTTCACCCGACGGGCTTCCGGGGAACGGTTGAAGTTCGCCGCAGCGGCCCTGTACACGATGCCCAGCGGCAAAGTGGTTCGCGAAGAATTCCTCTATTCTCCGGTTTAACGGGATCATACCGGCACTCGCTACGGTCTGACCGGCATGCATGATCCTTCTCCCAAGCGCGATCCGGACGCCGACGAACTTGTCCGCTTCGGCTACCGGCCTCAGCTCCGGCGCACAATCCGGAGCTTCTCCTCCTTCGCGCTTTCGTTTTCGCTGATCTCGATGACAACGGGGATATTCGCGAACTTCGGGCTCGGCTTGCGCGAGTTCGGTCCGGCGATGATCTGGTCGTGGCTGGTGGTGCTGGCGGGCCAGACGCTGGTGGCGCTGGTCCTGGCCGAATTGTCCGTCCACTATCCGCTCTCGGGCTACGGCTATCAATGGAGCGCGCGGCTGGTGAACCCCACTTTCGGGTTCGCGGTAGGCTGGCTGCTGCTGCTGCAGTTTCTCACGGGCTTCCCTGGCGTCTGTTCCGCCATGGGCGAGTACATCGGCGGCTACTATGGCGCGGCGCTGCCGCCGGGGTTGACGCCCGCCTGGATCACGGTTGGCCTGATCACCGCGGCGGCAGGCATCCACCTGGTGGGCATCCGCGCAGCGGCATGGTTCAACAACGCGGGAGTGGCGGCGGAAATTGCGGGCAGCCTGGTGTTGGCCCTGGTTCTTTTGGCCGTTACCGGCTGGCCAGGCCGGGAGCAACTGGCGGTCCTGTTGGACACCACAAGTCTCCGCACCGGAGAAGGGGGCGGATTCGCAGGATTTGCCGTCTCGCTGCTTGTCGGCGCTTGGTGTCTGACCGGGTTCGAAGCGGCGGCGGACATGGCAGAAGAGACCCGCGAGCCCGGGCGGACGGTGCCGCGCGCCATCCTCATCTCGCTGATCAGTTCTGGTCTCGGTGGCGCCGTGATGCTGGTGGCGTTTCTGCTGGCCATGGACGACCTGCACGCCACGCAGGCCAGCGCCACGCCGCTGGCGGATGTCTTGCGGGCCAGACTTGGCGGGACGGCCACACACTGGGCTCTGCTGATTGTGTTCGTTTCGATCTTCGCCTGCGCTCTCGCCAGCCTGGCAGCCTGTACGAGGCTCCTCTTCTCCATGGCCCGGGACCGCATGCTGCCGGGGTCGCGCTGGCTGGCCAAGGTGGATGAGCGGCACGGGGCGCCGACGGGCGCGATCGCCGTGGTCTGGCTGGCCAGTTGCGTCTGTGTGCTGGCGCTGGAGCGGCTGGAACTTATCACGTCCATCTCCGCGGCGGCAGCTTACCTCGGTTATGCGGGCATCATCTGGGCGGCACTGCGCGGAATGCGGGGCAAGCACGCGCCCGCCGGCGCCTTCGGCCTGGGGCGGGCACGCGGCGCCATAGGCGCCGCGGCGTTGGTCTGGGCGGCGTTTGTAGCCGGCACTCTGGTTTGGCCGAAGGACGACCCGACGATTGGCAGCATTCCCCTGCGCGCCACAGGCGCCGCGGCTGCCGCCGGGGCGCTGCTCTACGTGCTGGTAGTGCGCCCGCGTCTCCGCCGCGGCGAGGCCGGACCGCCCCGCGTCGCTTAGAATCGCACCATGATCCGGACCGAAACCGGCATTGCCGGGCAAACAAACGTCACCAGCGCACGCTTCGGCCGCGGCGCCTCACTGGGGTTGGGCCGCGAGTTGGGCCGCTTTGCCGTATGCACAATGGCCGCTCCCTGGGAAGCTGCGCGCCATCGCCTCGGCGGCCAACCCGCCGCGGTTTGCTTTGTCGAGTCGATGGAGTTGGATGTACTGGACCGCCAATTGGATGCCCTTCCTCCGGTGGACGCGGTGGTAGGCGCTGGCGGTGGTCAGGCCGTGGACATGGCCAAGTACTTTGCCTGGAAACGAGGCCTTCGCCTGGTTACAATCCCCACGGTTCTTTCGGTGGACGCATTCGTAACGCCCGCCGCCGGGGTGCGTGTGAACCACCGGGTCGAGTATTTGGGCGCGGCTTCGCCCGACCCCCTGGTGGTCGACTATGATTTGCTCCGCACTGCCCCGCGTGAACTAAACGTGGCTGGTGCGGGGGACTTGCTCTCCATTCACACCGCCTGCTTCGATTGGGAACTCTCGGCCCGCGACGGAATGGACACGCACGGATTCGACCCGGTCGTCATCGCCAAGGCGCGGGCCATTCTTGCCGGTATCGAACAGTCCGCAGAGGAGATCGCCCGAGCCACCGACGCCGGCCTGCAGGCCTTGGTGGACGGCTATCTGCTTGTGAATACCCTGTGCCTGCCCGCCGGCCATTACCGGGTGGAGGAAGGCTCCGAGCACTTCCTCTTCTACGAACTGGAGGAGCGCCTGCAGCGGCCCTTTCCGCACGGCCAAATCGTCGGGCTCGGCATCGCGCTGATGAGCCGATTGCAGGAAAACCGCCCAGCGTGGATCACCGGGCTCATGGACCGTCTGGGGCTGGATTACCACCCCGCCGCCCTCGGCATCCCGCAGGATGCACTGGCCGCTTCCCTGCTGAATCTGAGGGAATTCGTGCAGCAGCGCGGTCACTGGTATAGCGTGATTCAGACACGAGAAATCACGCCAGAATGGGTGTCGGCAGCGTTGAACGAGTTGCGTTTCTAAACCGGGTTCAGTTCACTTCCAGTTGTTCCCGTGACGGAAGCGGCGGAAACTTCGCGTGCGGCTCAGCCTGATACCAGTAGACGACCGAGGCGATGTCGTCCTGCAAGGGCAAGTACTCGCCGGGGGAGTTCTGCTTCCAGCCCAGCGCCTGAATGGTCACCCGCAAGTCCTGTTTGAAACGGACGGGGTCAGTGATGTGCCAGCGGTACATCCCGAACCGTTGTTGTGACTGGTATACGCCGTCCGGCTTGATCACCTGGTGCAGACCCGCGTACGCCGTAGAGAACTCCTGGTATTGGCGCGTGATCCGGTTTTCAAAGTTGTAGGATCCGCAAAAGTAGTCCTCAGTGCCGGTGCCGGCAATCGTGGGGAAGTCCTTGTCCCCATCCATGTAGAACTTGATTTCGCCTTCGCCCCACCAGCCGCGGTTGTGGACGCCCCAAGCCATATATGTACCCACATAGTGGCCCGCACCGCGGATGCCGTCCACCAGCGTATAGACCTGCTTGAAGGGAAGCGGGTTCACCCGCCTGAATTGGGCGTGAAAGTAAGCGGCGTCCGCAGGAACCTGGGTGAGCGTGTAGTCGATCTGGTAGTAGAGCACCATGTCCTTTTCATCAATGTTCTGCATGGTGAGACGGGCACGCTTGCGGAAAGGCATCTGCCAATAGGAATTGAAGGCACTGCCCGGGTTCACGGTGATGGGCAGGGAGTTCAGGTGCGCGTATTGGCCCCAACCCATGCCGAAGAAGTCGCCTACGGGAACTTCAACAGAGGGTTCGGTTTCATCGTCCCAGTAAATCCGCAGAATGGAGCAGCGCCAGTTGCCGGTTGGCGTCATCCAGATGTGTTGGATAGCGCCGGAGCCTTGAATATCTGCCAGCGTGAAGGTTTCGCCGCCCTTAATGCGAATGCTGGGGCTGATCTTCCAGCCCTGGCCCAGGTTTCGGGCGGCATTCTTGCCCGTACCTTCGGTGGCCATCGCACCGCGTCCTTTTTCACCGGTGAAGTTCTCCGGGCTGATGGAGCGGGTTTCGGCGCTGGACAGCCGGAAAAGGTTGTGCAGGCCTGTTTCGAGGCCGTTAAACGGCGCGGGCTGGGCAACGGACACTGCGGCGCATGAGGCCAGAAGGGAAAGGACTTTTCTGAGTTGCATCGTGTCGCTCCGGTGAGGGAATGTCGGGCACATCCTATCAGGAGCGGGCAGGTGGTGCGGACCGGCAGGCATTGCTATACTATTGAAGTATCTCGCTCAGTGGCCGTGCGCCTGTGAGCCTTCAAAGGACATTCTTTTATGCCGAAACTGAAGACCCATAAGGGTGCGGCCAAGCGTTTCAAGAAGACGGGAACGGGGAAAGTGGTGCGGAACCATGCCTTTGCACGGCATATTCTGACCAGCAAGAGCCGTTCGCGGAAGCGGAAGTTGCACCAGTCCACCGTGGCGGACGCTGCCGATCAGGCAAAACTGCTCGAGATGCTGCCCTACTAGGGAGCTTGGTTTTTCCGGCGTGCGAGCCGAGAGCACGGCACGTGCCCGAGCCGCCGCCAAGGGATCCTCTGGGATCCCGGTTTGACTGAAGAAGAAGGAGACAAACGTGCCTCGCGTTAAACGATCTACTAACCGCCGCGATTCCAGGCGGAAAACCCTCAAACTCGCTGAGGGTTATTTCCTCACCAAGAGCAAGCTCTACCGCGCCGCGCAGGAGGCAGTTGAGAAGGCCCTGCGTTATGGATACGTCGGGCGCCGCCGCAAGAAACGGGAGTTCCGCGCGCTGTTCATTCTGCGCATCAATGCGGGCTGCCGGGCGCACGGGCTTTCTTATTCGAAGTTCGTGGGCGGGCTGAAGAAGGCGGGCGTTGATCTGAACCGGAAGATGCTGGCCGACCTGGCGGCCAACGAACCCCAATCGTTCGCTGCATTAGTCGCGCAAGCCAAGGCGGCTTTGGCGTAAGCTAATTACGCCATGCATCCAATCCGGGAAGACGAAGACGATGTCCTGGCGCGGCTGGAGGCCCGCCTGGAACAGGTATCTGCTGTCATTACACGCCTGAAGGAGCGCAACGCGGAACTGGAAACGCAGTTGCACGATGCCCTTTCCGCCCGGGACGACGCGCGCGCCGAAGCGGAAGCCGCGCGCCAACAGGCGGCGCGTGTAGTGGAAGAGGCCGAGTCTCTGCGGGCCAGGCAAAAGGAAGCGGCCACCCGCGTGAAGTCGCTGCTTGCGCAAATGGAGCAAATGGACTTGCTCGCCGAGCGATAGGCAGGTATCGGTCCGTGGACTCACCGGCAGACAAAAAGGTCGTCCGCGTCATTATCTTCCAACAGCCGTATACCCTTCGCGTGTCCGGGGAGCCTGGAGAGACGGAGAAACTGGCGGCGGCGGTGGATGCCTTGATGACCCAGATTTCGACGCGGGGGGCTGGTTCCGATCCCGGGCGCGTCGCAGTGCTGGCCTCGTTGCACCTTGCCGACAAAGTGCGGACATTGGAGAGAGAGTTGGACGCCTTGCGGGACCGCCTGAAGTCCCTGGACGACAGGCTCTCCAACGTCATCACGATTGAAGAGGAACCGTCCGGTAGTTTGGGGACAGAACCCACGCCCTAAGCCGCCACATAGCTGAGCGCAGCGCCTCGCTAGTGCGCTAAAAGAGGCGGTCCTGGCGCCGGAGGGTGCCGAAACTGCCGATGTTGGCGATGACGAAAGCCACACGGAATTGATTCTCATTCCGGCTGCCAAAGCCGAAACTGCGCCACTGGAAACTGTAGGCGCAGCAGGTGGTGTTGTAGGTCAGCTGGGTGTTCGCCATCGTAATCGAGCGGGTCCGGTAATCGTAGGCTCCGAAGAAGCCCGCATTCCACCCTCTGCGGTTGTCTTGACCGATGCCAACCATGCCGCGGATCTGGTTCGAGGGGGGCGTTAAGACGGTGCCCTGCGCCGGGCTGCCGATGCAAGGGTCTGGCCGGTCCAAGGCGCCGGGCAAGAGCGGGATGCAGGCCACTCGATTGTGGCCCAGGGAGAAGAAATAGATCTCCCGTACCCTGGCGTCCGCGGTGATTGACGAGTTCACCAGTTTCCCGCGAAAACTATCGTAGTCGGCGCGCCACTCCACCCCCAGCCCCGGCCGCGGAGTGGCACGGAGTACGGATACGATGGGCGAAGATCTGCGCGGCTGATCCAGCCACGTGTACGCGGTCATTTGCAGCGTGCTTTGAACCACGTTGCGCTGTCCGGCTACCACCGCACCACCGAAATCCGGCTGAAAGAACCGCCGCTGCGAAATCTCCCAGCTCAAAGCATCGTAAACCTGACCGCTCTTCTGTTTGGTATAGAACCGGTTCGCCACCATCACTTCCACTTCGCTGGTGTTGGCCACGGTATCCATTTCGTCAAAGCGAACGATGCGCAGGAAGTCGCGTGCGCCAGCCACAGTCCGGAAGTGCACTCGGGGTTCGATCGTGTGTTTCAGGCGCTCCCCGAGAAGCTTGGGAGCCCGGTATATCCTCCAGATGGAGGGCAGAACCAGGTCAGCCCCGAACTCGCGGGTCAAGCGGTTCACGTTCTGTCCGGTGACGCGGCCGTCGTCCCAACTCGAGCCGTAGTATGTCTCCCGAAGCGAGGCGTAAGGCAGCAGGTGGATGTCTTTCCAGCGGAGGGCCGTCATGATGCGCGGCTCTACATCCAGCCGTTCGACGAATTGCCTCGTCTGGAATAGTTTTTGCGTCCGTCGCACAAGACCAAAACTTGAATTCCAAGAGACCCATACAGGCAAATACTTAAAGCTTTTATTTAATTCACGATCGCGGCTGATGAACTCTACCTGGGGCAGGCGCCGGATAGAAATCTTGTCTCCGGGTTCAGAACTCTGGAAATTTTCCTGCTCGGCGAAAACCGCATTGAAGTGGTATGTGGACCAGTCCCGCGATGTCTGGAAAATGCTGTTTACCTCCGAGAACACCGCCTCGTTAAAGCTTTCGGTGAACTCCTGGCGGAAAGCGAAGCTGCTCAAATAGTTTATGGTGCTCTTGGAATACCAGCCTTTACCCCAATCGCTCTTGCCGGTAGCACGGAGAACATAGCCGGATGCCTTGTAGCGGGAACCGTCGCTCGGCGCCAGTCCACGGTCATTCACCCCGTAAAAGTAAAAGTCGAAATCGGAACGGTGGGTAGGCTTCCCGCGGAAGTCGGCGGTGTGGGCAAAGCCGCGCTGCGTGAAGTACTGGCTGCGGTACATGAAGTCATAGCTGCGGTTGATGGCCCAAAAGTAACCCAGGCCGTACATTAATCCGCGGCGGTTGCTGTTACCGAAGTTTGGGGTGAGGAATCCGCTCTTTCGGGGGCTCTCGCTCAGCGATTTGTACAGCACCGGGGCATAGAGGATGGGAACGCCGCGCATCTTGAAGAAGGACTTATAGGCGAGGGCCCGGTCGCCCGGGATGATGTCAAAGCGGGGGGACTGCAGCACCCACCACGGCCTGGGGAAGGTGCAATTCGTGAGCGTACCTTCGTAGAGGAAGTAGCGCTCCTTGATGCGTTCGGCCCACTTCCCCTGGAAGAGGAATGGGTTCCCGGTTGTGAGCACGCCGGGCCGATAATCAAATTTCCCTGGCGTGGAACCGCTGACTTCATAAAAAGTTCCGCGCTCTTCCTTCAAGTCATAGTCGACTCTTGCAGCGTGCATCCGCGTGCCGTCCTGGAAATTCACGAAGTCGACCGATCCGCGAGCTTCCGCCAGCCCGGTTTCCTCATCCCAATCGATCTCATCGGCCTTGAGCAATACGTCGGAGGTCTCTATCTCCGCCTTGCCGCGCAACCTGTACCTGCTGCCTTCGGCCGTCTTGGAAATGGCGCGCACGATGGTGACTCCGGGCGGCGGAGCATCCGGGTGGGGGATTGCGGAGCGTAAGGCCGGAGTTGATGCGGGTGGGACGGGAGGCGGCAGCGGCATTCCCATGGGATTCATCTGCGCGCTGAGGCCGGCGGCCACAAATGCCGCCAGCAAAGTTTTACCTCCGGCCATGGGACGCAAGACGCACAAAACGAAAGAAAATCCGTGACATTTTCGGCCAATTATGTTACTTGGAGAAAAGGACGGAATCCGGTTGAGCCTCGTTTCGGCGTTTTCAGGCTCAACCGTAGCATGGACGGAAAAGGACCCGCAAGCAGCATGCGGGCCATCCGGTCCGGCAGGTTCTTGGGAGGCAACGGCCAAATGGAATGCCGCTATTGTGGGGCAACGAATCCACGCGGAGGAATGCGCTGCGTCAAGTGCCAGCGCCGGATCGTTACGCACGAGTATCCCGTTTTCGAGACGGCGGCCGTGCCTCAACTGCAACCGCAGGAGGGTCCGCCCCGGCTCCGTTTCGGAGAGATCCCTGGGAATCCGCAGGCCGCGAAGCGTAAGCCCGCCATCCAGCAACCCTTGTTTGCTTACCGGGAGCAAGAGAAGGTGATGACCTTACCGGGACCGCCACCAGCCCCCAGATCCCGGACTTCCAGGCCCTCCGAGCCGGCGAGACCACGCCGCCGCGCCAGCGAAAACCAGATTGCTTTTGATTTCACTTCACCAGCGCCCAGCCAACCATTCACGCGCGAAATGGTCCGTCGCGACGACCGCCCGGTAGCGCCATTGACCATCCGCGCAGCCGCAGCCGCCATTGACAGCGCCATCGTGATGGGCTTTTCTGCGGCGTTGACAGCGATTGTCCGGCTGCTGCTGGGCGAACAGTTGCCGTTCCATGCGGGTCTGGCGCCATATGGCATCGCCACGGTGCTGTCGGTTGGCCTGTGCTACAAGCTCATCTGGTGCTTGTTCTGCCAGCCCACAATTGGGCTGCAGTTGCTCGGGCTCCGTGTGGTCGGCTTCAACGGCCAACTTCCGACTTTGGGCCAGTGCATTGTGCGGATACTCTCGGGGTGGCTGAGCTTTGCCAGCGTGGGAATGGGTCTGGCGTGGGCGGTAGTGGACGCCGAACAACTCACCTGGCACGACCACATCTCGCAGTCTTACCTCGCCCTCGACCGCTAAGCCTGTGGCCGCAACCTGCCGGCGAATCCTGCTGCGTTATGCTGAGGATTCCCGCTTCGGGTTGAGGTAGCACGCATGGCCATTCTTTTCGATTCCACTAATTTTTCTGCTGGCCTGGTTGGCGAGGAGCATGGACTCCTTCCCACTGAGATCCAGCAGGCAGCACCGGCCGCGCTGGAGGCGCTGGCGGCATTTCACGAGAGTGTAAAGCAGGACCGGTACGGCTTTCCCCACCTGCCCTTTCAAACAAAATTGATCAGGTCCGTACAGGCATACGCCAAAAGCGTGGCGGGCAGCTACGACACCGTCTGTGTCGTGGGCATCGGCGGCAGCGCGCTTGGTGCATGGGCGCTGGACTGCGGCTTGCGCGGGCCCCATCCGGTGCAGGGCGCCTTCTCAGCGAAAAACCCGCGACTGGTGATTCTGGACAATGTTGACCCGGTTTTTATCAGCAACGCCCTGGCTTCGATGAACCCCGCCAAAACGCTAGTGGTGCCCATCGCCAAGTCGGGATCCACCGCGGAAACCATGGCCACTCTGCTGGTGGTGAACGAGTGGATGCACAGCAAACTGGCTGCCGCCAAAGTGCGGCAGCGGACGGCCGTGGTGACCAGTGAGTCCAGGGGCGATTTGAAGAAGTTTGCCGTCGAACACGGGTTGACTACCTTCCACCTGCCCGAGAACGTGGGCGGCCGTTTCAGCGTGCTCTCGGCGGTGGGTTTGCTACCAGCGGCGCTAATTGGCGCCGACGTCGCCCGGCTGTGCAAGGGTGCGGCGGAAACGACCTCGCTGGCCTGGAAGCCCGATCTGAGCGCCAATACGGCGCTGCGGTCTGCCCTGCTTCACTGGCTGATCTGGACCAGGCGAAACAAAAGCATCCAAGTCGCTTTCCCGTATGCCAACCACCTTTGGGGCATGGCGTTCTGGTTCCGCCAACTGTGGGCGGAGTCGCTAGGCAAGGCCAGGACCAGGAAAGGCGAGTTGGTGAATGTGGGCCAGACGCCGGTGGCGGCGCTGGGGACCACCGACCAGCATTCCCAGGTGCAGTTGTACATGGAAGGGCCGAACGACAAGATATTCAGTTTTTGGGCAGCTGGCAAGTGGGCCCAAACCGGCCGCATTCCCAGGAAAAAGACGGGCTATGAGAGCTTCGACTATTTGTGCGGGCAGAGCCTAGCCAAGCTCATCGACGCCGAAAGGGCCGCCACGGAAGCCGCCCTCACCAAGAACCGCCGTCCGAATTGCACCTACACTCTTGAGCGGATCGACGCCTGGCACTTGGGCGCGTTCATCCAGATGCTCGAGTTCCAGACGGCTTTCGTTGGAGAAATGCTGGACATCGAGGCGTTCGACCAGGAGGGCGTGGAGATGGGCAAGCGGTTTACTTTTGCGCTAATGGGGCGGAAGGGCTATGAACAGTACGCTGAGGAGTTTGCTGATTACGAAAAGAGCCGCCGCGCGGTCCGGCAATAGCGGTTTCTGCGCGGCGGCCCCTACGGACTGAAAGCCGGGACTACTGCACCTTATCGAGTTCGACGTCGACCGTTATATTCACTTCATCACCTACGGCCACTCCGCCAGCCTCAATGGCGCGGTTCCACGTCATTCCGAAGTCTTTGCGGCTGATCTTGGTGGTGGCGCTGGCGCCACTCTTGAAGCCGCGGCCGGTGTTGAGTTCCGGCGACGGCCCTTCCACGTCCCAGGTAACGGTGCGGGTGGTGCCGTGAATGGTCAGATCGCCGGTCATCTTCAGTTTGCCTGGGGCCACGGCAGAAACCGACTTGGACTTAAAGGTCATCGTTGGAAACTTCTCGACGTCGAAGAAGTCCGGGCTCTTCAGGTGAGCATCGCGCTTGGGCTCGTTCGTATTCACAGTGGTGACATCGATGGTCGCGTCCACCACGGTCTTGCTCCAGTCCTTCGGATCGAACTGAACAGTGCCAGTCATCTTGCCAAACGTGCCGCGCACGGTTGTAACCATCATGTGGCGGACGCTGAAGTGGGCGGCCGAGTGGGCGGAATCGATCTTCCAATTCGTCACTTGCGCCATGGCCGGCAGAGCCAGAACGGCGAGCGAAAAAATTATCTTCGTCATGGTCGTTAACTCCTACTTTGCTGCTGATGAAAAACGGCGGTCCGCGGATGCAGAAGCCTCGACTAGAATCCAGTCATGGCCGAGCGGCTGCGGATTCTGCTGGCAGGGGCTGTCCAAGGGGTAGGCTTTCGCCCGGCCGTTTACCGCCTGGCGGTCCGCCTGAACCTCTGCGGCACTGTGGAAAACACCCCCTCGGGGCTGCACATTGAGGTGGAGGGGGACCGGGCAAAACTTTTGGAATTCGAGAGCTTGTTGCAGCTCGAACGCCCCCCGTTGGCCCGTGTTCTGTTTTCCGAATTGCATTGGCTGCCCCCCAGCGGGTACGCGAACTTCCGGATCCTGGAAAGCACGGACGGCGGCGGTGTCACTGCCGCTGTTATGCCCGATCTGGCCCCCTGCCCCGACTGTCTGCGTGAATGGAAGGACGACAGTGACCGGCGCCAAGGTTACCCTTTCATCAACTGCACAAACTGCGGTCCGCGGTACAGCGTGGTGCTGGATCTGCCCTACGACCGGCCCAATACCACCCTGAAGACCTTCGCTCTCTGCCCGGACTGCCGCGCCGAATACGAGACCCCGGGCGACCGGCGCTTCCACGCCCAACCCGTGGCCTGTCCGCGATGCGGACCGCGGCTGGAAACCGACCTCCGGCAGGCAGTGGCGGCGCTAGGCGCGGGTCGCATCGTGGCCCTCAAGGGCGTTGGCGGATATCAGTTGTTGGCGGACGCTCAGAACGAGGCGGCGGTGCTTAAACTGCGGGAGAGGAAGCATCGGGAGTGGAAACCATTCGCCCTGCTGGCGGCTTCGGTGGAGCAGGCGCGGGATTGGGCCGCGCTCAGCAGTGCGGAGGCGGCGCTGTTGGAATCGCCCGCCGCTCCCATCGTCCTGCTCCGAAGGAAGCCCGAGGCGCGGATCGCGCCCTCAGTGTGCGGGGTCTCCCCCTGGATCGGGGTGATGCTGCCCGCGTCGCCGCTTCATTTCGACCTGATGCAACGCTGGCGTGGACCGCTTGTAGCGACCAGCGGCAACCGCAGCGACGAGCCGATCGCCTACCGGAACAAGGAGGCGGAGGAACGTCTCGCGGGGGTGGCTGATTTGTTCATCCACCACGACCGGCCCATCGCGCGGCCGTGCGACGATTCAGTGGCAAGAGTGGTGCGCGGCACGCCCGTGGTCCTTCGCAGAGCTCGTGGTTTTGCGCCATTGCCGGTTCCTTTGCCGCGAGCGGTTCCGCCCATCCTTGCTGTGGGCGGCCACCTGAAAAATACGATCGCCCTCGGAGTGGGGCGGCAAGCCATAGTTAGCCAGCACTTGGGAGATCTGGACACCATCGAGGCGCGCGAGGCTTTCGCTGCGGCGGTGGAAGATCTTTCGCGCCTGTACCGTTTTCAGCCCGAAGCAGTCGCCTGCGATCTGCACCCGGATTACTACACTACGCTCTGGGCCGAGCAGTCCGGCCTCCCCTTGGTGCGGGTGCAGCATCACGAAGCGCACGCGTTCTCCTGTCTGGCGGAGAACGACGTTCGCGGCGCAGCGGCGGCTGTGTGCTGGGACGGCACCGGTTACGGCTGGGACCAAACTATCTGGGGCGGCGAAATCTTCCTGGTGACTCAGGGTCAGGCGGAGCGCATCGCCCATCTACGGCCCTTTTCGCTGGCCGGGGGAGACGCAGCCGCTAAGGACTGCCGGCGAAGCGCAATGGGTTTGTTCCACGAAATCGGAAAGGAGGTCGATGAGCCGCTCGCCAGCGTACTTCGCTCGGGAGCCGGATGCGTCAGGACTACCAGCATGGGAAGGCTGTTCGACGCAGTGGCTTATCTCACCGGGGCGGCCGCGAAGAACCGTTTTGAAGGGGAAGCCGGGCTGGCGTTGGAGGCCGCCGCATGGAATGCGCCCAAAGGAGAGGACCCATACCCCATGGGCCCAGACGGTGATTGGCAGCCACTTCTGGAGGCGGTGCTGCAGGATCTTGCAGTTCAAGAGCCGGTGGCGCAAATCGCTGCGCGCTTTCACCTCGGCCTCGCCCGTTGGGCCGCCAACGTAGTCCGGAGTGCTGGAGCGCGGTTGGCTGTCCTGAGCGGCGGCTGTTTCCAGAATGCGTTTCTCAGCGGCGCGCTTTGCGAAGAATTGAAAGCGATCGGGGTGGACGCCGTTTTCCATCAGGCCGTGCCGCCCAACGATGGCGGTCTGTCACTCGGACAATTGGCCGCAGCGGCGCGGATTTGGGACTGATTCAAGCGCCGCCGTAGGCTCCGCCCGCGGCAGGTTCCAAAACGGCCGACATCGAGCCTTTACACTTTGGCATGCGCGGATCCGGCCCGTAGCCGTGGATCTGATCGCGCGCAAATTCCGCGGCTTCCCGTTCGCAAGTCATCACCACAGTGCGGCCGGTGGTATCCACCTCCACCGCATGCCGGTAGGCCTCTTCTACGGTTTTCAGGAACAGGCGCACCAGCATCTCCACCACGTAATCGTAGGTGTGCTCGTCATCGTCGAGCAGGACCACGTTCCACAGCGGCGTCAGTTGTTCTGTTTCGCTCAACTCCCGGGTGGGAGTGGGCGCAGGCGATGTCATAGAATCGAGGTTATTCTCGCATGTTACGGGGAAGTGGCGAAACTTCGCTCACCCTGCGCTGTAGTGCGGTCCCGCGTGTGAGACAATAAGGACTTATCGGTCTGTTATAACCCCTCCGAGCGAAAGGACTCCTATGACTGAAATTGTGGATATTGTTGCCCGGGAAATCCTCGATTCCCGAGGCAATCCGACCGTGGAAGCCGACGTGTATCTCTCCGACGGCAGCATGGGACGGGCCGCGGTACCTTCCGGAGCCTCTACCGGAGAGAACGAAGCGGTGGAATTGCGCGACGGCGATAAGGGCCGCTACCTGGGCAAAGGCACGCGCCAGGCGGTGAAGAACATCGAAGACGAGATCGTTCCGGTGCTGCTGGGCATGGACGCCACGCGGCAGCAGGAGGTGGACGGCAAAATGATCGAATTGGACGGCACCCCCAACAAGGGCCGTCTGGGCGCCAACGCAATTCTCGCCGTTTCCATGGGTACTGCGCGCGCGGCAGCCAGCGCTCTGGGACTGCCGCTCTACCGCTACCTGGGCGGTGTCCACGCTAACATCCTGCCCGTGCCGAACATGAACATCATCAACGGCGGCGCGCACGCGGACAACAGCGTCGACTTCCAGGAGTTCATGATTTCGCCCCACGGCGCCGCTACGTTCGCCGACGCGATCCGGATGGGTGCGGAGGTGTTCCACAACCTGAAGAGCGTACTCAAGGCGAAAGGCTACTCCACTTCCGTGGGCGACGAGGGCGGCTTCGCGCCCAACCTGAAGTCGAACGACGAGGCAGTGGATGTGATCCTCGAAGCGATCGTCAAGGCAGGCTACAAGCCCGGCGAACAGATCTCCATCTCTCTCGACCCGGCCAGCAGCGAGTTCTACGACCGCGAGAAGAAGAAGTACGTCTTCAAGAAATCGGACAAGCGCGAACTTTCGAGCGATGAAATGATTTCCTACTGGGCCGACTGGTGCGATAAGTACCCGATCCTCTCGATCGAGGACGGCATGGCCGAGTTCGACTGGAACGGCTGGAAGAGCATGACGGACCGGCTCGGCAAGAAGATCCAGTTGGTCGGCGACGACGTGTTTGTCACCAACCCGCTCATCCTGAAAAAGGGCATCGACCTGGGCGTGGCGAATTCGATCCTCATCAAAGTGAACCAGATCGGCACACTCACGGAGACCTTGGATGCCATGCGGATGGCTGCACAGGCAAACTACACCTGCATGACTTCGCACCGTTCAGGTGAGACCGAGGACTCCTTCATCGCCGACCTTGCCGTCGCCACCGGTTGCGGCCAGATCAAAACAGGTTCCGCCAGCCGAACCGACCGGATGGCCAAGTACAACCAGTTGCTGCGGATCGAACAGGAACTGGGCGCGGCTGCCGTCTACGCCGGGCGCCAGGCCTTCAAGCAATAACCCGGAGACGCCAACCACCATGTACAAGCTTGTCTTACTGCGCCACGGCGAAAGCACGTGGAATAAGGAAAACCGCTTCACCGGCTGGACCGACGTAGACCTGACCGAGAAGGGCATGCAGGAAGCCATCGAGGCAGGGCAGGCCATGAAGGCCGCGGGCCTCACGTTCGACCTGGGCTACACGTCCGTTCTGAAGCGGGCGATCAAAACTTACAACGTGGCCACCGAGCAAATGGATCTGCTTTGGATTCCGGTGCTGCGTTCCTGGCGGCTCAACGAACGCCACTATGGCGGTCTGCAGGGTCTCAACAAGGCGGAGACCGCCGAGAAGTACGGCGAGGCACAAGTGAAAATCTGGCGCCGCAGCTACGACGTGCCGCCGCCGCCGCTCACTCCTGATGATGAAAGGTTCCCCGGCAAGGATCCCCGCTACGCAGATTTGAAACCAGAGGAACTGCCGCTGACGGAATGCCTCAAAGACACTGTGGCGCGGTTTCTCCCCTTGTGGCACGAATCCATCGCGCCCAACATCAAGGCCGGACGGAAGATTTTGATCGGCGCTCATGGCAACAGCCTGCGGGCGCTGGTGAAATACCTTGATAACGTCAGCGACGCTGACATCCTCGAACTAAACATCCCTACGGGGATGCCGTTGGTTTACGAACTCGATGCGGATTTGAAGCCCATCCGCTCCTACTATCTCGGTGACCCCGAGAAGGTGAAGGCCGCCATGGAAGCGGTGGCCAAGCAGGGCAGCAAAAAGTAAGCATCGAAAAGTGTAAACAACCCGTCCAGGAACAACAGGGGTATGCTTAGAAAATCCCATGGGAGGATCTGGGCATGCCCCTCTTTTTATTGCTGGCTCTCCTTCTGCCGGCATCCGCATCCCTGAAGGATCTGGCGTTTGTGACTGGTGCCTGGCGAGGTGGACGGGACGGCTCAGCCATCGAAGAACACTGGATGCGTGCCGAAGGCGACGCCATGGTGGGCATGTTCCGCATGGTGAAAGACGGGAAGACCGTCTTCACAGAGTTAATGAGTTTTGAGCAGCGCATGACCGGAGTGGTATTCGTGCTGCGCCATTTCCACCCTGGCTTAAGAGGCTGGGAGGAGAAAGATGCGCCGCTGGAATACCCGCTTGCCGAATCCGCCTCCGGACGCGTTGTCTTCGCGCAGGAGGGAGGCGGAACCAGATTCGTGTACGAAGCCCAGCCCGGAGGAAGGCTCAAGGTCACCGTGCACTCCGTTCACGAAGGCCAACCCCGCTCCTTGGTATTCGAATACGTCAAGCAAGAAAAAGGACAACCATGAGCAACCTGGCATCGCCGGTTCCCCGCGAAGAGCGTATCCGGCATCTGGATATCCTTCGCGGAGTAGCGGTCCTCGGCATTCTGCTGATGAACATCATTGGGTTTGCGTTCTACGGAAGCACGTACGTCAATCCCACGGTGGCAGGAGGTTCCGCAGGGCCGAATCTGTGGGCGTTCGGAGTCAACGCCATCTTCGTAGACGGCAAAATGCGCGGTATATTCTCACTGCTGTTTGGCGCGGGCATCGTTCTGTTCGCCAGCCGGATGGAGCAGAAGGGCCTGGGCATGACCGGCGCGGATCTCTACTTCCGGCGCATGGTTTGGTTGGGCGTATTTGGCGTGATCCATGCCGTGTTTCTTTGGTGGGGAGAAATCCTGTTTCCGTATGCGCTTGCAGGACTGCTGCTGTTTGTATTCCGGAACCTGAGTGTACGAGCGCTGTTCATCTGGACAGCCGTGTTCGTCGTGGCCATGACCGGCGGCATGACTTATGATGCGTTCGACACGCAGAAGCTCCGCAATCAGGTCATGCAAATCGCCACGCTCGAGCGGCAAGGCAAGCCGCTCACGGACGAACAGACCAAGGCCAAGGAAAAATGGGCCGAGCGGATGAAGAGCCACGCACCGGATGCGAAGGAACTGGAGAAAGACCGTAAGGCCTTCACCAGTTATTCCAGTTCCATTCCGCGCCGTATCGAACTCATCAAACCTTGGCACAATCAGGCGATCTACAGCCCCAAACTGTGGGACTTCTACGCCATGATGCTGCTGGGCATGGCCCTGCTGAAGTGTGGCTTCCTGACCGGAAGCGCCACCCGGCGCACGCTGATCACGATAGCGGTCCTTGGCTACCTGATTGGACTTCCCCTGGCCGCCTGGAGCCTGTGGAACCAGTGGATATGGAAGTTCGACATTGTAGCCATGGCTTTCTCCTTTACGGTGTACGAGCCTTCACGAATCGCCATATGCCTGGCGCACGTGTCTGTCCTTATACTGCTGATCGAAAGCGGCGTGTTCCAGCGCCTCTTCTCCGCTCTGGCCGCCGCCGGCCAGATGGCGTTCTCCAATTACGTTCTGCAATCCGTGCTCTGCACCCTTTTCTTTACGGTCTTGGGTTATTACGGACGTCTGGAGCGCTATCAGGTGTACTACGTTGTCGGTGCGATCTGGATACTCCAACTGTTGTGGAGTCCGTGGTGGCTCCAGCGGTACCGCTTTGGTCCTCTGGAATGGTGCTGGCGATCTTTAACGTACTGGTGCAGACAGCCAATGCGCCTTGCCGCCCAACCCGTGGCGGCGCCAGCCGCTAGCGCGGCGCCCGCTGAAGGCTAGTACGCCAGCAACTGCTCCATCGCCCCTTGGATATCTTCCGTCTGCGGAAGGATGGCGTCCTCCAGACTGGGATGGTAACCCACCCAGGTGTCGAGGGCTGCCACGCGGCGGACCGGAGCATCCAGGTACTCAAACAATTCATCCACCGCGCGTGCCGCCAGTTCCGCACCGAAGCCAAAGCTGAGCGTGTCCTCGTGCACGACAAGCAGCCGGGAGGTCTTTTTCACCGAAGCGCCGACCGTTTCCCAATCAAACGGGGCCAGCGTGCGAAGGTCGATTACCTCAATCGAGAGCCCCGGATTGCGATTCTCCAAGAGAGCGGCGGCCAGCATGGATTTCTGTACGGTCATGCCGTAGGTCACCACCGTCAGATCCTGGCCGGGTTTCACGATACGCGCCACTCCGAAGGGGATGGTGAAATCCGGGCCCGGATGCGGTGACCGGTTGTAGGCTTCGCGGTAGAGCCGTTTGTGCTCCAGAAACAGCACCGGGTCGTCGCAGCGGATGGCCGTACGCAGCAAGCCGCAGGCATCCAGAGCGTTTGATGGAAATGCGACGCGCAGCCCTGGAATGTGGGTGAACGTCACTTCCCCGCACTGGCTGTGGTAGATGGCGCCGCCATTCAAATAACCGCCGATGGCAACGCGAATCACGGCAGGGCATTTCCAGCCATTCTGCGAGCGCCAGCGCAGAGTCGCCATCTCGTCCCGGATTTGCATCATGGCGGGCCAGATGTAGTCGAAGAATTGAATCTCGGCCACTGGCTTCAACCCGCGTGTCGCCATGCCGATGGCCCGTCCCACAATGGACGCTTCTGCAATTGGCGTATTGAAGCAGCGATCATAACCGAAACGGGTTTGCAGCCCATAGGTGGCTTTGAAGACGCCGCCCTTGCCCTTGACCTCCGCGAGGCTGTCCGCACGGCTGCAGTCCGCGACATCCTCTCCGAACACCACCACCCGGTCATCACGCGCCATTTCCTCATGCAGCGTGAGATTGATTTCGTCCACCATCGTGCGGGGCTCGCCTTCGAAGTGAGGTGACGCCTGGAAAACCGCGGCGGTAGGCGGCAATTCCTCGGAGTAGAGATGGCGTAAGGCAGATGAAGGGTCTGGCGGATCGGCCCGCAGGACACGCTCGGTGGTTTCCTGGAGTTCGACATCCACCTCGTGGCAGATCCGCTTGTAAGCCACTTCGTCGAGAAGCCCTTCTTGAATCAGCCACCGCGGGAAGTTGATGACCGGATCCCGCGCCGCCTCCGCCTCCCGCTCCGCCAGCGTTTTATAAAGACGCTCATCGTCGGAAAGAGAATGCGAATAGGGCCGGATCACATGCCCATGCACCAGGGCTGGGCCGCGGCCGGAACGGACCCAGTCCATTGCCTCTAGCAGGACGGCGCGCGATTGCAGGAAATCGTTGCCATCGCACTCCCTGACAAACAGTTGAGGGAATCCGGCCACCAGGCGAGAGATACTGCCCCCGGCGGTTTGCCATTCGGTGGGCACCGAAATTGCGTACCCGTTGTCCTCCACCAGGTAGAGCAGTGGCAGCTTCTCCAGGCAGGCCGCGTTGAGCGATTCCCAAAATTCGCCCTCGCTTGTAGCGCCGTCGCCCGTCGTCACCAGGGTTAAATTGCCTGCTCCCGGATTGAGCCGCCGCTCCGCCTCGGCGCAACCAACCGCCTGCACAAATTGCGTGCCTGTGGGGGAGGACCCGCTCACGACATTTAACGCCGGATCGCTCCAGTGCGAAGGCATCTGCCGGCCACCTGAGGCCCGATCTGAGGCGGCGCCCACGCTCTGCAGCAGCATTTGCTCCGGCGTGACGCCAAGAGCGAGGCACAGCGCACGGTCGCGGTAGTAGGTGTACACCCAGTCTTGGCCGGGCCGCAGCAGTAAACCGCAAGCAGTCTGCAGGCATTCGTGCCCGGCGCCGCTGATCTGGAAAAAAATCCTGTTCTGGCGTTTCAGCAGTACTTCCCGGTCGTCCAACCGCCGGGCCATCTGCATGATGCGAAAGGCTTGAATCAGCGCCTCCCGTTCCAGACCCAGGTAACGCGAGGCATCAGTCCGGGCAGGCAGTCTTTCGGTTTTAACGCTCGCCATCGGCTCCATCGGCTCCCGCCCTCAGTGTAGCCTAACCGACATGCGGCGAAGGCTTTCCGCCAGCCCGCCGCCGAGGGCGGAGGCTCTATCCTGCGCCATCCTCCCGGCTGCCGGTGATGCCGTATTCCTTCAGCCGGTATTGCAGAGTGCGCAGGCTGATACCCAGTTGCTGCGCAGTGCGGGTCCGGTTCCCCTGATTCGCGTTTAGCGCGTCCAGGATGGCCTGCCGCTCAATGTCGCGGAACAGCACAGGCCGGGCCGGGCCCGCAGAAGTGATGGGCAAGTCATCCGGCTCGACGATGTCTTCACAGAGAATCGCCATTCTCTCCATCAGGTTCTCCATCTCTCGCACGTTCCCTGGCCAGTGGTACGATGCAACCACGTTCCGCGCCGCGGGCGACAACCGCAGATGCGGTTTGCCGATTCGCGCCCCGGCGCGATCGAGGAAGTGTTGAGCCAAACGAAGGATGTCCTCTCCGCGATCCCGCAACGGCGGGATTTCAATAGGGAACAGGTTCAGCCGGTAATAAAGATCCTCCCGGAACTTTCCTTCCTCTACCTGCCGCTTCAAATCCCGGTTCGTGGCGGCCACAACGCGCACATCGACTCGAATCTCGCGCGCGCCTCCTACCCGCTCAAACGTGCGCTCCTGCAAAACCCTCAACAGCTTCGCCTGCAGATTAGCGTCCAACTCTCCGATCTCGTCTAGGAAGAGGGTACCGCCGTGCGCCCGTTCAAAGCGGCCTGTGTGCTGGCTGGTGGCGCCCGTAAATGAGCCCTTCTCGTGGCCGAACAACTCGCTTTCAATCAAAGTGGGCGACAGAGCTGCGCAGTTGACCGCTACGAATGCTTTCCCGTTTCGCGGGCTGTTGTCGTGGATACAGTGCGCGATGATTTCCTTGCCCGTTCCACTTTCGCCCACAATGAGTACGGTGGCATCGGTGGGCGCCACCTTCCGCGCCAATTCCGCCACACGCCGCATGGCCGGATGTCCGGCGATCAGATTGCCACACGCAAAGCGGCTCCGTTGCTCCTCGCGCAGCAGTTCGCGTTCGTTCGCCATCCGGTTCCGCTCAAGAGCCTGCCGGGCCACCAGGCGCAGTTCGTCCGGGCTGCTGAGCGGCTTACCAAGATAGTCCACTGCGCCAAGTTTCATGGCCTCCACCGCCGACGCTACGGTGCCAAATCCCGTAATCATCACGATGGGGACCTCAGGAGTATGTTCCGCCGACCAACGCAGCAGATCCAGACCGCTGCCGTCTGGAAGCCGGACATCGGAAACGATCAAGTGATACTGGCGGCGTTCGCAGCGTTCGATTGCCTCGGCCACAGAACCCGCAGTGTTTACCTCGTACCCTTCGCCTTCCAGAATTGCCGAGACAAGGCTCCTGAATCCAACGTCGTCATCCACTACCAGGATCCGCTCAGTAGTCATTGGCGCCCCCATTCGGTCTCCATGGGAACCGGATCTCGGCGCGCACGCCGCCGCCTTCGCTGTTCTGCAAGACCAGCGTGCCGCCCATGGACTCCACCAGTTTGCGTGTAATCGGCAGGCCCAAGCCGGTTCCCGACGCCTTCGCCGTAAAAAAGGGCTCGAAGAGACGCGCCTCGGCTTCCTGGCTTAGACCCGGACCATTGTCCTCCACCCACCAAACGAGAGCGGAGCCCCGCCGTGCACAGCCGAGGGCCACCCGTCCGCCGGACCTGCCGTCCAGCGCTTCTTTCGCATTCCGCATGAGGTTCAGCAACGCTTGCTCCAACAGCCCAGGATCCGTCTCCATCGGTAGATTGGCCACCTCCGAAACTAGGTCAGGTAATGGCCCTCCATCCATGGACCGCCAGTGAGTTTGCAATTGGGCCGCCACTTCGGCCGTGCTGCAGGGCCGGAGCACCGGTTGCGCCGGCCGGCCATACAACAGAAGGTCTTTCACCAGCCCCTCCAGCCGTATAGTTTGCGCCAGCACTGGCTCAAGCATCTTCTTCTGCGGTTGGCCGCATTGCTCGATCAGCAACTGCGTAAATCCTTTGATGGTGCCCAGGGGATTCCGGATCTCGTGCGCCAGTACCGCCGATAGCGTGCCCAAGTGCGCTAGATGCTCCAGTTCCAGTTGCCGCCTCTCCGCCTGGCCTGCCCGGCGCAGACTCCACGCCGTGGCGAGGGAAAGCACGACGATCAATAAAGACCCCGCGGCGACCGTCACCAGCAGGCGCCGGGCGTCCGACACCAGGAAATCGGCCGTGTTCGCCGCCAAATCGATGCGGGCCAGCCGCAACCGCCCCTCGGCATGAAACGGCACATAAGCGCGGTATACGCTCTCTCCTTCCAACTGGAGCCACGCAGTCCGGAATAACTCCCGTCCCTGCCATAAGGGCAGCAGTTCGTCGTTGGGCCCAGACGGCTCCAGCAGCACTTGGAGATTCATGAGGCCGCTCTCATCCTCCAAGGCCCTCAAAACTCTTGCGGAGTCAGCGTCCGGAGACAAGCCCTCCAGTCTTGACGTAATCGCCGCCATCCGCGTCCGAAGGTAGCCTTCTCGTTGCTGTTCCAGTGCCTGGTAAGTGCGTAGTGCGCCCAAGATCAGCGTTGCAGGAACCCCCAGCGTCAGCAGCGACCAGATCGCCACCAATGCCGGTTTCCAGTTCCAGTGCAAACGCTGCATACCTCTTCACCCGCCCCATGCAGTATCTGCGCACCCGGTTCGGCATCGATCAAACCTCCGTACCGCTTGCGTCTGGCACGAGGCTTGCTCAGGTAGTATAGGCGCAGACACTGCGCTCCTGGAGGACACATGATCCCGAGAGCCCCGATGATTGTTTTCGCCGCTTGGATGGCTCTCCTGCCGCCGCTCGCCTCGCAAACTGCCGCAACTCCCCAACCCACTCCGCTTGCCGCCTCGCTCGGGCCGCGCGTCGAAATCCGCGGGACGATCGAACGCGTACAACTGGTGCCTGGACAAGGCACTCCGTTTCTGGAAGTAAAGACCGAACGCGGTCTGAGCCGCGTCATGGTAGGTTCCATGCGCTACTTGATGGAGAAAAACTTTAATCCGAAGGCGGGCGCCCAAGTGGTGGTGCAAGGTTTCGAGGGGGCTGCGGAGATTCAGGCCATTACCGTCTCGCTGCCCGACGAAAAAGTGTTCCTTCGCCTGCGCGACGAACAGGGAGTACCCCTGTGGCGCATGGGCCGGTACGGCAAGAAAGGCAAGTGAAATCAGCACAGCCTCAGGGTTCCAGCAGCCGGATGGCCACGCTGAAAGCGCCCCGCAAGTCGCCTTCGCGGTAGCCAATGGCGCGATCATCGGGGTAATGCCGGAGAATTGCCGCCCGCACCTGAGCGTTGATTTGCCCGCCGCTCCCGTGACAACTCAAACACATGGATTCCACACGGATTGGCTTCAAGTAGCGGAGTGTGCGGTTTCCAGGAAGGCCCTGTACCATGGCCACCTCGGCAGGAGCAGTTCCATCCCTTAGCGCTGCCTCCCACCGTTCCAGTTGGTTCCGCTCCCAGTCATCCGGCTGGTCCTTGGCGTTTCTGTATTTGAGGCTGATCCGCCGGATCGCCACACCGTTTTCCCCGGCGAAGCGTGCCGTCGCCTGCTGGGCTTGCGCGGCGCAGGCCTGCACGGCCCCTGACAACCCGCCCTTCTGCAGCTCATTCATCAAGAGACGGCGGATCTCCTGGCCCAGCCCCGCCGCCGCTTCCCTGGCTTGCCGGAATTCTGCCTCAGGTATGTCCTGACCCCGCGGCGCTGGTTGTGCCTTTGCGGTCCACACCGCAGCCGCCAGCACCAACGCAAAGGCTGTGCCCAATCGCTG
>CAYWQS010000050.1:0-31402 GCA_964460395.1 uncultured Solibacteraceae bacterium | reverse complement strand
AACAGCGGACAATTCACTTGCTAATAAAACCGGACATCTTGACGTGCTACCGACACAAATTCTTGGAGCAGGTTCAGGGGTGCGAGAACTCACGGGCGCGGGGGATGAGTTCCCGGTAGACGGCGTCCGGCACGGGAGTGTCCCAATGGCCGGTGAGCATTGCCAGGCCTGTGAAAGTAAAAAAGATCGCGGCGATGCCGGCGGCCACCAGCCATGGAGACACAGGGTACCTGCGCGGCAGCAGAGCAGTCATATCCAACGCGCCCTCGGCTGGGCACACGGCAACGCATTCCATGCAGGCAATGCATTCGGCAGACCGGATCTGCACCAAGCGGTCGACGGGAAGCAGTGACGGGCAGGCCTTGGCGCATTTCGCGCAGTCGATGCATTTCTCCTCTACCCGGCGGATGCGAAGCGGACTCAACAATGCGGCCAGACCGGTCATGGCGCCGTAGGGGCAAAGATAACGGCACCAGAAATTCTGGATAAACAGCGAAGCCAGCAGCAGAACGCCGATCACCACTGCGGCCGTCGTGCCCATATAGCGGAAGAAATCGAGCATTTTCACGTCCGCCACGACGCCATAGGGTGAGTGGAGGAACTGCTCGATGGCCCGGGGCGGCATTGTGACAATCACGTAGGCGAAGAGGCCGAACAGGATGTACTTCAGACTGCGCAGCGGGATGTCGAGCCAGCGGGGCAGCGCGAAGTTGCGCCGGAAGGTTTCGCGGCCCGCCTTCCAAAGGTACTCGGAAAGCGTCCCCACAGGACACAACCATCCGCAGAAGGATTTCCGCAGCAGGAAGGACATTCCCAGGAAGGCGGCCACCAGAACCATGGCGGCCGGGTGGACCAAAGGCACTTCGCCGGTGGAGAGGAAGTACTTGAGGTTCATCAATCCAGCGATGGGCAACCAGCCTTCCACGCCTGGCGGGCGGGAAAACCGGGGCGCGCCAGAAACCTCGAAGTGCCGGACGAACAGATAGAACTGGGCGCCAATCCAAAGATTAAGCAGGAGAAAGGCGGCCTGAACGAAGCGCCGGACGGCCTGGGAGCGGTCGGGGGCAGTGCGCTTGCGGTATGCCTTCTTCCCGGTGGGGGCGGACCGGGGGGACTGGCCGAGGGTTTCTTCCACTGCGGGAGCGGCGCCCATGGTCTTATCCTAAGAAGGCGAAAAGTGAGATTCCGTGACGCCAGTCACGCAGCGGAGGATCCGATGACTGCCCAAGAACGCGAAGGGATGATTGCCAAGATTGAAGCCCTGCCAGAGCTTCTGGAAGCGGAGATTATGGGGGCGACTGACGAACAGCTGGAGCGCCCTTACCGCGAGGGCGGCTGGACCTCGCGCCAGGTGATTCACCATCTGGCGGATTCACACATGCACGCCTTTCTCCGGGCCAAGCGGATCGTGAACGAAGACAACCCCACGCTGCAACCGTACGACCAGGACGCATGGGCATCCCAGGTGGACGCTTCCTCCGGCCCGCTGGAACCGTCGCTGGCGATTCTTGAAGGCATTCACGCACGCTGGGCGGCGTTTTTTCGTTCGCTGCCTGAAGAAGCGTGGAAGCGGACAGCCTTTCACCCTGAACGGGGCTCCATGACGCTAGAGGACATCCTGCGGATCTACTCGGGCCACGGTGAGAAACACCTTGGGCACATCCGCCAGGGACTGGGCAAGTAACGTCTCAGCCCTTGAGCATGCCGGCAATCGCGTTCAGGAAAAGCGACGCGAGGCCGAGCGGAATCATCACCTTCCAGCCGATGTTCATGAGCTGGTCGTAGCGGTAGCGGGGGAAAGTGGCCCGCATCCAGATCATGACGTAGAGGATCGCCACCAGCTTCAAAAGGAACCAGAAGGCGGGCGCCGCCGCCTGGTTGAAAGCAGGAATCAGGAACAGGAAGCCGCAGGCGATCAGCAGGATGCCAACTCCAGCGAGGCCGACCGCATAACCACGGATGGGCTGCTTGCGGACGAGATAGAGCGAGAGGGCTCCGAAGAAACCGAAAAAGAGCACCGGGGCCCCGAAGTTGAGCGGGAGATCGAGCCAAGCCACGTTGGGAAAGGGCCGCAACCAACCACCCCAGAACACCGTGATCATCACGGCGGCGACAACGTACATTGCGGCGTACTCGCTGAGCATGTAGAGGCCCCAGCGGAAACCGCTGTACTCGGTGTGGTATCCGGCCACGAGTTCTGACTCGGCTTCCGGCAGATCGAAGGGTGCGCGGTTGGTCTCGGCCACGGCGGAGATGAAGTAGACCATGAATGGCAGGATCATCAAGCCATAGTTGCCGAAAACGTTCCAGAGCCCGGCCTGCTGCTGCCGCTGGACGATCTCCACCATGGAGAGGGACCCGGCGGCCATCACGCCGGAAACGAGGGCGAGGGACAGTGCAACTTCATAACTCACCATCTGTGCGGCGCTGCGGAGACCGCCGAGCAGAGAGTAATGGCTGTTGGAGGACCAGCCGCCGAGAATCAAGCCAAGAATGCCGATTGAGGACATGGCGGAGATCACAAGCAGGCCCACGTTCACGTCCGCGACCCGCAGAGTTTCGCTGAAGGGTACGACAGAAAGGCACGTCAAAGCAGTGAAAAAAGAGATGACGGGCGCCCAGCGAAACATCACCTGGTTGGATTCGGCGGGCACGATGTCTTCCTTCAGCAACAGCTTCACCGCGTCGGCGATGGTCTGCAGCAGGCCCTGCGGGCCGACGCGCATGGGTCCGAGCCGCACCTGCATGTCGGCAAGCACTTTCCGCTCGAGCAGCACGGTGTAGGCGATGCAGAGCGGGATGAGCAGCACGATCACCGCAGTCAAGATCAAAGGCAGCGTCAGGGGGTGGGTCAGCAGTTCTTGCATGGCATGTCCTCAGCGGGTGAGACTCTGCTCGATCATCCGAAGGAAGGGTTCGGGGTAAACGCCGATGAGCAACGTGAGCACTCCAGTCACACCAAGCGCCACGCGGACGCCCAGGCTGGAAGCGGGGGGCGGTGTATCGGTCTGGGCGTCACCCAGAAACATGCTCTTCAGCAGCCGGAAGTAGTAGAACACGGCCACGGCGACGTACAGGACGGCAACCACGGCCAACGCATAGTGGCCGGTTTGCAGCAGCGCCAGGAAGATGTAGTATTTCCCGATGAAGCCCGCGGTGGGCGGGATACCAGCGAGCGAAAGCAGGAAGATCAGCATCCAAATGGCATGCGCGGGACTTTTCTTCATGAGGCCCGACATATCATCGATATCTTCTCCGCTGATGCCCTGACGGGCTAGCGAAGCAATCACCAGGAAGGCGCCAATATTCATGAACGTGTACACGAGGATGTACACCAGCACGCCTGTGATCCCGGTGGTATTGCCCGCGATCAGACCTAGCAGGATGTAGCCGGCGTGGTTGACCGAACTGTAAGCCAGCAGCCGCTTCGTGTTGGTCTGTGTGACCGCAGCAATATTACCGATGGTCATGCTTAGCAGGGCCGCGCCGATCAGCAGCGGCTCCCAGGTGTCACGCACCGGCCCCAGAGCGGCCAGGAAGATCCGGAGGAGCAGCGCAAAGCTGGCCGCCTTCGAGCCCACCGCAAGAAACGCGGTGATGGTGGTGGGGGCTCCTTCGTAGGCATCCGGAGCCCACATGTGGAACGGCGCGGCGGAGATTTTGAACAGCAGGCCAACGGTGACAGTGCCGATGGCCAACAACAGAAGCGGATCGTTGGGTTCCCGGTTGGCCACGGCGGTGGAAATATCACGCAGCTTGGTGGACCCAGCGATGCCATAGAGTACGGAGAATCCGTAGGCCAGAAAGCCACTGGAGAACCCGCCGAGCAGCAGATACTTCAGCGCCGCTTCGTTGGAACGCTGTTCCCTCCGCAAGAATCCCACGAGTACGTAGAAGGTGACGGCCATCGTTTCCAGACCTACGAAGAGCGTCACCAGTTCAGCGCCGCAAGCCAGGAAGAACATGCCTACCTGCGCCAGCAGCAGTAACCCATAGTATTCACCGTGGTGCTCGTCCTTGATCTCCAGATACCGGTAGGAGATCAGTCCGACCAAAACAGTAGTGGCCAGCAGAATCCACTGGAAGAACAGGCCGAACTGGTCTACGACCAGCGAGCCGTTGAAGGCGGAAATGACCCCGCCATGGCTCAGCAGAAACGATTGCTGGCGCCAGAATGCGACACCGGCAAAGGCTTCGCCGAGCAAAACGAACAAAAGCAGCCAGCGGCGCTGTTCGGCCCGGGGGAACACCCAAAAGTCAAACAAAAGCGTGGCGCAACCGAACAACCCCAGCAGGATGACCGGCAGCAACACGAAATGGTCGGTGGCGGTGTAGTAGGGGCTGGTCATCGGCGGACTTCCTCCTGCGTAGCGCGCAGAGTTGCGGCATTCTGCACGGAATGAACACGCTCGACGATGCGGGCCACGGGTTTCTCCAGAATGTCGAAATAGGGCTTGGGATACACACCGATCGAAATTGCCCAGAGAATGAGCGGTGCAAACACAGCCCATTCGCGCCAGTTAAGGTCAGGCAGGCCGTGGTTTTTCTCGTTGGTCACCTGGCCCAGCATTGTTCGTTGGTATAGCCACAGCAGGTAAGCAGCGCCGAAAACGATGCCCAGCACGCCAAAGAATGCCCAGGTGCGGTTGGCGTCGAACGCCCCCTGCAGAATGGTGAACTCACCCACGAACCCGTTGAGCAGCGGCAGTCCCGCGCTGGAGAGCATGGCGAATGCGAACACAATGGCGTAATTCGGCATGACGTGAGCCAAGCCACCGTATTCGGAGATCTCGCGGGTGTGCCTCCTTTCGTAAATGACGCCGACAATAAGGAAGAGCATGCCGGTGGAAATGCCGTGGTTGATCTGCTGAATCACGCTGCCGGCGATGCCCGCCTGGTTCAGCGCGAAGATGCCCAAGGTGCAGAAGCCCAGATGGCTGACGGAGGAGTAGGCCACGAGTTTTTTCCAATCCTTCTGCATCAGGCTGACCAGGGCGCCGTAAAGGATGCCGATCAGAGAGAGGACCGCCAGCGTTGTGACAATCGCCTGGCTGCCGGCGGCATCGGGCAAAAGAGGCAGCGAGAAACGGATGAACCCGTAGGTGCCCATCTTCAGCAGCACGGCCGCCAGGATCACCGAACCGGCCGTGGGCGCTTCCGTGTGCGCATCGGGCAGCCAGGTATGGAAGGGGAACATGGGCACTTTGATGGCGAAGCCGAGGAAGAAACTCCAGAAGACGAGCTGCTGCAGGCCCAGTGGCAATTGCAGCTTCATCAGCTGTTCGATTTCAAAGGTGTAAGTTCCGAACTGTGCCGCGTGCTGGAAGTAGAGGGTCAGAATTCCGAGCAGCATCAGCACGCCGCCGGCGAGCGTGTAGAGGAAAAATTTGATGGCAGCGTAGAGCTTCCGCGGTCCGCCCCAGACGCCGATGATGAAATACATCGGCACCAGCACCAGTTCCCAGAACACATAGAACAGCAGAAAGTCGAGCGAGATGAAGACGCCGATCATGCCCGTTTGCTGGAGCAGGAACATGGCGTAGTAGGACTTGACGTTCTTGTCGATGGTGTCCCATGACGAGAAGATTGACAGCAGGCCCATGATGGTGGTGAGCAGCACCATCAGCAGGCTGATGCCGTCGATGCCAACGAGGTACTGGACGCCAAGCGCAGGAATCCAGTCGAAGCGCTCGACGAACTGGTAGCCTTCGGCATCGCGGTTGAAGTTCAACAGCAGCGGCAGCGAAACCAAAAAACCCGCCAGCGCGGTGAGATTGGCCCACCATCGGAGAAGTGTCTTGTGGCCCGATGGAATGCAAAGCAACACCAGCATGCCGGCCAGCGGCGTAAAGAGAACCAGGCTGAGTAAATGCTCTTGCATGCCGAATTACCTCGTGAGCAGAAATCCGAACAGCGCCAGCACACCCACGACAAACACAAGGGCGTAGCTTTGCAGGCGTCCCGTCTGGAAGAAGCGCACCGGGAAGGAGAAGGCGCGCACGGTGAAGGCCGTCAGGTTGACCAATCCATCCACCACCCAAGTGTCGTACCAGATGGAGAGAGTGGAGATGGCGCGGGTGAGCCAAGCGGCGCCGTTGACGCCGCCGTCGACCACCTTCTGGTCGAACCGGGCCATCAGGGAACCACCTCCCTTCGCCAAGCCGTTCACCCAGAGGGCATTGTAGATTTCGTCGACGTACCACTTATTCAGCAGCACCGGGTAAAGCGGTCCGCCGATGGGGATCTCGACGCGGCGCCGGTTCACGTAGAGGTGGTAGGCAATGAAGATGCCGCCCAACGCCAGACCCACGGAGAGCCCCATCAACACCCATTCCATGGTGGTGTCGTGGTGGGCGTGCTCGCCCCCGTGGCGGGCCAGCACGCTGGCCAGCGGGGTGAAGACCGGTGCGAGCCAATGCTCGAACGCCTGCTGGAACCCGCTCTCACCAAACACCTTCGGCATACCGATCCATCCGGCGACGACGCTGCCCGCAGCGAGAACGGTGAGCGGAATGGTCATGGAACGCGGCGATTCGTGAATGTGATGGCGGGTGCGCTCATCCATACGCGGTTCGCCGTAAAAGGTCAGGAACATCAGCCGCCACATGTAGAAGGCAGTCATTGCCGCAGTCAGCAGGCCCACGACATAAAGCGCTTTCGAGCCCAGCGGGCTACTCCAGGTCTGCCAGAGGATTTCGTCCTTGGAAAAGAAGCCAGCCAGGCCCGGGATGCCTGCAATCGCCAGAGAACCAACAAACATTGTGCGGAAAGTGACGGGGATCTTGTCTTTGAGTCCTCCCATCTTGCGCATGTCCTGCTCACCGCTCATAGCGTGGATAACGCTGCCGGAGCCAAGGAAGAGGAGGGCCTTGAAGAAAGCGTGCGTGTAAAGGTGAAAGACCGCCACCCAGTAAGCGCCAACGCCAACCGCCAGGAACATGTAACCAAGCTGGCTCACCGTCGAGTAAGCCAGCACGCGCTTGATGTCGTTTTGTACCAATCCGATGGAGGCGGCGAAGATCGCAGTAGCCGCCCCGATGGCCGCCACCACGTGAGAGGCCTCCGGCGTGAGCTGAAATAGGACGTTTGAGCGCGCACACATATAGACGCCGGCGGTCACCATGGTGGCCGCGTGGATCAGGGCGGAAACCGGAGTGGGGCCCTCCATGGCGTCGGGCAACCACACGTAGAGGGGGATCTGCGCCGACTTGCCCGTGGCGCCCACGAACAGCAATAACGCGCAAACCGTCAGCACTCCGAACATCGCCTCTTCCGGTCCGAAGCGCGCCGAATCGAGCGCGGCATTGACGTCGGTAAAGCGCAGAGAGCCAGTCAGTTGGAAGAGGAAGAACATGCCGAGGATGAACCCGGCATCGCCAATGCGGTTGACAATAAACGCCTTATTGCCCGCATCGCTCGCGGATTGTTTATGGAAATAAAAACCGATGAGCAGGTAGCTACACAATCCCACGCCTTCCCAGCCGACGAACAACAGCACATAGTTGTTCGCCAGCACCAGCATCAGCATGAAGAACACGAAGAGGTTCAAATAGCCGAAAAAGCGGTAAAACCCGCCGTGCCTCGGGCCGTGCTCGTGCGCCATGTAACCGGTGGCATAGACGTGGATGAGAAATCCAACACCGGTGACGACGAGGACCATGACGCTCGAGAGGGGGTCGAGCAGAAAACCGAAGTCAGCCTTCAGAAGGGGCAGCCACGTGTAAAGGATCTGCTCGTGGGTCTTAGCTGGCAGGCCGGCCAATTGCGCCACTGCGCCGATCGACAGGAGCAAGCTGACGCCAACGGCGCCCGGGGCAATCACGCTAATGGCCGGCTTCGAAAGCGAGCGGCCGGCAAAGAGCATTATCGCGGCTCCCAACAGGGGGACGATCGGGATCAGCCACAAGAGTTCGAGGAAGTTCATGGGGCCGGCGCTCCTACCACTTCAGCAGGTCGATCTCGTCCACCTGCACGGTTTCCTTGTTGCGGAACAGGGCGATCAGGATGCCCAGCCCCACGGCTGCCTCCGCCACCGCGACGCAGATGACGAAAATGGCAAAGATCTGGCCGTGCAGCTGTTGCAGATGTTTGCTGAAGGCCATCAGGTTGATGTTGACGGCATTCAAGATCAACTCGATGGACATCATGATCACGACAACGTTGCGGCGCATCAGAACGCCTGCGGCGCCAATGATCAGCAGGGCCGCGCTCAGAACCAGATAGTGGGTCGTGGTGATGGGGTGCAACATGGCATCAGACTCGTTTCTTGGCCATGATCACGCTGCCGACGATGGCCACCAGCAGCAGGATCGAGGCAAGCTCGAACGGGACCAGGTATTCGCGGAACAGGGTATCCGCCAGCGCTTGGGTGTTGCCTTCCGGAAGAGTTAGCGGGGCGGCCGGCTGCTCCAGCCGGAATAAGGACGATCCGCGCAGCAGGAAGGTGACGAACAGGGCGCCAGTGCCCCCGGCACAGACCAGCGCCACCCACCAATGGCGATGAAACTGTCGTTCGCGGGCCGCCTGGTCCAGATTGACCAGCATGATCACGAACAGGAAGAGCACCATGATGCCGCCGATGTAAAGCACAATTTGGACGGCGAACAGGAACTCCGCGGACATCAGGAGGAATAAGCCGGCAACGCCGGCCAGCGAAGCGATCAGGGCCACGGCGCAATGAACGGCGCTGCGCAACGTGACGGTCAGCAGCGCTCCCCCCAGGGTGAGGGCCGCGAACGCGTAAAAGAAAACGGTGTCCAGCATAGGGTTCAGCTTCCAACGGCGAAACGCGCGCGGCGCCGGACCCGGCCGGACCGCGGCTTAGAATTTGTACTGAGTCGGCTGAATGCCTTCCTCGAGAGTCTGCCGGTCAAAGATCGCGCCTTCCCGCGAGTAACTCGCCAATTCGAAATCCTGGGTCAGTTCCAGCGCATCCACCGGACAAGCGTCTTCACACAAGCCGCAGAACATGCATCGCGAGGTGTCGTACGTGAAGTGAATCAGATCCTTGCGCTTGGTTTCGGGGTTGCGTTCCCACCCCACCACGATGAGGTTTTCGGGGCAGGCCAAGGCGCACAGGTCACAGGCAATGCAGAGCGTTTCACCGTTCTCGGGGTTAATGTTCAGACGCGGTGCGCCGCGGTAGCGCTCCGCCACTTTGGGCCGCTCGGCCGGATACTGCTCGGTGACTATATTCTTCGGATGCTGGTTGCGAAAGGTCACCCGCAGACCCTGCAGCAAATCAGCCAGGAAAAACTTCTTGATCAGATTGCTCATCGGTCCTCCGGCCCGGGATTAGCGGTCCACCTCCCCGAGCACTATATCAATGGTACCGATGATGGCGACGAGGTCGGCCACCAGCGAGCCGCGGGCCATCTTGTCCAGCGCTTGCAGGTTGACGAAAGAGGGCGGCCGCACACGCACCCGGTATGGCTGCAACGAACCGTCGCTGACGATGTAGTAGCCCAGTTCACCCTTGGGCGCTTCGATCGAGACGTAGGCCTCTCCCACTGGCGGCTTCAGCACCTTGGGCACCTTGGCCATGATGGGCCCTTCCGGGATGTCCTGAATGGCTTGCCGCACAATGCGGGCCGATTGCCGCATTTCCTGCATGCGCACGATGTAGCGGTCGAAGTTGTCGCCATTGGTTCCAACGGGAATCTCAAAGTCGTACTTCTCGTAACCGCTGTATGGCATCGCCTTGCGGATGTCCCACTTCTCACCGGCGGCACGCAGCATGGGCCCGGTGACTCCATAGGCCTTGCACTCCGCGGCAGTGAGGATGCCCACGTTGCGCATACGCTCCACCCAAATCCGGTTGCCCGTGAGAAGTTCTTCGTACTCGTCCACCTTCTTGTCAAATACGTCGAGGAATTCCAGGCAATCCTTTTCCATGCCCTCGTAGACTTCGTACTGGAGACCGCCGATACGGAAGGCAT
Source organism: uncultured Solibacteraceae bacterium (assembly GCA_964460395.1). Taxonomy (GTDB): domain Bacteria; phylum Acidobacteriota; class Terriglobia; order Bryobacterales; family Bryobacteraceae; genus CAYWQS01. The sequence goes on along the minus strand of CAYWQS010000050.1, from coordinate 21,464 downwards.
GCGTGGTGAGACGTGCGCCGCAGTATTTCTCGAAGATGTTCAGGATGGTTTCACGTTCCCGGAAGCAGTAGAAAAGCGGGGTGATGGCGCCGATGTCCAAAGCGTGAGTGCCTAACCATACGAGATGGCTGGCAATGCGGTTCAGCTCCGTGAGGATGACTCGTACAGCCTGAGCACGGGGCGGAGCTTCCGTGTTCAGCAGTTTCTCCACTGCCAGGCAGTAGCCCAACCCGTTGGATACCGCCGCCACGTAGTCCATGCGGTCCACATAGGGTGCGAACATCACGTAGGTGCGGTTCTCGGCGATCTTTTCCACCCCACGGTGGAGATAGCCGATGACGCACTCGGTACCCAGCACCTTCTCGCCATCCAGTTTTACGACAACGCGCAGGACGCCGTGCGTCGAGGGGTGCTGCGGGCCCATGTTGAGCACGAGTTCGGTGCTGTCGAGGAAGGTTTCCGCCATGGTTATTGTCCGCTCTCGATGCCCAGGTACTCCTGAACCCATTGATTGTCCATCTGCAAGATGCCGTAATCCTTGCGGAGCGGATAGCCGTTCCACTCGTCGGGCAACAGAATGCGCTTCAGGTCCGGATGGCCTGCAAACTCGATGCCGAACATGTCAAACACTTCCCGCTCCAACCAGTCGGCAGTGAGGTGAACGCCCACGGCCGACGAAGGTTTCTCGCCTTCCTTCAGGAGCGCTTTGATCCGGATCCGTTCATTCCGGGCGAAGCTGTACACAACATACACAAGGTCAAATTGCTGTTCTCGCTTCGGCCAGTGCACAGCGGTGACATCCACCAGGTAGTCAAACCCCCACTCCTCTTTTAAGTACTTGAGCAGCGGAACCGCTGCCGAGGAACGGCACACCACAAAACTCTGCCCAAGGTAGGTGGAGCATTCCTGGATGCTCTCCCCGAACCGGTCGCGCACGGCGGCCGCCAGTTCGGCCTCCCACGGTGTGGCCGCCATCACGGCAGGAGCCTTCGGGGCAGCCGGAGTTGCCGGTTTGGCTGCAGGAGGCTTGGGCGCCGGCGGTGAAGGCGGTTTGCTTTCTACACTTCCACCGGGCTCTGGCGCTGGCGGGGGGGTGCTATCGGGCTTCTCGTCGTCGGGCATGACTGAATCCGAACTGAACACTCAGGGTTATCACAAACGGAAAATCAGTGTCAAATGTCCGATGTTCGGAAATTCTAGAAGTGAATGAGTTTAATGCACTTGAAGCGGCGGCGCAGCCAGTGGTAGACGGGGGCCGGGCACGACTCCCGCTGATACCGGTATAAACGCGCCAAGTCACCTGGTTCGTCGGTGTCGTCCAGCAGCGGTCCCCGGGTCACCGTCAGCCCTGCGCGGCGGCAAGCAGCGGCGGTGCGCCGGAAAACATCAGCCTGGGACCAAACCACGCCATCAAACATTGCCGGGTGGATTCGCCGGACGGCAACGCCCCAAAATCCGCCATCGCTGGAGGGCCCCAGAGCCACATCCGATCTCAGCCCGAGCAAGCGCCCCACCAGCCCGGCCGTGAGCCCGGGACAGTCGCTCCCCACCAGGGCGACAGGTCCTTCACCTGCCTGCAGAGCGTTCGCAAGACTGGCCAGCATCCGTTCGCCAAGCCCGCCTGTCGCCTGGGTGCGCCTGGGTCCGCGGAATCCGGGCCACTCGGACGTTGGTACGTCGGTGTGCAATTCGAGCCCCGGAAACCGCCCCAGCCTTTCCAGTACCGCAGCTGTTACCGCTCGGTGGAACACGGCCGCCCCCCTGGGACCGAGACATGGGATTAACCTCGTTTTCACTGCTCCGGCCTGGGGTGCGCGAGCAAAAACTATGACGGTAGGCCGCACGCGGGGATTGTACAATGAAGGAAGTCTTATCTAAGGAGCCTGCTACACCTCATGCGCAAGTTCGTGTTGGCCGCCGCTGCCGCCACTTTCTTCCTGCCCGCCGTTGCCCCGGCCCAGAACAAAGGCAATGCCGAAAAGGGTAAGGAAGTTTACGAACAATGTGGCGTCTGCCATTCCGCGGATACTGACGAAAAAAAGCTCGGTCCCAGCCTGAAGGGACTGTACAAGAAGGGTAAGTTCTCCACTGGGCAGAAGGTGACGGACGAATCCGTGATGACCATCATCAACAAGGGCAAGGGCACGATGCCCGCCTTCGACGAGGTGTTGAGCGCCGAAGAAAAGACTGACTTGCTGGCTTATCTGAAAACCATTTGACCACCGGGCCCTCCTGGTGCAGGGCGGGCAGTTCGGTCGCCCCCGCTGAACAAAGTCCACCCCGGTCTGACGATGTAGTTGGAAGGAGCGGAGAGTAATGACCACGCGATGGAATGCAATGATTCTGGCGCTGGCGGTGGGACTCTGGTTGGGCGGATGCGGTTCTCGCTCCGTTGACGTCAGCCAAGCCGAACAAAAGGTGGCGGAGGCGGAAAAGCAACTCGAAGCGGCCAAGGCGGAAGCCCAGGCAGCGCAGCGTGTAGCGGAACTCGAGAAGCAGCTCGAGGAGGCCAAACAGAGCCTGGCGGCAGCCAAAGGCGGTCCTGCCAAGCAGTTGACTAACCAGCCGGCAGCCCAGACTACCGCGAAGGCGCCGCCTCCCGAACCTCCGAAGCCCAAACAACTGGTTTTGCCCGCAGGAACACCCATTCCCGTCCGGACGACCATCGCTCTTTCCACGAAGACGGCGGCCACAGGATCGACCTTCGAAGCTTCTCTAATGGAACCCCTGGTAGTCGATGGCGTGGTGGTGGCTCCTAAGGGAGCCGACGTTACCGGGTTGGTTGCTCTGAGCGATCCGGGCGGACGGGTGAAGGGCCGGGCGCTGCTGCGCGTCACCCTCCGTTCAATCAATACTGTTCAGGGGCCGGTGACCGTACAAACGAGCAGCCGTGAAACGATGGCCAGTAGCACCGTCAAACGTGACGTAGTCCGCGGGGGCATCATGGCCGGCGCTGGTGCGGCGATTGGGGCCATTGCTGGCGGAGGCAAGGGGGCGGCCATAGGCGCCGGCGCCGGAGGCGCTGCTGGCGCCGGCACGGCCATGGCCACTCGAGGCGATCCGGCCGTATTCCCTGCCGAATCCGCGTTGACGTTCACCCTGCGCAACCCTGTCACGGTGACAGTGCAGCCCTGATTCGCAAAATCCGGCACCGTTCTGAGAGGATTTTGTTGATTACTCTGGTATACTCGATAGCGCTCTAGCGATTGCTCTCCGGATTTCCGGAAGCATGATTGGGTCTCTGGTCCGCTTTCCACGGCTTCGAGAGCTGATAGGAATCTTGTGTCTGTTCGTGGCGCTTGGCCTGTCTCTCTCTCTGGCGTCCTACCACGCTTCGGACCCTTCCCTGAACAACTCAACCTTTGTGGCGAAGCCGGAGAACTGGGTGGGCCGGCTGGGCGCTATCCTGGCCGATTTGCTTTACCAGGGCTTTGGGTTGGCAGCGTGGCTGGCGCCGGCAGTCCTTTTGCTGGCCGGTGTCCACTGGGTCCGCAACCGGCGGATGGAGTCCCCCATAGTGCGCGTCGCCGGCTACGGAGTGATGATCGTCTGCGTGGCCAGCGCATTGACGATCCTCTCGCCTGCGCACCCCTTTGGTGATTCATTTGAAATCGGAGGCGTGGCGGGCCACCTGATGGCCACCAGCCTGACTCTGTATCTGAACACTCTGGGCGCCTTACTGTTGCTGGCCGCGTTGTTTGTCACCTCCCTTTATCTGGTATCTTCCTTTTCCGTGGCTTCGGCCGCCGACGCAGCGGCGGTTTGGCTGACGGATCTGCTGCCGAAGCGCCGCCGCAAGGAGGCACCCGACCTTGTCTATGTGGGCGAGGCCGAACCACAGCCTGAGCCCCGGCGCGGCGGCAGGCGCGGCTTCCAGGACACCGCGCCGGTGCTGGAATCGCCCGGGTTGCTGGCCGACCTCGAACCGCCCCCCATCCAGGATCAAGTGGCTGCAGAGGAGGCTGCACGGCTGCTGCGCGGTTTTCCAGAGTCCCCGGCCTTCGAGGATGGCGGGCCGCCCCCATGGGACGAGGAAGCGGTCGAAATCCCCATCCGTTCGCTGGCCGATGAGCCGTTGTCCGACCCGGGCATCCGTCCTTTTGCGCCTGAGCCTGTCAAGAAAGCCGCCCGCAAGAGTGAGCCGGCGCGGCAGACGGCTTTCAAGCTGCCCTCTACCAAATTGCTGAACCCGCCGCCTGACCGCGAGGGGTACGACTCAGCCGAACTCAAGGACGTCGCCGGACGGATCAAGGAGAAACTGGGCGAGTTCAACGTCCAAGGGAACGTTGTGCAGATCAACCCTGGTCCTGTGGTGACGACATTCGAATTCAAACCGGATGCAGGCGTAAAGATTGCCAAGATCACGACCTTGAGCGAAGATCTTTGCCTCGGTCTCCAGGCCGAATCGATTCTGATTGAGCGTATCCCCGGCAAGCCGACCGTGGGCATCGAGGTACCGAACACGCGCCGCGAGATGATCAGCCTGCGCGCCATTCTTGAGAGCGACGAGTTCCGCGAAGCCGCTTCACGCCTCACCATCGCCCTGGGCAAGGATATTAGCGGCCGGATTCGCGTCACGGAGCTCGAGAAGATGCCGCACCTGCTGATTGCGGGCTCGACAGGTTCGGGCAAGAGCGTGATGCTGAACACCTTGATCATGTCCGTCTTGTATAAGTCGACGCCCGACGAAGTGCGGCTGATCCTGGTGGATCCCAAGCGCGTGGAGTTGGGTATCTACGACGGCATTCCGCATTTGCTGACGCCCGTCATCACCGAGCCGAAGAAAGCGGTGAACGCGCTGCGCAACGCCGTGATGGAGATGGAGCGGCGTCTCAAGCTGCTGGCCGAGCACCGCTGCCGCAACATCGATCAGTTCAACAAGAAAGTCCGCCAGATGCGTGAAAAGCCGCTGGAATTGTTCCCCGAGGACGGCTCGGCGGAATTGGCTGAAGAACCACTCAAGCCGCTTCCCTTCATTCTCGTGATCATCGACGAGCTGGCCGACCTGATGATGCTGGAGCGCGCGGGGGTGGAGGAGAGCGTCATCCGGCTGGCCCAAATGGCGCGCGCTGTGGGCATCCACCTGGTGCTGGCCACGCAACGGCCCAGCGTCGACGTCATCACGGGACTCATCAAGGCGAACTTCCCTGCCCGCATCAGCTTCCGTGTGGCCACGCGCGTGGACTCCCGCACCGTGCTGGACGTGATGGGCGCCGAGCATCTGCTGGGGAAGGGCGACATGTTGTTCCTGCCGCCAGGCACGTCGCGGCTCCTGCGAGTGCACGGCGCGTTTGTCACCGAAAGCGAAATCTCGGACGTCTGCGAGTTCTGGAAAGAGCAGGCGCGGCCCGACTACGACCACGCTTTTCTGATCGCGCCTCCGTCGGACGATGACGAGGACGCTGGCGACGAGGAGTTTGACGGAACCGAAGATCCCATGTACCAGGACGCCGTGAAGGTGGTGCTGCAGATGGGCAAGGCGTCCACATCCATTCTGCAGCGGCGCTTGCGGCTCGGCTACGGCCGGGCCGCGCGCATCCTGGACATGATGGAGCGCGAAGGGATCATTGGCCCGCCGGACGGGTCGCGCCCCCGTGAAGTGCTGAAGCGTCCCGACTGGCTGGACGAAGTGGAGGCTTCGCTGCGCTGACCGATCTCCCAGCTTTGCGTTGAACGCTGATTCCCGGGAGGTCTCACCCTGAGCCAGACCTCCCGGGCTTTTTTAGCAGTTCATTTGCCGCGCGGGCCATTGTGGCAGTTGTAGCACCCGATGGGCGCACCTTTGGCAAAGATGCGCGTACCCCATTCGGTCTTGAACGTGCGTGGGGCCAAAGCGGCAGAGAGGACGGTGCCGCGGTAGTCCGGGCCGTGGCAAACCTGGCAAGAAGTAACGCCTCTTTCCGCAGCGCCCTCGTGCTTGTTCACCCAGTACTGCCCCACGGGGTGGAGCCCATGGGGTCCTCCGGTGACAGTTTCGGGCATTTGCTTGTGACAGGCGGTACATTCAGCCAGCGTCCCGTCGTGCCCTTGCAGCTTGACGATCTGGAGGTTGTCGTTGGCATGGGAGCTCGGATATTCGGCGTGTGTGGGGCCGTGGCACGTTTCGCAGTTGAGTCCGCCATGGCCCTTCGACAACCGGTAAAGCTTGGCCGGCTCCTCGGCGAACTGGCGGTCAGCCGGCTCCCGGAAGAGCCCCTCGCTGGAAAACACGGAAGTGTATCGAATCTGGCCAGAGTTTCGTAACGCATTGCCGGTGTGGCAGTTTTCGCAGGACGGCTCGTCCAGCCAACCCTGGCGGGCAAATGCGCCGACGGCCGCCATATTGCCGTGACAGCTTTGGCACTGCATGAGGACAGTGCCGTCTGAGGCCAGTGCGTTGCCCATGGCGCCGCGGAGGCATTTGGTTTCGGAACCGGGATGGCAACGGTAGCACGAAGCGCGGTTGCCGATGGCGTCCATGGGCGTGTTGGTGATGGGGTCGAGCACGTTCGCGTGGGCGGCGTGGATGACGGTCGTCAACTGGCGAAGAGTGCCGTAACCAGTTCCGGGTAGTGCGTTCGACTTGTGGCATCTTGCGCATAGCACGGGCGTGCCGGAGTCGGAAGTGGCCAGGAGTCCTTCGCGCTTGTACCCCACAGCAGCGAGAAGGTTTGGCCAGCGGACGGGATCGCGGCTGGCATCATGTAGTTTCAGGATGTTCCGCTTAAAGTCCCTCTGTGCACTTGCGTCCCACACCCATCCGCCGGGCGGCATCGCGCCGCTTGCCACCCCGGAGGCATGGCAGAGCTTACAGTCCATCTCGTCAGAGACGGGCAGAACGATGTCGGAACTGGCGAGCATTGTTCCCCCGTTGCTGCGCACGACGACTCGCATGAGCGGATAGTAGTTTTTCGCACCACCAATGTCGGGGTAGGGTGTGATGGGAATTCCCTCGGCGTAGAACTCGTTGGTAGCAGGATCGAATTTCATCGGTTGCGGTGTGTTGGACCCGCCGGGCATCGCTTGCCCGGCGAGGCCCACGTCGGGCTTCAGCACCACGCCAAATAACGCTTGTGCATATTGCCAGAAGTTGGTTTTTCCGATGGAGGATGTGTTGATAGAGCCGGAAGGATCCTTGACCGATAAATACGTCACGCGTACTTTCGATGGATCCCGCACCAGCTTGCCTTCTTTGTCGATGAGATGCACACGAAGGTTGTTATACGGCGGGAGGATGGAGAAGACAGAATAGTCCGTGCCATCTACGCAATGCATGCCAAGGTCGTTGCGGCCAACGACTTTGAACCCTTCTGAAGGGACCGATGCGGTCAGCAGAGCTGATTTGTGGCTATCTTCCGGCTCGTCGTGCCAGGCTTCGGCCCAAGGCACGAGACAAAGCGCCACGATCCCTGATAATCCGGCCATCCATGCGCTTTTCTTCATACTTTGCCGTCCCTCTTCACACCCAAAAACTCGAGGGCATTCCTCTGGTGACAAGTGCGGCGCTGGCCGGTGGTTGTGACAGGAAGATTTACCGAATGGCCCAGAAAGTTCTACCGAATACACCAAAAATGAAAGTCGTAGCAGCGATCCTGGGCTTTTGGTCCCCAGATTGCCTCGGAATTGAAACCCGTGCCGATGTTTGAAGCAAACCTGATTGAAGCCGTGTTGCAGGGCAACGTTGAGGCGGTCAACCGGTTTTGCGCAGCGGTAAGTGAGGCGGTGTTCCGGCATGCGCTGCTGGTGTGCGGCAGCAGCACCGATGCAGCGGATGTAGCGCAGGTCACGGCTCTGCACGCGCTGCGCGGTCTACCCGGCCTGCAGAAGCGGGAGTCAGGGAGGGCTTGGTTATTCCGCATCGCGCGAAGGGTTTGCAGGGGCATGAGGATGAGGTCTAGAAGGACGCTGGGGATTTCGTTCGATCCCGCCGATCCAGCGGCGGACCGCCCCTCGCCAGCCGGGAGTCCAGAGCACTCACTGCTGATTCAGGAGGAGTTGCGGCGATTGGGGCCAGCGTTGCGCGCGCTGCCGAAGTCGCAGCGCTGTATCCTGCTTCTGCACGACTACGAAGGGCTTTCCACGCGGGAGACTGCGCGAGTGATGGATTTGACGGAGGAAAACGTGCGCACGCAGTTATCACGGGCGCGACGTACAGTGCGCGAGCGGTTCCGTGAGAAGTTGCGCCTTAACTGAGCGGCCTCTTAGCGGGCGAGGCCGTGCTGCCTGCAATAGCGGGCACCAGGCAATGCAGCCCGTGTACACCGGCTGCCATCCTTGGTAAGCGCGGCGCAGCGGCTTACGGGCCGCGGCTTATCCGGTTCGATGACCGCTGCCGCAGTGGCTGCCGGACCACCGAATGGCGCCGGTTGGGCAGTCAGGGCCCCTTTATGCTCGCTCAGCAGGCGCAGCAGGCCGTCTACTTCAGTCTGTAGTTCGTTCAATCGTTGCTTGACCGCTTGCATCGCCTCGATGGTCTGGTCCAACCGGCGGGCCTCGGAGGATGGAGCCTGCGCCTGCAGAGGAAGCAACAGGAGCAGAGGCATAATGAGCCGCACGCAGAGTTAGTGCGCGGGCCGGAAACGGATTCTCACAGGTTGAATTCTATGCCCTGCGCCAAAGGCAGATCCTTTGACCAGTTAATCGTGACCGTCTGCCGGCGCATGTACGCCTTCCAGGAATCCGATCCAGCCTCGCGCCCGCCGCCGGTCTCTTTTTCGCCGCCGAACGCCCCTCCGATCTCAGCGCCGGAGGTGCCGATGTTGACGTTGGCGATGCCGCAATCACTGCCCCGGGCGCTCAGGAAGGTTTCCGCTTCGATCAGGTTTTCCGTAAAGATTGCCGAGGAGAGTCCCTGCGGCACATTGTTGTGCCACGTCATCACCTCGTCCAACGACTCGTATTCGATTGCGTAGAGGATTGGTGCAAAGATCTCTTCCTGAACAATCTGCATGTCTGCACGAGCCCGCACAATGGTGGGCTGCACGAAGAAGCCGCTCCTCGCCAAGCGTGCTCCGCCACAGAGGATTTCCCCACCCTGTTCCACGGCGCGCGCGAGACCTTGCATCATTTCCTCCACCGCCGAATGATTCACCAGCGGCCCCATCAGCGTCTCCGGATCCAGAGGGTCTCCGATCCGCACTTGACCGTAGGCCCGCGTCAAGCGCCCTAGAAAGTCAGGCGCCACGGAACGATGAACAAACAAGCGCCGGATGGTGGTGCAACGCTGGCCGGCGGTGCCTACAGCTCCAAATAGAACGGCGCGAAGAGCGAGATCCAGATTGGCGCTTGGGCAGACAATGACACCGTTATTGCCGCCGAGTTCCAGGATCGTGCGGCCAAGGCGTTTGCCAACCACTTCGGCCACGCGGTAACCCATCTGGCAGGAGCCCGTCGCGCTGACCAGCGGCACCCTCTTGTCCGCCAGCAGCCTTTCTCCCACAGTGGAGCCGCGGCCGATCACCAGACTGAAGAGGCCCCGCCAGCCGTGTCGCTCGAGCACGCGGTTGGCGATGTGTGTGACGGCGATGGCGGTGAGCGGGGTTTCCGAGGACGGCTTCCATAGGACGGGATCCCCGCAGACCGCCGCAATGAGCGCATTCCAACTCCAAACGGCAACCGGGAAATTGAACGCCGAAATCACGCCAGTGACACCCAACGGATGCCACTGCTCATACATGCGGTGGCCGGGCCGTTCACTGTGCATCGAGAGGCCGTACAGTTGGCGGGAGAGGCCGCAGGCGAAATCCGCAATGTCGATCATCTCCTGCACTTCGCCTTTGCCTTCGGCGAGGATCTTCCCCATTTCCAGGGAAACCAGGGCGCCCAAATCATCCTTTACGGCGCGAAGTTCGTTCCCAATCTGGCGGACAATCTCACCTCTGCGGGGCGCAGGCTCCAAGCGCCAGCGTTCGAAAACCGATGCGCACTCAGCAGCGACTTGGTCGTAGTCCTCGCCCGAGGCCATACGGACCCGGGCAATCGGCTCACCAGTGGCAGGGTTGAGCGAAACCAAGTCCCCGCCCGAAGGGTCCTCAACCCAACGAATTCCGCATGCACCAGAATTGGTTTCCTGAATCCCCAAGCGGGCCAGCAGGCCGGCAATGTCGGTAGGCACTTGTGTGGTCTCCCGCCCGCCATTGTACGCGGGCCGCAAACAAGAATGCCCCGGCGAAGTCGCGGAAGCTTCGCCGGGGTGGGAGTCAATTGACGCGGTCGATCCCTTCTGACGAGGGCTTTGAATCTGTGAAACGAGGTCGTGAGCTAGCTTTAGCTGCGGCGCTTAGATACAGTCTTTTCAATCATTTCGGCGCGAGTAGCCACGCTCAGTGCATGGTTGCGCAGCGCAGTGCGGTCGGCGGCGCTCAGCCCATCGGTGGCGACTGCCTTTTTGTTCTCGAGGAAGATATTCATCAGCTCCGCAAGCTGCTTCAGGCGGTCCATCTCAGCAGGAGCCAGATTCAGGTCCGGGCTGTTCTCGAGCTGCGCCACGAGTTCCTTGATCCTGGCGGCGCGCTGCTCCACATCGGCGAGCCTCTCATTGACCACGCTGAGGTCGGCTCGCTTGTCGCGGGCAACCGTGGCAATTTCGCTGGCGCTCTTCCGGGCCTCGGCAGCCTCGGACGAAAGCTGCTTCAGAACCTCACGGGAATCCGAATTGACCGTGGTGGCAGGTTCAGCAACCGCCAATCCGGCCGCAAATACACCAACACTGAGCACGCTGAGTAAGCGGTTCATGTCTTGCTCCTTCTTCGGGTTTTAGATTTTCGGGGAAAGATCGGGGGCACGGCCGCCGCCGGAGTCTCGGCGGTTCACAGTGCCGTACACCTCCCTAGACGGGCACCCCGATCTTAGGGTTTCAGCAGAATGAAGAAAAATTCACCGGCCGCTGGTCAGAGCCGTAGCGCTCTTCAAATACCGGTCAAACCAAAGTAGGGTCTCCGCTAGAACATGCTCGATTGACTCCCGGGCCGCATATCCGTGCGACTCCGCCGGAAGCATGACCAGACGGGCTGTCCCCCCATTGCCCCGGATGGCCTGATACATTCGTTCGCTTTGCATCGGATGGGTACCGGCGTTGTTGTCCGCTTCCCCGTGAATGAGCAGAACTGGTTCGTTCACTTTGTCGGCGTATTGGAAAGGCGACATCTTCAAGTAGACCTCGCTGGCCTGCCAGTAAGTGCGGCGTTCGCTTTGAAAACCGAAGGGGGTAAGGGTCCGGTTGTAAGCGCCGGAGCGGGCCACGCCCGTGCGAAACAGATCGGTGTGCGCCAACAGGTTCATCGTCATAAAGCCCCCGTAGCTGTGTCCAGTGACGCCAACCCGGTTCGGGTCAGTTACCCCCAGTTCCACCGCCTTGTCAATCGCAGCCTTGGCACCGGCCGTCAGTTGCTCGACATACGTGTTATTGACGGTTTCCGGGTCTCCCACGATCGGAATCGTGGCATCGTGCAGGATCGCATAGCCTGAGAGCAGCAAGAAAAGGTGCGACGCCCCGCGCATTTGAACAAAGCGCTGCGTAGACCCGCCAACCTGCCCAGCCACGCCGGGGTCGGTGAATTCCAGCGGGTAGGCGTATAGGATCGTGGGGAGACGAGTGCCCGGCTGATAATCAGGCGGCAGATACAGCGTGAAAGAGAGGTCTACGCCGTCGGCCCGCTTGTATTTCACGAGTTCGGCCTTGATCTTGCGCAATTGAGGAGTGGGATCGGTAAAAGCCGTCAGCGGCTGCCGGACATCTGAGCCACGGACGCGAATGAACAGGTTTGGTGGCTCCGTGGGCGATTCATAGCGGGTGAGGAATCGTGTTCCCTCGTCGTCCAGAACATCCACTACGCTTTCGTAACCCTTCTCGCCGGCACGGAAAAGGCGTTCCTTCTCCCCGGTTTTGAGGTTCACGCGATCCAGGAATGGGCGGTCGCCCTGGGGGGTGGCGCCTTGGCCGGCGAAGAAAACGAAATCGCCAGATTGCCGCATGATGCGCCGGCCCGAGGGCAAGACCCTGGTGAGGGGTGAGCCTGGGTTGTTGTATCGCTCCCGCATGCTGTAGTTCCACAAGGGCTTTTGTTCGCCTTGGGAATCGTCCAGATAGACACGCTTGAAGTAAAGCCAGCGCCGTTCGCGCTCCACTTCTCCGACAATGACCAGACCACCCTCGCCTTGCACCAGGCTCGCACCCCGGTGCTGCGTCTTAGTGACCTCGAGTGGGGCGCTCTGAAACGGCGCACGCTGCATCATCAACCGGTCGCGGTGCGGCACTTTCTTTTTGGGATCGCCTTCATCCAAGGCCTCCCACCACAGCAACGTGGCTTGGTCCGTAGCCCGCCACTGGACATTGCGTGGCCCAGTGGGGACGCCCTCCAGGGGCACCTTGTCGCGCAACGGCGCCGAGTGGATCAGTTTGACGGGTTTCCCAGTTCGTTCCCATACTTCCAGGTCCTGCGGAAAGTCCGCATAGGCATGCAGATAGGAATAGGGGCGCTTTACCAGGCTCACAAGGAGTAGCTTGCCGTCCGGGGACGGTTCGGCGCGGCTGAAGATTGCGGGCTTGCCAATGGGCGAGGACTTGAGCGTGGCGGAGTTCACTACCATCAATTGGGAGCTGCAGTAGTAGTCAAACAGCTTCTCATCGTGTGGTGACCGCAACATGTCCTGCAGCGTCCATTGAGGCTGTGCCCCCCCTGCGGTTTCCTGAACGTTCGGTCCCAGAGGAATCGCTTGGGCTGGAGGGGCTGGTCCCCGGTTGGCCACCACCGCACGGACGAGCAGTTCCGTGCTTCCCGGCAACCATTCCACGGCGCCTCCCAGGCTGTCGTTCACTGCCAGGCCCGCCACTTTCCGCAGGACGGGCGAGCCTGTAGAGCCAACCCATAGTTCGACGCTAGTGTTCGTGTAGTTCAACACCGCGAATTGTTTGCCGTCGGGGCTCCACTCAAAACCCGTGAGACGCGCGCCCGCAGGAACCTGAAGTTTCAGTTCCTTGCCGGTCGATATCTCCTTGACGGTGGCGGCGGTTGCGACGCCCATCGGGCTGTGGCGCCCGTTGTTGGCAGGATTGATGCGCAGACCGGCGAGCCGGAGCGTGGGCGCTGCCAGCTCTGCCACCGGCGGGTAGTTCCGCGGCTCGACCAGCAGGAGATGAGTGCGCGGCGGATTGGGAATCGCGTTGGGCGCCGCAGGTGCGTGAAGGACATCCAGAACCTCCTTCGGCGGCTTCAAATACGCCACCTCCGCCGTTAGCCAGGGGGCGCATGCAAGCAGAATCCAAGTGGGCCGGTTCATGGTGGTTGCCGAAGCTCCTTACGGTCCAGGCGCAAGGATCAGCTTGGCCTTCGCCTGGATTCTTTCAAATTCGAGAGGGAAGCTCTTCCCTACATAGTAGGCTTCCCAATGATCCTTGTAATGTCCGCTCAGGCGGTGGCCGCTTTGGCCGAGTGTCAGGTTCATGCGCGATTGGTCCCATTCGGACAAGTCGGCCACAAAGCGCATCGAAGGTCCTAGCGCGCGGGTGGTCTGTTTGATGCTGAAGGAGGAGCCACTCATCGGCACAGGGCCTATATTGAACCAGCTCGAAGCGAGAGGCACGCGGGCGAACACGGGGTGTTGCAGAGCCACCGCATTGAAAGCGCCCCAATCCCACTTGCGCAGGTTGCGGCCCTGCATTCGGCGCCCTTCGTCGACGGCGTCGGCGAGTGCCTGCACCAAAAGCTTGTCCCAGTCCTCTACCCAGCCAGCAGGCCGTTCCCGCAACAAACCCTCGACAACAGCACCGCTGATCTCCGAGCGGTATTGCGCCCCCTTGCCCGGATTCGCTTGTTCCGCCAGCATGCGCCGCACGTGTTGAAACAGCAGTTGCGCCAGGAAGGGCTGCCCCATGCGCACCTCCATCTGGCCGTTCCAGCCGGCCAACAGGCCAGCGCCATCCAAGGCGGAGGCGGGCGGCGCCGAATGCAATTCGACGGCCCGCACTGCTGCCTGGGCCAGGAAGTGAGCAAGGCCCGAGTAGACGTCTTTTTGAATCGTTAACATTTCCTCCGGCTTCCACACCTGGCGGGAGCCCAGCCGGTCATCGATCTGGCGTTGCCGGTAGTGTGACGCAAACTGGCCACTTACCTCGTATGGCAGGTTCTCCGGGAACACATTTTGATTGGCGCTGACAATACGGCCCGAAGGCGGGTTGAGCGATGACGGCAGTTCCTCGAAGGGAATGATGCCTTCCCATTCATTCAGCCCGGATGCTCCGTCCAGTGGGAAACTCCCATCGAATCCTTTGCGGACGGGTAACCAGCCCGTCGCTTGATACCCGATATTGCCTTCGCGGTCGGCATATACGAAATTCTGTCCGGGTCCGGAAAACCGGCGGAGCGCAGCGCGAAACTCCTGCCAATTGCGCGCGCGGTTGATGTCGAGAATGGCATAGGAAGAGAGCCCATGTTCGGCCGCCGTCCACTTCAAGGTGAAGGCATGGCGCCCCACAGTGGTGAATACCGGTCCATGAATGGTCACCCAGGCGACCATCGGAACAGGCTTCTCGCCCCGGACCGCCACCCACTCGTTTTCGGCGCGCGCCTGGAGCACCTCCGCTTTGTGAGAGTAACGGCCAGTCCGCAAGTCGATCTGCTCCAGGTAAAGGTCCTGCACGTCGTAGCCGAGATTGGTGATGCCCCAGGCGATGAACTCGTTGTGCCCGGAAATAATGCCGGGCACTCCCGGCAAGGTGGCGCCTGCCACGTTCAAGCCTGGAGCTTTCAGATGCGCCATGTGCCAGGTAGCCGGATTGGTAAAGGGCAGGTGGGGATCGTTAGCCAGAATCGGTTTGCCCGAGGCGGTGTGACGCCCCGAAATGGCCCAAGCGTTCGAGCCAGGCAGAATCTCTTCGCCAGAACGGGGCGGAAACAAGGCTCGCACTTTTTCCGGCTGGCCGCCCTCCAACATCTGGAACCGCAACAGATCGTCGTCCCAAGTCGTAGTCAGCGTGCGGTACATCTCCAAACCCACCAACAACGTGTCGCTAATTCGCCAGGGCCGCGGCGCATAGCTGAGCAACTGGAACTCAGGAGAGTAGCGGCCGTGATGCGTCCGGATGAAATGGTTTACGCCTCGTGCATAGGCGCCTAGTAACGCACGATCCTGCGGGTTCAGCCGCAACGCTGAGTCCTCCGCGATGCGGCGCAACCGCAGTTTTCGGGCCGTCGTGTCACTCTCCAGCGCGGCGCGCCCCGCAATTTCACTCAGTTCCCCCGCTGCACGCCGGCGAATTGCATCCATCTGCCACAACCGGTCCTGGGCCGTAACATAGCCCTGGGCGAACAACGCGTCCTCCACTGTGGGCGCCGTTATGTGCGGGACCCCTCGAGCATCCCGCTCCACCCTCACTTCTCCCGATACCGGCGCCGGGAGGCGTCCGGAATCCTCAGGCAGAGTCCGCCACAGAAAGTAATAGCCAGCGCCCAGAACCACCAGCGCCAGTACCAACACCAGCGCGTTGATCGCGCGCAGGACAGTTTCCACCGGCATCCCTAGAATTATAGGAGGCTCAGCCACCGCTCTCGCTTTATGGAACTTGCCTCCGGCTACCGGTTGCTCTTGATGATGCTGATCATCGGCATCAATGGTTTTTTTGCCTCGGCGGAGACGGCTCTCGTTTCGGTCCGGCCCTCCCGCCTGCGCCAAATGGCCAAGGAAGGCGTGGTGGGCGCTAGCGCCGCCTTGAGCCTGCTGGCCAACCCGGAACGGCTCTTGTCAGTCGTCCAGGTAGGAGTAACCCTCACCAGCCTGGCACTGGGCTGGGTTGGCGAAGACACCCTGTACGCCATGTTCCACACCTGGCTGGAGCCCGTAATGACACCTCTGGCCCGGGGGGTGTTGCGGGTGGTCATGCTGGTGGCCAGCTTTGCCCTGATGACTTACCTTCACGTGGTGATCGGCGAGGTGGTGCCGAAAAACCTTGCCATCGAGCGCTCCGACCGACTCGCGGTCCTCGTCGCCCCATTGTTGCTGGTGTTCTACAAACTGGTGGAACCGTTTGTGTGGACAATTGAACGCTCGTCTAAGCGGCTCTCCCGCTGGATTGGCGTCAGCGGGCCTGGCCCGGGAGGCCATTCCCATGAAGAGCTGAAATTCATCGTGGCCGCCAGCCACAGTGCCGGTCAGATCACGAGTTTCGAGCGCACCGCGATGGAACGGCTGCTCGAACTTCAAGAATACGTGGTGCGCGAGGTGATGGTGCCGCGCAATAAGCTGGTGATGGTCAGTGACCGGGCAGACCTGGATGAAGTACTAGGTGTTTTCAGTGAGAGCCGCTACTCTCGCCTGCTGGTTTACGCAGGCGATCCGGAAAACGTGCTAGGCGCGATCCACGTCAAAGACGTCCTGGACGTATGGGCCAACCGGAGAAAGGCAAACGAGCGCCGCCGAAGCGTTCCGCCCTTCGATCTTCGCCGCATTTTGCGGAAAACCCCCGTCGTGCCCGAAACGAAACGGCTGGATCAGGTGCTGGATCAATTCCGCAGCGGACACGCGCACATGGCCATCGTGGTGGATGAATACGGATCGCTGGCCGGACTCATCACGCTCGAAGACGTGATCGAGCAGGTCTTCGGCGAGATCGAGGACGAGTTTGACGCTCAGGCGTCGGCGGCGCCACCTGAAGCGGAAGACGTTACTGTCGAGGGCACGATCAGTTTGGTGGACCTCCAATCGCAATACGGCATTGAAGTACCCGTGGAAGAGGAGTTTGAAACCCTGGCCGGGTTCCTCATGTTCCGGCTGGGACGCATTCCAGCCGCGGAGGATGTCGTAATAGCCAACGGCCGCCGCTTCACAGTACTCGCCATGGAGCACCACCGCGTCGCACAAGTCCGAATTGAGAGGCTGAAACCGGTCCCGTTGGTACCCAAGGAGAAAGCTGAATAGGCTGACATCCTGCGATAGAGTGGGTCCCGGAAGGAAGCACCAATGCTGCATTCACGCCGTGCATTTCTGGCCGCCGCGGCCACCACCCCTCTCTTTCCCGTCCTTCGCGCGCTGGCGCAACCATTACAGGGCAAAGTCAAGATCACGGCCATCCGGGCCCTGGGGCTGAAAACGGCCACGGGCAATTGCCTGATTCGAGTCGACACCGACGCGGGCATTTCCGGCTTCGGCGAGGCTGGCGCCACCGGCCCGATGGCGCGTGCCCGCATCGAAACGATGAAGTCCATGTTGATCGGAAAGGATCCTCTTTCCATCGAGGTCCATTTCCACAACATGGTTTCTCTCATGCACACATACATGGCCCACATCCCGACCATCTCGGGAATCGATATTGCTCTGTGGGATCTGGCTGGCAAGATCCTCAACCGGCGCGTCGCAGAACTCATGGGCGGCCCATTCCGTGAGGAGATACCCATGTACTCCCATGGTCTTGGCGTCAACCTGTTGGACCAGGGGAGTTGCCGGGAATGGGCCGCTCGCATCAGGACCATGCCAGAGGGGTTCACGGCCTTCAAAATCTCGATCGATCCCGTGTTGGGCGTCCCGCCCGCCAAGTTTGCCCGCACACTCAGTTCCGGGCAGATCCGGGACGTCGCCCGGGCCTACGCCAACGCCCGTGAAGCTGTAGGCGAACAGATTGACATCGCCGTGCACGGCCACAATGAACTCGACACACCAAGTTCCATCGCTGTCGCGAAGGCAGTGGAGCCGATGCACCCTCTGTTTCTCGAAGATCCGCTCGACGTTACGTTTCACGAAGGCTGGGCAGCGTTGCGGCGCACCACGCGCATCCCCATCCTCACCGGCGAGAAACTCGAGTTGGTGCGGGGCTTCCGGCCATTTCTTGACGCCCAGGCATGCGACATCATCCACCCGGACCTGGCATTTGCCGGGGGGCTTACGGGTACCCGCAAAATCGCCGACTACGCCGCGCTTACCCGCACTCCTGTGGCTTTACACAATGTTGGTACTTTGGTGCTCACTTTTGCTTCAGCTCACTTCGCTGCTTCCATTCAGAATTTCTACCGGAGCGAAAGCGCTTTGGGCCGCCCGACACGCCAGGTGGAGCGGATGGCGGCTTCTAATGCGCCGGTGGTGCGCAATTCGAACTTACGTCTGCCATCGGGCCCCGGGCTGGGACTCGACTTGAATCCGGACTTCCTGCGCGAAAACATACAGGAGGGAGAGCCTTGGTGGGCTTGAGGGTCTTCGCTCAGCGGTTCGTTTCAACTGGCGACCGCCATTGACCGGGCCCACCTCACGGACGAGAGATACGCCTCGGCCAACCGCTCCACCGGCGTATGGAGGACTTCTGCCAAATCGATCAGCGAATGCCAATCGGCGTGTTCATAGGAGCGCGCGGCAGCAAGCAGGTGGGTGAGGTCGCAGTCGGGGCTCTCCTCTACGAGCACAGCGCGTAACATTTCTGGAAGTTTTAGTTCGTCCGCAATCTGCTGCATGGGCCGCATCAGGATCGCCTCCAGCAGAGACAGCATTCCAGTGAGAAATGCCTGCGGCGCCAAGGGAGCCAATCCAGCCTCCAGCGCTGTCAATTCGCACATGCGCGCCCGCACGACTGCGGCCGACAACAGGTGCTTTGGGCGGCCGGCGGCCAGTTCCGGCAGCAGCACCAAGCTGACCCAGCGCCTGAGTTCCAACTCTCCCAAGTGCACCAGAGCCTGACGCACCGATGAAATGCTGGTGCTGTGTGAGAAGCGCGCCGAGTTGACGAACTTCAAAAGGCGGTAACACAGTCCGGGATCGCGGGTGACCAGGTTCTCGATCTTCCTTAGCTCCAGTTCGGGTCGGGCAAGTGCCTGCAACAGTTCAAGGCGGGTCCTTGCGCCAGCCGGAAGCCGCTCTCCGGTAAGCAACTTAGGCCGCTCCAAGAAGAATCCTTGGAAGTAGGAATACCCGGCGTTCGCCGCCCGGCGGAATTCGGCTTCGTTTTCCACTTTCTCGGCCAGCAGGCGCAATGACCGCCGGGTGCGATAGTCTTCCAGTGGTTTGGGGAGAATCCCAAGGGATTCTCGAAAGTCTACCTTCACCCAATCCACCAGGGATAGAAAGGGCCTTAAGGATTCCTGGCCAGTAAAGTCGTCCAGAGCAAGCACGAACCCCTCTTCGCGCAGGACTCGGCAGGCATCCAGGGCGTCAGCGGTTGGCTTGGTGCTCTCCAAGATCTCGAACCCGACGGATTGCACCGGCAGGCTACGCAACCGTTGGTCATTCAGAAGAGACTCGGGGACGTTGATGAAGCCCCTCCGCCCATCCAGCATTTGGTCCGGCCCGATGTCCCAAAGGAGGCTTGATATGACGTGAAAGGTCGCCAGATCGTCTCCCCTCATGGCTTCACCAGCGGGAGCAGAGGGCCGATAAAGCAGTTCGTAGGCGACTACCGACTGAGAGCGGTCGAAGATGGCCTGTCGTGCAACCAGCACCTGCATGGCTATCCTTCGCATCGGCAAGATTGAGCAGGTTATTAACTGAGCGGCATTTGACCAGCCGGAGAACAGGCCGTTACACTATGAAATGAGTGGCGGGCAATAGCCCGCTTGTGCGTCCCCATCGTCTAGCCCGGCCTAGGACACCGCCCTTTCACGGCGATAACGGGGGTTCGAATCCCCCTGGGGACGCCATTCCTTTTTATTCCAACGAGATATCGAATTCACCAAGGTGCAGTGGATAGCGTCCGAAGCGCCTTACCAGCGTGAGGACATACTCATATCTTTCCGCGCTAACGTTGCCCGGCACAGAGTGGTCCGACTGAAAGATGTATCCCCCTCCCTTGGCTGCATTCAATTTCCTGAGGGCCGAATACTGCAATTCTTCGAGGGTGCCATTTGCCCAAATCTGGGCGTCCATGTTGCCACAAAAAGCCAGTCGGTGACCAAAATCCCGCCGAAGGTCTACAACATCCAGGCCTGATTTTGCTTCCAAGGGGTTGTAGGCGTCCACGCCGGCGGCGATCAGATCGGGGAAGGCGCGCCTGGCGTTGCCGCAGCCGTGATAGATCACCGGCAGATTGTAGCTGTGGCAAACCCTTACAATCTCTTGCACACCGGGGAGGAACCACTTGCGCCAGTAAACCGGCGAAAAGAGCATCGCCTTCTTGTACGCAATATCCCCCCAGATCACCATGCCGTCCAGCATGCCGTCCGCGGCACGAATCTGGGCCTGAACCAACTCGACAGCGAACGCGCAAATGCGTTCAATCTGGCGCCCCAACCGTTCCGGTTCTGCTGCCATCCACAACAGCGTGTTTTCGCTCCCCACGATGCGCCACAGCAACTCATGCCCCTCGCACACGCTGCCAAACACCGGGAAATCCGCGTGGAGCGAGCGAACCTTCTCCACCCACGCCGGAGACTGGCGTTCAAAGCCATCGCCCACTCCGGCGATCTGATTGTCTCCAGGATGGAAGTACCGCCTTTCGTCCCATGCATCATCAAACTGGAAGGCTTCCAACTGATCGAGGGAGGCCGTGTCGAAGCCGAGAAACGCCGGCCTGGCCTGATCAAAGCGTTTCCGGATGACTGCCCCAAATCCCGTCCGAACCACCACTTCCTGCTCGTTTTCGCGGATGACCTCGAAGGTGCGAATGTGCGGATCCATATTGGGGATGGTGGCCTGCCAGTCGAGATCGTAGTAGCGGTAAATGTCCGCATCGTGAGCCAAGGCCAATTCTTCCCTCCACCTGCGGAGGAAAGAGCCCCAGAAAAAATCGCTTACCGGAACGCAATCGGCCTCCCGATGAGTCAAGGCGGCCCGCATCCTCTCCAACTTGGCAATGCAACCCGGAGAGCGGGTGAATGTCGGGCCGGCCTGCGGCAAGGAGCCTCCTGGCGGCGAACCGCCCTCCTTGCATATCACATCCGCCGGGAGGGGTGCGCTATCTGCGTGGCTGCGGGAAGTACGCCACAAACCCAATGGCTAGGGTATCTTGCGACTTCTTTGCTCCAGTGATCGCCCCGCGCTCAAAAACAGGCTGATCGGACCAGTCCCGCCTGTACTCGATGCGCGAAAAGAAGTTGTCCAGGAATCGGTATTCGCCCGTAAGCGTAAACTCCTTAATCTTCTGCGGAACGCCAGTGATGTAGCCATCCTTGTCGTAGTAGTACTCGAGGCGGGGAATCACCGCGAACTTGGGGGTGAACTGAAGTTTCGTTGCACCGCCAACCGCAATCCAGTCGTAGCTGCCGCCCAAAGCCGACTTCTCCGTGCCGTAGTCGAACTGGAGATAACTGTTGAAAAAGTCGTTTGGATTGACCGTGAGCACGCTGCTATTGAAGTTGCGGAAACCGTCGTTGGCGGCGTTGGTTTCAGGACCCGCATAATACGTGTTGAACCAGCCCACCTTTCCGCCTGCGGGCGTCCACGCTGTAGTAATTCCCACCGTCTTGCCGCTATTGTTATCCTCCACGTTGTTCCATCCGTTTACCAGTTGGAAGCCAGCCGTGAAGCTCGAACTGAGCGGAACGCTGGCGCGCATCCCGAAGTGGTAGTAGGGGCCG
>CAYWQS010000049.1:0-32457 GCA_964460395.1 uncultured Solibacteraceae bacterium | reverse complement strand
CGGAACTCGTCCGCGTCCTGGAAACGGAAGAAAGGCCCCGCGCCGAACCGCCGCCTCCCGGACAAAACGAACCCAATGCCCCCGCCTCCACACCCCGCTCCGCCCCTTGCCCGTGTGGTTCCGGCCTCAAATTCAAGCGCTGCTGCGGCCAGAACGCCCTGCCTCTCCTGCACACCGCCTGACCCGTCCGGTTGTCCCTCTTCCGCAGGGTTCGTTATCATACCTATGGAATTCAAGGAGTCACCGTATGGGTCCCCTGGGCTGGCAAGAGACAATCGTGATCTTTGTCCTTGCCCTCCTTCTGTTCGGGCCCAAGAAGCTGCCCGAACTCGGAAAGACCGTCGCCAAAGCCATCGGCGAATTTCGCCGCGCCTCCAATGAGTTAAAAGACACTTGGAACCGTGAGATGTCTTCCATTGAGCGGGAAAACGAGGAACTGCGCCGCGAGGCCAACGAAGTGGCCCAGGCAGCCTCCAATTACGCCAGCGACACCACGTACAACTACGATTACGGCTACGACGCCTCCTACGATTACGGCGCCTACGGCGATTCCTCCACGACGACCGCGTCCAGCGATGCCGCCTCTTCCGGGGCGGATCCCGCCGACCCATCTTCCGTAAGCGCTTCCGCATCTTCGGGCGCCGATAACGCTGAGTTGTCCGCCAGTTCCGGCGAGGCCGTGCCCCGGCGCCCCGACGGGGTCGTCCCCACTTCGCCGGGAGCCGATCCTCAAACCGCTGCCGGATAGCTTCTCAGCACCGCCCTGGCTGTACCGTGTTGATTGCCCATGCCGCCATCTGAAACCCCGCAGGAACCCCGCCCGGAGGAAAATCCCGAGACGGAGGGGCGCCTTACCCCCGAAGAAGCCGCGCTCGATCCCGGCCAGCGTGACGGTGACGATCCGGCTGCCTGGAATGCCCCCGTCCCCGCACCCGCCGCTGAGACTCCTCCGCCCCCACCACCGCCTGCCCCTGCCGCCGCGGAGGAAGAGGAGGACGACGAAGAAGAAGGCATGCTGCGCATGTCCTTCCTGGAACACCTCGAAGAACTGCGCCAGCGCATCATCCGCTGCATCGCCGGCATCGTCATCGCGTTCGCCCTCAGCCTCACCTTCTCCCAGCAACTGTGGGATGCGGTCCGCCAGCCTGCCCGTACCGCCCTCCAGAGCCTCGGCTTTAGCGGAGACCTCGCGGCTATCACCCCCACGGAAGCCTTCGGCATTGTCTGGATCCGCCTCCCCCTCCTCGCCTCAGTCTTTATCTCGGCCCCCTGGATTATCTACCAGGTCTGGGCCTTCATCGCCCCCGGCCTTTACAAACGCGAACGCCGCATGGCCGTCCCCTTCATCTTCAGCACCGCCACCCTTTTCGTTCTCGGCGGCGCCTTTGCCTACTTCGTCGCCTTCCGCTTCGGACTTACCTTCCTGCTCAGTATCAGCAAGGACGCGGGCATTCAGCCCATGATCTCCGTCTCGGAATACTTCGACCTCTTCGTCAACGTCATCCTCGGCACGTCACTGATATTCGAGCTGCCCGTCCTCATCTTTTTCCTCACCCTGCTCCGCATCGCCAACCCCAGCTTCCTGCTGCGCCACTCCCGCTACGCCATCCTGATCATCGTCATCGTAGCCGCCATCATCACCCCAACCCCGGACGTGGTGAACCTCGCGATCTTCGCCACGCCGATGATTCTGCTTTATTTTGTGGGTGTCTTTGCCAGCTACCTGCTGGTGCTGAGCCGCGAGGGGCGCAAGTTCCCCTGGGCTCAGGTCATTATGGTGCTCGTCGCGGTCCTGGCCATCCTCGCCATCACCCTCTGGGCCGCCGTCGTCAAGTTCGGCTTCCACTGGGTCTGGCACTGGCCGTTTCTCGTAAAGTGAACGCCGCCCCTATCGCTTGAAGAACCACAGCCAGTAATACTGCTGGCCCGCTCCGTGGTGGTAGCGCATTTCAAAGCCGGTCCGCTCGGCCATTTCCCGGGCGTCGCCTTCGGAATACGCGACCCCTAGCCAGGTGTCATCTGGGTCCGTCTGCAGACTGGCGTCCCCCTGGACCTGGAACTTGAAAAGCCTCCCCGGACCCAGCAACCGGTGCACTTCCCGTACATAGTTCTCAATGACTTCCCGGCTCGGGATGTGCTGGAACACGATGGTGGAGAACGCGAAGTCGAACTCGCGCTCGGGCACCACCGTCAGGTCCATGCCGTTGCCCTGGTAGATGTGAACCCCAGGCAGATCCCGGCATGCCTCCCGCGCCAGCACCACCATCTCCGCGCTCACGTCTACCCCGTGCACCTCCCCAAACAGGCGCCCCAGCGCCCGGGTCACGCGGCCCGCGCCACAACCGATCTCCAAAACCCGCATCTGCTTCGGATCCTTGCCCTGGCAGATGTTGGTCATATCGGTCAGAATTTCCTCCGCGACCGTCCGTTCCCCTGACGCGAAGAACTCGGCGTCCGTCCAGTCTGTCCGTTCCGTGTTGACATAGAAACGCGCGTTCTCCCGCGCCCTCTCGTCCCAGTCCTGCCGCATCTTTTCGAGGGTTTGCTCGATCCTGTTGGCGTCCATTCCCTCTCATTGTATCCGCCGCTGCCCGGAGGCCCCTCGCAGACCCCGTGTTACACTGAAAGCTGGCTCAGCGAGTGGGCGGCTAGCTCAGCTGGGAGAGCACCGCGTTCGCAACGCGGGGGTCGTGGGTTCGAATCCCATGCCGTCCACCATCCCGCCAGCCAACCCCGCAAAGTAGCATCAAAGTGGATGCGCAAGCTGTTCCTGCTCATGGCCGCGGCAACCGCCGTCGCCCAGACCGACCCGCGGTACATCGGGAACGGTTGGATCATCCCCGACGAGTCGTATGCGGATCAGCCGTATGTCGTAAAGACCGATGATGGGGCGTGGCTCTGTGTGATGACCACGGGCCCGGGCGCCGAGGGCGCGGGCGGGCAGCACATCATCACCCTGCGGAGCCGCGATTACGGCCGGACATGGGAGAAACCGGTCGATGTCGAGCCGCAGAGCGGGCCCGAAGCCTCTTATGCAGTCCTCCTGAAAACCCCGGGAGGCCGCATCTACGTTTTCTACAACCACAACACGGATAACGTGCGTGAAGTGATCGCTGACAAGCCGGCCTATAACGACGGGATCAACCGCCGGGTGGACAGCTTGGGCCATTTCGTCTTTAAGTACTCCGATGATCACGGAAGAAGCTGGTCGGCGCAGCGCCACAATATCCCGCAACGCGACTTCGAGATCGACCGTAGGAATCCTTACGGCGGCCGCTTGAAGTTCTTCTGGACGGTCGGGCGAGCTTTCACCTACCGCGACGCCGGCTACGTCCCGCTCCACAAAGTGGGCGGATTTGGCGAGGGCTTCTTCACATCCAGCGAAGGAGTCCTTCTGCGCAGCCCGAACATCCTGACGGAGCGCGACCCGTTGAAGATCACGTGGGAAACCCTGCCCGAGGGAGAGATCGGCATCCGCGCCCCCGACGGAGGAGGTCCCATCGCCGAAGAGCAATCGTTCTCTGTCTTGAGCGATGGCTCGATCTTCTGCGTGTTCCGCACCATCGACGGGCATCCCGCGTTTACCTACAGCCGGGATGGCGGGCGAAGCTGGGAGCCGTCGCAGTACATGCGCTACGCCGACGGGCGCCTGATGAAGCACCCCCGCGCCGCCAACTTTGCCTGGCGCTGCGAAAACGGGAAGTTCCTCTACTGGTTTCACAACCATGGCGGACGCTTCATCCGCGAACATCCGCAGCGGCGCACAATCGCCTACGAAGAGCGCAACCCGGTCTGGTTGCTTGGCGGCATCGAAGCGGACTCGCCCCGGGGAAAGGTGATCCTCTGGTCACAGCCCGAGATTGTGCTCTACGATGACGACCCCATCATCCGCATGTCCTACCCCGATCTCATCGAAGACGGCGGACAGTACTACCTGACAGAAACCCAAAAAGACGTCGCGCGCGTGCATCTCATCGATTCCAGCCTGCTGGCGGGTTTGTGGAATCAGCTTGAGGCTCGCGGAGTCCCGTCAGAAGGCCTGCTGTTGGAGGTGACCGGCAACGTACCGTCCCGTGTGCCCCTGCCGCGGTTGCCCGAATTCTACCGGCGCTCGGCACGAGCGGATCATGGCAAAGAAGATCTGCGCGCGGGCTTCTCGCTTGAGCTTTGGGTGCAGCCCGGCTCCGATGAGCCCGGCCAGATCCTGCTGGACAACCGCGGACCGGACGGCAAAGGCTTTGCGCTGGTGACGGCAAGTGGAGGCGCCTTCGAACTCGTCTTGAATGACGGCCGGACGGAGAACCGCTGGGCTTCGGATCCGGGCACGCTTCGCCCAGGCCAACGCCAGCATATCGCGGCTGTTGTGGATGGAGGCCCCAAAATCGTCACTTTCGTAATCGACGGAACACTGAACGATGGAGGCGAATCCCGCCAGTTCGGTTGGGGCCGCTTCAGCCCGAACCTGCGGTCGGCCAACGGTTTGCCGGAACTGCGCGTCGCGAACCAATTCGTGCGCAGCCTGCGCCTCTACAACCGTCCCCTCCGGACTTCGGAAGCCATCGCCGCCTTCCGCGCCGGACAGGGTGAATGAGAGGATCGTCAGAATGGATAGAACCTTCGTTACAGACGACACTCTCCCGCATTGATGGGATGGTTGGGTCCAACTTTGGACTCAAGGGGCTTGGTCAATGCAACGCAGAACCTTTCTTCGGTCTTCCTTCCTCGCCGCGCCAGTGATGTGGGGCGCCGCCAGCGCGGCCCGCAGCCTGTTCGCTCGCGTTCATGTGCCGGTGGAGTGGCGCATCGATTCAGGCAAGCCGTACCGCGATCCTTTCCGCGATGTGTCGGTCGATGCCGTCATTACCGGCCCAGGAGGCGCCCGCCAGACGGTGCCGGCTTTTTGGGCTGGCGACCAGTCGTTCGGGATCCGCTACGCGGCTGCCGCTCCGGGCAAATATCAATGGCGCACGGTGTCCACCGATACTGCCAATCCTCAACTGCATGGCCTGGAAGGGACACTCGACGTCGAGCCTTACGATGGGGACAACCCACTGTACCGGCACGGTCCGCTGCGAGTGTCAGCCAGCCGGCGCCACCTGGTCTACGCTGACGGAACGCCTTTTTTCTGGCTTGCCGACACATGGTGGATGGCGTTGACTAAACGACTCTCCTGGCCGGACGGCTTCCAACGGCTGACGGCAGACCGGAGAACCAAGGGTTTCAACGTCATCCAGTTGGTAGCGGGTCTGTTCCCGGATATGGATTCCTTCGATCCACGCGGGGAGAACGAGGCAGGCTTTCCTTGGACCCCGGGGTACGAGCGGATCCGCCCCGAATATTGGGACATGGCGGACCTGCGCATCCAGCATCTGGTAGCGCGGGGGCTGACGCCTTGCATCCTTGGCTGCTGGGGCTACTACTTGCCGAAACTAGGCCTGGAAAAGATGAAGCAGCACTGGCGAACCATCGTGGCGCGCTGGGGCGCTTATCCCGTCGTGTGGTGCCTAGCCGGAGAGACTTCGATGCCGTGGTATCTGTCCACCCGCAAGGACGCGGAGCGCGAGGAGCTGAAAGCAGGTTGGACAGAGGTGGCGCGCTACGTTCGGCACATCGACCCCTTCCAGCGGCTGGTGACGGCGCACCCGTCACAAACCGGCCGCGATTCGGTAACCGATCCCAGTGTGCTGGACTTTGACATGCTGCAGACGGGGCACAGCGACCGCAAGAGCATCCCTAACACCATCCGGACGTTGACGAAACAATACGCGGTCGAGCCGAGAATGCCCGTTATTAACGGTGAGGTCAACTACGAAGGCATCCTGGCGGCCAGCCGCGAGGAGATCCAGCGATTCATGTTTTGGACATGCGTGCTGAACGGCGCCTGCGGACATACTTACGGGGCGAATGGCATCTGGCAGGTCAACCTTCCCGGCCAGCCCTACGGACCTTCGCCCCACGGGCGGAGCTGGGGCGATACGCCCTGGGAAGAAGCGATGAACCTGCCGGGAAGCGCCCAAACCGGATGGGCGGCCAGATGGCTGCGCACGTTGCCCTGGGAGAAATTCGAACCTCATCCGGAGTGGGTCGATCCACACTGGACAGCAGAGAACTACGAAGCGCCATCTGCCGCGGGTATTCCCGGGCGCATGCGGGTGGTGTATTTGCCCGCGCCCGCAGGCTATCCCGTGACGTTGCGGGGGCTGGAGCCTGGCGTCGCTTACCGGGCCAAGCTGGTGAATCCTGTCAATGGCGACCAACTGGGCTGGATGCCCGTGGAGGCCAGAGAAGGCAGTTGGCGGCACCCGCAGATCGCGCTCATGCAGGACTGGTTGCTTTATATCGAAAGAGCGGCATAGGCCACCGTTGGCCACAAGAAGAGCCGGTGATAGCATAAGGCCCATGAAGGGGATGCCTTGGGTGGATGTCCGCTCGGTGGTGGAGCCGCAAGTGAACGCCGAGGGGATTCATGTCTGGCCGTTCGATCCCAGCCTGCCTGTGGATGTGCGCTTTTTCCGGTTTAGCAAGTATGGCCTTGTCCGGCCGCGGCGGCACGATTACTTCGAGGTGCTTTATATGCACCGCGGCCAGATGAACGCCCAGCTGCACGACACCAGCACGCAGGTCCGTGCCGGAGAGTTGATGGTGATGAACAGCACCATTTATCACAGCACCAGCCGGATGCCTGGGATGCCTCCGGCATTTGCCATCGTGCTGTATTTCATGCCGGAAGTCGTCGCCATGGACGGCCACGAAGGCATCAGTTCGGAATACCTGATGCCGTTTCATGGAATGGATACGCAGTTTCCTCACATAATTCCGGCGGAAAGCCCCGTGCCCTGCGAGGTCGCGCAGTTGATGCGGCGGATCAGCGCC
The DNA here is from genome assembly GCA_964460395.1 of uncultured Solibacteraceae bacterium. Classification (GTDB taxonomy): domain Bacteria; phylum Acidobacteriota; class Terriglobia; order Bryobacterales; family Bryobacteraceae; genus CAYWQS01. The sequence continues at coordinate 25,584 of CAYWQS010000049.1, read as the reverse complement.
GAGTTGCCGGCGGCGACCCGGCGCGCCCGCCTCGCTGTCCATACGTATCTGCGAATGATCCTCCTGCTGCTGGTGAACCACTACAGCGCCATCCGGGGCACTTCCGAAATCTTTCAGCGGCGGCAGGGGGCCTTGGAACGGCTTAAGCCCGTGTTCGAGTTTCTGGAGAAGAACTTCGCGGACCACATTTCCATCCAGGAGGCCGCGGACGTCGCGCGCTTGAGCAAGCCCCGGTTTATGGGGCTCTTCAGGGAGGCGACTGGCAGCTCCTTCATTCACTACCTGAACGGCTATCGCGTGGCGAAGGCGCAGCAACTCCTCGAAACCACAGAGCTGCCGATCAGCCAGGTGGCCTGTGAAGTGGGGTTCTGCGACCAGAGCTACTTTGGACTGGTATTCCGGCGGCATGTGCGGATGGCGCCGCTGCAATACCGTGTCAAGGCAAAGCAGCATAGCCAGGAAGACCAGCTCAATTTCCAGGCTTCGTGAGTTGAGTTCACGGCGGAGGCTGGGCGCCCATCACGCGCTCTTCCCGCCGGCCGGATTCGCTGGCGCTGATCCGCTCGTAGATTTCCCGCTCGCGTCGAGCCTCGGCGGTCCGGCCCATACGCTGGTAGACCTGCATGAGGAAGTAGCGGGTCCGCTTCTCGGCGGGAGCCAAAGTGACAGCGCGTTCAAGCGCCAGCAGGGCGGAATCGAATTGGCCAAGGGCGGTCCTGGCCCTCCCGAGGAGTTGCCAGCCTTCTACCGACTTAGGGTTGAACCGCACCGCCTCCTCCAGGACCGGAGCAGCATCCTGGTGCTGCTGGCGTGAAATCAGAAACCGCGCGAGGTAGAGGTGGGCCGACTCCTTCTGGCCGCGGCTCAACCGGACGAGCTCAACCGCTCTTCGATAACACGCCAGCGCCTCCGGCTCGCGGCCCAGTTGTTCCAGGGCGTAGCCCAGCATGGTGTGGGAGTCACTGTATAGCGGGTTGAGGCGGATGGCGGCTTGAAAGGCCCGCTCCGCAGCCTCGCGTTCGCGAACCTCAAGCTGGTACATGCCCAGGTAATAGTGGGCCATAAAGTCCGCCGGCGCGAGCCGGACCGCCTGTTGGATATGTGGTCCGGCTAATTCCTTCTTGCCCAGGGCTACCAGATTCAAGGCCGCAAGCTTATGCGCGTCGGGGCTTTCGGGTGCGACCCGCAGGTAGTCGTTGACCTTGCGCAGCGATTCCTCCGGGCGGCCTTCCCGGAATAAGAGCATCGCCTCCAACAACAGGGCTCGGCCACCCGACGCTTCCGGCAAGCGTTTGCGGGCTTCCTCGAGACGCCCCAGATCGATGAGCCGCTCGATGCTGAGAGGCGGGTCCGCAGCCGCGGGGATGAGAAGAGCGCAGAGAACCGCAACCGCCGGAACGTATTTACCTGGACCCGCCGGGCGGCGGATAGTTCTTTTCGGCGTCATCGAGCACCAACACCCAGTCGTTGCCCCGACCTTGCCCGCCTGGCGGGTCGAAATCGCGGACGCCGCGATTGTCGAAAACGCCTAGAGCGGTGGCTTCTCCTGTCCGGGGATCATACCACCAAGCTTTCGCCTGAGCGCCGCTGATCCGTCCCATTTGCACGCGGAACTCGTCGCCGCTCGAAGCATAAACCATGAGGTGATCGCCGCCGCGAATGGCGCGCACCGCATCATAGCCGAAGCCAGTGCGGCCCACCAGAACAGACTGGTCGGGCACGCGGGACAACATCGGGCGCGACTCCATCAGGCGGCGGCCGTGGCCCATCTGGAATGCACCCGGCAGGTCCAGAACGTCGTACCAGTAGCCGCGCGCAAGACCCACCGGCTGGCGGCCCGGCGCGGCCATCTGCCAGATGTCATGACAGCCGTAGGTGTGGCCAAGAGCGCCGGCGAAGACTCCCCAATAAAACGCCTGCCGCACGTCGTAGTCGTTAAACCAGCCCTTGCGGTCGGGGTTCCAATCGACCGGATGGTTTTCATAGCGGGGTTCCCCGTCGAAGGTCGGCTTCGTGGGGAGACGGTTGTAGTCGTAGGCCACAAATTCGTAGTTTGGATTGTCCTTCAGGTTGTGGCCGGACTGGATCATGTTGAAGTCCAGCCAGGCCTCGTTATGCATGGGGTCGGCCGAAGAGCGGCGGCCGCCGGGGTGAAAAGTCCGCAGATGGCGTCCGCCATCACCTTCGGCCAAGCCTTCCGCCATAGCCCGCCAGACTTCGATCTCTCCTGAGCCGACAGGGCGGTCGCCGCCCAGCACCCAGATGATGTTGGCCCGGTTCCTGTATCGGGCGCCCAGAAACCGGCCGTACGCGCGCGCGTTCGCCGGGTTGAAGATGAGGTTCGTGTTTGCTGGCCGCGAATGAACTTTGTCGCCCCAGGTGGGGAGCACCCCTAGATAAAGGCCCTTTTTTCCGGCGGAGTCGATGATGAAATCGACGTGTTGGAAGTAATCTTCGTTGGGCCGCGTGGGATCGTTGTTCACCAGCGGCTTGTGGCCGTAGGAATTGGGGGTATTCAGGCCATCCAGCTCCGCGAGCACCACCGCCTGGATGACGGTGAACCCTTTTGCCCGCCGGTTCTCCAGATAACGTTCAGCCTCTTCGCGGTTCAACCGGTGGAAGAGCTCCCAGGCGGTGTCCCCTAGGTAAAAGAAGGGCTGGCCTGATTCCTTGTAGACGAGGTACCGGCGGTTCTGGGAAACGGCCAGATCGGCAATTTCTGCCGCAAGGGCCGCAGGCAGCAGCACCGCGGCCAACCCGAAAGCGCGGATCCAATGCACGGTGTTCGTGTCCTCACTTTCCCTATTCGAGTCCTTTTCCTTCGATGAACCGTCGGTAAACGCCGGCCGGCGGCTTTTCCACTTTGTCGATCCGTCCACTGGGCCAGCGGACTTCAATCCAGTCCGCTCCGGAGGCTGTGCCGAGGCCGAGGACCTCCCGGGGGTCGTGGGCGGAGAGATAACTGCCGCCGGCGGTTCGCTGCCGGCGGAATACGTTGTCGCCGGCGCGCCAGGTAAGGATGGCGCCGGCGGCCGCAGAGTTGCTCGCCGCAGGAACTAACTCCAGCCCGAGCCAGCCGTTCCGGTTTCCACCCTCGTTGCGGAGCAACAGTGGTTCCGCTCCGTTGTTCGTCACCACCGCGTCAAGGTCCCCGTCGTTGTCCAGATCGGCGGTGGCAAATCCGCGCCCCGGAATCTTGCGGGCGAACACCTCGCCAGACTCCAGGCTGACGTCGCGCATCGAGCCAGCCTCGTTCCGGAACAGCAGCATGGGTTCGGCGTAGGTGACTAGCGGCTTTACCCGGTCCACCATGTCGTCCGGGTGGCCATTGACCAGCAGGAGGTCGGGGTCGCCGTCGTTGTCGTAATCGAAAAACCGTAATCCCCAGCCGCTCAGCAGGCGGGTGGTACGGCGGATTTCCGCGTGATCGTCGGCGAACTCCGCTCCCTGCAGATTGCGGTAGAGGCTGAACATTTCCTGGTCGATATTGGCGACGAAAAGGTCCTGCCAGCCATCGCCATCGACATCCGCGGAGTCGACGCCCATGCCGCTGCGGGGATCCCCGGTCTCACCATAGGCGACGCCGAGAATGAGGCCGCTTTCAGCAAACCGGCCGCCGCCCTGATTGACGAAGAGGAAGTTGGCCACAGTATCGTTCGCGACAAAGAGGTCGGGAAGGCCGTCGTTGTTGATGTCGGCGGCCACGGCACCGAAAGCTTTGCCCTGTACTCCGGCGATGCCGGATGCCACGCTTACATCGGTGAAACGTCCGCCGCCGGCGTTCTTGAACAACCGGCTGGACGTAGGGCGGAACACTCGCGGGATACAGTAGTGTTGGCGCTTGGCGGCAGGGTCCCCGCAGAAACGGTTCAGTTCAGGAGTGTACTCAACAAAGCTCGAAAGGAACAGGTCGAGCCGCCCATCCAGATCAAAGTCGAAGAAGACGGCATGGGTAAACCAGCCTTGCACGTCAAGCCCGGCCTGGCGCGTAACGTCTTCGAAGGATCCGTCGCCGCGGTTCCGGTAGAGTTGAATTCCACCATAGTTGGTAATGAGCAGATCGGCCCAGCCGTCGCCGTCGTAGTCGGCCGAGAACGCGCCCATCCCGTAGCCGGCGGTTCGCAAGCCTGCCTTCTCCGTGACGTCTTCAAACGTCCAGTTGCCCAAATTACGATAGAGCGCATGCGAAAGCGGCCGCGCCGGGCGGTAAAAATCGGCCGGTCCGCTGTTGACGAAGAAGAGATCCATCCAGCCGTCGCGGTCGTAATCGAGCACCGCCACGCCCGCACCGACGGTTTCCGGCAGATGCTTGGCGGAAGACGCTCCGTTCTCGTGGGTCCAGTGGATGCCCGCCTTGGGGAGGGAAACCGGTTCAAACCGCACCGGCTCCTGAGCGGCCAAATGGGCGGTCCAGAGCAGCGCCGGCAACAGGCGGAAAGATTTCATTGCGGCCCCCCGGAGCGCGGCGCAAATTCCGGCACGTTGACTCGGCCGCCGTACGATTCGGTGCCACCGGCATTGCGCGCTTGTTCATCCTGGGTGAGCCTTTGGATCACCGACTGGGTGCGGGCAAGTTCATCGGGCATCCGGAGTTTGGCGTAGACACGGGCCAGCAACACATGCGCGGCACGGAAATCAGGCTTTGCGAGGACGACCTTTTCGAGCAGGCCGCGGGCTTTCGCCATATCCCCGGAGGAGAAATGAACCTGGCCAAGCAGGAACTGCACACCGGTGCTTGCGGGCTTGAGCTGCAGTGCAGCCCCTAAGACTTTTGACGCGTGTTCATAGTGACGGTCCTTCAGAAGAATCCAGCCGAGATTCGCGTTGGCGCCAAAGTCGTGGGGGTTCCAGGACAACTCAGCTTCGAACTCCCGGGCAGCGGCGGGATAGTCCCCGAGCAGCATGAGGGTGTAACCCAACTGGCTGCGCAACGTGGGAAGTTTAGGGTTGAGAGCCAGACCGTCCCGGAGAGCCTTCTCAGCCTCCAGATAGCGGCCCTGGGCATTCAGCAGCATGCCTCGCGCGAGAAGCGCTTCCGGAGATTGCAGGTCCTTCAAGGGGCCATGCAGGAGCTGTGATGCTTCCTCCAAACGCTGCAGAGCGATGTAACTCGTGGCCAGGGTGACCAAGCCGGCGAGGTTGTCTTGGTTGCGGCGGACGGACTGTTCCAGCAGACTGACACCCTCGGCCAGCCTGTCCAGTTTCAGGAGACAAAGAGCGTGCAGGTGCATGGCGCGCGGATCGCCCGCGTAGGACCGGCGGAAGTGTTCGAGGGCGGACGCGGCTGCAGCGTAATCCGCGCTCTCGTAGAGAGCCAAACCCAAATAGAACTCCACCTGCGCCAGTTGGGGGTTGATTTTGAGCACTTCGCGAAACCGTTGAACGGCGGATGGCGCTTGTCCCATGCGAAGTTCAACCATTCCCAAATTGGCCAGCGCCGGGACCAGTTTGGGGTCCATCGCCAGAGCTTTCTGATAGGCAGCGCGGGCCGCCGGGAGCCGGCCTTCCTTCTCGAGGCGAACCCCTTCCGTAAAGAGCGCGCGGGCATCCTCGGTGACCGCCAGTGCCAGGGCGGAAACCAACAAGGCGGCAAGGCAGGGAGCGCCCGTCGGCCACGCCGCCATCAGAACTCAAACCGTAGACTGCCCTGCATCTGACGCGGGGTTCGCGCGCCGGTGATCTGGCCGAACTGCCCGTTCACCTGGTTCCCTTGGGCATCGAAACGAGCGTTGTTGTCGACGGCGTTGAACTGCGTGTGGTTGAAGAGGTTGTAGAACTCCCAACGGAATTGGAAGCGGCTGCGCTCCGTGATGGGAAAGTTCTTGTAAATCGAAAAGTCCCAATTGCTGATCCCGGGCCGCCTGAAGACGTCGCGTGGCGCGTTGCCGAAATCCCCGCGGGCGAGCGGCGCCGCAACGGCCGCCGTATTGAAGTAGCGCTCGAAAGTACGCTCGCCCCGGCTGAGAGTCGGTTTTGCGATGATGTTCACCCGGCCTGCGTCGCCACCTCCTAGGCGGTCCACTCCATCAATGAAGCTGTAGTTGATACCGATGGGAAAACCGCTGGCAAATGTGGAAATCCCCGCCATCTCCCAATTGTGGAAGATAGCGCGTCCCATCATGTGCCCTCCCAGGGCCCGGACGTTGGGCAGGGAGTAAAGGTAGTTGAAGACGAAGTTGTGAGTCTGGTCGAAATCGAGCTTGCCATAAAGATAGCTGCGGTAATCCCGATACATGGGTAACCCTCCGCCATCCTGAGCCGAGATGCCCATGGCTTTAGAGAAGGTGTATGCCACGCCGAATTGCAGACCCGAGGCGTACCGCCGGTTCAAGCCCACCTGGAGCGAATGGTAATTGGAATAGCCGGAATCCTCCACGTAATTGATCGATTGGAATCCGGGGTAGGGCCGCATGAAGTTGTCGGGCAGCGGACGGTTGGTAGTCGGATCCACGCTGCTGGACAAGAAACGCACTCCGGGCGGAAGGGTATTGAGGTTGCGGTTCTGGCGCAGCCAGCGGCCGGTGTTGGCGACGTAACTCACATCCAGGACCGTGCCCCGGCCGACATCCTGCTGGACGCCGAACAACCAGTTGACGACCGTGGGCACATTGTCGAATTTCCGGTCGAACGAAGAGAAATCGGTGGGGAACAACACCTGTCCGGCGTTCAAGAAAGTATCAATCGTGCCGTAGAAGATGCTGGGGCTTTCGATGAATGGGGGTGCGGTAGTGGTGGTCCACATCGAGTTCTGCGAGGAGAAGACCGTTTGCTTGGCAATCCCGGCGCCCCCGCGGATGACGGTCTTGCTGTTCCCGAAGACATCGTAGGCAAATCCCATGCGCGGGGCAGCCTGGAGTGGAGCACGCTCGCGGAACCCATCCGGATAGTTGGAATCCCCAACGAGGACCACTCCGTTTAAGCGGTTGCCAACGCCGGGCACCACGGCGCCAATCTGCGGCTCTGGGAAGAATTGGCCGGTGATGGGGTTGACCGCCACGCGGCGGCCATTCGCATCCCGGGCGGGAGCGTAGAGGATGGGAGCTTGCCGGAGCTCGAAGCGGTCGAGCGACAGCGCAGCTCCGATCCCGCGGCGATAGCGCCACGGCGTGAAGGAGTAGAAGCGGATGCCCATATCGATGTTGAGCTTCTTGTTGACACGCCAGGAATCCTGGGCGAAGAACTCGAGGCTGTAGACGGCGGCCTGGCCGTTCGTGCGGGCGCTGGACTCGCGGTAACTGAGGAAGTTGCCAAGCAGCGCAGTGGCAAAGGGGTGATTGGTGTCAAGCGGGTTGTTGCGGTCGCGGTTGAACACGAACTGACCCATGTGTCCGCCCCCGGCGGCGCGAGGACCTTCGCTGGCAACGTTCTGCTCCCAATACACGCCGAACTTGATGTTGTGACGTTGCTTTACCCAGCTCAGATTATTGGTGAACCACCAACGAGTGTCGCCAGCCTCGATCGGGGTCCTGGGATCAAAGCTGGTGCTGGGTGCATTGGGGAGTCCTCCGAAGGACATCTGGGGAATCAATTGAAGCGGATTGACATCAGGAAACAACTGCCTGAGTCCGGTGAGGCCGTGTTTGTCGCGCCGGACGTTCGCAAGGTCGAACTTGTCCGTCAGCGTGCCTAACTCCTGGACTTTGGAATAAGCGATATTGAACTCGTTGATGACGGTGGGAGAGAACGTTCTGGTGTAGGCTCCAGCGTAGGCATCGGCTCGGTATTTGTAGTGGTGTGGCTGGGCGAAGAAGTTTCCGCCGAACGCAGTAGACTGCGCCTGGCCTTGCAAGTCAGAGGTCCACCAGCGGGGGCGGAAGCTGATGCGGTCCTTCGAGGTGGGCACGTAGTCCAACTTCAGCTGCGTCTGATATTTGGGCTGTTCCCGCCGTTCCTGAAACCGGTAATTGAACGCGTTCCGGCTGACGCTGGTGTCAAAGAAGTTGGGGGCCGGGTGCCAACTCACCATGCGCTGGCCGAAGGTGTTGATCCGGCTTGCTGGAATGATATTTCCGGGGAATTGCGCGCCGTTGGCTTGGGGGTCGAAGACCGGAATCAGGGTGTTGTTCTGATCGAAGCTGCGGGAGAAATTCCCTGCGCGCTCGAGGTCGGTCGGCAGCGTGGTGTTGAGCAGCGGCCCGGGCAAAGTGATGCGCCAGTCTTCCCGGCTGACGAAGAAGAAAAGCTTATCCTTGGAGGAATTGAACTTGCCCGGTATGAAGATGGGGCCGCCCAGCACGCCGCCGATTGTGTTGTACCGGCTCAAGGGTTTGCTAACGCCAAGCCGGTTGTTGAAAAAATTGTTGGCGTCGAACATTTCGTGGCGCTTGAAATAGTAAGCAGATCCGTGGAACTCCTTGGTGCCGGATTTCGAGATGATATTCACCTGGGCGCCCGGCGTACGTCCGTTTTCGGCAAGGAACGAGGCTGATTTCACGCTCACCTCGTCAATGGCATCCATGCTGACGGAAATTGTGAAGAAGCTGAGGGCATCGATATCGGCACCGGGCTGCCCATCGAGGGCGAAGGCGTTCCAGTGGCTGCGCATGCCCTGCATATTCGGGGTTTCCGTGCCCCAGTTTCCGCCCAAGGCGTCGCTACTGGCGTTCTGGGTGACGCCGGGTAGCACCGTGAGGAGGGCGACGACGTCGCGTCCTCTTTGCATCAGACCCGAGAGCTGGTTGCTGGACAGAACGGAGGCTTGGCCGCTGTTGTCAGTCTGCACCGTCGCACCCTGGGCTACTACCTCAATCTTTTCCGAAACAGTGCCAATGGCGAGCGTGACGTTGCCCAGCGTCAGGCTCTGGTTGGCGCTCACGACCAGGTTGCTTCGTTCGTGCACCGAGAATCCATCCATCCGGACGCGGAGGGTGTATGTGCCCGGCAAAACGTTAGGGAAGAGGAAGGCGCCGATTTCATTGGATTTGGTGGCAGCCGTCTCCCCCGTGCCCTGATTGATCAAGGTGGCTTCGGCGCCCACGATGGCATTTCCAGTGGGGTCCACCACATTGCCGCCGACACGGCCGGAAACTTGGCCCGCCAAAGGCAGGCTGGCGATCAAACCGATTGCCAAGAGCAAAACCGCACACACGGAGACTTGCCGTTGCATACCCAAACGCTCCCTTTTCATCCGCCAACAGGGCGGAACCCAGTTTCGGCCCAGGAACGAGGAACGGTAGAACCACGCCGCCTGGAATGACAGGATCAGCGCCGCCCCTCAAACACCCAGAACTAGCTGATTCTGTTCTTTCCGCGAGCCGGTTTCTATAAAGAACCGCCAGAGATTTTGTAAGAATTCTATTAGTTGTTTTCCAGTATTCTCAGGTGTGAAATGCCGCTATACTCGGGCCTGCGAACATGCGCTGGGGATCAATCATCGCCTTGTGTTGGGTTGCGGCACCGCTGTTATTGCTATCCCAGGGGATTGCGACCCGCAACGCCAAGCCTACTGCTCGCGGAGCGTTTTCGGGGTTGCCGTTTCCAGCAAAGTTCGAGGACGTGGCAAGGATCGCGGGGTTAAGCGCGGCCACCGATTACGGGGAGCCGGAGAAGAAAACCTACATCGTGGAAACCGTTGGGTGCGGCGTGGCGCTGCTGGATTTCGACGGGGATGGATGGTTAGACATCCTGCAACTGGGCGGGGGGAGGTTTGGCGCAACCGGAAGTCCCACCCCCAAGCTTTACCGGAACCAGAAGGACGGTACTTTTCGGGATGTGAGCGCAGGCTCCGGGTTTCAGCCGCGTTCCTGGAGTTCCAGCGTTTCTCTCGGTGACTTCGATCAAGACGGAAGGGACGACCTGTTCGTAACCTACTGGGGGGAGAACGCTCTTTACCGGAATCTGGGGGAGGGACGGTTTCAGGACGTCACTGCGGAGGCGGGGCTGTTACACCGGGAGAACCGTTGGGGGGCAGGAAGCGCCTTTTTGGATTACGACCGGGACGGCGATCTGGATCTGTTCGTGGCGACCTATCTCCGCTTCCACCCTGACCAGGTGCCACTGCCGGGGGCCAATCTCTTCTGCAGATTTCAGAACATTCCAGTCAACTGCGGGCCTCGGGGCTTGCCGGCGGGGCGAGGCTGGCTGTACCGGAATAACGGGGATGGAACGTTTACCGACGTGAGCAATCAGACAGGCATTGCTGCAGCGAAGGGCAGTTACCTGATGTCGGTTACCGCCGCCGATCTGGACCAGGACGGCTGGTTGGACCTGTACGTGGCCGGGGATTCAACCCCGAGCCTCTTCTTCCGGAACCGGCGCGACGGAACCTTCGAGGAAATAGGGCTGGAAGCGGGTGTGGCCGTCAACGAGGACGGGACGGAACAAGCAGGAATGGGCGTGGCCGCAGGCGATTTCAATCTGGACGGCTTGCTGGATCTCTTTAAGACTCACTTTGCCGACGACACCAACGTCCTCTACCGGAATGACGGCAAAGGGAACTTTGCGGATGTCACGTTGTCTGCGGGTTTGGGTGTGGAAACGCGGTTCACCGGTTGGGGTGCGGCCATCGCCGACCTGGACAACGACGGGTTGCCTGACATCGTATATGTGACGGGCAGCGTGTATCCGGAAGTGCAGGCGAAGCTTCCGCAGTACCCATTCCGGACGCCCAGGGTGGTGTTTCGGAATCTGGGCGGCGGCCGGTTTGAGCAGTTGATTGGTGAGGCAGGAGCAGGGATCGCCGCAACGCACAGCAGCCGGGGACTGGCGGTTGGCGATATCGACAACGACGGGGACTTGGATCTGGTGGCGGTGAATCTGCACGAAGCGCCATCTCTTCTTCTGAACCAGCTGAACCAACCGGGCACGGCGGCCGCGATGGGGCGAAACTGGCTGAAGCTGACGCTGAAGGGGAAGAGAGCGGGGACGCCGGTGGGCGCCACCGCCGTATTCCGCTATGGTGGCAGGCGGCAAGCGGTGTTGGTGGGTTCGCAAGCCAGTTTCTACTCGGTGCATGACGCCCGGATCAACATCGGGCTGGGGTCCGCGAGCGAGGCCGACGTGAAGATTCATTGGCCCAATGGCCGGGTTTCGGAACACCGGGCGTTGGGGGCGAACAGGGAGCACGTCATTGCGGAACCCTAAGCGGGCAGTATACTAATCGCACCCGCGATGCCTATGCTGCGCCGAACCTTCCTGCAAGCCGCTGCGCCAGCGGTTTGGGCTCAGGGACTGGCGAAGGATCTGGCGCGCGCGCTCGAGGCCATGCCGCTGGGGGACACGCACGAGCACTTCTGGCCCGAAGCGGAGCGCAACAGCAAGCCGTTGGATGTGTTCACCCTGATTGGACACTACGTGATCGACGATGCGATCTCCGCGGGGTTGGGCGGGGAAGATCTGACCCTGGTCCGGAATCCGGACGCCCCCCTGCGGCGGCGCTGGCAGGCATTCGAGCCTTATTGGCGGGAGATCCGGTTTGGCGGATACGCGGAGGCGCTGCGAATCGCCGCCCGTGACCTCTATGGGGTGGAGGAGATCCATGCCGGAAACGTCGAGCGGTTCAATGCGGCGCTGGCGGAGAAGAACCGGCCAGGCTGGTATCAAACCGTGTTGCGGGAAAGGGCGCGCATCGAGTTCTGCGTACTGGACAGCTATTGGATCACGTGGCCGGACCCGCCGGATCCGGACTATTACCGCCAGGCCTGGCGGTTCGACCGCTATTTCCAATTGCGTTCCCGGCAGGACCTGGCGGACATCGAGAAATTCTCCGGAGTGAGCGTGACAGATCTGCGGTCGTTGAAGTCCGCGATGGAGAAGCAGTTGACCAAGCGCCTGGCGCGAGGTCTGTGCGCCGTGAAACTTGCAACGGCGTACCATCGCAGGCTGCGTTTCGAGGCCGTGCCGGAGGCCGAGGCGGAGCGGAGTTTCGCCGCACTGGCCCGGCTGCCGTTGGGGGACGTGCCCGCGCGCGGCAGTTTTCAGCCTCTGGAGGACCACCTCTTACACCACCTGGCAGGTCTGCTGGAAGCCTCAGGCAAGCCAATCCAAGTGCATACGGGCATGCAGGCCGGCGCAAGGGTCCAACTGGACGATACCGACCCCGAACACCTGACCAACCTCTTCCGGCGCTTCCCCCGACTGCGGTTCGATCTCTTCCACATCGGGCTGCCGTTCCACCACAAGGCAATGGCGCTGGCCAAGAGCTATCCCAACGTGTGGGTGGACTTCTGCTGGACCTGGATGATCTCGCCTTCCCTGGGGCGGGCAACGCTGAGTCAGATGCTGGAGGCTGTGCCCGTGAACAAAATCCTGGCCTTCGGAGGGGATTCGAACTTCCCTGAGATTGCCTACGCCCACGCGCAAATGGCCCGTAGGGCGGTGGCCGTGGTGTTGGCGGAGAAGGTGGCCGAGCGCTGGTGCTCAGAAGCGGAGGCGCTCGAGATTGCGCGAAGCCTATTGCTGAGGAATGCGGAAAGGTTGTTTCCGGGGCCCGGGGTCAGTCGACGATAAGGATGTCGCCTTCGTTGAGTCCCTGCAGAACGGCCACTTGCAAGCCATCGGTGGGCCCTGCGGTGATGGGACGTTTCTCCACGCCTTGGGCGGTTTCCACTTGCACGAACGGCTGGCCGTTTTCGACCTCTACGGCTTGCGCCGGGACGAGCAGGGTCTGGTCGAGCTTGCCGACCAGAACGTCAGCGGAAGCCGAAAGGCCCGGTAACAGGCGCGAATCCTGGTCGAGAATCTGAAAAACCACGGGCACGGTGCGGTAGTAGAACTGCTCGCGGCGTCCGCCTTGCGTGGCCAGGGCGCCGATCGATTCCAAGCGTGCGCGGAAGGCAGCGCCGGGAAAAGCGTCGAGACGGACAGTCGCCTCCTGGCCGATCTCGAAGCGTTCAACCTCTGCCTGATTCACGGTGGCCTCGACGCGCATGGACCGGGGATTGACCACGCGGGCGAACAGCGCCCCGGGCGTGAGGCGGTCGCCCTGACGGTAGGGCTGGACGTCTCCGGAACGCCGGGACTGGCTTTCCACGACCACAACACCATCGGAGGGCGCGAAGACCTCCAGCCTGGTGAGATCCACCTCATGCCTCTTCACGTGGAGGATCTCCAGGTCGCGGCTGATCTCGGTCATGCGCAGGGCAGCCTGCTGCGAAAGCAACTGGTGGCGCGCCTCTTCCTGAACTGCCCGGTACAGCGCTTCAGACTCCTCGACCGCAAGGCGGAAGATTTCCGCGCGGATGGCGCTCCGGACTTCGATGGTTTTCAGGTCGAGCCGGACGCGGTCCAGGACGCCTTTGGCAGCCAGCAGGCGCTGCTGCAGGCGCTCCCGTTCGAGCGCGAGTTCGGCTTTCCGTTTCTGCAGAATGCTCTCGCGGTCGCGCAGGCCGTCGCGGGTGTCGTCCAGGTGGTCGCGCATCCCCTGAGGATCGAAGGCTGCCACGAGATCGCCCCGGCGCACGATGGAACCGGTTGGCGCCAGCGTCATCAACTCCATGGGTTGGTCGCTTTCGGGGCCGCGAAGCTGCGGCGCGATCACACCAGTGAACTGACGGGCAGCGGTGCTGCCGCTGATACGCAAGCGGACTTCCATGGCGCCGCGCTGCACGGTCAGGCGCTTGACCGCGGCCGCAGTTTGCTGGGTCCGTTCCGTCCGCCACAGTGCCAGAGGCACTCCCAGACCAATCACAAGCAGGCTGCCGGCAGCAAAAAGAGGCCAGCGGCGTTTGGGGGCAGGCGCAGGCGTTGGTTCGGGCGGTCTGGCCGGAGCGGGGTGCGGAAGCGTGGTCATCGCGGACGTTACACTCCCAAACTACCGCATATCCGCCGGAAGCCCAAGCCGGTTGGGCCGCCTCGTGGTCAGAAAGGCAGGGCGTCGTCGAGTTCCTGGGGCGCTGAGTCCTGGGAGGAACGCAGGAAGAAGACATCCACCCAGCCGTCCTTGGTCCTTTTGAGGACGCGGATCTCCCGGTCACGCATTTCGGGGAGGCGCTCGTGGAGTTCGGACAGGCGGGCGATCTCGAGTCCGATGCGCTGGAGATCCTCCTTGAGAAAGGAAAGGGTGCGGTCAGTGATGACACGGTTCTTGACCAGGCGGCGCCCCTGGTAACTTGGGCCTTGAATTCGTAACTGCCAGGAGATCATGGGGTTGCCGCTGCGCGGGGTACGGGCGATGGAGACGCTTTCCACCACTGTTTCATAAAAGCCGTCGGGCACTTCGCCGGCCGAGGGATCTTGCGGGACCGCCACGCTGGCCCGCGCAAAGGCGTCGTCGAAGCGGGACAAGTCCACTTCTTCGCCGCTGAACAAGGCGTTTCTATTCATGCAGGGAGAACTCCGTCTGAAAGACAGTAGCGGCGCGGCCGAAAAGCTCTCCGGCGAGGACGTTGAGCCTTAAGAGTGAGAAACCAATCGGGCAGCGGAGGGAGTGGGATCAAACGAGTATTGCAGCGTACCGCCGTTCAGGACAGCGAACGCGACGCGGGCGCGCTCGCTGCCGGGTCCTTCAATCCGCCACCCTGCGCCTTGCGGCACGAGTGTCATTGCCCGGCGGGCTCTCCACCATGCGTTCACTTCGGAGGGGAGTGCAAGCCAAACGTGCTTGGACTGACCTAAGGATGCAATGAGTTTCAGCAGGTCTGTGTACACGCGCTGAGACTTTCGGTGGAACAGGTAATCCGGGTGGGTGAGGAAGCTGCAAAGCCCATGCTTTTGAAGGATGCGCGAGGCCTGTTGTTTCCAGAGGGAGGTGTCGTGGGTGCGGAGGATATTAAAGAGCGAGTAGTCCTGGGTGGTGGTGACCGGGATTTCAAGCAATTTCCCCACGAAGTAAGGGAAGACTGTGCAACAGCCGCCCCGCTGCGCTTCGAGGTGCCCGACGTTGGGCACGGACATGTCGAATTCGAACTCGAACTGATCAAACCACTCGGGTTTACGGTAGAGGACTCCGGAGCGAAAACCAGCAGTGCTCCAGGCGCGGCCGTATTCGTTGATCCGCTTCACTCTCCTCAGGAATTCCGCGCGTTCCGCGAAGAGATTCCCGTCGTGATTCAAGTCGTGGACGTTGACCTCGTGGCCGCGCCGGCGAATTTCTTCAATAAGGCCAGGGGCCACGGAATAGCGGTCCTCCGGGACCAATTGGAAGGCCGCCCGCAAGCCGAACGCTTCGTCCGTGTCCATCAGCCATTTGCAGTGTTCCAGACCCTCGGCGGTTTCTACGTCGTGGGTAAGAAGAACCGCGCCCGAATACCCCTCGGGCCAAAACCAAATGAAAGGGATGGAGGTTCGGCCACTGGCCCGCAGAAGCAGAGCGAAGGTTGTTTCGAGGAGTTCGTCCACGGTGAAATCGACCGGCCACTGCGGGAAGGGGATGCGCTCCCAACCAGAGAAGTAGAGACGCTGGATCGGGAGGCGCAAGGGCGAGGGCAGCAGCGGCCGGACCCAATAATAAAGTTGACGGACGAGGGAGTATAAAGGGCCTTCTGTGCCGGGGCCACCCTGTTTTTCACAATAGCGTTCAAACAGGAGGTTTTCGGCAAACTCCGTGGGGTCGAAGGGCAGGACAAGACGGCGGTGCTCGACGCTGGCCAGTGCAGCGAACCCCTTGGCCTGTTCCCGAATCAAAGCGATATGACGGCCCGGACTGCTGCCAGCGGCAGGCATAATCCAAGCGGCCTCCATTTCTGGGGGACACCGGTAACGGTCGGCAACTGCCTGAATTCTCACAGTGGATGAAGTCACTCCCGTCCCTGAAGAACAAGCCTTGATCGGGGAGACGACTTATTCCCCCGCCCTAAACGTTTCAGGCTGTTTTTATCGTAATTGCGAAAACGCTCATTCGCAATTGCGGGCGCGCTGCGAGCCGCCCAGCGAAAGGTACGCGCTGACGTTTTCTTTCACCAATTGGGGGAACGTTTTGTCGAGATTGGAGCGGATGGCGACATAGCACTCGTCGCATTCATTCTGCTCGGTGAACTCGTGGGCCATGCGCGCTTGTTGCCCAAGGTCGTAGCGGATGAATTGCATTGAGCAGGGCTGGAGCTTGCCCTGGCAGGTCACCACCAGGAAGCGCTGGCCGGCTTTGCAGCCCGGGGCGCCGCCCCGCTCGAAGTATTCGCGGGTCGCCTGAAGCGTGGATGTGGCGCTGACGATCCAATGCGACGAATCCTTCCGCTGCTCCACGCGATCAAGTTGCTGGCGGAGGCGCCGCAGTTGTTCCTCATCGCCCGGGAAAAGCTCCCGGCAGCCGGTCCGGCGGGCCGAGTAGGCGCTGTAGCAGATGTTCACGCCCCAGGCCTTGGCTTGGTCGGCGCAGCCATTGATTTCGTCCAGGTTCGCAGCGGTGATGCAGGTGTTCAGGACGATGTCGTCAAACCCGTGCCGCGCGCAGCGGGGAATGATGTCGCTCAATTGGTCGTAAAGACCCGGATAGCCGCGGAAGTCGTCATGGCGGCGGTCAGGAAAGTCCAGGCTGACGGAGAACTGATCCACGCCTGCCGAGCGGAGGGCGAGGTAGCGTGGCTCGGTCATCAACGCCCAGTTGGAGACCAGAATGATATAGGGCAGGCCAGTGCCGGCGTTCTTGATATTCCGGACAACCTCTTCTAAGTCATTGCGGAGCAAAGGCTCGCCACCCGAAACTTGCACCAGGACGGGCCGCAGGACGTCCATGTACCGCCGGTAGTCGGCCGGTTTGAGGTTTTTCGAGTCGTCGCGCATGCCGCCGTGGTCGCAGTGCCGGCAGAAACAGTTGCAGGAATCGGTGACCTCGAAGGACACCACCAGAGGCCGACGGGTAGACCAGTTCAAAGCACCTTGTTCGATCATCCGGAGCGATTGAGCGAGAGGAACGGTGCGCATGTGTAACTGAACCCAGTGCTTAGAGTATCAAAAGGTCTGAAACTACGACAAGGTCCAGTTTAGCTTGCGGTTCCCCAAGGCAAGGGGCCGGGGAAGAGGTCCGGGCCGCGCCAGTCCAGCAGTGCGTTGAGTTCGGGACAGGAACGGTGATACCCATGTTGGCGGCGCGAGAAGTTGCGGTCGAGACGTTTACGGGCAGGCTCTTCGGCGGCGCCATAGGGGTCGAGGAGATAGTGCTCGCGGCGAAGCGCCTCAAAGTGCAGCGCTTCGTTCAGGTTGGGCGGATCGTTGGGCCCCAGGTACGAGTAACGCGCGGCGGGAAATCCGATGGCGGCCCGGTGGAGTTCGAAGCGTTCGGCCTTGAACCGCCAGCCAACCACGGTAATGCGCTTTGGATAGCCTCCGGTGAATTCCCGGAACCGGCAACAGCCAAATAGGAGGTTCTCCAGAGAGTCCATGGAGAATTCTTCGGTGGTAGAGCGGTTTTGCACGTCCGGGCAACCGAACCAGGAATGGGCTTCGGCGATCAGCCAATAGCCTTGGCCTTCGCTGCGAGGCCCGGCGGCAGAATCTGTCTGGCCGCCGGCAAAAATGAGCAAGGCTGCGGGATCGTCAGCCGCCGCCAGAACACCGGCGCGCGCGTGTTCCACATAGAGCGCGCCTTCCCCGGCCTGAAAGTGTTTCAGGTGCCACCCTTCGTCGGAGTCCAGCCGCTGGAGGTCACGGGGGATGGCGTGGCCCGCCACCAGAACCAAATGGGTCATCCGTGGCGGTCCGCCATGCGGCCGGGTGCGCTTTGCCCCGCCGCTCCGCGGTTCTGTTGGAATTCGTAGGTATCGCCGCGGTAGAGTGTCCGTTCGACCCACAGAGGTTCGCCGGAGAGCAGCAGGCCTTTGCAGAGGAGTTCGAAGGCGGCCTGGCCGACAGGTACGCCAAGGAGCCGCGCCTCAGCCCCTTGCAGATTGACGGCGCGGATGCGCTGCTCGGAGCGCCCCAGGTGCAGGTGAAAGTCCTCAGTCCAGGCCTGATAGAGCGACCCGTGCAGGTGCCGCCGCTCCAAACCGGGGCAGTGAGCCGCCACTACCCAGCGATGTTCGTAGATCACCGGCACTCCGTCGGCCAAACGCAGGCGCTCCATGTAAAAGAGTTCCGTGGCGGGATCGGCCGCGATCCAGGCGGACATATCGGGTGGCAGATCTACGGCGCTGACCGGTTCGAAGGCAAGAACTTGGGTGGCCGGTTTCTTCCCGGCAGATAAAGCTTTACGGGTGAAGCTCACAAGGCTGGCCAAGTCGTAGTCCAGCACTTTGCCCCGCACGAACGTGCCGACGCCCTTCCGGAATTCGAGGGCGCCTTCGGCCACCAGGCTGGCCAGCGCTTTATTAGCGGTAGGACGGCTGACGTGGAACTGTTCCGATACCTGACGCTCCGTGAGGAAACGGTCGCCCTCGGCAAACTCGCCGCTGCGGATCAACTCGCGCAACGAATCGAGCATCTGGCGGTAGACCGGCGTTTTCGGACCCGATTGAGCCACGGCTTCCTACGATGCTAACGCGATTCGGCCAGTTTGAGGGGTTTTGCTGAGGGCGAGGCGCAAATGACCTGAGAAACCGGCTGAGACAGCGAGTATGGGCGGATTCACGCCGAAGGGAGGGATAGAGCCATGCGCCGTCCGGAATGCGCCCTGATTCTGTGTCTGCTTATGCCTTTCCTGCTCCGGGGGGAGGATGAGGCACTGCGTACCTGGAACACCAGGGTTCTGCGGGGAGACGCGTCCGAGGCCCTGGCCGCACGGGCGAAACTGATGGAACGGACGATCCGGGAACGTCCGGGCGAGGCCCTCCGGTTAGCTTTTCCGGAAAAACTGGCGCGCGCGCTTCGGGCGCGGCATCCGGAGGGCGCTGCGATGCTAGAAGCACATGGTGCGCGGCGAGGGCGCATCGACCACGTGGTGCTGGAGGACGTCCAAGAAGGGCGGGCAGAGCACCGGGTAAGGCTGGTGGAAGGGGACACGCTAACCGAACTCCGATTCCCTGAGGGGATGCCTGAGGGATTGACGTGCGGGCAGGAGGCGGAGGCGGAGGGCGTATCGCTTGGCGGGGAGATGGCAGTACGCTCCATCACCACAGCCGGCCCGCCTGCTTGTTCCGCATTGGGGGCGCAGAAGCTGCTGGTCGTGCCCGTGGTCTTCCCGGGTCAGAGCCTGCCTGAGGCAGTCTCCAGGGAACTGCTGGAAGAAGCGTTCCTGGGTGACGGCCCGTGGTCGGTTCGCAGCTTCTGGCGTCAGGTGTCAGTTGGAAGGGCTTGGGTCGAGGGCCGGGTTCTCGCCCCTGTTCCGGTCAGCCGGACTTACAGTTGCGATGAGTACTGGGCGCTGTGGGACGAGGTGCGCCGCAGGATCGACACGCAGGTAGACTTCGGCGCTTACCAGCGCGTGTTCATCGTGATGCCGAGGCCCGCAGGGTGTGCGTGGTCCGGAATGGCGACTGTGGGATGCCGGCTCACGGCGACAGGGGAGGGTGAGGTTCCTCTCTCTGTGTCGTGGCTGGTGGCCCACTACATGACTACGGTGCAGGCGGCAGCAATGCTGGGCGCCCACGAGGGCGGCCACAATCTGGGCCTGCTGCATGCGGCTTCGCGGGATTTCGGCCCGGAGACTCTCGGTCCCCCCGGAGCGCCGGGCATCCTGAACGAGTACGGCGACCGCTTTTCGTCGATGGGTTTCTGGAATTTCGAGCCTTACTCGGCCCGGCACCGGCTGCAGCTAGGTTGGTTGGATGCGCCGGATGTTCCAGCCGCAGAGTTAGCCGGGAGCTACGATTTGGAACCGCCGAGGGCGCTTCGGGTTCCGCGGGGGAACGCCTATCTGTGGCTGGAGCCGCGCGTGGTGGGAGGCCAAACGGTGGCGCTAGGCCACTATGAGGACTCGACAACCGGTGGACGGACGCACCTTCTGGATTTCGCGCCGGGCACGCCGGGTTTCGAGGACGCGCCCGGTTCGCCGGGGTTGGAATGGCGCGATGCCTACTCGGACCTGGTCTTACGGCTGGAGTCCGGCGCCGGACAACGATTGCGGGTAGGTGTCTGGCGGTCAGCCGCTCCATGCGTAGAGCGCGAACCGAAGTTGGAATTCATGCCTGAGCACGCCGTCGGCGAGCCGCGTTCCAGGCTGCGCCTGCAGTTGAGGGTGACCAACCGGGACAGCGCCGGGTGCGGCCCCTCGCTGTTCCACCTGAACGCCGAGACCCCCGATGGAGGGATCGCGCAGGTGGATTCCGGGGAGCTGCCTCTTTCCCCCGGCGAGGAAATCGTCGTGGAGATAGAGTGGCAGGCGCCGGAGGAACCTGGCACCTTTCCGCTGCGGGCGGTGGTGACCCGGGCAGGCCACCAGACTGCTGCCTACGCCGAGTGCACGCTGGTTGAACAGGAGAACGCTTCTGATCCGCTAAACTCAGGCCTATGACGCGCCTGCTTGCCGTGCTTGTTCTGGTTGGGGCTCTGTGGGGCCAATCCTCGAGACCGGCACCACTGACCGCGGCGATCGAAGCTCACTTGAAATCGGCGCCTGGTGATGTCTGGTTTCTGGCGCGCCACCTGACTTCGGGACGGGCTTTTGGCTGGAGGGCTGATGAGCCGGTGCGCACGGCCAGCACGATCAAGCTCCCCATCATGGCGGCGGTATTCGCGGAAGTGGAGGCCGGGCGGCTGCGTTGGGATCAACCCGTGAAGCTGACTGCGGAGTCGATGGTGTCCGGCTCCGGGGTGCTGAGCGAGTTCACGCCCGGGCAGAGCCTGCCGCTGCGTGACGTGGTGCGGCTGATGATTGTGGTGAGCGACAACACGGCCACCAACCTCGTGCTGGATTTGCTGCCCGCCGATCGCGTGAATGCGTTCCTGGAAGCCAACGGGTTCCAGGTTACGCGCAGTCTCCGCAAAATCCGCGGTGACGGTACGAAGCTGAAGGATCCTACGGGCTGGAGCGCCGCCGGTCTGAAGCCGGAGAATCAGAAGTTCGGGATCGGCGTGAGCACTTCGGAAGAGATGGTGCGCATGCTGCAGGCTCTCGCGCTGGGGCGGCTGGTAAGCAGGGAAGCGAGCCAGGAGATGATCGCCATCCTGAAGCGGCAGCAGTACAAGGATCTGATTGGGCGGCGGACCGGAGAACTCGAGGTGGCCAGCAAGTCCGGGGCGCTGGACCGCCTGCGCAGTGACGTGGGCATCGTCTACGCGAAATCGGGACCGATCCTCATCGCGATGACTGTGGACAACCTGCCGCGCACGGATTATTCCGCGGGAAACCCGGCGATGGAATGGATGGGCGAACTGGCCCGGTTGCTGGTAGAGGCGCTGGACTAAGCGGCTGGCCGGCGGCGGGCGATCTTCAGACACGCTGCTCCCGCCACGGCGGAAAGCGCCGAAGCGGTGAGAATGCCCTGTTTACTCTCGTTAATGAACTCCGGGAAGGCGAAGGCGAGGTTGGTGACAAACAGGGACATGGTGAAGCCGATGCCGCCCAAACAGCCCACGGCCAGCACCTGGAGCCAGTTCGCGCGTTCCGGCAGCTCGCAGAGCCCCAACTTGACGGAGATCCACGAGAAAAGGAATATCCCCAGGGGCTTGCCCACGAAAAGGCCGATCATGACCCCCAGAGTGACGGGATGCAGATACCGTTCCTGGACGTCTCCGCTGAGGGCGACGCCGGCGTTGGCCAAGGCGAAGATGGGCATGATAAAGAAGGCCACCAGCGGATGGAGCCCGTGTTCCAGGCGCTGGAGCGGGCTCTGCACCTTCTCGCATCCCTTTTCCATGGCTTCGACAATGGCCACTTGCTCGGCGTTCTGAAAGATGCCGTACTTCACCCGTTTCCCAAAGAGCACGCGTTCCGGCAGTTGAATCTCCTGGCTGATCTGCTGGAAGCGCTGGAGCAGCTTGATGCCGGCCTCGGCAAACGTGCCGGGCGGGATGATGCTGCGGGTCGGGATGGCGATGGCGGCGAGCACGCCGGCAATGGTGGCGTGCACACCCGACTGCAGGGTGGCAAGCCAAAGCCCGCTGGTAAACAGGGCATACATGAGCGGACTGCGAACTCCGGCCAGGTTCAGACCGAGCATCGCAACCCATATGATGCCCGCCGTGGTGAGCGCGCCAATGGAAATAGATGCGGTGTAGAAGAGAGCGATGACTAGCACGGCGCCCAAATCGTCGACAATGGCCAGAGCCGTCAGGAGCACGGTGATGGAGGCGGGGGCGCCGCGGCCAACCAGCGCCAGGATGCCAATGGCAAAAGCGATATCGGTGGCCATGGGAATCCCCCATCCGGCTCGCTGGGGGCCGGATGGATTGAACTGCAGGTAGAGGAGCGCGGGCACCACCATGCCCCCCAGCGCCGCAGCAATGGGAAGCAGGGCTTTGCGCGGGGAGCGAAGTTCACCCACCAGGAGTTCCCGCTTGATCTCCAAACCGACGACGAAGAAGAAGACCGTCATGAGACCGTCGTTGATCCAGAACTCGAGCGGCTTCTGAAGGACGTGTTGTTCGAAGCTCAGGCCGAGCTTCATGTGGAGCAGATGAAAGTAATGCTCCGCCCAGGGGGAGTTGGCCCATGCGACCGCCACCACGCTGCAAAGCAGCAGCAGGATGCCGCCGGCTGACTGGAGCTTGGCAAACTCCTGCAGCGGGGCGAGAAAGCGGGCAATCAGGCGCTTTTCTTCGTCAGCGATGACCGTGCGATTCACCATGGCAGCATCTAACGGACCAGCGGGTCCTCCACCCAGGGGGGCGTGGCGTCAATCAGGCGGCCCAAGGCCGGTTCGGCGGCGTCCATCGCCTCTTTCATCAGCCACGCAACATGGCGATAGCTGAAATGGCCCTTCACGCCGCTGCGAAGGCGGGACACGTATTCCACCTCGGCAAAATCCATGCGGAACAGAAAGCGGGAGCGGGCGGCGAAGGGAAGCAGATAGTGGGAAGCATGAGCAGGAAGGCGTTGGGCAGCTTGCCGCGCCTGTTCGAGAGCACTCCGGTAGAGGGCGGCGGCGCCCGCTTCGTCAATGGCCTGCGGTGTGTCGAACCCGTAGTCCCATGTGAAAGCCTGGCGGAACTGATGGCAGCGGCGGTGGCGATGGAAATCGCGGTACGCGCCGATGTCGATCAGGAGGTCGAAGGCGTATTCGCCGCCGCGGAACTCGCGCAGGAGCTCATCGCGGCGGGATCGGGATTTGAGTGCGGTATCGATCACCTCGTTGCGCCGCTCCAGGCTCCAATCGGACACGGTGGCGTACAGCGCGGCGAACGGCCACGTGGTGACCGGATATAGGAGCGTGGCGGCAATGCCGGAGATGGTGTCGGTGATCTTCGTGAGTTCCACCGCCCCGGAAGCCGCCGGAGCTGGTCCCGGCAGGTTTTGCATCGCCCAGACGGAAAGGTCGGCACGGGCCTGCGGAGGGTAAGGGTCGGGGTCCGTGTATTTGGCAAGCGTCGGGGCGACGGCCTCCGAAGGGCCGTCTTCCTTCCACTCGCAGACCGGGGGAGTGGCGCAGGCGGCTGCGGTCTCCGCGCCGATCTCGCGCAATTCTCCGTATTCCGAGGCTTTCCAGCGCCGGATCTGCTTTTCCAGCGTGCGGATGCTGGTCACCTGGCCGACGCCGGTGGGGACGCCCAAAAACAGAAGGTACCGCGCGACATCAAAGGCGCGGGCGGCGAGATTGCGCTCGTAAGCATCTGCCTTCATTGTTTCCGGGCGCGGAAGCTTGCCTTTCAGATGCTCCAACACGTTGGCGTGCACTTCGCGGTAGGCCGCGAGTAACTGGTTGCCGGCCTCCTGGTAGGCGCCGGCCTGCGTGGCGTCGAGTTCTGGAGGCGTGACGAACCCGGACTTCGAGAAGTTCTGGTAGCGCGAGGAGCGCGCCTGCCCGTCCCAAAGCTGCTCGTCCTCAATTTCGATGGCTGCTAATTCCGAGACGCCTTCAAAGCAGATGGCGAGGTGGCCAAGGTCGGCGATGGAAGCGTGGCCGTATTGGAAATAAAAGCTTTCAAGGAACTTCGAGGAGTCGTGCGTGCGAACCCAGGCCAGGGAATCGCGGACGGAATCCGGCGACCGGCTGTAGCGGGCCAGCGCATAGGCGAGTTTCTCGGCCGGGACCGGGCCAAGGGTGATTACACGCGGCGTTGGAGTGGGAAGAGCCAAACCGTTATGATAGCCGAAGCCCTGATTCCCCTATGAAGATACGAGTGAAACGGCTCTCGCCGCACGCGCAGTTGCCCGTGTACGCCCATGGCCCGTTAGAAGACGCGGGCATGGACTTGCACGCCCTGGAGGATGCGGTGTTGCCGCCCGGAGTGGCGCGACTGGTGCCGACAGGACTTTCGATTGAACTGCCGCCCGGATATGAAGCGCAGCTCCGGCCGCGCAGCGGGTTGGCGTTGAAACACGCGATTACACTGCCCAACGCGCCTGCCACGATCGACCCCGGCTACCGCGGCGAGGTAAAGGTGATTTTGCTGAATCTCGGCCGGGAGCCGTACACGGTGCACGCGGGGGATCGCATAGCGCAGATGGTGATTGCCCGGTATGAAGCGATTGAGTGGGAGGAGGCGGAGCTAAACGACTCGGCGCGCGGGGCTGGCGGGTTTGGGAGTTCGGGGCGATGACCCAGGCGGCCGAACCCAGCCGTGCGCAGCAGGCGCGGGCTTTGATCGAACGCAGGCGCTACGGCGTTCTGGCCACGGCGTTCCACAAAGAAGCAGGCCAGCCGTACGGCTCGACAGCCCCGTATGCAGTGGACGCCGAAGGCCGGCCAATTTTCCTCTTCGCCAATCTCGCTACCCATTACCGCAACCTGCTGCTGGAGCCGCGGGCCAGTTTCGTAGTTTGGGACGAGGGGCTGGAGCGGGAACCCATGGATTCGCCCCGGGTGACGCTGATCGGCAGGTGCCTGGGGGTGCCGGAAGGCGAATGGAAAGAAGCGGGTGCGCTCTATTTCGCGCGGTTTCCCGAGACGCGCGAGTTCCTTGGGTTAGGGTTCGAGTTCTTCCGGCTGGAGATCGAGTCCATTCACTGGGTGGGCGGGTTCGGCGGCGCCGGGTGGCCCACAGTGACAGACTACCGGGCAGCGGGGCGCTAGCGGCCTGCCTCGGAAGCGAGCCGGCTGGCCAGCGGCCGTGTCTGGCCGGCGTACTTGTTGCCCGGCTTTTCCCGGTAGGGCATGGACGTGGGAGACGAGAGCTGCTCGAACGTCATGGAGCAGATGCGCATTCCGGGGTAGAGCGCGACGGGCATCCGGCCCAGGTTGCTGAGCTCGAGAGTGGCTTGCCCCGTCCATCCGGGATCGAACAGGCCGGCTGTGCCGTGGACAATGATCCCGATCCGGCCCAGGCTGGAACGGCCTTCCAGGCGCCCCAGAATATCGGGCGCGAGTTCGAGTTTCTCCTGGGTGATGGCCAGCGCGAATTCATTGGGCTGCAGAATGAACGGTTCGCCCTCCGGCACCACGACGGTGCGCATCATGTCCTGGATCGCGGCGCGGTCCCGGACGTCGATGAAGGCGTTCCGGCTGTGCTCGAACACACTGAACTCGCTGCCCAGGCGGAAGTCTACCGAGCAGGAACCGAACTGTTCGGCGGGAAGCTCCGGCGTGAACCGGATCCGGCCTTCGGAGATCGCCCGGCGGATGTCGACATCGGACAAAACCATGCTCTACAGGCTACTCAATGATGGGGGGAAATGGAAGAAATGGAGCGGGAGACGGGATTCGAACCCGCGACATCAACCTTGGCAAGGTTGCACTC
>CAYWQS010000048.1:0-33232 GCA_964460395.1 uncultured Solibacteraceae bacterium | reverse complement strand
TTCGGTCGGACAATTCATTTGCTAATTGAGGCGGACAAGTCACATGCTACCGACAAAGCTGGTTTGACAGTTGCCCAAGCCCCAAGAGCATTTGTTAAGATTCGTACAGATTCAGCGGCTCCCACGATGGAGCCGCGGCTCAGAGGGGATCGACAATGCAGATTCGCATCTCTAGAAGCCTCGTGTCTGGCTTCGCCTTGACCGCGTCAGTTCTATTTCTTGCGCTGACGCTTGCCGCGCCTTCGATGGCGCAAGTCCTCTACGGCACGCTCCTGGGCAGCGTTCGCGACCCAAGCGATGCTGCCGTGCCTGCCGCCAGTGTGACTGTCACCAATAAACAAACCGGCGTCAGCCGTCAAACCGTGACCGACGATTCCGGCACTTGGAGCCTGCCCACCTTGCAGGCAGGGATATACTCGGTTCGCGTAACAAAGGACGGTTTCCGAACCGTCGAGCAGGACAACATTGAACTCACCGCTAACTCGCAAGTCCGCGCGGACGTGCGGATGCAGCTTGGTTCGGTGAGCGAAAGCGTCATGGTTTCGGCGGGGGACGTCGCAATGCAGACCGACCGCGCTGAGGTAAAGGCGGAGTTGAGTTCCCGCTTGCTCACGGAAATCCCGGTGCCGGGCCAACGCAACTACCAGTCGTTGTTCCTGACGCTGCCCGGCATCGCTCCGCCGGACACGCCGCACTCCATTCCCTCCAACCCCTCGCGCTCAATGCAGTTCTCGGTGAACGGCGCGAATACAGCGTCCAACAACACCCGCATCGATGGCGCCAGCGCCATGAACATTTGGCTTCCGCACATCGCCAGCTACGTGCCGGCGCTCGAATCGATCGACACCGTGAACGTAGTGACGAACAGCTTCGACGCGGAGCAGGGCCTCGCGGGAGGGGCCGCTGTGAACGTCATCATCCGTTCGGGCACGAATGATTTCCAGGGCGCTCTTTTCCACTACCACCAGGGCAACTGGAGCATGGCGCGCAACTTCTTCCTGCCCGCCAACCAGGACATCCCGAAATTCGTCTACAACCAGTTCGGTGGCCGCGCGGGCGGCGCCCTGATCAAGAACAAGCTGTTCTATTTCGGCAGCTACGAAGCAACCATGGACCGCCGCTTCGCCTTTGGCCTCTACAACGTGCCTACGGCAGCCATGCGGCGCGGCGATCTTTCGTTGCAGGACGGCCTGGCCGCCGGCGTGCGCAGCCAGATATTCGATCCGGCCTCTGGTGCTCCTGGCGCCCGGACGGCATTTCCGGGCAATCTCATTCCGCAGTCCCGGCTGCACCCTACGTCCGTCCGCCTGATGAATGAACTGCCCCAGGAAAACCTGCCCGCGGCGAACGGCCTGCCCGTTCAGAACTTCGTCGGCCAGGCGCCTGCCTCTTTCGACCGGCACACCATTGACTCGAAGGTCAACTGGAACATCAACGATAAATGGACCACCTTCGCCCGCCTGAGCTGGCTGAAATTCGACATGCTGTCGCAGACGCCTTTTGGAGAGCTCGGCGGGCCGCCCATTACGTTCGGCAACCCCGGCACCGGCTTTGGCGGGACGTGGTCCGGTTCGCTCGCCACCACCTACTCCTTGTCGCCGTCCTTCATCATCGACGCCAACTTCGGCTACACGCTAATGGACACCAACGTTGAGCAACCCGGTCTCGGGCGCAACGTGGGAAGCGAGGTCTACCGCATCCCGGGCACGAACGGCACCCGCCGCTTCGAGTCCGGCTACCCCGGCTTCGGCATTGGTGGGTTCACCGCTTTCGGCTCCACCGAGAACTACATGCCGTACTTCCGCCGGGATCCGCAATTCCAATACGTCGCCAACGCAAGCTGGCTCAAGGGCAAGCACAACATCCGCTTCGGCATGGATATCTATCACCTGAGGCTGAACCACACGCAACCGGAATTCACCGGCGGCGGATCCGCTTCGGCCGCCGGCCGCATGGACTTCGGCCAAGGCCCCACCCAACAAGGTGTGGGTAACCAGTTCAATTCCATGGGCACCTTTATGCTGGGCCTGATCACCGCCGGCGGCCGCCTGTTGCAGGTGCCGGACGAATACACCACGCGCACCACCATGTACAGCTTCTATGTGCGTGATCAATGGCAGGCGAGCCGGAAACTTACGCTAAGCTACGGGACGCGCTTCGAATTCTTCCCCATGCCAATCCGCAACGCGGACCAGGGCATGGAGCGCTTCGACTTCCGCACCAACGAAATGATTGTCTGTGGCTCCGGGGGTAACCCGCGCGACTGCGGAACCAAGGTCGGCTCATTGTATGTCTCTCCGCGGCTTGGACTTGCCTACCGGCTGAACGACAAAACCGTCATCCGGTCCGGCTTTGGCGTCAACTGGGATCCCTGGAATCTGGCTCGCCCGCTGCGCACCAACTTCCCGATCCTGGCCGTCTTCAACTTCGCGGCCCCGGCCTTCCAGTGGGCCTCAACCTTCGATCAGGGCATCCCGTTGCTGCAGACCCCTCAGGTCGGCTCCAATGGCCGCATCGCTATGCCCACCAATTATCTCCTCACCACGACCGGCGACGAGTTCCAGCGCAGCTACCTGATGAACTGGAATTACACCATCGAACGCGATCTTGGCAAAGGCTGGTTAGGTCAAGTGGGCTACGTCGGCAGCCGCGCCGTCCGGGTCACCGGAAACCTCAACGTCAATGCCGGCCAGATCCCAGGCCGCGATCAGGCGGGCCAGCCTTTGTTCGCCGCCTACCGCCGCGCCGTGGCCACCAACTTGGTTGCCCCGACCGGCGACACCAAGTACCACAGCCTCCAGAGCCGGCTCACCAAGCGGTTCTCCGGTGGCCTGCAGTCCAACGTTTCCTACACTTGGGGGCATGCTAACGGGATCGTGACCGGCCTGGATAACAACGGAGGACCACCCATTCCGGCTCTCGGCTTCCGTGAACTCAACGCAGGCCCGCTCGCCAACGACCGGCGCCACAACTTGCAGATCACAGCCGCTTGGGAGTTGCCTTTCGGTAAAGGCCGGCGGTGGTCTTCATCCAGCGGCTTCGTGAACGGCCTCATTGGCGGCTGGCAAGTGAATACCCTGACCAGTTTCATGACCGGTACGCCCTTCAGCATCACCGCTGACGGCGCCACGCTTCTGATGCCGGGCAATACACAACGCGGCGAACTGATCGCACCGGTCACCAAGCTGGGGGGGATCGGCCGCGGCAACCCCTACTACGACCGGGCCTCGTTCGCACAGGTGCGCCCCACCGCAGGTGACCCTTCCACCTTCCGTTTCGGGAACATTGGACCAAACGCCCTGCGCGGCCCCAACTTCTTCAATTCCGACTTGGGCCTGTTCCGCCAGTTCACCATTTCGGAATCCAAGAACCTCCAGTTCCGCGCCGAGTACTTCAACTGGACAAACACGCCCAAGTTCTCGAACCCGAATGGGAACGTGAATAGCGGCGACTTCATGTTCATCACCGGAACTTTTTCGAACGGCCGCGAACCGAATGGCGACCGTATTTTGCGCCTCGGCCTGCGCTTCGCCTTCTAGAACTCTGTTCTGTGCCCACAAGCCCCCGGCCCTGTCCGGGGGCTTTTTGTTTCTACATTACAGATCATTCATGATATTTCGGTCTGTTAACCGTCATTTCCGCTAGCGGGCCGGAACTAGTCTCGATATACTACTGCCGACCGTTCTTCG
Organism: uncultured Solibacteraceae bacterium; assembly: GCA_964460395.1. Lineage (GTDB taxonomy): Bacteria > Acidobacteriota > Terriglobia > Bryobacterales > Bryobacteraceae > CAYWQS01. The sequence continues at coordinate 29,543 of CAYWQS010000048.1, read as the reverse complement.
TCCGGGTGCTTCAGGAGCTTCATATATGATCTTGTCCGTCGTCTCTTTCAGCCGCATCGTGGCGCTTCTCGTGCTGTGCGGTACGCTGGCTTTCGCCCAAAACGGAACCATTCAAGGCACCATCGCCGATCCTTCCGGCGCGGCAGTGGCAGGCGCTGCGGTTCGCGTGGTCGATGAATCACGCGGTCTGGTGGTTCGCGAAACTCTGTCCGAGCCCACAGGCATCTTCCGCCTGGTCCAGTTGCTTCGCGGCACTTACACCCTGAAGGTCGAGGTGAGGGGCTTCAAGTCCGTCGAACGCAAAGGATTGGTCCTCGATCCCAATCAGATTATGGATCTCGGCTTCATCAACCTCGAGATCGGCCAGACGGCGGAAACCGTCACCGTGGAAGCCGAAGTCCCGCTCATCGAGACTTCCACGTCCAACAAAAGCTTCACGATTACTTCACGGCAGGTGACTGAACTCTCACTGAACGGACGCGACTTCCAGTCGCTCATGCTGACGCTGCCCGGCGTGGTCACCAACAACACTTCCAATTTCCGCCTGGCCTTCAACAACACAGACCAATTCAATGTAAACGGGCTGCGCGGATCGATGAACAATTTCTTCCTCGACGGCGCCATCAACACGGACGTGGGCGCCAATGACGGGCAATATACGCAGCTCTCCATGGATGCCGTCGGAGAGTTCCGCGTACAGAATTCCGTCTTCGCCGCGGAGCATGGCCGCAATCCGGGGGTGCTGCTTTCGGCCAGCACGAAGTCCGGCGGGCAGAAGTTTCACGGCACGCTTTATCACTTCCTTCGCAACGACGCCTTCGACGCGCGACTTCCCTTTGACACCACCGGCAAGCCGCCTATCCTTCGGTTCAATCAGTTCGGCGGCAACATCAGCGGGCCCGTCGTCCTGCCCAAGTGGTCCACCAAGGCCAACAAGACCATGTTCTTCTTCTTCAACTACGAAGGGACACGGGCATCACGGCCGACCGGCGGGAACTTCATTGACTACGTCCATCCCGACTTACTGAACGGAGACCTGAGCCGCCTCTATCGTGGAGTCAAGAGCGCCTTCCATCCTTATGATGTCGGGCAAGTTTTCCGGCCCGGCTCTGTCGTGCGCGATTCGGCCGGCCGGATCATCAACGGCGATCCCTACCCGAATAACGTCATTCCGCGTTCAGAATGGTCGGCCAATGCGCCTGCTTTCCTAAACGTGATCGGCGGCTTCAGCACGGCGGGCGGCGTTTCTCTCGCCCCCACCAACCCCGAGCTGCTGCGCGTACCCTTCCAGGACTACTACCGATTCAACAAGAATCAATATGTTGCCCGCTACGACTGGAACGTGAGTTCGAACACTAACTTTTTCTTCCGCTGGGTATGGGATCCCCAAAGGGAGGAGCAACAGCGCGGCATCTTCTCGACACTGCCTTATCCCATCTACCCGATGTTCCGCGAAAAGCCAGGCCAGAGCTTCTCCTGGAATTTGATCAATGTCATCAACCCCACCACCACCAACGAGTTTATCTTTGCCCTGAACGACCTTAACCAGCAAGTGAACGTTCTGCCCGGTACCCCGCAAAGCCAATACGACCGCACGGCACTTGGTTTCAAGTTCCCCGAGCTTTACTCCGGCGTAAACCTGAACAACCGCTTCCCGCGTTTCAATTGCGGCGTTGGCGCATGTAATTTCACCAACTTCTCTTCCGGCTGGTTGAGCGAAGCCACGACCTTCGCCGTGACCAATAACTTCACCAAGATCAAGGGTTCTCACAGCTTCAAGTTCGGGTTTTTCTGGAACCAGAACAATAATGGCCAGCAGCCCACGTGGGTGGACCAGATCCAATTCGACTTCGGTTCGAACGCGATCAACTCGCGGGACTCCGGCACCACGTTCGCGAACATGCTGCTTGGTAACTACACCTCCATCACCCAGAGCGACGGCCGTTATTACGCCAATTTCCGCTTCCGCGGATTCGAGTGGTACGCGCAGGATAGCTGGAAAGTCAGTAAGAAGCTCACCCTGGAATACGGTTTGCGCCATGTCTTCTATGGCCCAACCTATACGCGCGGTGACATTCTGATGTGGTACTTCGACCCCGCGCTCTACAATCCCGCCCAGTCGGTGACGATCGATACAGTGTCGCCCGCCCCGCTGCGCGGCCGCATCGTGCCCAACTCCGGCAATCGCTTCAACGGCATGGTTCAGGAAGGGTCGCCAGGAGTCGCCAAGGGCTTTACTGAACCGCGCTGGAACCAGATCTCACCGCGTATCGGCATTGCCTGGGATCCGTTTGGTGACGGCAAAACTTCGGTTCGAGCCGGAGGCGGCATCTTCTGGGAGCGCATCCGCCAGAACAACTTGAACTTCGATGGCGTGCGCAATCCACCGACCGAAACACAGCCCATCATTTACTCAGGCCGCGTCGATGAAATCACACCTGCTCTTGTCACTTCCGGTGTGCTGTTCCCCCCATCAGCGGCCGTTTCCGCTTGGGCCCGGAACGGGAAAACGCCAACCATCTATAGCTGGTCGTTCGGTATCCAGCGCCAGTTGCCCGGCAATACCTCAGTCGAAGTGTCCTATGTCGGCAACGTCACGAACCACCTGATGGACGCTCGCGACATCAACCAACTGCCGTTGGGCACCACCATCTTCACTAACGCACTCCAGCAGGCCAACAACGTCCAGGATGCCATCCGGCCCTACCGCGGCTATCGGTCTATCAACTTCACCGACTTCGGCGCGAACTCCAACTACAACAGTCTGCAGGTGCGTGCCACCCGCCGCTTCTCGAAGAATCTCACTTTCAACGGCAGCTATGCCTGGTCGAAAGCCATGGGCCAGACGGAAACCGACGGCGAAAACATCGGCTACTACCTCGACCGTCGCCGAAACTACGGCCCGCTCGACTACGACCGACTGCACGTGCTGACGCTCGATTACGTCTATACGCTGCCGGAGTTCTCCAAGAATATGGGCAACAACCTGTTTGCCCGCGCCGTGCTGGATGGCTGGCAGTTGAGCGGCATCACCCGGTTCTCCACGGGCACCCCGCTCACCGTCACCTCTAATGGCAATCCGGGCACCCTCGGGGGCGGTGTCCGCGCCGATTACCTCGGTGGCAACCCTTATCCGGAAACGAAAGACCGTTTCAACTACTTCAACGTCTTCGCCTTCGGCCGGCCATTGGATGGAGCCCTTGGCAACACGGCCAACGGCATTCTACGAGGCCCTGGCATCCACAACTGGGATGCCTCGATGTTCAAGAACTTTTTCTTCACCGAGCAGGTGCGGCTGCAACTGCGCTTCGAATTCTTCAACATCTTTAATCACACCCAGTGGGCCGGAGTGAACATGGGCATTAGTGTGCCTAATCCTGGACAGGCGATTACTCAGGCCACCCGCGCCCGATCCGGCGAGGTTACCAGCACTCGCGACCCACGCCAACTGCAGATGGGCGTCAAGTTGTATTTCTAAAGAGTGCTCTTCGTCTGCGCGCTCTTTTGGCTGCAAACGTCCGAACCGCTCGGGCCGCTCGTAGAACGGGCGGCCCGAGCTTTGCAGGCCGGCGACTATGCGACCGCGGAACGCGACCTTCAGGCCGCACGGCGGCAAGTTCCCAACCATCCGGCGATCCTGGCCAACCTGGGAGTGCTCTACACGCGCACGGAACGGTATGGCGAAGCCGTGCAGAGCTATCAGCAGGCTCTGCGCCTGCACCCTGGCGAGCCACGGCTGTTGATCAACCTGGGGCTGGCCTATTTCAAGCAGGAAGACTATTCGAAGGCCCTGAGCCTGTTCCGGCAGGTCCCGGGAGAACAACCGCAGGCGCGCTCATTGGAGGCAGCCTGCCTTCTCTATGTGGGCCGACCGACAGAGGCTATCGAGAGCCTGACGAAACTGCGCAACCCTGATTCTTCCGCGCTGTACTTTTTATCCCTGGCCTATCTAAAAACCCGTCAGCCAGAAAAGGCCCGTGCGTCCTTGGAAACACTGTTTCGGAGCGGCGTGTCGCCTGCGCAGGCCGACTACCTGGCGGGCAAGGCCCAATTTGAGTCTGGGCATTTTGATGAGGCAGTCGGATTCTTCCGGCGGGCGCTGGAGAGGGATCCGGGCTTGCTTGAAGCAGAGGTCGAACTGGCCAAAACCCTGGTCAGCCTCCGGCAAAACGAGGAGGCCGAGCAACTCTTCTTGGGTGCGCTCAGGCGTCAACCTGGTCACCTGGAAGCCAGCTACTACTTAGGTGCCCTTTATACCCAGCTCGACCGGTTTGAAGAGGCGCTGCCGCGGCTCGAGCACGTCGTGAAGGCGAAGCCCGGCTTCTGGGGCGCACACTACTACCTCGGGCGGGTTCTTGCCGGTAACGGACGGCATCTTCAGGCGTTGCCCCATTTGGAGCAGGCCACGCAACTCAATCCTGACGAGATGTCGGCCTGGTATCAGCTTGCGCGCACTGCCCGCGCACTGGGGCAGACCGCGAAAGCTAAGGATGCTCTGGCGCGATACGAGGCTATTCGCGCGGCGAAGGTAGAAGAACGTTAGTAGCCCGGAACGCCGGGCGCCAGCAGCAAAGCCGTAGTGAAGAACTGCGCAAGGAATCCCTTCCGCTCACGGAAGTCAACCCAATGAATGGCTGCAGACTCACCCGCATCAGAGTAGAAACCGACGCCGCCGCTGGGAATCGTGGTATCCGCCCATTCATCGATTATGTGGCCATCCAACAAGGTGAGGAAGCGATTGCCGCGGACGGCTACCGTGACCTGGTAAGGCCGCTTTGTGTGCAGGATGACGGGCATCGGCAACTCCACCTTCGCCACCGTCTTCGCGTGCTGTACGACCAGCCGCGTCAGCAGCGCTGACTCCGTGTTGCCGTGCTTGGTGATGCTCAGCTTCGTCGAATAGTAGTTCTGCGAGTCCTGCGCCCGGAACGCCCAGTTCATCGAGCGGCGCTCGATTTCGCCCAGGAATCGCAGGTCATAGTCGCTGCTGCCCATCGTCGGCTTCCAAAGCCGCAAGGCTCCGGGACGCGCCACCCCATCCTGAATCTGCCAGGCTGCCGCACGCCCCGCAGCCGCCAGTTCGCCCGTCCACTGGGAAAAGCCCCTGCCGAAATCCGAGCGGACCCGAACGGGCCGCCCGCCGGGCAGCCGGTCCTCAATCCAGTTCATTGCCCTGGCGCTCAGGCCATCTTCGGGCGGCATGCCGCGCCCCGATCCTGCTTGCATGGGAGAGATGTCGGCCAGAGCGCCCGCCAGGGGGCTGACGCCGCCCACGCGGCCTTCCGGCAACCAGATTCGCGCCGCCACCAACCCGCCCACCATCAACAACATGACCAAGGCCAGCGACGTAGCCATTTTCCCGCCAGCCTTGGTTTGAGGTGCAGTTTCGCTCCAGAGCAGATCAGTGGAGCAATCAAGATCGCGCAGAGAGGACGCGGATGCCAGTGCGCCTCGCCTCCGGTGGTCGTCGCAGCAAAACTGCCGGTCCGTAAGCTGGCGCAACGGGCTGATGGGTTTTCCACATCGTTGGCACCGCATACTCGTTATGCCCCTTGCAATTGCATGCTACCAGCAAGTCTTCTGTTTTCTATGCGTCTCAGTCTTTTTGTCAAAGAAATTAGGGCCTCTTCCCCGCCGACCGGGTCTAAAGAACCTGAGAAACCTAGACCGCCTTGGTTGGTAGTCCTATTTAATCTTGGTAATTCGACGCCGCCTGGGCCGCCCACCCGCCCGGCATATTCTGCAGACAAAAGTGGTCGAACGCCCAAAGATGCGCCGCTCTCATTCCCAATGAACGGGCCCACTCCACTTCGTGCTCCCAGGCGTAACCGCCCCGGAAAACCGGCACCATGACACTGACTGAAGCGGACGGCCATCCTGCCTCCAGTGGGAATCGCAGGGATTTCAAGACCAGGTCCAGGTCACGGGACCAGGCGCCGAAATCCAATGCCTCCACCTTGAATCGGTCAAGTCCGGAAGATTCTTTATTGGTCCACTCCGGAGGGAAGTTGACCGCCCGGTTCAGGGCTCCGCCCAACTGGTGAATCCCGGCCGGTACCGGGTGGTTTACGTCATAGGGAAACAGGACCTCCAGCACGACACCTGGAAACAGACTTCGCAGATACGCACCCAGTTCCTGGGCATAGCGCCGAAGGCGCGCGCTCAGAAACCGGCTGTCGGCACCACCGTTCACGGTTGGGTCGTCATTCGGGCTGAGAAATAGCGCCAACGGCCGGCCTAATTCCGTCAAGGCTGCCTGACGGGTCTCATCGTCGTAGTACGCCATGCCCCCGGCGGAATTCGTGCTGGCCGAGTAGTTCGAAAAGTACCACCAGGTGAATTCGCCAAACTGCAGTTCCGGCGTTAAACCCGCCGCCACCATCAACTCAGCCAGAGAGGCGTAGACGCGTTTGTGATAGGCGAGCATGGCCGAGGAAAAGGTGCAGTGCGTCGACACCAGGTTGGCAAATCCAACGGCCGTCTCGACTGGCGCTCCGTCCGGATACCGGGCAGCGAACTCCGGCGGCGGCAGCACCAGTTCCATCGAGCAGGCGACCGTCACCGCCCGGTCCCGCAACGCGGCCAGCCTGAAAAAATCCGAGTGCCACGCATGCGCCGCTGCATTGAGAGGTTCAGCGGCGGTTTCGTCAATCACCCAGCGGGGCGCCACACCGCCTTGCAAGGAACCGGTCAGCACCACAGCGCCTGTCGAGCCAGCCGCGGATTCCACCTGCAAAGACACGGGAAACTCAAACGCAGGCCCGATTGCCCTCGGCGTTAACCGCAACTCCCCTCCCACCCACGACGCCCGCAGGCCGGTCAGAGTCGAGTTGATGAACAGGCCAAAATGTCTTGCGATCGTTTCTGGAGTGTCAGTGGCGAACACCGACTTGCCGAGAACTTGTTCACCAATGTGGAGAAATATGGCGTCTCCGTCAACGAATCCACCTTCAAACACCACCCGCGCTTCGGGCAGCACGCCTCCTTCCGCCTTGCGCTGATTCCACCAGAACACACCCAGGTACTCGTTCATGGGGCCGGTGCAGCCCAACTGATCAAAGATCCAATGGATCCGCGCCGGGCTGAGCTTGAACGTATGGTCAGTCGAGTAGTCCAGGGCGGCAGAAAAAAAGCGCTGGGCGGGCCACGGTTCCGGGGGATCGCTTTCTACCGCCGCCTCGAGGAACTGGAAACACACTGGTGCATCGCTGGCAGCCGTCAGGATCACTACGTGGTCCCCTGGATTCAACAGCGGCGCCAGTTTCCGCCGTGTAACCACCGGTTCATCGGTGGGCAGGTGTGTAGCGAGCATTCCAGCAGGGACCCCGTCAATCACCACTTGCACGGCGCCGCCCCCGGACAACAACGCCGTGCCCAACCAGAGGCTGTGCGGGTACGCACAGTGGTACCGCAGCGTTACCGAGGCCCCCGGCTCCCGCGCGATTGCTGCCACTCCGCTCTGATAGAAACCCTCTTCGCGGCCCCAGTTTCCCTGGTAGACCGCCCGGGCCTCGGTCGATGTAACGCGGGTGCTTCCTGGCCCCGCAACCCGCAACCGGCGCTTGTTCTCAGGCCCCACGACAAGCCAGTTGGAGAAGACAGCCTGCCATTCGGTGGAAGTGTACGGCTCGCCGCCCGAGAAGCGCGGCGCCAGCGTCAACCACATCCGGCGCACCTCAGAAATCCCCAAGGAACTGAAATCCACCGTGCAGCGCAAAACGGCATCCGAAGTGCCGCCGGAAAATTCCACTTCTTCTGCGGAAGCCTTTAGCCGCGGGTTCTTCCAAGTGGCAGCGAGCCTGACAAAGTTCGCGTCGTAACCGCCTTCGATAGTCTCCAATTGGATGCGCGCCCCCGCCGCGGTAGCCCGCAACCCGAACGGCGCCCCGAGCGCCACACAGTCCGTACGGTTGATGGCAGCGGCCAAGTCCCTGGCGACCGTTGAAGCCTGCACGTGCCATAGCTGTTCGGCGGGCTGCTCATTCAGGACCACCGGGAACGAGGCACCGTTGTCCAGCCTGGCGGCGAGGCGTAGCAGCCAGGGCTCGGCGCCGGCGCCGGCAGTGACGTCCGGATCCTGTGCGGCGTCAATGGCGTTCCGCAAGACTTGCACAACTGCACCCGGGCTCTCACCTGCCTGTTGCGTGTGGGTATATTCGCGTTCCCGCACCCTGATGCGATGCACCGTGCCCGCCGTACCGCCAGACAGATCCAGGTCAATCCATGGTTTGCCGGGCACGATGTAGTCGAACGCGAGGTTGAGGTACCACAGTGTCACACGGTCGTAGCCCTGCATCTGGTCAGCAAGAATGTCCACGTGTGCGGCAGCCGGCAAATCGCCGCCGGTCACCACCACTGCCGAATCCGACAGCCGGATGCGCGTCCGGGTGCCGTCCGGCCGTTCCACACCGAGAAAGGGCCAGTCGATAGTGGGATACTTACGACAGTTCAACGGCATCAGGTCCTGCTGGGCTACGTCAAATTGCAGGGTGAGACCGCTGAAGTCGAAATCCGGCAAGTATTTGATCCGCGGATGCTCGTAGAAGTTGTCCGCATCGTAAAGTATCACCACGGCAAAGTCGGACGGATCGCGGAAGACCCCCGTCACCGTAAAGCCGTCCGGACCGGCGGAATGCAAAGCCGCTGCCGCGCCGAAGCCGTCGAATCCTCGCAACGCCACCGTCCGGTCGGGTTGGAGTTTGTAAATAGCACCGCTCACGCACACGGGGTCTCCGCGGCCCTGGTTGAGAAGAACTCGAGCATATTCCCCAACTTGTTCATTGTCAGTGGTTTATTTATTTCGTTCGCCTGGCAACAAACGTACTGGTCACATCTCAGGTGACCACGGACTCCAGAAGTGATAGCGTGGCAACATGCCGGGCACCAGCCGTGCGTCGATTGACGCTTTTCTTTCCCTGCGCCGGATTGCGTTCGCCGGTCTATCCCGCAACCCGAAGCACTTCTCGCGTGCCCTATTCCACGAGTTCCGGGTGCGCGGCTATACAGCGTTGCCCGTCAATCCGCAGGCCGAGGAGATTGAAAGCATCCCTTGTGCGCCGAAAGTCAGCGCGATCGATCCGGCTCCGGAAGGCGTCCTGGTCATGACTCCGGCGCATGCTTCCGCGGAGGTGGTGGAGGACGCCGCCCGGGCCGGGGTACGCCATGTCTGGCTCTACCGCGCTCTCGGGGAAGGCGCGGTCAGCAGCAGAGCGTTGGACATCGCTTCTGCCCACATGATGCAAGTAGTGGCCGGGGAATGTCCGTGGATGTTTCTGCCCCAGTCGGGATTCCCACACAACGTCCACCGCGGCTTCCGCTCGCTGGTGGGAAGTCTGCCGAGGTAATTCATATGCTCTGGTCAAGGAGAACGTGGTTAGGCAGCGCGGCCGCCGCGCTTTCGGCCAACGAGGGGCCTGTTCGCCGGGAGCCGCTGCGCCCCCGGACCTTTGGGCCTCTCTACTACGACGAATCGACGTGGGCGTTGCTGTCGGAGGTGCTCAAGACACGCAGCCCGTTTCGTTTCTGGGGTATGGGCGCCACACCGCCGGACAAGGTTGCGCGCCTGGAGCGCACGGTGGCGCAGTGGATGGGCGTGAAGTATGCGCTGGCGGTGAATTCAGGCACCAGCGCCCTGGAAACCGCGCTTGCCGCTCTGGAGATTGGACCTGGCGACGAAGTGATCGTTCCGGCCTGGACGTGGCATTCCTGTTGGCACGCAGTCGTGCGAATGGGCGCTTTGCCGGTGACCGCCGAAGTTGACGGCAGTTTCAATCTCGACCCGACCCTTGTGGAGCGCCACATCACTCCGGCCACCCGGGCCATCATGATCGTGCACCTGCAAGGCAATCCTGCCGACTTGGGCAAACTGTTGCCCATAGCCCGCAAGCACAATTTGAAGGTGCTGGAGGATTGCTCACAGGCCGTGGGCGCCTCCTACCAAGGCAAGCCGCTGGGATCCTATGGCGACATCGCCGCGGCCAGCTTGCAGGTGAACAAGACCATCTCCGCGGGCGAGGGAGGTATCGTCTACACCAACGATCCACTGCTGTTCGAAAGATCTGTGCGCTTCCATGATGTTGGCACTTTGCGCCAGGTCCACGAAGAGATGCTCGGCCAGAAGCCCGTGCTGGATGCCTTCCCCGGCGCGAACTTTCGGATGAACGAATTCAGTGGGGCCGTGCTACTGTCGCAGTTCCAACAACTCACCCAGGTGGTGAGCGACATCCGTGGGGTCGCCCGCCGGGTTTATGACGGAGTGCGCGATCTGCCTGGCATCCGGTTCCGCCACCTGCCTGACCCTGCGGGCGAACTCGGCGTTGGCGTCTACATGGAATTCGAATCGCAATCCAAGCGGGACCGCTTCCTTACCCTGATGAAGGGGGAAAACATTCCCGGCTCACCGCCGTCCGGCTCCGCCGTTCTTCCCATACAGCCCTATGCGCTGCACAAAACCGGGTGCGGCAAGAACTGGCCATCCTTTATTCTTGGACGGGGCTCGTCGATTCAGTACGGCAAGGACTCCTGCCCGCGTACGCTGGACGTAATGGCGCGTTACGGAGGCATCAATCTGGACCCAAAGTATTCAGAAGCCGACACCCGGGATGTCGTCGCAGCCATCCGCAAAGTGTGGCCGAAAGTAGCCGGTTAATCCTACGGATGCAGGGCTGGACGCGCCGCCAGTGGTTGCTCACTGCAATGGCGCCGCGAGTGTCCCCGCGCGCCTTCCGGCGGGGCTTCATCGAAACGGCGGAAGCGCTGGCCTGGACTCCCGCCACTCAGCGCCCCCGGGAGGTTCGTGACTGTTCCAGCCTGCTGCGGTATTGCTTTCTTCAGGCCTCCGGCCAGCGCGGGCCTGTGTTCTACGTCTCGGAAACCCAACGGGCGGATTTTGCCGACGCTGAGCACTTGATGCGCTACAACACCTTCCAGGTAGGCCGCGGCGTGGAGGCCGCCCGGCCAGCCGACCTGCTGTTCTACCGCCAACTGGAGCCGGACCTGCCCTGGCATGCCATGATCTTTCTCGGGCCGTCGATGGTCGAAAAGGGCCCGGAGGAATGGGTGGTTTACCACACCGGACCCGACGGTAAAGACCCTGGGGAAATACGCCGCCCTTCCATGAGGGAGTTGTTGCAACATCCCGAGCCTCGCTGGCGTCCTGTGCCGGGGAACCGCAACTACTTGGGCGTCTTCCGTTGGAATATCCTGAAAGGCCAAGGTTGAACGCATGCCCAACCGTTCTGTCGTGGCGGCCGCCGTGCTGCTGGCCGCTCTTGCTGCTCCAGCCCAGGAAGACGAAGGCGCCCAGTATTTCTCTCTGAATTCGAACCAGGCCGTGGCTCCAGGCAACCCGGCCCGCGTCATGGTGCAGACTTCCGCCGCTGTGCGGCAGTTGGAATTCCGCCTCTACCGTGTGAAGAACGCGGCCGAGTTCTGGCGAAACCTGGATGAGGAGAACCGTTTTGGCGGTTCACCGCGGCCGCGGGGGCGACCCCGCACGTGGCTGGAAAAGTATGTGGATTGGCGCGCCCGCACGCGCGGACGCCTTCGCGACACTGTGCGATTGCAATTCACGCCCCAATACCGAACGCAGATCCGCGAATTCCTCGACCGGCCCGCCCAACCCAAACCACGAACCGTACCGGCCGGCCAGACTTTCGCAGAAGTGCCCTTACTGAACGCAGAGCAGCTAGTCCGGTCCTGGCGCCAAGCCATCGTCAAAAAGTCCGAGTGGGACAGCGTGACGCTGGACGTAGCGCTAGCCGATCCAGGTGTCTACGTGCTCGAAGCCACCAACGGGTCGCGCCACGCGTATACCGTCCTGCTTGCTTCCAACCTCGCTCTTGTTACAAAGGCTTGGAAAGGACGGATCGCCGCTCGTCTCGTTGACGCTTCCACGGGCTTGCCGGTAGCAGACACACCGGTTTTGTTCTTTGATTCACGCGAGCGCAAAGAGATCGGCAGGGTGTCCACCAATCAGGAAGGCCTTGCCGAGCTGCCGGTGAACTCACCCGCCGAAGAGGGCGTCCGTTTGTTGGCCTGCCGGGAAAAGGACTGCGCGCTCGATCATGTCAGTGGGTGGTCACTGGGTGTCGACGAAGAGCGAAATCTGCAGGGTTTGATCTACACGGACCGGCCGGTCTACCGTCCTGGCCATCAGGTCCATTACCGAGCCATCGCTCTCACCGATCCACGCCCCGTTTCCATCCAGATTGATAACCCACGCGGAGAAACCCTGCACCGGGACTCCGGCCGGTTTTCCAATTACGGTACAGTTCACGGCGCCCTCACGCTGCCACGAGATGCCCCCACGGGCTACTACGGAGTTCAGATCAAGGCTGGCGAAGCCACCATTTACGGCGGCTTCCATGTCGAGGAGTATCGCAAGCCGGAGTACGAGGTCCGTGTTACACCCGCCGCCCGGCGCGTTGTGCAGGGCATACCCGCTCGTGTCACGTTGCAGGCGCGCTACTACTACGGCGAGCCCGTGAAGGGAGCCACAGTCAAGTACGCCGTTCGCAAAAGCCGCGCCTGGATCTGGTTCGATCCGGCTTGGAGCAGTGAACCACCCGGCGCCGACGAAGACGGCGGAGGGTATGGGAGCGTTCAGGTGGAAGAGCGGCAGGGCCGTCTGGATGACGACGGCACGCTCGAGATTTCATTGCCCACTGCTCTCGATGATCACGACCAGCGCTACTCCATCGAGGCGCGCGTCACCGACAGCGCCGGCCGCGAGATCTCCGGCACGGGATCGCTGCTTGCCACCCGAGGCGATTATCTCCTGATGGTTCGCCCATCCAGCTACGTTTACAACCCGGGCGAGCAAGTGCGTCTGGAACTGCGCGCCTACTATTTTGAAGGTAAACCGGCAGGGGGTTTTGAACTTGCGCTGGCGCTGACTGAACAGCGGCATGAACGTTCCGGAACACAGACCGGGCCTGCGCTGCGTCTGGCCGCAAACATCGACGCCACCGGCAGGGGGACAGTGGAGTTCCCTGCCCCGGACTCCGGGTTTTACCGTATCGAGGCTTCCGTCAAGGGCAGCCGGGTGACTGCCGAATCCTCGCTTTGGATCACCGGCGGACTTCGTTGGCGTGGTTCGCAACAGGAACTACAAGTGGTGCCGGACAAAACGTCCTACCGCGCGGGAGATACCGCCAGAGTATTGATCGCCGGGGCGGCCCCGGGGACGCCATTGTGGGTCACCGTCGAAGCCAAGACCTTGCTCTGGTCGCGCTTTATCACTCCTCAGTCTGCCGCGGAAACGGTCGAGATCCGGGTGGCTGAAGACTGGGAGCCGAACGTGTTCATCGAAGCCCTCCAGCTCCGCGAGCGCACGCTGCGGCGCGGCACCCGCATGGTCAGAGTCCCTGCGGAACGCCGCAAGATCCAGGTAGCGCTCCGCACCAGCAAGCCCCAGTACATGCCCGGCGAAACCGCGCATATCGAACTGACGGCTACCGGAGCGCAGGGTGAACCCGTCCGGGGCGAGTTCAGCCTTGCCGTTGTGGATGAACCAATCTTCGCCATACAGCCGGACACTACCGGCAGCCTGATCGACCACTTCCATGGCCGCACCTGGAACCGGGTAGGCACGGGCAACTCGCTGGATTTCTACTTTTACGGGGAGTCGGGCCGTCGACGCATGCTCCTGGCCGGCACGCGGCCTCCTGGGGTGCGAGGCCAGTTAAAGCCGCCGCCGCCTGTGCAGCCCAAGGTACGCAAGCTCTTCCCTGATACTGCATTCTGGATCGCCAACCTGGAAACCGGCTCCGACGGCAAGGCCGCCGTCTCCTTTGCCTGGCCTGATGCCCTCACCACTTGGCGGTCGACCGCTCGCGGGGTGGCCTCCGGCGCCCGCGTCGGCGACGCCGTCTTGCGCACGATCGTCCGCAAGAATTTGATGTTGACTCTTGCCACTCCTCGCTTCTTCACAGAAGGCGACCAGGTACAGGTTCCCTTCATCGTCCGCAACTATTACGAGACCATGCAGGCCGCCGACGTCTCACTGGAAACGAAAGGCCTCAAGCTAACCCGCCCGCTGCCCGCAAGTCTGCAGGCAGCCGCGGGCGGCGAGGCGTCGGCCCTGGCCCTTCTCGAGGTGGAGCGTGGTGATTCCGCCCAACTCCTTGGCCGGGCGCTGGCGCCCGCCGAGAGCGACGCACTGGAACTCACCGTGCCAGTCGTGCCTCCTGGCGTTCCTCTGAGCGGTGCGCTCAACCTCACGGGCGCCGCCAGCGGCGAGGTACGTTTCCCATCCAACGACAACCCGTCCACGCGTCTGCTGCGCATCCAGGTTTCTCCTTCGCTGGCTGGCGCGATCTTCGGCGCACTCGATTATCTGTTGACCTTCCCCTACGGCTGCGTAGAGCAAACCATGTCTTCGCTCCTGCCAAATCTTGCAGTTATGGAGGCTATGAATCAGCTCGGCATCCCATCGCCAATCCCCCCCGCGGAGCTGGCGCGCATGGTGGAAGCGGGCCTGTTGCGGCTCGAGAGCTTTCAGCATCCGGATGGAGGCTGGGGCTGGTGGCGAGGCGACGACACCCATCCCTTCCTGACTTCCTACGTGGTGCTCGGATTGCAGCACGCCCTCAAACAGGGTTTCCATCGGGCCATGCCTGCGCTGGCCAACGGCAAGCGGGCCTTAGCCAGCCAGTTCGATACGAGCAAGATGAGCGACGACACGCGTGCCTGGCAGCTTTACGCGCTTGCCCTGTCCGGCGAGGCCACACGGCCGCGGCTCGATCGTGTGTTCGCCATGCGGCAATCATTGTCGCCATTCGGCTTGGCATTGCTGGGACTGTCCCTGGCCGAGGCGAAGGATGCAAGGTCGGATGACGTCCGCTCCCTTTTGGCGAACAAGGCAATTCAGGAGGGCGGCGCCGTGCACTGGCGGTCCAACCACGACCCGATGTTCTACTACGAGGCGGATTACTCGCTGGAAGCCACGGCCTTCGCAGTTCGCTTTCTGGCATCGACCGAACCGCAAAGCCCGCTGCTGCCCGCCACCGTACGCTGGCTGGTGGAAAACCGCAACCGGGGCATGTATTGGGACAGCACGAAGAGGACAGCTCTCGTCATCCTCGGACTCACCCCATACCTCCAGGCGAGTGGTGAACTGAAGCCCGACCTCGGCGTGAAGGTGGTGCTCAACGGAAAGACGCTGCTCGAAAAGCGCTTTGGCCCTTCCGACGCGCTGAATCCCCGGCCCGCCTCCTTCGATGTGCCGGCCGTCGACCTGCAGGCTGTCAACCAGGTACGAACCGAAATTTCAGGAGCCGGGCAACTGTACGTGGCTGCCAACTGGACGTCCCGCGTGCCGGGCGCTCAACTGCAACTTCCTGAGGGTAATGGGCTGGCGCTGCGGCGGGAATACTACCGCCTGACTCCGGTTCGCGAAGGAGGCAAAGTTGTTTGGAACCCTCAGCCTTTGGCTGGACCCGTCAGCCCGGGCGACCTTCTGGGGGTCCGGCTCACCGTCGAGGCGGCGAACGCGCGCTCGTATCTGCTGATCGAAGATCCGCTGCCCAGCGGCGCGGAACTTGTCCGCAACGAAGAGCGCTACGAAATCCGCGGCGGCGAGCGCCTGTTCCGAAGCTGGTGGACCCGCCGGGAGGAACGGGATACGCACGTTACTTTTTTCCCCACCTACCTGCCCCGAGGCCAAACGACGTACACCTATTTGCTCAAGGTGACTCATGCCGGGCGTTTCACGGTGTCACCGGCCCGTGTCGAACCGATGTACGAGCCAGGCGTGGTGTCCACGACCGGGCCCTTCACCTTGGAGGTGCAGCCATGAGCGCTCTCCGGCTTGTTTGGCGTAAGCTTTGGCTGCTGCCCTGCGTCTTTGTTTTCGTGTTGGCCTGGATGGCGGCGTTCTTCCTGTGGTTGGGGATTCCGGTAGCCACCTTGGCCCAGATTGCGCTGCAAATAGCCGGCGCACTGCTTTTGCTCGGCCTGCCGTTGTACGGGGGACGAGCCTTGTTCCGCGCCCTGGGCGGCAGCCGTCCACGCTGGAATCCCCATCTGCTGGCTGCGCTCCCGCTGGCCTTCCTCGGAGGGGTCTACCTTCCCTACAGATTGATCTGGTGGATTCCCGCCTTGCCTTCGTTTGCGGGCCAGACACTCAGCGCCGCACTGCGCTTCGCCGCCGCCGGCTTGCTCTTTTCTCTCGCCTTGCTGTGGTTGACCGCGATGCTGGTGGGTAGCGACACTACAGAACAGTGACGGGGCCAACGCTCGAGCAGACTTTTCTTCTCGGCAACGGGAAACGCATCCGGCTTTGCGAAGGCGACATCACCCGTGTGCCGGCCGATGCGATTGTGAATGCCGCCAACGCCCAACTGCTTGGAGGCGGGGGGGTGGATGGCGCCATTCACCGCGCCGGCGGTCCTACGCTGATGCAGGAGTTAGACAATCTCCGGCCCATGGTCGCTCCCCTGCCGCCGGGAGCAGCAGTCGCGACCACCGCAGGCCGCCTGCCCGCCCGCTTCGTTTTTCATACCGCCGGTCCGGTGTACCGCGGAGGGCGGCGCGGCGAAGCCGATGCGCTCGCCGCCTGTTACACCACCTGCATGCGCATGGCTGAGGAGCAGTCTCTGACAACCATCAGTTTCCCCGCCATCAGCACCGGCGTATACGGCTTCCCAGCGGAGCAAGCCGGCCAGATCGCCATTCAAGCTGTGCGGCAATTCTTGCTGAGTGAGGCGCGCTCGCTCGAGTGTGTCGTTTTCGTGCAGTTCGGCCAAGCCTCTTATGACCTTTACCGGCGGTTGTTGGAAGAGAGTTTTCCCGCCGCTGCCGCGCAAGCGTTCTGATACGCCGTCCTCAATTCCTGTTCAGATCGCGGAGACGCCAGCGCACGTTCAGTGTTTGGGTTGAGTGATGCCGGCGCGCAACGTTCTCCGGTCAGCAGTAGCACGCGTCCCTCTTCCTCCCACAATGGCATCCGTTCACCGTTTTGCGTCAGCAGGACGTGCAAGATTTCGTGCAGCAGTACGCGCGGCAGCACACCCTGCGCCCGCAACTTCGCCGGAGGCTGCAGCCGCACCAAGCCGCGCCGCGACGATGCGAGCACAAACCCTGGTTCGCCCGTATGGTCGCGATAGTCCTCCACCGTGGGATACACGCGAAGCCGGATGCGCCCGATCGCGCGCCGCCCAGACCGCCGCTCCGCCTCCTCCAGCGCCCTGGCGGCGGGTTCGATCACCCATGCATCACCTAAGTCCGCCACCTCCGCTTCTATCCGTTCCCCGGCGACGCGCTGCCATTGCCAGGCCCGCACGCTGGTACCGGGGAAGTACGCCGTCAAAATCCCGGCAGCGCTTGTGCCGGCCCGTCCTCGCGCGTCCGCCCCCGTCTGGCAAAGCCCCACGCCATGCCCCCGCCCGCGCCCTTCGAACAAAAACACATCGCCTTGCTTTCGCACGTCGTACAACGAGCTGTGCAGCACGTCCCAGCCAAGCGTCCGGCCAACCAGTCGGTGCAGTTCACCGGCGCTTAACATGCCTTGATCGGAACTCAGTTTCGTGACCCTACCGCTGGGGCTACGCTCTGCCACCGAAAGCGCCTCCAGTCCCAGCTTCGCGGCGGGAATTCGGGCCGACCACTTATTCACGCCACAGAAGGTATCTGGCGCGCCCCGCAGCCAGGACCGGGAGGACTCCCGCCACAGAACGCCGGCGCTTTCCGTGTGTCCACCGCAATGAGCGTGGTAGAAGACTCGCGCGAGCCGCTGCCCGGCCCAAAGCACCTGCCCTTCCGTGCGCTCTGCGGCTTCCCGCTCCCGCCGCGTTACCCCGCGAAGCCGAAAATCCTGGCAATGCGTGGTTTCGCAGAAATCAAAGCCCTCCGCCCGATGGCGCCCCCGGTTGACACGAGCGTATGTGCGCGCCACAACCGCCATTGCTTCCAGCGCCTGCTCCGACTGAAAGCCGCCCGCTTCGCCCGCCAGTACTCCCGCTACGTATTCTTCCAGGTCCATCGCTACGACGCCCTGAGGCAGGCGAACCGTCACCCGCTGGCCAAATGCCAGACCGCACGCCAGCGCTAACGCCGCGCCACGAACCATCGTTCCAGCACCTCGCGGGCCGCTGGCGCCGCGTCCGTCATGCCTCGCCCGGACGAGACATACACCGCGAACGCCACCTCCGGCTTTTCCCGAGGGGCCCACCCGGCAAACCAGGCGCCCGGTGGAGCCGTGCCCGTCTTCCCCGCGATCAACAAGCCCGGTGGCTGCGCCGCCTGTCCCGTGCCCTCCTCCACTACCCGCGCCAGCGCCCGCCTCACCACGGTGGGTGGATTCTGACAAAGCCGGGCGTAAGCGCGCGCGATTTCCCTCGGCTGCGGTTGCAGCCCCCACAGTCCAAGCGCCAGCAAACCTTGTTGCGCCTCACTGTCCGGCCGCATCGCGTTCAAACCATACCGCTGCAGGGTTTGCTGCAGCTTACCTGGTTCGCAACGCATCGCCATGGCCGCAAACCAGCAGTTGCAGCTATACACCAGCGCATCTTCCATGGTCACCACGCCGAGCGGCGGGTGGGTGCAATCGACGCGCCGTTCGCCCGCCGACAGCAGCCGTGGACACTGCATCCGCTCGTTCTCCGGCAGAGCTTCCGCGATCAAGGGTTTTAGAATCGAGCCCGGGTACGCGCTTGTTTCGCCAGATTCCCCTGCCACCAGCAGACTCGACACCCTGACCATGGACCATGCGGTGCCTGGCGGAAGCGCACCCAAGGCCAGCAGCAAGTCTCTCCGCCGCATCGCCACTCTACCTTTCAATGCCAAAAAGCGGAAAGTGTTCCGCTGGAATCTTGCAGGGCTTGCCCGCTTTGTTCACCAGCACATGACGGGTTTCGCCGCTGGCCAGTAATTCCTGCGTCTCGCCGTTGCGAATCTCGTAGGCGAACACAACCATGCGCGGATGCGCCTGCGCAACCCAAGCTTCAGCCGCAATTTCGTCGTCGTACTTTGCGGCGCGGTGGTAGCGCACCTCCACGCCCACCACCGCCATGGCTAATCCGGTGGTTGCTTCGAAATCACGGTAGCGCATTCCGCGCAGTTTACACAGTTCGGTCCGTGCGAGTTCCATCCACACCAGGTAGTTGGCGTGGTGGACGATGCCCATGGCATCGGTTTCGGCGTAGCGGACGCGAAAACGCGTCACTGAACGGTCCGGCGTTGGCACCTCCTCATGGTAGCGGAGCGCCTCTGCCGACCGGTCACCGCCGGTCGCTGCTGGGCGGCACAATCCCCTTCATCCGCAAATAGGTGACGAGGTTGCCGTAGTGTTCAAAGTTATGGTTGTTGTTAAACGCCAGGACGCCGGCCTTACTACGCTCCCGCCCGAAGAACTTCACAATTTCACCGCCGGACGCATCTGTCAACGCGGTGTAGGCGGAATCGCAATAGCCGAACGCTTCGTTCAGGGCGGCGGTCAACTCAGCCTTGGAAGATTTGGTCTTCTCCACGGCGGGCGCCGGGGGCTTTTCCCCTTTGACCGCAGAGCAGAACAGATACTGCGCGTCAGCAATGTGGCCCAACAACTGGCCGAACGAACGTACGTCGGGTGATGGCTTGTAGGCATAATCCGCTTCCGGCATCTTGTCGGCGGATTTCAGGATGTAGCCCTTCACCGTATCGTGCAATCCCTTAATATCCGCCGAAATGGGATTTTGCTGGGCCAAGGCGCCCGGCAAAACCAACACAGCCGAGCAAAACAGTTGCATCAACTTCATACAAAACCTCCAGATCGCTCGATTTTACCGCCGGGGCGGGCGGCGTCAGAACGTCAGTTTGAGAGCCAATTGTAAAATCCGCGGGTCCGCCGCCGTCGTATCAAAGAGGTACGAGGAGTTCGGCCGGAATTCAAAGTTGTTGAGATTGACGTTATACTGCACGCCGTTCCGGCCGGTGATGTTGGCGCGGTTGGCCAGATTAAACGCTTCGCCAATCAGCTTCAGACGCACTTTGGATTCGCGCCACAAGGGCACGTCCTTGGCCAGCCTCAAATCCATCGTGACGAAGGCCGGCAATTGGAGCGTGTTCCGCCCGGCGAAAGGCACGCGTTCGTTCGCAAGGTTACCGTCGTTGTTCAAGTCCTGGCCGATGCGGGGTGAGAATAGCCTGCCGGACTGCGCCTGCAATATCGATGACAGTTGCCAATCACCAAGGATCACCCGTGCGAACGAGTTCTGCACCCGGTTGCCATAGGTGATATCCCAAACGCCTGAAAACACCCAGCGGTGGCGGATGTCTGAGTCGCCCCGGCCGCGGTCCAGCGAGACATTGAGCGTGTCCCAGGCAATCTTGGAGTCGTCACCAAAATTCCCCGGCAGCACAGCCGTGCCATCCGGGGCATTGTCGATGACTTTGGAAAACGTGTAGGAGGTTTGCAGAGAGATGTTCCGGCTCAACCGCTTGCTGACCTGGAAGAAGGCGCTGTTGTAATTGGAATCGCCAGAGTTCTCTGCCTGCGTAATCCTCTGATATCCCTGCACCGGCCTCGGAGCCGTGCGCCGGAAGTAAGGGAAAATCCCGCTGGGGTTACAGGGCGCGGCGGCCACCGTCGTGGAACAAAGTTGCCCGGCGAACAACTGCATAGGCGCCAGGTTGATGTCCCGCGAACGGTTCAGGTTGCTGCCGAACACCCCCAGGTAACCCACCGTGACGATGAAGTCGGAGAACCGGGTCTCAAGGTTGAAGCTCGCCTGCTGCGTTTGCGGCTGTTCAAACCCAGGCCCAAAGTTGAAGATGTTTACCGGCGTGCGGCCAGCGGGTGGGATCGCCCCAAGGATATTGGGATAGGTCACGGGAATTGCCGTTCCGCTGAACAGGAAGTTCTGCACCTGCACACCGTTGTTCGTGTGCACGGTGCCCGTCAGGATCGACGGCGTCCGCCCGTAGAAGAGGCCCCAACCGCCGCGCAGCACCAGGCGGTCGGAAGACAACACCCGGTAAGCGGCGCCCACGCGTGGACCCCAGTTGTTCTTGTCCAGGTCGAGACGATTGGTCACCACGTTGAATGCCGCCAACCGGGGATCCGAGTTGAAAAACGGCGGCTTGTCCGGATTGAACAGGTCGTACCGGAGACCATAGTTCAAGGTCAGTTTATCGGTGGCCCGCCACTGATCCTGCACGAAGAACGCGTATTCATTGATGTTCGGATTCGACAGCGGGCCGTTGGTGCCCGGTCCAGGAAGCGCCTGCTGGAAAGTCGCGGGCCGCCGTTGCGCGAAGTCCAGCAGCGAAGAGAACAGGTACACGCCCGAGAATTGCCCCGGGAAGAAGTTGACGATCCGTTCGAAGTTCATGTCGCCGCCGAACTTCCAGGTGTGTTTGCCGGCCGTCCAAGACAAAGTGGAGATCACCTGGTTGCGCTTGGAGTTCGTGTAGCGCGGACTGAAGTTGTTCCGGCCGAACACAATCACCGTTTGACCGCTCTGTTGCACGGTGGTTTCGGGCGCCTCGGAGTTCGCTTCACCGGGCTGATCGTCCCGCGTAAAGTTATAGCGCGCATCGAAAACCTTGTTGGAGCCCAGAATCCGCGTATACGTGGCGATAAAGCTGTCTGTGTTCACAAGGCTGTTGCCGGTTGCTTCGGATGCCCGCTGCGCGCCCGCGTTTTCGAAATTCCGGCCAGTGAACCGGTTCGCGTTCCAACGCAGGTTGAGCGTCTGCTTATCCGAAATGTTCCAATCGCCTTTCAGGAGATAGACGTCGTTGTCGAGACCGCGCGAATAGTCTTTGTAATAGGTGGACGCCAGGTTGTTGTAGGCCGCTTGGGCCTCCGCCGGCAGCGTCGGCAACACTGGAACCAGGCCCGGCGGCGGCACCAGCACCACCGGCTCCGAGTTCCGTTGCCCGTCATAGTTAAAGAAGAAAAACGCCTTGTTCCGGACGATCGGTCCGCCCACGTTGCCGCCGAACTGCCTGAACTTGTAAGGCGCCCGTGGCCTGCCGTTCGCTTTGTTGATCGCGTTATTCGCGTTCAGGTTCGTATCCCGATAGAAAAAGAAACCTGTGCCGTGCAATTCGTTGGTGCCGGACTTGGTGATGACATTCACCACGCCTCCGGCGGCCCGGCCAATCTCGGCAGCAAATCCGTTTGTGTTCACCTGAAACTCTTGAACGGCGTCCTGGCTTACGGCGTAGGGGTTCCGCACACCCTGCCGCCCTGTGGATTGACCGAAGAACAGGTTGTTGGAATCCGCACCGTCAATCAGGAAGCTGTTCACCGTACCGCGCTGCCCGCCAAAAGACAAATCGCCTCCGCGCGGGTCCCGCACCACGCCGGGAGTCAGGGTAGTGAAATCCAGGAAATTCCTGCCATTGATGGGCAGATCGCGGATCAATTTGTCGTTGACCACCGTCGAAGTCTGCGAACGCGCTGTCTCCACGGCGCCCACATCACCGGTCACCGTGACCGTCTCCGTGACGCCGCCCACCTCCAGCGTGATGTCCAGCGTGAGAATCGAGCCTACGTTCACCGTCACGTTCTCGCGCTTCGCAGTCTTGAAGCCCTGCTTCTCCATGGTCAACGAGTAAACACCGACAGGCAGGCGAGGCAAGCTGAACAAGCCGCCATCCGTGGTCTCCGCCCCTCGCTGCAGCCCGGTGCCCTGGTTCAACGCTGTCACTCTGACGCCGCCTACCGCGGCCCCCGATGGGTCAGTCACAGTGCCGTTGATCGTTCCCGCCCCTGTTTCTGATTGGCCCCAGACGGCCATCGAAAGATACACTCCTAGCAACAATCCCAAGACAGTACGCATGAGTCGTAGTGTACCGTTCCGGAATGAACCTTTTGCTTCATTCCAGTGAAAACCAGCCGGTTTTTACACGCTTACCTGTAGAACGGCTTCCATTTCAGCCAGCGTGGCCCGTAATGCGGTTCGGGCTGCCCCACCTCCAGCGCCCCCAAGTCCGGGGCTCCGCCAGCAAACCCGTCATTGATACCCGGCAGCGCAATCCCGGCGTCTACCGCCGTGCTCCCCGGCTTCAACCGGAAATCCAAGTCCATGGCATGGTAAACGGCGTACCGCCGGGCCGGATCGGGCGGGCTCATGCTCGCAAACACGTCGAAATCCATTTCGCGGCCGTGTGCCTCTTGTCCCGTTGCGGCCCGGAACTCCTCGAGAGTCCGGAACGCACGCCAGTCTTGCGCCGTTGGTTGGTAGGTGGCTTGCCCTCTTCCAGGAGCCAGCCACCGGTATGGGGCGGTACCGATCTTCGGCCGCCGGAACCCGTTAAAGTCGGTGCTGTACTGCTCCGTGGCGTTCGCCCACGTCATAATCCCGCGGCCGTCCATGTCACGCCCCAAGAACAAATTGTTCCGGAAATGCACATTCGAGTAAGGGTCGCTGACTTGTTGCTCCCCAATGATCGTGTTGTGATACACCAGCAGGCCCGCAGGTGTGGCCGAAAACTTGAATGCCACGCCGCTCGCTACGTTGTAGAGCAAATTGCGGATGAAGTACACCGGCCCTCCAAAAACCGGCTGTGCACTGTAGCCGCCCTGGGCAGCATTGACGCCTCGATTCTGGTAGACGCGGATGTTGTGCACGCCTCCGTCCGTTTCAATGAAATCGTCGTTCATCAGGTGCAAGTCGTTGTTGTAGATGTCGATCGAGGCCGCCCGCTGAGCCGGATCTTCCGGCGGTGTCCCGTAGGTGGAGATGCCGATACCGTCGTGGAAATAGGCGATGGCGTTGTGCGCGATCACATGCCCTTGTCCGTACACCTTCACCGCGTAGTAGCTCACCAAGCGGTGCGAACGGTATAAAGGTTCCGCCCACGACGGCCCATCCGGCCAGCGCTGCCTGCCTCCCCACCCAACAAGCCGGAACCGGTCGTCCCGGCCAAGAAACAGGTTGTCGGCAATGTAAAAGTCCTGCGAACCGGCATACTCGGTCCAGACTCCGAAACCCACGTTTTCAAAACGGCAATTCTTGACGGTTAAACCCACCGCACCCAACACTTCCTTCTGGCCCGCAAAGATCGCGACATCCGTGTTGCGGAAGGTAAGCCCATCAAAGATGTGGTGCGCGGAGGCGATCACGTCGAACAACCGGTGGTTGTGGTCGCCGTCGATCACTACCTCGCCATCGCCCGCGGCGCGGATGGTGATCGGCCGCTCTTCGGTCCCCTTCAGCGTCAAGGACATAGACCCGTCGAACGGCGCAGCCATCGGGTCCACATAGTCGAGACGCTCCGGCCGGTACAACCCTGCGTGCAGGAGCAGCGTGTCGCCGGGTTGCACCCGCCGCTCCCACACGACAGACCAGTCTCCAAGTCCCGCGCCGTAGTAGGCCTGCAAAATCCCCGTGAAGCTGGGTTCCTGCCGCGGGCCGAAATAGTCTGGGGGATAGACGTGGAGCACCCGGCCGCTTGCGTAGGGTTGGGGTTCCAAACGTGTCTTCACACGCGCCACCTGCGTGGCCGTACCCTTCACTCCATCCGGATCCCGCAGCGTGAATTCGCAGTCGTACTCCACCCCCGCTTCCAGGTTCAGGATGCTGCCCGCGAAGCCGTGCGGCACGGTGTAATCCAGGTGCTCGCGCTCCCGGAACACCCGCTCGCCGCCGATCCGCAACATCGGCGGCCCCTCGCGCCATTCCGCCGTACCTGTCTTCCGAAAGCGTACCGTCACCGTGGCGTTCCGGTTCTCATCGCCGCGGATCCACCACTCAAACCCCAGATTGTGAAGCGTCGGCCGTTCCACGACGAACCGGCCCGCCTCCGTAGCATTCTGACCCGGCAGCAAGCTGCCCAGGATCACCATCGCCGCCAGAGCATTGCGCACCATGCCGCTTGATTCTATGGCAACCGGCTCCCAGCCGCACCACCTGCCATCATCTGGTAACTTGTGGAAAGAAATGCTTCGATCCGATTCCTTGCGCTCCCTCTTCGTGGGTCTGCCCCTCGCGGTTGCGCTCTTCATGGCGCATACGGCCGGCCAGGAAGCGCCCCGCGAAACTCAGGGCCTGCCAGCCCGCGCCGCCCCAACCGATTACCAGGCGCACGTTCAGGCGGGCCGCGTCATCCTCGCCGCCGACTTTACTGGCCACGCCATCCCCAACGCCCAGGATCCGCTCACTTCCGAAGATTACGTCGCCGTGGAAGTAGCGCTCTTCGGTCCCGATGGGGAACGCCTGACCATAAACGCCACGGAATTCTCCCTGCGACTCAATGGCAAGAAGCCTCCCTTGCCCAGCCAGCCGTGGGGCCTCGTAGCCAGGAACATAAAGGATCCTGAGTGGCTCCCTCCCGAAGCCGCAGAACCCAAGTCCAAAGGAGGCATCAGCGGCGGCGGGGGCGGAGGTGGAGGCCGCCAACCCGGTGAACCTCCGCCTCCCCCTCCCAAGGTCCCGATTGAGTTGCTGCGTAACTGGCAGCAGCGGCTGGCCAGGGCGGCGCTTGCTGAAGGCGACCGTCCTCTGCCCCAGGCCGGGCTCCTGTTCTTCCAATACCGGGGAAAAACGGAGAACATTCGCTCCGCGGAATTGATCTACGAAGGCGCCGCCGGTAAGGCCACCTTACCGCTTCGCTGATTCGCAGCCGCCGCGAACTCACACCTCTTTGCGCCGGGTAGTAGACTGCCTTCAGCGAACCCGGACAGGTTCGCACGGGGAGGCCATCATGCAATCCGTTTCCCGCCGCGGCTTCGTCGGTACTCTTACCGCTGCTTCAGCCAACCGCGTTCTCGGCGCGAACAATCGCATCCGTCTTGGCGTGATCGGTTCGGGCGGCCGGGGCCGCTATCTCATGACCAACGCGATGAAGTCCAACCCTGCGGATATCCAATGGGTGGCCGTCGCCGATGCCTACGATGTGCAGTGCCAGCAGGCGGAAAAAGCCGCCGGAACCAGCGTGGCAAAATACGCCGACTACCGCCGCGTGCTCGACCACAAGGACATCGACGCGGTCATCATCGCCACCTGGGACCACGTCCATTGCCGCATCGCAGTGGAAGCCTGCCAGGCCGGCAAGGACCTCTACGTTGAAAAACCGCTGAACCTCCATCCCATGGAGGGCCACCAAATCGTCCGCGCCGTCCGCCAGCATAAGCGAATTTTGCAGACCGGAACCCAACAGCGCAGCTACCCGCACTTCATCGAGGCGAAGCAACGTTTCTTTGACACTGGCGCTATCGGCAAAGTCACCATGGTACGGACCATCTGGAACGGCAACGGGGCCTACCGCAACCAGGCGCCTCCGCCCGGCTACGAGCAGAAGCCGGCCGGCCTCGACTGGCATCTTTGCCAGGGCGATTTACCCAAAGTCTCCTGGAACCCAAAACGCTACTTCAACCATTACGTCTACTGGGACTACTCCACCAACGCGCAGATGGGCGGCCTGTTCGTGCACATGATCGACGTCGTCCATCACTACTGTGGTGTCCTGGAGCCCCTCGCCGCCATGTGCATGGGCGGCATCTACCTCGGCGTGGAGGACCGCGACACTGCCGACCACATCAACGCCATCGTCGAGTATCCCGGCGGGCTTCTGGTGACCTTCGAAGCGAATGTCGCGGACATGCTAAGACGCGACTCCGAAGACATGGTCTTCATGGGCACCGGCGGCCGTCTGCACATTTTCCGCTGGGGCTATCGGTTCTACCCTGCAGATGGCGGACCTCCTGTGGAGGCCGAACGCACCCCCGAAATCCACGTTGCCAACTGGCTGGAGTGCCTGCGTACCCGCAAGCCCCCGCGATGCGACGAAGTGGCCGGCCATTACTCCGCCATGGCTTGCCACATCTGCAACATTTCTTACAAGGAAAAGCGCCGCGTCGAGTGGCGACGCGAGTGGAGTCTATAAGGAGAATTCTTCATGGCCATCGAAATCGGACTGAATATGGAGTTTGTGCGCCGCTCGGAGAAGCCCTTCGCCGTGGGGGTGGAGTGGGCCGCGCGCATGGGCTACAAATACGTGGAGCCCATGCTCCACAACGGACGCGAACTGATGAGCGAAGCGGGCTACTATCACTCCGTCTCCATGGAGGAGGATCCCCACTTCACCAAAGACATCCTCGACCGCCATGGCCTGAAAGCCTCAGCCGTCAGCGCCCACTGCCCGCTCATTCGCCCCGATGTCAGCGTCTTGTATTTGCAGCGCGCTATCCAATACGCTGCCGTGCTGGGCGCGCCGGTCGTTAACACCGACGAGAGCTATCGCCCCGAGTGGGTCTCCGTCGACGAGGCTTGGCCCCTCATGACGTACACTCTGAAGACCGTCCTGCGCGTTGCCGAACGTTACAACATTGCCATCGGCATCGAACCCCATAACGAACTCTCCCGCACCACCTCCGGACTCATGCGCATCGCCACTCTGGTTGAACACCCCCTGCTGCGAGTGAACTACGACACCGGCAACGCGTACCTGGCCGGAGAAGACATCTACGCTGCCCTGGAGACCATTGGTCCTCGCCTGGTGCACGTCCACGCCAAGGACATCAGCGTGGAGCACTCCGAGGCAGAACGCGGCAAGGTGGCTGGCACCCCTGTCGGCTGCGCCTGCGGCGACGGTGTCGTCGATTGGCCCCGCGCCATCGCCATCATGCGCAAGCACGGTTTCCAGGGCGTGCTTTCCGTCGAATGTGGTACGCCTGAAGAGGCCGCCCGCAGCCTCGCCTATTTGACGCCACTCGTTTAACCTTCGCGCACCGCCACCAGCGCCAGCCGGCCGCCTGCGTCCGGGGCGTCGGCCCGATAGAGCGTGCTCGAAAGCCCCCTATACGCCCCGGCGAACCGGAAACCCGCTGCCTCCAGCATTTCGACCATTTGGGTGGGTGTATAGCAGCGCCAGACGGCATGCTTTTCCCCGTTGCCCAGCGGACCCGACCAGTACCAGTGCAATCGCACAACACCAGCAATCGGGTCGAATTCGGCTTCGTCCAGAAAAAGTGTGCCGTCCGCCAACCGCTGCGCCAACTGCGACCCTCGCGCCACGTACGCGCACATCAAATCCCGGTGGTTGGTTTCCACAAGCAGCCGCCCGCCTGGACGCAACGCCTGCCATAGCGTCCGGAACATCGCCGCATCGTCCTCCACCGTTCCATAACCGAACGATGTGAAAACATTGCAGGCCACATCGAATCCGCCCTCTTCCAGAGGCCGCCTCAAATCGTGCTGCAGATATCGCAACTGCCCGGCAGGTGCCGCCCCCCTCCTTCCCTGCGCCTCTTCAATCATCACCGCAGACTGATCCACGCCAAGCACACAGGCTCCCAGTTCCGCCAGCGGACGCGCGATCCGTCCCCAACCGCATGGCGCGTCCAACACCCTGCAGCCTGCCTCCAAGTCCAGCATCCCCCAGATGGCTGCGGCCTGAGCCTGACTCACCTCCTCCGTAAAGAGCTGCCCGATCAGGTTCAGGTAGTCGCGGTCAAAAAAATCTGCCCACCAGGGGTTCAATCCACACCTCCTTGCGACTCTCGATTGATCGGAACTATCGTAGGCTGTGGGCTGGAGGCGGAAATCGAAGATTTTTCCTTACCCTCCCATCTGCGGAACGCGTTCATGACTTGCCGGCTCGCCATTCTTCTTGCTGGCGCCCTCTGCTGCGCCCAACCTGCCCCTCCCTCCGCCGCCGTGCTGGAAGGCCGGGTTTTGGACGGCGCCACCCGGATGCCGCTGTCAGGAGCAAGTCTGGTGCTACAACGCATCGAAAACGGAACCCGCCTGGGCGGGGAGGAGATCTGGAAAGCCGAACCAGCCGCGGAACAGGACCCGGAAGCTGTTATTTCCGCCATCGTTACTGGGCTCGACGGCCTCTTCCGCTTCCGGCTGAAGGCGCCCGGCCGGTACGCCGTCTACTGCAGCCGCGAAGGCTACGTTCGATTCTCTGATTTCAGCGGCGTCACGGTGCAAAAGGCCGGTGAATTCCTGCAGCGCGACTTCAGCCTCATGCCCGAGGGCCAGATCTCCGGGCGGATCCTCGACCGCGAGACCGGCCGGCCGGTCCCGGGCCTTTCCGTAAGAGCTTTCAGCCAGTGGGAGAGCGCCCAGGCGGGGACGTTCATCCCCCACGGCGAAGCAGGAACCACCAATCCGGAGGGCCAGTTCGTCGTACAGGGACTGTCCCCTGGCGAGTATTACCTGGAAGCCCGCCCTGCCATCCGGCGCGAGTTCCTGCCGCCCGGCCCCGACGAGCAGTTCCGCGACAAAGACCGCCGAGAATACGGCCCCACCTGGTACCCCAACGCCCTGACGCGTGAGGAATCCGCGCCAGTCCGCCTGCTCACCGGCAACCGCCTGGATGGTCTGGAATTCCGCCTCGACAAGCGGCGGATGGGCCGAATCCGTGGCAGGTTGACCGCGGTGGAGCCGGGCGCCGCTGAGGCTAGCGTCACCTTGTACCGGATCGATCACAGTTGGGATTCTCAGTCGTTTGCTGTCGAGGTATCTGGCAAACTGCAAACCGGCAAGGGCTTCCAAGTCGACGGGCTGGCTCCCGGCTCATACTGGCTCTACGGACGGCTCCCCGGCCCGGACACTGGCAGGACTCAAGTCGCAAATCTTGTGTTCGAATTGGCCGACGAACCC
>CAYWQS010000047.1:0-36014 GCA_964460395.1 uncultured Solibacteraceae bacterium | reverse complement strand
TGCCGTAATCACCCTGAGAAGATTCCGTATCGGCGATTGAGCCGAGAGATTCAGTCATGGCTCGAAGGTTTTGGGTATCCCGCAAGACAGGGCTTCCGAGTAAGCGAACTCGCAGCAATACTGCATGTCAGCCCGAAGACTGTCCGCCGGTGGATCAGCCTTGCGTGGCTGCAGGTCAAGCAGAATCGTATTCCTGAGGAATCGGTTGCCAGGCTGTTTCGCCAACATCCCGACCTGATTGTTATCGAGGTGCTGTCTCCTGACATTCGCGAATGGTTGTCTAGTATCCAGCGGCCGGTTCCTTTGGCGATCCGTGAACAAATCACCCTGGAGTCACTCGCCGCAGCCGGGTTCTGAGAGTGGCACGAATTGAGATCGCGCAAGCATGGTCGGCGTGATGAAGAAGATTTGGAAACGTGGGGGTCTCAAATGCCCAATGGGGAAATTTACCCCTCCCCGAATCGAGGGCCCAACGACAACTTTTGGACTGACGTGCAGACAGTGGGAGAATGGCTCCGCAGGAGGTCAAAGCCAGTGCCAACACCGGATGAGACTCAACATCGCGCAGTAGCACTTAGGGTAGCGCTCGTACCCCGGAAATGAGGGGAAATCAGGGTAAAGGAGGAAAGTGCAGGGCACGCAAGTGATTGAGAAGAGGAATTGAGGGGAGGGCAGGGAAACGCGCGGCTAACTTCAGGTTCTAGTTCTCGCAAGGGAGTGGAGGTTCAAGTCCTCTCATCCGCACCAGCAGAATCAATAAGTTACGAGAAAGAAGCCGCCAGCGATGGCGGCGTTTTTGTTGTTGGGTAGCGCCGGGTTGCGGAAGGTCGCGCAACGAGCGCCGATTGGGTGCCAACCAGGAATCAGATACGAGCCTCAGTCGCCAATTCGCCCAATTGCAGGGCACTGGCGCGCTGATCACCTTCACGGTCGATGGCAAGGCTGGTGGCGGTGATGACATCGCTCTTCCGATTCTTCAGGAGGCGTGCAACCTTGCAGCGGCGACGAAGCCAACATAAGCATTCGAATGAAAGAAGCGCTGCCACACACCATGATGGTCAGCTTCAACGGCGCCGATCATAAGGGCGGCTGGGACCGCCTGATCCAGACGCTGGACCGGGTCTTCTTCGACACGCGCGGCTTCGTTGCCGCCTTTCGCGCCCTCGGCTACAACGGCCCGGTCGGGTTGCAGTGCTACAACGTGCAGGGAGATCGTGAAGAGAAGCTGAAGCGATCGATGAAGGCATGGACGAGTTTCTGAGTACGATGCGAATCGGACAGGCGCGCTGTACATAGCGGCTACACATACATTGCTCGTCTTGATTTCTTTCGCGGCATCTCCCCTGCTCGGGGAGGTGACGCGGCGTTTGGTAGAACTGTATCGTCCGGAGAAGATCCCTCTGTTTGGGTCGGTTACCCGGGTGAGGGGACTCGCGACACGCAGCGAGACCCTCGGCAGGGCGCTGGGCGATAATAAGGAAGAGGGCAAGATGAACGTCGCCATTGAACTTCCCGAAGACATCGCCCGGCAACTCCGCTCCTCTTGGGGAGACATGCCTCGCCGTGCCCTCGAAGCGGTCGCGCTCGAAGGCTATCGAAGTGGCGCCCTGAGCCGCGGCCAGGTAGGACGGCTCCTCGGGCTTAACTTCTGGGAGACAGAGGCATTCCTGAAGGAGAAGCAGGCGTACCTGCCGTACGCCGATTCTGAACTTGCCCAGGATCGCGCGCGCCTCGATTCTGCCTTGGGTGCATGATCGTTGTTTCCGACACCTCTCCGATCAACTACCTCACTCTAATCGGGCACGAAGACCTCCTCCAATCGCTCTTTGGCGAGATCATCGTCCCCACCTCAGTGTTCGATGAGCTCAGTCACCCGGGTGCGCCCATGCAGATCCAGCACCTGTTGAGTGCGCGCCCGGCGTGGCTACAGATTGTCGAGCCCACTCCGGGCTCAGGTTCCGAATTCGGCCATTTGGACCGCGGCGAGCGGGATGCCATCCTGCTTGGGATCGGGATGCGAGCGGACTTCGTGCTCATGGACGAGGCAAGAGGCAGAGAGACGGCCCAAGCGCTGGGATTGAGCGTTATCGGCACCGTCGGAGTGCTCGAGCGAGCGATTCGCAAGGGCTTGGTTGATGGCCCGGAAGTCACGGCCAAGCTCAGGGCGACCAGTTTCCGCGCCACGCCAAAGCTGCTGGCATTCCTCGCGGGGCTCACGCGCGAGCGGCTCTCCGGATGAGTAGCCCGCAACAGTCATGGAGGGGGCAGATTGCCCCATGGGGAATCATTGTCCCCTCGTCAACCGTAGTTCCACCGCCACAAGCAAAGCAGCACAGGCCACAGATCGGCACTTGAATCTGGCCGAAATCGATGGCACGATGCTCTCGATTGGTTTGCGGATGGTCCTTATGCGTGCCGTTAGCTCAAAGCAAAACGAACGTAGGGGTGTTGGTGTTGGTCTGCCGCCAGCCGGTGTCCAGCAGCGGTTCCAGGACCTGTTAACAAACCGGTTCCGCCGGACGGTAGTGCTGTTACAACATCGGAGGGGCGACGGCCATCACGCAGTCGCGCTCATGGTAGCGCTCGTACCCCTGAAATGAGGGTGAATCAGGGGAAATGAGGGGAAAGCAATGCGCTCAAGTCGTTGAAAATGAGAACTGAGGGGACGGCAGGGGAACGCGCGGCTAACTTCAGGTTCTAGTTCTCGCAAGGGAGTGGAGGTTCAAGTCCTCTCATCCGCACCAAAAGAATCAATAAGATACGAAAAAGAAGCCGCCAGCGATGGCGGCGTTTTTGTTGTTGGGTAGCGCTTGGTTGCGCAAATGTTATCGGAGGGTTGGGTAAGGCGCACTGTACCCAAACGAGGCCTTGCCCCGGTGCAGGCGCGGTGCTATGTCTCGGGCCATGTGGGATCCTCGCGCCCGTCGTTTTTCGCTGAGAGTCGTCTACGGCCTGGGCTGTGCCGCCGAAGGCATCAAGTACAACTCGATGGTCTACTTCCTTTTCTTCTTCTACACACAGACCATCGGCCTCCAACCGGCCCTTTGCGGACTAGCCCTCCTGCTTTCGCTCATTGTGGACGCCATTGTGGACCCCGTCATCGGCTGTTGGTCTGATTCGACCCGCTCCCGCCTCGGGCGCCGCCATCCTTTTCTGTACGCCGCAGTCCTTCCTTTCAGCTTTTGCTTCTTTGCGCTCTTCATGCCTCCACGAGATCTCGGCCAGCAAGAGCTGTTCACATGGCTGCCGACATTCGCTGTCTGCACTCGCGTCTCTGCTTCGCTCTTCGAAATCCCCCACTTTTCTCTTTCCGCGGAACTGTCGCGTGATTACGACGAGCGCTCCAAACTGCAGTCTTGGCGCACCGCCTTCTCCTGGGCCTTCGGCATCACGAACGCCCTGCTCGTCCTCATGGTGTTTCTGCCTGACACGTCCGAATACCCCAAGGGACTCCTCAATCCTGCCGGCTGGAAGTGGGCCGCGCTGACCGGAGCCTGCGGAATCCTCATCGTCACACTGTGCTTGGCGATCGGCACTCAGCGCGCTGCGCTGGCGGCGCAACCCGAATCCGCGGCGGTTCCGGCATTATCTGTGTCTGACCTCTGGACCGGTTTCAGAGAAGCGTTCAACATCGCTTCATTCCGCTACGTAGTCCTGGCCGGTTTGTCGGTCCAGATAGCGTTCGGGACGCACGAGGTGCTCAATCAACACCAGGCTGTCCATTTTTGGAACTTTAACTCCCGCCAGCTGGCCATCGTCATCGCAGCCATCATGACAGGAGCGATTGCTGTGCCCTTCGTCACCGGATGATTGACCCGCCGTTTTGACAAAAGGCAAATCGCCGTCATCGCGATTCTCATCGTGGCCGCCGGCCGGACGTTGTGGTTCACGTCGCGCCTGCTGGGTGTCATGCCAGATGGTAGTGATCCTCGCCTCTTGATGTTCGCCACCGTCGCCTGGACTTTCGAGTGGACCGCAATCATGGTGGCAATGGCGATGACTGGATCGATGCTCGCCGACGTCACTGACGAGCACGAACTCCGGACAGCCCGCCGACAGGAAGGCCTGATCTTCTCCGCCAGCGCTTTTCTCTACCAAACGACCACTGGCCTTGGGTCATTCGCCGCCGGAATTGTCCTTCAACTTTCCGGATTCTCCACCAGTCAGAGCGGACGAAGGCCCGATCCAGAACTGGGCTGGAGGCTCGGGCTCTTCTCGATGATCTTCGTGGTAGCCTTCTGCGCCACAGCGGGCTGGTGTTTTTCGCGCTACTCGCTTTCTCGAGCCCGCCACAACGAGATTCTCTTGCGGCTCGGCCGGCCTACACCTGCCCTCACGCAGTGACCTTCAATACGATTCAACTACCGTACTCCCTGACCTCCCTTCATCGTGAAGCGACGGGTGGCCCACTGGTGTGCCGGCGACGCTCCTTGACGACTTCGGAGCCTGCCGCCCTCCGGTTTACGCAGGATGGAACCCAAGATGACGGGGGACGCGTCCAGATTGCGGGAGAGAACCGTGGTCATGACCAGGAGGACGATCTTTATCAGCTTCTCGGCCGGGATTATGCTTGCCGGCTCGATTGCGCATGGCCAGAAGCGCGATGAGATCCGGGACCGGCAGGGCAGGCTGATCGGCACGATTGTCCACCGGAAAGACGGCGTGCGGGAGGCGAGGGATCGTCGGTGGCGGCTGCTCGGTACGTATAATCCAAAGTCCAACGAGACTCGGGACCGCCTTGGCAAGCTGCTGGCGAAGGGCGATTCACTGTCAGCCCTTTTCTTCCAAGAGGTCCCGAGAAAGTGATCCTGTGTGCCCGTTGTGTGCCAGCTGCGCCGGTTTGGCCAATTCTCCGCTGATCTCAGTCAATGAGGCGCAGATCGCAAGCCTTATCTCGTCAATATGTAGTGGACCCCGTTTTTTGGACAGAAAAACGGCCTTCTCTTAGATGGTGGGCGGCATTGAAAATAAAGGAGAGTCAATGCCCCGAACCCTCAAGAGGCACCCACCCAGCCTGAAGGCCAAGGTCGCCGTGGAAGCCATCAAGGCGCACAAGACGACTGCCCAGATCGCGCACATTTTCGGAGTCCACCCGACCCAGGTCAGCGGCTGGAAGAAGCTGGTGCTTGCCGGCCTGCCCGATGTCTTCGGCAATGGCCGCGAGCAGATGCGCCAGCAGTCGGACGACGAAAAGGACGAGCTGTACAAGCAGATCGGCCAACTCAAAGTGGAGCTGGACTTTCTCAAAAAAAGAGCTGGCCTCATCAATTGAAGACCGCCGCGCATGGATCGATCCGCACCACCCCCGTCTGACCATCCAGAAGCAGTGCGAGCTGCTCGGTCTGCCGCGCTCGACCTACTATCACCGGCCGCAACCGGAGAGCGCGGAGAACTTGCGTCTGATGAGGCGGCTGGACGAGTTGTACCTGCGCTGTCCGTTCTTCGGCAGCCGCAAGATGGCCGTCGAACTAGGCGTGAATCGCAAACGCACCCAGCGGCTGATGCGCATTCTGGGCATCGAAGCCATCTGTCCCAATCCGAACTTAAGCCGCCCGGCGCCGGGGCACGAAGTCTACCCGTACCTGTTGCGCAACGTCGACATCCTGCGGCCCAACCAGGTCTGGAGCACCGATATTACGTATGTTCCGATGCGTGGCGGCTTCCTCTACCTGGTTGCCGTGATGGATTGGTTCAGCCGCTTCGTGCTCAGTTGGGAGCTTTCCTACACGATGGAGACTGGCTTCTGCCTGACGGCGCTGGAGGCCGCATTCCGCTTCGGCCAACCCGAGATCTGGAACTCCGACCAGGGCCCGCCATTCACCGCGGCCGACTTCCTGGAGCCGCTCAAACAGCGCCGCATCCCGATCAGCATGGATGGGCGCGGCCGCGTCCTGGACAACGTGTTCATCGAGCGCCTGTGGCGCTCTCTGAAGTACGAACTGATCTATCCCGGCGACTTCCAAAGCGGCCTCGACCTGTTCTTGGCGCTGGATCGCTACTTCCCCTTCTACAACCACCAGCGGCCGCACCAGGCGCTCGGCTACAAGACGCCGGCCGACCTGTTCCCGCACAAAGGCAAACGCAACAAAGCTCCCCCATGATGGGGGACTCTGTCCCCCAGACCCCCTGGGATTTATCGCTTTCCACCAGAGTGGACGGGGAGGACGCAGTTTTCACTTGCATTCTTCCGCCGCCGCCGTACAATGATGTTGCTTGCGTGGAGGATAGAGCAACGCAGGGATGCGACTCGAGCGCCACGCTTGCCCGGAGTGGACGGCGGCTTCACAGCCGCCTCCCCGAACACCCCGCTCCACCATCTAAGGACGCTCGTTTTTTTCCAACCGATGGGGTCCACCTCACGTAGCAGGGCAGGGCAGAGATGAGTTCGCCCTTAGGAGATGTCATGAAGCGGCTTGTTTTTGCGCTGATCGGCTGTGGGTTGTGCTTCGCCCAACCCCCGGACGGCTGTAAACCAAACTCCTTGAATATCCCGGGGTCGCCCTTTCCCTGTGTTTACGCGGATGGCCGAGTGACCTTCCAGGTAGTGGCTCCGGAAGCGAAGAAGGTGCAGGTCCGTTTGGGCGGCGTCCATGAGTTGACCCGCCGCGACACAGATGGCGTTTGGACCGTCACCATCCCGCCTCAAGTTATCGGGTTCCACTACTACAGCATCGTCGTTGATGGAGCGGTGGTGGCAGATCCGGCGACGCGAGCGTTCTTTGGCTCCGGATGGGACAACAGCGCCGTGGAGATCCCGGAACCTCCGGAAGTGGACTACTACCTCCACCAGCACGTACCTCGCGGCCAGGTGAGCCAGCGCTGGTACTTTTCCAAAGTCACCGGCCAATGGCGGCGTTGCTACGTTTACACGCCCCCGGACTACGACGCTGGCAAGTCCCGCTACCCCGTTCTCTACCTCATGCACGGCTGGGGTGAAAACGAACAGGGCTGGCATACACAGGGGCACGCGGATGTGATCCTCGACAACT
This sequence comes from uncultured Solibacteraceae bacterium, assembly GCA_964460395.1. GTDB lineage: Bacteria > Acidobacteriota > Terriglobia > Bryobacterales > Bryobacteraceae > CAYWQS01. The sequence continues at coordinate 29,025 of CAYWQS010000047.1, read as the reverse complement.
TGATTGCCTCGAACAAGGCGAAACCGATGATCATAGTGATGGACAACCTCAACGCCGCAAAACCTGGCGAAGACGCCACCATTTTCTCTGCGCGCTGGCTGTGGCCGCCCCCGCCGCTTCAATCCGGCGAAGGCGGAGCCGCGCCACGCCGGCTCGGCCTCGCTGGCTTTACGGGCGCCACCTTCACGGAAATGATGCTGAACGACCTGATTCCGATGATTGAAAGAACCTACCGCGTGCTGCCGGGCCGTGAGAATCGTGCCATGGCCGGACTCTCCATGGGGGGCATGCAGACCTTTCTCACCACGCTGGCAAACCTTGATAAGTTTGCCTACATCGGCGGCTTCAGCGGCAGCACGGGCGGGCGTGGGGGCACGTTTGACCCCAAGACCTCCAACAATGGCGTTTTTGCCGACGCAGCAGCGTTCAACAAGAAAGTGAAAGTTCTGTTCCTGGGCATCGGTTCCATGGAGGGCCCCGGCACGAAAAACTTCAGCAAAGCCCTCACGGATGCCGGCATCAACAACGTGTACTTTGAATCTCCAGGCACTGCTCACGAATGGCTGACCTGGCGGCGTTGTCTGAACGATTTCGCCCCCAAGCTGTTCCGGTAGAGAGACGATTGGTGAAAACCTGCCGGGTAAGTCTTCTTGCTGTTGCGATCCTGCTGTGGGTCCTGCTGCCTGTTGCCCGCGCCCAAACCTGGACTGCCGATAACGGAAACGGAACCTTTACCAACCCGCTCTTCTTTGACGAATTCTCAGATCCGGACCTGATCCGGGTCGGTGCCGATTTCTACATGACTGGCACTACCATGCACAGCATGCCCGGGCTGCCGGTCCTGCATTCCCGCGATCTCGTCAATTGGGAGTTCCTGGGCTACGCAATGGACCGGCTCGATTTGGGACCTTCCTTCCGGCTGGAAGACGGAAAGAATGAGTACGGCCGGGGCATCTGGGCGCCTTGCTTGCGTTACTACAACGGGATCTTCTACATCTTCAGCAATGTCAACGGGCAGACCACACAGCTATTCTCGGCCCGCAATCCGCGTGGACCTTGGACACGAACGCCTTTGAAGGTGTCCCTGCACGATCTGTCAGTCCTCTTCGACGACGACGGCAAAGTGTACGTTGCATGGGGCTACCGCGGTATCCGCCTGGCGCAGCTGACCCCGGATCTCACCGCCATCGAACCGGGCACGGAGCGGGAGATCATTCCTGCGTCGGCCGGAATGGGCGAAGGGCTGCACTTCTACAAGATCAACGGCAAGTATTTCCTCACAAGCGCATGGTTTCTGGATGTCATGCGCATGCCGGTTGCCAGAGCCAGCCGCCTCGACGGGCCTTGGGAAGTCAACCAAAACATCAGCCGCGGCGAAGACTTCGGGCTTGGACTCGGCTACCGCGTCACGTCCCGCCGCCCCCCGTTCCGAATTGCCGGACCGGACGTCTCGCAGGAAGGGCGCTGCGCCATTCACCAGGGCGGTATCGTCGACACGCCCGCTGGGGAATGGTGGGGATTCTCCATGATGGACGCCAACGCAGTTGGCCGCCTCACAGCGCTTTCGCCTGTCACATGGCAGGATGGCTGGCCTTACTTCGGCTTGCCCGGAAACCTTGGCCGGACACCTAGAACTTGGGTCAAGCCCAACACCGGTACGGCCGGTCCGCCGCGTGCGCCCTACCAGCGCAGTGATGAGTTCTCGGAGGCGGCGCTTCAGGCCATCTGGCAGTGGAACCACGTGCCGGTTGATGGCAAGTGGTCACTGACCGAGCGCCGTGGCTTCCTCCGTCTCCATAGTCTGCCTGCGCAAGATCTTTGGCATGCGCGGAACACAATCACCCAGCGCGCCATCGGACCACGTTCCACAGTGACTGCGATTCTGGAAACGGCCAATCTGGTACCCGGCGACGTTGCAGGATTGGCGCTATTTAACCGGCCTTATGCTTGGCTTGGGGTCGAGCGCAGCGAAAACGGCCTCGAACTCGTACAGTTCGATGAAGTGACGGAGAAGAAAGCGAAAGCACCCTTGCGGAGTACGCGCGTCTGGTTGCGTGCCGAGTGCGACTTTATCTCGAATCACGCCCATTTCACCTACAGCACCGACGGGAAGAGTTTCCATCCGATCGGGGAACGCCACGTCATGGCCTATGGCCTCATCACATTTCAGGGCGTGCGCTATTCGCTGTTTGCTTATCATTCCGGCGCCGGCCGCCATGGTGGTTTCGCGGACTTCGATGCAGTACGGATCGACGAATCCCGCCGTCAGCCGATCCCTTACGGCCGGCGGATTCGCATCCACAGGCACGACGAGTCGGCACACCTGCGCTTCGGGGAAGCAAGCGTGTTCCAGGTCGTGGATCGTGGACTCGGCCGCGTCGCGCTCAAAGCCGGAAACCGCTATGTCTCAGTCGGCGATGATCGCGTCGTGACACTCAAGAGCGGAGAGCCGGGTCAAGCCGGCACCTTTCAGTGGATTGAGACCTTCGATGGACACCTGACGCTAATGTCCCTGGCCAACAACCGCTTCCTGCGGGTGAATCCAGTGGACGGCCGTGTCATGGCTGACAGCTCAGGCCCACGTCCTGACGGACGCGACGGAGTCCGCTTCCTGTGGCGGCGGAATTAGGAGCGATTTCCTCTTCCGGCTTGGCGTGGTTGCCTGATATGACGTTTGTCAGATATGGGTGCGTGGCATAATGGCGGGCGATGAAACACAGCCGTCGAGATTGGATGCGAACGGCCGGCGCTACGGGGCTGGCCGCAGCCACGATTCACGCTGCGGACAACACCTACTTAAGCGACCGGCTCGCTACGATTATGCAGGCCCCGGTGCTGCGAACAGATCTGTTGCGAGAGCCCCTAAAGGTTGAGAGTATCGAACTGCTCCGGGCGGAACGGCATTACATCGTGCGGGCCCGGGCATCTGGGCTGGAGGGATTCGCGGATGCGCACAGCGCGGTGATGAGCGTTGCGTACCCGATTCTGATCAAGAAAGTCGCACCGAATTTCGTGGGTAGAGACGCTCGTGATCTTGAACGGGTGTTTCATGCCGCCTATCTCGCCAACTCCAATTACAAGTGGCAAGGGCTGCCGTTCTGGGTGTCGATGGCGGTGGTGGAAATTGCCATCCTGGACCTGCTGGGCAAGGCCGCCGGAAGACCGTTGGGTGAATTGTTCGGAAAAGTCCAACGGAAGCGCATCCCTGTCTACCGGGCCAGCGGGAACCGCGGTAACTCGCCGGAAGCCGAGATCGAGTATCTTCAGAAGACGGTGGCCGAGACAGGCGCGAACGCGATCAAGTTCCGGCTGGGCGCCCGAATGCGCTTCGACGATGCGTCCACGCGCCGCGACTTGGCCCTGATCCCACTCACCCGGAAAACTTTTGGCAAAGGAATGGCCATCTATGCCGATGCCAACGGATCTTATGACGTCCCGATGTCGCTTCGCATGGGCCGTCTGATGGAAGAGCAAGAGTTCGGCTTTTTTGAAGAACCCGTACCCTTCGACTACTATGACGAAACCAAGGCGATCGCCGATGCGCTGGACATTCCGATCGCCCTGGGTGAAGAAGAGATGAGCATGCGGAATTTCCGCCGGATCATCGAAACCGGCACGGCGCAAGTGATTCAGCCCGATCTTCTTTACGGAGGCGGGTTGATGAGAGCGGTAAAGGTGGCTCGCATGGCGAACGCGGCGGGCTTGCCTTGTACTCCGCACATGTCGGGCGGCGGGCTGGGCTTCCTTTACGTGGCGCACTTCGCCTCTTGCATCGACGACCCCGGCCCGCATCAAGAATACAAAGGCGAGGACGACAATCTGCCGGTGAGCAGCGCCTCCTCCTCCCTCAAGAGCGAGAACGGGATGCTGCAAGTCCCCAGTGGCCCCGGCCTCGGCGTTACGATTGACCCAGGATTGCTTCGGCGGGCGGCTGTCATCACGGCTTGACCATACCCGCCCGCCAGGAAGCCAGGCGGATGATGAGGTTTCGAAGTTGGGTCATCTTAGCCACCGCGGCTGTGCTGTGGTGTTGCGCGGTTCAGGCGCTTGATCCGCGCAAGCCGGTTTCGCAATATAGCCATACCTCCTGGCGGGCCGGCGATGGGTTGCCCGACAACTTCGTTCAAGCGTTGCTCCAAACTCGCGATGGCTATCTGTGGCTGGGCACCGCCGAAGGCGTGGTTCGCTTCGACGGTATGCAATTCACGACTTACGATACGCAGAACACCCCTGCGCTACGCAATAACTCGGTGGTCTCCCTCTGCGAAACCCGGACCGGTGCTCTATGGGTGGGCACCAGCGGAGGCGGCATTGCTGTTTATGAGAATGGCCGGTTTACCGCGTCGTATACGACAGCAAACGGCCTGCCGAACAATTACGTCCGGGCAGTTTACGAAGACCGGAGCGGCAACGTCTGGATCACTGCCCACGGAGGTGGCCTGGCCCGCTTCCACGACGGCGCATTTACCGCATTGACCATGCGGGATGGGCTCCCCAGCGACTCGCTTCGTACTGTCTTCGAGGACCGCAAGGACACGCTTTGGGTGGGTACAGACGAGGACGGCGTGTGCGCTTACCGCCGAGGGGCCATCCGTTGCTACGGCCGGCGCGAGGGGCTGAGGAGTCAGCAGATCCGCGCCTTCTACGAAGATCGTTCCGGGCGACTCTGGGTAGGAACCCGTGCCGGCGGCTTGCACGTTCTGGAAGGAGATCGCTTTCGCGCGGTAGACGGCGGCAGCAGCCTGTCGAATGCCGCAATTCGCGCGATAACGGAAGATCGTGACGGCAATCTGTGGATTGGGACTGAAGGCGGGGGAGCCTTCCGTATGCATGGCGGCGTCTTCCACCGCTTTTCCACGCCCGAGGGCCTGCCCCATAGCTTTGTGCGCTCTGTGCTGGAAGACAAGGAGGGCAATCTCTGGTTCGGCACTCGCGGAGGATTGAGCAGGTTGAGAGACAAGAAAGTCGTAACCTGGACCACCGCCGAAGGGCTGGTGAACGACAACGCCCGGGCTATTTTCGAAGACGCCAGCGGGCGCGTGTGGATCGGAACTAATGCGGGTGCCAGCGTCTTGGAGAATGGCGCACTGAAGTCGGTCAGGCTGTCGCCGGAATGGACCCGGGATGTGGTGCGTTCGTTCGCGCAAACCCACGATGGCTCCATCTGGATCGCAGCCGATACGGGGCTATTTCGTTGGAGCAACGGGATGGCTGTGCGGCCGGAGCAGCAGGCCCTGGCCTCGCTCAAAGGTGTTCGCGCCCTGTTGGCCGGCCGCGACGGCCGCCTCTGGATTGGCGTGCACGCCGGGCTGTGGTTGTTGGACGGTGCATCCGTCAGCTTCTTTGGCGAAAGCCTCGGCTTGCCCGGCGAAGGAGTGAACGCGATTGCGGAGGATCATCAGGGCCTTATCTGGCTCGGCACTGAAGCCGGTCTGTTCCGGTTCTCCGGAGGTAACTTTAAGCGATTCACTTCACGGGAAGGACTCGTCCACGACCGCGTGACCTCACTCCTTGTCGACGGTGAGAACACCCTCTGGATTGGAACTCGGGGTGGGCTCGGCTGGCTGCGGGACGGTAAATTCGCTGCCTTCAAACGGCGTGACGGTTTGTTGAGCGATAACCTTCTGCAGGTGGTACAGGACCGCTTGGGTCATCTGTGGCTTAGCAGCCGGCGGGGAGTCTCCAGAATCAGTAAGCAGGAGTTGGCGGAGTTCGCAGCGGGCCGCTCCACCGAACTGCGCCCTGTTTCCTTCGACACCGCCGACGGCATGAAGTCGCCGGAGTGCAACGGAGAGGCGCAACCAGCAGGTTGCCGGACCCGTGATGGGCGGATGTGGTTTCCAACTGTACAAGGCGTAGTGGTGTTTGACCCGCTACGAATTCGAAATAATCCAGTACCTCCGCGCGTGGTGGTGGAGCGTTTGGTTTCCGGAGCAAGGTCATGGCCCGCAATTAGTGGTCAGGTTTCGATTCCAGCAGGGAGTGGCGATCTAGAATTCCAATTCACCGCGATTAGTCTGACTGCGCCGGAGCGGGTCCGTTTCCGCTACCGTTTGGACGGCTATGATGCCCAATGGGTCGAGACCACCCGCCGGAGGTCCGCTTGGTATACGAATCTCTCCCCCGGCACTTACCGCTTCCGCGTCGTGGCTTATGCTCACGATGGCTCGTGGCCCCGGGAAGAGGCGGCGCTTGCAGTCCGCCTCGAACCTCGCTTTTACCAGACGCGGTGGTTCTTCTTCCTTTGCGGCGCGGGAGTCTTGGCGTTTGCCGTTGCCGCCTACCGGGTTCGAGTTATCAGTATTCACCGGCGCTATGCCGCTGTGCTGGAAGAGCGGGCACGAATTGGCCGGGAAATCCACGACACCCTGATGCAAGGTGTCACTGGAATCTCGCTGCAAATCGAGGTGGCTTCTCAAAAGCTTCCTGCGGAGCCAGCAGAGGCCAAGGAAAGGCTTGATCGCGCATTGGCGAAGTTGGACGAGGTCGTTGCTGACGCGAGACGTACAGTACTGGAATTGCGGACCGACCCCGCCTCTCCAGGTGAACTGGAACGCCCGCTGCGGAAGCTTGCCGAGGAACTCGCGGGGGAGCGGGGTGTGGGCCTCGAGGTGTCGGTAGAGGGCGAGCCGCGGCCGCTGCCCGAACCGCTATGTACCCACCTGCTTCGCATCGCTCGCGAAGCTGTGACCAATTCTGTGGTTCACGCGAATGCCACACAACTCCGCATCGGACTCCGTTTTGCGCAGAGTGAAATTCAGTTGCTGGCGTCGGACGACGGGTGCGGATTCGATCCCGCCAGCCGTGACGCAAATCATTTCGGCATTCAGGGGATGTATGAACGTGCTGCGGCGGTGGGAGGACGGCTGACGATCCGGTCCGGGCCGGGGCAGGGCACGGAAGTCCGCGTAGTCGTTCCGGTTCCGGCCGAAGGTTGACTCTTGTATGAAGAAGCCACCACCCATTCGCGTCCTGGTAGTGGATGATCATCCGGTACTCCGTGAGGGATTGGCTGCCATCGTCGGGTCACAGACCGGCATGCAACTCGTTGGCGAGGCAGGCACTGGCGAAGAGGGGGTTGACCTCTTCCGCAGGCTCCAACCTGACGTGACGTTGATGGATCTTCGCCTGCCTGGCATTTCCGGCGCCGAAGCAACGAAATTGATTCGGGCTGAGCATCCCACAGCCAAAGTCATTGTCTTCAGCTCTTACGGAGGTGACGAAGGCATACACCGTTCCCTGATGGCGGGAGCCATGGCGTATCTCCTTAAAGACACACTTCGCACAGAACTGATTGAGGCGATCAGAACTGTCCATCGCGGTGAACGTTACATTCCACGTGCCGTGGCCGCGAGGTTGGCCGAACGCCCTGCCAATAAGGAGTTGACCCCGAGGGAGATCGAGATCCTCCAACTCGTCGTGAAGGGATTAAGCAACCGGGAGATTGCACGCGTGGTTCAGGTGAGCGAAGGCACTGTGCGCATTCACGTGAGCAATATCTTCGCCAAGCTGGGCGTAGGCGACCGCACGGAAGCCGCCGTCCAGGCAATTGAACGCGGGATTGTTCCACTCGTGTAGGCGCCACCCCGGACCTATGACAGTTGTCATATTGGCCCTGCGGCTTCTGTTTGATAGCGTTTGGGCGGTTTGATGAGGTGCAACATGTCTCGACTCACCCAACTCGCCTTCTGCCTATTGTTGGCTGCCTTGGCGTTCTCCCAGGATACTCGCGGCACGATCTCGGGAACCGTCACAGATCCGTCCGGCGCTGCAATTGCAGGAGCGAAGTTGACGGCATTGAACACGTTAACCAACGTTTCCTTCAACGGTTCCAGCAGTGCTGACGGCACTTACACGATTCCCTATCTCCCCCAGGGCCTGTACACTGTCACCGCCGAGGTTAGCGGGTTCAAAAAACTCGTCCGCCAGGGAATAGAGCTGCGGATCTCCGAACGGCTGACTCTGGACTTGCGCCTCGAAATTGGAACCACCCAGGAATCAGTGAATATCACGGCCGAGGCCCCGTTGCTTGAGTTAAGCACAGCCACGAGCGGTCAGGTAATTGACCGCCGGCGCATTACCGAACTGCCTCTTGGGGAGGGAAATCCACTCACTTTGGTTCAACTTGCTCCGGGGATTGTCGTCACTGGAGGGTTTACGTCGAATTCGGCCCTGAGCAATAGCGGACCGTCTAACTTCGAAGTAAATGGCTCCCCAGGCGGTAACGAATTCACTCTCGATGGGTCGCCAAACACCGCGGACCGGCAAGGTCAGGGCGCAGCACGTGTGGGTCTGCAGCCTCCCACTGATGCCGTGGAAGAATTCAAGGTCGTGACGGCGGGCTTTGACGCCCAACAAGGCCGCACCGCTGGCGGCAGCGTGGACGTTTCGGTCCGGGCAGGCACCAACCAATTCCACGGGACTCTCTACGAATTCGTCCGAAACGACAAGTTCTCTGCCAATTCGTTTTTCCTAAATCGTGATGGGACTCCAAGGCCCGCCCGGCGCTACAACCGGTTCGGCGGAACCATCGGCGGGCCCATCACCGTCCCCAAGATCTACCGGGGCAAGGACCGAACCTTCTTCTTCGTTTCTTACGAGCGCATCCGTCCCATTACCCCAAATCTGGAAACCCTTACCGTGCCCTACGAGGACTTCCGCCGTGGCGATTTCTCGTCACTGCTGAACCGCGCTACGCCGCTCTACGTCTACGATCCACGGACTGCTCGCGTGGACGGAGCACGCGTCGTGCGTGATCCGATCCAATGCAACGGGCGCATAAACGTGATCTGCGCCGATCGGATTAGTCCCATCGCCCGCAACTATCTCTCCTTCCTTCCGTTGCCGAACACCAACCTCGGCGCAGCCACCAACAACTTCTCAGGCAACGCGCCCGGTAACAATACGTACGATGTGTTCCTCCTGCGCATTGATCATACGTTCAACGAAAAACATCGAGTTTTCGGCAGGTACTCTCAGGGGTGGAGGACGGAAATCGACGAGAACTCCTCCGGCACCGTGAATGGCGTTCGCATCAATGGCCGCTTGGGACACCGCGGCAACAAGGGCGGAGTATTCGACTACATTTACGTTCCCTCCGGCTCAACCGTACTGAACGTCCGTACTGGCTACACCCGCTTCAAGCAGGATAGGTTCTCGCTCGCCTCTTTCGATTACGACATCACCCAGATGGGATTTTCTCCCGAGGCGCTTAGGTTGTTTACCGCCAACACTCTTCCCCAGATCAACATTTCAAACTACTCCTCTCCGGTCGAGCCAACCGGCTATCTGAACACTAACCCCACTTGGTCCTTCCAGCCCACAGTCACGCGGATTCAAGGGAATCATTCGCTTCGCATTGGCTACGATTACCGGGTCTACCAGCAAAACCGCGCCGACCAGACCTACAAGGCCGGCCAGTACACCTTCAACAACGACTTTACCCGTATTAACGACCTCAACCCGTCGCTGCCTATCGAACAACTGCAGGCCCAAGGCATGGCGGCGTTTCTCCTTGGCCAGCCGACAGGCGGCAACTTTCCCCTGCTCGCCGATAATGCCGCAACCGCCAAGTACCACGGTATTTTTGTGCAGGACGATTGGAAGGTCAGCCGCCGTCTCACCCTGAACCTCGGTATACGCTACGAAATCGACCTGGGAACAACTGAGCGCTTCAACCGGATCATTCGCGATTTCGATCCCTCGATACCGAATCCCACGGAGGCCGCCGTCCGAGCGAACTATGACAGGAATCCGATTCCAGAGATAGCAGCCGGCAGCTTTCGCGTCCCAGGTGGTTTGGTCTTCGCTGACCCCTCCAATCGCGGCTTCCGCTCCGACCGCAACAACTTCCAGGGCCGCATAGGCGGAGCCTTTCAGATCAACGACCGCACGGCGATTCGTGGCGGTTGGGGCATGTTCATGGTTCCATTCTTCCTGGACGCCATTAATCAGAACGGCTTTTCGCGCAATACCCCCCTGATCGCCTCGCCGGACCGCGGCCTCACCTTTACCGCCAGCCTTGCGAATCCCTTCCCCTCCGGGTACGTTCCAGAAATTCAGCGCAATCTCACGAGTCTCCTCGGACAGAACCCAGGCACGATTGTTCCGGTCAACCGTCTGAACGGGATGGTCCAGCGTTGGGAAGTAAGTCTCCAGCGCGAACTTCCGGGCCGCTTGCTGCTGGAAGGCGCTTACATTGGCAACCGCGGCTACGATCTCACGGTTGGCGTGGACGCCAACCCAATCCCCAGGCAATACCAATCCACTAGCCCGGTACGCGACCAAGCTCTGATCAACTTCCTCGACACGCCGGTGACAAACCCCTTCCGGGGCGTAGCTGGCTACGAGGGCACGAACCTCTTCACCGCCACCGTGATCAACCGCAGCCAACTGTTGCGGCCCTTCCCGCAATACACAGGGCTGGGCCGGGAGCGCTACGACGGGGCCAGCTCCTACCATGCCCTCCAGGGCCGCATTGAGAAGCGGTTCTCTCAGGGCTACACGCTGCTGGCCACCTACGCCTGGTCAAAATACCTGGAAGAAGTCTCGTTGCTGAATCCGACCGACGAGAAATATGAAAAGCGCCTCGCCGATGCCGATTCTCCCCAGCGCCTGGCTATTAGCGGCATTTGGGAAGTGCCGTTTGGTAGGGGCCGCCAGTGGGGTTCCAGTTGGTCGGGGCTGAAGGAATTCTTCCTGGGTGGGTTCCAGATCCAGGGGATCTTTCAGTACCAGGCTGGCCGTCCATTGACACTGGGCAACATCTACTACAGCGGCAATCTGTCCGACCTCACCCTCGTCACCAGGTCCTCCACCATTGGTGCTCTTGGAAGCAGTAACATTACCGACAATGTCTTTCTGACGAATATCCAGACCACCGGTTTCTACTTCCAGGACGCAGCCGTGCAGACCAATGGCCAGCTCGACTACTCCAAGCAGCGGAACGATGCCCGGATCAACCTATCCCAGAACATCCGTACGCTGCCCAGCCGTGTGTCCAATCTGCGAGGACAGGGCATTACGCTGCTGGACCTCTCGCTGATCAAAAATTTTGCCTTTACAGAACGCGTGAAGCTGCAGTTCCGCGCGGAAGCGATCAATTCGCTGAACAAAGCTCATTTCCTCGGCCCGGTTCTCAATCCGCGTGACACAAACTTCGGGCGGGTAACCAACACAGATTCGCCTACGCTGCCGCGCGAGTTCCAGCTTGGCTTGCGCCTCACCTTCTAGCGGGATCGGATTACATTGTGTCTGAGCACATTACTCATACAGCGGTGATGGACGATGGAGCGCGTCTCGCTCTCCATTCCTCCACCATCTGCGACGCTTTCAAACTAGCCTTCGGCAAGCGCCTCGACATCGCCCGGTTCTCTGCCATGACCCGGTCCGGGGATAACTTCACCATAAAGTTGCTGCGGGAGCTCCGGGCTCATTGGCCGGGGCGGCGTGAAGGCGACTTGTCGGTCGAGAAGTTATCTTTCCTCCTCGGCTGGCGCTGTCACCTGGCGGCGGACCGCACATTCAAGCCCGTTTATCGCATTCTCCAGCCTGAACACTACACAAATCCGGACGACGACGGCAGCGCCCCCAGCGATGTCACGGTCTACCACGACGTTGTTGTGTTCCGCGAAGTTTATGGTGGCGGAAGGTTCGAACCTTTTACTTCCAGCGCGCTTGACTTTCGCCTGGAATCGCATCCCGCCGCTGCTGCTCTGCCAGTCACCTGCCTGGAGCGCCTGATGATGCCTCTTTGGCAAGAGCAGTTGCTGGCTATTCAAACGGCAAAAGGGATCGAACGCTTCCAGCGCGCTGTTCTGGACGTACAGAGGTACGCCCGGGCTTACCATTCACCGGATCCCGAATTAATGCGCCGGTACATCATTGAGCCGAACTTTTACAATCCTGCGGATCCGGTAATCGTGCTGGTACGGTCGATCCAGCGAGGCCTGCCGCTGCCGGACATTTCCCTGGAAAAGGCCCTCGCGGCAGCACGGAATCAGAGCCAGTATGCCCAATCGTTAGAACGCGCCTATCGCTACCTGCTGGCCGCCAGCGACTACTTCACCGGCAAGATCACTGAAAAGGAGTTGGAAGAACGCTGCGATGTGGGCAAGCCGCACGTGCCACCGGAGTTGGATCCCCGAAGAAGGAGATCAGAATGAACCGCCGTGAATTCGTGCAATGGGGCGCTGCTTTGAGCTTTGCAGGCGTGGCGCAATCCACCGGTGCAGATGAAGTCTCCTTCGCGGGGTGCCTGACGAGAATGGCTTTTCTGGACGATATTGCTGCCTTAGCCGCGGCAGCCGGCCAAGTGCCTGCCCCCATCGCGCGCGCCATCCTTTCGAACCACGCGCTATTTATGGCGGGAAGCGGCATCGATGCTGCGCAGCCTGCAAATCAGCAAGCGCTGGTGATCTCCGCTTCTCGCGCCGCCGCGGCTGCCTATTCCGCTCTGGAGCACGCGTCCGAGGCTATGCGCCTGCAGCGCGACGCCCGGCTGCTGCGCGAGTTGGCCGCCCGCGCAGGGCAGGTTGGCGTAAGTGCGCAGGCTCGTGATGTGTCCAGCCTGTTCGATACCATGAGCCGCCGCGTACTCATCGGTATCCATACCTATATACCCGACGGCAACGATGTGGAAGGCTGGATGGAGCGCTTAATCCGGCTCCACGAGGCTGCCCGGTATTACTTCAATCGGTTGGGAGAGGCATTCCAGCAGGCCCGCGCCGCAGCCGATGCGTTCTATGACTCGAACGACTCTATCGTACGAGCAGCCTCTTCCATCCAATACGGCCCGCTAAGCCGCGCCGCTGCTCAACAGTCCCTGCTGGCCAAGCCTAAGTCCGCCTACGGCACTGCCCTTCTGGATGCCCACACGCGCCTGATTGCGATCCGGACGGCCGAAACCCCCTAGAGCCAAGCGCCACCAGGAGCGCGGTACAACAGAATGACGCTGACCAATTCGTCCCGCCGGGCTTGGGAGAACCTCGACTCGGCGTCCAGTAACTGGCGCTGAGCGTCGAGATATTCCAGATAGCTGGTGACGCCGCCCTGCTAACGCAGGTCAGCCACCTGCACTGCTTGCCCGCGGACTTTTCACCAAAGCCTCCTGTTCGCGGCGGAGCGCAACGAGCTTATGGTATCCCACGAGACTGTCGGAAACCTCGTGGAACGCTTGTTGCGCGGGGAGTTGGGAACGCCGTGCTGCAGCAATACAGATTCGCCAATGCAGAGCTCCTGCGCATCGGCGATGTAAACACTTCGCGCCCCCAGAACCTCCATGGGCGCTTACTCCCGAAACAGCAAAACGTCCTAGCGCTTCTCGATCACCATCTGGACACGCGGGCAAACTGCCTTGGCCGCAAAACGGCACTCTAAGACTGCCAGTTTTCGCATCATCCCATCTCGGCGAGAAGCAGGTCCTTCCATTCCCTTCCTGCGTGTAATAGACTCTGCCGGAGAAAGGGAGATGCTTCAGTGCGAGCAGTATCTTTGGCAGGAACACTACTCGCGGTTTTGCTGTACACCAACGAAGCCGCGTCTTCTCAGGCAGTAACCGGAACCCTTCTGGGTACCGTCACCGACGCAAGTGGCGCCACCGTCCCTGGCGCCAGGGTTTCCATTAACGAACAAAGGACCGGCGTTGGCCGAACGACCGAAACCACCACCTCCGGCTATTACGCTTTCCCGGACCTGGCGCCGGGCATTTACACGGTGAGCATCCAGCAGACAGGCTTCAAGCGCGGTGTCCGGCAGGACGTCGAGGTGCTGGTAAACACGACAGTACGCATCGACATGCAGTTGCAGACGGGCGACGTGTCGGAAAGCATCGAAGTCACCGCCGATGCGGCGATTCTGCAAACCGACCGGAGCGACACGGGCCGCAAGATCGAAACCGAGCAATTGGCAGATATGCCCCTTGGTTTTAATCGGAATTTTCAAAACCTGTTGAATCTGGTCCCCGGCACTACTCGTGCTTTCCGGCCGCATTCCGTGTTTTTCAATGCTCAAGACAGCTTGTCCACTCAGGTGAACGGCCAGTCGCGTCTGGCGAACAATGTGCAAATTGAAGGCATCGACAACAATCACCGGACCGGACTGCTGACGGCCCTGATTCCGCCTATCGAGGCGCTGCAGACCGTGGACATTTCTACCAGCAATTACGAGGCATCCCTGGGCCGGGCTGGCGGCGCGGTAACCAATGTCATGCTGAAGTCCGGCACCAACGACATCCACGGCAGCGCGTTCCTGTTTAACCGGGTGAGTGCTCTGGCGGCAAAAGCCTTTCTGACGACCACCAAGCCACGCACTGTCTATAACTACTTCGGTGGTACTGTCGGCGGACCGATCATCCGGAACAAGACGTTCTTTTTTGGCGATTATTTGCGTGTCACCGACCGGCGCGGCCAAACCGACCGCCTGACCATCCCCACCCCCGCCTTCCGGACCGGGGATTTCTCGGGCGTCTCCGTGCTCATCTACGACCCCGACACCGGCACTACCACCGGGTCCGGGCGCACGCCCTTCGCAGGCAACCGCATCCCTGACTCGCGCATTAGTCCTGTGGCGCGCCGCATCTTGAACCTGCTGCCGGGACCAACACTTCCGGGTACGGGCATCAATTACGAGTACAATTCCACACTCACGAAAGACACGGACAGTTTCGATGTCAAAGTGGACCACAATGCCACCGATGCGGACCGCTTCAGCGTGCGTTATTCCTTCCAGCGGCCCACCGTTTTCGATCCGCCCTCCTTTGGGGTGGCAGGTGGCCCGCATGGAGGCGGTTTCAGCGGCAGCGGGGTGCAGAAGGCACAGAATGCGGCCGTCAATTACAACCGGTTGCTGGGCCCCTCGCTTCTGTCCGAGTTCCGTTTTGGCGTCAACCGCTACCGCAACGATGCGCAGCAGGTGGATTACGGCACAAACGCCAGTGAAGCGATTGGAATTCCGGGTGTAAACCTGGATCAGTGGACCAGTGGCCTTGCGTCGATTGACATCACCGGCTTCTCCAATCCGGTGGTAGGCTACTCCGCTTCCTTGCCCTGGATTCGGTCAGAAACGAACTTCAACTTCGTCAACGCGTGGACGAAAACCTGGGGTTCCCATACAACCAAGTGGGGTGCCGACATCCGCCGGCTTCGCGACGACTTGCTGCAAACTCAAACCCAGAACCCTCGTGGAATTTTCCGCTTCCGCCAGGGACAAACCAGTTGCAGCAGCGATTGCGGCGGCCTTCCGACAGCGGCCAATTTCGCCAATGCCTTTGCCAGTTTCCTGCTGGATCTGCCGAACGACACCGGTCGCGATCTCGCCGTGGTTTTTCCCGCCTGGCGCCAGACACAAACGTTTTTCTATGTCCACGACAAATGGCAGGTCAGCCCAAAGTTGACGCTCGACCTCGGTCTGCGCTGGGAATTCTACCGGCCGGCAACCCCGCGGCTGCCCGGCGGATTCTCCAACTACGACGCTGACACCAATCAATTGTTTGTCGCCGGTGTTGGTGATGTGCCCATGAACTTTGGCATGCAAGCGAATTACAGCAATTGGGCGCCTCGCCTGGGCCTGGCTTACCGCCTGAATGACAAGAACGTCATTCGGATGGGGTTCGGCATTAGCTATATCCCCTTCGCCGATAACACCTACGCCTACAACTTCCCGGTCAAGCAGAACAATACCTTTAACCCGCTGAATTCCTTTATCCCAGCGCGGTTGCCGGACGGCCGGATTGCTTCGATGGCCAACGGATTCCCGGCGCCAATCGCAGCTACCATCCCTTCCAACGGAATCATCTCCAACCCGCAGAATCAGGTGTACGACGTCATCAACACCAAGTTCCGTGAAGGGTACGTCCAATCTTGGAACCTCGCCTACCAGCGCGCGCTGCCTAAGAATTTCACGTTCGAGGCCGCCTACGTGGCCAACCGGGGTGTTCACGTACCCATGCCATTCAATTTGAACGCTGGACGGATACTGGGACTCGGCGCTGCTGGACGGCCCTACTTCGCCAGGTTCAATCGGAATGTCGACACCAACTTGCGCTTCGCGTCCTCCGACAGCGAGTACAACGCCATGCAGGTGAAGGTGGATAGGCGCTATTCCAATGGGTTCCTGCTGACCACTGCATATACCTGGGGGCGCGCCATGGCGGACGCTGGCGATGATAACGGCGGTCCTGCATGGTACATCAATCCCGCACGCAATTGGGCCCGGGCCGGTTTCGACCGCCGCCATACCTTTGTGCAGAGCTACATCTACGAGTTGCCCTTCGGTGCTGGCAAACGCTGGCTCACCTCAGGCGCCGGAGCCTGGGTTCTGGGCGGCTGGCAATTGAACGGCATCCTGACCTTGATGAGCGGCTCCGCGATCAACTTTAGTTCGACAGCGCCGAACAACGCGCCGGGCAACGCCCAGACTCCGAATGTTGCCGGACCCTTTACAGTGCTCGGTGGCGTCAACGATTCGGTGTGGTTCGACACCAGAGTGTTTTCCGCGCCTGCGCCAAACACTTTCGGCAACGTGGGCCGCAATGCAGCCTCAGGCCCGAACTTCTACAACCTCGACGCCTCCTTGTTCCGCACGCTCAGCTTTACTGAGCGCTACAAAATGGAACTCCGCGTGGAGACGTTTGCGCTGCCCAACGCTCCACGCTGGCAGTTGAATAACCCCAATACCAACGTGAACGACCCAAACTTTGGCCTCGTGCGCGGCGCGGGCGGAAACCGGTCAGTTCAGCTCGGGCTTCGGCTTCTTTTTTAACCACCGGCTCTTGAAAGAGTTTGGCTGAGTTTGAAAGAGTTTGGCAATTGCTCGGAAATCCTGTATGATGCGTAGGGCAGTGCATTTCCTGGCAGGACAGCGCTGCCGGGAATGGCATGGAAACAGATAAATCCTTGTCCCGGGCTGAAATTGAGGATCTTGTTCGCCAAATCGTCGCTCAGCGGCTTGGGCGCCCTCTGCCGAAGAGGTCGCCCAAGCTGGTGGTGAACGCTTCGGCCCGGCATATGCACGTCAGCCGGGAGCACCTGGACATTCTGTTTGGTCCCGGCTACGAACTTACCGAATTGCGCCCCTTATATCAGCCGGGCCACTATGCCGCCAACGAAACCGTAACCATCATCGGGCCTCGTGGGCGCGTGATCTCTAACCTCCGAATATTAGGGCCGATGCGTAGTCGAACGCAGGTAGAACTTGCGTTCACCGATGTGATCACGCTGGGCATTCCGAACGTGCCGGTCCGGTTGTCTGGCAACATTGACGGCACACCGGGTGCGGTGTTGATGGGGCCCAAAGGTGTTGTCGAGCTGAAGGAGGGCGTGATCCGCGCGGCGATTCATGTCCACATGAGCCCGGCTGATGCCGAATGGTATGGCGTCAAGCACAAGGACGTGATGAAGCTCCGGGTAGGCGGAGATGCGGCGGTTACCTTCGACCGTGTCCAGGTCCGCGTGGATCCGAAAGTCCGTTTGGAAGTGCACATGGATACCGATGAGGCCAACGCCTGCGGCCTGCATCTGGCCGACAAGATCGAGTTGTTCAAGTAAGAGAGGACGGAATGAAACAAGCGCTTGGGATGATCGAAACCAAAGGTCTCGTGGCCCTTATCGAGGGATCAGACGCGATGCTGAAGGCCGCCAACGTTTCTTTTTTGGGCTGGCAGCCGGTCGGCAGCGGCCTGGTGACATCGTTTGTGGAAGGTGACGTCGCGGCCGTTAAGGCGGCGACCGACGCCGGGGCGGCGGCGGCCCGGCGTTTAGGCGAACTGTTCTGTGTGCAGGTGATCGCGCGGCCGCACGACGAACTCGATCTGCTCGTGAACTCCGCTGCCAAGAAAAGCGGTAACGCGGCGAAGCCTGATGACGAGCTGGGCCCGAGCGCCGTTGGCCTCATTGAAACCCGCGGACTCGTCGGTCTGGTTGAGGCCAGCGACGCGATGAGCAAAGCCGCCAGCGTGCAGCTCATCCGCAGCATCGAGATCGGCGGCGCTTACGTCACCACCCTGGTGCGCGGCGACGTGGGCAGTGTGCGTGCCGCGGTCGATGCCGGCGCTGCAGCGGCCCGGCGCGTGGGCGAGTTGGTTTCGGCTCACGTCATCCCCCGCCCCCACGAAGGGCTCAACGAAGGATTTCTCCGTTAAGGACAGGCCGGCGTAGAGGAGCAAGAACATGGAAAACGGCAGCATTGGAATGATTGAGACCCGCGGGCTGGTGGCCCTGGTGTTTGCCACCGACGCGATGCTGAAAGCGGCCAAGGTGCAGTTCAAGGGCTGGAAGAAAGTGGGCAGCGGGTTGTGTACGTCCATCGTCACCGGGGATGTCGCCAGCGTGAAGGCGGCGGTGGATGCAGGCGCCGCCGCGGCCAAGACGGTTGGCGAGGTAGTGAGCGTGCACGTGATTCCGCGCCCGCACGAAAACCTCAAGAACGTCCTCCCGAAGTAACGAGGCGACATGATCCCTGATCGCGACAAGATCATCGCCGAGGTGGTCGAGGAAATTCTGAAGCGTCTGAAGACGCAAACCGTGCAGGGGGCGCCTCCCCCTGCTCCCGTGATCGGGAACGGGGTGTTCGCCACGGTGGATGAAGCTGTGGTGGCTGCCGCCGAAGCCCAGCACAAAGTAGCTGGGATGAGTCTGGAGGACCGCGGCCGGATCGTCTCGATTATTAAACGCCTCTGCGCTGAGAACGCCAACGAGTGGGCAAGGCTGGAACTGGCCGAAACCGGACTGGGACGGCTGGATCACAAGATCGAAAAATTGCACATCATCAAGAACGTGCTCGGCGTGGAGGCGATGCGGATTCAAGCGCGCGCTGACGCCTCGGGCCTTTGCATCATCGAGCGCGCCCCCTGGGGCGTCATTGGCATGGTGCTGCCCGCCACTCACTCGGTGCCAACCATGGCCAGCAACGCTATCAACGTGGTCGCGGCAGGGAATACGGCGGTTTTTAGCCCTCACCCGGCAGGCGCGAGGGTTGCAGCCCTGGCCCTTCAGGTGTTCAACCAGGCCATTGAAAAGGAATTGGGTGTTCGCAACGTCATAACGACAATGGCCGAGGCGAGCATCAAGGCGGCAGACCAGGTATTCAACCACCCCGGCGTTGCCCTGCTATGCGTCACCGGTGGACCGGGTGTGGTGCGAGTGGCATCCAAGTCCGGCAAGCGTGTAATTGCCGCCGGACCGGGCAACCCGCCCGTGGTGGTGGACGAAACTGCCGACCTCGACTTGGCCGCCAAGTCGGTGGTGGCCGGCGCGGCGTTCGACAATAACCTGCTCTGCATCGGCGAAAAGGAAGTATTTGTTGTCACGCAGGTCTTCGACGCTTTTATGGCGGCGATGAAGCGCCACAAGGCTTACGAACTGCGGCCTGACGCCATCGAGCGCTTGACCGCCGCGGCGTTCAAATTCGACGGCGAAGGCAAAGGGTGCGGCCGCGCGCACCTGAAGAGGGACCTGATCGGAAAAGACGTGGCCGTGCTGGCCGCGGCGGCGGGTGTGAGCGTCCCGGCAGGCACTGAACTGCTGTTTGGCGAGACGGCGGAAGACCATCCGTTCGTGCAGGAAGAGCAAATGATGCCGTTCGTCCCGGTAGTCCGCGTGCCCAACGTCCAGGCCGCCATTGACGCCGCGGTGAAGGCTGAGCATGGCTACCGCCACACCGCCATCATTCATTCGCGGAACGTGGACAACGTCACGAAGATGGCCCGCGCCATGAACACCACATTGTTCGTGCAGAACGCCGCCTGCGCCGCGGCGCTCGGCAGCGGAGGCGCCGGGTACTTGAGCTATAGCATCGCCACTCCCACTGGTGAAGGCGTTACCACCCCGTTGACGTTCACCCGGGAGCGGCAACTGACCATTGGCGGAGCGCTCCGCATCATTTAGCGGTTGAGGATTCTCGATGAGTACGTTCGATTTGACGAAAACCAGGGTGGTCACGGGCGAGGATGTTGAAGCGGCCGTCAAGGCCGGCTCCACCATCCTGCTGCTTTGTGAAAACGCCATGATCACTGGCATCGCGCAGGACCTCATCGCCAGGCATGGCCTGCAAACCAGCGCCGGATCCCCTGCAACCGGCCGCACTGACGCGCAGTGGGAGCGGCTGTTCCGTTCGCCCGAAGCGGAGGCCATCAAGCGCGAGATTTGCGATGTGGGCCGGAAACTCTGGATGCGGGCTTACGTCGATGGCAACGGCGGGAACATCTCCTATCGGATTGCGGACAACGCTGTCCTTTGCACGCCGACTCTGCTCAGCAAAGGCGACCTGAAGCCGGAAGACATCTGCATGGTGGATCTGCAGGGAAACCAACTTGCCGGGTCCCGCGCGCGGACCAGCGAAATTCTCCTCCATCTCGAAATCTACAAGGCCGTGCCGGAAGCGAAAGCCGCTGTGCACTGTCATCCGCCGCACGCTACGGCTTACGCCATCACGGGCCGCGTGCCCCCAACCTGTGTCATCCCGGAATACGAAGTATTCGTGGGCAAAGTCGCAGTCTCGCCCTACGAAACTCCGGGCACGCAAAAATTCGCCGAAACGGTTATTCCGTTCGTGAAGCACCACAATACGGTGTTGCTAGCCAACCACGGCATTATCTGCTGGGCCGATACCGTGACGCATGCGGAATGGTTCGTCGAAGTGGTGGACACCTACTGCCAGACAATTATGCTGGCCAGCCAGTTGGGCGCTCCGCTTACGCACATTCCACCGGAGAAGGCTGCCGATCTTGTGGCCATCAAGCAAAAGCTGGGTCTGCCCGACCCCCGGATGGAGATCAAAGAATGCCAGCTCTGTGACGTTCCCGAACTGCCCGGCGCCATCGCGCTCACCCCGCCAAGCTATCAAAGCGCCTCTGGCGCGGATGACGAGATGGAATCGCTGGTTCAGGCCGTGACTGACGCAGTGATGAAAGCGCTGGACGGCCGAGCCAAGGGATGAACGCGGCCGGGCGGAAGCTGCGCATCCGCCAACTCCTCGAAGCGAACGACTTCGTGGATCTGGGGCGGCTGTGTCAGGAGTTGCAGGCCTCGGAATCCTCTGTGCGGCGCGACCTGATCGCTCTGGAAGAAGAGGGCGTCCTCCGCCGGGTTTACGGCGGCGCGATCGCCCTGGAAACGGGCGATCATACCCTCGATTTCGCCTGGCAGAGCCGCCGAATGATCGACGAGAAGCGCCGCATCGGACAAGCGGCAGCCGCTCTGATTGAGGACGGCCAGACGGTCATCCTGGATGGTGGCTCGACGACGGCGGAAGTCGCACGGGCGCTCAGCGATCGCCACCTGCACGTCATCACAAATTCGCTCGAAATCGCAGGGATTCTGAGCGATGCGCGGCGGATCGAAGTGACGCTGACGGGCGGCTTTCTCTACCCGCGCCTGCGTGTCATGCTGGGGCCGCTGTGCGAACAGATGCTCAGCGCTGTCTCTGCTGACATCGCCGTGATGGGTATTGGCGGCGCGACTGAAGCCGGCTTCAGCAACAACAACACCCTGGTGGTCGGACCTGAACGGAAGATGATCGAGGTCTCCCGCTCGTTGATGATTGTGGCCGACCGCAGCAAGTTCGGGCGCGGTGCCGTCATCCAACTCGCCCCTCTAGACGCTGCGGACGTCGTTGTTTCGGACAAAGACCTGGAATCCGCCCACCAGGATTCCCTGCGCCGCCAGGGTGTGCGGCTCGTCCTCGCCTGAACCGGCCTCTGATAAAATCCGCCCAAGGGACCCTGGGCCATTGATTCCACGTACGATCCTGCTCCTTGGTGTGTTGGCCTTTGCTGCGCACGCCAGTAACGAGGAAGCGGCGCGCAAAGTGCTTTCCGCCCGTTGCTGGGCCTGCCATGCGCAGACCGCCATGGGCGGCTTGCGCCTGGATTCCCGCGAGGCCATGGAGAAGGGCGGCAAATCGGGCCCGGCCCTGGTGCCGGGCAACTCCGCCCGCAGCCGGCTTTTCCAAGCTGTCAGCCGTGCTGCCAAAGACGTGCTGCCCATGCCGCCCGGCCCTTCGCTGCCTGCCTCCGAAGTTGAAGCGCTGAGGAAGTGGATCGATGAAGGCGCCCCCTGGCGTGCCGAAACCGGCCACTGGGCGTTTCGGCCACTGCAGGCGGCAATCGCTGGCGAGACCATCGACACTCTCCTGGCCAGAGCGCACGCCGCCAAAGGCCTGACGCCAGCCCCTTTGACCGACCGCCGCACGCTCATCCGCCGGCTTTATCTCGACTTGGTGGGGCTGCCGCCCACACCGGAGGAGTTTAACGCGGCCAACACAGACATGCAGCCGGATTGGTTGCCGCGTTTGGTGGACCGGCTGCTCGCCTCACCGCATTTCGGCGAAAAGTGGGCGCGGCATTGGCTGGATGTGGCCCGCTT
The DNA here is from genome assembly GCA_964460395.1 of uncultured Solibacteraceae bacterium. GTDB lineage: Bacteria > Acidobacteriota > Terriglobia > Bryobacterales > Bryobacteraceae > CAYWQS01. The sequence goes on along the minus strand of CAYWQS010000047.1, from coordinate 6,667 downwards.
TGGAGAAGACGACTTCACAGGCACCGAAGTGGTGCCCTATCCGAACGCTTGGCGCTATCGGGACTGGGTGGTACAGGCCATGAATCTCGACCTCCCTTACGACAAGTTCCTGATGGCCCAACTGGCGGGTGACTTGATGGGCGATCCCGCTTTGTTGCCCGCCACTGGCTTGCTAGGTCTGGGCCCCTGGTATTACGGCATCTCTCAGCCGCCGCAAGCGCGAGCGGATGAACGCAACGACCGTGTCGACATGGTGACCCGCGGCATGTTAGGCGTCACCGTCGCCTGTGCCCGTTGCCACGACCATAAATACGATCCGATTTCCATCAAGGAATACTATGCCTTGGCCGGAGTGTTCGCCAGCACCGCATATCGCGAATACCCGCTGGTTCCCGAGTCAGAAGCCGAGGACTGGAGACGGCGCAAGAAGGCAGTTGACGACGCCGCCAAAGCGCTCAGCGGTTATCTCGACAAACGGGCCCAGGAGTTGGCCAACCGCTACGCACATCACATCGCCGAAGGTATGCTGGCCGCCACCTTCAGCCAGGATTCCGAAAACCTTCCTCCGCAGATCGTGGCGCGCTGGAAGGAGTACTTAAGCAAACCCGAAGAGCACCACCCCTACTTGCGGAATTGGTTCTCTGGCCAAAAGACTCCAACCGAGGCCGGACAGTTTCAGCGCCTGATCCTGGAGATCATCAAAGAAAAGAACGCCGTGGACGCGGAAAACGAACGCATCCTGGCCGAAGCGCGCAAGAATGCACCGCCCGTCCGCCGGACTATCGTTCTCCCCGGGGGCTATCGTTCTGACGAGGATTTCAATCCCGGGGCCGAAGTGCCCGCCAAATCCCTAGACCGGGACCGCTTTGTGGCCTGGAACCGCACAATGGGCGAAAAGTCGGCGCCCTTGCGCCTGGATCACGATCTGACCGCCAGCCTGCTTACCGGCTCCGCACGCGACGAGTATGAACGTTTGAAGGCAGCCCACGACAAGTTGAAGTCCACACTGCCGCCTCAGTATCCGTTTCTTCACGGCGCCGCGGAGTTCGAGCCTTGGGATCTGCAGTTGCACATCCGCGGCAACCCGGAACAGCTTGGAGATGTGGTTCCACGCGGTTTTCCCGCTGCGCTCTCCGGCGGACAACCCATGTTGTTCCGCGATGGCAGCGGGCGTCTGGAACTTGCGCGTACTGTGGCGCGCCATCCCTTGGCTGCAAGAGTGGCCGTGAATCGCATCTGGCTGGCGCTCTTTGGCCAGGGTCTGGTCACCACGCCCTCCAATTTCGGCAATACCGGCGATCGGCCCGTCCTGCCCGAACTGCTCGAGTACCTGGCTGTCCGGTTTTCCTCCAACGGGTACTCTGCCAAGGCTTTGATCCGCGAGATTGCGCTCTCCGCAGCCTACCAGCGCCAGTCCAATCCAGTGGCTGCTAACGAATCCGTGGACGCAGCAAACCGCTTTTTCTGGCGGCAGAACCGCCGCCGTTTGCATGCGGAGCCACTCATGGATTCGATGCTGGCAGTGTCCGGGGAACTCGACCGTACAATTGGCGGACCTTCGCAGCCCATGACTGCCAGCTTCCGCCGCCGGTCCATTTACGCCCAAACGAGCCGCTTTCAGCAGGACGAGACGCTGTCGCTTTTCGACCTGCCCTCCGCGCAGGTGACCTGCGAACAGAGGGTGGTCACCACCGTGCCTCTGCAAAAGCTCTTCGTCTTGAATTCGGAAATCACCAAACAGCGTGCCCTCGCCTTGGCGCGGCGGGTTGCCGGCGACGATTGGTCCGTGGCCATTCGGCAAGCTTACATGCTTCTGTATCAACGGCTGCCGGATCCGGAGGAACTCCGCTTGGCCCATGATTTCTTGACCACCTCAGGCCCCGATCCGTGGCCGCGCTATGCCTGGGTGCTGCTGAGCGCCAACGAGTTTGTCTATGTCGACTAACCGCCACCCTGCCATTCGTTCCTTCGTTCATCCCCGCTGGAGCCGGCGGGAAGCCCTGGCGCGTCTGGCCGGCAGCTTTGGCGCGCTGGCAGCCCAGGCATTGGCTGGTCCTGGCGCAAACCCACTGGCTCCAAAACAGCCGCACTTCGCTCCCAAGGCCCGGCGCATCATTTACCTGGTGATGAACGGAGGAATGTCCCACGTAGACACATTCGACCCGAAACCTTTACTCAGGAAGTTCAATGGACAACCGGTGCCCGGGGGCGCCCCAAAAACCGAACGGTCTACCGGAAACCTGTTCGCTTCCCCGTTCGAATTCAAACCGCGCGGGCAGAGCGGGATTGAGGTTTCCGAGCTCTTCCCCAAAGTTGGCGCCCTGATCGATGAGTTCTGCGTCATCCGGTCGATGTGGACCGAGGTGCCCAACCACGAGCCCTCGTTGTTCATGTTCAACACGGGCACCATTCAGCCTGGCCGCCCTAGCCTGGGCAGTTGGCTGATGTATGGACTGGGTACGGAAAACCAGAATCTGCCCGGGTTCGTCGTACTGTGCCCGGGTATGCCTGTGGTGGGCTCGCCCCTCTGGTCCTCCGCGTTTCTTCCTGCCGTGTTCCAAGGCACATTTCTTCGCAACACGGAATCCGATCCCTACAAACTCATCCGGAATCTGCGCGCCGAGGCGGGCGCGAACGACCAGCGCCGCCAACTGGATCTGCTGTCGCAACTCAACCGCCGCCATCTGGCAGAGCGGCCGGGCGATACACAACTGGAAGCCTCGCTAGAGGCGATGGAAACCGCATTCCGGATGCAGACCGAAGCCCCCGAAGCTTTCGACCTCTCCCGCGAACAGCCGGAAACGCTGGCTCGTTACGGTGATAGCGAAATTGGCCGCAGTTGCCTGCTGGCTCGGCGTTTAGTCGAGCGCGGCGTCCGCATGGTGCAGGTCTACTACGGCAATTCCCAGCCTTGGGACAGCCATGAGGACATCCTGGTACATCGGCGGTTGGCTGCCCTCACCGATCCCGCTGTAGCCGCGCTGGTCCAGGATCTGAAAGAACGTGGGATGCTGAGCGACACCATTGTTGTACTGGGCACGGAGTTCGGCCGGACCCCCGCAGTCGAGAATGGGGCCAATACGAAGCTCCACTATGGCCGGGACCATAACTCCTACGGATACAGTATTGCTGTCGCGGGGGGAGGGTTCCGGGGCGGCATGGTCCACGGGGCTACGGACGATTTCGGTTACCGCGCGGTGGAGAAACGGGTTCACCCGCACGACCTCAACGCCACGCTGCTTCATCTGCTTGGGCTGGACCATACGCGGCTCACTTACTCATACAGCGGTCGTGACTTCCGACTGACTGACGTCCACGGCGAGGTGCTGAGCGAAGTCCTCGCCTGAACGCACCAGGCTTCCCGTCACGAACCGCGATTGGTTAGCGTTTCGGGGCCGGCACCGCGTCGTTGACCTGAATCTGGGAGCGGCAGTTGCCCCGCCCGGAAGCGGCGTCAAAGTACCGGGGCTGCGGCTTCCGCCCCGGATCGTTTACGCCATCGCCTTTGGCCTGTTCGCAAAGACCAGCACCCACTATTTCCTCGCGAGGGAGCAGGTATCGTACGTTGGGCTGGCTCGCGTGAGCATAAGTATTGGCGACGAAGTAGCGCATAAGGCAGTTTTCGACGCCAGAGTGTTGGCCGGACTTTTCACCAAGAATGCAAGACCAGCCGCGGCTTGCCGTCTTCTGCTTAACTTCTTCGGTGATGTTGTTGCCGGACTCATCCAGGACAGTAATCTCTGCTCTGGCAAACGAATCTTGCGCACGATTGTACCGGATCTCCGCGAGGGAGCCAGTCCAGGAACTCCATGTGACATCCACATCCGATTCGCCATGGTGCCAAACATTGACCGTGTGCAGCGCTTCGTGAGCCACGACAGCAGCCGCGAAGCTCACCTTCGGCGAGCCCGTAGCGCGCTCTGGAATGGTGTCCGGAAGACCCACGAAGCGAATCTGCTTCGGTGTGCCCGGGCCTCCTTCGGCCGCAGCGTAGCCCTTGTACCCGGCGCGGCGGAAAATCACCGCGTGCTGTGGCGCCCGGTGCGGACCGGCGCGGCGGTTGTGATTGATCGTGCGGTCCTTGGCTGTCTCTTCCGGCCGCAGGTCGCGCCAGACCTTCAAACCGGTGACCCGGCCAAAATGATCGAGACCGGCGTCGACTTCCGGCAGCCGGTTGAGGTTCACGGCGAAATAGTCCTTGCGCTTCGGGTCTGCGGTGGTGTGGTTGCCGTCGACATAAAAGCCCCGGTACTCCTGATAGAGCGTCAGGCCGTCGCCATCGACATCGCCCGAGGGTCTCTTTTCATCGTCCGAGTTGTCGGCGCCGTTGGCGTCGTGCTCCTCGCGGAATTTGTCCGCGATCAATGATCCTGCCCGGCGCTTCGGGAGGCGAATATCTTTGTCTCCGGTGGTGCGGTATTCCCCGGTGATCTTGCGCCCATCGATGAGTTCGACGGTCACGCGGAGCACCGACCAGCCGCCCCAATCCACCGGCTCGACCACGGCGCGGTCCGTGGCCGTATTGCGGACCAGCCGTGACATCTTCTGCCTGCGTTCCGTCTCAGCAGTCTGATCTCCTTCGGGCCGGAAGCGGAGGTCGAAGTCGCTGTCCTTGGCCTCCTGCGGCCAGTTCATGGCGACACCGGGCTCCTGTGAGGTGTTGACGAGTTCCCACTCGAAGCGGCGGACATCCTGCGGAGCCTCCTCCCGCGAGGGCATGCGGAGCAGGCGGGCGGTAAAGACGATGGGATCCCCCGGGCTGCCATCAGCCTTTGCGCTCGGCCGCCACGAGTCGTACTCGTAGGAACTGATCTCGAGTTTGAGGTCCCCCTCATCGGGTTCGATCGTAATCGTGTAGTGCCACACCACGGAAGAGAGGTGATGATAAAGGTAGCCGGAGAAGTCGGCGTCTTCCTCGACCCTGCCGGAGTGAAACAGGCGGGTGCCCGAGCCTGAAGGGTACGGCAAGTTCTCCAGCCAGGAAGGCAGGTAAAGCGAGGCAGGAATCTCCTGTGTGCGGTTGAGCGCCGGATTCTCGCAGACGGTGACGACGCGGGAAAGCTGTTCGGGGCCGCGGTGCGCGGCAAGGTTGAAGTTCCAGTTGTTCGAAAACATCTGGATGCGCGCGTCAAAACGGCCGCTGTCAGGCAGCAGCGGGCCCACGATGGTGAACGATTCCGTGGAATTGCACGTACCGAATGAGCTGCGACCATCGAGCGAAACGCTGGAAGTGCTGTTGACGAGCCGCCCCTGCCACGTTGGCGTGCTGCCCGAAACGCGCTCGATCACGAAATTCGCAGTTGCGCTGGCCGTCATGGTCACATCTCCGCCGACGTCGCTCTTGCCCTGGAAACTGGTGTTGTAACTCACCGTGCCGCGGAACCGTGCAATGGGCAGAAAGTTTGAGCGTCCCTGGGGGAACGCGGGCGCTAAGGCCAGAAGGAGCAAGAAAAGGGCGCGCCTCATGGCAATTCCTCCAGTTCGAACAGCTGCGCGGCGATCTGATTCCGCAGGCGGTACAACTCCAGGGGTGGGTGGCCTGCGTCCGGAAACTGCTCCCGGTATGCCGCAAGGGCGCGCCCGATCGTCAGGATGGCGCGGCTGCGAAGCCCTGCCGCGTCTTCGGCGGCGGTAAGGTCGGCAATCAGCCAGGGATCGTCCGGCAGGCGTTCGACACCCTCTTCCAGCACCGCGATGGCGGTCTCCTTGTCGTCCTTGTAGAAGGCATAGCGGGATAACAGACGGATGCGGGACAGATCGTCTTCTGGCTCCCATTTTCCCGGTTGGCGAGCTACACGGAAGCCGAAAGCGCGGGCCGCAGAGCCTGCGAAGTTCGCTTGAAGCATATACTCGCCCTCCGGCAGTTGCGCGGTCGCTTCAGGGGAGAGAACGTATACCTCGGTCGAGGAGTGCAGTGGGGCGAGGGTGAGCGGGAAGGCGATCCGATCTATGGCCTCCCACGGCCAGTCCACGCGCTCGCCATTAGAATTGATGATTTGAACGACGATCTCGCCCTCCTCGATCGTGACGGACTCATCCGTCCCGGTGGAGGTTAGAGCGAGGTTGATAATGGAAGGTAGCCCCCTCCAAATCACACCCGGATAGACAGATGCCGAAAGCGTGACTGGAGGCTGAGCGGACACAACGGTTGCCAGGAGAAAGAAGTTCAGTTTCCACATCGGACTCTGTACGCCTATAAGCGGAAGAATCCGTCTGGTTGGCTCATGCCCTGCCCGGATTCGCACCTCCGCCTAAACCCTTGCCCATCAACCCCGCAGAGTGGGCAACCCGGAGCGCATTTGCTAAGCTGAGGAGTCGGGCAGCAGTGCGTCCGCGCCCCCCAATCTGCTCCTCGAATGCTTGGAGTAATCCGCCTTAGCAATGAATATTCGCTCTCTTTTCAGTCTTTTCTCGTCTGACTTGGCGATCGATCTGGGCACGGCCAACACTCTGGTGTTCGCCCGCGGCAAAGGAATCGTCGTCAACGAACCGTCCATTGTCGCCATCAACAAGAACACGGGCGAAGTCGAAGCCGTCGGCAAGGAAGCCAAGGACATGCTGGGCCGCACACCCGGCAACATTGTTGCAATCCGGCCGATGAAGGACGGCGTCATCGCCGACTTCAAGGTCACCGAGCGCATGCTCAACTACTTCATTCAGAAGGCGC
>CAYWQS010000046.1:0-36247 GCA_964460395.1 uncultured Solibacteraceae bacterium | reverse complement strand
GATTGTTTTATCAATCCTGAGAACTCGGGCTGCCCCCGTTTTCGATCAAGAGCCTTTCAGCCGCTGAAACCTGATCGGGGGCTCCTGTCCCTTCGCACGTTGGAAGCCAAGCAGCGGCTCCTTCCCACCCTTTCGCCGGCCAACGTGGAGAAAGTCCGCGCGGCTCCATTGACGACGATCATCGGCTACGACCTTCGTTTCTATGAACAGTTGCCGAAACTGTTTCCGCACTCGCCAAGCTATCGGGACGGCTTTGCACAATGTCCCGAACTGGCCGAAGTGACCGCACGCCGGAATTCGAGCCTCCAGGGCGCCTGCCTTATCATTGCAGCCCGCGCCCTCGGGCTTGATTGTGGTCCCTTGTCGGGTTTTGACAACGCCAAAGTGGACCAGGAGTTCTTCGCGTCCGGCAAGGGAGTTGGGCAATTCGGCCAAGAGTTCTTCCCGCTCACCCACGTGAGGGCCAACTTTCTGTGCAATCTTGGGTACGGAGACGGCTCCAGGCTCCACGCCCGCAATCCGCGGCTGAGCTTTGAAGAAGCCTGCGTCCTGCTATGACGAAGTTCAGATTCAGGCTGCCTCGCGCCGAAAGACACTGAGGGTCGCACATGCCAAGCACTCTACCGGCGATATTCTTTGGGCACGGCAACCCAATGAACGCTGTAACCAACAACGGCTACACGGCGGCCTGGCGGCGGATTGGCGAGGAGATCGCCCGGCCGAAGGCTATCCTGTCGATTTCCGCCCACTGGTACGGCCCCGGCACGGGCGTTACCATCAGCACCGCGCCCCGCACGATCCACGACTTCGGCGGCTTTCCCCAGGAACTTTATCAAGTCGTGTACCCAGCGCCGGGCGCTCCGGACCTTGCTCGCCGCGTGCAGCAACTCCTCCGGCCGCTACCCGTCACGCTCGACGATACGTGGGGGCTCGATCACGGCAGTTGGTCGGTGCTGCGTCACGTCTACCCGCAGGCCGACGTTCCTGTAGTCCAATTGAGCATCGATGCAACACAACCTGCCTCATTTCACTTTGAAATTGGCAAGCGCCTGGCGCAACTCCGGGACGAGGGCGTGTTGATTGCAGGCAGCGGGAACGTTGTGCATAATCTACGCGCGTATGCGTGGGGGAGAAGCATGCCCGAGCCCTACGAATGGGCTGTCCGGTTCGAAACGGAAGCCCGGAACCTCATGAGTGCTGGCGAGTTCAACCCATTAATCGAGTACGAAAGGCTTGGGCCTGACGCGCGGCTGTCCATCCCCACTCCGGATCACTATTTGCCGCTGCTTTATGTCCTCGGAACGAAGCAGCGCGGCGAGACGGTCTCGTTTCCAGTTGACGGCGTGGACGGTGGATCAATTTCCATGCTGGCTGTAGAGGTGGGCGACCGATCCTAGTCCGTACCATTGAACGAGAAGCCGACATCCCAACCAGCGAGAATCCCCGATTGACCCCGTCATTCCGACAGTTGAAACTACGGATTCAGGTCCGTGGTTGTGGCGGTACGAGCCTGGCCGTCCAAAGAGACCGCTATGCCCATGAAAGAAGAAACCGTTGTTACCCTCGTCCTGACGGGCTTTGATCTCCTGGGAACCTTCGCCTTCGCGATCAGCGGGGCGATTGCAGGCGCGCGGCACAGGCTCGATATCTTCGGCGTCCTCGTGCTGTCGTTTGCAGCAGCGACCTTTGGAGGAATCACTCGCGATGTTCTGATCGGCGCGCTCCCGCCTGCCTCGATCCAGGATTGGAGGTACCTGGCAGTGTCACTTCTGGCGGGTGTTATTACGTTTTTCTGGTACTCGAAGGTGAGCCGGGTGAGGCATGCCGTCCTGATCTTTGATGCCGCCGGCCTTGGGTTGTTCGCGGTGACGGGTACAAGCAAAGCGCTGGCGTATTCACTCGACCCGATCGCGGCAGCGCTGCTCGGCATGTTGACCGGTATTGGTGGGGGGGTCGTGCGTGATGTGCTTGTGTCTGAGGTTCCCGCAGTCTTTCGAACGGAAATATACGCAGTTGCCGCCCTGGCCGGCGCGAGTGTCGTCGTCGTTGGGTACGTACTGCGGTGGCCGCCTCAGCCTTTTGCTATCGGCGGAGCGCTGCTTTGTTTTGGGATTCGAATGATGGCGATCTATCGTCGTTGGCATTTTCCGGTTGCACGCACACCGGAATCGCCGGATTGAAGTGGTGGGCGCGACAGGACTCGAACCTGTGACCTCCTGCGTGTGAAGCAGGCGCTCTAACCAACTGAGCTACGCGCCCTGAGAACTGCCCTTCAGTATAGCGCAGACCGGAAAACCCCCGTTCACGGGATCGCGTCCAATAATGCGCGAAACCGTGGATCCTGCCGCTCGTAATCCTCTGGCTCGGCCACTGCCCGGTTGAGCCATTCAATCACGGCTGCGTGTCCAAGGCTTTCAGGGTCATGGCGAAGATACTGACTCACCACGCCCAGCACCGTAAACCCCTGCTTCAGTTGGAAACTCAAGGTGGGATCGCTCAGGCGGCCCCGCAGAATCTCAATGGTGTACCGCTCCGGAGTCATTGTTCCCGCATAGCGGTGGTAGCCACGGAGGCGCGCCCCGGCCCGGATACGCAGCAACCCCAGCCGCTCTGTCAACTCCCTCCTCGCGCGGTAGAGCGCTTTCCCGATACCTTGCCCACGCAACTCCGGATCGGTCATGACCTCGGCGCCATACAACGTCCGTCCCTTGTCCGGGTCGTGGTTGCGGAATGTCCCCCCGTCGGTGAAATCCCGCCAACTGGCATCCATTCCGTAGTCGTCCCACCACACGATCAAGCTGGCGGCCATGCCCACTACCTGCCCGCTGTCCTCCCGGACCGCTACAAACTGTCCTTCGGGGAACACCTCCTGGTGCGAGATCAAATGCGATTCCGGCCAAGGCGGGCTTTCAAGGTACACCCGCCGGCACAGATCGATGATTCCGGGAATGTGCTCGCGGCCCGACTGCACCACACGCACTGCCGCCTTTTCGATCACAGACGGACTACCTCCGCGCTGGCCGCAATCTGGGCCGAACGCCGGCTGTCCCGTAGCGGAAGAACCGTCCCGGTGGACCGGGAGTCCGAAATGGTGGACAGATTCAGCTCGCCGACGATCATCATTTCCTGGTTGGGGTTGCCTTCCGCCAGCAACCCATCCCGCGAAAATGCGAAATCACTCGGCGTATAAATCGCTGCTTGCCCGTAGTTGAGAGACACGGCTGGCACCATCGGGATCGACCCCACGGTACAAGAGTGGATCACGTACATCTGGTTTTCAATGGCTCGTGCCTGCGCGCAGTAACGCACCCGCAGGTAGCCCTGGCGGTCGTCGGTGCAACTCGGAACCACCAGAATATGAGCGTCCTCGTAGGCTGCAGCCCGGACAATCTCGGGGAACTCCACGTCATAGCAGATCGCCACGGCCAGGCGGCCAAAGGAGGTTTCCATCACCCGCAATTGCGACCGCGGGCTGACTTTCCACTCCTCGTCCTCAAACCGCGTCATGTGCAGCTTGCCCTGTACGGCGTAGCCGCCTTGAGGGTTGAACACGAAACACTCGTTGAATACCCGCCCCTGTTCCGGCTCGAAGACCGGAATCGTGCCGGCCGCAATGTACAGGTTCTCGCGCCGCGCCAAACCGGAAAACAACTCCAGAAACCTCGGCAACAGCCCGGCCAGATCCAGCACTTGCTCCTGAATCGGTCGCTTCACGTTGCCCAGCGTCAGCAGCTGCGTGGTGAAGTACTCGGGGAAAACCAGTAACTGGCACTTGTAGTCGGCAGCCGTCTCCGCCAGTGCGTCCACCTGGTCGCGGAACTGATCAAAGGTCTGCACCGGGCGGATGAAGTACTGCAAGGAGGCTACGCGAATGCGTTCCATGCCCCTTCATTGTGGCGCAGACCGCAGAGCAGCGGAGAATTACACGGCCAGCGCTTGGGCGAAGTCCGCCGCGATATCGTCGAAATCCTCAATGCCCAAACTAACGCGCACGAGGTTCTCGCGAATGCCCATTCGCTCCTTTTGACGCAGCGGCACGTCCCGGTGGGAACTGATCCACGGGTACAGAATCATCGTGTGCACGTCGCCCAGCGACGTAGCTTTCACCACCAGTCGGAGTCTGTCCAGGAACGCGAAAACCGCCTCGCGGCCCGCGCCGCGCAGTTCGAAGCTCACCATCGCGCCGCGCAGACCCGGCGGCAACAGCCGGCCGATCACCTCGTGGTCCGGATGCGCAGGATCGCCCGGGAAAAAGACCCGCTCCACCTCCGGCCGCCCGGCCAGCCATTCCGCCAGACGCGCCGCATTAGCGCATTGCCGCTCCATCCGCAGCGGGAATGTTTTGATGCCGCGCATTGTCAGATACGATTCGAACGGCCCCAGCACCGGGCCTACCACCCTTGACAGCCGCCGCACCAGTTCAAAGTGTTCCTCATCGGTGGTGATAAGCCCGCCCAGAACGTCGCCATGCCCGCCCAGGTACTTGGTCGCGCTGTGCACTACCAGGTGGGCGCCCAACTCCAGCGGCCGCACCAGCAGCGGCGTGGCGAACGTGTTGTCCACCACCAGAGCGGCGCCGGCCTGATTGGCCAGCTTCGCGATCTCGTCGATCGCCGCCACGCGAAGCAGGGGATTCGAAATGGTCTCCATTAAAATGCAGCCAGGCTTCTCGCGGTTGATCTCCTCCCCCAGACCCTCCAGGTCGCAGACATCCACAAATCGCACCTCGAGGCCGAAGGGCGCCATCACGTCCAGCAGCAGCTTGATGGTGGCTCCATAGATGTCACGTGCGCAGAACACCACTCTTCTGCGGTCCATCACGGCGGCGGTGACGGCCAATTGCAGCGCCGCCATCCCCGACGCCGTCGCCAGCGAACCCCGCCCGTTCTCCAGCGAAGTCACCAGTTCCTCCAGCGCCTCGTTGGTTGGGTTCGTGTACCGCTGATAAGCGAAACCCTTCTCCTCGTCCGCAAAGATGCGGTCCAACTCCGCCGTGTCTTCGGTGATGAAGCTGGCAGCCGTGTGGATGGGTGTCGCCACCGGAATCTGCCGTTGGGCTCGCTTGCGGTCGCCGGCATGGACCGCGCGTGTTTGTATTTTCATAGCGAACTACTTCCGTTTCCAGCGCACGCCTTCCCGCGTGTCTTCCAGGACGACGCCTTGCTCCAGAAGTTGGTTCCGGATGGCATCCGCCCGGGAGAAATCGCGCGCCTTTTTGGCGGCCTGCCGCTCGGCAATCAGCCGCTCAATCTCCGCCGCCTCGAGCCCGCTCTCCCCGTTGGAAGGCCGCAGCACGTCGAAGATTGCGTCGAACTTTGCCAGCACTTCCCGGGCCGCCGTTGCATCGCCGGCATGGAACGCTCCACTGTCCATTTGCGTGTTGGTGTCGCGAATGTACTCGAAAACCGCGGCCAGGGCATTCGATGTGTTCAGGTCGTCGTCCAGGCCTGCATCGAACTCCTCAATGGCGCGGGCTGCGCGAATCCGGTTGTCTTCGCTCACGCCGGACGGCAGCTTCTCATGCTCTAGCCGCCATTGGAAGTTCCGGAGCCTTTCGATGCTGGTGCGGGCCTCCTGCAGCCCGTCGAACGTGAAATTCAATTTGGTGCGGTACGGTGCTTTGATGAGCAGATACCGGATCACCTCTGGCGCGTAGCCCTTGTCGAGAATGTCGCGGAGCGTGAAAAAGTTGCCCAGAGATTTCGACATTTTCTGCCCCTCCACCATCAGGTGTTCGGCGTGCAGCCAGTACCGCACAAACTGTTTGCCGGTCAGAGCCTCCGACTGCGCAATTTCGTTTTCATGGTGGGGAAACACCAGGTCGACGCCCCCCGTGTGGATGTCTATGGTTTCACCGAGGTATTTCATCGCCATGACGGAGCATTCGATGTGCCATCCGGGCCGCCCCTCGCCCAGCGGGGTCTCCCACGCCGGTTCGCCAGGCTTACGGGCTTTCCACAAAACGAAGTCCCGGGCGTCATCCTTTTCGTACTCGTCCACGTCCACCCGGGCGCCTGCGATGTTTCCGTGGAAATTTGTGTGCGATAGCTTGCCGTATTCGGGAAACGTGGCGATCCGGAAATAGGTTGACCCCTCGCTCACGTAGGTGTGTTCTCGTTCCGCCAGCCCCTGAATGGCCTCAACCATCTCTGGAATATGGTCGGTAGCGAAAACAATGCGCTCGGGTTTCTCCAGCCGTAGTGTGGCCGAGTCCTCCAGGAACGCTTGGGTGTACTGGCTGGTGTACTCCTTGAGCGTCTGCCCGCGCTCCATGGCGTTACGGATGATTTTGTCTTCCACGTCCGTGATGTTCATCACGTGGTCGAGTTGATAACCCCGGGCGCGCAGCACACGCCGCAGCACATCCTGGAAACAAAACGTCCGGAAATTTCCGATGTGCACGTAATGGTAAACGGTCGGGCCACAGGTATACATTCGCACCGTCTTGCCATCGGCTGGGGCGAACTCCTCGAGCTGCTGTGTCAGCGTGTTGTAGAACCGCAACGCCATGGGGGGTAAACTAGTCAGTTTACCGCTTGCCGACCCTTCCCTTTGAAATCCAGGCTGTTTGCCCTCGTACCGGCGCGCGCGCGGGTGTGCTCCACACCTCGCACGGCCCCGTGCCGACGCCCGTATTTATGCCCGTGGGCACCCAAGGCAGCGTCAAGGGAGTCAGCCCCCGTGATCTTGCGGAGGACATTGGCGCCCGCATCCTGCTTGGCAACACGTATCATCTCTTCCTCCGGCCGGGGCCGGAACTGATCCAACGCTTCGGCGGACTCCACGAGTTCATCCGCTGGCCCGGCGCGATCCTCACCGATTCCGGCGGTTTTCAAGTCTGGTCGCTTAGCCAACTGCGCAAAGTGAAAGAGGAAGGGGTCGCCTTCCGCTCCCATTTGAACGGCGATCTGTGCCTGTTCACGCCCGAGTCCACCGTAGACACCCAGCTCGCGTTCAACAGCGACATCCTGATGGTGTTGGATGAATGCCTCGATTACCCCGCCAGCCACGAAGCGGCGAGGCGTTCCATGCAACTGACCGTGCGGTGGGCGCGGCGTGCCTTCGCTCATTATCGGGAGAGGATGAAAAACCGCCCTCCGGCAAACGCGCTCTTCCCCATCGTCCAGGGCTCGATGTTTGCTGACCTCCGGGCCGAGTGCTCCCGGGCTCTCCTCGAACTCGACGCCGAGGGCTACGCCATCGGCGGACTCAGCGTGGGGGAGCCCCGCCCGCTAAGCCTCGAGATGGTCGAGGTTTGCGTCCCGCTCCTGCCCGTGGCCCGGCCTCGCTATGTCATGGGGGTCGGAATGCCCGAGGAACTGCCCGAATACGTCGCCCGCGGGGTCGACATGATGGATTGCGTCCTGCCCTCCCGCAACGCGCGCAACGGCTGCTTGTTCACCAGCCGCGGAAAGCTGGTCATTAAACAGGCCCGCTTCCGCGAAGACCCGCGTCCGGTGGACGAAACCTGCCGCTGCTACACCTGCAGGACGTTCTCCCGGGCCTATCTTCGCCATTTGTTTGTTGCTGGGGAGATGCTGTTCTCCACCCTGGCCACCATTCACAACCTGACCCATTACCTTGACATCATGAGACAAATGCGAGAGGGTATTGTACTTGGGACCTTCCCGGAGTTCTTAGAGAGCGTGCGCTCGCGGCCAGCCGAAGCCGACTAGGATTTCCATTCTTGGCTGTTCAATTTCGCGCCGCACCGTGTGCCGTCTCACGGGAACTATGGATCCCCGAATCAGGCCATGAGCTTCATCCTTCTGCAAGCCCCGTCCAGCCCCAACGCCCTCCTGCAGTTTCTTCCCCTGATCCTCATCTTTGGCATCTTCTACTTCCTGCTCTTTCTCCCGATGCAACGGCAGAAAAAGCAGCAGCAGAAGATGTTGAGCGAGTTGAAGAACGGTGACGTCGTACTGACGAACGGCGGGATCGTGGGCACGATTACCGGCATTAACGAAGACGACACGCTCATCATCCGTGTCCGGCCGGACAACATCAAGCTCCAGGTGGCCCGGGGGTCCGTGGCCAGCCTGGTGAATCCCGAGAAGAAGTCGTAAACAAGAGATTTCCTTCCTATGCGAAAACATCTGACCTGGAAACTGATCCTGATCGTCGCAACCGTCCTCATATGTATCTACGGCATTGTGGGCGTGCCCAAATCGAAACAGGAAGTGGTGGACAACTGGGAGAAAAATATCCGGTTGGGCCTGGACTTGAGGGGGGGCTCCATGTTGATCCTTCAAGTGAAAGTCCAGGACGCCTTTAAGGCCGAGGCCACCCTTCAGATGGAGCGCTTGAAGGAGGAGTTGGGCAAGCAGGCGATCGCTTACACCTCCATGGAACGCAACGACCCCCAAACGCTGGCTGAAGCGGACCAGATCCAGATCGTGGTGAAAGGCGTTCCCTCCGAGAAAACTGGACCCTTCCGCCAGATTGTGGCCGATTTCATGCCGGCTTGGAACCTGGTGCCTACCAGTTCCACTGATTACCGGTTGACCATGAAGCAGACCGAAGCGATTTCGCTCAAGCGGGAGACGGTGGAACGGACAATGACGACCATCGAAAACCGCATCAACGGTTTGGGCCTGGCCGAGTCCTCCGTCCAGCAACGGGGTGGCGCCGACACCGAGGCGGAAATCCTTGTGTCGCTTCCCGGCGTAGATGATCCCGCCCGGGTGAAAAATATCATTCAAACGGCAGCTCTCCTGGAACTCTACCGGGTGGTGGAAGGCCCCTTTTCCTCCCAGGAATCTGCGCTTGCGCAGAAGGGCGGAGTTCTGCCCTTAGGTACAAAGCTCGTCCGGTCCGCCGCCCGGCCCGGAGCCCCGGAAGGCGACGGCTGGTACCTTCTGGAACGCACACCTGTCATCACCGGCCGCGATCTGCGGGATGCCAAGCCGACCCAGGATGAATTCGGGAAGTGGGAAACCTCCTTCGTTCTTTCACAGGAGGCGAAGGGCCGGTTCGGTCGATTCACGGAAGCCAACGTGGGCAACCGGCTGGCAATCGTGTTGGACAACCAGGTAAAGAGTGCCCCGACCATCCAGTCCCGTATCGAAGATCAGGGCCGGATTACGGGAGCCTATTCCCAGCAGGATGCCGCGGACTTGGCGCTGGTGCTGCGTGCCGGCTCGCTGCCAGCCGGGATCGAGTATCTGCAGGAGCAGGTGGTTGGTCCTTCGCTGGGAGCCGATTCTATCCGCCAGGGTTTCCTGGCCGCCAGCGTAGGCCTCACCGCAGTCGTGATCATCATGCTGCTCTACTACCGGGTGAGCGGCATTAATGCCGTGATTGCCCTGGTCCTCAACGCATTGATGCTCATCGGTATCCTGGCGTTCGCCAAAGCCGTGTTGACGCTGCCCGGCATCGCCGGCATCATCCTGCTCATCGGCATGGCCGTCGATTCCAACGTGCTTATTTTCGAGCGTATCCGGGAAGAACTGAGCGCGGGCAAGGCCGTGAACGCGGCCATTGACACCGGCTTCAACAAGGCTTTCATCACCATCATCGATACTCACGTGGCGACGGTGGTGAGTTGTGCGTTTCTGTTCATGTTCGGCACGCCCGCGGTCCGCGGGTTCGCCGTGACTCTTGTGATCGGGCTGATCGTGAACGTATTCACCTCGGTCTTTATCTCACGGTTCATCTTTGATTGGACCCGGGCGGCGAAACCCGCCTCCGCCCCCTTGAGCATCTGACCGGCAGTGAAAGGAATGAGGGCCGGATGACCGGCCCAGGTATGTTGCATGCAGCTTTTTAAGAACGCGAATTACGACTTCCTCGGGAAGCAGAAATACTTCATCGTCCTCTCGCTCCTTCTGCTTGCCGTCAGCTTCGGAAGCTGGGCAACCCGAGGCCTTAAGTACGGCATCGACTTTACCGGCGGCGCTAACGTGACCGTCGGCTTTGCCTCCCGGCCGCCTGTGGACAAGATCCGCGCGGCTGTCAGCGCAAAACTCCCCGGCGAACTTTCCGTCCAGGAGATCCCGGCCGAGAACGCTGTCATCATCGGCACCGGATTGCGCAGTGAAGCAGAACTTCAGCAGGCCCGCGCGACCATCGTGCAGACTCTCGCCGAAACCTTCGGGGTGCCCGCCGGCAAGCTGGACTTCAACAACGCTAGCGTCCAGGCTCTCGCGGACCGTTTGCGCACCCCTCTTCAAAACGCAGGCGCGGCCTTGTCCGACCAGCAGCTCACTGAACTTTGCGAAGCCATCACCCGTTTCCGCGACAGTGAGCGTTCTGGCATCCTGCGCAGCTTTGACGAGCTCTCCAAGGTCAGCGGCGTGACCCCGGCGGTCATTAACGCTCTCAAGCAGGAAGCGGCTCTCGGCCAATTTGCTGTGCGCGGCGCCGAAGTGATCGGCCCCAAGATCGGCGCCGAACTCCGCAACAAAGCCATTCTGGCCACGCTTTATGCGCTCGGCGGCATGCTCGTATACCTCGCGTTCCGCTTCGAATTCAGCTACGGCTTGGCTGCCGTCATTGCCGTCTTCCACGACGTCTTGATCACTCTCGGCATGTTCTCTCTGTTCGGCGAAGAGATCAGCCTGAACGTAGTGGCGGCTCTGCTGACGCTTGTGGGTTATTCCATGAACGACACCATCGTCGTGTTTGATAGAATTCGCGAGGATTTGCGGTTGTCCAAGCGGGACGCGTTTCCTGTGGTTACCAACAAAGCGATCAATCAGACTTTGAGCAGGACCGTGCTTACCTCCGGTCTCACCTTCCTGACCGCGCTTGCCCTCTTTTTGTTTGGCGGCCAGGTGCTGCGCGGCTTTTCCTTTGCTCTCGTGGTTGGTATAGTCGTTGGAACGTATTCGTCGATTTTTATCGCCAGCCCGATTCTGGTGTGGTGGCAAGATCGGATGGAACAACGCCGGAGGGGCCGGCCGGCCGGTGCTGCCGTCAGGTAGCGCGCTTAAGCAGGTCATGGCCCTAAAAACCGGATTTCTGCCATTGCTGCGGGGAACTTTCCACCCGCTGCGGTGTCAATAGGGTTTAGACCGGTCTCCGCTTATGGGGGCCGAGACCGTAGGAGAAGGTAGGCCATGTTTGAACAGAGCTTTGTTGAGGGGACGGCGAAGACCAATCGAAGCTGGACTGTCGTTCTCTCCTTCATCCTGCAGATCGGATTGATCATCGTGGGTATCATCGTCCCGTTGCTCAATCCGGAACTGCTGCCGAGGACGCAACTGACGGCGATGCTGACTGCGCCGCCTCCCCCTCCCCCCCCTCCACCTCCCCCTCCCCCTGCCGCTCCGGTTGTCAAGGTTCAGAAAGTGATCCCCCGGCAATTTGACGGCAATCGTCTGATGGCGCCCAAGGCGGTGCCGAAAGAGATCGCGATGATCAAAGAAGACGAGCTGCCTCCCATCGCCGCCGTCGGCGTGGTCGGTGGCGTGCCCGGCGGCGTGCCCGGCGGCACCCCGGGCGGCGTGATTGGCGGCATCATTGGTGCGGCAGCGGCCGCGGCGCCTCCGCCTCCGCCCCCAGCGGTGAAAGAAGCGCCCAAGCCAGTTACCCCGAAGCGCATTACGGTGGGTGGCAACGTACAGCAGGCCATGCTGATCTCGCAGCCCAAACCGATCTACCCGCCGCTCGCCAAGCAGGCGCGCATCTCGGGTACCGTTCGGTTTACGGCGATCATCGGCCGCGACGGCACCATCCAGAACCTTCAGTTGATCTCGGGCCACCCGCTGCTGGTGCAGTCCGCCACCGAGGCGGTCAAGCAATGGCGCTACAAGCCGACTCTGCTCAACGGCGAGCCGGTGGAAGTGGTCACCCAGATCGATGTGAACTTTACGTTGAACCAGTAGTACTGTCCGATTCCATTGTCCAATTCAACTCGCAGGAGAGACTAAAGTATGCTTTTCCAGATGCAAGTGTGGGCTTTCTTGCTGCTGCAAGAGGCCGTCGGCTTCGACCTCCGCTCCATGTGGGCCCAGATGGGCTTCCTGGCCAAGGCCGTCGTCGTCATCCTGTTTATCATGTCCGCCTGGTCTATCGGCGTCATGATCGACCGTCTCATCGTTTTTAACGCGGCCCGCAAGCAGTCCCGCCTCTTCGCGCCTGCCGTCGCTGGCGCGCTGCGCGAAGGCAAACTCGACGAAGCCGTCAAAATCGCTGACCGCTACAAGAAGTCCCACCTCGCCAAGGTGGTGGTGGCTGGCCTCCAGGAATTCCGCGCCCACCAGGTAAGCGGCGAAATTCCGGGCGAAACCATCGAGGCCTCCAAGCGCTCGCTGGAACGCGGCCAGGCGATTGTCCACTCTGAACTGGAACGCGGCATCAACAACCTCGCGACCATCGGTTCGACGGCCCCGTTCGTCGGCCTCTTCGGTACAGTGGTCGGCATCATCAACGCGTTCAAGGGCATCTCCACCGAAAAGTCCACCGGTCTCGGCGCTGTGGCCGGCGGTATTTCGGAAGCTCTCGTGGCCACCGCGATCGGTCTCTTCGTCGCCATCCCTGCCGTGTGGATGTACAACTACTTCACCACCCGCTTGAAGGGCTTCGACGTCGAGATGGAGAACTCGAGCTCCGAGCTCGTCGACTACTTCGTGAAGCGGTCAGGCAAGAGCGTGGCCAAGTAGGCCCCGTCTTCCGCGAGATGCAGTGGCGAGTTGAATTCCGTGTCTGGTTGGGAGGGCTCAACAAGCCCTTCCAGCCTGGCAGGGCGCCAGGCCCGCCGCGGACAAGACAGGCAGGAGGCTGAAGAATGTCGAAAACCAAGAAAAAGTCGCGTACCGGCGCTGTCGTGGTGGACATCAACGTCGTGCCGATGATCGACATCATGCTCGTGATGCTGATCATCTTCATGGTCATCACGCCGATGCTTTCCAAGGGTGTCAGCGTGGATCTGGCAAAAACGATGAACCCCATCCCGATGGAAGCCGCCGACAAGGAAGACGCGGTGCTGGTGGCCGTCACTCGCAATGGCGAAGTGTTTCTCGGCACCACCAAGATGGCGCCGGCCGACCTTCCCGGCAAAGTGAAAGACTTGCTCACCAACCGGCTCGATAAAACGGTGTTCGTGAAATCCGATTCCCGCGCCCGCTATGAGCGCGTGGTGGAAGTGGTGGATAACCTGCGCGCCGCCGGTGTGGATAACATCGGTCTGCTGACGGACCTCGACGCCAAGGCCAAGGCCAAGTTGGACGCCGCGGCTGGCGCCGGCGCGGGCCAGTAAGCAATATTAAGGATTCGTTCGTCGCGCCCGGCTCTTCCGGCACGACGGCAAAAGGAGCTTTCTTATGGGAATGAAAGTTGGTGGTGAGTCGGGCGGCGCGGTCGCGGACATCAACATGATTCCGCTCATCGACGTGCTGCTTGTGCTCCTGATCATTTTTATGGTCATCACGCCGCTGACGCCGAAGGGCCTCGAGGCGCTGATTCCTCAGCCGCCTCCGCCAAATGCCCCGCCCCCGCAAGGTCCGGACCGCACGGTCGTGATCATCATCAACAAAGACCGCTCGATGATGCTCAACACCGAGTCGATCACCGAGGACCGCCTTGGCGAGCGCCTGCTGGACGTCTTCAAAACTCGCGCCGAGCGCGTTTGCTTCGTGAAGGCTGACCCCGATCTCGAATTCCAGTATGTGGCTAGGGCGATTGACATCGCCAAAGGAGCCCAAATGGATAAGGTCGGGCTGATGACTGCCAAGGTTGAGGCGGGCGAATAGAAGGAGACTCGCAATCATGAAGCGCACCCCTCAGTTCCTGGCGGCGGCTGCCGCGGTGATCCTGCTAGGCGTGGCCAGCACCGGCTGCAAGAAGCTTGAGGCCCGGGACAATCTGAACAAGGGCGTCCAGGCCTTCAAGAACGCCAAGTACGCCGATGCCGTTCAGTTCTTCCAGAAATCGATCGAACTGGACCCCACCTTCCCCACCGCGCGTCTTTATCTGGCCACTGCCTACATGAGCCAGTACATCCCCGGCGCCGAATCTCCCGACAACAACAAGATGGCTGCCAGCGCCATGGAAGAGTTCAAGAAGGTGTTGGATGCCGACCCGAAGAACGCTACGGCTATCGAGTCCATCGCCTCGCTCTTCTATATGCAGGCGCAGGGTGCTCCCGAACTGGCCGAGAAGATCCGGCGGCTCGACAGCGCCAAGGAATGGTACCAGAAACTCACGGAAGCTGACCCCAGCAAGAAAGAGGCTTGGTACAGCCTTGGCGTTATTACTTGGGCCAAGTGGTATCCCGATTGGATGGCGGCCCGGTCTAAAGCAGGGATGAAGCCAGAGGATCCAGGCCCCATCAAGGACAAGAAGATCAGAGCGGATCTGAACGACAAGTACCGTGCGATGCTGGATCAGGCCATTAAGGATCTGGAAAAGTCTCTCGAGATCGACCCCGAGTACGATGACGCCATGGCCTACATGAACCTCCTCATTCGCGAACGGGCCGACCTATACGATTCGAACTCCGAATACGAGACCGAGGTCAAAAAAGCGGACGATTGGATGCAGAAGGCCCTCGACACCCGCAAGATCAAGGCGGAGCGGCTTTCCAAGAAGGCCGCCGGCGGCATCATCAGCGAGGGAGCTGACGAAAAAGAATAGCTCCGGTCTGCCCGGCGCTTGATTCGATAAGATGAAATGGCGGAGGCGGCGAAAGCCGCTTCCGCCATTTCTGTCTCGCCCGCATGGACTCTGCCCGCCACCAAGCTGAGCCGTCTTCCCCCGGGACGGGGACGGCGGCGCCTCCGCTCCCGGAGGTGCTGGAAGAGGCTTGGAAAAAACTTGCTGAAACAGTGCAGTCCCGCCGCCAGGGCGAGGATCTGGAAGCCCTTCGCAAAGCTTTCGAGTTCGCGGCGCAACGTCACGGCGCCCAGACACGCACTAGCGGCGAGCCCTACTTCACTCATCCCGTTGCTGTGACTCAGCTGCTCGCGGAAATGCAGATGGACCAGGTTTGTCTGCAAACCGCTCTCCTCCACGATGTTCTGGAGGACACCCCCACCACGGCCGACGAAATCCGCAAACTTTTCGGCGAAGACGTGATGCGGTGCGTGAACGGGGTCACCAAGCTGAGCAAAATTTCGCTGGGCAACCGCGAGGCCCGGGAAGCCGAGAGCATCCGGAAGATGCTGCTGGCGATGGTGGAAGACATCCGCGTCATCATCGTCAAACTCGCTGACCGGCTCCACAATCTCCGCACACTCGGTTCTCTCTCCCGCGAGCGCCAGGAACGCATCGCGCTCGAAACGCTGGAACTCTACTCTCCCATCGCCCACCGGCTGGGCATGGGCAAACTCCGCGGTGAACTCGAAGACCTCGCTTTCCAATACCTCGACCCTGCGGCCTACCGCGAAGTGAAGGATGCCATCGAAGGCAAGCGATCGGCCAACCAGGTGAGCCTCGAGGAAATCGTCCGGCTCGTGGAGCGGAAACTCCAACAGGAAGGCATCCCCGCCCGGGTCGAGGGCCGGGTCAAACGACCCTGGTCGGTGTTCCAGAAGCTCCGGCGCCAGAAAATCGTCATCGATCAGGTGTACGACCTGTTGGGGGTGCGCATTATCACCGACTCCGTGAAGCACTGCTACGCCGCCCTCGGGGTAATGCACAACGAATGGCATCCCATTCCTGGCCGGATCAAGGACTTCATCGCGATGCCGCGGCCGAACCTTTACCAGTCCTTGCATACTTCCGTCGTGGGGCCGGATGGCGTCGCCTTCGAGGTTCAGATCCGCACTGAGGAAATGCACCGCGTGGCGGAAGAGGGAATTGCCGCGCACTGGAAATATAAAGAGGGAAAACGTGGGCCGGCCGACGACGACCGCCGCATCGCTTGGCTCCGCCAGTTGGTGGAGTGGCAGCGCGACATGGGCGATCCCGCCGAGTTCATGGCGAACCTCAAGGTCGACCTCTACCCGGAGGAAGTCTGCTGCTTCACGCCGAAGGGTAAGGTGGTGGTCCTGCCGCGGGACGCCACACCGGTCGATTTCGCCTACGCCATCCACACCGACGTCGGTCACACTTGCATCGGCTCGAAAGTCAACGGCCGCATGGTGCCGCTCAAGCACGTCCTCCACAACGGCGACATCGTCGAGATCCTCACCCAGTCGAACTCGAAGCCCAGCCGCGACTGGCTCACCTTCGTCAAGACCGCCCGGGCCCGGAATAAGATCCGCCACGTAATCAACGCCACCGAGCGGGAAAAGGCGATCGACCTCGGCCAGAAACTGCTGGAACGCGAGGCCCGGCGCCTCGGCGTGGCGCTCGGCCGGGTCTCGCGGCAGCAAATGGAATCCGTGGCCAGCGAATACGGAGTCAGCAAACTGGAAGACTTGCAGGCCGCTCTGGGCTGGGGGAAATACTCCGCGCGCCAGGTACTGGCCAAACTCGCCCCCGACGTCGTCCAGGAAGCGCCGCCGCCCGCCCCGCCCACGCCTCCGCAAGGCGAAACCCCGCCTGCCACACGCGACGACGGCGGACCTCAGGATTACATCATCCAGGTCAAGGGCATCGACGACCTGCTCACCTATCGCGCCAAGTGCTGCAACCCGATTCGCGGAGAACCCATCGTCGGCTATATCACTCGCGGCAAGGGCGTCGCCGTGCACTCCCGCAACTGCCCGAACGTGCAGAACCTGATGTACGAATCAGAGCGCCGCATCGAGGTGGAGTGGGCCCGGGGCCCCAGCCAGCCCTTCAATGTGCGCTTAGTCATTCACACCGACGACCGCACGGGGATTCTCAACCAGCTCACGCAAATCCTCTTTGACGAGGAATGCAACATCCGCAGCGTCGAAGCCCGGGCTGACGACCGCAACTACGACACGGCCACCGTCGAAATGACCATCGAGGTCCGCGACAAAAAACAGCTCGAGCGGATCGTCTCCTCGATGCGCCGCGTCTCGGGCGTCCGCGACATCGAAAGGGTCCACTAGCTCATGTCTGCCACCAGTAAGCTCTCCAGCGATCCGCTACACATCGCGATCTCGAAATCCCGGGGCGTCCACATCGATTGGAAGGACGGGCACCGCAGCGAATACAAGCTCGAATACTTGCGGGATGAGTGCCCGTGCGCTGCCTGTACCGGGGCCCACGGCACAGAGCCCCAAAAGTCGAACTACTCGCAGCCCGCCACGGCGGCTTCCCCGTTCCCCATGTTCACCCCAAAATTGAAAATGCTGGCGGTGGAAGAGGTGGGCAGTTATGCGTTCCGGATAGACTGGAGCGACGGGCACCGCTCTGGTATCTACTCCTACGATTACTTGAGGCGAATCTGCCCCTGTGAAGAATGTGCGCAACTGCGCAGGGAGGGCCGGTTATGAAGAGATTGGCACTCTTGCTCGTGCTTGCCGCCGCCTGCTTCGGCGCTGACCTCACCGGACGTTGGACCGCCGAGGTCGTGACCGATGCCGGGTCTGGCAACCCCAGCTTTGAGTTCAAACAGGAAGGCTCCAAACTCACCGGCGCTTATTCCGGACAATTGGGGGAGGCCAAGGTTACCGGGACTGTGGAGGGCCAAAAGGTCAGGTTTTCGTTTACTGCGGAAGCCGGAGGCCAGAGTCTCACTGTCCGCTATGAAGGAACGATCGAGAACGACAGCCTGGTAAAAGGCAAAGTGGATTTGGGCGGCATGGCCAGCGGTTCCTTCACGCTCACCCGGAAGTAAACCGCCGGCCTGCCCGGAGCGTTACAACTGCTTCAAAAGGGCCTTGGCTTCCTCCACCGCCACGGCTGTGGGCGCCTTTCCCAGCCGGTAGAGGAACTTGACCTGCGCGGGGGCTCGTTCCATGGCTGGGTCGGCAAATACCATCCGGCTCCCTTTCGCCACCGTCGTGGCGGCAAAGTTCACCTTGGCGGCGTTCTGCAGGAAGTCCTCCAATCCCTTCCTGATCTTGGCCTTCGGAGCGTACTCGTTGTAAATCCGCTGCTGGGCTTCCTTCACCAACTGCTCCACAGCCGCCTCTTCGGACGGTCCTCCGTTCTTGAAACTCTCCAAGGCCATATAGGCCTTCTTGAAGGCGGCCGGATCGCCTTTCGCCATGGCGGCGACGGCCTTCGTCTTTTCGAGTACCGCCTCGTTGGGGGGCATGCCCGCCATGGGCTTCATTCCCGATTTGGCGATGTACTCGATGCTGTTCAAATCGCCCTCGATTTGCGAGCGCAAAGAACTCGCTTCCCGCCGTGCCACGTCAGCAGCCGCGTCCCCCGCCCGCATCTTCAGCATTTCAGCATCCAGTTGCTGCTTGGTGATCTTCTTCGCCGAGTATTGTTTATACAGATCATCCTGCGTCTTCACCGGAAGGTTATGGTTCTTCCCGCCGTAGGTTCCTTCAATCGATTTATCCTGGGCTGCCATCACCGCGTCGGACAGAAGGATGGCTTTGGCGGCGCCAATCAACTCTCGGACTACCGCCACCTTCTCGGCTTCTGGCAGCGCCTTGTAAGCCGTCCGGACAGGGTTCGACATATTCGGGACGAACCCCTCGCCGCCTGAGCCCAGGGCGTTCCGGATCATGTTGTCCAACTCCCGGGTGGTCATGCCCACCTTTTCGGAGGCGTTTTGCCAGGCCCAGACCGACACCGCGCCCAGCATCAGGGCCATGAATGCTCCGGCAGGCCGAGTAGGGATCTTCATGCTTGTTCCTCCTTTAGATCCAACTCCAGTTTCGGGTTTACTCCATTAGCGGTATTCCCCCTCGTTCTGGGTCACACGAAGGCGAAATTTACGGTAAGTGTAGGAATACCCGGAGAAAACTGCGCATCTATACAGCGAGAGGCTATGAACCGTACCATACTTGCCTGTTTGGCCCTTACCGCTTGCTCTTTGCCGGCGGCTGACTTCCCGCCGCCCGCCCAGGATCTGCCTAAGCCCGCCAACCGCACAATTCAAACCGCTGTGCTTGCCGGAGGCTGTTTCTGGTGCACCGAGGCTGTTTTAGAGGCTCTGAAAGGGGTTGAGAAAGTGGTTTCGGGCTACGCAGGGGGTACTGCGCAGACCGCCAAGTACAAGCTGGTCAGCGAGGGCGCCACCGACCACGCCGAGGTGATCCAGGTGACATTCGATGCTGCGAAGATCACCTATGGACAGATTCTGCAGGTATTTTTCAGCGTTGCCCACGACCCCACTCAGCTCAACCGGCAGGGACCGGACTGGGGCCGTCAGTACCGTTCAGCCATCTTCTATGCGGGGGAGGACCAGAAACGCGTAGCCGAGGCTTATATCCAGCAACTCACTGCAGCTAACGTATTTAAGGACAAGATCGTCACCGAAGTGGTGCCTCTCAAGGCCTTCTACCCGGCGGAGGACTACCACCAGGACTATGTCAAGAACAATCCCGGCAACCCCTATGTCCGGGTCAACGCGATGCCCAAACTCGCCAAACTGAAGAAGACTTATCCGGAGTGGGTGAAATGACCAGACGAGCAGGATTCCGTACCCTGTTGGCAGCCCTGTTGCCCGCCGCGCTATCCGCCCAGAAGAAAGGGAAGACCGTGAAGATCGCCGAGTTCGACGACACAGGCAAGCTCATAGGCATTGTTGAAGTGGAGCGTGTGGTGAAGACGGATGCCGAATGGAAGGCGCAGTTGACTCCGGAACAGTATCATGTGACCCGGAAAGAAGGCACGGAACGCCCGTTCGCCAATAAATTCAATGATTTCAAGGGAGATGGCCTCTACCGCTGCGTCTGCTGCGGCACCGCTCTCTTCGATACGAAGACAAAGTTCAACTCCGGCACGGGTTGGCCCAGTTTCTATGCCCCCATTGCCAAGGAAAACGTGTTGGACGTGCCGGATAACACTTTGGGCATGCGGCGCGTTGAGAACGAATGCGCCCGCTGTGGGGCGCACCTGGGGCATGTCTTCGACGACGGTCCGCGTCCCACTGGCCTGCGCTACTGCATGAACTCGGCAGCCCTGACCTTCGTTCCACGCGCCAAGTCCGCGTCTTGAGCGGGGCTACCGGATGGCGCCGCGTTCGGCCGCAGCCGCACAATTCTCGAGTTCGGCCAGCCGCCGCAACAACTCATTAAGTTGCCTGCGCTGCTTCTGTACCTCATTGAGCAGCAGCGTATTGACCTTGTCGTAGTAGACCGTTTCCACCTTGCCGGCGAGCCCTGTGGCGGCGAGATCGGGGGCGACTTCAGCCACCTCCTCCGCGATCAGGCCATACTGCAGGGGAGCACTGGCATCGTGCTGTTTGTACCGGAAACTGACCGGCCGGAGAGCCATGATCACGTCAGTCGTGTCTCCCAGCGAGCGGATATCCCGCTTAAATTCCCGTGACGAATTGACCGTGCCCAGTTGGCCGGCCGAATCGATCACTACTCCCACAGCATTTGCTACGCCGGTGGTCACTCCTCGGATCCCGGTGATGAAAGTCCTGAAATGACGGCTCGGATCTCCGATTCGCGTCGTTGACGACTCGTTGGCGACTCCGGGGCTGCCAATGAAAATGTTGTCTTATCCGCTGATCAGATTTGTCCCTGCGGATATTCCCACAGCGAGATTCACTCCTCCGGACGTCAACTTGTCCAGCGCCAATGTGCCAAGAGCAGTATTCCAGGAGCCTGTCGCGCTTTCTAAGGCTTTGTAGCCTATGCCGACATTGCTTATTCCATTAGCTGATGTGTATGTCGCTCGCTGGCCTACAACAGTGTTGTAGGAGCCATTAACATTGCTTCGAAGAGCTGAATCACCCACGGCCACGTTGTAATAGCCTTCAGCGGTTTGCTGCATTGAGGTAGCACCTATCGCCGTATTGCTCAGGCCCGTCGAGAGGACTCCCAGCGCGGCGTACCCCACTGCAGTATTGTTGAAGCCTGTGGTGAGAGAGTTCAGCACACCATAGCCCACTCCCGTATTCACTCCACCACCGAAGCTGGACAGCGTAGCCAGCCCCAGGCCAATAGAGCTACCGCTCGCTCGCAGCAAACTAGCGCCACTCTTCAGTAGGTCGCCTGTCATGTTGACGTTCCCGTTGACGTAGAGGCCATTGGCATTCACCGTCACACGGTTCGTCCCCCCAGCGGCAATTGCCACATTCCCTGCGGCGGGCGAGTAGAGGCCGCTATTGCTGTCCGTCGAAAAGGTCAGCGCGGGCACCGACGGGCTGCCTGGCGCCAGCGCCAGCGCACTCGCGGACACATAGTATCCATTAATGTCGATGATCACGTGTGTTGTGTTGCTGACATAGACGTCAACCCTTCCCCCGATCCCCGCAGGTACCACCGCCGCATTTGCGGTCACTTGCCCGTCCATTGCGTTCAATGTCGACACTACCGGCATGGTGTACCCGTGGGGCCACATTGTCAGCCAGCCCAGGTAGCCCGCAGGGACTACGGTGACATTCAGGGAGAAGGCCTGCGCCGATTCCGGGATACCGCACCCGCTCATCCATATTGGAAACGAGCGTGTCGAACCGCCCAGCAGCACAGGACCGCCAAAGGTGCCTGTGGCTGAACGGGTGTCCGCCACGCGGCATGGCATTGCCCCAACGAAGACTAGAATGCCCGTCGTGGCGGCCGACCGGGATTCCGGATCCGTCTCCTTGGCCTGTGTATCCGCACTCGCCGCAGGAGTCTGCCAATAAAGCGGCGCCGCCCAGTGTTTCAGAGGGATGTCCTGATCCTGTGATGCTGAGGCCACTTGCGTCCCAGACACTGCGAATAGAAAGACCAATGCCATGAAATAGCGCATATTGGTCACCTCCGGGCCGGAGTATAGGATTTGCAATTCAGGAGGACAAGGTAAAAAACTCCTAGTACGGTAAGTCTGACTCCCGAGCAGCCGCCCGGCCCTCTTCGCTACGCTGGAGTGAGCGCTTTGAACCCTTTCCTCGACCTGTTGCGGGGCAACCGCAACTACCGCTACACCTGGTTGGGCCAGATCGTCAGCGAGATTGGCGATCACTTCAATTCCATTGCCGTTCTTAGCCTCGCGCTGCACCTCACCAATTCCAAATCGGCCGTCGGCGCTGTGATGATCGCGCGCGTGCTGCCTGCCATCCTCGCCGGACCTGTCGCGGGCATCGTGCTCGACCGCATGGACCGGCGGCGCGTCATGCTGGCCAGCGACATTTTCCGCGGTCTCATCGCCCTCGCCCACATCCTTCTGCTGACCTGGCGTGAAACCTGGCTCCTCTACGTCCTGAGCGGCCTGCTGACCTTCGCCTCGCCGTTTTTCAATGCGGGCCGGAGCGCAATTCTGCCCCGGATTGTGAGCCGCGAGCAACTCCACACCGCGAACGCGCTCACGCAAACGTCCTCCTGGTTCACCGTGGCGCTGGGTACCCTGTTCGGCGGCCTGAGCGCCGCCACGCTTGGCTACCGCTGGGCCTTCTTATTCAACGCACTCTCGTTTGCCGTCAGTACATTCGCCATCTGGAGTTTGCGGGCGCCCGCCGGCCACTTCCTGCCGCAGGCAGCCTCCGGCGCCGCCGCCAAGGAATCGAGTTGGCAGCAGTTCCGCGAAGGCCTGGCGTACATGCGGCGCGAGCCCCTGGTCCTGGGCATTTCGCTGCTTGCGGTGGGCTGGGCGACCGGTGGCGGCGCTGCGCAGATCCTGTTCACGCTCTTCGGAGAGACCGTTTTCCAGATGGGTCCGGCCGGTACCGGCTACCTGTGGGGCTCGGCTGGATTCGGTCTGGTGGCGGGCGGCCTCTTCGCGCACCGGGCCCATAAACTCATGCGTTTCCAGACCTACAAACGAACAGTCACGATCTCGTTCCTGTTGCACGGTTTGGCCTATGCCGCCTTCAGCATCATGGGCACGGTTTGGATGGCGATGTTCTGGATCTTCGTTTCGCGGGCGGCTGTGGCGGTGAACTCCGTCTTGAGCCGCACCATGCTATTGACGCACGTTCCGGACAGCTTTCGCGGCCGCGTCTTCACCACGCACGAGACCATGAACAACGCCACCATGCTGCTCTCCATGGCGCTTTGCTCGGTAGCCGTCGCGGTCTACAGCCCGCGGCAGATTGGCGTGGTGGCCGGCCTCCTGAGCGCCTCGACCGGCCTGTTTTGGATGTGGGCCGACGCTACGGGCAAACTGCGCGAGCCTGCTTTGGATCTTCGGGAGCCGGAGATCGAACCCGAACCGCGCATCACCGCGGCATAGCCGGGCGCGCGCTCTGCAGATGCGCCCGCAGCGCGGCAAGCAATGCGGGCTGCGCGCTTTCCAGAAAGAAGTGGCCGCCCGGAAATTCCACGCGCTGGAACGTGGACGTGGTTTGCTCCTTCCATGCTTCCATGTGCTCGGACGTCACGTTGGGGTCGGCATCGCCGCC
The DNA here is from genome assembly GCA_964460395.1 of uncultured Solibacteraceae bacterium. Taxonomy (GTDB): domain Bacteria; phylum Acidobacteriota; class Terriglobia; order Bryobacterales; family Bryobacteraceae; genus CAYWQS01. Next base: position 12,990 of record CAYWQS010000046.1, on the reverse strand, counting down.
ATAGGCGAAGATCGGAACGCCCAGGGGCTCTTCCTCCGAATAGACATAATTCCGGTAAAGACGCGCATCCGAAAGCAGCGCCGGCAAGGCCAGCCTCATCAATTCCGGATTGGCCAGCACGCTGGGCGGAAATCCCTCCAGCCGCCGCAATTCCTCGATGAAATCACGCAGCGAGGGCTCCGGCCCCGGACGCCAGTCCCGTCGGTATTGCGGGGCACGGGCGCCGGAGACATGCAGACTGACCGGCCCGGGCAGACCTGCCCCGCGCAGGCTTCTGGCTAACTCGAACGCGATCCCCGCGCCCATCGAGTGGCCGAAGAAATGGAACGGCCGGTCCAGGAACGGTTCGATGGCCTCCAGCAACTCAGGAATCAGGTCCTCCATGCGCTCTACTGTCTTCTCGCTCGCGCGGGATTCCCGCCCCGGCAACCGCACCGGGCACACCGCGGCGGTGTCCGCCAGCGGTTTCTTCCAGGCGCGGTAGGCCAGCGTCCCCCCGCCGGCCCACGGGAAACAAAACAGCCGCGGCCGCTCGCCAGGGTCGCTTTCCACCCCAGGAAACCAGGCATTCTGTCCCGAAGGTGCTGCGCCGGAGTGGTGCCGTATGCGCATCGCCAGCAGCCTCCGCTTCTCTTCGGAAAGCGGCGTGCGGGCCGGCGCCGGAGCTTCTTTCTTTGGCAGGCGGAGGAGCGATTCGAGAAACGCTTCGAACGGCTGCACGTTGAGGTGCTCGCAGTACTCCAGCGCAGCGCGCCGCGACTGCCCGGCGATCTCCTCCCAGTGCGCACGGTCAGTAATCAGCCGTCGCAACGCGGCCACCCAAGGCGCCACCTCCTGCGGCGGGACTTCCGCCACTGGCACCATGCCTGCATCCACGCTGGCGTGGTAACGCACGATCGGGTTCACCCGGACCAGGTAGGGTACGCCCAGCTTCGCCTCGTGCAGACCGCCCACATCGCTGGCAATCACCGGCACGCCTCGGGACATGGCCTCCAGCACCATGCGCGACCGCGCCTCCGCCCACACCGAAGGCACCAGCACTACGCGGCTCCGCTCCAGCAGATCGTCAATCCGGTCGGAACGCGGCAGCAGCGTGATGTTTGGCCGCTTCTGCAGTTCGGCCAGCTCTTGTTCCTGTGTCCCCCACAACGGCACGGCGGCGAACCGGACGTCCGGCATCGCGTCCGCCAGTCCGAGGAAGATCGAGATGCCCTTGACGGCGCATGGGTTCACCATGCTGACAAACTCGTTCTCGAAGTCCCCTAGCAGCGGGTAATCCGTGCCTGGCTCCAGGAGCGAAATGGGCACGTGCACCGCATCGATGCCGCTCCACTGCCGCACGTAAGCCGCGACGTAGTGGCTGACGCCTACCACCCCGTCGGCGCGCCGCAACATGTCGGTCTTGGCGGCGCTCACCATGGAACTGTCGGGGCCGAACGGGACAGCAATCGTTGCTCGCACCAGGTGGACTACGCGGGCCTTCGGCCATCGCACCGCCACCTCGAACAGCAACTGGCCTGGATCGTCGGTGGAGGTGATGATGATGCCAGGCTCGAAGGACTCAATTTGTTCCTGCAGAAAGCCGCGCAGATGCGCGCTGCGCGTCAGCACCCGCACTTCCACGCCGCCCAGTTCGTACCCCAGCCAGTCCCCGTGATCCGTTGCCTCCACTCCGCGTTCGGCCAGCGCCTCCGCCAGGGCCTGATGGGCCGGTTCGCCGAACTGCTCAACCCGAGTCACCACCAGCACCCGGTGCCCGCGTCCGGCGAGCGCCTCCATCAGCAGCCGGTTGGATTTGTCGCCTCCTCCCATCGAGGGGTAATAGGTAGAGTTGTGCGCCAGCAGAATGTTCACGCCCGCTTCCTTTTCAACCGGTCAAGCAGCAGGGCGCGGCGGGCGGCATCCAAAGGCCTGGCGGTCGCCGCGGGCGCATCCAAAGGTTGTTCGTCTGGGGGCAGGGAAGCCACCAATTCCGCCAGGCCGGCCGCGGACAGCCCGGAAACGAATCTTTCCGCGGCCGCACGTGAGCGCTCCGCCTCCTCGCGATAGGCATCCGCATCAGTCAATAGTGTTTGCAGCGCCTCTGCCCAAGGCCCGGCATCCTGCTCGGGCGCTACGGCTTCGGGCATCCCCCGCTCGTCATACTTCGGCAGGTAACGCGTAATGCCACGCACCGGAATCACATATCCGGTGCCCGCCTTGGCTTCCAGCAAACCTCCGGAATCGCTGGCGATCACGGGCAGTCCCCGCAACATTGCCTCCATGGCAATCAAACCAAACCCCTCGTACCAAAGCGACGGCATGAGCAGCAGTGTGGCCTCCCGCAATACATCGTCGATCCGCGGCACTGTCTCCAGCACGCGCACGTTCGGCAGCGCCTGCATCGCGGCCCGGTCTGCCCCTGTCGTCCCCCACCCTGCAAGCCCGGCGAACGGAACGTGCGGGAACCGCCGGGCCATCTCCAGGAATACCGGCACTCCTTTCACCAGGCACGGATTGATCAGCAGGACATACCCGGCGCCGAACTGCCCGAACCGGGGCCACGGCGGAGCGCCGTAGAGCGGCGGATGCGTGACGTGGGCCGCAACGCCCGCGTGGCGCTGTATGTATTGCCGCATGTGCTGCCCGATTGCCACCACGGCACGCGCGCGCTGCACCAAAGCTGCCGCTTCCGGATCGGGATTCCAACTCTCAGGCCCGAAGGGAAGAAATTGCGGCGTGTGTGCCAGGTAGATGAGCCGGCCCGCGGCGATGCGCGCTGCTTCCCGCAGCAGCACGTGCGCCACGTCCTCGCTCGAGACAAACACCCAATCCGGCTGCAGTTCGAGAATCTGGCCCCGCAGCAGTCCAGGGTGCATGGAAAGATCGCGAAAGGCACGAACTTCCACCCCCTGCCGCCGCGTCACCCGGCTGTCTTCATGCCCGGGCGTAGGGCACACGGCATAGCAATCATGCCCCTGACCCGCGAAATGCTCCATCCACGCAAGGTTGCTCCGTGTCGAGCCGCCTTGCGGCGGGTCGTGCGCCGCATTCGAGGTCAGCAGCAGCCGCATCAGGCGCCGCCTCCGCCCTGCCTTTCCTCTTCCTCCAGCAGACGCCTCACTTCTTCGTCGCTCAGCCCTTCAATCTCCGCCAGCAGCGACTGGTATTCCTCCGGATCGAGGCTCGCCAGTTGCCGGTCTTCAATCGTGCGGGCGAGCTCGCCAAGCGTGAGATCGCTGGAATACACGTCCTCCACCGGCAATTCCACCCCAAATTGCTCCTTGATGCGCATGAGCAACAACACTGCCAGCAGTGAGTGCCCCCCAAGGTCGAAGAAATTGGCGTCCGCGGACCGGACAGGCTTTTGCAGCACTTCTTCCCAGATCGCGGCCAGCCGCTGCTCGAGTTCGCTGCCCAGTTGTGCCGGCGCGATGCTCGCAGGACGGGCCGCGGCGGCCTCGCGCCGCATTGCCATGACGACATCCTCGGGCGAACGCAATTCCGAAGCCAACCTTGCATAGGAGTCGAAGCGTCTGCCCGGTGCGGCTTCTGCGCGCCCTCTGCTCCCTGCTGGCGGCGCTGTCGAGGCGGCCGGCGGCTTCCAACGCAACCCCTGAAGCTCGGTGACCGGGAAGCGGTAGATGACCATGTCTACTTCCTCGATGCGCCGTACGGGCTCAATCGAATCCAGAAACTGGCGGGCCGGGGCGTTCTTGGCCGCCGGCACAAATGGAACGTTCACATACCGGAAGCCCATCTCCTCAGCCTGCTCGGCCAGGAACGAAAGCATCCGGTGCTCGACACCGCGGCCCAGCGCGCGGCAACTCAGCAGGAAAGTATCGGCAATCAAGGAGTCCGCGCCGCGCCGCACCAGCATCACGCCTACCAGCCCGTAATCCCCGAACCGGTCCGACACCTCGGCTGTGAAGCACTCCAGCGCCCCTGAATCCAGCAGGCTGCGGATTTCCGCCTCGCTCCGCCGCACCGTGCTGCAGTTGAACTGGTTCGTCCGCTGCGTGAGCTGTGCGACGCGGCTCAACCGCTCCGGTTCCACCGGCTCGATATCCACCCGCAAATTCAATGTTGAAATGAAATGCTCTAGGCTGGGCGCATGGCGGGCCTCCATCTCGAACCGCCGGCCCTGCTCGTACATTCTGGATCGCTGCCGGTCCTCGTCCGTCACCACCGGGTGGTCGAAGGCCCACACGTGCTCGAGCCACACCGGCCACTCTTCCAGCACCGGCGGCAGTGGCAGGGCCAGCACGCCCGGCGCACCCTCCTCCATCTCCGCGCACTCCTTCGGGTTGTCGTCCAGCAGGATGAGGCTGTCCAGCCCAAGGCTCAACTCACTGGCCAGCTCCCGCAAGCTCACCGACTTCGGATTCCAGTTCACCTTGCGGGCGATGAAGTGCTCGAGCCGAAGCGGAAACTCGGGGTGCGCGTCAAAGGTCTCCGCCACATCGGCTTCGTTATTCTTGCTCGAGATCGCCAGCAACATCCCCGCCTGCCGCTGCGCCAGCAGGAACTCTTGCAGATGCCGGTGCGCCGGCTGAAGCACTACGCCCTCCGGCCCGTCCTCGCCGCAAATGCCTTTCCAAAGCGTGTTGTCGCAGTCCACGGCAATCACCTTGTAAGGCGGCATTTCGAGCGTATGGGCGAGCCGCGCAATCTCCGTGGCCAGCCCTGCGAACATCGCCTCCGTGTACGGGATTTTGCCCATGCGGTCGCCGGACTCGTCGTACCAGGGATCCACCGGATACCGCGCCAGCAGGGAGTCCGCGTTTGTGTAGTGCAGGTGGTGGCCCCCGCGCAGCCCTTCTTCCAAGGTCTCCCGCACGGGCTCCAGCCGAGCCCGCAAGGCCGGCGCCGAAGGGCAAAGCACCACATGCACCGGCGCCCGCAAATGCGCCGACGCCCGCACCGCCTCCTCTGCAATATGCCACGCGTTGTCGTTGATTTGGGCAAACGCCGCGGGCGTAATACTGTCGAACTGGCCCAGGTCCTCCAGCCGCAGCAGCAGCACGTTCAGCCCCCGCTCGTTCATCGCGAATTCACTCGAGGGGTCCAGCAGCGTCTGCAGCGGCTGGTTGTATGGGGCGAAACGGACGTCGAAGGGAGTCTCCAGTGTCCTGCCCCAGAATTCCAATGGGCCCCTTAACAGTTCGGCCGTGAACGTCGCGCTGATCGCGATCCGGATAGATGGGGCAGGCTGCGGCGGTTCTGATTTCATTCCGGGTCTGGCTGGATCGGCGCCAATCCGAATTCTAGCGTATGCCAGTTGCGTCCTCACGCTGCCGGCGGCCCGCACACCGTTTCCGGGCCGCGCGCATCAGCAAGCGGCCACGCTCCGGCACACCGCCCTGTTCCCTTCCTACTCCAGCCGCCGCGCCCAAATGTTGCGAAAACGCATCTCCGTTTTCGGCGCGCCCGGAAAACCCGAGTGGTCCTGCAGTAGCAGCGGACCCGGCTCGCACATCCCCTGCCGCATCGTCAACTGCGCCTCGTTCTGCACCAGCACGCCGTTCACCAGCACGGTCATCGTCGCGTGCTTGAGTGGCAGACCCCGCTCATTGCAGACCGGCGCATTGTAAATGATGTCGTACGTGGCCCACTGGCCCGGCGGGCGCGCTGCGTTCACCAGCGGCGGGTACTGCTCATAAATGGCGCCCAGATAGCCCATCGCGTAGGTCGGGTTCCGGTAGGAATCCAGCACCTGCACCTCCGTGATGCCTTGCAGGTAGATCCCGCTGTTGCCCTTCAACTGCCCCTTCTGGTCCGGCATCTCGGGAATCAGCACCTCCACGTGGAATTGCGCGCTCCGGAACTTCTCCTTGCTGACCGCGTCCCCCGCGCCCGTGACGCACACCATCTCGCCCCGCTCCGCGGTGCAGCCCGTGGCTGAACCGTCGCGCCGCTGGAAGCCGCTGGTGTCCCGTCCATCGAACAGCACCACTGCATCCGCTGGCGCGCTGCCGTCCTTGCCCGGCAGCACGTGCCGGGGTTCCGGCAGCGGTTCCGGTTTGGCCTGCATCTGGCGCGGTACGGGCAGCGTCACATCGCCGGTAGCGGCCCATTCCGCGCCCCGCGTGAACGTCGTTACGAACGGGACCGTCTGCACCGACGCCACGTCATGGCCCAGCGCAGTCACGAATACCCGCCCCTTCCCATAGGGCACAGTCCAGAGCATCGGGTGATGCATCCCGTCGCCCGGCGTAGGCTGCCTCGGGTTCACATACAGTTTGTGATCGTCCCAGGCCGTGGCCAGCACGTGGTAGCTGCCTTCCGGCTGCCATTTGAGATTGGCGTAGAGTTCGTCATACGGCTGCCGGAACTTGGCGCGCAGCCCGCGCGTGATGGGGTGGTCCGCGTCCTTGATCTCCACGGTGAAGGCGTGCGAAGGCGAATGGTGGCCGTTGTTCGGCCGCCAGTTGCCCCCCGACATCTTCTCCCACTCCTCCCAGCCGTTGAAGGCTGCCAGAGAGAAATGGAAGATCACCAGCCCCTTGCCGTTCTTCACGTGGTCGATTAAGGCCTGCCGGGCAGGCTCGCCCCACCACAGCGACTTGTCGTTGCGGTCAAAATAGTTCACTACCACCAGGTCGTAGGGCGCCAGCGTTGCCGCCGTGGCCGTGCGGAAATCCTCGGTCACCCGCACATCGAAGCGGTTGGTGTCCTCCAGCGCCTTGCGCAATTGCGGCGACGTCAGCCGCCACATGTGGCCGGGCACGTCCTCGCCGGTGATCAGCAGGGTCCGGATCTTGGGCGGCGCCGCGGGCTGTGCGGCGGCGATCAGAGAAATCAAGAGCAACGGGGCCAGGAGTCTCATGGTGCCTCGTCCGGCATTCTATCGCGCAAAGCGCCCGCCGGAATTGATAGACTCGGGCTTTTCATAACCGAAGCCATGTCCGACACCGTGAAATACCTCCTCGACGAAAGCCGCATCCCCAAAGCGTGGTACAACATCGCCGCCGATCTGCCCGAGCCCCTGCCCCCGGTCCTTCATCCGGGCACCAGACAGCCCATCGGCCCGGATGATCTCGCCCCCCTGTTCCCCATGGCGCTCATTGCCCAGGAGGTGAGCACCGAGCGCGAGATCGAAATTCCGGCGCCCGTGCGCGAAGTCTACAAACAGTGGCGCTGCACTCCGCTCTACCGCGCCCGGCGTCTCGAACGCGCGCTCGATACCCCCGCCCGCATCTACTACAAGTACGAAGGCGTCAGCCCCGCGGGCTCCCATAAGCCCAACACCGCGGTGGCGCAGGCTTTCTACAACAAGGAAGCAGGCGTCCGCCGCATCGCCACCGAAACCGGGGCAGGGCAGTGGGGCAGCTCGCTCGCCTTTGCCGGCGCGCTCTTCGGCCTCGAGATCGACGTGTACATGGTGCGCGTCTCCTACAACCAGAAGCCCTACCGGCGCGCCATGATGGAGGCCTGGGGCGCCCGCTGCGTCGCCTCGCCCTCCAACGAGACCGCATCCGGCCGCGCCATCCTCGAGCAGCGCGCCGACCATCCGGGCAGCCTCGGCATCGCCATCTCCGAAGCGGTGGAAGTGGCGGCCCAGCGGGACGACACCAAGTACGCCCTCGGCTCCGTGCTCAATCACGTGCTGCTCCACCAGACCGTCATCGGTCTCGAAGCGCTCGAACAGATGGCCATGGCCGGCGACTACCCGGACGTCGTCGTGGGCTGCACCGGCGGCGGCTCCAACTTCGCCGGCATCGCCTTCCCCTTCGTCGGCGCCAACCTGCGCGAGGGCCGTAAGACCCGCATTCTCGCCGTCGAGCCCGCGGCCTGCCCCAGCCTGACGCGAGGCCGCTATGCCTACGACTTCGGCGACACGGCCCACCTGACGCCCCTGGTGAAAATGCACACCCTCGGCTCCACCTTCACGCCCCCGGGCTTCCATGCCGGCGGCCTGCGCTATCACGGCATGGCCCCGCTCGTCAGCCACCTGCTGCACTTGGGACTGATTGAAGCCCGCGGCGTCAAACAACTCGGCTGCTTCGAAGCCGGGCTGCTGTTTGCCCGCCACGAAGGCATCGTGCCCGCCCCTGAGGCCAACCACGCGGTGCGCGCCGCCATCGATGAAGCCCTCGCCGCCAAAGAAGCCGGCCAGCCGCGCGTCATCCTCTTCAACCTCTGCGGTCACGGCCACTTCGACATGCAGGCCTACACCGACTTCCTGGCCGGAAAACTCACCGACCAGGAATACGACGAATCCGAACTCGCCATGGCCCTTTCCGGCCTCCCCAGCGTCCCGGCGTAGAGGGAGAGCCCGCTGGCGCGAATGACGGCACGACCACGCCACTGAGCCCCGGCCGTAAGCGAGGGGTCCGCGCAGCAGACTCTGCTCCGTCAGTCACGAGCCTGAGTCAATCCCGCCACACTCGCGTGTCGGAACAACAGGCCCGAAACCGCAAACAACACCACGAGCACGCCATGTCCAATGGCCATTCTGCGCGCCATGTCAGGCGGCGCGCCCGAAGGCAGAATCACGGAAATTAGCGCCAGCAGAGCCGCCATCACAAACAGCGTGCGGGCCAGCCCGCGCGCTCTCAACCGCGCCAGCAACGCCCCCACGAAGCCCACCCCAAGCACGCTGTAATACCACAGATTCGCCGGATTTCCCGAGTCCGCGACATGGACCATGTTCGACCAGCCCAAGGCGAATCCGGCCGCCAGCGCCAGCCCAACGCCCGCCTTGTACGACCACACGCCCATCCTCTTCGCGGTCAGCGCAAACGCCATCCCCGTCAGGAAGAACAGCAGATACACCCTCACGAACGCGCCCGGGGGCCAGTTCCATCCTTCCACGAGTCGCGATGCCACCAGTGGCGCCATCAACAAAGCCAGCGCCCCCAATGCCACGCGCAGCACCGTCTTTCCCGTTTCCGGCATACGAATGATATTCTCCTTCACGATTCCTGCCAGCGCCTTGCAATAGACCCATAACGCGAACCCGGACATTCCCCGCTGGGCGCCATGGTGCTTCTGCCACTAGTCCCGAAACGTCTGTGCCATTCCCTCGTCGAAGCGGTCATGGAAGGGCTGCGGATACAAACGCAGCAGCATCTCATACCACCTCCGGCAGCGCCGGGGAGCCGCTGAATTGGAAATGCTATCAGTGGCCATGCGCCAGACGTCCTTCCGCGACCGCCACCACGCCGCGATCCCGCTCTGACTCCGATTCCAGCGCTCTTCGCCCTGCGCCTGTGAGCTCGTAACAGATCCGCCGCTCATCGTCCATCTCTGGATCAGCCCGTCTGCCGCTCTCCCGGACCAGCCCCGCCTCCGTCATCCTTGCTAGCGTGCCACACAATGTCCCTGGACCCATGCTCGATGGCGCTCAGCCTGCGCACCGCGCGCCCTCTTCCCAAAAGCCCGGGCAGCGGACATCCGGTGTCGCCCTTGCCACCATTGAGTAGGAACTCGCCATGACTATTGGACGGTTACTGTTTCTTGGCGCCTCGCTGCTGGCGTTGAGCCTGTGCTGTGCCTGCCGGCGGGCGCCTGCCGAAATCGGGCAGGGCCGCTTGGTTCGCCTGGCGGAATTGGAAATCGATCCCGCCCAGGTCGAACGCTATAAAGCGGCATTGAAGGAAGAAATCGAGGCCTCGATCCGCCGGGAACCGGGGGTTCTGGCCCTGTTTGCCGTATCCGTCAAGGATCATCCTGCGCAGATCCGGATCTTTGAGGTGTATGCGGACACCGAAGCGTATCAAGCACACCTCGAGTCCCCTCACTTCAAGAAGTACAAGACTGCCACGCAACACATGGTCAAGTCGCTCAAGCTGGTCGAGACAGACGCCATCGTCCTCGGTGCGAAGACGAAGTGAACTCGCATCAAAACGGCAATGGCATGCCTGTATGCCTTGACGTGCCCCACAGCTCAGGATTTCGAAACTCCGCTCCGGTCGTACCGGCTGAAAGGCGGAATGCCTCCAAGAATTCACCAGGCTTCTGGCGGGGAACTGGGTGGCCAGTCGCTTTGAGGTAGTAATCACGAACGTCTCTCAAATCCCCTTGAACCGCCGGCATCAGTACTAACCGCTAATGCTGCCTTGCGCGTGTTGCTATTCCCAGGCCGAGGGCATACCTTGCACGGCCTCCTCGCCATCGGCGCCAACCGCTCGGGCGGAAGAACCCATGGCGCATCCATACTGCTTCGGAGTTCTTGGATCGGCGTGGCGCAAAGCTTGTCCCGTTGTTCCATGAGCCGGAGTGCTTCAGGAACTGCTTCGCTGGCGGAATTCTATCGTTCGGACTGGTCTTTGGCTGAAACAAGCGGCTCCAGTTCAAGATGAGAAGAAAAAGACGTAGAATCAGCGGACGTCAGCAGTGGCTCGCGCTAGCAGCCTGTGGTAGAAATGCCCCTTTCACGAGGGCGTAGTACTCAGCCGTGCAATCGGAATTCATGGCGTCAGTCCACCAATAGGGCCCTTCAACGCCGCCCCCACTTGCCAGCCACTGGAATCCCACTCTGCCGCGCAGAGCATCAATCGAAGAACCTGGACGAACAAAGGTGATCCTGGACTCCCTGCAGAGTCCTCGGCTTGCCGATTCCATGCTTGGCCCGGATCATCAGCGCCAGCTTGAAGCCCACGGCGTGAATCAGCTGCTGCTTCATGATGTTGTCGGTCTTTCTGAGAGGGTTTCGCCGCATCCCGCCGGTCTCATACAGGTGAGCGAAACTGCGTTCCACCAGTTCCGACCGCGCCTTCTGCAGTTCCTTCCCCCGCCGCCCTTGCACTCGCCGCCGGTTGGCGTAAACCCGCGGCTGCTCCGTCACCCGGCCCTGCCAAGTCCGCCGCACGCGCTCATTCGCCAGCCGCGCGTTGGCCGGGGTTTCGGCCAACGTCTTGTGCACCGTCGCCGCATCGCCCCGATCGGCTCCCTGCAGCGTCAGCGCCACCACCGCGCCGCTGGCCAGATCCACCGCGTGTTCGGCCTTGTGCGCCAAGTGCGTCCGCCCGTCCTTCATCTTTGCGATGCGCGCGTCAGGATCGCTCGGACTCATCCATTCTCGGCTGCTGGCCTTCTTCTTCCGCTTCCGGTCCAGGCGCGCCAGTTGCTCGCGCGTCGGATTCTCGATCCCTTCCGCCGCGGCCAACTCCTGCAGGTACTCCTCGTACTTGCGCCCGTCATCCCGCCGCCGGATCGAGCGCATCGCCGCGTTGGCTTCCAGCGTCGTCGCGTCGATGGCCACCGTCTGCGCGCCCAGCAGCCCTTCCCCGGCCAGCACCCGGACACACCACTGGAACACCGCCCTGTGCGTTTCCAGCGCGTACAACCGGCGGGTGCGCGAAATCGTCGAGTGGTCCGGCGTCTGCTCGGCCAGTCTGAAACCTAGGAATTTCCGCAGAGATAGCGAATCGGCCACGCTTCAGGCGATGTCCCGCTCGCTGCCGCTGCCTCCACAGTCGCCCGCCAGCACCAGCTGGAAGTAGACGCCCGGCGCCAGGCTCGGCTGCCCCTTGACCGGCTTGTAGAACCGCTTGCCCAGGTGCTCGACCTTGCGGTCGAACCCGTGCACCCCCAGCACCTCGTTGACCTTGGCGTAGAACGGATGCGAGGCCGGCTTGGCGATCTCATCCATCCTCACCCACAGCCTCTGCTGTTTCGGTTTCCGTGGGCCCATCGCCATGAAACAAGTGTGCCAGTGAATGTTTAGACTGCAAAGAGCTTTGTGAGACTTCTACCACGGGCTGTTAAGCATCTTCGACAGCAGGGTCTTTATGGCGTGGTAGTAGTTCGGGTCGGTTGTCAAGCGGCGCGCGGACAGCGCCGCGACCTGCCCTCCGTATGCCTTAGAGATGTCGTCCACTGAATGTTCACCTGACTGGGGTGCCCGAACACGATGGGTAGAATATGCTTCAGCCTGAGATGCGCGCCAGCATTTTACGGTCCTGATCGCGTGCTGGCAAGGGCATCCTGTCGCCATCCTCACGCCCCTACGAGATCAGGTGCGGTGCCACGATGTCGAGGAACTCCCGCGACGTGATCACCTTAGTCTTCTTCCAGAACTTCGGGAAGTGCCGGGCATTCCCGGTTACGAGGTAATCGGCCCGTGCCGCGTCCGCGCATTCCAAGAACTTGTTATCGTCCGGGTCCTTGGTCACCTGGGGCAGGCGCGACGGTTTGACCTTGCGTGCGCGGCTGCGAACAAGCTGAAGGAGCTGGTTTTGCAGACCCTCGCGTATGTTTACTTCCGGGCGGGACAATACTTCGCGGTACTCGGCGAGAATCGCTTCAGTAGCGTAGAGCGTGGCGGGTTTGGTTGTCGCCAGCAATAGGACGGTGCGCTGAAGTCCGTCTGGCTTGATCGCCGCCGACACAACGATATTAGTGTCGAGAACGAGGCGGAGCGGAATCATCCGCTCCTGCGCTTTTGCGCTCGCGTCGCCTTGATGATCTGGTCAATCTGCCGGGACGTAAGCTTATCCGTGCCCTTGCGCTGCGATTCCTCGCCAATCGCGCGGAGCACTTCCGGTTCGGGCGCAGCGAGTTTCACGTAGTCGCGGATGCTGAGGAGCACGGCCCTGGGCGTGCCGCGCTTTTCGATGACAAGCGAGCGGTGCTCGTCTTCCACCCGCCGCAACAGTTTTCCGAAGCCGGTGCGGGCAGTCAGCGCCGAAACCACGATGCTCTCATTCTTGCCGGTGGGTTGCATAGGAACTGTCCATTTCAATTATCCGAACTGTACAGTTTGCGCGCAACTCGGTCAAGCGGGCCGCCCGTAATCCGTCCGTAAGGGATTTCGGAAGGCAGGTGAGAGTGCGATAGAGAGGGGCTGCCGCTCGAGTGGCTGATTTCACCGAGTGGGTGCGGAATTGCTATCAGATTAGTGATGAGCCTGCCGAAGAAGCCGAAGCGTTCGCCTGCCGAGGGCGAGTTGCCGTTTAAGTACGACTGTGAGCCGGCCGAGGAAGTGATGACGGTCTACGCGGGGATTCCCTAGTGGGCTGTCCCCGAGATATCGCTACCACTCTGGAATTCTCTTGCGCACGT
>CAYWQS010000045.1:0-36479 GCA_964460395.1 uncultured Solibacteraceae bacterium | reverse complement strand
CAGGTTGCAAGCGAAAAGTAATGGGAAGGGCGGGCCCTTGGCCCCGTGCTGTATGATGGCGGAACAATGAGGGCAATTGGGGCCACGATGCTGGCTGCGCTGGCTTTCGCCGCGTGGCTTTGGCCGCAGGGAATGATCACCGGCGGCGCCGCCGCGATGCCGCGGAGCCGCTTTTCTGGCCGTCCTTGGCCCGTTTCCTTTGTCGACGTGGCAAAGCCAGCCGGTCTCGATTTTGTCTTCACCTCCGGGAACCCCATGAAGAAAAAGCTGGTCATCGAGGCCAACGGATCAGGAGTGGCTTTTCTGGACTACGACAAGGACGGCCGTTTGGACATCTTCCTGGTGAACGGGTCGAGGCTGGAACCTTTCCCGCCTGGCCAGGCGCCGTCGAACCGGCTGTACCGCAACCAGGGGGAAGGGAAATTCCGGGATGTCACCGCGGAGTCGGGCATGGCTCGTGGCGGCTGGGGCAACGGCGTCTGCGGCGCCGACTTCGACAACGATGGCCACACCGATCTCTACGTTACCTATTACGGCAAGAACGCTCTGTTCCGGAATCGCGGCGGTGGCCGGTTTGAGGAGGTGGCAGAAGCAAGCGGCGTGGCGGGCGACGCCCGGGACTGGTCGACTGGCTGCACCTTTGCCGATTACGACCGTGACGGCTACGCCGATTTGCTCGTAACCGCCTACCTCGATTTCCGCCCTGAGGCCGTCCCGCTGCCAGGGGCCGCTGCCTGGTGCTTGTGGAAAGGAGCGCCTGTCTACTGCGGGCCCCGTGGTCTCCCCTTCGGCAAAGTCACCCTGTATCGCAACCGGGGCGACGGAACGTTTGAGGATGTTACAGAGAAGTCGGGCATCCGGGCGCCGCGCAACTTTTACGCCTTTACCGCCGTCGCCGCCGATTTCAATGACGATGGCTGGACTGACATTTATATAGCCTGCGATTCGACGCCGTCCATTTTCTTCCGCAACAATCGCGACGGAACGTTTACCGACATCGGCACCGAAGCCGGCCTTGCCTACAACGACAACGGAGCGGAACAGGCTGGTATGGGCCTGGCCGTGGGCAGTGCGGCCAACAACGGCCGCCTGGACATTACGAAAACGAATTTTACGGGTGACTACCCCAATCTCTACCTCAACCAGGGCCGGGGTATTTTTGCCGATATTGCGGTGAAAGCGGGCCTTGGTGTCAACCCGAATTACGTCCTCTGGGGCACGGGCCTGGAAGATCTGGACAACGATGGCTGGCGCGACCTGTTTCAGGTGAGCGGCCATGTCTATCCAGAGGTGGAAACCATCGACCGACGCGAGGCGTACAAGACCCCGCGGCTGGTCTACCGCAACCTCGGCAACGCGCGGTTTGAAGATGTCTCGCATCTCTCCGGCACCGGTGTGGCCGAAGCACGTTCGTCCCGGGGCGCGGCGTTCGGCGACTTTGACAACGATGGCGCTATGGATGTGCTGGTGATGAACATGCACGAGGCGCCCTCCCTGCTGCGCAACCAACTCCCGGCAGGCAGCCGGTGGATCAAGCTCCTTCTCGAAGGAACAAAGTCCAACCGGGCGGCCGTGGGCGCCGTGGTGCGTGTCGAGGTGGCCGGCCGTGTACAGGCCGCTGCTGTCCTCGCGCAGTCCTCATTCCTGTCGCTCAACGATTGGCGGCTGCATTTCGGATTGGGGGCGGCGGAGCGCGCCGAAGCCATCACCGTTCATTGGCCCTCAGGCCAGGTGGAGCGGTTCCCTGGAGTAGAGGCGGGGCGCCTCTACCACTTAGTGGAAGGAAGCGGCGCCGCCGCGCCGTTGGAAATGCCGCGATGATCCTGCTTGCCCTCCTGCTGCTCACGCCGCCGGCGCCGGACGCGCTCGCCGCTGACGCGCTGGCACGGGCCGCAGCCAAGGAGTACGAGCAGGCGGCCCTGCTGTGGAGTCAGGCCTTGAAAATTGCGCCCCGCCACTTCCCCTCGCTCTTCAACTACGGGTTCATGCAACTGCAGCGCGGGTTGCCGGCGGAGGCCGTCGCCCTACTGGAGCGCGCCGCAGCGGTGCGGCCCAAGGACTTTAACAGCCGGTTCTTGCTCGGAAATGCACTCTTGCAGTTGCAACGGCGGGAAGATGCCCTCCGCCACTGGCGGGCGGCTCTCCAACTGCAGCCTGGCAACGTGCGTCTGCTGCAGGTGATGGCCGTGGAGTACAACAACGGGTTGTACTTCGGCGAGGCCTGCGATGCCGGCGCGCGCGCAATCCAGGCCAGTTCCCAGCCCCCCGTCGAGGCCTACCTTATTGCCATCAAGGCCTGCCTCGATGCTCAGGCGCCAGAAGCGTTTGAACTCGCGCGGGAAGCAGCTGCCCGGTTTCCTGCGTCGGCCCGCGCGAACTTCGAGTACGGTTATCAACTCCAACGCAACGGCCGCCATGAGGAGGCCCTCCCTTTGCTGGAGAGGGCGATTCAACTGGATCCGGCGTACGAAGAGCCGCATTTCTTCCTGGGAGAACTGCTGATGCTGGAAGACCGGTGGGAAGAAGCCGCTGCCCGGTTCCGGCGGGCCCTGACTTTGCGGCCTGACTATATTCCCGCTTGCGTAGCGCTGGGCAAGGCTCTCCTGGCAGGGGAGAGGGTGGAAGAAGCGGAACGGGAATTGACTGCCTGCGCCGCGCGGCAGCCCGAACACCCACAGCCCCACTTATTGCTTTCGCAGATTTATTTCCGCTTGGGAGACCAAACCAGGGCTCAGGCGGAAAAAGCGCTCTCTCTGCGTCTGCGCCGGCAGAACCCTCGCTTCATGGAGGCCCCCCAGGCGCGCGTCTTCCCCGCTAAACCATAGGCGTTGCCGACCTATGCGGCCAGGACCTCACGGGCCGCCAGGACGGTTGCCGTGTGCAATTCGACTGTATCTTCCAGCATCCGCGCGTACCCGCCTGCCAGCGTGACACAAACGGGGATGCCGCGGCGGCGCGCCGCGTCAAACACCATCCGGTCGCGGCGGAACATCCCCTCCTTGGTGAGCGAAAGCCCGCCGAGTTGATCGTCGCGGTAGGCGTCGGAACCGGCCACGTACATGAGCAGATCGCGAGGCGCTCCAGCCAGCGATTGGCTGAGCCCCTCCTCCAACCGGGCAAGATATTCGGAGTCGCCTGTGCCGTCCGGCAGGTGGATGTCCAGGCCGGAGGGCGGTTTCTCGTACGGATAGTTGTTGTACTGGTGGATGGAAAACGTAAATACAGACGGGTCTTCCGCGAAGATCGCCGCCGTCCCGTTGCCTTGATGGACATCGGTGTCCACGACAATGGCTGTGCGAATCGCTCCTTCCCGCTGTAGTGTCCGGATGCCTACGGCGACATCATGAATCGCACAAAAACCCTCGCCGTGACCAGGAAACGCATGGTGGAAGCCGCCCCCCACGTTTACCGCTACGCCGCTGGATAGAGCTGCCCGGGCGGCGAGAATGGTGCCCCCCGCCGCCAGGAAAAACGCCTCCACCATCCGGCGCGAATACGGTACTTCAAGCCGCAGGATGTCCTGGTAAGTGAGTGTTCCCGTTTCGAGTTTTGTGATCCACTCATCGGTGTGCACCAGCCGGAGTTCCGCGGAAGAGGCCGGTTCCGGTATCAGGAAGTCCTCCGGACCGGCGATGTATTTTTCCAGCAGAAGCTGGCGGATGAGCCTGTACTTGATCGTGGGAAAGACATGCCGCCCGAAGTTCAGGTCGTAGCCATCGTGATAGACCAGCGGAAACGGCAGCATGACCGCCTCATTGTAGCCGCCTTGCTACAATGCGGGCAGGCCGCCCGAATCCCCATTCAGGCCGCCGCCAGATCTCCTTGCGAAAGGAACGAAATATGAGAAAAAAAGTGACCGTTGTGGGCGCTGGCAACGTCGGCGCCAATTGCGCCCTGCGTCTTGCCGGGAAAGAGTTGGCCGATGTCGTCCTGGTGGACATCGTGGAAGGCGTGCCACAGGGCAAGGGGCTGGATATTCTGCAGTCGGGGCCCGTCGAAGGCTACGACGTGATGGTGACTGGTTCCAACGACTACGAGCCCACCGCGAATTCCGACATTGTAATTATTACTGCCGGATTTCCTCGCAAACCTGGAATGAGCCGTGACGACCTGCTGCTGGCAAACTATGAAATCGTAAAAACAGCGACAGAAAACGCGGTAAAGCACTCCCCGAATTCGATCCTTATTTTGGTTACCAATCCGCTGGACGCGATGTGCTGGGTAGCGCAGCGCGTCTCGAAATTCAGCCGGAACCGCGTCATCGGGATGGCCGGTGTGCTGGATACTGCGCGTTACCGCACATTTATTGCCATGGAACTCGGGGTGTCGGTGGAAAACATCACTGCTCTGGTCCTCGGCGGCCATGGCGACACCATGGTGCCCATCGTCCGTTTGACGACGGTTGGCGGCATCCCCATCACGGAATTGTTGCCGAAAGAAAGAATCGACGCCCTGGTGGACCGCACCCGCAACGGCGGCGCCGAAATCGTCAAGTATCTGAAGACCGGCAGCGCGTACTATGCGCCTTCCGCCGCCGCCGTTGAGATGGCCGAGTCGATCCTGAAAGACAAGAAGAAAGTGCTGCCCTGCGCGGCGCTTCTCGAAGGGGAGTATGGTATTCGCGATCTGTTCGTCGGCGTTCCGGTGAAAATCGGCGCCCTCGGAATGGAAAAGATTTATGAGGTCAAGCTGGAGGCGGACGAGAAGGCCCAATTAGACCGCAGTGCTGCGGCGGTCAAAGAGCTAATTGATGTGCTCAAGGAAAAGACCGGCCTCTAATCCAGACTGGTGACGTAAGGCCAGCACTGTCACCCAACAGACGCCGAACTCGGAGCGGAAAGCCAACCGGTGGCTCACTTCCGCTCCGATCACCCGAAGCGAATACTCATTCCCCTCCACCACCGCCGGCATGGAGAGCCCAATGCCCGGCGCCAGCCCGCACTTCAGGTTCCCCCCGATCATATTCACCAGTTCGCCCAGCACATCCAGCACCACGTCCTCACGCGCGGTGTCCGCTGTTGCGCCCAAGAACCGCCGGGCATAGGACTGGGCTTGGTCCCGTCCGCTCTCCAGGAGCACGGCGCCGTTCCAGCCCCCCGCCATGTGGACGATGGCGGTCAGCCGGTGCGGGCTTGGCTCCCAAGGTTCGCTGGAACCCGTCAAGGGTAGCGAAAGCATCGTCTCGAATACCGCCGGCACGATTTCGTTCAAGAGGGCCGGGATGGCCTCCAAACAAGTCTGTGGTGTCATCAGGAATGCCTTCCTCACTTACCGGGGAATGTAATAGACAATACTTCCCGCTGTTTTGCGTGCATAAACATCCTCGAGCCCCAGCATGGTCTCCGAGCCGCCCAGCAGGAGCCAGCCCTCCCGGAATAACGTGCCGGCGAGCCCCTGCAGAATGCTGCGCTTTGTCGGCTGATCGAAGTAAATCAGGACGTTGCGGCAGAATACGAGGTCGAATGGGCCATAACACCGTAGTCTGCTGCGAAGGTCGATCGTGTCAAAACGGGTCAGGCACTTTACGTCGTCGGAGAGACGCCAGTGAAGCCCACAACGCCGGAAGTACTTTACGAGCAGATGGGCTGGCAGACCCCGGTTGACTTCGATCTGCTGGTACTCCGCGGCACGCGCGCGGTCCACCATCTGCGTGCTGAAGTCTGTGCCGAGGATTTGGACGTCCCAGGCTCCGAACCCCTCTTCCAGCAGAAGCATGGCGAGGCTGTAAGCTTCCTGGCCGGCCGAGCAGGCCGCCGACCAGAACCGCAGCCTGCGGGTAGCAGCCTTCTCCGTGCGCAATCGGGGCAGCAAGGTGCCGCGGATGGCCTCGTATTGAGCTGGATCGCGGAAGAAAAACGTCTCGTTGGTGGTCATCGCCTCCACTACGCGCTGGGCGAGCGGGGTGTTATGGTTCTGCCGGATTGCTCCGCAGAGTTCGTCCAGTGTTTTTAGCCCCAACTCGCGCACCAATGGGCTGAGGCGGCTTTCGAACAAGTAGAGCTTGTCATCCTCCAACACGATGCCGCTCGTACGATAGACGTGTTGCTGCAGGTAGCGTAAGTTCTCTTGGAGCAGGCCCGCAGCGGCGGCTTCAGGCAACAGCGGCTCCTTTCCGGTAGCCGCTCAACCGCAGGATCTCCGGCGCGACTCTTTCCAGTGGCAGGATGGCGTCGGCGGCGCCGGCTTGGGCCAAAGCGCCCGGCATGCCCCAAACCACACTGGTCGCCTCGTCCTGAGCCAGGATGCGGGCCCCGCGAGCCTTCAACAATTGGGCGCCGCGCAAACCGTCCTGCCCCATGCCCGTCAACACTGCGGCCACTGCCGCACCGCCGAGCGTGTCCGCTGCTGAGGTAAACAGTGCGTCCACCGCGGGACGGCAGGAATTCAACGGCGGCGATTGGTCGAGTTCCACCAGCAGCCCGCCGCTTTGCTTGCTCAGCCTCATGTGGAAATCACCGGGAGCAATGTAGACGCGGCCGCCCGTGACCTGTTCTCCAGCCACCGCTTCGCTCACCGGCAGCGCACACTGCTGGTGCAACCGCTCTGCCAGAAGCCGGGTGAAGACTGGCGGCATATGCTGCACGATCAAGACGGGCAGAGAGAAGTCGGCAGGGAAGGCGGGCAGTAATTGACCAAGCGCCGCCGGACCGCCCGTGGAAACACCAATCAGCACGGCCTGGGCGAGTAAAGGGGTGGTGAAGGCCGGCGGAGGTTTTACGGCTGCAGGCGCGTTGGCAGACAGACTGAAGAACTGACGGATCTTCAGCACTAGCTCCCCCCGGAGCCGCTCGAGAGACCGGTCGAGCGATCCCTCATTGGAAGCCTTCGGCACGTAGTCGTCGGCTCCCGCACTCAACGCCTCCAGTGTGATGGCCGCACCCCGCTCAGTGAGTGTGCTGAACATGATGACCCGCACCTGCGGGTACTGCCTCCGGATCTGCCGCAAGGCAGTAAGGCCGTCCATTTCCGGCATCTCGATGTCTAGAGTGATGACATCGGGATTCAACTGCGGGATTCGCTGCAAGGCGATTACGCCGTTGGGAGCCGTGCCTGCCACCTCCAGCCAGGGTTCCTGTTCGAGCGTATGCGTCACCAGCCGGCGGATCACCACTGAGTCGTCCACCACCAAAACCCGGATGCGCTCTCCCGGGCGCAGCGTCCGTTTCACGATCGGGGGCATCCGTTTCTCCTCACACCGCCACACCGGCCATCTGGAGTTTCTCCACCAGGATTTCCCGGGTGAACGGCTTCATGACATATTCGTTCGCGCCAGCGGCCAATGCGGCGCTCATCCTGTCGAGATCGGTCTCCGTGGTTACCATCACGATCACCAGCGAACTCCACTCAGGGCGGCTTCGCAGATGGAGCAGTAAGTCGTATCCGCTCATCTCGGGCATGTTCCAGTCGACGAGCGCCAAGCCCACCGGTTCGCCGCCAGACTCCATCAAACGCGCTGCTTCAAGGCCGTTTACGGCTTCCAACACCTCGAATTGCAGTTCGCGCAAGGTGCGGGCCAGAATCATGCGCACTGCCCGGGAATCGTCGACAACAATGGCTCTTTTCATGGTTGGAGTCAGCGGGCCGGGCTCCCGGCCCGCACCGGCTCTCAGAGTTTGAATTGCGAGACGATTGCTTGAAGGTCGGTGGCCATTTGCGCCAGCTCGCGGGCCGCTCTCTGCGTGTTCCCTGCGCCTTGCGTGGTGTCCTTGGCCGCCTGAGCGACTCCGCCGATATTCCTGGCGATGTCGTTGACGCCCTGCGCCGCTTCGGAAACGCTCCGGCCGATCTCATTCGTGGTCACGGTCTGCTCCTCGACAGCGGAGGCGATGCTGTTGGAAATGTCGTTGATCTGCGTGATGATCTTGCCAATCTCTTCGATCGCCTGGACAGCGCCTTTGGTGTCGCCCTGGATGGCCTCGATTTTCCGGCTGATGTCTTCGGTCGCCTTTGCCGTCTGCTTCGCGAGTTCCTTCACCTCGTTGGCTACCACCGCGAATCCTTTCCCGGCCTCTCCGGCCCGGGCGGCTTCGATGGTGGCGTTGAGCGCCAGCAGATTTGTCTGCTGCGCAATTGAGGTGATCACCTTGATCACGTTCCCGATCTCCTGGCTGCTGTCGCCCAGATTCCTGACGGTTTCGTTCGTGGATTGGGCAACGCTGACCGCGTTCTTCGCTACCCGGGCTGCTTCCGTGGCGCTCTTGGCGATTTCGCGGATGGAGGCCTGCATTTCCTCAGCCGCTGTCGCCACCGAGTTCACGTTCTTCGAAACCTGTTCGCTGGCCGCCGAGACAACATTTGCTTGCGTCGCTGTCTCCTCAGCGTTGCCTGCCATCTGCTGGCTGACCGCCGCCATCTCCTCCGACGAAGAGGCCACAGTCTGCGTGCTCTGGCCGAAAACCCGCAGGCTTTCCTGCAGATCCTGCGCCATGCTGGTGATATCGCTCTGCAACTTGGCAAAGGCACCCTTGAAATCGCCCTCCAGACGGGCAGTCAGATCTTTCCGGGCAATCCGCTCGAGGGCGACCGTCGCAGCATCCAAGGGACGAACAATTGCGTCCAGAGTCCGGTTGAAGCTTTCGATTACCTGCCGGTAATCTCCCTCGTGCTGCTCCGGGTCGGCCCGCACATCCAATTTCCCTTGCGTGGCGGCATCCGCCATCCTGCCCAGATCGGCCATCATGCGGCTCACCGCCAACTTCTGCCGGGTTACATCCGACGCATACTTCACAACCTTCACGGGACGGCCCTGCGCATCCAGAATCGGATTGTAGGTGGCCTGGATCCATACCTCCTTCCCCCCCTTGCCGATCCGGCGGTATTCTCCGGCGTGAAATTCGCCGCGGTTCAGTTTGCTCCAAAACTCGCGGTATTCGTGGCTTTGCCGGTACGCCTCGTCCACAAAAATGCTATGGTGCCGGCCCTGAATCTCTTCCAGCCGGTAGCCGAGGGTGCGGAGGAAGTTTTCGTTGGCATCAACGATCGTTCCATCCATTTGGAATTCGATCACCGCCTGCGACCTGCGGATGGCGGCAATCTGCCCCGCGTAATCCGCGAACACCCGCGGATCGACGGCCTCTTCCTCAGGTTCGTCCGCTCCGGGCCGGTCCAACACCATCGCGCCTGCTGAGCCAGTTCGGCCTACGTTCGTTTCCACTTGGCTTCGTCTGCCCTGGGATTGTCCTCTTGCCATGATTGGTTTCTCCTTTTCCGATTCTTCTTTCGCGTACCCTTGGACGCGTTGCTCTCTCGTGCTTGCGCTAGCGCGGATTCGCCGCGATCGACACCGTCTGGCCGGCATCCAGCACCAACAGCAACCGGTTGTTCAGCTTGTAGACACCCTGTACGATCTCGCGCACCGCTGGGTCGAGATTCTCAGGCGGCCTCTCGAAACTGGCCGCGTCCACGTCCCACACATCGCCGATTTCGTCCACCAGAAGGCTCACCACCCCTTCCTCCGTCCGCACCACCATGTTCATGGGCGGCTCTCCAGAGCCCTGCGGTGGGAGGCCCAGCCGTTTCCGCATGTCCAATGCGGGCACAATCTGACCGCGAAGGTTGATCAGACCCTGGATGACATCGGGCGCCAGCGGCACCAGCGTCATCGGCTGATGGCGCAATACCTCCTGGACGCGCAACACATCCACACCAAACATCAGGCCTTCGAGGTAGAAGGTGGCCAGTTGTCCACCCGCCGGGTTGACACGCGCCGTTTCTCCATTGAGTTCCGTCACCATGCTGGGGGTCCCCTCTTGCTACACCATGCTCAACTCGGGCTGGGCCACGACTTTGGCCAACTGGGCCACCGACTGGACCATGCGCTCCTGGTCGTACTTCCAGTGAGCCGCCGGTGCGCCCGCCAGACCCTGGATGTCCTGGCTCGCCTCTGCCGTCAGCGCCACCAGCGGGATGCGCTGCCACATGGAATTGCGCTGGATCGCCGCAGCCAGTCCGGCGGCGCCACCCTGCGGCAGGTCCGTTGCCGCCAGCACAACACTCACCGGCTGCCTCTCCAGCCCTTGGATGGCTTCGGGGACAGTGCCGGCTTCCAGGACGTGATAGCCCGCCATCGCCAGCCGGTTGCGAATCAACCCCCGCACAAAGGCTGACCCTTCGGCGACCAGCACGCAGCCCGCACCGTCAGCCGCGTCCGCCCCACTGAACCAGTTCACCTGGCCCGACCGCAAGATGGCCGCCAAGTCGAGGAAATCAGCTACCCGTCTGGCCACTACCGCCGAACCCAGGAGGCCCGGCCGCTCCGACGAGCGCCGGATCTCAATCCGCTCCTCGGCGACATCCAGAATCTCGTCTACCACCAGGCCGGCAGCCTTCTCGCCGTCCTGGAAAACCACGACCGGCACCGGGTCTGCAAACTCCGTACCGGTCCCCGGTTCCAAAGCCTCTGCCAAAGGAATCAGGGGCAGAATGCGGTTCCGGTATTGCACAACGCGTTGGCCAGCCGCCCGTTCCACGGACTCGCGGGGAAACTCCTCCAGCCGGGCCACCAGGGCCAGCGGCATCGCCAGCCGCTCGAACGCCCCGGCCCGCACCAGCAGCAAACGCTCCGTGTCGCCCGCACCTTCGATTCGTTGCGCTCCAGCGGCCGCTGACCTGGCTCTTCCTTCCGACAGCACGCCAGCCCGCTGCCCGATGCCCAGCACGTCAAGAATCAGCGCCACGCGGCCGTCGCCCATAATCGTGGCCCCTCCATACACGTTCAGACCCTTCAGCTGCTTGCCCAAGGGCTTGACCACGATCTCCTGTGTGTCCTTGATCCCGTCCACGACCAGGCCGAACTGCCGCTGCTCGGCCTGCACAACGACGATGTTGATCACCGCCGGCAGCTCGCTTCCACCCAGCCCGAGTACCTCCCGGAGCATGACCACGGGCAGCAATTGCCCGCGCAGCCGGTAAACCAGCGTGTCGCGCACGCGGTGAATCTGCGTACGCTCCTGCTCGCTCTCCAGCCGCACCAGCTCCACCAGGTTCACTTGCGGAATCAGGAACGGCATGGCCTCGTCTTTGCCAGTCTCCAGCGTCACGACCAGACCCGGAATGATGGCCAGGGTCAGCGGGATCTTCAGCCGGATCGAGGTGCCCCGTCCTGCCTGGCTGCTAAGGTCCACCGTGCCGCCGATGCGCTCCACGTTGTGTTTGACCACGTCCATGCCGACGCCGCGCCCCGATACATTGGTCACCTGCTGCGCTGTCGAGAAACCAGGCTGGAAGATCAGTTGCAGCGTCTCGCGCTCGCTCAACGCCTCGGCTTGCTCCGGCCGCAACAGTCCGCGGTCTACCGCCTTCTGCCGGACGCGCGCCACGTCGATGCCCATCCCGTCGTCGCTGATCTCGATGATCACCTGCCCGCCCTCGTGGTGCGCCCGCAAAAGCAGCCGGCCTTGCGCCGGCTTGCCACGCTGCAGACGCTCTTGGGGATGCTCCAACCCGTGGTCGCAGGCGTTCCGCACGAGATGAACCAGCGGGTCTTTGATGGCCTCGATGATGGTCCGGTCGAGTTCGGTCTCGTTGCCGTCCATCTCCAATTGGATCTGCTTGCCCAAAGCCGCGGCCATGTCGCGCACCACGCGCGGCAGCTTCTCCCAGACCGTTCCGATCGGTTGCATCCGCGTCTTCATCACGCCTTCCTGCAACTCTGTCGTGATCAGGTTGAGCCTTTGCGAAGTTGCGTTCAGCGACGCGTCCTCCCGCTCGGCGTTGAACTGCAGGATCTGGTTCCGTGTAAGCACTAGCTCGCCGACCAGATCCATCAACTTATCCAGCAGTCCAACCCCCACGCGAATGCTGGAGTCACTAACGCCTGCCGGCTTCACTGCCTCTTCTGCGGCCGCCGCACACTCGCTGGGCCCGGGCGCGGGCGCCGGACGAGCCACCGGCTCGCTCTCCGCCGTGGGATGCGCCGCCGCCTGCAGCCGGTTGAGCAGGTCAGAATATTGCTGGCTGCCCTCCTCGCCCTGTGCCTCCACCCGCTCCAGCACCTGCCGGATGGCATCCACCGCTTGCAGGATGAGCGAGACCAACTCCGGATTGATCCGGAACCTGCCGTCGCGCAACTGCGTCAGCAGGTCCTCCGCCTGATGGGCCACTTTTTCCAGAATCGGAAACGAAAGGAATCCCGCCGTACCTTTCAGCGTATGAAACGTCCGGAATATGTCACTGAGCAGACTCTCGTCTGCCGGGTTCTTCTCGAGTGCAATCAGGTGGGTTTCCAGCCGCGTGAGGTTCTCATGGCTTTCAATGAGGAATTCTCGGATGACTTCCTGCTCTGCTTCGTGCATGACTGTTGAGAGGTGAGCCGCGCAACGCGCTCGCAAGAAAGGTATCGGCACGAGAGGAGGGTTCTCTAGCTTTTTCGCGGATTGGGTGAGGGTTCCAGTGCGGCGCTATGCCGGGCTAATCCTTCCGCATAGTCAGGCGCGCAAAAAAAGCCCCGCTCTCTCGAACGGGGCCTTTCGTGAAATTGCGGGACGGGACAGCCTGAGCTAGAACTCCAGGCGCAGACCGCCAGTGATGAGCCGAGCGCCCACCTGCGGGCCTGTGACCCGGCCGAAGTTGACGTTGCCGATTGTGCCCACGGCGCCGCCAAACGACGTCCGGTTGAACGCGTTGAAGGCGTCGGCGCGAACTATCAACGTCACCGGGTTGCGCTCGTTCTCCCAGAGGATGGTCCGTTTTACCAGCGACATGTTTTCGGTCAGCACCGGCGGCTGCCGGAACTGGCTGTGGAAGAATGCCGCGGTGCCAGGAGTGAAGGCGGCTGGCGTGGAGAACGCCGCCGGGTTAAACCACCTGGCGCTCGGGTTGTTCGGGTCCAACTCCTTCCGGTCGATGCCGGTCTGGATGGCCTGCCCGGTCAGGTTGGCGCGCGTCACCTGCGTGAACAACACGCCCGGACCCAGCGGGTTGCCCGGCGTCTCGATGCGGATCAGGTTGCCCGAGGTGTACCGGTTCACCATGCTGATAGTCCAGCCTCCTGCCACCGCGTTCACGAGCGCGTTGGAATTGGCCAGCCACTTCCGCCCTTTTCCCCAGGGCAGGTCGTAGGCGTTGATGATGTTCATGATGTGCGGCTGGTCGAAGGGCATGTAGCTCTTCGAATTGGGAATGTTGTAGTAGTCCTCCGGTGTGGCGGCGCCAACCTGGGTAAAAATCTGCCGGAAGTGGGCGTAGCCGAGGCTCTTTGAATAGGTGTAGTTCATGAGCATCTGCCAGCCGCCGTAGCGCTTTTCGGCCTTGAACTGGAAGGCGTCGTACCAGGAACGTCCGGCTGCAGCGTTGCGGCTGAACACGTTCAGATACTGCGGGAACGGGCGCAACGCCTGAGACACGGTCCGGTTTCCAAAACCAGCGAAGGGCGCCGTAATCCCCGCCGCCGCCGCTTGCGAACTGTTCACCGACTGCTGCAACAGCGAACCGAGGCTCAGCCGCGAGAAGGGCAACTGGTTCAGGTCAACTGACGAGGCGAGTCCCCGTCCCCGGTTGCCCTGATAGGCGGCGCTGAGCAGGAAGCCCTTGAAGTCGTGCTGAAGCTCAAAGCTCCAGTTGTAGATGCGTGGCGCCCGGCCGAACGTGTCGCCCATAACGCTGGCGTTCTGGAAGTTGAGCAAGGCCGGGTTCAAATTCGGCGGGGGCGCCCAGGTCGGTGAAACCGGGATGCCGCCATCCCAATTCAGCGCCGGGTTCAAACCGTCGCTCAGGAAATTGCTGGGTACGCCGGCAAAGCCCTCACGGCAACCGCAGCCACCGTTGCCGAGAGTCTGGTAATAAATGCCGAACCCGCCACGCATGACCGTCTTGGAGCTGATTTGCCAGGCAAAACCGCCGCGCGGCCCTACGTTGCTGAAATCGGTCGGGAAGTTCCGGGCCACGCCCGAGCGGCCGGCGCCTACACCAGCGAAGCGCAGCGCACCCGGCAGATTGCCAGCGGCCGGATTCGGCATCGAGGTATCCAGGTAGGTATAGCCCGCCGGCACGTGCCAGCCGATCGGTACTTCGTAACGGATCCCGAAGTTCAGGGTCAGTTTCGGACGAATCCGCCAGTTATCTTGAATGTACCCAGCCACATAGCGGTACCGTATGGGGTCGAACAGCACCGGAGGCACAATCCGGTCGGCTTCGTCCGCCGCCCCCAGCAGGAAGCTGGCGAATTCATGGCCGGTGGTGGTCAGCGACCCCGGCAGTGCCGTCTGGTTGCTGTTGAAGAAGAAACGCCCGTTCGTGCCCGCATAATCGAACCCGATCGTCGACAGCCAGCGGGCATCCCAGCCGAACTTGATCTCGTGCTTGCCACGAATCCAGCTATAGCCCTGGGTCACCATCCAGGTGTCGTTGTTCTGACCGCCGCTGGCCACCTTGCCGTCCTGCACGCCCCAAGCCGTCAAACCTGCCCGCCCGCGCCACAAGACGCGTGGGAAGGCATCACCGACGGACGGGATACCTGGAATTCCGATCTGGCTGGCGAACCCGCGTTGGAAGGGGTTGTCCCAGCCCTGCCGCTGTGCACTGAACCCAAACGTCGTATGCATGAACAGCGACGGAGAAATGCTCAGGTCATGGTTCACGCGGTGGTTGTACGGCTTCTGACTGTTTTCCAGACCGTGGCCCAACGGGCCCTGGAAATTGTTCACGTCCGTGAACACTTCGTTATCCCGGCTGAGGAAATAGCTGACCCGGTGGGTGGAGCTGAAGTTGTGGTCTGCCTTGATGCTCCAGATCGTCCGGTCATAGACACGGGAGCTGACGAAGTCGTAATTCGCCGCCAGTGTTGGCCGGGTGGGGTCCGGAATGAACGGCAAAATATTCCGTGCCACCTGCGACATCCGGGACTGCGGAATCTGGTTGTTGGGGAATGGCGAACGGGTGCCGCCCGCCGTGGTCGCCGGGTCGTAAATCAAAGGCAAACCGGTCCCGCTGAAGTTACCTTGCTTCATCGCCTGCGTCGGAACCGTGTTCACCGGTGTGCCCAAGATCGAGGCAGGGCGCAGGTCCTTGGTGTAGGTGAAGAAGAAGAAGGTCTTGTTCCGGTCGGCGTTGTACACCTTTGGAATCCACACCGGACCCCCGATCGAACCGCCCACTTCGCTGAACCGCTCCTTCGGACGTTCGATCCCCCGCGAATTGTTGGCCCAGGTATTGGCGTTCCAAATCTGCCGCCGCAAGTTCAAAAACGCGGCACCGTGCCACCAGGCGCCACCGCTGCGCGTGGTAAAAAGCTCCACGCCGCCGCCGAAGCGCCCGTATTCCGCCGCGAAGGTGCTTTGCACCAGTTTGAACTCCTGGAACATTTCGGCCGACGGCATGTTAAAGATCGTGCCGCCGGATTCCGGGATGGTCGCGCTGGCGCCATCAATCAGAATCTCCTGGCCGCGGCCGCCCGAGCCAGAAACACTCAGCTCGCCCGCCCCGGTTGTGACGCCAGGCATGAGGGTAATAAAGCTTCGTGGGTTCCGGATGCCGCCCGAGAACAGCGGCAGGTTGTCCATGAACTTCAAGGAGAAGTTCGTTCCGCGCTCCGCTGTCGAAGTTTCCAGAACGGGCACGTCCGCGGCGACTTCCACCGACTGCGTCACATCGCCCAACTCAAGCTGGACGTTGAGGTCAATTCGTTGCGCGATGCGAACTTCCACACCGGTGCGCAGGGTTTTCTTGAATCCTGTCTTTTCGAAGGTCAAATCGTAAACGGCCGGAGGCAACGCGGCGAATACATAGAGTCCGGCATCGGAGGCCATAGCTACGACCTCCACGCCGCTCCTGACATTCTTTGCGGTGACCTTGGCTCCAGGGATGCCCGCGCTCGTAGCGTCAACAACTGAGCCGGCGATCGACCCCGTGGCGACCTGCGCCGTCAACGGGGCCGTAAGAGTGAAGAGCGTCAACAACGCGGTTGGGTAGAGATGTTTCATCTTGAAGAACTCCCAGCAACTGCCGCACAGTATACAACAAAAAATGATCCGGCGTTGCAGGTTTTGCGGAGACACTTCGCCTCCGTGCCTTCCAAATCGAACACTCACGCTCTATGGTTTGGGTGGGGATGCCGGTGGCGGCGTCACTTCGTCACCGAACGTGATCACGGATTCCGCCTTGAACTGCTTGTAATCCTTGTAGGTGATCACCATCTTGATCGGCACGCGGTTGTAGCCGAAGTCAAGGACGTCGTTTGCCGCCGTGTACGTGGGGAACCAGTATTTGCCGTCGATCTGTTCCCGGTAGGTTTCAAACTTGGGGAAGCGCTGCTTTTCCACCCGCTTGCCCACGCCTACACCGCGGCCGTAAGTCTTGACAATCTGCAGATCATGGTCGTCCACCCAGATCATGCCGGCAAAGTAACGGTTGCCCTCCACCATCTGCTTGGGCTTCACCGCAAAGACGTAACACTCGATTTCGTCAATCTTCTCCTGGCCCAGGTATCGGATGTGGTAGTTGTTCACGTCTTTTGTGGTCAGAACGAACGGTTGTACGTTCCGGATGTCCTGTTCATCCTCAGGGGTGAACTGGATCTGCTGCAGCGTGTTCATGGGGGCGTAGACAACACGCTCGGTCCGCTTGCCGTCGGTGCTGAAGACAATGTCGCTGACCATCTCCAGTTTGCCGGTGGGGCGGCCGCCCGGCCCGAATTCCTCGAACTTATAGGACTGCCTGTAGGTGTAGGCCTCGCGGGCCTTGAGAAACTCCGATTCCTTGGCCGCGAATTTGCGGATGATCTCGTCGATCTCCGCCTGCGTCGGTTCCGGCTTGCTGGCCAGTGCCGGTCCCGCCACTCCCAGCCAGAGGATCAATCCCAGGGTTTTCCAATACATTCCGCAGCTCCTTTCCCCTTAGACGAGCAGTTGCTTGGCGATGGTTGCCATTTGCATGTGGCTGGTGCCCTCGTAGATGCGGCCGATCTTGGCATCCCGGTAGAGCTTTTCCACTGGGTAATCCTTCGTAAAGCCCACGCCACCAAAGATTTCCACCGCCCGGGAGGCCACGGTTTCGGCCACCTGCGAAGCCTGGTACTTCGCCATTGCCGCCTCGGTCAGAAACGGGGCGCCCGCCTCGCGTAGTCTCGCTGCGTTGTACACCAGCAGGCGAGCGGCTTCGACATCGGTCGCCATTCGCGCCAGTTCAAATTGCACGCCCTGAAACTCGGCGATCGCTTTCCCGAACTGCTTTCTTTCCTTGGCGTAAGATATCGCGTGCCGCAAAGCGCCGGCCGCCAGGCCCACCATTTGAGCCCCAATACCGATGCGGCCCTCGTTCAGAGTCTCGATGGCGATTTTGTACCCCTTCCCGACCTCGCCCAGCACTTGGCTTTTTGGAATGCGTGCCCCATCCAGTAATAGTTCGCAAGTTGAAGAGGCCCGGATGCCGAGTTTGTCCTCTTTTCGTCCCACCCGGAATCCCGGGGTGCCTGCCGGAACCAGGAAGCAGGTGATGCCCCGGTAGCCCATGTCCGGATTCACGGTGGCGAAGACCAGGAAGAGCCCGGCTTCCGCCGCGTTCGTGATCCACAACTTCCGGCCGGACAACAGGTAGTCGCCACCGTCTTCCGTAGCTCGCGTGGCCAGAGCAAACGCGTCGGATCCGGCGCCGGCTTCCGATAAGGCATACGCGCCCGTAGTATCCTGCGCCAGGCGCGGCAGCCACTGCCGTTTCTGATCGTCCCGCCCCCACCGCATAACGGCGTTATTGACCAGGGTATTTTGTACGTCCACCACGACTGATGCCGATGGATCCACCGCCGCGAGTTCCTCGATGGCGAGAAGAGCCTGAAAGAAACTGCCGCCTTGGCCACCATATTCCTCGGGGATCTCCAGGCCCATCAAACCCATGGCGAAGAACTGCTTGAGCAGGCCTGCATCGAAGTGGGCGGTCTCGTCCATGGTCTTGACTCTGGGGGCCACTTCCTTCGCGGCAAAATCACGCACCGCCCCGGCAAACATCCGGTCCTCTTCTCCCAGCAACGTAAGCGGCCGTGCATCGGCTTCGGAATTCTGCAAGGTCCCAGCCATGCCATCATTAGACCATGCGCGATTGGAAGGCCATGGCCGCCGCCTTGAAATTAGACCTGCCGGAACAGGCCTTGGAACGTCTGGCCACTCTGGAAAAAACCTTGCTGGGCCTGCGCGGGCTCATTGACTGGAAGGAGGAGCCCGCACTGGTGTTTCCAGGAGAGATTGCGGCTTGGCCCGACCCCGAGGAAGGCGCCTTTCGCGGGGATGCCCAATGACTCTTCTCGAGGCCGCCAAGTCCCTCCGGGCTGGCAATGTCTCCTCCGTTGAGCTCACGCGCGAGTGTCTCCGCCGAATGGAACGGCTGCAGCCCGCTCTCAACGCCATGATCACCGTGACGGGGGAAAGCGCTTTGGCGGAAGCCCAGCGCATGGACCGGGAACGCCGCGATGGCATGGATCGCGGCCCGCTGCACGGCATTCCCATCGTCCATAAAGATCTCTTTTGCACCAAGGGGCTTCGCACCACCGCCGGGTCTTTGCTCTACGACCAGTACGTGCCCAATTTCGACGCCTGCGTCGTGGAACGTTTGCGGGAAGCTGGTACGGTTTTACTGGGCAAAGCCCACTTGCACGAGCTGGCCTACGGAATCACTTCAAACAACCCGCATCACGGCCCGGCCCGCAATCCATGGGATACGACCAGAATTCCAGGTGGCTCCAGCGGCGGCTCAGCCATCGCTGTCGCCACTGGGATGGCCATGCTGGCTACCGGAACCGACACCGGGGGGTCCATTCGTGTGCCCGCCTC
Organism: uncultured Solibacteraceae bacterium; assembly: GCA_964460395.1. GTDB lineage: Bacteria > Acidobacteriota > Terriglobia > Bryobacterales > Bryobacteraceae > CAYWQS01. Next base: position 17,724 of record CAYWQS010000045.1, on the reverse strand, counting down.
GTTTTGCGGCGTGACCGGGCTCAAACCGACGTACGGCCGCGTTTCCCGGTTTGGAGTCCTGCCCCTCGCCTTTTCCCTCGATCATGTGGGGCCCCTCGCTCTCACCGTCCGCGATTGCGCCCTCGCCCTCTCTGCGATGGCCGGCCACGATCCGCGTGACCCGTCTTCTTCCCAACAACCCGTCCCTCAATTCACGCCTCCCGAAGACGTGGACATCAAGGGCCTTCGCATTGGGATTCCTGACAACTTCTACTTCGAGAAGATCGATTCTTCGGTCGATAATGCGGTCCACTTCATGGCCTATCGGGCCGAAGACCTTGGCGCGAAACTGGTACCTCTGCGCGTCCCCGACGGCGTTCAACTGAACGTGATCTCCCAAGTCACTCTGCTTTCGGAGGCCGCCGCTGTTCATGAACCGTATCTTCGGCGGCAGCCCGCCAAGTATTCTGGCGAGGCCAAAACCTTGCTCGACATGGGCAGGTTGATCAGCGCTACTGACTACTTGCAGGCCCAGAGGCTGCGCGCCCGCATCCGCGGCGTCTACGCCAACCTCTTCCAAAACGTGGACTGTCTTCTCGTTCCCGCCACCCCCATGACCGCTCCCCGCATCGGCCAGAGCGAAGTGCAGATCAACGGGGAGACTGAGGATACGCGGCTGGCTGCCACGCGCCTTCTGCGTGGCATCAATGCGCTCGGCTTGCCTGCCCTCAGCATTCCAGCAGGGTTCACCAATCAAGGCCTCCCCATCGGGCTCCAATTGATCGGCCGTCCGTTCGAAGAAGCCCTGCTCCTCCAGATCGGCGCTGCCCTGGAGGACGCCACCGGCCACACCCACCGGCGCCCGCCTTTGTTGTAGTGAATCCCTTCCGCCGTGGGTGTTCCCAGCCTGGCGGGCGCTGGTGCCCTGCGGCGGCGCGTTGACTCCCTCGACGTCGCGGTATAGCGTCGAGGTCGAGCCGGACTGGTGCTCACGCGATGTTTTTCTCTCCTCGCCACGCGGTGCAAGGCCTCACCAGCGCCATATGGTGGTTGGTTGCAGCCAGTGCTTCGATTCCCATTGGCTTCGGCCAGAATCAGAACCAGACACTGGACGGGCTTAACTTCAGCCCATATCTTGCTGGCCAGAATCCGAATTTCCAGCCCCAGATCCCAGCCGATCAAATTCATTCCCGCATGCAAATTGTGGCTCCCTATACAACGTGGGTGAGGACGTTTGGGAGCGCGAATGGCCTGGAGGAAAGTCCGCGGATTGCCAAGGAGCTTGGTCTCAAAATGGCCGCGGGAGCGTGGTTGGGCAGGGATCCCGCAGCGAACATAATCGAGATTCGGAACCTGATTGTGGCCGCGAACGCCGGCTGGGTGGATATTGCGGTCGTCGGCAATGAAGTTCTGTACCGGAATGATCTGAGCGAGAGTCAATTGATCGAATTCATCCGCCAAGTCAGGGAGAAGATACCCCCGGGAATCCCTGTGGCCACGGCCGATGTGTATCAGAATCTGATCTCACACCCGAACGTGATCGCTGCCAGCGATGTGGTCTTTGCCAATATCTACCCCTACTGGGATGGGATCTCGGTTAACAACGCCGTGTGTGCCCTCGCGCAGCGCTACGAAGCCGTAGTGAATGCGGCAATGGGAAAACCAGTCGTTCTCTCTGAAACCGGATGGCCCAGTGGCGGCAACGCCGTGGGGGCGGCTGTCCCATCGCCTGCAAACGCGGCCAAATACTTCCAGGAGTTCGTTTCTTGGGCCAGGGCGAACGCGGTCCGCTACTTCTATTTCGCAGCATTCGACGAGGCCTGGAAGGCAGGCGAAGAGGGTCCCCAAGGCGCGTATTGGGGCGTGTGGGATCAAACAGGGGTTCTGAAACCCGGAATGCAGGAGGTGTTGAGCGGACAGACGGTCACCGTCGTTTGCGATGGCACCACCTGCGGGCCTGGAGAACCGCAGATTACCCCCTGCTTCGTGACTCCCTACGGTAGCGGTGACTTCCTGGAACTGCGAGCTTGCCATGTTAAGCCGTCAATCTATAAGGTGGCTTGCTATATCCGGGTCGGTAACAACTGGTGGAACAAACCCACGTTTGCAGAACCGGCCGTTCCCATCCAGTCCGACGGCACTGTCATTGTGGACATCGTGACTGGCGGCATCGACGAAACCGCCAATCAGATTTCCTGTTTTCTGATTCCATCCTCCTTCAATCCGCCGCTCCTGAACGGACAAAACAGTCTCCCGGAAGCGCTGTACCAAACCTCCGTGGATCACTTTCTCGTCAGCCGCAGTTCGAATTCCGTTAGCGGCCGAATCGCCAGCCCTCTGAACCATCCGCTTGCGGGTGTGCTGGTGGATGGCGGACCGCTGGGACAGGCAAAGAGCTGCTCCAGTGGACAATACTCGTTTTTCAATATTCCCGCATCCGGTGCGGCCACAATCACGCCTAGTTTCCCAAACTATACGTTCGATCCGCCGAACAGAACCTTGACCATCAATGCTTCTGCACAAACCGCCAATTTCGTCGCTTATCTCTTGGCAGATCGCTCGGTATCTATGTCGCTGACACCAAGTCCGGTATCGGTGGGCGGCACAATCACGGTTATGTTGTCCGTATCCAATAGCGGGCTTGCGCATGCCACCGGCATCACAGCAAGCATGCAATTCCCTGCCAGCTTCACACTACTGACGGCCTCAACTGACAAAGGCTCCTGCAGCTTGGCAGCGAATCTTGCCACTTGCTCACTAGGTTCTTTGACGCCAACCGCGTCCGCCATTGTCACCATTACTGCCAAGGCGCTGGCAGGCGGTGAATATAATCTGACAGCTGCCGTCTCCGGAACCGAGCCCGACGGCAATCCAGAAAACGATGCAGCCGTCCAGTCCATCACTGTACTGGCGTCCGACCTCGCTATCACAAAAACCGCCAGTGGCCCGTTCGTCGCGGGAGGCGAAGCCGCATTTTCAATTTCGGTTTCCAATTTGGGACCGGGGTCTGCCCTGGGGACAATCACAGTGACAGATTCGCTGCCGACAGGACTTCGTTACGTTTCTGGGGCCGGATCAGGATGGAATTGTGCAGCGGTTCAGCAGGTGGTGACTTGCAATCATACCTCAACGCTCAGTCCCGGCTCCTCCACCAGCTTCTCTCTGGCTGTTCGGGTGGATCCGAGGGCCCACCCTGCAGTAACCAATACCGCGGTGGTTTCGGCGCTTGGAGACGCGAACTCGAACAACAACGCCGCCACCGTTCAAATCCCTGTTGAACTCCCTCCAGCGCTGGGCTTCTTTGCTGTCCAACCTTGCCGGGTTGTCGATACGCGCTGGCCCACAGGCCAATTCGGAGGCCCTGCCCTGACGGCAGGAGATTCGCGCTTGCTTGCGATCGCAGAGGGTGGGTGTGCTGTTCCGGCCAGTGCGCGAGCATACTCCTTCAATGTCACCGTTGTTCCTCGTGGACCATTGGGCTGGCTGACGCTGTGGCCCGCAGGAAATGATCAGCCCACGGTGTCCACTTTGAATTCTCCCGGTGGAGAAGTGGTGGCCAATGCTGCTGTTGTTCCAGCCGGCGCGAACGGTGCAATTCGCGTCTTCGCCACGCACGCCACCGATGTAATTCTCGACATAAACGGATACTTCGTCGAGGGGACAGGGGCTGCTTTCTACGCTGGCATTCCGTGCCGGCTCGCCGATACCCGTTGGGTGCCCAGCCCATTCGGCGGTCCCATGCTGGCAGGTCAGCAGACCAGGTCCTTCATGGTGCCTTCCGGCGATTGCGGTCCCGTTGCCGGGGCAAGCTCATATGCGATGAACATAACAGCCGTTCCGCCAGGCTTCCTGGGCTATCTCACTGCGTGGGGCTCCAGCCAAACACGGCCTCTCGCCTCCACACTAAACTCCTGGAATGCCCGGATCGTAGCGAACGCCGCCTTGGTGCCCGCTGGAGCCAATGGGGCTGTGAATGTGTTTGTCTCGGATCCATCGCACGTAATCCTTGACATCTCCGGCCACTTCGGTCAGCCCGGCGGAGTTGAGGCGCTCTCCTTTTACCCTGTGGCGCCTTGCCGAGTGGCCGATACCCGGAACCCTGCAGGTGTTTTGGGCGGCCCCGCCTTGACTGCCGGGACATCGCGCAGTTTTCCGGTTCCGCAGAGTGATTGCGGCATACCTGAAGCGGTTAAGGCCTACTCCCTGAACGTCACTGTTGTGCCTTTGCAGCCACTGAGCTATCTGACAGTTTGGCCTGCGGGGGCGGTCCAACCGTTTGTCTCCACTCTCAACTCCCTGGACGGCTCCATCGTGGCGAATGCCGCCATTATTCGGGCGGGCGTGGACGGCGCCATAAGTATCTTTGCCACTGGCGCCACCCACGTGATTCTCGACGTCAATGGCTACTTTCAGTAAGACGCCTGGGGTGCTGCGGAAGGTTGAGCCTGCTCACCTAGCGGAGCGGCGGCGTAAAGTATTACTGATGGAAAGTATCCGGCTCAGTGTCCAAGAGCCAGATCACCACTCGGTTTCCCCTGGAATTCCTCCAGGATTAAGGAGTTCAGTTCATGCCGCTCTCCCGCCGCCGTTTCCTGGAAGTTTCCGCCGCCTCTGCCGCCCTGCCGCAGGGCCGCGCATCCGCCAATAGCCGCGTCCGCTTTGCCTGCATCGGATGCGGCGCCCGGGCTCACGAGTTGATGGCCGCCCTGCTGGTGCACCCGGATGCCGAAATCACGGGTCTTTGCGATGCCTACCGCGGGCGCGTGGAGCGGGCTCAGGAGCGGGTTGGCGGCCGCGCCAAGGTTCTGGGGGACTATCGCGAAGCTCTGTCCGACTCCTCCGTGGACGCCCTCATCATCGCCACGCCAGACCACTGGCACAAGCAGATGGTAGTGGACGCTCTCCGGGCTGGCAAGGACGTCTATTGCGAGAAGCCCCTCACGTATCGCTCCTCCGAAGGCCTGGAGATTTTGGCAGCCACCCGCGAAACCCAGCGAATCGTGCAGGTTGGCTCTCAAGGCATGAGTTCGGCCACTCAACAGCGAGCCCGCGATTTGATCCGCCAGGGCCGGCTGGGGAAGGTCACCATGATCCGCGCCGCTTACAACCGGAACACCGCTTCCGGCGCCTGGATCTATCCCATTCCACCAGACGCGTCACCCTCCACCGTCAACTGGGACATGTTCTTGGGCCCAGCGCCGAAACGGCCCTTTGACTTGGCCCGCTTTTTCCGCTGGCGGTGCTACAAGGACTATTCCGGCGGCATCGCGACCGACCTTTTCGTCCATCTCTGCACGACCATCCACTACCTGATGGGCGCCAAAATGCCATCCCGTGTCGTCGCCATGGGCAACCTCTACCGCTGGAAGGAGTCGCGCGACGTCCCGGACACTTTGAATGCCATTCTCGAGTATCCAGAAGGGTTTACGGTGAATCTGAGTTCTACGTTCAACAATCAGTCCGCCGCGGAACAAAGCTTTCAATTTCTGGGGACCGAGGGGACAATCTCCATCGGCTGGAACGGGTTCTCCTTCCGTCCGGAAAACGCGCGGGAAGACAACCGGTGGATTGTGGAGAGCTGGCCCTCGCGACTCGAAAAGCAGTATTGGCAGGATGCCAAGGTCCGGGAAACCGAACTCGTTGCTACTCGAAAGCCCTCGGTGCTGACGGTTGGCGAGGAGTACCAGGAGGAGGGCCTGGAAGCGACCGTGATGCATTTTCGTCACTTCCTCGACTCAGTCCGGACCAGGCAAGCGTACTGGCAGGATGCTGCGGCAGGCCACCACGCGGCCGCCTGTGCCCACATGGTGAACAGGGCCGTGGAAACCGGCCGGAGCGTTATCTGGGACTTTTCCCGCAACGACATGCAAGCCTGACTTTCCCGTCCAGTCTTTTGAGCGGCAGGGGCGATATCGCGGAGTCCCTGCCGCGGCTGGTCCTCTCACCGTCCGCTCTCTGTTGCCCAAAAACACCCGCTTGTCCCTAATGGATTTCCCTCTGCCCGTCGAATGTATCGCAGGGGACATTGACGATGGACTCAGCCACCGGCCAGCCCGCGAATCCAGGACAGGGGAGGCGTAGCCGCCGTTCCACCTCGAGGCGCGGCGCCGTTGAAGGAGCTGGGAACTCCGTCGCCTGCGGGCTTACCTGGCAACTGCCTGGTCCGGAGGAGCTGTTGAGCGCGGTCTGGACCGCCGCCCCCGTTGTTTCGCACTTATCTTTCTGGCCCAAAGAAGGATCGGCTTCGGCTCAGAAACCCGGCTGCGCGCCGGAAACCCATTGCAGGTAGGTGGTTGGAGGCTCTATGGATCGCAGGTTCTTGATGGTGTTGGGCATCAGCCTGGTATTTGCGCTGGTCGTCAGCAGCATTTTCTACCAGATGACTTCCCGGGCCACGGATAAGAAGCCGGAAATCAGCGAATTACGGGATTTGGTGATCTCCGCGGGGCCCATCTCGGTTGGCGGCACGCTCAAGGCAACCGATATCAAAGTGGTCAAGATTCCAGCCGCTCAATTTCCGAAGGGTGGGTTCAGCAAGCCTGAGGACGTGCTGGACCGGCCCGTCGTCAGCAACATCCTGCCGGAAGAACCGATCCTCGACGGCCGTTTGGCCCAGCGGGGCTCTGGCGCCGGGTTGGCCCCGGTCATCCCCGTTGGGATGCGAGCCGTCACGGTACGCGTCAACGACGTCGCCAGCGTGGCCGGGTACGTCTTGCCGGGCATGCGGGTGGACGTCCTGATCACGGGCGATCCGCCGGGCACCGACACAAGCGTGACTCGCACGTTTCTCCAGAACATTCTCGTCCTCTCCGCCGGGACCAACATTCAGGTGGACTCCTCCGGGAAGCCCGTCAATGCGACCAATGTCACGTTGCTGGTCACGCCCGCCCAGGCCGAGATCCTGACTCTTGCGAGCAACGAAGGCAAAGTGCAGCTTGTGCTGCGCAACGGCGGCGACCAGAACATCGAGACCACCACCGGCACCAACTCCATTGCATTGTACGGGCCCATGGCGCGCATGCGTACTGTGAATTCCGGCGAGGGCGAAGTGCCCTCTGATGAACCCCGGCCGGTCCGCCGCCGCCCCGTGGTGCGTGAAGTGATGGAACTGCCGCCTCCGCCTCCGCCGGCCCGAGTCAGCGACGAGATCGTCGTCATCCGGGGAACCAAGAAAGACACCGAGACAGTGGCGGTGAAGAAATCCGAAGGTTTTTGAGGACAACATGAGCAAACGCATCCGCATCCTCCTCCCGCTTTTCGCGGCTGCATTATTGTTAACCGCCGGGACCTGCTTGTACGGCCAATCCGCCGAAGAGGTCCGCGTCACGCTCGGTAAGAGCGTAGTGCTCGATTACCCGGAGGACGTTGCCCGCATCTCCACGTCCAACCCGGAGGTCGTTGACTACGTGCCCGTATCCACACGGGAAATCCTGCTCCACGCCAAAGGGCTTGGTGCCGCCACGGTGGTGATCTGGGCAAAGTCCGGACAACGAAACTTCTACAACATCTCAGTGGAGCCAAATTTGGACCCGGCCAGAAAGCTGATCCGGGAATCATTCCCCAATGAGGAAATCCTGCTCACCGCCGCGCGGGATGCCATCGCAGTGTCCGGGAAAGTTTCTTCGCAACAAGTGGCCGACCGGTTGATGGCGGCACTGACGCCGCTGGCCAAGAGCGTGACCAACAATTTGAAAGTCGCTGCGGCGCCGATCGAAAAGCAGATCCTGCTGCGTGTGAAATTCGCCGAAATGAACCGGACCGCGACCCAGAGCCTTGGGGTAAACATCGTGTCGACAGGCGCCGGCGGCACCATCGGCCTGATGTCGACACAGCAATTCACGAGCGCACAAGCGCAGCAGATCTCTGGCAGCAGCGCCGAATTCCGCATCACCGACGCGCTGAACATCTTTGCCTTCCGGCCAGACATTGACTTGGGCGCTTTCGTGAAAGCGCTTCAGAGTAACGGCTTGCTTACCATCTTGGCCGAGCCCAACTTGGTGACGAGCAACGGGAAGGAAGCCAGCTTCCTGGTTGGAGGTGAGTTCCCTGTCCCGGTTTTGCAGGGCGGCTCCAATGCTGGCGCTGTGACTGTTCAGTTCCGGGAGTTTGGCATTCGCTTGACCTTCAACCCGGCCATGACCGAGAACGGGACCCTGAAAATGGCTGTACGGCCCGAGGTTTCCACGATCGATCTCGCAAACGCCGTTACTATCTCCGGCTTTACCATTCCCGCGCTCTCAACGCGGCGAATCGAGTCCAACATCGAACTGCTCCCCGGGCAGAGTTTCGTCATCGGCGGTCTGATCGATGACCGCACCAATGAGAGCTTTCAGAAGATCCCTGGTTTGGCGAACATCCCGCTCCTCGGTTATCTGTTCCGTAGCCGGAGCGAGAACCGCAGCAAAAGCGAGCTGATCGTCATGGTGACGCCTGAGTTTGTGGATCCCATGAATCCCGATGATCCCAGACTCAAAACTCAGCAAGTGACTCCAACGTTGAAGCCCTTGATGCTTCCCAGCGGAGTGCCGAATTCCAAGACTCCGCTCAAGCCGATGCCTCCGGCGCCTTCGAAGCGGGAGGAGATCTTCCAGGTGGAGAAACCACCCACGCGTTAACGGGAATTTTTTCCTGCTAGAGTCCGCATTCTGGAATGGCCATGGGCAGATACCCAAATGGGGACGGAGTCCTAACCGCGCTGCTGATCTCGCCGGATCGGGATCTTTCGTCCTCCCTGGAGCGAGCTTTCGCCAGCACCCGGCTCTTCGAGGTTTTGGCTGAACTGAAAAGCTATCCTCCGGAGCAGACGCTGGAGATCCGGCTGCGGCAGATTCAGCCTGATGTCGTGCTGGTGGATGTCGCTACTGATGTGCAGTCAGCGGAGCAACTGCTGAGGTTTCTCGCGACATTTCAGCCTGCCACGCAAGCCGTGGCCATCCACCACGGAAAGCAGCCTGACATTCTCATCCGCAGCCTGCGCGCCGGGGCAGTGGACTTCCTCCACACGCCGTTCGACCCCGCGACGCAGGCGGAAGTGGCCCAGCGGATCCGGCGCATGCGGGAACCTGCCCAGGCAGGCTATCAGGAGATTGGCAAGGTGCTGGCCTTCAGCTCCACCAAACCGGGCTCCGGGGCCTCCACATTGGCGGTCCAGATGGCCTACACGCTAAAACGCGTGACTGGGCAAAGGGTCTTACTGGCCGACTTCGACGTAATGGGAGGAAGCGTCGCATTCGCGCTTAAGATCAATCCGACTTATTCACTCGCGGATGCGCTGGAGAGGACGGAACGCCTCGACCCGGGCCTGTGGTCCAGCCTGGTTCATCATCATGCGGGCGTGGACGTCCTGCCCGCTCCGGAAACGCCGCCGGCAGAATTGCCACAACCGGGCGTACTTCATGAGGTGATTGAGTATGCGCGCGGGCTCTACGACTGGGTGATCGTGGATCTCCCATCGATTTTCCAGCGCACCTCCCTGTACACCTTGTCGGAGGCCGATCAGATGTTTCTGGTGACTACTCCGGAACTGCCCAGTCTGCACCTCACACGGCGCGCTGCAGGACTGCTGCTCCAGTTTGGTTTCGATAAGGACCGGTTCCGTATCGTGGTGAACCGCACGGGCAAACGAGACAACATTACGACGGCGGACATGGAGACAATTTTCGGCTGCGGCGTTTTCGCCGCCCTTCCCAACGATTTCTATGCCTTGCACCGTGTGATGACTCGCGCGGACGTGCTGCCGGCCGACTCGGCTTTGGGCCGGTCCATCGAGCAGACCGCGCTGCGCGTGGCGGGCGCTATTCAAAAGGAGCGCCGGAGCCCCGCCGTGCTGACTCCCGCGCCCCAGGGGTAAGCATGAACCGGCTGGCCGCCTCAAGTTTTTCCCTGATTCGCCCGATGTACCCAGCAGAGATTGCTGCCTGACGCCCGAAGAGACAAACAATGACACCCACCATGGAACAAAAATCCGGGCAATTGATGAGCTGGGAACAGAGGCTGCTCAAGAATGCCGGCCGCCCGAAGTCGTCTCTGAAACCGGAATACCAGGAACTGAAGTTCACCCTGCACCGGAAGCTCCTCGACAAGATCAACCTCGAGGCGCTGGCCACGATTGATAACCAGCGGGTCCGCACCGAGGTGCGGCAGGCGCTCATCGCCCTCATCGATCTTGAGCCTACGCTGCTGAGCGCGCTCGAGAAGCAACAGATCTGCGACGAGGTTCTGGACGAGGTGTTTGGCCTGGGCCCCCTGGAGCCTTTGCTGCAGGATCCCACCATCTCAGACATCCTGGTCAACGGCAGCAAGCAGGTTTACGTCGAGCGGAAAGGCCTGCTGGAACTCACGAATGTCACTTTCCGCGACGACGCCCATTTGCTGCGGATCATTGACAAGATCGTCAGCCAGGTTGGCCGCCGGGTGGACGAATCCAACCCGATGGTCGACGCACGCCTATCCGACGGCTCCCGTGTCAACGCGATCATCCCGCCGCTGGCCCTCGACGGGCCCACCATGTCGATCCGCCGGTTTTCGCAGGACAAACTGATGCCTGCCGACCTGGTCGAGAGGAAGGCACTGACCAGGGGCATGATGGAGCTGCTCGAGGCCGCGGTGAAGGCGCGGCTCAACATCATCATCATTGGCGGCACTGGCGCTGGAAAAACGACCCTGCTCAACGGGCTTTCTTTCTTCATCAACCCCAAGGAGCGCATCGTCACCATCGAAGACGCGGCCGAATTGCAACTCAAGCAGCCGCACGTGGTCCGGCTGGAGACCCGCCCCCCCAACCTGGAGGGCCACGGCGCCGTCCGCCAGCGCGAACTTCTCATTAACAGCCTCCGTATGCGCCCCGACCGAATCGTGGTTGGCGAGGTCCGTGGTCCGGAGGCTCTGGACATGTTGCAGGCCATGAACACCGGCCACGACGGTTCACTCACTACCATCCACGCGAACTCACCCCGTGATGGCATTTCCCGCCTCGAAGTCATGGTTTCGCTCGCCAACGCGAATATGCAGTTGGTCAGCATCCGGCAGCAGATCGCCAGTGCGGTCAACGTGCTGGTTCAGGCGGCACGCTTCAGCGATGGGTCCCGGCGTGTAACTCACGTCACCGAGGTAACCGGGATGGAAGGAGAGGTGGTCACTCTCCAGGACATCTTTGTCTTTGAGAAGCGCGGCCTCACTGCAGAAGGCAAGATCACCGGCCGGTTCGGGGCCACCGGAATCCGGCCGAAGTTTTACGAGAAGCTTCTGGCCGCGGGAATCCGGCTGCGGCCCGACCTGTTTGACGAAGTGGTGGAGGTCTGAGCATGAACTTCATCTTTTTCGCCCTCCTGCTTTGGGTCCTCTTCGGCGCGGCCTGGTGGATCCTCTCCCGGGTGTTTCAGGGTGCGGACGCCGACAAAATCAAGAACCGCCTGATTGGTGTGCACACCGAAAAGTCCAAGGCCGGGAAGAAGTCAAAAAAGGGCGGTCCGCTGATCCACGTCGAGGACCGCACCACGGGCAAGATGGTGATCGCTCTCCTCAGCCGGTTTCAACTGCAAGACCAGTTGGCTGCACTGATCGAGCAGGCCGGCCTGAAGTGGAAAGTGGCCAGGCTTATGCACTCGTGCCTGGCACTATTCCTGGTCGGATTTTGGTTGAGTTGGACGTTCCTGCCCCCCAAATTCCAGTTAGCCGCTGTCCTCCTGGCGTTATTGGCCGGCTCGATTCCTCTGCTTTATCTGCTCCGGCTCCGCGCTTCGCGGATGCATCAGTTCGAAGAACAATTTCCCGAGAGCCTTGAGTTTGTCGCCCGGTCCTTGCGCGCAGGCCACGCCTTTTCAGTCACCTTGGAACTGCTGCACCGGGAGTTCCGCGAGCCTCTGTCCGGCGAGTTCCGCCGCGCCTTCGAAGAACACAACCTCGGACTTCCGCTCGACATGGCACTGCAGAAATTAGCAGAGCGCATTCCTCTGCTGGACGTTCATTTCTTTGTTTCCGCTGTGCTGCTTCAGAAGCGGACCGGCGGTAACCTGGCCGAGATTCTCGACAAATTAGCCTACGTCATCCGGGAGCGGTTCAAGCTGCGGGGCAAGATCAAAGCGATCAGCGCCCACGGGCGCATGACGGGCATGGCGCTCAGTCTCATCCCCGTTGTCGTGGGCGCGCTCATGTTTGTCACCAACCCGGAATACATTTCCTTCTTCGTCAAAGATGAACTGGGAAATTACATGGCATTCGCTGCGATTGCCCTGCAGTTGATTGGCTACGGGGTAATCCAAAAGATCGTCAACATCGAGGTTTAGCGAGGGTCCACCATGCCGTTATTGTTTGCCATCCTGCTGTTTGTTGCCATGGCCCTCATCCTGACCGTGGTTGGCGTGAAGTTCTGGCTCCGTCCGACCGAGGCGATTGAACGGGTGACAGGGGCGGCGGTGCAGGAGCAGGAAGAGGCCCCGGTTCATCCAAGCCTGGTCTTCCGGGAGATGCTGAATCGTCTGGGCGAGCGATTGCCAGCCTCGCCCAAGGACCTGAGCGTCATGCAAAAGCGCCTGGTTCGTGCGGGCATGCGGGGTCCCAACGCGTTACGCATTTTGTACGGCTCCAAGGTGCTCATGAGCATTGTGCTCCCGCTGGTGACGTTTGCCATCGCCTGGAACACAGGGAGCCAAGGCAGCAACCTGATGCTGATCGTGCTGGCATCGGGAGCCTTGGGCTTCTTTGGCCCGAATGAATACGTCAATCTCGTGCTCCGCCGCCGCCAGAAAGAGATTTCCCGCGGCTTGGCGAACGCGCTCGATCTGCTTGTAGTTTGCGTCGAGTCCGGGCTGGGCCTCGATCAGGCCATTCTTCAGGTAGCGAAAGAACTGGAGCACGCCCACCCGGAAGTGAGCGAAGAGTTTGCCTTGGTGAACTTGGAGTTAAAGGCCGGCAAACGCCGTGTCGAGGCTCTGCGCAATCTGGCCGAGCGAACCAATGTGGATGACCTGAAGAAGCTGGTGGCGGTGCTCATCCAGGCGGACCGGTTCGGCACGGGTATTGCCCAAAGCTTGCGTGCGCACTCGGATTACATGCGAATTCAGGCACGGCAGATCGCCGAGGAGAAAGCGGCCAAACTCGGCGTCAAACTGATCTTCCCGATTTTCTTTTGCATCATGCCGTCGCTGTTTGTGGTGGCGGTTGGACCAATTGCAGTAACCATCGTCCGGGAGTTGATCCCGATGATGAAGAGCATCTAGACCCTTGGCTTCTCTTGGGAAGCGCATCGGGGCGGATGTGGTTTGGACACGACTACGTGGGATAGGGAGAAAGGAGAAAAGTCATGGATGACATGGTACGGATTGCTTGCGCGGTTCTCGCGGTGGTTTTGCTGGGAGTCATCGTGCTTCGCCGCAAAGGCCGCAACGCGGAAGAGTAGGGGACAACACGGGGCCGCGGATAGGGCGGGCTGGCCATAGGGACCCGCTTCTGACCGCGGCCTTCTTGCAGATCTGAAGTTTTTTGGCGAGTCCGACGAAAGAGATCTTGAGTGAGGAATCACAATGGCACGTTGGTGGATGACCGGTTTACTTCTCCTTGTTTCCGCGCTGGCGCACGCCCAGACCTTCGGGCGGGTGGTAGCCATCGGCGGGCATGCGTCGGATGTCGCGCTCGATGAAAACCGCCGGGTCGCGTATGTAGCGAACTTCACGGCGAACCGCATCGACGTGGTGTCCATCGACACTGCGGAGGTGGAGCGGAGCATCAGTGTATCCGCTCAGCCCAGTTCGTTGTCGCTTTCGCCGGATCTGCGTTACCTGGTGGTGGCTCACTACGCCCCGTTCGTCAGTCCGGGCACTCCTCGGAACGGGTTGACGGTTCTGGATCTGGACACGGGCGGCCGCCAGTCGATTGCTCTGGCCGACCCGCCTTACGGCGTGTCATTTGGCGTGGATGGCCGCGCTCTGGTGGTGACCAGCACTCAGTTCATCGTTTTCGATCCTGTCGTGGGCAGCCTGAAGGTGGTGGACACCATTGCAGGGGTAACCGCCCGCACGCTGCCTCAACCGCCGGCCACCCTTCCTACTGAGATTGTAGGCGCCTCCGTCCAAGCTTCCGGCAATGGAAGTTGGATTTACGGGCTCACTGACACGATCCTGTTTACCTATGACGTGGTGAACGAACGGGTCTACTCAGGTGGCTATGTCGCAGAGCCGCCATTGGGTCCCCGTGCGGTTAGCGTATCCAAACAAGGCGAGATCTACCTGGCTGGATGGGCCATGTTCGATCAACGCGGCCTGTTGGCCCAGTTCCGCAATCCTTCCGGCAATCTGAATGTCGGCGGACATGCCATTGATTCCGATCGCGGCTTAATCTACGCGCAGATCCCTGAAAAACCGGCCAATACCACTGGCAGCGGCAGTCAAGGCGGTTCCACCGGGACGTCTTCAGCTCCGCCTCCGCCGCCGGTCCTCATGGTGACAGATGCCGACAACATGAACGTGCGCGAAAGGCTGTACCTCGCCGAGAACCTCGCCGGGAAGGCCGTTCTTTCGGCCGACGGGAATCTGATGGTAGCGATCTCCGAGAGCGGCCTGCTGCTGCTGCCAGTGGGCGAACTGGCAAGCACCCCAAGAATCAGCGTCTCGAAGGAAGATCTGGTCTTTCGCAGCAACTACTGCAATCCCGGAACTGTAACACAGGAATTTGAAATCACCGAAGCGAGTGGCGGCCGAATTCCGTTCACCATTTCTTCTTCGCAATCCGGTGTGCGCCTCAACGTCAGTTCTGCGACCACTCCAGCGACCGTCCGCGTCTCAGTGGATCCGGCAGCTTTCCGAAACCAGAAAGGCACGGTCTCGGCCAAGATCACGGTCTCTTCTGCGCGCGCGGTGAATTTGCCTCGGGAGGTGCGGCTTCTGATTAACGTGCCGGAACCCGACCAGCGCGGTACCGCAGTGAACGTGCCCGGCAAACTGGTGGATTTGCTGGCGGACCCGGCGCGGAACCGTTTCTTCGTTTTGCGGCAGGACCGGAACGAAGTGCTGGTGTTTGACGGTGGGACGTACGACCTCATCACCCGCCTGCGGACAGGCAACACCCCGACCTCAATGGCGATTACGTTCGACCGGCGCTGGCTTCTCGTGGGCAATGACAACTCTCAGTACGCGAATGTATTCGATCTCGAGACGCTGGAGCCAAGCACGCCGGTGCGCTTCCCCTTCGGCCATTACCCGCGCTGGATCGCCGCCTCGGCCCGCGCCATTCTTGCCGCCACTCGCGTGGCCGGTCCTGTGCACAAGATCGATCAAGTAGATATCTGGAGCCGGACCGCGACTGAACTCCCCACTCTGGGCGTTTTCGAAAACAAGATCGACGTCAACACAGCCCTGGTGGCCTCCGGAAACGGAAGTTCCATTTTGGCCGCCCAGGCTGACGGCACGATGTTGCTCTACAACGCCAGTGTCGACAGCTTCACGATCTCCCGCAAGTTCCAAAAGGAAGAAGTAGCGGGAGCGATCGCAGCCTCGAACTTTGACCAGTTTGTGGTGGGGAACAAGTTGATGAACGCCTCGTTGGTGACAGCGTCTCAATTCGACAACACCGTAGGGCAGAGCTCTGGCTTCGTTTTCGTCGATCAACTCGGACTGCGTTCCGGCGCCGCCTCAGCCGGTGACCCGGGAGTGATTCAGCGGGTCGAATTGAACCAGGGCGTAGGAATGCGTTCGACGCGTATGTTGGAGTCCCCTCTGCTGGGGACGGAAGATGCCAAGTTCACCCGCACTCTGGCAGTGATGGCCAACCGGCAAGCGATCGTGAACCTGACTGTGTCCGGATTCACCGTATTGCCGTGGAACTACGACGCCTCGGTGGCCATCCCGCGGATCACCCGTGTGGTCAATGCGGCGGACCGCACCAGGGCCGTAGCCCCTGGCGCCTTGATCTCCGTGCAGGGCACCAACCTCAGCGCTGTTAATGTGGCGTCAAAGGAAAAGCCACTGCCCCTGGCGCTGGGCGAGTCCTGCCTGACTGTCAACGGCTTACCCGTGCCAATGATCATGGTTTCTCCCGAACAGATCAATGCGCAGCTTCCGTTCACCGTGGATGGCAACGTTGCGATGATCCTTCGCACGCCAGGCGGTGTCAGCGACACCCACAACCTCCGTATCCTGCCTACGGCTCCGAGCGTTTTCCACACCCCGGTGATGGAAGGCGTTGAAGTGCCAATGGTGATCCGGTCTAACGGTCAGCCCGCCACCATGGCCAATCCAATCCGGCGCGGAGAGGAGATCACCATCTACTTGACGGGAATGGGCCGCACCGATCCCGAGGTGCCTGCCGGATACCCCGCACCGTCGCCGGACATCGGCGTCCTGACGGAACCCGACGTAACCATCGGTGGGGCGGGACTGGACGTCTACTATGCCCGGCTGGCTCCCGGCGAGGTCGGAGTTTACGAGATCAAATGCAAAGTTCCAGGTGGGGTGCCCAAGGGGTTGGAGCAGGTCCTCAGAATCACGCAGGGCGGCTACAGCACGACCGTGAACGTCCGCGTGATCGACTAGCGGCGTTCAAACCGAAACCTCAGAAGTGAATTAGGGATGGGGTAACTATGTTAAAGGGAAGTATTGCTCTCACTGCCGGTTTGCTGCTCTTCGGCGCACTGCCGGCCGCCTACGGCCAACGTTGGGAATTCGGCGCTGGCGGTGCCGGATCCTTCTACCAGTCCCGCACGGTATCTGGCCCGCTCGGCTCGGGCGACGCGGGCTTCAAGACGGGCGGCGGGTTCTACGCCAGCCTGGGCCAGATCGGGAACCGGTACGGTGGCGAGCTGCGCTACACATACCTGTTTAACGACATGCGGGTGAAGACCGACCGGGGAACCACGACTCTCGGCGGCCGCTCGCAATCGGTGGAGTATAACCTTCACTACTATTTCCGGGATGGAGAATCCTCCGTGAGGCCGTACCTGATTGCCGGCGGCGGCGTCCGGTTGTTCACGGGTATCAACGGCGGCCCCGCCATCCAGCCGACCATGAACGTGGCTGTGCTGACCAATACCACGCAAATCAGCCCCCTGCTTACCGGCGGGGCCGGCGTCCGCGTCCGCCTTAACGCCCGGCTGGCCTTCCGAGCCGAACTCCGCACCGCGTTCACCCCGTCGCCGGAAGACGTTATTACGCCCACCTACGGGGCGAAGCTTGGGGGATGGTTCTTCAACGTGCTCCCCGTGGCCGGCATTACCTACGAATGGTAGGCTAACCAGCTTCGGTTCCCCTCAGAACGACTCAAGCACAGGGCAGGGTTACCCCCTGCCCTCGCTGCTGTCTGAGGACCCTTCCACCAGAGTATGATGAGTTCTCGAAGCTGCTTGGGAAACAGCAACTTCAAAGAGTCTAACCCCGAGCGGAGTCTGCCATGGTGAACCTCTCCAATTTTGGGCTCATCGCCACCTTCCTGTTGGCGGTAGGCGCGCTTTGGGTCGCTTTGAGCAGGTTCAGTGTGCAGACAGAGAGCAACTGGCCTCTGGTGTTCTACGGTGGGTTGACCTTGTGGTTCTTTAGCTACTCAGTTCCTCTGAACCCTATGGTGCTCTATACCGCCATCGTCTGCGGATTGCTTCTCCGCTTCGAGTTTCTCAACCAGCGCCTGATTCTTCTTGTGCGCTTCATCGAGTTGATTCTGCTGATGATGATCGCCTGGACGCTCTTCCAGTTATTGCTGTCGGAACTCTAGCAGGCTGCTGAAAAACCCACCTCGCCGCGCAACAGATCTCTTTCAAATCGG
>CAYWQS010000044.1:0-37249 GCA_964460395.1 uncultured Solibacteraceae bacterium | reverse complement strand
GTAAAGGCTCGCGTGAGTTGCGGCCAACCGCCCGCGGTGATAGCGTCCGAGGGGAAAGCAGTCCAACCGCCAGTTTTCGAGAGGTTCCAAATGACTCGACG
The DNA here is from genome assembly GCA_964460395.1 of uncultured Solibacteraceae bacterium. Classification (GTDB taxonomy): domain Bacteria; phylum Acidobacteriota; class Terriglobia; order Bryobacterales; family Bryobacteraceae; genus CAYWQS01. The sequence continues at coordinate 37,148 of CAYWQS010000044.1, read as the reverse complement.
CGAAGCCATGCTTGCCCTGGGCGCCGGGGCGCTGCCCGCCCGAGCGGGCGATTACAAGCCCCGGCTGGCGGCTCAGGCCTACGTCTGGGAGCAGTCCTACGGCCGGGAAAAGAAAAACCCCGATGACCATATCCCCGAGATCCTGACTTCGCTTAAGCGCTCCGGATACTCAGAGTTGGAGATGCGCGCGGTCTTCTTCCGGGCCGAGAAGGCAGAGGAACGGGCCGCGCTGCTCAAGAAACTCGGGCTTAGCGTGCCGCTGATGTACCACGGTGGGCGGGTGCACACTGCGGAGGACGCGTCCAAGACTGTCGATTTGCTCACTGCCGATGCGCTGCGCTTGAAGCAGCAGTTCGGCTTGAAGGCGCTGGTCTTCAATCCCGACCCGAAGCCCAAGCGGGAAGAGAAGACCTTGGAGGAACTGGATACGCAGGCGGCTGCGGTGCGGAATCTAGGCGCGGCCCTGACCAAAGGGGGTGTCCAACTGCTTCTTCACCAGCACGACCCGGAGATGAAAAGCAATGCGCGGGAACTGCGCCACCTGCTGGCCAACACCGACGCGCGGCAGGTGGGCATCTGCCTGGATACACACTGGGTGCTGCGTGGCGGCCAGAAAGTGATGGAGATTCTTGAAGAGTGCACGCCGCGGCTGGGCGCGATGCACCTGCGCAACAGCCGCGGAGGCGTTTGGATGGAGGAGTTGGCCGATGGGGAGATCGATTACCGCGCCGTGGCAGCCCACCTGAAGAGAACCGGATTTGCCGGCTGGCTGGTGGTGGAACTCGCGTGGGACAAAGACACCCGACTCACGCGGCCTTTGGAAGAAAACCTCAAACGGAGCCGGATCTACGCCGAGAAAGTCTTTGGCGTCAAAGCCCGGATCTCCTGATCGCCCGGTGCATGACATAGCAGGCCACCCAAGAAGCGGCCGCAATCGACCAGAACGCTAGGCCCAGGCCGGGCACGTCCCGGTAGAGTAAAAACGTTACCTCACCGTTTCGCCACACCGTGGTGAGAGGCATCATCGTGAACAGAATGCCGCCGCCGATAAAGAGGCTGCGGAGAAAAATAAACTTGCGGATCATTTTCAAGGTCTCCATTTCCTTGTTCGATTGGGCCGGGGGCACGGGCAAAGTCTGGCCCGCCGCGCGCAGCAATGCCGCATAGTCGGCGTGCAGCGCGGCGTACTCTTCCACCAGCTTCCGTGTGTCCGGCGATGCCTCACCGCTAATGTAGACCACCATCAGATCATTCATTACGTCGCGGGATAGACTCATGGATCACCGTCCTAGCCGCTGCGCCAGTTTCTGGCGTGCCCGGTGAATGCGGACCTTCACCACGGGCACGCTGAGCCCGAGCTCGGCAGCGATTTCGTCATAGCTAAGACCGCCTGCCGCCCACAGTTCCAGGGGCCGGCCGTATTCCTCCGGAAGTTGGCGCAGTGCGGCCATCGTTTGCTGGAGTTCGGCCTGCGCGTGCTGGTTGGCGGATGTCATGTGCGTATCCTCCACGGGTTCGTGTCGGGCGGCACGGCGCCGCTCGTCGAGATACAGGTTGCGCGCGATTGATAGCAAATACGCTCGCGCGGTGGTGTCGCGCACCGGTTCGCCGGTCCAGGCGCGGAAGAATGCCGCCATCGTGATCTCCTCGGCCTCCGCGGGGTTACCCGAGAGGTAGAGAGCGAAGCGGTAGATGTCCTTCGCATGGGCCTCGTACAGCCGGTGGAAGCTGTCCTGTTCCATTGGGTGCTTCGCTGAGTGTACGGGGCCAGGCGAGGAAAGTTACAGCAGAGTCTCAGGTTTCCACGCGGCGCACGGCGGCATTCCATTTCAGCCGGCGCCCCTGCCGGAGTGAGTCCATTGCCATGCACAGCACGATATTGGTGGCCTGTCCGGCTTCCACCGGAGCACTGGGTTCGCGGCGGTCGCGGACGGCTTCCAGGAAATTGCGAGTATGCTGCAGCGTTGCCCGGCCGAAGCTGCCGGGATCCTTGCGCTCGATCTCAGGCTTCAATTCGAGGGAGGTAGTTTGGGGAATCAGAGCGTATGACTCCCGGCCTACATCGAACCGCGCCTGGTGGCCGTGGTACTGCATGAGCTGATCGTGGAACATTGCATACCGCATGGCGCGATAGCCGAGTGTAAACGTAGCCAGGTAGTTTTGAGGGAATTCAATAGCTAATGTCGCCGTTTCGGGCACCTCGGCGCCCGGCAGGTTCACGGCGCCCGCAGCGCAGGTCACCGCCAGGGGTTCGCGTGAATTCAGGAACCACTGGATGCAGTCCACGATGTGCGCTGCCTGCCCTACCAGCAATCCGCCCGAATAATCCCAGAAGTAATACCAGTTGAAGTGGCGCACGGGGTCGTAATCGCGAGTTGGGGCGCTTCCTAACCAGGCCTTCCAATCGATGGTCCCCGCCGGCTGGCGCTGCGTCAGCGAAGCCTGATGGTTCAACCACTGGGAGGTCACCAGCCGGACCTCCCCCAAGCGGCCCGCATCCACGATTTTCTTCGCTTCGATGAACAACTCCGCGCTGCGCCGCTGCGTCCCAACTTGGACGACACGCTTCGTGCGGCGTACGGCCTCGACCACCGCGAAGCCTTCCTGGATCTCGTGGGCCAGCGGCTTCTCGACATACACGTCCTTGCCGGCTTCCACGGCATCGATCACCATGCGGGCGTGCCAGTGGTCGGGCGTAGCCACTACCACAATGTCCAACGACTTGTCTGCGAGGGCGCGGCGATAGTCAGTGAATCCCTGGGCGCCCGTGGAGGCGGCCTTCAATCCCGCCTCCAGGTTGGGTTGGTACACGTCGCAAACGGCGGCCACATCCACTCCCAGTTCCTTGAACTGGCCGGTGAGGTACTGGCCACGGCCGCCGCTGCCAAGGATCGCGCCGCGGAGTCGCTGATTGGCCCCCAGGATGCGGCTGTAGGCCGCGGCCGTGACAAACCCGCGCCGGTTCATGGCCGCCACCCTAGCCGATGCCGAGGATGCGGCGGTTCCGGGCGGCGTCGGTTTCCGCGCCGGCGAAGTCGTCGAACGCCTTCGACGGCACGTCAATCAGGTGCGACTGGATGAAGGGTGCGCCTTCGGCTGCCCCTTGCGCGGCGTCCTTGAAACAGCACTCCCACTCAAGGACCGCCCAGCTCTTGTAGCCCACCGCGGTGAGCCGGGAGAACACTTGCTTGAAGTCCACTTGACCGTCTCCAAGCGAACGGAAGCGGCCCGCGCGCTGCTGCCAGCCGGCATAGCCGGAATAGACACCCTGTTTGGCGCTGGGGCGGAATTCCGCGTCCTTCACGTGGAATGCCTTAATGCGTGGCCCGTAGGCGTCGATGAAACCGACGTAGTCGAGGCATTGCAGAACGAAGTGCGACGGATCGTAGTTGATGGCCACGCGCGGGTGCCCGCCCATGGCATCCAGGAAGCGCTCGAACGTCTCCCCGTCGTAGAGATCTTCGCCGGGATGAAGTTCGTAGGCCAGGTCCACGCCATACTGGTCGGCGCAATCGTAGATGGGCTTCCAGCGGCGGGCCAGTTCCGTGAACCCTTCTTCGACGAGCCCTGCGGGCCGTTGCGGCCACGGATATAGAAAAGGCCACAGAAGCGCTCCGGAAAACGTGGGGCTCACGCTCAAACCGAGGTTGGCCGAGGCCTGGATCACGTACTTCAACTGCTGGGTGGCCCACTCGGTGCGCGCCTTGGGGTTGCCGCGCACTTCCGGCGCCGCGAAGGCGTCAAACATCTCGTCATAGGCCGGGTGGACGGCTACCAGTTGGCCTTGCAGGTGCGACGCCAGCTCGGTAATCGCCAGACCGTTGGTCTGTCCCTTGATTTCGTCGCAGTAAGTTTTCGACTCGGCGGCTTTCTTGATGTCGATGACGCGCGCATCCCACGAAGGGATCTGCACGCCGATGTAGCCGAGCGACTTCGCCCACGCCGTGATATTGGGCAGGCTGTTGAACGGCGCGGCGTCGCCCATGAACTGGGCCAGGAAGATGGCGGGTCCTTTGATCTGAGACATAGTGGAGAACTCCTCGAACATGGTATGACAACGGCCGCCGAAACGTCGGGCGTCTACTGTTTCCCCAGCCAGGCCAGAATCAGCAGGGCCAGGAGACAAGCCAAGACGAAGAACGTGATCTTGATGGCGCTGTAGGGCCGTTCGCCGGACACCTCTCCGGTGCGGGCATTCACGGCGATCTGAAACAACTTTTCGCGATACCGGTAGGCGCCTAACCACACGGGCAGGAGCAGGTGCTTGAAGCTCGAACGCAGAATGGACACCTGCATCGACGTGATCCGCTGCTCATCCCCGCCGATGTCCCGTTGGATCGTGGACCGGATGGCCGGTTCCATCCGTTTCTGAGCGTCGGCGTAGCCTTCTTCCAGGCTCACTTGGTAGCGTTGCGCCTTGAAACCCGCGAGAAAGGATGGATTGTAGGGCTCAACGTTCTCCAGACCCCACGGATCGAGATCGTCAAGGCGGCGTGTGGCGATTGCCCGCGAGGCCGCCACCAGGATGTCGTCAAACGAATTGTCCACGGCGCCGCCGGCGGGATACCAGCGCGTCTTCCGCACCTGCCGGGTGCGCGTCACCGGGCGGCCGTTTACGTTTTCGGTGTAGGTTTCGGTGACCCAGTAGTATTCGCCGCGCTGCCCGGCGTAGCGGGTGTGCGTCTCGGCATCAAACGTCCAAAAAGGCAGGTAGATGCCCTCCAGGCGGTCAGGGTTCGCCACCTTCTTCAAATCATCAGGCGCAAACCACCGCGAATGAAGCCACTGTCTGAGTTCCTGGACGGCGCGTGACTTGGGCACGGCGAACGGCAGCAGGCCCTGCGGGGTGATCAACGGGTCCGGTGTATGCGGTTGCACAACGATTTTGGAAGTGCAGAAGGGACACTGGCCTGCCACATCCGGAGGCTCGAACACAACTGCCGCGCCGCAAGTGGAGCACTCCACCTGTACGGCTTTCAGGGAAAGCTGGCCGCTGCCCAGTCCGGCAAGCCGTTCTCTCGCTTCGCTGTAGTCGATCTCCACCACTGGCGGAGCGGCCTGGTCGCGCTCCACCTCGATCATCGTGCCGCAGTACGGACACTTTAGCTTGGCCGCCTCCGGATCATACTCTAATCCTGCGGCGCAGCCGGGACACTGTATGGGTTTCGGAGCACTCACGTAAGCAACATCAATTCAGCCAGTCCAGCACGACCTTGCCACACTGTCCGCTGCGCATGGCGGCGAAGCCACGCTCGTATTCCTCGACGGGGTAACGGTGGGTAATGACTGGTTCTATGTTCAGCCCCGATTCGAGCATGACAGTCATTTTGTACCAGGTTTCGTACATCTCGCGGCCGTAAATGCCTTTGATCGTCAGCATATTGAAGACGACAGTGTTCCAGTCGATGGCAATCGGTTCGGAAGGAATCCCCAGCATGGCGATGCGCCCACCGTGGCACATGTTCGCCAGCATTTCGCGGAACGCTTGCGGATTCCCGGACATTTCCAGACCTACGTCGAAGCCTTCCTTCATGCCGAGTTCCTTCTGCACCTCCTGCAGGGGCTGCTCCTTCGGATTGACTGCCCGGGTGACGCCCAAACGCCGGGCCAGCTCAAGCCGGTATTCGTTCGGGTCGCTGATCACCACGTAGCGGGCCCCGGAATGCCGGGCCACCGCGGCAGCCATGATGCCAATCGGTCCCGCGCCGGTCACCAGCACATCCTCTCCGAGAAGATCAAATGACAGCGCCGTGTGGACGGCATTGCCAAAGGGATCGAAAATCGCGGCAACGTCTTTGTTCACGGTACGCCGGTGCCGCCAGACGTTGGTCATGGGCACCACCACATACTCAGCAAAGGCGCCGGGCCGGTTCACCCCCAGCCCCTGCGTATGCGCGCAAAGATGCCGCCGCCCGGCCATGCAGTTTCGGCAACGGCCGCAAACGATATGCCCCTCCGCGCTGACCAGATCACCCACTTTGAAATCGCTCACGTTCGAACCCGTTTCCACGATTTCGCCCACAAACTCGTGGCCCACCACCATGGGAACAGGAATGGTCTTCTTCGCCCAGTCGTCCCAGTTATAAATATGGACGTCGGTTCCGCAAATGCCGGTCTTGTGGACCCGGATGCGCACGTCGTTGATGCCCATCTCCGGTTCAGGGACGTCTTCCATCCACAAGCCGGGCTCAGCTTTGCTCTTCACCAGGGCTTTCATGCGTTAGTCTCCGGCACTACTTTAGCGGATTCAGGAGTTAGGCACCCCCGGGCGCGCCTTGCACCAGCGCAAGAGCGGCGATTGCCGCGGTTTCCGCCCGGAGGACGAACGGTCCGAGGGACACGGCCTGCCAGCCGGCCTGCGCGGCAGCCTGGCGCTCCGGCTCCTCCCAGCCGCCTTCCGGCCCCACGATCAAGGCCACGTGATTTTGATTGGGTGGCAGGGTTTCCAGCAAAGGCGGAGCTCCGCGGGCCTCATCGCAGAACAGCCGCGCCCCAGCTTCCACCTGCAACGCCGCGGGCAGCCGCACCACCTCGCCCAGTTCCGGCCGGGTGGCCCGGCGGCACTGCTGCCCGCTCTCCCACAGGATGCGCAGCCAACGCTCGCGCCGCTTCGTGGCCGCTTGGTCCAGCCCTTTGTCGGAACGGAACGAATAGACGGGCGTGATCTGCTCCACGCCTAATTCCGTTGCCTTCTCCAGCATCCATTCAAAAGCATCAAACTTCACCAGCGCTGCCAGCAGGTGGGCGCGGCGCGGAGGCGGCACCACGGGCAGCGGTTCCAGCAGGCGGAACTCCACCGCTTCTCTGCCGAAATCCGTCACCTCACCCAGCCAGAGCGTACGGTTGTCACTCAGTTCGTACTTCTGGCCGCGTTCGGCGCGCAGCACTTTGCGCAAGTGCTGCGCAGTCTCCCCGCGCAGCCAGGCAGCGCTACCGCGGACCTCCTGGACATAAAACATCCGGCGCGCCATATGTTCTTCATTGTGCCAGCCGCGCCGGTGCGACAATAGCCTTCGATGATTGCTCGCTTGCACGGCGTTTTGATGGAGAAGCACCCGAACCAGGCGGTGGTGGATTGCGGTGGTGTCGGCTACGATGTGGCCATTTCGGTCACCACCTATACCGGCCTTCCCGGTGAAGGCCAGCCGGTAACTTTGCGCATCCATACCCATGTCCGCGAAGACGCAATTTTGCTTTACGGTTTCCTGGAGGCGGAGGAGAAGCGCCTGTTCGAGCGCCTCATCGGTGTCGGTGGCATTGGACCGAAGCTGGCGATCACCGTGCTGAGCGGCGTGCAGGCTTCTGACCTGCGTGCTGCAATCCGCGCGGGCGACGTGCAGCGGCTCACGCGGGTGCCAGGCATCGGAAAGAAAACGGCAGAGCGCATCGTTCTCGAGCTGCGCGACAAGATCGACCTGGAGCCGGTGGCCGCCGCACCCGGTTCCCCCGTGTCGCTGGCTTCCTCCGAGGCCGAGCGCGACGCCGTCAGCGCCTTGGTGAACTTGGGCGCGCAGCCGGCCGCTGCGGAAACCGCCGTCCGTAAGGCCAGGGACTCCGGCGCCGCCGATGAGTTCGAACCACTCTTCCGCAAGGCGCTCGAACTGATGCGCTGAGCCGCCGCGCTACCCTGAAAGGAAACTATGCAGGCCCCGGGAGAACGGAAACGCATCGTCTCCGGTGTTCAGACGCCGGAAGACCGGCAGTTCGAACTCTCGCTGCGGCCGCAATCGCTGAGCGATTTCACGGGACAGACCAAGGTGAAAGAACAGCTCGCGATCGCCGTGGAAGCCGCGAAGATGCGCGGTGAGGCTTTGGATCACGTGTTGCTCATTGGCCCGCCCGGTTTGGGCAAGACTACGCTCGCGAATATCGTCGCTCTGGAAATGGGCGTCCCCTTCGACCTCACCAGCGGGCCGATGCTCCAGAAAAAGCTCGACCTCACTGGCATCGTGTCCAACATCCGCCCGCACCAGGTCTTCTTCATTGACGAGATCCACCGCCTCCTGCCCGACGTCGAGGAGGTTCTGTACTCCGTGTTGGAGGACTTCCGCGTGGATGTCGTTGTGGGACAGGGGACGGCCGCCCGCACGGTTTCTCTGCCTGTTCAGAAGTTCACCGCGGTTGGCGCCACCACGCGCCAAGGCCTCCTCAGTGCACCCCTTCGCAATCGTTTCGGTCTCGTCCTCTACATGCGCCACTACGACGTGGCAGAGATGACAGCCATCGTTCTACGGGCAGCGCGCATCCTGAACGTCACCATCGACGAGCCCGCAGCAGAAGAGGTGGCCCGCCGCGGCCGCGGCACCCCCCGCATCGCAAACCGCCTCCTGCGCCGCGTGCGCGACTACGCCCAGGTGAGGGCCGATGGCCACATCACGGCTTCCGTGGCCGGGGACGCGCTGGACTTGTTGGAAGTGGACCGCTTCGGCCTGGACGAAGTGGACCAGAAAATCATGCAGACTATTTTGGTGAAGTATGGCGGTGGGCCGGTGGGCTTGAGCACGATTTCCGCCTCCACCGACGAGGAGCCCGACACCATCGAGGAGGTGTACGAGCCGTACCTGATGCAGCTGGGCTTCCTGGAACGGACGCCTCGCGGAAGGGTGGCCACCGACCACGCCTTCCACTATTTCGGCATCACCCGCCGCATGGGCCGCACGCCCACCCTCTTCGACCAAGTGTAGCGGAGACCTGGAAACGGGCTGCTTCCTTACATGTCCATGTACGGCATGGGCGGCGTGTAGCCGAGCAGACGGGAATAGACAGTGAGGGCGCCACGATGGTGGGCCGAATGGTCGACGATGGAGCTGATGATCGCGACGCGGGGAATCTCGCCGAAGAGGGGATTCGGTGGAAGCGGGGCCAGCCATTCGGAAATAGGCTTGGTTTCGCAGGCCTGCATGATGGCCTGGAAGGCGCGGTCGAGCCACAACCTGGCTTCGTGCAGGCTCTTGCAGGCCAACACCGGCTCGGCCATGGCCTCGAAATTCATGTCGAACCCTTCCGGGCGAAAAGCGCCCTCGAGGAACCATTCCACCGTCTGAGCGGTATGGGCCACCTGCTGAGCTACCGTATACATTCCTTCCCTGGGAGCAAAGTTCGAGTCGGCCTCAGAGAGTGGCCGGGTGGACCGGTCGAAAAACTCTTTGGTGCTGCGCATCTCTTGGACGAGCGATTCGTTGGTTAGGGACATGGGAACCTCTGGCGAAGAGAATACGAAAATCCATGTCGGCGGTCAAACGAATTTTGTGTAAACATCAGGTCATGACCCGCCAGGAATTCCTGACTCTTGCCATGGGCGGCTTTGCCCCCAAGACATATGCCCAGGCCCCTTCATCTAAGTTGTTGATGGTGCACGCCGATGACGCAGGGATGTGCCATTCCGCCAACATAGCGACCGCCGAGGCGCTCGAACTGGGTTTAGTGAGTTCCGCCAGCGTCATGATGCCCTGCGCCTGGGTCACTGAGATGGCGGATTGGGCGCGAAAACACCCGGAAGCGGACCTGGGCATTCATCTGACTCTCACTAGTGAGTGGCGGTACTACCGGTGGAGGCCTGTGTCCCCAGCAGCAGAGGTGCCAGGGTTGCTGGACAGTGAGGGGTACCTGCACCGGGATGTACGGGCGGTGGCATCGCGGGCAACACCGCAAGAGATTGAAAAGGAAGCTCGTGCGCAGATTGCGCTCGCCCAGAAGTACGGGATTCGGTTTACCCACCTGGATTCGCATATGGGCACACTCTTCGCCCGGCCGGACTACTTCGAGGTGTATACGCGGCTGGCGAGGGAGTTCCAGGTGCCTTGCATGTTGCCAAAGCCCACGCCGGAACTGGCGAAGACCATGGCCAATTACCCGATTACCCCGGCGATGCTTGAGGAGGCGGGCAAGAGCGGCCTTCCGTTTCTTGATCGTTTGGTGACGGGAATGCCTGGCCGGACGGTGGCGGAGCGGGCAGCTTCCTATGAGCAGTTTCTACGGGAATTGCAGCCAGGAGTGACGAAGCTGATCGTTCACCTGGCGAAGGACGACGCCGAGATCCGGGCGATTTCCAACAGTTGGGAGCAGCGCTGGGGGGATTTCTCCTACTTCACATCTCCTGCCACCCGGAAACTAATGGAATCACTGGGGATCCAGACAACGACCTACAAGGAACTGGCCGCGCGGCGCGCCTGAGAACGCTTTGCACGTCCCGCCCTGCGGTGGCGTCAATTCTTAATGTGAGGACTGCCGGGCTCATTCTGCTATGGTGCGCATTGCCGGCCGCCGCCCGCGATTTGGAGGCAGTGCTGCGGGCGGCGGAGGCGCGCTACAACGGGGCGAGATCCCTTACTCTGGCCTTCGAGCAGTCCTACGAAGCACAAGGCCGGCGGAAGGTGGAGAGCGGAGTCCTGGAGTTGCGCAAACCGGGCCGGATGCGCTGGGAGTATACAGAACCCGCGGGCAAGCTGTTCTTGAGCGATGGGAAGTGGCTGTGGCTGGTGTCGCCTTACACGGGCAGGGTGGAAAGAACGCGGCTCAAGGAGAGCGAGGATCTGCGGGCGCCACTGGCTTTCTTGTTGGGCAAGCTGGACTTCCGCCGCAGTTTCTCGGATCTGACCCTGGAGGATCGCGGAGAGGTGGCGCTTGTAAAGGTGCTGCCGAAATCAGACCGCGCTCCGTTCCTGCGGGCGGAATTTGAAATGAACGGCGCGGGGGCAATCCAGCGTTTGCGCATCCAGGGGGTGGAGGGCAGCCGGCAGGAGTTTGTCTTTCGGGGCGAGCGGTTGAACGTGCCTGTCGCGGATGCGCGTTTCCGTTATGTGCCACCCGCAGGCATTGAAGTTGTCGAAGTCGAAACGTTCGGGGAGGCGGAGCCGTAGCCGTGCCCGAGTATTCGCTCAAGTTTGCCGACGCACGCGGCGAGATCAAGCAACAGGTGGTGGAGGCGGAGTCCGAACAGGCGCTGCGGGAGAAAGTTTCGGCACAGGGCTATCTGGTTTATTCGATCAAGGAACGCACAGGACTGGCGGCGCTGGCGCCGGCGGGACGGAAGAAAAAGCTGGATATGGAGCGGTTCCTGATCTTCAACCAGCAGTTCGTAACTCTGTTCCGCGCGGGACTGCCGATTCTCAAGTGTCTGGACCTGCTGGCCGACCGGCTGACGGATGCCAAACTGGGCCCGCACATCCAGGCGATCCGGGACGAAGTAAAGCGTGGTTCGCTTCTCTCCGAGGCGTTCACCAAACAGGGGTTGTTTCCTGCGATTTATACCACGTCGCTGATGGCGGGGGAAAAGTCAGGGTCTTTGTCGGAAGTACTTGAACGGTATGTGCAGTACCAGCGGCTGGCCTTGGGGATCCGCAAGAAGATCCTGCTTTCGCTCATGTACCCGTCGGTACTGCTGGTTCTGGTCGTGCTGCTCGTCGTGTTCTTGATCACCTTCGTGGTGCCGCGGTTCGCGGCGTTGTATGGCACTTCGAACGCGAAACTCCCGCTACCGACGCAAATTCTAATTGCCGTGGGCCAGAGCGCGGAGGGGTATCTTCTGGTGGGCGCACTGGGCGCGGTTGTGGCTGGCTTCGCACTGCGGCTGTACCTGAGAACGGAGTCAGGCAAGGCGAATTCTGACCGGTTGAAGCTGAAGACGCCGGTGGTGAGCGAAATCTGGACGAAGTACCAGGTGGCGCAATTGGCGAGGTTGCTGTCGACGCTGTTGAGCGGGGGCATTCCTCTGGTACAGGGCATGGAGACGGCGTCCCAGTCGGTGGGCAGCCCGCTGCTGCGGGACGCGCTGGCGAAGGCGCAGAAAATGGTGCGGGAAGGACAGGCGTTGTCCACGTCGATGCAAGCCACGGGGCTGGTGCCCCCTTTGGCGATTGACATGATCGAGGTGGGTGAGTCGACAGGAGCGCTGCCGCAAATGCTAAACAGCGTAGCGGAGTTCTACGAAGACGACGTCAACACCCGGATGCAGGCCACCATGAGCTTGATCGAGCCCGCGATCATGATCTTTATGGGCGCCTTTGTCGCCTTTGTGCTGGTGTCCTTGTACCTGCCGATTTTCTCGCTGGCGGAAGCGTTTGGCGGGGGAGGATAGACGATGGCGACGGAAGCGGTCCGTACTTTCGATCCGGAGCAGGAAGCCCGGACGGCGCAAGCGCTGGCGGCGCGATATCGCTGCGGCTTCGTGGATTTGAAGGCGGCGAAGATTGACCACGAACTGTTTAAGGTCGTACCGGTAGACCTGATGTTCCGCTACAACTTCGTGCCGCTGTCGGACGACGGGCAGGTGATGGAGATCGCGCTGGCAGACCCGCGGCACCTGAACCTGATCGACGAGTTGTCGATTCAGACCCGGCGCAAGCTGCGCGTGAAAGTGGCGACGCTTTCTCAGATCTCTGACCTGCTCAAGAAATCGGAGCAGTCGCAGCGAGTGCTGGAGGAAGTGACGGAGACGTTTTCGCTGGACGTGGTGGGCGACGAAGAGCACGCCGACGAAACGCTGTCGATCGAGAAATTGACCGCTGCGGATTCCGATATCGCGCCGGTGATCAAACTCATCGACACGACGATTTTTAATTCGCTGGAGCGGCGGGCGTCGGACATCCACATCGAAACGCGGGACAACGAAGTGGCGATCAAGTTCCGCATCGACGGCGTGCTGCAGTATGCCATGCCGCCGATCGCGAAGGACTGGCATTCGGCCATCATTTCGCGCATCAAGGTGATGTCAGAGCTGGACATCGCCGAGCGGCGCATTCCGCAGGACGGGCGGTTCCGGGTGCGCTTCAAGAACCGGCTGATCGACTTCCGCGTTTCCATCATGCCAACGGTGCACGGTGAGGACGCTGTGCTCCGCGTGCTGGACAAGGAGTCGATGAGTGAAAAGTTCAAGAGCCTGAACCTCGAGGTAGTAGGCTTCTCGGACTCCGATCTGGTCAGGTTCCGGAGGTACATCAAGGAGCCTTACGGAATGGTGCTTGTAACGGGACCGACGGGTTCTGGCAAGACCACGACGCTCTATGCCGCGGTAAGCGAGATCAAGAACGACGAAGACAAAATCATCACGATCGAAGATCCGGTGGAGTACCAGATCAAAGGGATCACACAGATCCCGGTCAACGAGAAGAAAGGGCTGACGTTCGCCCGCGGGCTGCGGTCCATCTTGCGCCACGACCCGGACAAAGTGATGGTTGGCGAGATCCGCGACCAGGAGACGGCGCAAATTGCGATCAACGCGGCGCTCACGGGCCACCTGGTGTTTACGACTGTGCACGCCAACAACGTGCTGGACGTGATTGGGCGTTTCTTGAATATGGGTGTGGAGCCCTACAACTTCGTGTCGGCGCTGAATTGCATCCTGGCTCAGCGGCTGGTCCGCATGATTTGTCCGCACTGCAAGCACGAGGTGCGCTACGAGGATGATTTTCTGCGCGAGTCGGGTCTGGATCCCGCCATCTGGCGGGATGTACCGTGCTACGAAGGACGGGGCTGTTTTGAATGCGGGGGCACGGGCTTCCACGGCCGCACGGCGATCCACGAACTGCTGGACTTGTCGGAGCGGATTCGCCAGATGATTCTGGACCGGCGGCCGGCGATTGAGATCAAGCGCCTGGCGCGGGAAGAGGGCATGACATTTCTCCGTGAATCGGCGGTGGAAAAGGTGCGCGCCGGCATCACCACTCTGCGCGAAATCAACAAGGTGACGTTCATTGAGGGTTAGACTCGGATGAACCTATGGCGCAACATCAAGCGGCTGGTGATGGATCCGCCGCCGGAGTATGTGTTTGAGGTAGGCGAAGGCGGGATTGCGTGGGTGAGAACGGCGGCGCCGGAGCGCCTGGAATGGACCCCTTTGAGCGCAGACGTCATCCAGGTGAACCCGCTCGAGGACAACATTCGGGATGCGGCAGCGTTTCAAGCGGCCGTCCGGAGCCTGGCGCCGGGCAACGGCCGCCTGAGGAGGGCTGCGCTCATCCTGCCGGACTACGCAGCGCGAATCGCAGTGGTCGAGTTCGATACGTTTCCTTCAGACTCTGCGGAGCAGTCGGCCTTGGTGCGGTTCCGGATCAAACGTTCGGTGCCGTTTGATGTCGAGTCGGCGGTGGTGGCGTTCCATGCGGTCGAGCGCCCGGGTACTAAGAAGGTGGATGTGACGGTGGCGGCGCTACCGTTCGAAATCGCGTCGAAGTATGAGGCGCCGTTTCGCGCAGCAGGATTCCATTGCGGGTTCGTAACCGTGTCGGCGTTGGCCGCATTGGCGCTGCCTGCGGATCCGCAGTACGACAAGCTGACCCCGTCGATGACGGCGAAGTTGAGCGGGCGCGCCCTGTCGCTGTCGTTGTTTGACGGGGCGATTATGCGGATGTTCCGGTGTGTGGAGTTGCCGGAGGTGACGGAAAGCGAACTCGAGGATGTGCTGGCTCCAACTTTTGCCTTCGCGGAGGACGAGTTGGGGGCGCGCCCGAAGCTGTTGAAGCTGTGCGGGTTTCCAAAACTGGACGCCAGAACGATGGAGCGCTGGGGCCGTGAAATGGATTTGGCTCTGGCCCCGGTACGGTCGCGCTTCGGGACGCCGGCGGCGGAGTCTTGCGGCGTGTACGGTTATCTCGAGACTTTGGAGATCGGCTGATGGCGGGCGTACGCATTCCAATCAATCTGGCCAGCGAGCCGTTCCAGCGGGACCGCCCTTTGGTGGTGGCAGCTTCGGTAGCGGCTCTGCTGCTGACCGGTACGCTGGCCTTGTTGCTGACGGTAGTTCTCAGCCAGCGAGAGGCAGCACGTGAAACGCGGGAACTGTTGCAGCGAACCGAACAGCAAGTGGCGCAAGTGAATCGCGAAATTGCCCAGATGGAGCGTGAACTGAGGCAACCAGGCAACGCTGCTGTGCTGGCCCAAACAGTTTTCATTAACGCGCTGTTGGAACGCAAAGCCATCTCCTGGACGCGCCTGTTCTCCGACCTGGAGACGGTGGTGCCGGGCAAGGTGCGGCTCATTACAGTGCGGCCATACATAGCCAATGACAACCGGGTGCAGTTGGACATGGTGGTTGGCTCGGCGAGTCCCGAGCCCGTGATTGATTTCCTGAAGCGGCTCGAAGGTTCCAAACTGTTCGGGGCTACGCAACTCATCAGTTCGCAGCCGCCAACGCAGAACGAACCGGTTTACCGTTACCGGGTGAGCGTGACGTATGCGCAGAAACTTTAGTTTGCCGTCCAGCCGCCGTGTCTGGATGCGCGCGGGGCTAGGCGTCCTGCTGGCGCTCAACGTGCTAATAGGGGTGCTGGCTTTCTTTCCGCCTGGAGGCTCGCTGGAGTCAGTCGAATCCGACTTGATTACCGCGCGGAAGACTCTTGCGGCCCGGCAGCAACTCGCCGGAAGGCTGAAGCAAAATCTTGCCCAGGTCCGGCAGGCGAGGGCCCAGACAGAAGAGTTCATGAACTCACGGTTCTTTGAGCGGCAGGCAGCATATTCCATGATGGAGATTGCTCTGGGAGAGGCCACGAAGGCGTCCGGGCTGCAGGCGCGTGACCGCACTTACGGCTATGAACCGGTGGAAGGGAGTGATGCGCTTGGCATGGCCGTGATCAACGCGAATTTTGAAGGCACCTACGCCGACCTGATCGAGGCCGTCCATGCGCTGGATAGGTCCACCCGTCTCGTGATTCTCGACCAGTTGCAGGCGCAACCTCAGCAGGGTACCGGCTTACTGGCTATCAATCTGAAGCTTTACGCGTTCTTGCGTGAGGGATCCGGGGATACGGGCGAGGAACCAGACTCGTCGCAGCAGGCGATGGCGGCACCGGGAGGAAACCGCTGATGCCGAAGTTCAAAATGGAGCTGGGCGCCGAGCCCAAGAAAGTGGCGATTCTGGCGCTACTGCTGGTGGTGGCGGCTGTGGCGTATTACATGGGCATTGGCACTGACGAGAATGGCTCGCCGGCCAGCCGGCCGGCGCAAGCCCCACCGGCGTCCGGGAACGGATTGCCAAAGGCTTTGGCTTCTCGGGGCAGCGCCGAGGCTGAATTGATGGCGCCACCGAAAGCCTCGACGGCAAAGAGACAACGACAGGAATTTCGTCCCAGCCTGAAAGCCGCACAGGAGAGTGCGGATCCGGCCAGGATCGACCCGACGTTGCGGCTGGACCTGCTGCAGAAACTGGCCAGCGTTTCAATGGCTTCAGGCGGGCGTAGCCTTTTCGAGTTTGGACCGGACACGGTGGCTGCGCCCAAGCCCGCGTTGCCAGAACCCAAGATCGAGGTGAAGCCGGTGGGCCAAATGCACGGACCTGACCCGCCGCCACCGCCACCGCCGCCTCCTGTGAAACCGCCGCCTCCTCCGATCAATCTGAAGTTTTATGGAGCCTCTTTGCCAATACAGGGAGGCGCAAAGCGGGTCTTCTGCTTGCAGGGTGATGAGATCTTTACGCCCAGTGAGGGAGATCTGATCCAGAAACGATACCGGATCGTGAGAATTAACCCGTCATCGGTGCTGGTGGAAGACGTAGAACACAAGCACCAGCAGATGATCCCGATCGACGAGCCGCCGAAAGGATAACTGATGATAAGACCGGCAGCCAGAAGGGCGAGGCGAGGCGAGCGTGGGTTCGCGCTGCTGCTGGTGTTTGCCATGGCCGCGGCGGCAATGGTGCTGTTTTATCTCGAAATGCCGCGAGTGGCGTTCGAATACCAAAGAAATAAGGAACAGTTGCTGGTGGAACGCGGCGAACAGTTCACGCGCGCGATTACGCTCTACCACCGCAAGTTCCAGAAGCTGCCTCAGAATCTGGATGAGTTGGAGAACACGAACAACCTCCGTTTCTTGCGCAAAAAGTACGTTGATCCGATCACCGGGAAAGATGAATGGCGGCTGGTGCACGTGGATGCTGCGGGCCAGTATGTTGACTCTTTGGTGCACAAGCGCCAAGGGCAGGGCGAGCAAAAGGGACCCAGCGTGCTTGCAGCGACCATCCAAGGCATCGGCAGCCAGGCGGAGTACATAGAGGGCGCAGGGGGCGACCAGAACAAGAACCCGGCTTTACAGCGCCGGGCAAGCGACCGCATCAGTCCAGGGACGCCGGGCGGTGGAGGTGTGCCGGACGGAGAACATGAGGCAGACGCTGGGACTGAGGAGCAGAGCCGGAGTGGATTGCCGTCCGAGGCGGGGGCCTCGGGCGACAACCCGATTCCGCCTGCTCCGGGAACGGACCTTCTGCAAGGGGCCGGCCAGACCTTGGGACCAAACGCGCAACCCGTTCCTACCGGAGTTGCCGGGCAACCCGCAGTGAACCAACCCGCCACGACAGGCCAACCACAGCCTTTGGCTCCGGGCTCGCTCCAACCGGGACAGCAGCCATCCGGGCAACCGGTCCAGGCTCCGGGCAGCAACCCTGGGGCAACTGGAGGAGGGTTTGGGTTCTCGGGCGGGTTCGGCACGGCAAGTCCGCAGCCGCAGGCCCCCGGCATTGCGCAGCCGGGTGCAGTGACAGGGGGATCTCAGGGAGGGGGAATGCCCGGCGCGATTCAGGCCGGCCCTCAACTGATGCGCCCCTCGACAGGATCGGCTCCACCGGGCGCGCTCGACCAGATCCGCAACATGCTTGGCGGTCAGCGCCCGGCGACGGGCGTTGGCGGGTCCGCAGCAGGTGCGGCACAACCGGGCACAATGGGGACCGGCGGTGTCGTGGGCGTAGCCAGCAAAGCAGAAATGCCTGCCATCCTGGTCTATAACGAAAAGACAAATATCAAGGAATGGGAATTCCTGTTTGACATGAAGAAGGCCGCGCAGGCCGCCGGCGCCCAAGGACAAGGCGGTCAGCAGAATCCTGCCCAACCGAACCAACCCAACCAACCCAACCAGCCGGGAAGGCAGGGAGGTCCTGGGGTGTTGGCGCCAGGCGGTACCCAAACACCCCGGCCAGGGGCAAGCGGATTTGGATTTGGAGGATCCCCCCGTCAATAAAAAGACCGGGGAGCGGTGCCCGCCGCCCCCCGGGAATGTGTAGGCGAATTGTCGCCGCCACGAGGGATCCTGCTGAAACTCACTCACCGCCCGCGGAGGGGTCAAAGCCGCTCCCGCGCCAAGGCTTCCGTGAGGTTGGCGGCTCCTCCACCGCCAACCTACGCTCACCGCGCCAGACGACGCGCGTGTCCGCGCGAAACGTTCCAGGGGGTGCCGCGCACCCGGCGGGAAAGACCAGCCACGATACTTAAGCCAAGACCCAAGGTAAGCATGAAGGTTGCTTCATTTCCTCCGAAAGCCTGTATCGTGAAGAAAATATCATCCATAATCAGCATCCTTTCTTGGCAACGCTCAGGAGGCTTACCACAAAAAGCGGATCCTATTCCTCCGCTGGTCCAACTTTCTTTTGGTAGCCCCTTGGATCCGTTCGTTGGGGAATGCGGACGCTGGACTTAGCGTTTCACTGTTCCCATGCGGATCAGCCTGTTTTTTTGATCCTGCACAGAGTTTCCTGCGCGACGCAAGCAACTTACTGGTTACGGGAGCGGACGTAACCACGTAACCAAGTTGAATTCTCAAAGGGTTACGGAGATCACATGGTACACTCGGCCTATGGGGGATCCTGGCCGGCCTCGGTTGGACCAAAGGCCGGAACTTGCCCGCGAGCAGTTGGCGATCCTCCTGAACCACGCACTTTTTCGCCGTGCGCCTCGTCAGAGTGAATTTCTTCGGCTGATCGTCGAGAACCAACTGAGGACAGATCCTGTTCCCCTGAGCGAACACGACATCGGGGTAACCGTGTACGAGAGGCGCCCCGACTACGATACTCGTGAGGATCCGATCGTTCGCGTGGAGGCAGCCCGGCTCAGGGCAAGATTGCGGGAGTATTACAGCGGGCCGGGGAGCGCTGACTCGATCCAGTTTGAACTGCCAAAAGGAACATACACTCCGCTGATCCGTGGGGCGTGCGAGGCAGTCGAAAAGACGAATGTAGCTGAAACCGGTTCTCGCGGGAACCTCTCACCGCTCCTGAAGTGGCGCTGGGGGTTATGGGTTCTCGGAGTGTGTCTCCTGGCAGTGATTGCGCTGGCGTTGCGACAGCAACGTTTGGGGGCCGGGGTGGACCGGCCGTCCCGCGTGGTGGCGGTTCTGCCGTTCGAGGACTTGTCGCCAGACAAAGTACATTCCGGATTCTGCGAAGGCCTGACTGCGGAGATCACCGATGTGCTGTCACGGGGGACGGCGTTGCGGGTCGTAGGGTCGAGTTCCGCGGAGAGCTTGGCTCGCCAGCGGACAGAGTTGCCTGAGGCAGGCCGGCGGATGGGCGTGACACATCTGCTGGAAGGGGCGGTGCGGGGAGACGGCAGCCGGTTCCGGATCACAGCACGGTTGATCGACGCGAAGACCGGGTTCCAGTTGTGGGCCAGTACGCTGGACAAGACGGTGGAAGATCAACTGCTTTTGCAGGACGAGATTGCGCAGGCAATTGCGCGGGCGCTGCAAGTGCGGCTGGACGCCAGGCGGGAGGACGAAGGGAAGTTACGCTCTCCGAGGCGGCTTAGAGCGCACGCGCTGTTTATGGAGGCCCGCGGTTTGCACCGGCGGATGAGTCCTTTGCTGCTGCCGGAAGCGGTCCGGTTGCACGAAGAGGCAGTGCGGGAGGATGACAGTTATGCCCTGGCTCACTCCGGTTTGGCGCATGCGTATGTCTCGCTGATGTCGGCAGGGTTGGAGAGGCCGGCGCGGCTGCGAGAGGCAGCCTGGCAGCGGGCAAGACGGGCCGTGGAACTGGACCCGGGCCTGGCGGACGCCTATTCCGCGATTGTGAGGCTGGCGAGGGACGTGGACTATGACTGGATGACGGCACGCAAGACATGCACGGATGGGCTGGCGGTTGCGCCGAATTCAGCTTCTTTGTTCGTGAATTGCGGGACACTGTATTCGCTGTTGGGGCTTCACGAGGACGCCGAGCAGTCTTTCCAGCAGTCGATGCGTCTGGACCCGCTGTGGGCAGGCGGGGGCGCGGCACACGCCGAGAGCCTGCTGCGCGCAGGGCGCCACCTCGAAGCGGAGGCGAGGATCAGGGCTGTGAGATCCGCGCACCCGGAGTTTGCTCCCGCAGCCCTGGGGTTAGCCAGGGTGTTGGCAGTCCAGGGGCGGTACTCAGAAGCGATGGCAGTTCTGGATGAGCGGAGCGGGAAGGGCCTGGAACTGAGCGCTCCAGATTTTGCGTTGTTGGCTTATCTCACAGCGAGAGCCGGGGAGAGCGAGCGGAGTGCCCAGCTCGAGGAAAAGTTGAAAGAGATGGCGAGAAAGGGGCAACTGCAGCTGGAGAGCCAGGCGCTGGTGCGAATGGGCGCCGGCGACACAGCGGGCACCCTGGAATTATTGGAGGCCGCAGTGTCGCAACAGGATACCAGCCTGGGTGCAACTCTGGCCGACCCGTTGTTCGCACCGCTCCGGCAACATCCGAGGTTCGTTGCACTCCGGCGGTCATTGAACTTGCCGTAGGACAAGAAAAGCGGGAGAAAGGGGCCGCCTTTCTCCCGCTTGAGATGAAGATGCGCTGGCGGGGTTTACTTCTCTTCCGCCGGCGGGGTCTCTTCGCCTTCGCGGCCTTCGCGCATGGCCTTCAGGCGTTCTTCGCGGCGCTTGGCGCGTTCGGCCGCGCGCTTAATGAGTTCGCTACCCACCAGTTCCAACAAGGCGGTTTCCGCGCCGTCGCCTTGCCGGAACCCTACACGGATAACGCGGGTATAACCGCCCTCGCGCTGAGCGAACCGCGGGCCCAGCTTATCGAAAAGCTTCTTCACCGAAGCAGGGGTCAACAGGAACGAAGCGGCCAGCCGGCGCGCATGAAGGGTGTCGCGCTTGGCAAGGGTGATCATTCTGTCGACCAATGGCTTCGCCGCCTTGGCCTTGGGGACGGTGGTGATGATGCGTTCCTGCTCGATTACGCTCGTGACGAGGTTGCGGAGCAAAGCGCGGCGGGCACTGGCGTCGCGCTTCAGTTTGAAACCGGCTCTTTGATGTCTCATTGCCTTAATTCCTCTCCTTGATCCAGTGCATCGGCCTACCCGATGGGCTGCTCGGTTTCATCCTCGGGCTCGATCTCATCATCCATGGTGGGATATGGCGTCCCGCCCACGGGCCCGGTCAGCCGGCCTTCCGCATCGAGCTTCATCCCGAAGGAGAGCCCCAGACCGGCAAGGATTTCCTTGATTTCGTTGAGAGACTTACGGCCGAAATTCTTCGTGCGGAGCATTTCGGCTTCGGTTTTCTGGACGAGGTCGCCGATAGTTTGAATGTTGGCGTTCTTGAGGCAGTTATAGCTGCGGACAGACAGTTCAAGCTCCTCGACGGAACGGTTGAGCACTTCGTTCATCTGCGTGGAGCCGCGCTCGACCACTTCTTCGACGACTTCGGGAAGTTCCTCGAAGTTGATGAAGATGGTCATGTGGTCCTTCAGGAGTTTGGCCGCCATGCCGATGGAGTCCTGAGGGGAAATGGCACCGGAGGTCCAGACTTCGAGGATGAGTTTGTCGTAGTCGGTCATTTGGCCGAGGCGGGCAGCCTCGACCGTGTAGCGGACCTTGCGGACGGGGGAGTGGACAGAATCGATCGGGATGTAGCCCATCGGCAAGTCTTCGTCAAAGTTCCGGTCGCGGGAGATGTAGCCGCGGCCCTGCTTCAACCGCATCTCGATGCTAAGGCGGCCGCCAGTGCTGACGGTGGCTATGTGGAGGTTGCGGTCGAGCACTTCGACGTCAGGACCGGTCTCGATCATGGCCGAGGTAACGGGTCCCGCCTGGCTCGCGTTCAGGGTGATGGTTTTCACCCCGTCGTCGGCCATCTTGAAAGGGATCTGCTTCAGGTTCAGGATGATGTCGGTGGCATCCTCCACGACACCGGGGATGGGGGAAAACTCGTGGTCGACTCCCTCGATACGAACCGCGGTGATGGCCGCGCCTTCGATGGAGCTCAGCAGAATGCGGCGCAAGGCATTGCCGATGGTGGTACCAAAACCTCGCTCGAACGGCTGTGCGGTGAACATACCGTAGCGTTCGGTGAGCGTCTCGGTGTTGGCAACCAGCCGCTTGGGCTTCTGAAATCCTTTGAACATCGCGTGTCCCCCTTACTTCGAATACAGCTCGACGATCAGCTGTTCTTCCAACTTGATCTGCACGAGTTCTTCGCGCTTGGGCGGGGCGAGGATGCGGGCCTTGAGCCCGTCGCGGTCCACCTCAATCCAGTTCGGGGAAGGCATGTGCGCCGTCGCTTCGAGCGACCCCTGAATGGCTGAGTTCTGACGGCTTTTCTCGCGGATCTCCACTACATCGTTGGGACGCAGCAGGTAGGAGGGGATATTGACCTTTTTCCCATTGACCAGGACGTGGCCATGGCGGACCAACTGGCGGGCCATGGAGCGGCTTGTACCGAAGCCGACCCTGTAGACGACATTATCGAGACGCCGCTCGAGCATCCCGAGCAGGTTCTCGCCGGTGACGCCTTTCAGGCGCGAGGCCTTTTCGAAGAGGTTGCGGAACTGGACCTCGGGAACACCGTAATACCGCTTGGCCTTCTGCTTTTCCCGGAGTTGTAGGCCGTAGCCCACGATCTTCGGCTTCCGGTCCTTGCCGTGCTGGCCGGGCGGGAAATTTCGTTTTTCAATCGCGCACTTGTCGGAATAACAACGGGCGCCCTTCAGGAAGAGTTTCATGCCCTCGCGCCGGCAGAGCCGGCAGACCGGGCCGATATAACGTGCCAAAGACGGACCTCCTTCAACAGTCGGACAGAATGAGGTGCAGTTTACGCGCGGAAGGAAATCCGCGTTTCGTCCTGCTTATCGGGATCCGGGCTGAAAGAACCCGGACTCGGGGGCGCGCCCTCAACGGCGCGGCGGAACAGAGCCAAACTTGCCCTTTTTTCATCATACTACCGGGCAGCGGACCAATGGCAACCGGATTGCTGGGCCACGGCGCCCGACCGGATCAAACGCGGCGCTTCTTGGGTGGCCGGCAACCGTTGTGCGGGATAGGCGTTACGTCGCGAATGAGTTTTACCTCGATGCCTGCGGTCGCCAAGGCACGGATCGCAGATTCGCGGCCGGAGCCTGGACCCGCGACACGCACTTCCACCTGGCGCAGCCCGCAGCTTTCCTTGGCCTTGTTGGCCGCGGTGAGAGAGGCCTGCTGGGCGGCAAATGGGGTGCCTTTGCGGGATCCACGGAAACCAAGGGCGCCTGAACTGGACCAGGAGAGGGTATTGCCGATGGGGTCGGTGAACGTGATGATGGTGTTGTTGAACGTGGCCTGGATGTGGCAAATGCCCACCGGCACGTTCTTCTTTTCTTTCTTCTTGAACTGCTTCTTCTTGCTGGATTTCGCGGGTGCCTTCGCCATGTGCTATCCGTTCCTCGTATAGATCCTGGGCCTTACTTGCCGGCCTTCTTCTTGTTGGCCACGGTGCCGCGGCGTGGACCTTTTCTGGTGCGGGCGTTGGTATGGGTCCGCTGGCCGCGAGCGGGCAGGCTGCGGCGATGCCGCAACCCGCGGTAGGAACCCATTTCAATCAACCGCTTGATGTTGAGGCTGGTCTCCTTGCGGAGGTCGCCTTCCACCGCGCCTTCCTCTTCCAGGATCTGGCGGATGTGGTTGACTTCCTCTTCCGTCAGATCGGCGATCTTTTTGTTGGGGTCGATGCCCGCACGGTAGAGGATGGACTTGGCCCGGGTCCGGCCAATGCCAAAGATGTAAGTGAGCCCGATTTCGCTGCGCTTCCGGGCCGGCAGATCGATACCTGCAATACGCGCCATATGTTCTCTCTTTTCCTACCTAGCCTTGCCGCTGCTTATGTTTCGGGTTAACGCAGATCACACGCACCACTCCTTCGCGATGGATGATCTTGCACTTGTCGCACATCTTCTTCACCGACGCTCGCACTTTCATACCGTCACTCCGCTCATTCTTCCGGGGCCATCATTTCAAAACCGCTACGATCCGGCCGCGTCCCGGGTCACCGGCGGTCAGTTCCACCAGCACCCGGTCGCTGAGCCGCAACCGCAGAAAATCGCGCTTTACCGCCGGGGCCAAGTGAGCAATCACCTGCCGCCGGTCTTTCAACTCCAACCGGAACGCCGCCGCAGGCAGCAACTCCACTACCACAGCTTCCCTGGCTGGCTCTTCAACGCGGGCCGTCATCGGCTCAGGGACGGGTCAGCACCCAGGGGCCGTTAGCGGTGATGGCCACCACGTGCTCAAAGTGAGCGGCGTTGCTGCCATCCTTCGTCACGGCCGTCCAGCGGTCCGCGAGAACCTTCGTTTCCGGACGCCCGGCATTCACCATCGGTTCGATGGCGAGAACCATACCTTCCCGCAGCCGCGGATTTTCATTCCGGCGGTCCACGTAGTTGGGCACCTGCGGCTCTTCATGGAGCGAAGTGCCAATGCCGTGGCCGACAAACTCACGCACTACCGAAAATCCGTTCGACGTCACGTGGCGTTCCACGGCGCCGCAAATATCAAACAGCCGGTTTCCCGGGCGAGCCTGCTCAATCGCAAGTTCCAGCGACTCTTCGGTCACCCGAAGAAGCCGTTTGGTTTCCTCACTGATTTCGCCGACGGGCACGGTTATCGCCGAGTCGCCGAAATAGCCGTCCAGTTGCACCCCGGTATCGATGGAGACGATATCACCCTTCACCAATTTCCGGGAAGCCGACGGCATACCATGAACGACCTCGCAATTCACTGAAGTGCACAGCACGAAAGGGTACTTACCTCCCGCGGCCGGCACATAATACCCCTTGAAGGCAGGTTTGGCCCCTGCGTCGCGCATCAAGCGCTCCGCGGTTGCCTCCAGATCCTGCGTGGTAACGCCTTCCTGGACCTGCACTTTTAACTCGGACAGAATCCTGTAAACGAGAAGTCCCGCTTTCCGCATCTTCTCGAGTTCCACCGGACTCTTCCGAATAATCATTACCCTCTATTCAACGCCTAGCACGCGGCAAATCCGGCCCACGATCTCCTTCGGCGCGGCGCCACTGCCATTCACTTCATGGAAATCGCGGCCGGAAGCCGCGAAAAACTCCAACACCGGCTTGGTCTGGCGGTCGTAGCCTTCCAGTCTGGCGCGAACTACCTCTTCCCGGTCGTCGCTGCGCACAATCAGAGCAGCGCCATCCTGGTCGCAGATTTCGTCCTGCTTGGGCGGATTCGACGTCAGGTTGTAAAGCGTTCCGCAGACGGAACACTGCCGGCGGCCCGAAATGCGGGCAATAATCTGATTGTAGTCTACTTTCAAGTAGATAACCACTCGGGCAAACCCGCGCTCGCCAAGCAACCGCTCCAACACCTCCGCTTGCGGTTGAGTCCGGGGGTACCCGTCGAGGATAAACCCCTTCCGGCAGTCTTCTTCCGCAATACGGTCTTTCACCAACTGATTCACGGCCTCATCCGGCACCAACTGGCCAGCAGTCATGAGATCCCGCACCTGCACGCCCAAGGGGTCGCCGGATGCGATTCGCTCCCGCAGCATGTCGCCGGTGGAAATATGAGGGACGTCCAAACGGTCCCGCAGCAACTTAGCCTGCGTGCCCTTTCCCGAACCGGGAGGGCCAAAGAGAATTAAAGCCCGTGGTGGCGTGGCGCCCATAAAATCATCAACCGAACACGACCCGGGCGCTCTCCTCGAACCTGGAGGAGCCCAGAACAGGTCTGCCTGTCATCAAACCGCGCTGCGGCGGCCACGAATCCGGCCGGCGCGCGGAGTAAAACCTTCGTAGTGGCGCATGATCAGTTGCGCCTCCACCTGGTTCACAAAGTCCATGGCGACGCCGACCACGATCAGCAGGGACGTGCCACCAAAGTAGAACGTGACGCCCAAACCGTCCAGCAGCCAGCGGGGAAAGTACTCATCAATCCAATTGCCCAGAGCGGCGGGCGGCAGGTGCTGCAGCTTGATACCGCCAATCATGATTTCGGGGATCAGCGAAAGCACTGCCAGGTATAGACCACCGACGACCGTGATTTTCGTCAGGATCTTGTTCATGTATTCAGCGGTGTTCTTCCCGGGGCGGATGCCAGGGATAAACCCGCCATATTTCCGCATGTTGTCAGCCGCTTCGTTGGGGTTGAAAATAATCGAAACGTAGAAGAAAGAAAAGAAGATGATCAGTGCGACAAACAGGATGATGTAGAGGGGCTCGCCGCTGCGCACAGCTCCCAGGATGCCCGCGATCCACTGATTGTTCTGGAAGGCCGGTACGTTGAGCAGGATCAGGGGGAAGCTGAGCAAGGAACTGGCGAAGATCACGGGGATAACGCCACCCGCGTTGACCTTCAGGGGCAGGTGGGTGGACTGGCCGCCCATCATCCGGCGCCCGACAACGCGTTTGGCATACTGCACCGGGATGCGCCGTTCCCCGCGTTCCACAAGCACGATGAAGGCCACCACCAGCACCATCATGATGAGGATGAGCAGCATCTGCAGAGGATGCCACGCGCCGGTGACGAACGTGTTGTTGTAGATGCTGAATATGGCCGACGGGAGACCGGCGACGATGCCGGTGAAGATGATCAGCGACATGCCGTTGCCGATTCCGCGCTCAGTGATCTGCTCGCCCAGCCACATGATGAAAGCCGTCCCTGTGGTCAGAGTCAGCATGGTGAGCAGGACGAATCCGATGCCCGGGTTGAGCACGAAATCACCCTGTGCCTGCAAGGCGGTGCCGATGAACATGGACTGCATGAGGGCCAGTCCCACGGTGAGATAGCGGGTCCACTGGGTGATCTTGCGGCGGCCCAGTTCCCCTTCCTTCTGCAGTTTCTCGAGGGTAGGCACCACAATCGTGAGCAACTGCAGAACGATGGAGGAGGTGATGTAAGGCATAATGCCCAGGGCAAAGATGGTGAGGCGGCGGAACTGGCCCCCGCTGAACAGGTCAAGGAACCCGAAGAAGGTGCCCTGGTTGCGCTGGAAGAATTCCTCGAACTTGATGGCGTCGACGCCAGGAATCGGCACGGCAGCACCCAGCCGGTAAACTGCCAGCAGCGCCAGCGTGAACAGCACACGCCCGCGCAGATCCGGGATACGGAAGACATTGGCGAGGGCTTCGAAGAACTTGTTCATGGACAGTCGACCTTTTGTATCGGACAGCAGCGAACTTGGCGGCTGCTACTTCTTTTTGCCTTTCTCATCCGTGGCTGGTTTGGGTCCGGCGGGCTTACGCTCGATGACGACGGCTGCTCCGCCGGCAGCCTTGATCTTTTCCAGGGCGGCTTCGGAAAAGTGATGTGCGGACACGTGCACTTTCTTTTTCAACTCGCCGACAGCCAGTACCTTCAGACCGTCGCGAAGATTCTTGATGACTCCGCTCTGCTTGAGGCTTTCGGGAGTGAAAGTATCGCCTTCGAGTTTTTCGAGCGTGCCGACGTTGATGATGGCGTAGGTGGTT
This sequence comes from uncultured Solibacteraceae bacterium, assembly GCA_964460395.1. Classification (GTDB taxonomy): domain Bacteria; phylum Acidobacteriota; class Terriglobia; order Bryobacterales; family Bryobacteraceae; genus CAYWQS01. The sequence continues at coordinate 9,757 of CAYWQS010000044.1, read as the reverse complement.
TTGAAAGGCGCGTTGGAGAATCCGCGCTTGGGCAGACGGCGGTGCAATGGCATCTGGCCGCCTTCGAAGCCGCGCATATGGCCGTAGCCGGATATGGACTTCTGGCCCTTAGCGCCCCGGCCGGAATACTTGCCGCGGCCGGAACCCATGCCGCGGCCGACGCGGCGCTGGGTTTTCACTTGGCCCTTGGGGGGTTTGAGACTGCTGAGATCCATGCTGTGCTCCTCTTAGTCCACCAGCTTGACGAGATGAGGCACCTTGGCCACCATGCCGCGGAAACCCGGAGTATCCGGCTTCTCCACCACTTGGTTAATGCGGTGCAGGCCGAGCCCTTTCACCACGAGCTTCAGCTTCTGCGGGGCGCCAATGGGGCTGGCTACGAGTTTGATCCTGATTTTTCCTTCGGCCATGGCTCTAGAGATTCTCCACCGCAAGGCCGCGCAACTCGGCCACTGCCGCACGGTCGCGGAGTTGGTCGAGCGCGTCAATGGTCGCCTTGACGACATTATGGGGATTGTGAGTGCCCAGGCTCTTGGTGAGCACATTGTTGATTCCGGCCGCCTGAATGACGGCGCGCACGGCCCCGCCGGCGATGACGCCGGTGCCTTCGGGGGCAGGCTTTAACAGCACAGCACCCGAGCCGAACCGGCCCACCACCTGGTGGGGAATGGTAGAGCCGAGCACGTGGACCTGGCGCAAATTCTTCTTCGCCGACTCGATGCCCTTTTTAATCGCGGCCGGCACTTCCTTTGCCTTGCCGGTGCCGAAGCCCACCACTTTCTGGTCGGGGTCGCCAATTACAACGAGCGCCGAAAAGCTAAGGTTTTTGCCGCCCTTCACCACTTTGGTGACACGGTTGATGCTGACCACCTGTTCTTTGAGGTTCAGCGCCTTGGAATCGATGCGTTTCGCGGTCGCGGTCGCCATGTCGTTAGAACTCCAGTCCTGCTTCGCGCGCGGCGTCGGCCAGGGCCTTCACCCGGCCGTGGTACAAGTAGCCGCCGCGGTCGAAGACCACCTGTTTAATGCCGGCCTCGACGGCGCGCTGCGCCACCAATTTGCCAATTTCCTTTGCTCCCGCGAGATTGCCGCCATTCACCGAAGCCGACTTTTCGGCGCTGGAAGCAGCGGCCAAGGTCCGGCCGGCGCGGTCGTCAATCACCTGCGCATAAATGTGCTTCAGGCTGCGGAACACCGCCAGCCGGGGGCGGTCCGGGGTGCCCTTCACGTGTTCGCGGATCCGGGTGTGAATTCTCCGGCGCCGCTCGTCTTTGTCCTGTCGAATCCTCATCTCTCTAACCTCGATGCGGCCTTACTTCTTCCCGCCGGCGCCGGACTTGCCAACCTTCTTGCGCAGGGCCTCACCCGTGTAGCGGATCCCCTTCTGCTTGTATGGCTCCGGCGGGCGCAGCGACCGGATATTGGCAGCCACCTGGCCCAGCACCTGCTTGTCGTGGCCGCTCAAAACCAGGTGAGTCTGCTTATCAATCTTGCAACTCACGCCAGGCGGCAACAAAAACTCGATCAGGTGCGAATAGCCGAGGGTGAAGACAATGACGTTATCCTTCACTTCGGCGCGGTAGCCAATGCCAACGATGTCCAGTTCGCGCGTAAAGCCCGCGCTCACGCCAGTGATAGCGTTGTAAGCCAACGCCCGGGTGAGGCCGTGCAGTGCCGCGTGCTGGTCGCTGTCCCTGACCACCGATAGCGTGCCGCTGTTGTTTTCCACGCGGATACCCGCAGGAATGGGCACGCTCAGCTTGCCCTTGGGCCCTTCTACGTTCATCGCCGATTCGGCGATTTGCACCTTGACACCCGCCGGCAGCGGGATCGGTTTCTTGCCAATTCTCGACATTCGCTCTTACTCCAGTCCGCTTTCCAGGGAAATCCCTGTAGATTTCCAGATCTGGCTTACCAAACCTGACACAACAACTCGCCGCCCACGCCTTCCTTGCGCGCGGCTTTCCCGGTCATCACACCCCGCGGGGTGGTGAGAATGTTGATGCCCATGCCCCCAAGCACCTTGGGGATTTCCTTCGAGCCGACGTAGACCCGGCACCCCGGCCGGGAGACGCGCTCCAGGTGGGAGATCACCGGCTCGTTGGCGGGCGTGTACTTCAGATAGACGCGGATGGCCTTGTGGCTGCCCTCGTCCACGATTTTGTAATTGAGGATGTAGCCTTCATCCTTCAGAATGCGCGCGAGTTCCGTCTTCAACTTCGAAGCCGGGACATCGACCTTCGGAAACCGCGCTTTCAGCGCGTTCCGGATGCGCGTGAGCATATCTGCGATGGGATCGGAAACCATGTCTGCTGAACCTTATCCTTCTCTTTCCTGACCGATGCTCGAAGCCATCTCCGGAGCGAACCTTACCAACTCGACTTCACAACGCCGGGAATTTCGCCCGACAGCGCGAGGTTGCGGAAGCAGATGCGGCAAAGCTTGAACTTTCTCATGAAGGCGCGCGGGCGGCCGCACCGCAGGCAGCGGTTGCGGTGCCGGACAGCGAGTTTCGGGGTCTTCGCTACCCGCTCCTTCTCCAGCTTGAGGTCCCGGGCGATTTTTGCCGTTGTTGCCATGTGCCTTTTGCCTTTATCTCCAGCTCAGTTTCAGCGGCCCTAGTTCTGACGGAACGGCATACCGAGGAGCTTGAGAAGCGCAAGCGCTTCCGCATCGGTGCGGGCCGTCGTCGTAATGCAAATATTCATGCCCTTGGTCTTTTCGACCTTGTTGTAATCGATTTCGGGAAAGATCAGTTGATCTTTCACCCCGAGGGTGTAGTTACCGCGGCCATCGAAGCTGCGGGTAGACACGCCACGGAAATCGCGCACACGGGGCAGCGCCACGTTCATCAGGCGGTCCAGGAACTCGTACATCGTGTTGCCGCGCAGCGTCACCATGCAACCGATGCTCATGCCCTCGCGCAGCTTGAAGGCGGCGATGGACTTGCGGGCCTTGGTGATCACGGGCTTCTGGCCGGCGATGGTGGCCATTTCGTTCACAGCACCGTCCAGCAGCTTGGGGTTCTGCGTGGCTTCGCCCAAGCCAATGTTGAGCGTGACCTTTTCCAATTTCGGCACCGCCATGACGTTGCCGTATCCGAACTCCTTCATCAGCGCAGGAATGACGTTTGCGGTGTAGTGTTCCCGCAGACGGGCCTTGCCGCCGCTTTTCGGTGCCTCTTTCGAACTTGTCTTTGCGCTCATCGTCTTCTCTTCCTTCTGCTCCGTCCGGCCGCCTCTGCCTCAACCACCCGGGTCGATGGCCGCGTTCGCTTGAGAGCCTGGGACGCCGCCGTCCGCTGCCTTACTTCTTGTCCAGCACCTCGCCGGTCTTCCGCGCGATGCGGGTGCGCTTCTGTTTACCGCCGATAGTTTCCACTTTTGCGCCAATACGGGTCACTTTGCCATCTGAGGTCAGCAGCATCACGTTGGAGACGTGAATGGGTGACTCCCTTTCGGCGATGCCGCCTTTAATGCCGCGCTGCGGGTTGGGCTTGACGTGTTTCTTAATGATCATCACGCCCTCGACCAGCAGCCGGCCCTTCGCCCGGTCCACTTCCAGAACCCGTCCGGTTTTGCCCTTATCGCGCCCGGCAATCACTTTCACCACGTCGTTTTTCCGGATCCGGATCTTCACCGGTTCCGGCCGTTCGTTGTGGCGGTTCGCGAGACGTCCAGCCATTTCAAATCACCTCCGGCGCGAGCGACACAATTTTCATAAAGCGCTTATCACGCAGTTCGCGGGCGACAGGCCCGAACACACGCGTACCCACCGGTTCGCCGAGTTCATTAATGAGCACGGCCGCGTTGGAGTCGAACCGGATGTAGGTGCCATCCTTGCGGCGCGTCTCCTTGCGCATCCGCACGATTACGCAACGCACAACCTTACCCTTCTTGATCTTCGAATCGGGGTCGGCCTCTTTCACGCTGGCCGTCACAATATCCCCCAAGCCGGCGCGCAAGCCCAAGCCGCCGCCGCGGGGCAAAATGCACTGCAGCTTGCGGGGCCCGCTGTTGTCGGCCACCTCGAGGATCGTTCTCATTCCGATCATGGCTGTGTCCTCGTCCTCTTCCTCAAAAACCCGTTGGGCCGCCGGCTACTCAGCCAGCGCCACACCCACGTCCACGCTCTTGCGCACCACTTCTGCCAGCGCCCAGCGCTTCAGTTTGCTCAGCGGCCGGCTCTCGACGATGCGCACCACGTCGCCCACTTTGGCCAAACCTTGCTCATCATGGGCATAGAACTTGGAGCGGCGGGTGACAATCCGTTTGTAGAGCGGATGCGGCACGCGCCGCGTCACCTGAACGACGATGGTTTTGGCCATCTTAGTCGACACCACTTCGCCGACTTTTTCCTGCTTGCGTACAACAGCGGCTTCCGTCATGGTTTACTTGCTCCCTTTCGCCGCGGCCAGTTCGCGCTCCCGAAGGACGGTGTTGAGCCGCGCGCGGTCCTTGCGGAGTTCGCGGTACTTCTTGAGTCCATCCATCTGGCCCATGGACATTTGAAATTTCAGACGGAAGATCTGCTCGTCCATCTCTTTGGCTTTCAACGCCAGTTCCTTGGCGTCGAGTTCCCGAATCTTGCTCGCTTCCATCGTTCGCAATCCTCTTAACCGACGGTCTCCTCGCGGGAAACCAGCTTGGTGCGGATGGGCAGTTTCATCGCTGCCAGCCGCATCGCTTCGGCGGCAGTTTCCAGCGGCACGCCTTCCAGTTCGAACATGATCTTGCCGGGGCGGACGACGCACACCCACTGTTCGGGAGCACCCTTGCCTTTTCCCATACGGGTTTCCGCCGGCTTCTTGGTGATCGGCTTGTCGGGGAAGATCCGGATCCAGACCTTGCCGCCGCGCTTGATAAAGCGGGTCATGGCGATACGGGCAGCTTCAATCTGCCGGTCCGTCACCCAACCCACCGTGGTGGCCTTGAGCCCGAAGTCACCAAAGGAAAGCGTGGAACCGCGCCAGGCCAGGCCTTTGCGGCGCCCGCGCTGCTGCTTCCTGTATTTGACCTTCTTGGGCATTAACATGGGCTTGCTCTCCCTGCTCTCTCAAAAACTCGTCCGGTCCGCTCTCCAGTTACTCTGCCGCCTTCTCGCCACCAGGCTCTGCAGCCTCCGGCTCCTGCTTCCACGACGGAGCGGTCGGGGCGGTCATTGGGGGCAGGATGGGCGCGGAAGCGGGTTCAGCACTGACAGCGGGCGGGGCCACCGGTGGGGGCGCCGCTGCAATGGAGACAGGCGGCCGGTCGGTTCGTTCACGCCGGTCGTCGCGGCGGTCGCGGCGGTCGGGGCGCGGATTCCGCCGCGGCTCGTCCGTTCTTGCCCGGCGGAACAGCCCGTCCGTGGAAACTTCCCCGCGATAAACCCAGGTTTTGATACCGATTACGCCATACGTCGTGTAGGCTTCCGCGAAACCGTAGTCGATGTCCGCGCGCAAGGTGTGCAGAGGCAACTGGCCCTGCAGATACCACTCCGAACGCGCGATTTCCGCACCGTTCAAACGGCCCGAAACGCGCACCTTGATGCCCTTGCACCCGAACCGCAATGCGCTCTCTACGGCCTTGCGCATCGCGCGCCGGAAAGCCACACGCTTTTCCAGCTGCAGCGCGATCGACTCGGCCACGAGTTGCGCATCCATTTCAGGCTTATGCACTTCCTGAATGTCGATGAAAACTTCCCGCTTGGTCTTCTGCGAAAGCTCCTGCTTGAGCTTCTCGATTTCGGCGCCCTTGCGGCCAATGATGAGGCCGGGACGGGAGGTATGGATGGTGATGCGGAGCTTCGACCCACCGGGGCGTTCCACTTCCACCGCGCTGACGCCTGCGGCTTTCAACCGGTCCCGCAGCGATTCCTTCAGCTCGAGGTCTTCATGCAGCAGCTTGGCGTAATCCTGGTTGGCGAACCAGCGCGAACGCCAGTTCTTGGTGATGCCCAGCCGGAAACCATACGGATGAACTTTCTGACCCATGCGCTTTCTCTTTCCTCTTACTCCGCCGCCGCCTCTGCCGGGGCCGGCTCGCTGCGGTCACCGACCTTCACGATGATATGGGCTGTCCGCCGCTGATAGCGGTAAGCACGGCCCATGGGAGCGGGGCGCACCCGCTTCAGCCGCGGCCCTTCGTTGACGTATGCCTCGGTCACCACCAGGTTGTCCACGTCCACGTCGTTAAAGCGGTTCTCTGCGTTGGCAATCGCCGAGCGCAGCACTTTCTCGACGGTGGGCGCGATCCGCTTGTTGGTGGTTTGCAGAATGGTGATCGCCTGGCCGGCCTTCTGGCCGCGGATCAGGTCCACTACCAGCCGCGCTTTCTGCGGGGAGATCCGGACGAATCGGGCTTCCGCTTTCACTTGCATGACGATCTTCCTCTACTTGCCTTTCGCCTCGGACTTGTTGGCGTGACCCTTAAAGGTGCGGGTGGGAGCGAACTCGCCCAGCTTGTGCCCGACCATGTTCTCGGTGACATACACCGGGATGAACTTCTTGCCGTTGTGCACGGCGACAGTGTGGCCGATGAATTCCGGCAGGATCGTGGACCGGCGCGACCAGCTCTTGACGACCTTCTTCTCGTTCTTCGCGTTCATCGCCTCGATTTTCACTACGAGGTGCTTGTCGGCGAAGGGCCCTTTCTTCAGTGAACGGCTCATCTTCTCTTCCTGCTCCCGTCGCTATTTCTTGCCGCCGCGGCGCGTCACGATGGCCGAGTCGGTACGCTTGTTGTTCCGGGTTTTGAAGCCGCGAGTGGGCTGACCCCAGGGCGTCACCGGATGGCGGCCGCCGGATGTACGGCCTTCGCCGCCTCCGTGCGGGTGGTCAATGGGGTTCATCGCGACGCCGCGGTTGTGCGGACGCCGTCCCAACCAGCGGGTTTTGCCCGCCTTGCCCAAGCTTTGGTTTTCGTGGTCCACATTGCCCACTTGGCCGATGGTGGCGTAGCACGCAGCCGGCACCTTGCGGACTTCTCCGGAGGGCAGCTTGATGAGCGCTACCCCGCCGTCGCGCGAAACCAGTTGGGCTTCTGCGCCGGCCGAGCGGACCATCTGACCGCCTTTGCCCGGCCGCAGTTCGATGTTGTGGATGTTGGTGCCCGCCGGAATGTTTTCCAGCGGCAGCGCGTTGCCCGGCAGAATGTCGGCTTCCGGGCCGGCCATCACCTTACGGCCTTCCGCCAGACCGACCGGCGCCAGGATGTAGCGCTTCTCGCCATCGGCATAGTGAAGCAGCGCGATGCGGGCCGACCGGTTCGGATCGTATTCGATGGCGGCCACAGTCGCCGGCACGCCAATCTTGTCGCGCTTGAAGTCGATGACCCGGTAGGCGCGCTTGTGTCCGCCGCCCCGGAACCGGATGGTGACGCGGCCCTTGTTGTTCCGGCCGCCCTGCTTTTGCAAGCCTTCGGTCAGGCTCTTCTCGGGGGCTTTCTTGGCCAGGTCTTCCCGGGTGACGACGGTTTGGAACCGCCGGGTTGGGGTTGTTGGCCGGTAGCTTTTGATTGGCATAGGGATTCGCCTTGTTCTTAATCCGTTGCGGAGGGCGGCTTAGAGTTCCGCGTACTCCGGCATTTTCTGGCCCGGCTTCAGCCGGACATAAGCCTTCTTCCAGTCCGCCAGGTAGCCGGAGTACCGGCCGCGGCGGCGCATCTTCCCTTCAAAAGTCGAGGTGCGCACCTCGGCAACTTTCACCTTGAACAACTGCTCCACCGCCGCTTTGATCTCGGTCTTATTGGCATCGGGGTGGACTTGAAAACAGAGAGTATTGTCGGACTCTTTCTTGCCAACCGCTTTTTCGGTGACGATAGGCCGCACCAGCACATCCAGGGTTTTCATGACGCGAGCGCCTCCGAAAGTTTCTTGGCGGCCGCTTCGCTCAGCACGACATGGCGGTGCGCCAGCAAATCATACGTGGTGACTTCATGTGTGGCGACAAGCTTCACGCCAGGCAGGTTCCGTGAACCAAGTTCAAGGTTGCGGTTCGGCTCGTTGGTAGCCACCAGCAGCACCGTCCGGTCGGCCTGCAGGGACCTCAGGCTCTGGGCGACAGCCTTTGTCTTCGGCTCGGAGAAGGTAAACTGCGAAACCACCTTCAGCTCGCCATCCCTCAGCTTCGCGGTAAGGGCCGAGCGCAATGCGCCAAGTACCATCTTCTTGTTGAGGCGGTAGCTGTAGTCGCGCGGCTGCGGCCCATGAATGGTGCCGCCGTGGCGCCAAAGAGGACTCCGGATGGAGCCCATACGAGCGCGCCCGGTGCCTTTTTGCCGCCAGAGCTTCTTGCCCGACCCCGCCACTTCCCAACGGTTCTTGGTTTTTGCAGAGCCGCTGCGCTGTCCGGCCAGGAACTGCCGCACGCTTTCGTAAATGAGGTGCTCATTCACTTCCGCGCCGAACACGGCGTCAGACAGTTCCACCTCGCCAACCTTTTGATTGTTCCAATCGACAACATCAATCTTGGGCATGTTCGTCTCTCCCGCCCCCTACCGCTTTGCGCGGCGGACAATGACGTAGCCGCCGTTGGGGCCTGGAATGGCGCCCTTCACCATCAGCACGTGATCCTCGGTGTCTACGTCGACAATCTCGAGGTTGCGTACCGTTACGTTCTCGTGCCCCATGTGGCCAGCCATGCGCGTACCAGGAAAGACCCGGGAGGGGAAACTGGATGCGCCGATGGAGCCAGGTGCGCGATGGAACATCGATCCGTGCGTGGCGTCGCCGCCGCCGAAATGATGCCGCTTCATGACGCCCGCGAAGCCGCGGCCCTTGCTCACGCCCGTGATATCGACCTTTTCCTTCGGCTTGAATTGATCGACCAGCACACGGTCACCGGGCTTAGGGTCGCCCGAGCCAGGACGAAGTTTGAATTCGCGCACGACTTTAACACCGCCGTCTACACCCGCCTTCTTGAGGTGTCCGGCCGTCGGGCGGTTGGGCTTTTTGCCGTATTCGAGCAAACCCAATTGCACGGCGTCGTAACCGTCGGTGGCGGGGGTCTTCCGCTGAACCACCACGCAAGGGCCCGCCTTGACCAGGGTCACGGGCACCACCTGCCCGTCGGGCCGGAAGACCTGCGTCATTCCGATCTTTTTGCCAATAATTCCTGGGCTCATATGCCTTCCATCCTTTGCCGGCGTCCGCTCATGCCCGGTTGCAGCGGAGCGGTAGAGCCGCCGGTATCTCTTCCTTCCCCGCGGCGGGCATCCCAAGGAGCCGTCACGGCGGAACCTGGATTCTTACTTGGCCCCCTTGTGGTAGGCCTTGATTTCCACATCGACGCCCGCCGGCAGGTCCAGCTTGCTGAGCGCATCCACTGTGTCCTGCGTCGGCTCGATGATGTCGAGCAGCCGCTTGTGAGTCCGGATCTCGAACTGTTCCCGGCTCTTCTTGTCAACGTGCGGCGAGCGGTTCACCGTGTAGGAGTTCCGCACCGTGGGCAGCGGGATAGGGCCGGCAACACTGGCGCCGGCGCGCTTCGCGGTTTCCACGATCTCGGTCGTCGACTGGTCGAGCAACCGGTGATCGTAGGCCTTCAGCCGAATGCGGATTTTCTTGGTCACAGATGGCATGCTCTTTCCTGCTCTATCGCTCTTCCGGCGGGCTGGAGGGGGAATACCACCTCAGCCCGCCTGTTCTGGTCCTTACGCGATGATCTCCGAGACGGTGCCGGCGCCGACGGTGCGGCCGCCTTCGCGGATCGCGAACCGCAGGCCCTTGTCCATGGCCACCGGCGTGATCAACTCCACCGTGATGGTCACGTTGTCGC
>CAYWQS010000043.1:0-37806 GCA_964460395.1 uncultured Solibacteraceae bacterium | reverse complement strand
GTGCTTCGAGACCCGACTGGTAATCCTGTGGAGTTTTCCATCATTACGAACGCCGGCAATCGCAGCCGGGAGCGCCTGGCTGCGATGATTCAGGACGATCTGAAGAAGATCGGGATCCGAGTCTCTGTCGCCCCGATCGATTTCCCTTCCCTCATTGGCCGCATCATGAAGAATTTCGACTATGACGCCTGCCTGCTCGGCTTGGTTATGACAGACCTGGACCCGATCGCGCAGATGCAGGTCTGGCTCAGTTCTGGACCACAACACCAGTGGAACCCGAACCAGGCCAAGCCCGAAACCGAGTGGGAGGCGGAAATCGACCGGCAAATGCGGCTGTTGGCCACCGAGTCTTCGTTCGCGGCCCGTAAGAAAGCCTTCGACCGCGTGCAGCACATTGTTTCCGAAACAGCTCCCTTCATTTATCTGGTCAACCGTCACGCTCTCGTGGCTGTCTCCCCTGGGGTACGAGGCGCAGATCCCTCCGTGCTGCGGCCACAGACCTTATGGAACGCTGACCGGCTTTGGCTGGCGCCAGGAGTTGAAGTCACACGCCGATGACGACATGCGCTGGCGCCTTGCTCGAAGCACGCCTCTCGGTTGCATACCGGGATGGGACGGAGGTCCTGCGGGATCTGCGTTTGACGATTGGCCAGGGCGAATTGCTTGGTTTGGCGGGACAGAGCGGCTCGGGAAAATCTACGCTGGCGCTCGCTCTCATGGGGCTGTTGGACCGCCGAAAGGCAGAAGTCCGGGGGAGCATCCGCTTTCAAGACTCCGAACTGGTGGGCCTCGGCGAGAAGCAGTGGCGGTCCATTCGGGGACGCCAGATCTCATTCATTTTCCAGAGTGCCATCGCCTCTCTCACACCGACCATGCGGCTTGGCGACCAGATCCGCGAGGCCTGGCAAGTCCATTCGGCGGAACCCGGCCGCTGGCTGGAGGAGTCAAGCAGTGTATTGCAGGACTTAGGACTTCCTCCCACCAGGGAGTTTCTCCGGCTGTATCCGGATCAGATCAGCGTGGGCATGGCTCAGCGGTTCCTCGCGGCAATGGCGGTCCTCCACCGCCCTGCCCTGCTCATTGCCGACGAACCTACCAGCGCCCTGGACGTCCTCACGCAGAGTGAGTTGCTGGAGTTGCTCGGGCGCCTGAATCAATCGTTTGGGACTTCTATTCTACTGATCACGCACGACTTGCGCGTCGCGGCAAGTTTTTGTCACCGGATTGCCGTCCTCCACGGAGGTACGATCGTGGAAGACGGCCCGGCCGCCAGCCTCCTGCGTGATCCCTGCGATGAATACACGAAGCGCCTGGTCGCAGCGATCGGGCGTTGGCCGGAAGCACCCGCCCCGAAATAGCACCAGCCATCCGCGTGTTGTTTGACCGCTGGCTCAATCCGAAGTAGGCTGGCGGGCTAGGGAGGCCAAGAAGCACGAATGCCGGCCAACTTGGGACCGGAGTATCTCGCAGCAGAAGAGGAGTTCCGGAGGGCGGAGACCCCTCATGAGCGCATTGCCGCCTTGGAGAGGATGTATGCCGCGTTGCCCAAACACAAGGGCACCGAAAAAATGCAGGCGGAATTACGCCGCCGGCTTTCGGCCGCCCGCAAGGAAGCTCACGGCAAGAAGGGAGCGCATCAGCGGCCGTTCTATCTGGTCGACCCAGAGGGCGCGGGCCAAGTGGCCCTGGTGGGCCCGGCAAACGCGGGCAAATCCAGCCTGGTGCGCGCGCTCACTCATGCGACTCCCGAAGTGGCGCCCTATCCGTTCACGACCCAGGCACCTGTTCCTGGCATGATGCAATACCTGAATACTTCAGTTCAATTGCTTGATTTGCCTCCACTTGATCCAAACTTCGCGCCGCCTTGGATTTCGGAAGTTTTGCGCCACGCCGACGCCTGCGCTCTGGTGGTCGACCTGAACGACCCGGCGGATCTGGACGAGATCTCCTACATCGAGGAAAAGTTCGATCACTGGCGCGTGGCCCGGCCGCCACTCCTGGTGGGCAACAAGTTGGACCTGCCCGGTGCGCCGGACAACTTTGCGGCCCTCGAGGATCTCTACCATGACCGGTACCGGTGCCTTGCCGTGTCTGCCGTAACCGGAGAGCACCTGGACTGGTTCCGCCGGGAGGCCTACCAGTTGCTGCATGTGGTTCGTGTTTATACGAAGGCGCCGGGCAAGCCCGCAGACCTCTCCGCGCCATACACCCTTCCTCAAGGATCCAGCGTCTTGGATGCCGCCGCCAGAGTCCACAAGGACTTCGCCGAGAATCTTCGCTTTGCAAGGCTCTTTCGGCCAGACCGCCCCAGGGAAGGCCTGATGGTCGACCGGCAGCACATCCTGGAGGACGAAGATATCCTCGAGTTTCACTTGTGATCGACGCGGCCGTACTTGCCTGCCTCAAACAGGCGGCGGTCCACACGGCTGAGAAAGCGAATCTGGCGGGCGCTGAGAAGCGGCCGGTGCGCGATGACAGTCAGGTATTCCGGGATATACCAGACCGGCTCTTCTGCTGTCATCCAGCCCCGATTATCAAAACGCCGCAGATCTACCGGCCGGGAAGCATAGGCCCGCAAGGTCTTTTCCCGGCGTAAGTTGAAGTAATGCTCGAAATAGCTCATGGCCAATTCGCGAAGAGTCCGGAAGACGGGCTCCCGCGATCGTAGGCCGGAATAGTTCGACTTGGCCACGGCGCCCCAGCAGCCATGGGATCGGAAGACCGCAAGTACGTGGTCGTCGTCGCGGACGCTTTCGAAGTCAAGAATGAGCGGCGGGTAGCCCTGCTCGCGCAACGCTGCCGCGGCAAACATCGCACCTTCCATGCAGTGGGCCACTCCGTGGCGGAGAACGAGGCGGGGCGAATAACAGGTGGCCCCGCCTGGCTCCAGGTTGTAGCCGATGTCTTCGTCCAGAAAGCGCTGAAGCCGGTCGAAGCCGCGCAGGCTTCGAAGAAGCCGGCGCTCCTGCGGGGTGAAACCGTTGGCAGCCACGGGAAACAATATCGCACGCTGGGCCAGGACTCTGACAAGATCTTGGCATGACCACTCGCAGGCGACTGGTTTCAATGTTCATGGGAGGGGCCGCGGCCGCCACCGCCCAGAGCCACCTGCCCGGGATCCCCAACCTGGGATTTCGGGCGGATTCTGGCCCGCCGCGCTCAGAGTGCGGCGTCGGAGCTCTAATGCCTTGGGCTGACGCCCTTTGGGCCATCACCTACAACTCCCACACGCCGCGGACAGGTACGGGACTGGGGCTCTATCGCATCGACGAAACGTTGCGCCCTGCCCTGGTTCATTTGCACGACGGCACGCACGCAAACCGCTTGGTCCACAAGGAGTCAAGCCAAGCCTTTGTAGGCCCTTATGCCATTGATGTCAAAGGCAATTGGCGTTTTCTGGAGGAGTTCAGGAATGAGCGGATCACCGCCACCATGCGCCACCTCACCGACCCTGCCAACCGGGTGTACCACCTGACCATGGAAGGTCTGTTGTACGAGATGGATGTTTTGGACCTGAAGCGTCGGCTCATCGTGGACCTGGTAAAGGATCTGAAGATCGCCGCGCGCCCCCACTTCAAGGGAGGCTATACGGGCCAGGGACGTGTGGTTGTGGCCAATAACGGGTTTTACAATTTCGGCGAGAACGACGCCGGGTTGTTCGAATGGGACGGAAAGAACTGGCGTCGAATCAGCGGAAAGCCACACATGGAGTGCGCGGGGCGTGAAGACATGGGTAACGTGGTCTTCTGTACAGGTTGGGATGAGTCTTCGACCCTGTTCTGGGCACTGGTGCAGGGGCAATGGCAGCGGTACCGCCTGCCGAGGCCGAGTCACGCCTTTCTTCATGCCTGGCAGACCGAATGGATGCGCATTCGGGAGGTGGAGACCGAGCACTTCCTGATGGACATCCACGGCATGTTCTTCGAACTACAGCCGATTGCCTGGGAGGGCCGGATCTGGGGTGTGAAGCCGGTTTGCCAGCATTTGCGCATCATTCCTGATTACTGTGCCTTTCGAGGACTGCTGGCGATGGGCGGGAATCAGACTTCGCCCAACAACGACAACAACAGCCTGGGCGGGCAACCGCAGGCGGGCATCTGGTTTGGCAAGACTGACGACCTCTGGTCGTGGGGAAAACCGAAAGGCTGGGGTGGTCCGTGGCGCCGGGCGGCCGTGCGGGCGGGAGAGCCGTCGGATCCCTTCCTGATGACCGGTTTCGAGAAAAAAATGCTCCACATCAAAACAGACAAAGCGGCCACGCTTGCAATCGAAGTGGACTTCCTGGGTGACGGCGAATGGGTTCCCTACGAGAAGATCAGTACCGCTGGCGCCGCGAACTACGCTCGGCACATTTTCCCTGAGGGATTCTCCGCGCATTGGGTCCGCATCACGCCCGAGACCAACTGTACTGCCTCAGCCGAGTTCTTCTATCTTTGAGAGAACCACCATGAAACGCCGAGACCTGCTGGCCGCCTTTCCCTTCACCGGTTATTCGGTGTACGTCTTCGCGGGCCAGAACAACGAACCACCGCCTCCTGCGCCAGACCGGTTTGAGGTGGTCGCCCCTCCAAAAGCTCGCCGCACCACCTCGCCGGCCGAACCAAACATGACGCTGGTGGACTTGAGAACCGACGTGCTGATTGCCGGGGGCGGGCTGGCGGGGGTATGCGCAGCTATCTCGGCGGCTCGTCATGGCGCTCGCGTTGTTCTGTTGCAGGACCGGTCGCGTCTGGGGGGCAACTCCTCCAGCGAAGTAAAAATGCACGTGGTCGGGGCCAATTCCCACAAGGGGCGGCCGGGCTGGCGGGAAGGCGGGTTGATCGAAGAATTGCGCCTGGCCGACGCCGTCAATAACCCGCAGCGGTGCTGGGAGATGTGGGACCTGCTGCTCTACGACAAGGTAGTCTCCGAACCCAACATCACGTTGTTGCTGGAAACCACGCTTTACGCGGCGGGGAAGAAGAACGGCAGGATCGAGCACGTGCTGGCTCGTTGCGACAAGAGCGAGCACATCTACCGCGTCCACGCTCCGCTGTTCGTCGATGCCACTGGCGATTCGCGCTTGTCGCTGGAGGCGGGCGCCGAATACCGCACAGGCCGGGAGGCGCGCACGGAGTTCAACGAAAGCCTAGCTCCGGAAAAGGCTGACGAGGAGACGCTCGGTTCCTCAATCCTGTTCACTTCCCGGCGCCATGACAAGCCGATGCCTTTTCGTCCGCCAGCATGGGCGCGCAAAGTGAGCAAGGATCACCTGCGGTTCCGGTCCACCAACTCGTGGGAGTACGGCTATTGGTGGATCGAGTGGGGCGGCAACTACGACACCATCCGCGACAACGAGCGGATCCGCCACGAATTGCTGTCCATCACCATGGGGGTGTGGGACTACATCAAGAACAGCGGCAACCATCCCGAGAGCGCCAACTGGGCGTTGGACTGGGTAGGCATGATGCCTGGCAAGCGCGGCAGCCGCCGCGTAGTGGGGGATTACCTGGTGACCGAGCACGATCTGCTTCGCGGCACGTTTGACGACGGCGTAGCGATGGGCGGCTGGCCGATGGACGACCACCCCCCCGGAGGATTTGACAGGCCAGACCTTCCGCCGAATACGGTCCTGCGGACCCAGGAAGTATTCAACCTGCCATTGCGTGCAATGTACTCAAAAAACGTCCCGAACCTCATGCTCGCGGGCCGCAACATCAGTTGCACACACGCGGCGTTCACTTCGACGCGCGTGATGGCCACCTGCGCCTGCGTCGGCCAGGCTGTGGGCACGGCGGCGGCGGCTTGCGTGCGGGAGGGGATCCTGCCCCGCCAATTGGCACAGGACCGGCGGCGGGTGATTTCACTCCAGCAGACCCTCTTGCGCGACGATCAAAGTCTGCGCGGGATATCCAATCAGGATCCGTTGGATTTGGCCCGGCAGGCCACGGTGGAGGTATCCGGTGAACTGCCGCACGCCCCAGCCAGGAACATCCTCGACGGCTGGGTGCGCGACATTCCAGGAAAAGAAGTACATCAGTGGCAGGCGCGTATGGGCGATGGGGGCGCTTGGGTGGAATTGCGCTGGCCGCAGCCCGTCCGGCTAACGGAAGTACAGATTACCTTCGACACCGGGTTTCAGAGAGAGTTGACCTTGACGTCCTCAGACAGTATCAATAAGGGGATTGTGCGCGCCGCCCAGCCGGAGACAGTTCGCAACTATCGCCTGATGGCTCAGGACCGAGAAGTCGCGGCGGTGCAAAACAACTACCAACGATTGCGCAGGCACCGCTTCGAGCCGCTGACGACGGACCGGCTCAGACTGCACATCGAGGAGACCAACGGCAGCGACCTCGCGCGAGTGTTCGAGATCCGCTGTTACGCTTGATCCGTCACCAAACCGCCGGTTGCGGCATCATGGAAATAGATGAACGACATTTACCTCATCGTAGGGTTCGTCGCGTTCTGGTTTGCGCTTCAGAAATGGATCTTGCCCAAGCTGGGCGTGCCCACTTGAATGAGCAATTCCTGCGACGTCGAGTTCCGGCGTAAACCCGAATCCGAAGAAGTCAGGAAAGGGCGCCACTAGATGGCGCCCTTCTCCTATTCAGTCAGGATGGGCTTCGGCGTGGCGGGCGTGGAAGATGGCAGTTTGGGCGGCCGGATGTAGTCGGCCGGGACCGGACCGGTGAGCGTCTTCAGCCAGGCCACGATCGATTTCACTTCGGTTTCGCCGAGCTTCTGGCTGCAGTTGTACTCGCCCATCATTTTCACTGCATCTTCCAGGGAAGCCACTTTGCCGTCGTGCATGTAAGGCCATGTCTTGTCGATGTTGCGAAGCGAAGGGACTTTGAAAATCATCTTGTCCTCTTCGCGCTTGGTAATCGCATACCGGCCAAGATCCTTTTGGTTGGGCCAGGGCTTATTGACGCCCGCTTTCTGGTAACTCGTTCCGCCGATGTAGGCGCCATTGTGGCAGGAGGTGCAGCCAGCCTCGTAGAACTGGAGGAAGCCCTGCTTCTCTGCAGCGGATAACGCGTTCTTGTCTCCTTGCAAGAACTTATCCCACCGCGAGGGGGTGACGAGTTTACGCTCGAAGGCGCCGATGGCTCGGGCCATGTTGTCGTATGTAATGGGTTCCTTCTCCCCGGGGAATGCCTTGGCGAATAACGCGACGTATTCGGGCATGGACTTGAGGGTTGAGATCACGGTCTTCTCATCCGGCATGGCCATTTCGACAGGATTCAGTACGGGTCCTTTGGCCTGCTCTTCGATAGTGGCAGCACGGCCGTCCCAAAACTGCACGAAGTGGCCGGCGGCATTGTAGACGGTCGGGGAATTGCGGTCGCCCCGCTGGCCCTTATGGCCTTCCGAGGTGGGCTGGTTGTCCACGCCGTACTTGTCCAGCATGTGGCATGAGTTGCAGCTGAACTTGTGGCTCTTGGACAGCCGGTTCTCGAAGTACAGCATGCGCCCTAGCTCGACCTTTGCTGAGGTAATTGGATTGGCCGGGGATTCCATGGCCGCCGGCAGCGGTTTGAACATGCGGAGCCGGGCTTCCGGGATCTCCGAGGCAGTCAACGAAATGCTCACCAACAGACTGAGTGGAAGAATGCGCACAATCATACTCATAACTCTTCTACTTCTCCATGATGGCAATTCACGCCAATCGTGACAACCCGCTAAGCTGGCGCTATGGAATTGGATCTTTACCAGGTGGATGCCTTCGCCAGTACGGTATTCCGGGGCAACCCAGCCGCGGTCGTGCCCCTGACGGAATGGCTGCCGGACAACACGCTGCAAGCGATTGCTTTAGAGAACAACCTGGCGGAAACCGCCTACTTCGTGCGTAGGGAAAACCACTTCCACCTGCGCTGGTTCACACCGGCAATGGAGATCGATCTCTGCGGGCACGCAACGCTGGCGGCAGCGTGGGTAATCGTGCATCTGTTGGAACCTCAGCGGGAGCAAGTGCTGTTTGACACTTTGAGCGGCGCCTTACGCGTGACCCGGCACGGCCAGCGCCTCCGGCTGGACTTCCCTGCCCGGCCGCCCCACCCGGTTGCCTCATCGGATCTGGTGGCTGAAGCGTTGGGCGGGTCGCCGCAGCAGATCCTGGCCGCCCGCGATTACTTCGCCGTGTATGCAAGCGCGGCAGAAGTTGCTGCCCTCAAACCAGACATGACCCGCCTGCTGGCCTGCGACCGCTTCGGATTCATCGCCACTGCCCCCGGAGATGGAACGTGCGATTTCGTTTCGCGCTTTTTCGCACCCGCTGCGGGAGTTCCGGAGGATCCGGTCACCGGCTCCGCGCATTGCACTCTGATCCCCTACTGGGCGGAACGGCTGGGCAAACGGGAATTATTCGCGAAGCAGATCTCCGCGCGCGGCGGCGAACTGTGGTGCGAACACCTGGGCGAACGAGTGACGATGGCCGGCGACGCCGTGCTCTACCTTCGCGGGAAGGCGCATATCTAGCAGGCGCGAGATAAATCTCGAAGCCAAGTCCCCTGCGTTTTAATTGACGCGGCTTTTTGGGCTTGGAGACGCCATACGGCGAGGAGACGGCCAGCGCTGGAACGAATCATCGCACGTCATCGCCGTGCTATCGTTTCGACAATGGCGTCGCCGTTGCGGAAGAGTTCGGGCTTGATCTCCGCGCCAACCCCCGGCAACTCCGGCGGCGACACATGTCCTTCTTGCGGCAGGGGAACATTGTTCAAAAAATAGGGATATTGATGCGTGTATTTCCAGTAATTGCTCTCCATGATAAGAAAGTTGGGAATCGCAGCGCACAGGTGAGTTGAGCACAAATAGAGCAGAGGTCCGCCGCAAGTGTGCGGCGACGTAGGCAATAGGTAGGCGTCAGCCATCTCCGAGATCCGCTTGCCCTCCGTCACCCCGCCGCACCATGTCAGGTCGTACATCACTACGTCCACTGCTTCCAATTCAAAGAACTCCCGCCACTCATACCTGGTGGCCATCGTTTCGCTCATGCGAATGGGTACGCTTGTCTCCCGCGCCAGTTTTGCGTAAGCCCGCGCGTTGGACATCAACATGGCGTCTTCCAGGTACATGATGTTGAATGGCTCGAGTGCTTTGGCGATCCGCATCGCACTCGGGAAATCGAACCGCCCCCAGCAATCCACCGCGATGTCCATCTTGTCGCCTGCGCGGTCGCGAATCTGGCGAATCCATCTCATCCCGTTTTCGAGCTCGCTGTTCGAAAGATACTGGTCGGGAGCGGAGAACGGATAGATCTTCATGGCCGTGATCCCGCGTTCCAGCAGAAAATCCACAATTTGCACGGTGTCACGTCCCATCTTCGTGCCGTCGATCGCCCAATAGTCTGTGGTCGTGTTGTATACGCGCACTCGTGGACGCGTTTTCCCGCCCAACAGCCGGTAGAGCGGCAGACCCGCTGCCTGGCCAAGAATGTCCAGTTGCGCCATGTTGATGGCGCTTAGCATTCGCATGTCGGCGCCGCCCGGGTTCCGCATTGACATTGCGTGGTAGTACGCCCTCCACAAACCGTCAATGTCCCTCGGGTCATGCCGCATCACCACCTGCGCATAGTCCCGCAAGGCGCCCAATTCGCCGCGATGAAAGGGATAGGTTTCGCCCGTGCCTATGATTCCCTTGTCCGTATGCAGGCGCACCCAACAGAACTCCGCGTCCTCTCGCCCACCCGGATTCCCGCCCACCTTCAGCCCCGGACGAAACGTGACGGCGTCAATCTGGGTCACCCGCATAGGTTCTGTCTTGGCGATGGCTGCCTGAAGTCCCTCCAATGCAGTGCCAAGGCCGGCCAGCGCCCTCAATGCCCCTCGCCGGTTGAGTTTAGAGCGGGATTGCATGTTCAGGGGCATAGATTCCTGCTGTGCTTTTCATGACTTCGCTGGTCACTATACTAAAAGCCCCCAGCGCACGGCAGTTCAGACGGTCCGCCCCTCCCACGGCCGCTCTCAAGCAGGAAGGGACTTACGTCGTCCCATTCGGCCGTGCTGAGAGTAGCGGCGTACTCATCATCTACGCCTAGACAGCGCGGAAATAGCCCGTGGCCGTCAACGCGTGAGCGTCTCTGGCATCCACCATCTGGTCCGCCGCCTCCCCGCTGAATTCGTACCAGCGTCCTGAAACTGGTCCCTGGACCCGCACCGGGGAACGATGCAGGAAGCGAAGCCGGACCGCCCCGCCGAGAGCCAGCGGAGCAGACTCCGGCGCGGCGCGCAAGGCGGGCTGACTGGCGGTAGCGGCCGGCTCAGTCTTCAGTGCCTGACGTCCTTGACCGCAGCAAGGCATGTTCTTCACCTCCTGAAAGCGGGAGTATGTTTACGCCCGGCGTCTGCCGCTCCGTGAGGCGGTGCAGCAGGCAGGCCCCGCCGGACAAAGCCAGCCAGACCGCCACGCGGTGTGACCAGCCGTCGGTTACCCAAACGGCAAGCGGGGCGGCCATCCACAGGCTCAGGCAATAAAAACAATCGAGCAACCGCCCAAGCACAGAGCGCCCCAGGCGCCGGCGCACCCGCAGGATGAGGTCGAACGGACCGTCCTCCTCGGCCAGCAGGTACGCCAAACGCCAGGTCGCCAGTACGCCGATGACAAATCGCGGCCAGAAGTCCAACATGCTGCGCTACTTCTTCAGGTCGTTGCAGATCTTCACGGGCCACTCGTCGTAATCCCAATGAACTCCGCTCGGAACGCGCGTGCGGTCGTAGACCCACAGGCGGAAATTGTAAACGCAGCATTCACCGCGCTCGATTGTGAAGGCGTCGGGCACCGCATATGGCAGCGTGCCTTTGCACTCAAGATCAACCGCGCGGAGATCGAACTGCGCCAATACGCCATCCACGAAGACATTCGGGGCGGCGCATGGTGTGCAGGAGCCGACACGTTTCAGCCCATAGAAACATAGCGGTCCCATAGGCGGTACAACGATTGGGATGTCTATCGTTGGCCCACCCTGCTTGGACACCTGGATCTTGTAGTAATCGAAGTTGTCGTTCGGGCGGCCGGCAGGCAGGCCAGAGTCGATCAGTTCGTCATAGGCCACACCGCGCAAGGGAACGTTCCACGGTACCGAGCAGTCTGGCGGCAAAGCGAACTTGCTGACGTGAAGATCGGCGCACTTTGGGACTGCGTCGATGAAGATCCGGGCGCAAACGGGCTTGTTGTCCAGCCAGATCTTCTGCGTGTCGTAATACCGGTTTCCATCCGTGTCCTCGACAACGAGACGCAAGGTGAACAGCCCGCTGATGCTGCAGGCACCGGTTTGGGTCTGCCAACTGGACGGGCTGAGCAGGGCTTGCGGATCAAACCAGCCGGGAGGACAGGGCCAGAACGGAACGAGGCAGTCGCCCACCCACACTGCCGTCAGGACGGAAGTGTCCTGCCTCAAATTCATGGCCCGGTATTGCGCCGGCGTGTTGTACTCCACGCTCCAGAAATTGATCCAGCCCGCTGCCAGGGGGTTCACCTCCAAGCCCGGCTTGTAGTCCAGCAGGTATCGTTTGATTTTCTTGCCCTCGCAACCTCCGACAGACGCGGCGCCCCAGATGCTGACTCCGCCGCCGAAACTCACCTCTTGGTTCGACGCCGGGCGGTCGCAGAGCGCCGGGACAGTTTCCAAGAATCGCGCAAGGGGATCGAACGGTGAAGTGTCAAACGTGAACACTCCATCGGCGCCCAGGATGCGCACATCGCGCTTGAACAGTTCGAAGGTTTTCTGCACCACACATGTGGCGCCGGTGATGGAAGTTACTGTCAGCCGAAGGAAGTACAACCCTGGATCTCTGACCGTAGTGTCAAACCACGCCAGCAGCCCGCCAAACACCGGGATGTTCCCCTGTACTGCGCCGCCGGGCGGGATGGGGGGATAGCGGAAACTGCTCGCGTGCCAGAGCATACCATTGCGCGACCATTCCAGCACGTAATGGCTGAAGCCCGCGCCGGCCGCCGTACCTGTTACGGCGACGGCCATCGCGTTGATGGCCGGGTTATACTCCTCTTCCACGCAGCCATCGGGTTTGAGCAGTTGGCAGGTCAGTGGCTGAAAGCAGCGCCGGAGACAGGCGCGGTACCGGATCAGGCAGCGCAATACGTCGATGAGGTTACGGCTGCGCGCCAGGCAGCAGCCAAACGCGATGGAACAGAGGCACCAGCAGCGGCAATACCAGAAGACAGGGCTTTGCCGGTGCTCGGCATACGCGGCTTTGCCCAGCAGCGCTTCCAGAACGGTTTCGTCCGCAAGGAATCTTTCGTAAATGGCCGCGGCTTCCGTTTCCCCTTCGTCGCAGTCGATCTTGCCGGCGGCCAACTCTTCAGAAATCCCCGAGGACAGGTCGGCGGACGCCAGCTGATCCTCCAAATACGGCCGGAATGCTTTTGCGAAGCCGTCGACGATCACCCGCAGGTCGGCCTGCTCCTCTGCGGTCAATTGGCCGTGCGTGACGGGCCGGCCCAGAATCTGGCGGATGCACCTCCAGTAGCGGTAGACGTAATAGGTCCAGGCACGGAAGGTGCGCGGCCCTCGGCATACCAGCCAGCCAAACAGCAGGCAACAGCGGAGGTGCAGCCAGCACCACCGCCACCGGTCCATTGGACCCATCACCTCACGGCCCACGGCAGGAAGCAAACGCCACGCCACGTCTTCGGTAAGGAACTTCTCGAACAGGCTCGATCCCAGTTCGATTTCGTCTTCGCACGACGGGGGCTTGGACTCCTCCAGCTTGATCAGTTCCTCCGGCGCCTGTGTCCAACGCAGATTCTGCTCTAGCAGCGGCCGGTAAACGGCAAGCAATTGCTTGAGGACAACCTGAAAATCCTCACTGCGAATGTCTTGCGGGTCCTCCGGAGGAACGTTTGGTCGAGTACTCATTGCGGATACTCCTCTAACTCAAGGGGCATTGCACCCCTTACGAGGCGGATCGCCGCCCAAGACGGTCCGCCAGCCCCAGACACGTCCAGGCCAATCAGGCCTTGGACATACAGCCCATGCCAATCCGCCCTAGCAGCGGATGCCCCAGTCGGCAAATTCCCACTCGCGGAAGTCGAGCGCTATGAATACTAGGCCGATTTGAGCCGGAAGTAAAGGGTTGACGCCAAGAATTTGCGGATAATTGACTTGTCTTTAGTACAAGGGTGGCGTGCCCGCAGGTCGAGTCTTCCAACGCCGGTGAATCCAAAGCCACTGGCCGGGATGGCGCCGGATGGCGCGCTCCATGGCGGAATGCACCGCCTGCGTGTCGGCGGCCACATCCCCGGTCATCGGCACAGGCGGCTCAAAAGTCAGCACGTACTTGAGTTCTTCGGCCGACCAAACGGCGTAGCCAGGAATGACGGTGGCGCCCGTTTTCCAAGCCAACCTGGCGAACCCAGGATCGACACAGGCCGGAACCCCGAAGAATTGGACGAAGATGCCTTCCGCCAGAGTGACGTTCTGATCGACGAGGATGCCAACGGCCTCATTATTCTTCAGCGCGTTCAGCAGCGGGCGGATGTAACTGTCCCGGCCTAGCAAGCGATTCCCTGACAGCGCCCGGTAGTGGCGCGCCAACTTGTCCAGGCGCGGGTTATCCAGCGGCCGGACCACAAAACTCATCGGTCCACTGAGCAGGGCGTGGGCGAAGGCGCTGAATTCCCAATTGCCAAGATGGGCGGTGGCGAACAGTATGCCTCTGCCCTGGATTTTCGCCTGTTCGAAGTGTTCAAAACCTTCATACCGGATCCATTCGTGCACGTTGTGCGGTCCTATGTCCGGGAAACGGGCGACCGTCGCCAGGAGCCGCGCCAAAGACAAAAAGCATTCGTCGGTGATGCGGGACCGCTCCTCTTCGCTCAAATCCGGCAGGGCGAAGGAAAGGTTTTTCATCGCCACGCCCCTCAATCGAGGCACGGCTGAATCCAAAATGTCGATGCAGAAATGAGCGAACCGGAGTCCAGCCGGGCGGGGCAAATGCCGCAAGACAGCAAGCAAGCCTCGCACCAGCAGGTACTCAGTGAGATCGCGGATGGCGGAACGCCGGGCCAAAGCCGATGTTACTCGATCCAGCCTCCGCCCAGCACCACGTCGCCTTCATAAAACACGGCGGCCTGTCCCGGGGTGACGGCCCGCTGTGGTTCGTCGAAGCGCACCTCGATCCGGGACGGATCTTCAGTGGGATATAAGATGCCCCAGGCGGCTGCGTGCTTGTTGCGGATTTTCACCTGGGCGCGTTCCGGGCGGGAGAGGGGCGCCCACGAGACCCAATTCACATCCTTCGCCACCAGCGTTGAGCGGTACAACTCCTCGTTGCGGCCCACTACTACCTTCTGAGTCGTGGGTTCGGTGGCGATCACATAAAGCGGCTCGCCTACGGCAACACCCAGGCCTTTCCGCTGGCCTACGGTGAAGTTGTGAATACCGGTGTGGCGGCCCAACACCGCCCCTTCCGCGGTGACGATCTCCCCGGATGTAGTTTCTGGCCGGACACCTTTTTCCTCAAAATAGGCCCGAATAAAAGCCGCATAATCTCCGTTCGGCACGAAGCAGATTTCTTGGGAATCGCTCTTGCGGGCAGTGGGCACGCGAAGTTGTTCGGCCAGAGAGCGCACTTCAGGCTTCGTGAGATGCCCCAGCGGGAACAAGGTCCGGGCAAGCTGCTCCTGCTTGAGGCCGAAAAGGAAGTAGGTCTGATCCTTCGCCAAATCGCGTCCCCGGCGCATCTGCCAGCGCCCGGTGGACTCATCGAAATTCACCTGCGCGTAGTGGCCGGTGGCAATATATCGGGCGCCCACTCCATCCGCCATTTCGAGGAATTGGTCGAATTTGATGTGGTTGTTGCAGAGTGTGCAGGGAATCGGCGTCCGGCCGGCAAGGTATTCGGCGATGAACGGCTGCACGACTTCGCGTTCAAACCGGTCCTCAAAATTCACGACGTAATAGGGAATGCCGAGCAGCCCCGCCACCGCCCGGGCATCATAGACATCGTCGAGGGAGCAGCACCGGCCGGTCGGCCCATCGGGGGTAAGTTCAGGCAGCCGGCGTTGGTTCCACAGTTGCATGGTCATGCCAACAATGCGGTGCCCCTCCCGCTGTAATAGTGCGGCAACGGTGGAGGAGTCTACGCCGCCAGACATGGCGACGGCGATTAACTCCTGCTTGGAGATCTCAGGCATTTGTCCAGACCGGCGAGAGTTTGCGCAGGCGCGCAACAGCGTTTTCCAAAACATCCACTAACGCGTCAACCTGCTCCCCCGTATTGATGCGGCCCAACGAGAAACGGAGGCTCGATTTCGCCTCTTCCGCGCTGAGGCCCATCGCAGTGAGCACGTGAGATGGAGTAACTGCACCGCTCGAGCAGGCCGCACCGCTCGAAACCGCGAAACCAGCCAAGTCCAGCGCGATGAGGAGAGCCTCGCCTTCTACTCCTGGAAACTGGATGTTCGTAGTGTTGGGTACCCGGGGAGCGCCCATGCCGTTGACGCGGCTTTGCGGAATCCGTTCGAGCACGGCCTGCTCCAAGCGGTCGCGCAGGAGCGCCAGGCGCAGTCCCTCTTCGGAGCCGTGGGAAACAAACCAGTTCGCCGCTTCCCCGATGGCGGCGATACCCGATACGTTCTCTGTACCGGGCCGCCTTTCTCTCTCATGCCGGCCGCCGAATTGCCGGGACTGCAGTTTTACCCCTTCACGCACGTACAACGCCCCGGTTCCCTTCGGCGCGTACAACTTGTGGCCGCTGATAGCATACAGGTCGACCGGCAGGTGCCGGAGGGAAACGGCGAGTTTCCCTGCCCCCTGCACTCCGTCGGAATGCAGCAACACGCCCGCTTCGCGGGCGATCGCGCCGATTTCCTCCAGCGGTTGAATCACGCCCGTCTCATTGTTGGCGTGCATCACGGAAATCAGGGTAGTGTCCGGCCGAATCGCTCGCCGGATTCCCTCCGGATCCACCAGTCCCATGCCGTCCACGGGGACCACAGTGTGCGAGCGTTTCGCACGGCATGAGGCGAGCACGGCGGGATGCTCAATCGCGGTAGTCACCACGTGTCCTTCAGGCGCGCCCAGGATCGCCAGACTGTCGCCCTCAGTTCCGCCACTGGTAAAGACGATCTCTTTCGCCTCGCATCCAAGCCACTGTGCTACCAGCCCCCGCGCCCGGTCCACTTCAAGCCGCGCGGCCTGTCCTTGCGTGTGGATGCTCGAGGGATTGCCGTACACTTCGGCAGTAACGCGCTGAAAAGTGGCAAGCACTTCCGGCGACACGGGAGTCGAAGCGTTATGGTCGAAGTAGAAGCCCACTCTTTCTAAGATTTTATCAAGCCTATGAAACCCATCGCGCTGCTTACCGACTTTGGCCTGGCGGACCATTTCGTGGGGGTGATGAAGGGCGTAATAGCCCGCATCGCCCCGTCGGCTCGCGTCATCGACATCAGTCACGAGATTCCCGCCTATTCCTTGACCCCAGCGCGGTTTCTGCTTACCCAGTCCTGGCGCTGGTTTCCCGATGACACCGTCTTTGTTTGCGTGGTGGATCCAGGTGTCGGAAGCCAGCGGCGAGCCATTGCAGTCCGCGCGGGCAAAAGTCTGTTTCTCGGACCCGATAACGGACTGCTCAGCGACGCGCTGCGCTTGCCGAAGGCCGTGTGCCGCGAAATCACCAACCGTAAGTTGTTCGCCGGCGCCCCCAGCGCAACATTCCACGGCCGTGACATCTTCGCGCCCGTTGCGGCTCACTTAGCCAAAGGATTGCCCTTTGGGCGGCTAGGTCCCCTGGTCAAGGATGCAACCCGCCTTCCTGCGCTCGACCCGGTGCGCACTGGCCGGCGCTTCTGGTCCGGCGAAGTGGTGTATGTCGACCGGTTTGGTAATTGCATCACCAACCTCCCGTTGAGCGATTTCCCGAACCTCGCGCAGCGGCCGTTTCTTCTCCGCATTGGACTGGCCGCTATCGATATGTTGTCGCCCTGTTACGCGGCGGGCGATCCGGGGCAGCCAATCCTGGTCGCTGGCAGCCACGGGTTTCTCGAAGTGGCGGCGAATCAAGGCCACGCTGCCAAGACGCTTGGCGTTGCCGTGGGCTCACCAGTGGAAATGGAGATGCCCTGACGCTCTCCCCCGTGACGAATCACAGCCTTTGCGATAATCGTGAAATTGGAGGCGGCCTCCTTGGCCAACCCTCCTGAGGGGTTTCACCATGAGCCAACTCAATGCCCAGACTTCCCGGGCCGCGGAGTTCCGCGACGTGCTCTCGAAGCGCGTGCTGGTAGCGGACGGTGCAATGGGCACGATGCTCTACCAGCGGGGTGTCTTCATCAACCGCTGCTTCGATGAGCTGAACATTTCCGCTGGCCAGATGGTGCGCGAAATTCATCAGGAATACGTACGGGCCGGCGCCGAGATTCTCGAGACCAATACTTTCGGCGCGGCGCGGCCTCGACTGGCAGCCTTTGGTCTGGCCGAGAAACTGGTTGAGATCAACCGGGCAGGGGTGCGGCTGGCGCGGGAAGCCGCCAGTGAGCGGACAGACGTTTTCGTTGCTGGCGCTCTCGGCCCGCTGGGTGT
This sequence comes from uncultured Solibacteraceae bacterium, assembly GCA_964460395.1. Classification (GTDB taxonomy): domain Bacteria; phylum Acidobacteriota; class Terriglobia; order Bryobacterales; family Bryobacteraceae; genus CAYWQS01. The sequence continues at coordinate 20,285 of CAYWQS010000043.1, read as the reverse complement.
ACTCATTGAACCGCTCGGACCCACCTCCTTTGACGAGACTCGCGAGTTCTTTCGTGAACAGGTTGCCGCCCTCTGTGCCGAAGGCGTGGACTTGCTGGTGTTCGAAACGTTTTCCCAGCTTTCAGAACTGCGAGAAGCCTTGCGGGCCGGGCGCGAAGTCGGCGGACGGGATATGGTGCTGGTGGCGCAGATCACCATTGACGACAACGGTAATCTGCACGACGGCACGCCGCTCGACACATGGGGCGCCTTTCTGCACGACTCGGAAGCCGATGTGGTGGGCATTAATTGCTCCGTCGGGCCGAAGGCAACGCTCGAAACGGCGGAACGGCTGCTGAAACTCACCACCAAACCTGTTTCGGCCATGCCAAACGCCGGCCTGCCGGCCAAAGTCGAAGGACGAAACATCTATCTGAGTTCACCGGAGTACGTTGCCCAATACGCACGGCGTATGCTCTGGGCCGGGGTCAGAATCGTCGGCGGCTGTTGCGGCACAACTCCGGAGCACATCAAGGCCATCCGTTCCGAAGCCCGTTCGTTACAGCCCGGCATGCGAAGCTTGACAGCTACGGTGGAGGCCCCGCAAGCCAGGGCGCAGGCGCTTCCCCCCGTGCCCCTGGCCCAGAAGTCCGAGTTAGGCGCGAAAATAGCGGCAGGCAAATTTGTTGTTTTTGTGGAAATTCTCCCGCCGCGCGGCGTCAACCCGGAGAAAGAAGTGGCTGGGGCTGCACTTTGCAGGGCCCACGGGATCGATGTCATCAACGTGCCCGACGGGCCCCGCGCCAGTGCACGGCTCAGTGCTCAGGTCACTTGTCAGATAATCCAGCGCGAAGCGCAAATCGAAACGGTACTGCACTTCTGTTGCCGGGACCGGAATATCCTGGGTATTCAATCGGAATTGCTCGGCGCTCATGCGGCCGGTGTGCGAAATCTCATCTGCATTACCGGCGATCCGCCACGCATGGGCTCCTACCCCGACGCCACCGCGGTTTTCGATGTGGACGCCATTGGGCTGGCCAACATCGTGAACAACCTGAACCACGGTCTGGATATTGGCGGCAACCCGATGGGATCGCAAACCGCGCTCGCCCTGGGCGTGGGCGCTAACCCGGGCGCGTTGAATCTGGACGAAGAGATCCGGCGCACCCGCTGGAAAGTTGAGGCCGGAGCCGAGTTCATCGTCACTCAACCGGTCTTCGACCTCGATCAGCTCATGCTCTTCCTCGAACGCATCCGCGCCTTTCGCATTCCGGTGATTGCCGGAATCTGGCCGCTCACCAGCTTCCGCAATGCCGAATTCATGGTGAACGAACTGCGCGTACCCGTCCCCGCGGAGTTTATGGAGCGAATGAAAGCCTGCGCGAACCCGGAGGATGCCCGCGCCGAAGGGGTCCGTATCGCGCAAGAGATGGTGCGGCGGGTACGCCCGTTAGTGGAAGGGGTGCAATTGAGCGCACCCTTCGGCCGGTATTCAATGGCCATCGAAGTTGCCGAGGCCGTTGGCCCGCGTTAAGATCACATTTCATCCTGTGGCTACCGACCTCATCGAGATCGATCAGGAACAACCTTCCATCGAGGCCATTGAACGCGCCGCCGTTGCCATCCGCCGCGGGCAGGTAGTCGCGATTCCTTCGGATTCTCTGTACACCTTGGTGGCGGATCCTTTCAATCTGCACGCCGTTGGGCGCGTGTTTGCCGCCAAAGGCCGCGAGTCCCACCGGTCGCTGCCCCTCATCGTGACTGATTTTTTTATGGCCGAAGAACTCGTGGCTGAACTGCCCGCGCGGTTCTACCTCCTCGCCAGGCGCTTTTGGCCCGGTCCGCTCACCATCATCGTGCCCGCTTCCGCAAAAATCCCGTTAAAGGTGACTGGCAACACGGGGCGCTTGGGGCTGCGGCAGTCCCGTTCGCGCACGGCGCAGGCGCTCCTGGACTGGTTGGGCCAGCCGTTAATCGCCACCAGCGCCAACGTGAGCGGCCAGCCCACAGCCCGCACCGGCATCCAGGTCTTTGTCGAGATGGATGGGCGGGTGGACCTCGTCCTGGATGGCGGTGTCTGCGGAGGCGAAGGGTCCACGACGGTCGACATCACGGAGCCTTGGTGGCGCCTCATCAAGGCGGGAGCCATCAGCGAATCCGAGATCGCAGAGGTTCTGAAGGGTACCTGAGCAACCCTCAGCGCGTGGCGGTCAGTTCATCCAATAGCAAATAGCGCTCCCGGTGTGGCTCCGGTTCGGCCCGCGTGTCATCGCCAATGCGCATTCGCATGTACTTTGTCCGGATGTCATATGCAGGCCACTCGGGCAGGCCGGAGCCATTGGGATTCCCTGTCTTAATGAAATTCACGAAGTACCCCTGCAGGATCTCCGACACTTTGTAGTCGGCAGGCTCCCAGGCGTAGCGTTTGTCGAGGTCCAGATTGCCCATGGCGTATTGAATCTCGGCCGAGTGGACCGCTCCGAGGGCAGGCGGCCCCGGCGGAGGTGGTGTCTGCCCGGGCATGCCGAGATACGGTGGCCTCACGCGCGTGTAGTAGTAGCGATAAACCGGCTTGCCGCCGGTCTGCATGTGCAGTTCGGTCCACTTCCAGGTGCTGTGAGCGATAAACCTGTCCCCAGCCAGGTCCGTTGCCGCCTGCATCACCTCCTCGGGTGTCTGCGCGGCATAGGCTTTCAGAACATCCGCGGCCCGCTCCCCATAGAATTTCTGTACCGCCGCACGGAACGCCTCGGCGCTCGGCTCTCCTGGCCCGAGTAAAGCCCGGCCGGTCATTTCCTGAGAGTTTGCCCCAGCGAGCAAAGGCACTTTCGCTTGTTCTCCGTCAGCAAAGATTGCGGCAAGCGTTCTGGGCAGGAAGTACCCATCAAGCACCGGAGTGAAACGCAGCGGGGGGCCTTTGGCTGCGATTTCCTGGATCTGTTCTGCTGGAAGCGCCCGCAGCGCGGCCAGGGAGGTGGCGCCGGCAGACTCGGCCAACTGTATCCCTGTTTTGCCGGCGTCCTCAATCGACCGTAATGGCATGGTTCCGGCCGTGAGTGCGCCGCTTTCGCCGATCGCCCCGGCAATGAGATCGCGCGAAAGCGGCGACGCCATCAGCGCGCTCACTGAGATGGATCCCGCCGATTCGCCGGCAATCGTAATCCGGGACGGATCGCCCCCAAAGGCTCCGATGTTGCGTTTCACCCAGCGAAGCGCCGCCACCTGGTCGAGAAGACCGTAGTTTCCCGCGGCCTTCTGCGGGGACTCGGCTGCCAGTTCCGGGTGCACGAAGAACCCGAAAACGTTGGTTCGATAGTTCACCGAGACGGCGACGATTCCCTTCGACGCCATACTGGCGCCGTCATAACGCGGTTCCGAACCATCGCCATTCTGGAAACCGCCTCCGAAGATGTAGACCAGTACGGGCAACCGCTCCTTGCCGGACTTTGCCGGAGTCCACACGTTCAGATATAGGCAGTCCTCACTCATGCCGTTGCTGCGGAACCAATAGTCGGCGTTCGGACTGGTCCGTTGCATGCACCGGGGCCCAAACTGGTCCGCCTTTCGCACACCGGACCATTTCTTCGGAGGCTGGGGTTCCCGCCATCTCAGATCGCCCACCGGCGGCTGGGCGAAGGGGATCCCTTTGAATGCGCGGACGCCGTGGACGGGCGCTGCACTCGACTCAACCACGCCTTCAGTGGTCTTGACACGGTCTGCCGCTGGCAACAGGAGGGGCCCGGCCAGACAAACCAGAGGAAGCATGCGGCGCAAGATGTTCATAGGTGCCTCACAGCGATAGTAGTGCAAATTGCGGGCTGGCGGACGCGTCTGCGGAGGCGCTCTGATATCCTGCTCATTTCGGCATTTCCCTAGGAGGTTGTCCCCTTGAGAGTCGGCATCATTGGCACCGGCGCAATATCGCACAAGCACGCCCTGGCGTACCGCAACATTGGCTATCGGATCACGGTTTGCACAGACGTCTATGCCCCCGCGGGAGAGAAATTCGCCGCTCAGTACGGTTGCGAATTCGTGCCCGGCTATGAAGAACTGTGCCGGCATCCAGACGTCGACTACGTGGATGTTTGCACCTTCCCCGACTTCCGCCTTCAGCCCCTCGAGATCGCCGCCCGGCATGGGAAGCATATCCAAGTGCAGAAACCCATTTCCACAAACCGCGAAACCGCGCTGAAGATGATCGAAACCGCTCGCGCCGCCGGCGTCGTGCTGGGCGTGGTGAGCCAGCACCGCTTTGACGATTCCACCATCTTTGTAAAAAAAGCCATCGCGGATGGACGCTTGGGGAAGATCCTGCAGGCCGACGCCTACGTGAAGTGGTGGCGCAGTGAGGAGTACTATTCGCGCCCCATCAAGGGCAGTTGGGCTACGGAAGGCGGCGGCGCGCTCATCAATCAGGCGGTGCATCAGGTGGATGTTCTCCGCTATCTGGTGGGTCCCGTTGCCGAAGTCTTCGCCTACTGGCAACTGGCCGCGCGGCACAAGATTGAATCGGAAGACGTGATTTGCGCCCTGCTGAAATATAAAGCCGGGGCCACCGGCGTGGTTCAGGCCTCGACGGCCATGTGGCCGGGTTACAGTGAACGTCTCGAGATCCATGGCACCAAGGGCACGTGCGTATTCACCGGTGACAAGCTCACCACCTGGGATGTATTGGACGATGCCGGCGACCCGGCGCCGGTCGAAAAGGACGTCATGTCCGGAGCATCCGACCCGATGGCGATTCCGTTGACCCCGTTCGAGCGCCAGTTTCTCGATTTTGGGGAGGCCTGCCGCGAGGGCAAAGCCCCGCTGGTCTCCGGCGAGGAGGGCCTGAAGGCGCTGGAGATCGTGCTGGCCGCCTACAGCTCCTGCCGGTCGGGCGAAAAGGTCGCCCTGCCGGAATGAGTTGGACCGAAGTCAGAGTCCCGGCCACCAGCGCCAACTTGGGTCCAGGCTTCGACGCCCTCGGCATGGCTCTGTCGATTTATCTCGAGGTGCGTTTCCGGCCATCCCCTGAGTTGCGGATCCGCCCCTGGGGCCGCGACGCGGAGATGATTTCCCGGGGCTCTGACAACCTCATCTGGCAGACCGCCCTGGCCGTGGCGGAGCACGCGGGCAAGCCGCTGCCGCCGATCGAAATGGAAGTCCACAACGAGATTCCCATCGGCAAGGGTTTGGGTTCGAGCGCCGCGGCTCTCGTGGCGGGCGTTGTGATTGCCGACGAGGCCTTGACACTCGATTGGGACCGCCACCGCATCCTGGATGAGGCAGCGCGCATCGAAGGCCATCCGGATAACGTCGCCGCCGCCGTGCTGGGCTCGATCGTCGCCTCCGCGATCGACGGCGAAGGCATCACCCGCGCCGTCCGCATGCAATTGCCCGCGCGTTACGGCGTTGCCATCGTCGTGCCCGATTTCGTGCTGCCCACGGCGGAAGCCCGTGCGGTTCTGCCCCAGAGCTATAGCCGCGCCGACGCGGTATTCAACATCCAGCGCTCCGCCCTTCTGATTGCGGCCATGCTGACCCAGACCACCGATGCTTTTCATGCAGCCCTGGAAGACCGCCTGCACCAGCCCTACCGCCAGCACCTCGTTCCGGGCTTGGCCGAAATGCTCGAATTGCGCGCCGAGGGCCTGCTGGGCTGTGCCCTATCCGGCGCCGGACCCTCCGTCCTGGTCTTCTACGAGCGCGGCCACGAAACTGTGTGCGAACGGTTCCGCGAACTCTTCCACGCCCGCGGCCACTCCAGCGAAATCCTCTGGGCCCACATCCCCGACCACGGCTACGACCTCCTGCGAGGCCTGTAGCAACTCAGGGCCGGCTTTGGTACTGATCTCAACTGGACGTGGCCAACGTTTTGGCGCATAGTAACAACTCAGAGGTCAAATTCCTCATGCCGTCTGGGGATGTCAAGAAACTCCTGCTGGTGGGTTGTGGCGTGATGGTGCTGGTCACCGGAGTGGCCATCTATGGCGTCTGGTATGCCTCGGGGAAGATCCGTGCGCTGATTACGGGCGATGAGAGTGCCCAATCGGATTCCGGCCGCAGCGCGGTAAAGCAGAGCGCCGCGGAAGGCCGCGATCTCTGTGCCTTGTGGACCGCGGCCGAAGCGTCCGCGGTACTGGGCTTTCCTGTGATCAGGACTGAGTCTGGCGGAACGCCGTCTCAGTGTTCCTATTTCGTGGCGGGGCAGCCGGTTGCCGAGGCCGCCAAAGCCGAGGCGGAGCGGCAAATGAACCAGGCAAAGAAAAATGACGCAGACCCCCAGAAGTTCGCTCAGTCCATTCTCAAGGGCCTCGCAACTGCTGGCAGCGCAGATCCGAATGCGGAGATCAGGGCTCTGCGGGTAACACTGCGAACCGGAGAGGACGGCGCTTCCTCCATGGCGGGGTTGCGCGGAGCCAGCAAGCTTATGGAGGGTGCGACAAAGGGCATTCCAGGGCTGTCCGTCGCAGAGAAACTGTCCGGCCTGGGCGACGAGGCCCTCATCAGCGGCATCAGCGGGATCCTGATCGTGCGGCAGGGATCCAGTTACCTCGAACTGGAGACTGGCCCAATCCCGGAATCCCGCGATAAACTAATCCAGGCCGCACGCGCTCTTCTTTCAAAGCTATAGTCGACCAGAGGAGAAATCGATGTACTGTTCCAATTGCGGCGCCGAGGTAACCGGCGCTTTTTGTGGCAAGTGTGGGGCTCCTGCTCCCGGCCAGGCTGCACCGCCCGCATCCGGGCAGACCACAGGCGCTGAGGGCTTGTCCGAGAACGTAGCCGGCGCCCTCTGCTACGTGCTTGGCCTGATCACCGGGATTCTGTTCCTGGCCTTGGCGCCCCATAACCAGAACCCGCGGATTCGCTTCCACGCCTGGCAGTCGATCTTCTTCAACATTGCGATTATCGTGCTGATTGTTGTCGAGACAGTGATCTCCACCGTCCTGCCGCTGGCCCTGCTTGTGATCTTCGGGCTGTTGCAGGTGCTTATTTCCCTCGGCATTCTGGGCGTGTGGCTCTTCCTGATGTGGAAGACCTTCCAAGGTTCCACCGTCTCTCTGCCGGTGATTGGCGACCTGGCGAAAAAGCAGGCCGGCGCTTAAGAAACGGCCCGCGCCTCCATGGGCGTGTGGTAGCGCTGCTCGAGTTCACTCCACTCGACAACCAGGCGGGTGCCTTTGTCCCTCTGCTGGGCGTCCCAGGAGCGGATCAGGTCGATACAGGAGTGATCAACGTAAAGAAGCCTCTGGATATGCAAATGCACTTCGCTGCCTGGCGGAATCTGTTCCAGAGCGCGAGCCAGGTGCGGCAAGCGCAGAAACGTCGCGTTGCCCTCCAGATACAGATCCACGATGCCCGGACCGCGGCTGGTTTCCACCCGAATCCAAAGCCGGGTCACTTTGTAGATCAGTTTCAGTGTGGTCAGAATTACACCCACCACAACGCCCGTCAGCAAGTCCTTGCCCACGATCACCAGAATGGTTGCCAGATAAATCGCAAACGGGATTCGGCCATACCGAAGAATCGTCTTTGCGTTTTGGATGTTCACCAGTTTGTATCCGGTGTAGACCAGGATGGCCGCAAGCGCCGAGGTGGGAATCAACGAGAGCACCTGCGGAAACACCAAGACCAGTAGCAGCAGCCATAGGCCATGCAGAAGGGTGGAAAGCCGTGTCTGCGCACCCGCCTCGACGTTCGCCGAACTGCGAACGATGACACCCGTGATCGGCAATGCACCCAGCAGGCCAGCCAGTGTGTTGCCCACGCCCTGCGCCACCAGTTCCTTCTCGAAATTCGCCCGGGGTCCACTGTGCAGGCGATCCACCGCGACCGCCGATAGCAGGCTCTCGGCGGAGGCGACGAACGCCAGACCAAAGGCCCCCAGCAAAAACAGCGGATTGAGCAGCGAAGCCATTACCTCTGGCGCCGGAGTTTCTACGGCGTCCCAGAAGCTTTCGGGCAACTGAACATAATGAATCGGCAACCGCAGCGAGGCGGCCGCGGCGGTAGCCACCAGTACTCCCACAAGCGGCGCTGGCAACATTTTGAGCTTGCCCGGCCGGTAGCGGGTCCAGAGCAGCATACAACCGATTGTGAGGATTCCGATCTGAGCCGCCACGTGATGACTGCTTCCATCCAGCGGCACCACTCCCTTATACACAGCTTCGGGAATTGAAATGAGGTTCAAAACCCCGCTGGGGCGCGGAGCGTCGTCAACCATGACATGAAACTGTGAGGCAAAGATCAGGATGCCAATCCCCGCAAGCATGGCGCTCACAACGGCAGGACTGACGGCGCGGAACCAACTGCCGACCCGTAGCACCCCCCCAAGGATCTGCATTACGCCTGCCGCAAGGATCATTAATCCCAGTCGTTCAATGCCAAAGTCGCGCACGATATCCCAAACGATCACCACCAACCCAGCAGCGGGTCCGGAAACTTGCAGCGGCGCTCCGGCTAGCATCCCCACGACCACGCCGCCAATCATCCCGGACAGCAGGCCTTTTGCGGGCGATACGCCAGAGGCAATGGCGATGCCCATGCACAACGGCAGCGCCACCAAAAATACGACCACCGAGGCCAGCAGGTCGTTGGCGAATTGACCTTTTCTCAAGTTGCTCATGAGCGCTGCACCGAAGCCTCAGCCAACTTCAGGCGCCGCCGGGGAGGCGGTGTCGCTTCGGGCACGTTCTCTCCTGTCAACTTCTCGAACTCCCCCGTCTCGGCGTTGTAGGCGTGGATGTCACCAGACTCAATGTCGAAGACCCATCCAAACAGGCGAACTTCGCCGCGCGCAAGCGCCAGCGAGACGCTTGGATGCGTCCGAAGGTTTTCCAACTGCGCAACCACGTTCTCAAAGCTGAGCAGTTCCATCTTCTGTTCGTCGGAGGCGTCGGGATAATTGGTGTTGACAATTTGCCGGGCCGACTCCGCCATGTTCAGCCAGTGCCGGACTACAGGCATGTCCTCGAGCTTCTCCCTATGCAGCACACCCGCCATGGCTCCGCAGTTCGAGTGGCCGCAGATGATGATGTTGGGCACATGCAGTGCCTTCACGGCGTACTCGATTGTGGCGGATACGCCCCCCATCGTGTCTCCATAGGGCGGCACAATGTTGCCGGCATTGCGGCAGATGAAGAGCTCTCCAGGATCGGTCTGCGTAACCAGGGTGGGCACCAAGCGGGAATCTGAGCAGGTAATGAATAACGCGCGAGGGGCTTGGTGATACTTGAGGTTCTTGAAGAGTTCTTTCTGCGCGGGAAAGACCTCGTCATGGAAGCGCAGGAAACCGCTCACCAGCTTCTGCATACTACATCACCTCGTTAAGATCCCAGACAGATTGATGAAGCTATTGTAGTGGACAACCCTACCAAATGATAGCGGGCTAGTGCCAGTAAGCTCGGTCGAGGGAACGGTACTGGACGGCTTCTGCGATGTGTTTGGCCTGAATGCATTCAGACCCGGCCAAATCGGCGATGGTCCGGGCCACTTTCAGGATGCGGTCATGAGCCCGGGCTGAAAGACCCATCCGACGGACCGCCAACTCCAGGGTTCTCTCGCCTGCCGCGTCAAGTGGACAGATGGACCTGAGCCGGGCGGGTTGGATGTATGCGTTTACAACTCCGCGTTCATGCTGCCGCTGCCGGGCGGCCAGCACGCGCGCCCGCATGGATGCCGAGTCCACGCTTTCCGGCGTGCCGCGAAGTTCCTGGTAAGGCACCGCAGGCACCTCGATATGCAAGTCGATACGGTCCAGCAACGGCCCGGAGATTTTGCCCACGTACTGCTGGATTTGCGCTCCGGTGCAGCGGCATTCTCTCGTCGAGTCTCCGTGGAATCCGCACTTGCACGGGTTCATCGCCCCAACGAGTGTGAAATTGGAGGGGAATTCCAGGGTCATCTGAGACCTCGCCACCGTCACCTTCCGTTCTTCCAACGGTTGCCGCAAGAGTTCCAGCACGTTGCGGGCGAATTCGGGCAACTCGTCGAGAAACAGCACCCCATGGTGCGCCAGGCTCACTTCCCCGGGGCGGGGGATGGACGCGCCCCCACCCAGGAGTCCTGCGTCGGAGATGGTGTGATGCGGAGCGCGAAAGGGACGGTTTAGAATCAACCCGGCCCCTTCGGCAAGCACGCCAGCCACGCTGTGGACCTGCGTGGTCTCAAGCGCCTCTTCAAACGTCAATGGAGGTAATATCCCGGGTAACCGGCGCGCCAGCATCGTTTTGCCAGACCCTGGCGGACCCACCATCAATACGTTATGCCCCCCGGCAGCCGCCACTTCGAGCGCACGCTTGGCGCCCACCTGCCCGCGAACGTCCGCGAAGTCCGCGCAATCCCGAGAGGCTTCCATGGCGATCGACCGTACTGCCGCAAATGCCTCCGGTTTCTGGAGAAAAGCCACCACCTCGCGCAAATGGGCCAACCCATAGACCGGGAGGTTTTCCACCACGGCTGCTTCAGCCGCATTCTCTTTAGGCACCACCATGGCGGTAGCGCCCTGCTTCCGCGCACATACGGCCATGGAAAGCGCTCCGCGCACCGGCCGGAGAGCCCCATCCAGGGATAGCTCACCCGCCAGCACATGCCCCGGCGCGGCCGGCGCCACACCCATCGCTCCGAGGATCGCCAGCGCCATCGGCAGGTCGAACCCCGAGCCGGCCTTTCGCAGGGTGGCTGGCGCCAGGTTGATCGTCACTGCCCGGGAAGGATAGCCAAAGCCGGAGTTGAGCAAAGCGCTGCGGATGCGCTCCCGGCTTTCCCGCACGGCGGCGTCCGGCATCCCTACCATGATGAAATCACGGGCCGAACCGCCTTGGGCCAAGTCCACTTCGACTTCGATCGGCCGCGCTTCAATACCAAACACCGCCGCCGACCGCGTCCGAAACAAGGCCACCTTGTACTCCTTCTGGCTGTGCGTGGCCTTGATTGCTCGCCTTGCGGCCACCACCTCAAGTGGTGCGCCCCCAAAGGGAATCTCTCACCAGGGAATTAACCCGGGGGCTTCTCCACCTGGAATACGCCGCGATGCTCCACCTCGTGTCCCCCCACGGCATCCCTGACACGGATGACCACGGTGTACTCCCCCGGCGTCAGATCCGGCGTGGTGTTCAAACTGAAGCCGCCCAGCATGGCCCGTTTGGGATAGAACGGAGTCTCCTTTTCGCGAGCCGCGTCCTCGGTTTCGAACAGCACCTTCCCCGATGGACGCAGCACCTGGACCCCATAGCCAACGTCGTAGAGGTTCTTGTCCCCAAGCTGAAAGCCCAGAATGTCAAAACGAAGCCAAATTGTGGCTCCGGCCGTAAACAGTGGCGGCTCAGCGGGATACGGATCGTCCTCCTCGCGGAAAAAGCGGAGGTTCCTGACCGTCAGTTCCCCCTGAGGAGCGAATTGCCTCCCCCGCACGCGAAACTCCGCCTCATGCTCGGCGCTTGCCTGGGCATGCTGATCCGCGACGCGGAGTTTCAATTTGAACACTCCGGAAGGCAGTTGAGGCGGTAAGGTCAAGGTTTGTTGGACACGGGGCAGCCAGTTTTCGTCGTTGTGCGTCACCTCCTCCCGTAATTCCCCCGACAAAGGAGGGAAGAGCAGCAGGCCGTCCGGATCGGTGGCGATGATCTGCCAACGCAACTCCACCTGGTCCTTCACCGCCCGGTAGCCCGCAATGCGGAAGCTCAGATAGAGGGGTTCACCTGAAACGTATTGGTATGTGGCAGGCAGCGCCGCCCCGTCTTCGCCCTGGTGAAAGACCACCCGGGCGACACTCAGACGAACCGGGCCTTTCGGAGCCTGCCGAGCCCACAACGTCCCGCCCAACAGCGTCCAGCCGAAGGCGCGTCTCTTCACATCTTTATTGTGCGCCCGGCGTTGCTGAAGCGGGGGGGGATAGCGGCCCCATGTCGAGTTGCAGCGGCATGTCGATGAGCGCCGTCTGCTCACGTTCAGGGTCATCGCCGGCCGCCACGCGCAGTTTGTATCCGGCCTGGGGCGCATCAAACAGCACGACGCCCCGTTCCGTTGATCCGGGTTGCACGGTTCGCAGGAACCCCAGCCAATCGCGCACACCAGCACCGCTGCTTTCCTCTTCAATCACCTCGCCCTTGGCACCCACAAGACGAAACTGGGGGATGCTGACCTCATTGGCTCCGGTGTTTTCAACCGCCACATGGACCATGAGGAACCGGTGCTTGGGACTCCTGGGCCCCTCGTCGGTCGTCAGGCCCTCCGACCAACGGGTCTCGAACACCGTGTACTTTAACGGGCTGACGGTGACCGTCGTACCAATCGGCACGGTCTGCTCGGATTTCCTGGAACTCGGCTGGCATCCGATGATGAGAAACAGCCCGGCGAGGGCCGCCAGCCCTGATCCGCGCGGTAAATTAAAACCAATCATTTCCCGTCCTCCAAAGAATCCTCAAAGGTGACGGTATCGAATCCATGACCCGCACGCAAATCCTTGTTTGGGGACTGGCCCTGGCGGCCTCGATCCCTGCCGCCTCTTGGGCCCAGCGGCCCCGGCACCCCGTCTCCGGCCGCCTGATTGCTCCGGTAATGAGCGTTGAAGGGGCCCCCTGGCTTGAGCGCGCTGAACGGGAAGATGAAGAAAGACCCAAACTGGCGGTGCAACTCCTCAAGCTCCAGCCTGGTATGACGGTTGCCGACGTCGGAGCCGGAAGCGGTTACTACACTGAACTGCTATCGCGAGCCGTTGGTCCGCAGGGCAAGGTATATGCAACCGAAATCCAGAGCGGAATGGTGGACCTGCTGCGCCAGCGGGTAGCCCGCCGGAAATTATCCAACGTCGAAGTGATCCTGAGCACCACCCGCGACCCAAAACTTCCGCAGGAGTCGATCGACATGGCGATCATGGTGGATGTCTACCATGAACTGGCCTTCCCGCAGGAGGTGCTTCGCAACCTGAAAAACTCCCTCAAGTCCGATGGCAGGCTGGTGCTGCTGGAATTCCGTGGCGAAGATCCCTCCGTCCCCATCCGGCCCGAGCATAAAATGACCGTCGCCGATGTGCGATTGGAACTGGAGCATGAGGGGTTTCAATTCATGGAGTCCATTCCAGGTTTGCCATGGCAGCACGTGCTGGTCTTCCGCAAATAGAATGAAGGCCAGTGAAAGGCACCCGCTTCCCTTCTGAGTTCCGGCCTGTTGAACAGCCAGAATCGGGCAAAACCCTCTGGCAATTGACCGCCGCGCCCTGCATCAATCACGCCACCTACTTCTTGCAAAGCTCCGTAGCGCCCGACGGCCGCACGATGGTGTTCACAAGCTACCGCAGCGGCAGCGCCCAACTATTTGCGATCGAGGATTGGCCCGCTGGCTCTATGGTTCAGTGGACGGACAGCGCCGCCATCCATCCGTTTTCCGCCGCTTTCCATCCCAACGGGCGGGACCTCTATTTCGTGCGTGGCGGCGCCATCTGGCGGATGAACTGGCGGACTCTGGAGGAACGGCTGGTGTTCGATGCCGCCCCAGCGCAGTTGGGCGAAGTCTCGCTCAGCAGGGATGGCGACTGGGTGACAGCCGCCGGTAAGCGCGAAAATCAACATGGACTTTTGGTGGTGCAGATCTCTGCAGCCTATGCGTCCTGGATTCCTTTTCCGCGTACCGTAATCCATCCTCAGTTTCACCCTCTCGAACCTGAATGGATCGAGTTTGCCGGCGACCCCGCACCCCGCATGCATCGCGTCAGACGCGACGGCACCGGGCTGGAGTGCCTCTATGAGCACGGCAACGAGGAGTTTGTGGTGCACGAGACGTTCCTGGGCGACACCGGCGATCTGGTGTACACGATCTGGCCGCACTCGCTCTGGCGCATGAACTGGCAAACGCGCCAGCGGACTTTGATCGCTGAGATTAATGCCTGGCACATCACCCCCGATCGCGCCGGCCGGCGAATTCTTTGCGATACGAATCATCCCGACCGTGGACTGCTGATTATTGATAGCGCCACAGGGCAAGTGCGGCCGTTGTGCCTTACCCAGTCCTCGAACGCAGGCTCGCAATGGAGGAGGTCGACCTACGCGATGCCCGAGGACTTCGCCGCCGCGCGGGCCAACCAGACTGGCACTCTCAGTTGGATGGAATCCGCTACCGATACCGTCTACGGCCCACAATGGACCCATCCGCACCCTTCCTTCACTCCAGAGGAACGCCACGTCATATTCACCAGTGACTTTTCAGGCCACCCGCAGATCTATGCCGTGGAGTTGACCTGATGGATAACCTCACGCATTCGCTGGTGGGGGTGCTGCTGGCCCGTGCCGGACTGAACCGCCTGGCGCCGCGCGTCACTCCGCTAGTCGTGATCGCCGCCAACGCACCGGATTTTGACATTGTGACGGGCACGATCAGCCCCCTGGCGTATCTCGAGCACCACCGGGGCTGGAGCCATTCCGTCGTGGTTGCACCCCTGATCGCCCTTGCGCTGCTGCCCATCTGGTGGCTCTGGACGCGCAAGCTCAAGCCTCCGCCATCCGCCTGGCGGGGTGCATGGCTGGCTGCCCTGGCAGGCAGCCTGAGCAACCCCTTGCTGGACCTGCCGAACGTTTATGGCACAAAATTCCTTCTGCCGTGGCGTTCAGACTGGCTGCATTTCGATTTCGTGCATATCGTGGACCTCTGGATCTGGGGGCTGCTGGCTGTTGCCGTACTTGGACCCATGCTCAGCCGGCTGGTGGCTTCAGAGATCGGAGCCCGCCCAGGCCAAGGCCGTACCGCCGCCTGGACCAGCCTGATGCTGCTGCTGGCCTTCCTGGTGGTCCGGCATGAAACCCATGCCCGCGCCCTCGCGGCGCTCGACTCGCGCCTTTACGCCGGAGAGAAGCCGCTGCGTGTGCACGCGTTCCCCACGGTGGCCAGCCCATGGCGATGGCAGGGTGCGGTGCAAACCGCCAAAGCCTGGCACTGTGTCGAAATCGACCTGCTACAGGAATTCGACCCCGAATCCGCGCGCGTGTATTACCGGCCGGACCTGCGCCGCCATCTGGAGAGCATTCGCCAGACTTCGACAGGCCGGGTATTTCTTGATTTTTCACAGGTGACTCTCTGGCGCCTGATCCCTGCGGCACAACCGGAGGGAGCCGTACGCGTATCGGCCCATGATCTCCGCTTCGGGTTACCCGAAGAGGGCCGCTTCAGTGCCTATTGGGTGCTTGATCCCAGCTTCCACGTGGTCTCGGAATCGTTCACCATGGGCAGTGGAGCACCCAACCAGCCATGATGGAAATCCCTCTTTGGATCGACGGGCGTCCGGTGGTGTCCGGCCGCCAAATCGCCGTTCGGATTCCATATGACGGGGAGCCGTTCGCCCAAGTCGCACAGGCCAATCAGGATCACGTCAACGCCGCCATTGAAGCGGCTTTGCGCGCTTCCCGCATCATGCGCGCGCTCACCAACGCGGAACGCGCGGAGATTCTCCGCCGCGCGCGCGCCTTGTTGTTCGACCGGAAGGAGGAATTTGCCCGTACCATCGCGTCGGAATCCGGCAAACCCCTCCGCGAGGCCAGAGTGGAGACGGAACGGGCGGCCAATACGCTCTTGTTCTCCGCCGAAGAGGCCAGCCGGTTGTGCGGGGAAGTGGTGCCGATGGACGCCCTGCCGGCGGGCCGCGATCACCTGGCCATGACTTTACGCCTGCCACTTGGGGTGATTGCCGCCATCACGCCGTTTAACTTTCCGCTGAACCTTTCTGTCCACAAGATCGGCCCAGCCCTTGCGGCGGGCAACGCTGTCGTTCACAAACCCGCCTCGGCGACGCCAGTATCCGCCTGGCTCCTCGCCCAGGCGTTGCACGATGCCGGCTTGCCGCCTGGCGCGCTGAACGTCGTACCCGGCTCCGGCGCGGAAGTAGGACATGTTCTCGCAGACCATCCGGGCGTCGCTATGATCACCTTTACCGGCAGCGCCGAAGTGGGTTTGGCGCTGAAGGCCCGAGCGGCACGCAAGCGCGTCACCCTCGAACTGGGCAACAACTCCGCTTTGCTGGTGGAGCCCGACGCCGACCTTGAAGATTGTGCAGCCCGCGCGGTCCCCGGCGCTTATGCGCACTCCGGTCAAGTCTGCATCTCCATCCAGCGCATCTACCTGCACGAAGACATCGCTCCGGCGTTCATCGAGCGTTTCGCCGCCCTTGCTGAGGCATTGCGGCGGGGACATCCTCTTGATGAAAGCACAGAGGTTTCCTCCCTCATCACCGAATCTGAGGCACGGCGTGTGGAGGCATGGATTGAGGAGGCCGAACGGGCCGGCGCACGCCGGGCTGCCGGCGGCGAGCGCGACGGCACGCGGATGACGCCTTGTCTGCTGCTGGATCCTCCCGAGGACAGCCGTGTGTTTGCACAGGAGGCATTCGGCCCGCTCGCCTGTGTTCGCACTTACAGCCGGCTTGAGGAGGCCATCGAGGCCACCAACCGCTCTTCCTACGGACTTCAGGCCGGGCTTTTCACCCGGGATCTCTCGAAGGCTTTCCGGGCCGCGCGGGAGGTAGAAGTGGGAGGCTTCCTGATCAATGACGTTCCGCAGTTCCGGCTGGACCAGATGCCATACGGCGGAGTGAAGGACAGTGGTACTGGACGCGAAGGCCCCAAGTACGCCATTGAAGAGATGACTGAGCGGCGCCTGGTTTCCTGGCGATTTTGAGCCGGCAGCTCAGGCCAGATAGTCGAAGAGCGAACGCCGCTGTACCTGCGAGCGCACTTGCAGAGCGGCTTCCCGCTGGAATTGGGCTTGCTGCAGTTGGAGGATGGATTCCGCCAGATCGGCGTCTTCCATGCCCGCACGGGCTGACTCAATCCGCAGTTTCATTTGCTGCGCAGTTGCCAGGGCTTCGGCCAGCCGGTTCTGAACATTGCCATAGAACGAAAGCGCAGAGTTCACGTGCTCCGTCACTTGCCCCAGCACGCCTTGGACGTTCTGAATGCGTGCTTCGTCGTTGGTTGACAACGCATCGTAGAGTTCCTGAACTTGCTGAAACACGCTGCGAGAAGTGTCACTCGAATCGAAAATCCAGCGGGCGTCTCTGGCAATTTCCATTCGGGCACCTGTCGGGTGGCTGAGTTCGCGCGCGGCATCTGTGCCCTCATAAAGCCCCCACTTCGGCGTTGATGTTTCGTCCCAAACATATGGCGCCTGCTGGTCGTTGTTGCCGGCGAAGATGTAACGGCCCAAGGATTCCGTGTTGGCCAGCGCGACCAACCGTTTCAGGATGTCTCCCACTTCCTCGGCCAGACCTTGTCTTGTGGCGGCGCTCGCAAAGCTCGATGCGCCCTGCGCGCCAAGTGTACGCACCCGGTCCATGAGCTTTGCCGCCGTCTGCAGAGCGTGTTCAGCAGCCAGGGTTTCCGAAGTTGCGTTTGCGAGATCCTTTTCGGTCTGTTCCAACCGGGCAATTTCCGAGCGGACTTGCAGCAGGCGCGGCACATCGTCTGGCGAATCGGAAGCCGCCTCGAGGCGGCGGCCCGAAGCGACTTGACGCTGCGCTTGTTCGCGGAGCCGGTCCAGGCGCCGGAGCCCGGTCAAGAACCGGTCTGCCGAGGCATCAACGCTGGGAATCCGCATCGTTTCACTCCTACCGCAGCATATGGAAAGCGCTTTGGAGCATTTCGTCCAGCACGCGCACCAACTGCGCCGTCGCCTCGTACGCCCGCTGGTATTGCATGAGGAGTAGCGCCTCCTCGTCCAGGCTGACACCCTGCAATTCCTGGCGAAGCTCGCGGGCTTGCGCCAACAGAGATTCCTGCGTCGCCAGTCGTTGACGAGCGTGGTCCAGGTTACGCCCGGCCCCGGCCGCAATGGTTCCATAGTATTGTGCGAAGGTATAGCCGTCCAGCGGGCGCTTTGCCCCCAGGGCCGCCAGTTCCAGCGCATTGCCATTGCCCCCGGGGGCCCCCGCGGCGGCCAAGGCCAGATCTTGGGGCGCAAGGGCCGCGGCACGCAAGGTGCGAGCCACTCCGTTCAGCGGGTCGTAAACAAATAACGGTTGGGCAGGTGGCTGCCCGGTCTGGTCCAGGCCCGCGGACAACTGGGTGTTCACTTCGTCGGCGAAAGACTGCGCCAAACGGTCGACGCTCCTCTGAATCTCCGCCAATGTTTCGTTATGAAACCGGAGGATGGCCTGTCCTCTGCCGGGGCCCAACCTGGCTGTAATGTCTTCCCCATCCGAGTTGTGAATGGAGAGCTGGCCGCCAGCGCTGACTGCCGTCAGCGCGAACTGCCTCGCGCCGATCAGCAACGGGACTTGCCCGCCCGCATAGACCGACACGCTTCCGTCCTCGGCCCTCAGTACGGTCACTTGGGTAATCTCGGATAGTTGTTCGAGCAGCGTATTCAGCCGCGCGGCTAGACCGGGGTCCTGTTGCGCGCGGTAATCCTGTTTCAGGTGGTGATTTACCTGTGCCAACTCACCCGTCAGGGCATTGAGCCGTTCCACGGTTTGGTGCAGGTCCGTCCCGGCCTGTCCTGCAGCCAGCGCCAGTTGTTGCGCTGTACCCTGGAAGGCTTGTGCCACGCTGCCAGCCCTTTCCAAAGCCACTCGCCGCGCGGCCACATCGTTTGGCGAGACCGTTAACGCCGAAACCGACTGGAAGAACTGATTCAGCGCCGCGCCCAGGCCGCTGTTGGCGGCAACACTCATCACGGGCTCCAGCCGCTCCAGTTGCCGGACTGTTTCGCCCGCCTCCCCGAAGCCGTACAGTTGCCGCCGCACACCTTCTTCGGCGGCGGCGCTCCGGCTATCGAGGATGCCTGCGGCACGAACCCCGCCCGCCAGGCCGGTTTCGGGCATGAACCGGAGCGATTCGTAGAGGACCCTCTGCTTGGCGTAGCCCGGCGTATTCGCGTTCGTAACGTTGTTCTGCACTACGGTCACGCCACGATCGAACGCCCGCATCGCGTTGCCGGAATTGATGAGGCTGACAAAGAGGTTGCTCATGCTTCCGATCCCCCGCGGGTAACCACCTAAAGCAGCCTCCGCACCAAACGCGGACCCGGCCTGCCCCCCAGTGGCGTGCCATCAGCTTCGTATCCCTCTGCGGCTGGGGGCAGCCAGTGCGCCAACCGGATGGATGCCGCCTGATCGAGCAGACTTCGCAGCAGCGCGACGCGACGGCGGCACTGTTCGAGTTGAGCCCCTAAATGAGTGGGTATTCCCTCGCTCTCCGGCCGCGCGGCCAGCCACTGCTGCAGCGCGGAAGCCTGCTCTACCAGTTGCGCCAGCTCGGCTTCGACCGGTTTGGGATCGTCGCCTCTTCCGCTTGCAGCCCACGCCAGTACTCGCCGCAACCCTGCCTCAAGCGCAACGATTGCCTCGCCTGCTCCTAAAGTGCTGACTGGTTTCGGCTCGCCCATCGTCCCGACGCCCTTACGCATCCGGCGCATGGAGGGGAGGCACCTCGCGCCGGGTTTCTTCGTGCTTGGTCTCGCGCAGGCTTTCTTCCAGCAACGCTTCGCTCACCCGCGCCGCATCGACGCGATACTGGCCCTGTTCCACCTCAGCGCGCAGCCGCGCGATCTCCGCCTCGCGCGCCTCCGAACCGGGCTGCAAGGCCCTCAATTGCTCCGCCAGCGTGGATAACTGAATCCTGTCGCCCGGGCTGCGGCCCACATCCTGCCCCGCAGTTGGCGTCCGCGAATCGGCCCCCTCCACGGCCGGGGACTGTCCAAGCCCTCGCGCCGCCGCCCCCTGGATATATTGATCGTCGATTCTCATTGATTCGGCTCCTCCTGGATGTTCTCCCCGTGCGAGCGAGGTCCATCCGTCGGCCTACATTCTCCCTTATCGGAGCGCGGCACAGGTTTTGAAGAAAAAAATCGGAGTTGCAATCCACATCGGCCAGAATGACCGAACTGGCGAGCGTTTTTGGGCCGTGCTTAGCCCATTGACAGGAATCGCGCCAACCGCAGAATGGATTGGGTTTGCGTGCGCCTCACAGGCGACGCCTCTGGCGCGGGGCATTGTCCGGTCTTTTTCCGGTAGTGGTCGACCAGAGCCTCGCTGTCGTATCCCACGACCTCCGCGTACTGCCGCACGTAGTTGAGCCCAATGATGCCTCCCGGCAACTGCCGGTAGTCTCCCGCCTCAATCGCCTCCAAAAAACGGCGGCTGATCTTCGTTACGGCAATGATGTCGTCGAGACTGATCCGGGCGCGCAAGCGGTGCTGGGTCAGGGGCAGACTATCGGCGACGCCGGGAGGAGACCAATGGTCCGGTTGAGAACGTGGCAACCAACTCTCCTTCAACGAATCCACAGCTTATCACGGGAATGAACCCGCCGGGCTAGCGCTTTTTGTCTACTAACCATAGG
>CAYWQS010000042.1:25817-38684 GCA_964460395.1 uncultured Solibacteraceae bacterium | reverse complement strand
GGCCGCGGCCCTCATCCCACCGCGCCTGCCCTGGAGCCGCCGCCGCCCGCCACCGACGCCGCCCGCCGCGACGCCGCGCGTAAGCGCACCCAGCGCAAGGAACTCGAACTCGAAGAGGGCAAACTCAAGCCCGTCAACCGCCGGCAGGAAACCCAACTGCCGGTAATCGACCGCGAAATCGCCATCTCGGAAGGCATCACCGTCAAGGAACTCTCCGAAAAGCTCGGCGTCCGCGCCGCCCTGGTCATTAAAGTGTTGCTCGAGCGCAAGGTGCTGGCCACCATCAACCAGACCCTTGACGTGAAACTGGCCGAAGAGATCACCCGGGCCTTCGGCGCCACAGCCTCGCGCATGAGCTACGAGCAGGAAAGCGTGCAGGAGTCCGACCTCACTGAGGTGGAGGGCGATCTGGAAACCCGTCCGCCTGTGGTCACCATCATGGGCCACGTCGACCACGGCAAGACCTCGCTGCTCGACGCCATCCGCGAAGCCAACGTGGCTGCCAGGGAGGCCGGCGGGATCACCCAGCACATCGGCGCCTACCACGTCGAACTGAATGGCCGGAAGATCGTCTTCATCGATACTCCCGGCCACCAGGCCTTCACCCGCATGCGCGCCCGCGGCGCCAAGGTCACTGACATCGTCGTGCTCGTCGTTGCTGCCGACGACGGCGTGATGCCGCAAACCCGCGAGGCCATCGACCACGCCCGGGCCGCCGAAGTGCCCATCATCGTGGCCGTGAACAAAATCGACAAGCCCGAGGCTCAGCCCGAGCGCGTCAAGCAGCAATTGACGGAAATCGGGCTGATGCCCGAGGACTGGGGCGGCGACACGCCGTTTGTGCCCGTCTCCGCCAAACAGCGCCAGAACCTCGACCTCCTGCTCGAGATGATTCTGCTGGTGGCCGATCTCAAAGAGTTGAAGGCCAATCCGGCGCGTCCCGCCGTCGCCACCGTGCTCGAAGCGCAGGTGGACCGCGGCCGCGGCCCCGTCGCCACCCTCCTGGTCCGCAACGGCACCCTCCGCGTGGGCGACTACTACCTTTGCGGCAGCGTCTTCGGCCGCGTGCGCGCCCTCTATGACGACCGCGGCAACCAGGTGAAAGAAGTCGGGCCCTCCATGCCGGCGGAATTGATCGGCCTCGAATCTCTTCCGGAAGTCGGCGATACCCTGCAGGTGGTTACCGATCTCGCCAAGGCCCGCCAGATTGCCGAGTTCCGTGAGCAAAAGGCCCGCGAGGCCGCCATGGCCAAAACGCGCGTCTCGCTCGAACAGTTCCACGCCCAGTTGCGCGAAGGCGAAACCAAGGAACTCAACCTCATCATCAAGGCCGACGTCGGCGGCAGCGCCGAAGTGCTCGCCGAAACGCTGCAGAAGCTTTCCACCGACAAGGTGCAGATCCGCGTGCTCCACGCCGGCGTCGGCGCCATCCGCGAAAACGACGTCAATCTCGCCTCTTCCTCCAACGCCATCATCATCGGCTTCAACGTCCGGCCCGAACGCAAAGCCGCCGAACTGGCCGAGACCGAAAAGGTCGATATCCGGCTGCACACCATCATTTACGAACTCACCGACGAGATCAAACGCGCCATGGTGGGCATGCTCGAACCCGTCTACCGCGAAGCCTACCGCGGCCGGGCCGAAGTGCGCGAAACCTTCCGCATCTCGAAGGTCGGCACCGTCGCCGGCTGCTACGTGCAGGACGGCGTCATTGGCCGCGACAACGAGGTGCGGCTGCTCCGCGATAACGTCGTCGTGTTCACCGGCCGCATCGATTCGCTCAAACGCTTCAAGAACGACGCCTCGGAAGTGAAGGCCGGCTTCGAGTGCGGCATCGGCCTCGCCGGGTATAATGACATCAAGCAAGGCGACGTCATCGAAGCCTTCGTGAAAGAAAAGGTGGCGCAAGACGGCCTGGAGTAAGGTCCGATGCCTGCTATCGGCGTTTTGACCATCGAACTCCGTCTGGCCGGCGCGCACTCCTTGAAAGAAAAACGGCATTGGGTGAAAGGGCTTAAGGACCGTGTCCGCGCCCGCCACAATGTCGCCATTGCCGAGGTGGAGGATCTCAACCTGCACAACTCGGCTGTCATTGCCGCGGTGACGGTATCGCGCTCGAGGGAAAATGCGGCTAAGGTCCTGGACTCAGTCGAAAGGACCGCGGCCTTATTTCTCGGAGGCTGCCTCGCCGGAACCACGCTGGAATGGCTCGAGTAACTAGGGTTTTTTCAGGTACCCAACTCCGCGCATTCCCATCCCACCCCGCCTAAAGACCGGTTACTGACTCTCCGAACAACTGAATGTGAAGCCAAACCATCGGTCACTGCCGCCTTGTTGTCCCGGTCCGGCGGTGCCCGTGGTGGAAGTCCACAGGAGCGTGCCAAACCATGTCTCATCGTTCTCTATGCCAAGCTTTTATTGCTCTTCTCCTCCTTCCCGCACTCCTGCCGGCCCAGGCCCTGGTTCCGAGTGTTTCGTCCATCTCCCTGTCCGCTGACGCCGGCACCACGGCCGCCGTCAGCCGGACCTTTACGGTCTCCAATCCGGGTCCTGCCGTCCTGCTGTCCGCGCAGTATTCCGATGCCAGTTGGATCAAGTTCACTCCCGAGGCCGTCAATTTCCTCGAGAACGGCAGCCGGGAATTCATTGTATCCGCCAACCCCTCCAACCTCGAAGCGGGCACCTACACCGGGCTTGCTCAGATGAACGTCTATCAAAGGCCGAAGGTCGAGATCCCGGTGACGTTTGTCCTCCGGGGCGGCATCATCACCCTGAGCCAGTCCTCCATTACTCCCACGCTGCCAGTGGGCGGCAGCACGACCGTTCCGGTCACAATCGGCTTCAACAAATCCGCGACCCTGTCCGTGACCCAGGTGGGCGGCGCCAAGTGGGTCAGACTCGACCAGACGTCTTTCAGCAGCTTCCCGGCCACCCTGCAGGTGGCGGTCTCCGCCGCTGGAATGCCGGCCGGGACCTACAACGAACTCATTCGCGTCCGCTCGGTCTCCGGTGAACCGGCCCTGGGCAAGCAGATCCTGGTCACCATGAAAGTGGAGGCCGGCGGAGTGCAGGTCACCACGGCGCCTTCGCCCCTGACCTTCTCGGCCACCGCCGGTTCCACCACGGTCCTGAACGGCCAGGTGAACGTCGGCAGCGGCGTTGCGGCCACCTACACTGCCGCGAAGACCAAGGCGTGGGTGACGCTCAGCAAGACTTCCGGCAGCGTGGCAGCCGGTGGTTCCGATTCGTTCAACGTCGCGGTGAACCCGTCGGGTCTGGCGGCTGGCACGCACACCGACGTCGTTACCGTTACCCCCTCCAGCGGGTCCGCCATCCAGCTTCCCGTCACGCTCAACCTGACGGCGCCCGAACCTGCGCTTACCGCTTCTCCCACCAGCCTGTCGTTCCAAGGCCAGGTAGGCGGCGCCACACCGGCAGCCCAGAATCTATCGATCAATAACGCGGGATCGGCGGGCACCTTCAGCATCGCGTCCAACAAGTCCTGGTTGACTGTCCAACCGGCCAGCGGTTCGATCGCATCGAAAGCGTCCGCGTCCGTTCAGGTGCAAGCCAGCCAATCCGGCCTTGCCGCGGGCACTCATACCGGAACGTTGACCATCAGTTGCCCCGGGCGCCCGAATACCACCGTCGCAGTCACCCTGGTGGTGCAGCAGCCGCCGGCCCTGGCGCCCTCGCCCACCAGCCTCAGTTTCAGCGCCACCGCCGGCTCGCCCGCGCCTTCGGCGAAGTCTGTTTCGCTGTCCAACTCGGGGCCCGAGGCCGCCTTTACCGTCTCGGACAACCAGAACTGGTTGCAGGTCACTCCTGCCAGCGGTTCCGTCGCGGCGAACGGCTCGGTCTCCCTCCAGGTCTCGGCCGATCATGCTGGTCTGGCGCCCGGCTCTTACACCGGCACGATTACCGTCGCCAGTAGCGGCCGGCCCAACACCACCATCCCCGTGTCGTTCTCCGTGGCGGAGCAGCCACCCGCGCTCGCGCCCACGCCCAGCACCGTCTCTTTCGAGGCCACCATAGGGGCAGGGAATCCGGCCGCAAAGTCCGTCAGCCTGTCCAACCAAAGCGCCCAAACCTCCTTTACCGCCACCTCGAACCAGGCTTGGCTCAAGGTGACGCCCACCAGCGGCCAGGTGAGCGCCAACTCGACGGCGAACCTGAGCCTTTCCGCTGACCTCACCGGCATGGCGGCGGGCAACTATTCCGCAGTGCTTACGGTTACCGCTCCGGGCCGCCCGAACAGCACGGTGGCCGTCAGCTTCAAGGTGCTCGAACAACCGCCGGCGCTGTCGGTTTCGAAAGCCGTTCTCAGCTTCAACGCCACCATCGGTTCACCGGCTCCCGCTGCGCAATCCGTGACGCTGGCCAACGCCGGTGCGGCAGCCAACTTCACCCTCACGCCCAGCGCCCCTTGGATCAAGCTGCAACCGGCGACCGGTTCGATCGCCGCCAATGGCTCGGTTGCGGTTTCCGTCTCTCCGAACCTGACAGGTCTCGATGCCGGGAGCTATACCGGCACGGTGACCGTGGCCGCCGCGGGCCGCCCCGACTCAGCCTTTACGGTGCAGCTGGCCCTGGCGGAACAACCTCCGGCTCTCAGCCCGTCCCCCGCGTCTCTTGCCTTCAGCGCGACCGCAGGTTCAGCGGCGCCGGAGGCCCAGACGGTAGAACTCGACAACAGCGGCCCCGAAGCGGGCTTCACCGCGGAGTCCAGCGCAGGCTGGATTGAGGTTCAACCGGCGGAGGGCTCCGTCCCGCCCAGCGGGAGCAGTCCCTTGCTCATCGGCGTGAACACCGCTGAACTTCCGGCGGGATCCTATCAAGGCACCGTGACGATCCGCGTCCCCGGGCGCGCCGACACCGTGATTCCCGTGACCTTCGAGTACGCTGCGCAGCCGCCAGCCCTGGTTCCCACTCCCACCTCCCTGCGCTTCGACGCCACGGTTGGCGCCGGCGCGCCGGAAGCACGCAATATCAGCCTCGCTAACACTGCCTCCGTGGCCGCCTTCACGGCCTTCGCCAACCGGCCTTGGGTGGCGGTGACGCCGGCCTCCGGTTCTGTCCCTGCGGGCGGTACCCGCGTCCTGCAAGTGGCTGTCAATCCGACAGGACTTGCGGCAGGCACCTACAATGCGGAGGTTCAGGTGGAGGTGCCAGGCCGGGATCCGGCTGTGGTGCCCGTGACCTTCGTGCTGGCGCCGCAGCCACCGGCTCTCTCCCCTGCTTTGCCCAGCCTGTCGTTTACGGCCCTCGCCGGCCAGAACCCGTCTGCCGCTGTCCTGTCAGTCCAAAATGCCGGGCCGGCGGTGTCATTCACCGCTACGGCCAGCCCCTCCTGGATCAGCGTCCTGCCCACGAGCGGCAGCCTGGCGGCCAACAGCTCCACGTCTCTTACCGTGAGTGTCGCGAGTGCCTCGCTCAGCCCTGGTGTCCATAACGGCAGCATTACCATCACTGCTCCCGGCCGTCCCAGCACAACCGTGCCAGTGCAGGTCACCGTAGTGGCCCCCACCCTGACGTTGGGCATAGACACGGTCTCCTTTAACCTGAACGCCAGCCAGGGCGCCTTCCAGTCGCTTGCAGTGGAATTCACTCCTGGCGGCTTCGTCAGCGTCAATATCCCGGCGAACGCAAGCTGGCTCAAATTGAGTCCAATGACCTTCACCGCCTCTCCGACGGTGCTTGGCCTTTCGGTGAGCGGGCAAAGTGTCGATCCGGGCAGCTACCAAACGAAGGTGCGCATCGAATGGCGTGGCCAACCGGGAGGTCCCGTGATCGTTTGGCGCGAGTTGACAGTCAACCTCCAGGTCTCAGGCAGCGCCTGGGCCGTGGTGACCATGCCCTCGCCGGTTACCTTCACCGTTTCTCCGGCTCTTGGAACTCTGAAGTCGGCGATCGTCGGCGTCACCAACCATGGGGCGGCGGCGAACTACACAATCACTAAGACCAAGGCCTGGGTTACCCTCAGCAAGGCCGGCGGCCCGCTGGCAAGTGGCGCTTCGGATTACATCCGGGTCACCATCAACGGGGCGGGGCTCCCGCTCGGCAATCACACCGACACCATCACGATCTCGGCGCCGGGCAAGCCCAACCTGACTGTGCCCGTAGTCATCACCGTCACTACTCCCTAATCGCGGGAGCCATCCCGAACAAGCAAAAGGGGCGCCCGTTCGGGCGCCCCTTTTGCTTGTTGTAAACCAATTGTTGGGATTAGGCTTTGCGGCGAAGCCGGGCCAAACCCACCAGAGCTACACCCGTGATCATCATGGCCCAGGTGCCGGGCTCGGGGATGTCAGACGGAGTGTAATTGTATGTGACAGAACCAGTTCCGGATGCCTGGGTAGTGCCCACCAGCGTGAATGGCTGGAATTGGCCGGAGCCAAACACCGCGCCCGTGGCGCTGATCGGCAAAAACAGCGTCCCGCCGCCCGGAGCCTGGAAGGCCGCCAGAAGCGCAGGTGAGTTGATCAGCGTGCTCGTGGAAGCGCTGGCGTTGATGCCGATGTTGGCGATTTCGCCTGGCACCGTCAGACTCCCGTTTTGAGACCCAGAGGGATTTACGGAAAGCGCTGGGTTGAAAAGAGGATCGCTCAAATCGACTGTCGTGCTCGCCCCAGCACTGAAATTCCCCGTGGAAGTCGGGCTGCTCACAAGAATGTTGGCACTAACCGATCCAGTGAGTTCCAACAGTACACTGTTCAGGGTCCCCAGGTTACTGTCGAAGGCTGGAAGGGCAAGAAAACCCGACCAGGGCGTGCCAGTCAGGCTGAAAGTGTCCGAGAAAGGTCCCAGGGTGGCGGCTGGAGCTGCAACAGAGAGCGCCAGAGCCAACCCGAGAACCAAAAGTAATTTACGCATCGTTCCTCCTACGCAAATCAAAAACAAATGCTGTCCTCTCGCTCGATCAGGTAGAAGCGGTGGCAGAACAACTTTTCCTGCCCGTCCTGCTCCCTCCCGCAGCCGGTTAAGGCCGTCCGGAACCGATTGAGCTCCGCGCCGTCCGAATGGTCGGATAGCTGAGAGTTCAGCTCGTTCCCAGTGATTGCCTTATCAGCTTCGGGCAGATAGCCGTCCGAAGCAATGCGTGGAGATGCATCCTAGTACTGTGAAAAGAGTCGTTTAAGTTTTGGTACTTGAAGCTGGTACTAAATCAAGAAATATATTTTCTTCAGTTGTTTACAAAGATCCAAGCAGCTGGCTGGCTGGCGCGCCACCACGAGATCTGGCTGTAGTTCTCCTGCTGGTTGGCCGATGGAAGGACTGAGACGCAACTTCCGGCGGCTGGCGATTGCTGGATCGTCACAAATCGGTGGATAATGAAGCCACGGGTGCAACCGGCTCTTCCAGAATCCAGTAGGCCCGCCGGTGGGAGATCAATGTGAAACGCTCCGGCAATGATGAGACCCTGCGCTGTTCTTTTTGCCACAAAAGCCAGGATGTGGTGGGGAAGCTTATCTCTTCTCCCTCCGATTACCCAAGGGCCTACATTTGCGATGAGTGCATTGCCGTCTGCAACTCCATCCTGGAGGACGACCGCCCCGAAAAGCCCTACGGCGCCCCGCATAAGCTGCCCAAGCCACTGGAACTGAAGGAATACCTCGATCAGTATGTGATTGGACAGGACGCCGTGAAGAAAAAACTGGCCGTCGCTGTCTACAATCATTACAAGCGGATCCAGATGAACCGGCAGCGGGCTGGGGATGTAGAGGTCGCCAAGAGCAACATCCTGCTCATCGGGCCGACCGGCACCGGCAAGACTCTGCTGGCACAGACATTAGCACGGATTTTGGACGTTCCGTTTGCGATCGTGGACGCCACGACCCTGACCGAGGCCGGTTACGTCGGTGAAGATGTCGAGAACATCATTCTCCGCCTTCTGCAGAACTCCGATTGGGACGTACAGCGCTGTCAGACCGGCATCATTTACATTGACGAGATCGACAAGATATCGCGCAAGGACGAAAATCCCTCTATTACCCGGGACGTTTCTGGAGAAGGCGTCCAGCAGGCGCTGCTAAAAATCCTCGAGGGCACGATCGCCAACGTTCCTCCCCAAGGCGGCCGCAAGCACCCCCACCAGGAGTTCACTCCGGTGGACACGACGAACATCCTGTTCATCTGCGGCGGGGCATTCGTGGGTCTCGAGAAGATCATTGCGCGGCGAGTGGGAAAGAAGACACTCGGGTTCAAGGGTGGCGACGAAGGTTCGGATAAGCCAGCGCGGGTGGCTGGTCAGCGCGATATGGCTTTGCTGGGCCAACTGCAGCCCGAAGACCTGATCCGCTACGGTTTCATTCCCGAGTTCATTGGGCGTATGCCCGTAGCCGCAGTTTTAGAGGACCTTGACCGTTCGGCCCTGGTGCAGATCCTCACCCGCCCGAAGAACGCCATCATCCGCCAGTATCAGAAACTGTTCGAGTTTGAGAATGTTAAACTGAAGTTTAGCGATGAGGCGCTGGAAGCCGTCGCCGAACTCGCTCTCCAACGAAAGGTGGGCGCTCGCGGGTTGCGCATGATTCTGGAGGAACTCATGCTCGATCTGATGTACTTCCTGCCTTCCTACAAGAAGGTGCGCGAATTCATGGTCACCAAAGAAATGGTGGTCTCCCAGAAGATCAACTGGGCGCTGTTGGAGAAAGCTGGCTAACCAGCCAGGCGTTGGCCCACTCTTTCATGCGTTACCCCACCCCGGGGCGGAGTGGTTTGGTAGGCTCGAAGCACCCCATACAAAACCTGATACATCAATGAGCACCTCATCGAGAGAGAAATCGGAAACCCGGCGGCTTCCCATGATGCCCATCCGGGACGTGGTGATCTTCCCCCACATGATGACCCCGTTCGTCGTGGGGCGGGAGTCCAGCGTCCGGGCTCTCGAGGACGCACTCGCCGGGGATAAGAAGATTTTCCTGGCCACCCAGCACGACGCTTCGATCGATGAACCCACGCCGGCTGACATCTTCATGGTCGGGACCGTTGCCAACATCGTGCAGAGCGTGCGGATGCCTGACGGCAATATCAAGGTGCTGGTGGAGGGAATCGAGCGCGGCAAAATAGTGACGGTTAATGCCGAGGAGGGTTTCTTCCGGGCGACAGTGCGCGTCTTCCCGGCCCGTGTGGAAGCCGGCCCGGCCCTGGAGTCGCTGACGGCCCGGGTCACCTCGCTGTTCGAGCAGTACGTCAAACTGAGCCAAAACGTCAATTACGAGACGATGATCGCGGCCATCCGGGTAGACGACCCGGGAAAACTGGCCGACACCGTGGGCGCGAACCTGCAACTCACCATCGAGGAAAAGCAGGAGTTGCTCGAGATCTTCGACCCTGTGGACCGGCTCACGCGCGTGGCCGACATGCTCGACATCGAGATCGAGAAGCTCAATGTCGACCGCACCATCCAGGGCCGCGTCAAGCGCCAGATGGAGAAGGCCCAGAAAGAGTACTACCTCAACGAAAAGATCAAGGCAATCCAGAAAGAATTGGGCCGCGGCGAGAAGTCCGAGTTCGATGAGCTGAAGAAGCGCATTGAAGCGGCGGGCATGAGCCCCGACGCCAAAGAGAAGGCCATGGCCGAGTTGCGGCGCCTCGAGCAGATGCCGCCGATGTCGGCCGAGTCCACCGTGTCCCGCAATTATCTTGACTGGATGCTGGCGGTGCCCTGGAAGAAGAAATCCAAGGAAATCCGCGACCTCCGTTACGCCGAGGAAGTGTTGAACTCAGACCACTACGGACTCGAGAAGATCAAGGAACGGATTCTCGAGTTCCTGGCCGTGCGCCGCCTGGTGAAGAACCCGAAGGGTTCGATCCTCTGTTTCGTCGGCCCCCCAGGCGTCGGCAAAACGTCGCTGGGTATGTCCATCGCCAAGTCTACCGGCCGGAATTTCATCCGGCTGTCCTTGGGCGGCGTACGGGACGAGGCGGAAATTCGAGGCCATCGCCGGACTTATATCGGGGCGCTGCCAGGCCAGATCCTGCAGATGATGAAGAAAGCCGGCACCCGCAACCCGGTCTTCATGCTCGACGAGATCGATAAGATGTCCACCGATTTCCGGGGCGATCCGTCCGCCGCGCTGCTCGAAGTGCTTGACCCCGAGCAGAACTTCATGTTCATGGATCACTATCTGGACGTGGAGTACGACCTCAGCGAAGTCTTCTTCATCGCGACGGCCAACGTCTTGCACACCATTCCTCCTGCCTTGCAGGACCGCATGGAAGTCATCCGGCTCTCGGGCTACACGGAGCTGGAGAAGCTTGAAATCGCCAAGCGCTTTCTGGTGCCCAAGCAAATGAAGGCCACCGGCCTCGAGTCCGCGGCCATTGAGTTCAAGGATGACGGTCTGACCACGCTCATTCAGAACTACACGCGCGAGGCTGGCGTCCGGAATCTGGAGCGCGAGATCGGGAACGTGTGCCGGAAGGTGGCCCGCAGAATCGTCAACGCGCAGTCAGCCGCCGAAGCCGCGAACGCCCCGGCCGAAACGGTTGCGCAACCGCTCGACAAGATCTGGATAGATAGCGAGAAAGTGCAGGAGTTGCTTGGCCCGCTGCGCTTCCGGGAACTGGCGGCTGAGAAGACCGCTGAAGTCGGGACGGCCACGGGATTGGCCTGGACTGAAGTCGGTGGGCAGGTGCTCACGACGGAGGCCACGATCATGGAAGGCCGCGGGCGCCTGATGACTACCGGCAAACTCGGCGATGTGATGCAGGAATCGGCCCAGGCGGCGATGAGCTTTGTGCGCTCCCGCGCCTCGATGCTCGGGCTGCCCAAGGACTTCTACCGGCACCTGGACATTCATATCCATGTGCCCGAGGGTGCGATTCCCAAAGACGGCCCCTCGGCGGGTATCACCATTGCCACCACGCTGTCCTCGGCGCTCACACGGATTCCGGTGCGGGGCGATATCGCGATGACCGGCGAGATCACTCTCCGCGGGCGTGTGCTGCCGATTGGGGGAGTCAAGGAGAAGCTTTTGGCCGCGCACCGCTACGGCATCCACGAGGCCATTCTGCCGCGCGATAACGAGAAGGACCTGGCGGATGTGCCTGAAACCATCCGCAAGGACATGAAGATTCATTTCGTGCAGTCCATGGACGAAGTTCTGCGGATTGCCTTGGCTGGGGATGTGGATGCCCTGGCGGCAAAGGCTGCGCAGGCTCCCGTCGACCTTCCGGCTCCTCCCGCCGAGGAACGGGCCGCGGAGGATCTGGCACACTAACCTTTTGGGGTGGCCGGTCCCCGGGCCGGCTGGTTTGGCCGGTTGCTGTGACGGTGCAGGCTCAGTTCTGGCGGAGTGCAACCACCCCCGAGCAGTTCCCGGTGGAGGGGTTGCCCGAGGTTGCGTTTTTGGGGCGGAGTAACGTTGGTAAGTCGTCACTTCTGAACAAAGTGACCGGCCAGCGAAAGTTGGCGTTCAGTTCTTCCACTCCAGGCCGGACCCAGGCCGTGAACTTTTTCACGGTCGAGGGGCGCCTGGTGCTGGTTGACCTGCCGGGTTACGGCTACGCCAAGGCCCCGAAAGAGCTGGCGCGCAGGTGGCAGCAGGTGATCGAAGCCTACCTGCTAGAACGAAAGGTCTTAAGGCTGTGCGTGCTTCTGGTGGACGCACGGCGGGGTTGGATGGATTCCGACCTGCAACTGAAAGAATGGCTTGAGTTCCACCACCGGCCCTACGTCGTTGCCGCGACGAAGACCGACAAGCTCAACCAGAAGGAAACGATGCAAAGCCGGAAGGCGTTGAGGGCCGGATATCCTGAAGGCGATCTCATCTGGTGCTCGGCCGTTACGGGTCAAGGAGTAAAAGAGATTTGGCAAACGATTTGGAAAACAACGGCGGCGTGACCCCGCAGGAGGAGACTCCGGCCGGGCGCCCCGCTTCAGAGACCCCCACCACCCGGCGGCGCGTTATCGACCGCGCGCCGCGGGAAGAAAAAGCCCCCAAGGAAGACAAGGCGATGAAGGACAACAAGCCTCCCAACGACGCCCCGCGCGCCTCGGCCCCCCCGGCCGAAAACGGCAAAACCCAGGAAGCGAAGCCTGAAACCCGCCAGGAAGCGCCCAAGCCCCAGGAAACAAAGCCCGCCGAGGCCAAGCCTGAGACAACCGGCGCATTGAACAAATCCGGCAACCTCAACCTGGCGGAACTGAAGGAGATGTCGATCTCCCGGCTCAACCAGATTGCCCGCGATCTCAATATTACGGGCATGGCCGGCATGCGCAAGCAGGAGTTGATCTTCAAAATCCTCCAGGCGCAGGCCGAAAAGGCTGGCTTGATCTTCTCCGAGGGCGTCATTGAGTGCCTGCCCGATGGCTTCGGCTTCCTTCGCGCGCCCGAATACAACTACCTGCCAGGTCCGGACGACGTTTACGTCTCGCCCTCGCAGATCCGGCGCTTCGACCTGCGTACTGGCGACACGGTCAGTGGCCAGATCCGGCCTCCCAAGGAAGGCGAGCGCTACTTTGCCCTGATCAAAGTGGACGCGATCAATTTTGAGGCGCCCGAGGAGTCGCGGAACAAAATCTTCTTTGACAACCTCACCCCGCTCTACCCTAACGAGCGCGTGAAGTTGGAAACCGTGCGCGACAATTTCACCGGCCGTGTCATGGACATGCTGACGCCCATCGGCAAGGGCCAGCGCGGTCTCATCGTGGCGCCGCCCCGCACCGGCAAGACCATGATGCTGCAGTCCATCGCGCACTCGATCACGGCCAACCATCCGGAGATCGTGCTGATCGTCCTGCTGATCGACGAGCGGCCCGAGGAAGTCACCGACATGCAACGCTCCGTGCGCGGCGAGGTGATCAGCTCCACGTTCGACGAGCCGGCCCAGCGCCACGTGCAAGTGGCCGAAATGGTGATC
>CAYWQS010000042.1:0-25807 GCA_964460395.1 uncultured Solibacteraceae bacterium | reverse complement strand
GAAGCGCCTGGTCGAGCACAAGCGCGACGTCGTCATTCTGCTCGACTCCATCACTCGCTTGGCCCGCGCCTACAACACCGTGGTGCCGCCTTCGGGGAAGGTGCTGTCGGGCGGCGTCGATTCCAATGCCTTGCAGCGCCCCAAGCGCTTCTTTGGCGCGGCGCGCAACATCGAGGAGGGCGGCTCGCTCACCATTATCGCCACGGCGCTGATTGACACGGGCTCGCGCATGGACGACGTGATCTTCGAGGAATTCAAGGGCACCGGTAACATGGAAGTGCACCTCGACCGCAAGCTGGTCGATAAGCGCATCTTCCCGGCCATTGATATCAACAAGAGCGGCACGCGCAAAGACGAGTTGCTCATCTCCCGCGAAGAACTCAACCGGATCTGGGTGCTGCGCAAGGTGATCGCGCCGCTGTCTCCAGTCGAGAGTATCGAACTGTTGCTCGATAAACTGGGCAAGACGCGCACCAACGCCGAGTTCCTCGCTTCGATGAACGCCTGACATACCCCATCGGATTGGCCGGCGCTGATAGCATTGACCCATGCAGCGCCGGCAATTCCTGACGGCGGGTATGGCGCCCGCCTTTGTCCCTGCTCGTGTCCTGGGACGCAACGCGCCCTCCAACCGCGTCACGGTCGGCATGATCGGCGTCGGCCGCCAGTGCAAGTTCGTCAACATTCCCCAACTGCTCGGCATGGCGGACGTACAGGTCGTGGCCGTTTGCGACGTGGACTCTTGGCGGCTGGCCAACGCCGTCGAGCAGGTAGGCAAGGGCGTCAAGGCCTACCGGCGGTATCAGGAGCTGCTGGCCGACAAGTCGATCGACGCCGTCATGATCTCGACGCCTGACCATTGGCACGTCCCCATGGCCATCGAAGCTGCCCGGGCAGGCAAGGACGTTTCGCTGGAAAAGCCGATCACCCGGTCGATCGGGGAAGGCCGCCGCCTGGCGGACGCGATGAAGAAGTACGGACGGGTCTTCCGCACCGACTCCGAATTCCGTTCCATTAAGACCTTTCATGCTGCCGTGGAATTGGTGCGCAACGGCCGTATTGGCGAACTGAAGAAGATCACCTCCGGAGTGCCCAAGGGCGACGTAGGTTGCCCGCCGCAGCCCGACATGCCGGTACCTGAAGATCTGGATTACGACCTCTGGCAGGGTCCGGCGCCCCGCGCCGCCTACACCGAGGCCCGGGTCCATAAGCCTCGCGCCTACGAACGGCCCGGCTGGATGAGGCATCTTTACTACTGTGACGGCATGGTCACCAACTGGGGCACCCACCTGAACGACATCGCGCAATGGGGCAACAACACCGACCGCACCGGCCCTGTGGAGGTAGAGGCCCGCGGGGTCTATCCTGAGCCCTCCAGCTTCTGGAACGTGCTGCTCGAATTCGAAGCCCACTACCGGTACGCCAACGGAGTCACGCTGGCCTACAAGATCGATCAGCCCTACGTGCTGTTTGAGGGCACCGAGGGCAAGGTCTACGCCGATTTCACAAAGCTGGAGGCCACGCCCATGAAGGTCGCTGACTTCAAGCCCGGGAACCAGTGGCTTTCCTTGCCGTTCCAGTCGGACAAGCGGGACTGGATCAACGCCATCAAGACGCGCGGCCAAACGCTGGAGGATGCGGAAGTTGGCCACCGCACCACCTCGCTCTGCCACCTGGCGCACATCGCCATCCAGGTGGGCGGCCGTCTGGAATGGGATCCGGCCAAGGAGCGTTTCACCAATAGTGAAACCGCCAACGGGTATCTGGACCGTCCGATCCACTCTCCCCGCACGGCTTCCTGACCCGCCAGCATGCTGCCCCGCCAACTCTATTGCTTCGACAACGGCACCGGACGCGACCAGGGCCTTTCCTTTGTGGAACAGGCCGCTCTTCTGGCCGGCGCCGGATATCGGGGCATGGGAATGTACACCGGAACCCGGCGTCTGCCGGAAGTGCTGGCGGCGCTGGATGCCCGCCAACTGGATTTGGCCGCCATCTACGTCCACTCGTTCACCGACGGCAGCGGGCCTCGGATGGAACCCGGCCTCCCGGATGCCGCCCGTCAGCTTGCCGGACGCCAGACCATGCTGGCTCTAACCCTCCGGGGACGCGGCAGTCTCGGTCCGGACAACGTGCGCCAGGTGGGAGCCATGGCCGCGGTGCATGGTTTGCGGGTCTGCCTCTACCCCCACTTTGGCTTCGCGGTCGAGACGGCCATGGATGCCATCCGGCTCATTGAAGAGTGCGGGCTCGACAATGTTGGGCTGGTCCTCAACTTCCACCACGAGATGCACTTCCGCTGGCGGCGGTGCGGAGACCTGGCGCCTGACTGGCCTTCCCTGCTGTCCCGGATCCTGGGTCACACCTGGCTGGTGAGTCTGAACGGGATTCGCAGGCAGGGAGACGACGCCGTCGTGGATCGCTTGGACCGTGGCGTTGCGGACGCTCGTTCGTTCCTGGCTGCCCTGCAAAGCGGCGGGTACGCTGGCCCGGTCGCCATCCAGGCTTACCAGGTACCAGCGAGTCTGGCCGGGAACCTCGAGGCAAGCCGGGGCGCGTACGAGCGGCTGCTCAGCTCTTTGGAAGGGGCTGGTTAGCTCTCAAAAGCCGTTCTGAAAGTGCGTCTTGGGAGATACTGGACGAGTTTCGGCATCAATCCCTGTAAAGAACTAGAGTCGCTCCGAAGGCTGGTAACATCTTTGGAGGGTACCCAGCATAACCTTTGTTTGCATATTCTCGTCATAATGACTGACGCGGCACCGTCCGGACCCGCCCCGCCGCGGAAGTGAACGGTTGGCCTGAAGCTGGCGTAATTATATGAATCCACAGGTGAATCCTGAGCTGCCAAAGATCCCTGTCGCCGTCCCGCGGGCTGACAAGCCTCGCCGCCGGGCGCGCTATTGGGCATTGGGTTCGTTCCTGCTGTTGTGCGCTCTGGCTGCCGGAGCGGTCTACCTCTGGAGGCAGGGCAGCCCGGCACTCCAGAGGGGTGGCGCCGGCGGCGCTGCGGTCAGGACCGCCGCGGTGGGTGCGGGCAATCTTGAGAAGACCCTGCGCCTCAGCGGAGTCACGGTAGCTGAACGCTACTCATCGCTGACCGTTCCTCAGTTGCGCGGCAGGCGCGGCGGCGGTGTCACTGTGGTCCAGGGTGGCCGCGGCATGACCGTTACCATCTCCTCTGGTGGCGGTGGCGGTGGTGGTGGTGGAGACCGTGGCGGTTCGAGCGGTGGCAGTTCGAGCGGTTCTGGTGATTCGTCTGCGTCGTCAGGGGACACCGGTACATCCACGGCGGCCGTAGCTTCTACGGCTGGGCAGGGCGCCCAAGTAGCGGGTTTCCGCCAGACCAGCAACCGTTTTGGCGGCAGTTCTTCCTCATCCAGTTCCTCATCGTCTGCTTCCAGCAGCAGTTCGTCTTCGTCCAGGTCGTCTTCCAGCTCCACCTCGTCTTCTGCCTCGAGTGCATCCTCTTCCGGCGGTTCCAGTGGTGGCGGCGGCGGTGGAGGGGGCGACAGCTTAACTGGCGGCAGCGATTTTATGCAGGTGCTGGAAAAGGCGAAGCCTGCCGGCAGCCTGGTGAAGAAAGGGGACGTCGTTGCGGAGTTTGACCGGCAATTCCAACTTCTTCGACTGGATGATTACCGCGCCACTGTCGAGCAATCCGAGCGCGGCATGAAGTCCATCGACCAGGAGTTGCGCATCTCCCGCCTCAACCGCCAGCAGCAGATCGACGCGGCCAAAGCGGCAGTAGAAAAGGCGAAGCTCGATATCAAGACGACTCCGGTTCTTTCCGCCATTCAGGCCGAAACCCTGAAGCTCCGCCTGGAAGAGGCGGAAGCTCAACTGAAGCAGTTGCAGACCGTGGCGGCGTATCAGGAAGCCAGCGAGAGGGCTTCCCGCCGGGTGTCCGAAATCGACTTTCAAACCGCTCGCAGCGAGTTGAGAAGGGCCGAAGACAACATCAACCGCATGATAGTGCGGGCGCCTATGGACGGCATGCTGGTCATGCAGAACATGATGCGCGGCAGCGACATGAGCCAGATCCGCGAGGGGGATCAATTGTTCCCGGGCATGATGTTTGCTCAAATCGTGGATCCTTCCTCGATGCTTGTTTCTGCATCAGTGAACCAGACCGACGTTGAAGCCATTCGGATAGGACAGCGCGCGACACTCCGGTTCGATGCCTATCCTGGACTGACCTTGCCCGCGCATGTGATGGCGATCGGCGCCATGACCAAGTCGGGCGGCCAGCGGACCGATTTCTTCAAAGAGATCCCTGTCTTCCTGAAGATCGACCAGATGGACCCCCGGGTTATCCCCGATTTAAGCGTCAGCGTGGATGTCGTGGTCGCCGAGGCCTCCGCCCCGGCGGTGGCCCCTATCGAGTCGTTGTTCCGCGAGGAGGGGGCAGGTTCCCGCGAGTTCGTCTTTGTGAAAACGGCGTCCGGTTTCGAGAAACGCGAAATTGAAGTGGCGTTACGCAATCACGTGCGCGCCGCTATTGTCTCCGGCCTGAAGGAGGGGGAAGTTGTGGCGCTGGAGCGCCCGCCCGCTGCTGGCGGCACTGGGGAAAAGGCAGGAGTTGGGAATGGCTAAGGCAATGAAGAAGGCTGGACAGAAGGGCGGCGGCAAGTCGCGCGTCCTAGGCTGGCTGGTGGGAATGGCTGTGGTTGCCGGGGGAGGCTTTGCGGCGTACCGCTATACGAACACCAAGCCGGTGGAAGTGCCCGTGGTGGCCGCGCGTAAGGGTGAGTTCGTGATCTCGGTCAAGACCCGCGGCGAGATCAAGAGCGTTCGCTCCACCGTGCTCTCGGCGCCGCAGGTGCCCTCGATCCGCATCACGAAGCTGGCCGAGTCCGGCAAGCCGGTGAAAGCCGGCGATGTTGTGGTGGAGTTCGATACCGCTCAGCTCGAGAACTACTACCTGGACCGGCAGACCGCTGTGCGCACCGTCGATAAGGAGATCGTGCAGCAACTGGCCTCGCACCGGATCATCGACGAGTCCGATGCCATGAACCTGATGACCGCGGGTTACAACGTGCAACGTTCGGAGCTCGAAGCGAGCAAGGCGGAAATTCTCAGCGAAATCGAGGGCGCAAAAAACCGGATTAACGTGGGCATTTCGCAGGGCGAACTGGGGCAGGTGAAGGCCACAATCAACTCGCACAAGGTGACGCAACAGGCCGATCTCGAGCGGCTGCAGTCGCGCAAGGACAAAAACAACCGCGACGTGGAGCGCGTCAAAGGCTATCTTTCACGGATGATCATCCGTGCGCCGTCGGATGGAATCGTCAACCTTTTGCCGAACTTCCGCGCGCAAGGCTCGTGGGGTTCCACGCCGCCGCCTTTCAAAGAGGGCGACAACGCGTGGACGGGCGCCGCGATCGCCGAGATTCCGGATCTTTCAGAGATGCGGATCGAACTGAAGCTTGACGAAGTGGACCGCGGCAAGATCAAGCTGGGCTTGCCCGTGAAAGTAAAAGTGGACGCGATTCCTGACAAGGAGTTCCGTGCGGAACTCGATTGGATCAGCCCGATCGCCACTGTCAACTTCCGCGGGTTTGGAATGCCTGCGGAGAAGACGTTCCCGGCCTACGCCACCCTGAAGAACCTCGACGGGCGGTTGCGTCCCGGTATGAGCGCGTCGGCTGAGCTCGTCATTGAAAGCGCGCCCGATTCGCTGCTCATCCCTTCGCGTGCGAGCTTCTCGCAGAACGGAAAGCCGAGCGTCTGGTTGCAGTCCGGCCAGAGTTTCGTCGTCCGCGAGATCCAGGTAGGCAAACGCAACGACAACGATATTGTGGTGCTGTCCGGCTTGAAGGACGGCGATCGCGTAGCTTTGGAAAACCCGGCAGAAGCCGCCAAGCGCGCAAAGAAGTTCTGAACCGGGCCCGGTTCCGGGCCGAATCTTGGATTGTTCTCGAATGAAGAAGATCGTGTTCCGTCTCGTTCTCGCCGCCCTTGTGGTGGCTGGCGGCTATGCTGCCTGGCGCGGCTTGTCGTCGATGACCGTCAAACCGGTACCCACCCCCACCACGCGCGTCCGTAAAGGCGACGTGGTGGTGCGGAGCTATGCTCGCGGTGAGCTGCGCGCCGTTCGTTCCGCCACACTGACTGCTCCAAATCTGTTTGGCACCGTGCAAGTCACTAAACTCGCGCCTCTAGGCGCCTTTGCCCGCGAGAAGGACTTGGTTGTGGAGTTCGACGACTCCGAAGTGCTTTCGCGCCTCGAAACGCGGCAACTGGAACTGGAGCAAGTGGACGAACAGATCAAGAAGGCCCAGGCCGACCTGCAGATCCGCAACAACCAGGACCAGGTGGATCTGTTGCGCGCCCGCTATTCCGTCCGCCGGGCCGAACTCGAGGTCAAGCGGAACGAACTGCTGTCGCAGATAGACCAGCGTCGCAACGTACTAAATTTGGAAGAAGCCCGCCGGCGCTTGCAGCAGTTGGAGAGTGACATCAAGTCGAAACAAGAGCAAGCTCAGGCCGAGTTGGAAGTGCTGCGGGAACGCCGGAATCGGAACCTGCTGGACATCAACCGGGAACGGATGCGCCTGTCTCAGGTCAAGCTGCTGGCCCCAATCAGCGGCTTGGTGGCGGTGAAGCAAAACCGGAGCGGATTCTCGGGCATGTTCGGAACGGCTGTGCCGGACATCCGGGAAGGCGACCAATTGCAGCCTGGGATTCCCGTGGCCGACGTTCTCGACCTTTCGGAACTCGAGGTGGTGGCGCGCGTTGGAGAACTCGACCGCGCCAACCTCAATGAGGGCCAGGAAGTGCTGATCCGCCTTGACGCGCTGCCGGGGCAGGTTTTCCACGGCAAGATCAAGTCAATGAGCGCTACAGCCAGCGCAAACATTTTCTCCAGTGATCCCGGCAAGAAGTTTGACGTCATTTTCTCCATCGATATGCGGGAGTTGCTGTCCTCTCTCGGCGCCAAGCCTGAACAGATCAACCGGATCCTGGCCACAGCCGAGGCCAACCGCAAGCGGCCCGTCGTGGCTTCCAGTTCCAACATGATGGCTTTGTTGGGTGGCGGTGGCTTTGCGGCCGGCGGGGGCGGCTTTCCGGGCATGGCCGGCGGGATGACGCAGGGCGGTTCCGGCGGGCCCACCATGATCATGATGGGGCAGGGCGGCGCCGCGGCTGGTGGAGGCGCCTCTGGTGGCGGAATGGCTGGTGGCGGCATGTCCGGCGGCGGTTTTGCCGGAGGCGGGATGGCTGGTGGTGGAATGGCCGGCGGCGGATTCATGGCGAATCTCACTCCCGAGCAGCAAAAGACGCTCCAGGCTGAAATGCAGAAGCTGCTGAAAGGCCGCCAGATGCAGGATCTCTCACAGGAAGAGCGCCGCGAACTTTTCGGCAAGATGCGGGAGGTGATGCAAAAGGTGAGGGGCAGCGAATCGGCGGGCGGCGGCCGTCAGGAATCCGCTGGCGCCGGCGCTGGTTCGACAGGGGAAGGCCGTCGCGGACGGGGCGAGCGTGGCGAGGGAGGAGAAACCCAGCGCGCTGAGTCCGGCCCAGGCCAGCGGGGTGAGGGCCAGCGCGCCCAGGGCGAAGGCCAGCGCACGCAAGCCGAGGGACAGCGCGGCGAACGGCGGGCCGGCGGCTTCGGCGCACCGGGCGGCCCCGGAGGCATGCCATTGCCTACCGCAGGGGGCCAGTTCAGTCAAGCCGACCTGGACAACGCCAAGCTGCCAGCGCCTCCCGGCGAGGACTCTGATTTTGAAGTGCTCTTGCGGCCTGGCCTGTTGGCCGACGTGGAAATCATCGTGGAGAAGGTGCCCAACGCGATTTACGTTCCAAACCAAAGCGTCTTCGAAAAAGACGGAAAGAACGTGGTCTTCGTCCAGACACCCAAGGGCTTTGAACCACGGCCCGTCCAGATTGCCAAACGGAGTGAAACGGTTTCGATCATTTCCGGCGGCGTGACCGAGAAGGATGTGATTGCGCTGTCCGACCCAACCGCGAAACCTGACGAGGGCAAGAAGAAGCAAGAGAGCAAAGGCGGCGGCGCGGCGGGCGCTCTCCCCGTAGGCGGATCGAAGGGGGGACAGTAACCGCGATGAGCGCATTGCTGCAAGCTTACATACCCGAAATCTACATGGGGCTGTCCAGCCTCCTGGTGCACAAGCTGCGTACGTTGCTCACCATGCTGGGCATGATCTTTGGCGTAGGCGCCGTGGTAGCCATGCTGGCCATCACGGCAGGCGTCGAACGGGAGATGTTGTCCTACATCGATCTGTTGGGTGTGAACAACATCATCATCGAGGCCAAGGAAGCGGTGGACCGCAACGAACTCACCCAGCGCCGGGCCATCTCGCCTGGGCTTACATTCCGCGACTTCCGGGCGATCAAGGAAAACGTGCAGGGCATTGATCTGATGACTCCTCGGAAGCGGTTCAAGCCGATGAAGGTGCTGCCGAAAACCGCCGCCGAGCCTCCCATCCTCATCGGTGTGGAACCCAACTACAAGGAAATCCAGAGCCTTCGCATCGTCGAGGGCCGCTTCTTCACGAACGAGGAAAACGAGCAGAGCGCGCCGGTCTGCGTGCTGGGCGAATCCGCCAAAGTGAATCTGCTGGGCTATGAGCCTGCGGTCGGCAAGTTCGTCAAAATCAACGACCAGTGGCTTCAGGTAATTGGAGTGATGGCCCAGCAGGCGGGCGCGGACACCGACGTGGAAGGTGTGGAAATCATCTCCCGCAACAACCTGGTGGTGTCGCCGCTGAAAACCGTGCTTCTGCGGTTTGAAGACAACAACAGCTTCCTCAAGGACGAGATCGACGGCATTTATCTGCGCGTAAAGCCGGGCACCGACTCCATAGAAGTGGCGGGTGTCATCAATGCGATTCTGGCGAACACGCACAAGGACGCGGGCGACTTCACCGTCACTGTGCCCGCGGGCCTGCTGGAGCAGAAGAAGCGCACATCCGACATCTTCAAGATCGTCATGATTTGTATTGCCGGCATTTCGTTGCTGGTCGGCGGCATTGGCATCATGAACATCATGCTCGCTACGGTTCTCGAGCGGACCCGCGAAATCGGAATCCGCCGGGCCATCGGCGCCCGCCAGAAAGACATCGTGCGCCAGTTCCTCACCGAGGCCGTGATGATCTCAATCATCGGCGGGCTGGTGGGGATCGCATTTGGATTCACGCTTTCGCAGATCATCGCGGCCGCCGCGGGCTGGTCCACAGTGGTCACTTTCGCTTCCATCGCGGTCGCTTTTGGCGTGTCCGTGGGCATTGGTCTTCTGTTTGGTATTTACCCGGCCGTTCAGGCCGCCAAATTGGACCCGATTGAAGCAATCCGGTACGAGTAATCTGAAATAACACCATGCGGTCTTTTCTTGCTCTTTGCACAATCACTTCAGTTCTGTCCGCGCAGAACATTGCCACGGTCGGTGGGCCGTTAAGCGAGCCCAGGGCGTCGTGGGTCTGGAACGGAACGTATTATCAGAAGCTGCTTTCAATGCACGGCCCGAAGGTGCAGTTGCGGGGACCGGTGAAGATCCAGGACTTTATCGTGGACGGCAAGATTACCTTGTCACTGAAAAACTACTTGGATCTTGTTCTGGCCAACAATACGGATATCGAGATCCAGCGGGTCACCCTCGAAGTGCCCAAGAATGCCATTGAACGCGCATTTGGGGTCTTTGATCCCGTGTTGAACTCCAACTTCAGCGCCACCCGGACGACTCAGCCCGCCACCAACCAGTTGCAGGGCGCTAACATCCCTAGTAACTTGAACCAGCCTTTCAACCTCAACTACCAGGAGTTGTTGCCTACCAGCACGACGATTACCTCGGGCATCACTACCCGGAAGTTCTCCACCAACGACTCCTTCAACCTGCTGAACCCGCAATTTAACACTTCGCTCTTCTTTAACTTCTCTCAGCCGCTGATGCGTAATTTCGGCCCCTACATTACGAAACTGCCGATCACAATTGCGAAGACTCAATTGAAGTCGCAGGAATACAACTACCGCGACCAGCTTTACCGGCTGCTGGTGCAGGCGGAGAACACCTATTGGGATGTCGTGGGAGCTCGCGAACGGCTGAAGGTGCAGGAAATGGCGCTCCAGTTGGCCGACACGGCGTTGAAGCGTGCCCAGCGGGAACTCGAATTGGGCGCCACTTCCCCGCTTGAGATTTATCAGCCTCAACAGCAGTACGCCACGGCCGAAATCGGGGTGGCGCAGGGCAGGTTCCAGGTTCAGCAATTCGAGGATGTGCTGCGCCGCCAGATTGGAGCCGATCTCGATCCTCAGCTCCGCCAGTTGCCCATCGAACTGACCGAGGACGTGAATCAGCCGCCGGACACCACCCCCTTCGACCGCGAAGCTCTTGTGAATACCGCGCTCGAATTGCGGCCCGATCTTCTGGCGGCTCGAAACAACATCGAAGTGAACGACCTCCAGATTCAAAGTAGTTTGAACCTGCTCCGGCCGAACCTGACGCTCACTGGCGGCTATACCTCTAATGGCGTTGGCGGCACCCGCTTCAACCGGACGGTCACTCCCCCAGTCATCATTCCCGGCGGAATCGGGCAAGCCTGGGGCCAGGTGTTCGACTTTAACTACCCAACCTGGCAGATGGGCATTCAGCTCCAACTTCCTCTTCGCGACCGTCGCGCCAGCGCCGACCTGGCGGATTCCGTGGTGAACAAGAGGCTCAATACACTCCGCCTCCGCAACGTCGAGCAACTGGTCCGGCAGGAAGTGCTGAACGCCATCACTCTGGTGGAATCCAGCCGCGAGGGTGTCAAGCTGGCGCAAATTGCGCTCGATTTCGCAAAGAAGCGCGAAGAAGCGGACCAGAAACGGTACGACCTGGGCGTGATCACGATCTTCTTTCTTCTGTCGGCGCAGAACGACCTCACGAACGCGCAGGCGAACGTGGTGAATCAGACTGTGCAGTACCGGCGCAACCTGGTGCAACTGCAGCAACGGCTGGGCAACCTGCTGGAAGCCAAGGGCGTAGTGCTCCAGTAGACGAAAAGCTACCGGGCGGCGCCCAAGTGGCACTCCGCGTGGATGGCGCGGACGGCTTTTTCGAGGCCGTCCCTTCGTACCACGATGGCGATCGTGAGTTCGCTGGAGCCTTGTGCGATGGCGATGATGTTCACCATCTCTCGCGAAATGGCAGTAAAGATGCGTCCTGCCAGGCCCGCACTGCCTTTCATGCCTTCGCCTACTACCGCCAGCAGTCCAACATCCAGGTCCACGTCGATGGGGTGGAGATACCCGTGCGCCAGTTCCAGTGCGAACGCTTCTTCCAGCCGCTCGATGACCGCAGGCAACTCACTCTGGCGGATCAGGAAGCAAAAGTTCTGGCGGTAACTGGAACTCGTGAGCGCCAGCACCTCTGCATTCGCAGCGGCTAGCGCTTCTATGGACCGGGCCATCACCTTGG
Organism: uncultured Solibacteraceae bacterium; assembly: GCA_964460395.1. Taxonomy (GTDB): domain Bacteria; phylum Acidobacteriota; class Terriglobia; order Bryobacterales; family Bryobacteraceae; genus CAYWQS01. The sequence continues at coordinate 14,391 of CAYWQS010000042.1, read as the reverse complement.
TGCCATTCAGCACCGCGCTGGCAGGCTCCAGAGAGACGAGAGCGACGTTGTTCATCGAGGTGACGGCTCGTGCGCCGGCCGCCACCGACGTGGTGGGGGCAATCCGCGTGCCGGGCTTACTGAGGTCGAAGCTGTTCTTGCTCCAAACGGGGATGCCCTTCTCCATTAACGGGGCCAGCGTTCGCGGGTGGAGCACCTTGGCCCCGTTGTAAGCGAGTTCGGCCGCCTCACGGTACGTGATCTCGTCCAATACACAGGCATCCGGCACGAGGCGTGGATCGGCCGACATGATGCCGTCGACATCGCTCCAGATCCATAGCTCGGCCGCATCGAGCACGGAAGCCAGAATGGAAGCGGAAAAGTCTGAGCCGCCCCGGCCCAGCGTTGTGGGCCGTCCGTCCAGCGTGGCGCCGTTAAAGCCGGTCACCACGGGCAGTTGCTGTTGCTCGAGCATGGGCCCCAGGGTAGCCTTGGCCCGCTCCCGCGTCTGCTCCAGCAGCGGCGAAGCGTTGCCGAACACCGCGTCGGTTACCACCACATCCCGCGCATTTACGGCTACGGCCGGCACGCCGCCGGAATGCAGGTACGCGGCCAGGATGCGCGAGGAGAGCCGTTCGCCGATAGCGATCGCCTCGTCCACCGAGCGCAGCGGCCGCTCACCCAGCATGAGCATGCCGCGGGCGATGCGTTCGAATTCGCCCAGCAGTTCGGCTATGGCGGCCAAAGTCTCCTCGAATGCCAGGCCCGACAGCAGCGACCCGCAGCACTCTGTGTGCTTGCGCGCCAAGGTGTCCAAACACCGCTGTAAGCCCGCTTCGTCTCCTCCTTCGGCGTGGCGCAAGGCCTCCAGCAGCAAGTCGGTAACCTTCGACATTGCCGACACCACAACCACCGTAGGCCGTTGCCTGTAGGCCCCAGCGCAGATCTCTGCCGCAACCCGCAGGCGCTCGGCTGAGCCCATGCTGGTGCCGCCGAACTTCATCACGAGCAATTCGGTCAACGTCCAACTTCCTTTCCATTGCTGGTCTTTTCGCGCACGAGGCTGAGTACGCGCTCTTCCACTTCGTCCAACGTGAAGGGCGTGGAGTCAAAATAGACTGCGTCCGGCGCCTGAATTAGCGGGGCTTCCGCCCTCGTTCGGTCGCGCTCGTCCCGCTCCGCGATCTCACGCTGCACCGTGCCAGCCTCCGCCGGCACTCCCCGTTCTTCCAACTCCCGCAACCGGCGGGTGGCGCGCACTCCCGGGTCGGCATCCAGAAAAATCTTCACCTGCGCTTCCGGGAACACCACCGTGCCAATATCGCGGCCTTCCATCACCACCGATGTTTGCGCGGCGAACGCACGCTGCTTTTCCACCAATGCGCGGCGTACGCCGGCGACTGTCGATATTCGCGAGGCCGCCTGCGAAATTTCCGGCTCGCGGATCGCCGTAGTCACGTCTTCCCCGTTCAAGCAGATCCGGCCACTGGGGTCCAGCGTAACCTCCGCGCTACTGGCCAGTTGTTCCAGCCGGTGGTGGTCGTCCAGGCTGGTGCCGTTGCGCAATGCCCACAACGCGATTGCGCGGTACATCGCTCCGGTGTCGATATACAGATAACCCATTCGGGCGGCAATCCTTCGTGCAAGCGTACTCTTCCCGCTGCCCGCAGGCCCATCTATGGCGATAATGACCCTTTTCGTTAAATGCGGCTGCAAACCTTCCAGTGTAACGCGGGCCAATCAAGGTAAAATAATGTTCATGCTGGGACGCATCTTGCTGGTGGCCCTCGTGGCCGTACTCCTCCTGTTGGCGGCCAACCCGAAGGTGACAGAGGCGCAGGCTAAACTCAAAGCAGGCAAATACGAAGAAGCGATCGCTCTCCTCGAACCCCTGCACAAGTCCAACGCGAAAGACGCCGATGTGAACAAGGCTCTTGCGGAGGCTCATCTGAAGTATGGGGACAGCTTCATGTACAACGAGAGCTTGCCGCCGCGCCAGAAGTACCGCCCTGCACTCAAGCAATACCGCCAGGTGCTGGTGTATGATCCCGCCAATAAAGACGCGAAGGCGAAGATCAGCGTCATCGAAACCATCTATAAGCAAATGGGCATGCCAGTCCCGCAGTAAGCGGCGCCGGAGGGGCGATGACGCTGAGCGCCCGTGAGTTTGACGACCTGGTAAACGACTGCATGGATGTCGTGCCGGCCCGCTTTCGCCGGCGCCTGGAGAACGTGGTGCTCGTCGTGGAGCCGGAACCCCCGCAGCCCGGATTACTTGGGCTATTTGAAGGCCGCCCCGCCATTGAGCGAAGTTTTGCGGAAAGCTTCGTGCCGCCTGCCCGCATCACCATCTATCAGGGCCCCCACGAGCGCCAATCCAGGAACCGTGCTGAACTTCGTAAGCTTGTGCGCGAAACCATCTGGCATGAGGTGGCCCACTACTTCGGCCTGGACGAGCGGCGGGTGCTGTTGGCCGAAAAACGGCGTCAGCGGATCCTGGGCCGCCGCCGCCAGAACGATCTGTAAAGCGGCCATCCCCGTCCACGCTGTGAGAACCTGAAGCTTCCAGCCGCCATGGGCCGCATCCGCATACTCTCTGACAACGTGGCAAACAAGATCGCCGCCGGCGAGGTGGTGGAACGGCCAGCCTCGGTGGTGAAAGAACTGCTCGAGAATGCGCTGGATGCCGGCGCGCAGGATCTCCGCATCGAAACCGAGGCAGGAGGCCGGCGGTTGATCCGGATTGTGGACGACGGCCACGGCATGCTGCGCGACGATGCCCTGCTGGCTTTTGAGCGGCATGCCACCTCGAAGCTTTCCAGCGTGGACGAACTGGAGGCCATCGCCACATTGGGTTTCCGGGGGGAGGCTTTGCCGTCCATCGCGTCTGTCTCCCGCCTGACGCTCGAGACCCGGTCAGCGGAGGAGCCCTCCGGAACGCGGGTCGAGATCAGCGGCGGCCGCCTGAACAACTGCGAGGAAGCTGCCCTGCCGCGGGGTACCGCCGTGACCGTGCGCGATCTTTTCTTCAACGTTCCGGCACGCCGCAAGTTCCTGCGGTCCGAGCAGACCGAACTCGCGCACATCGCTTCATTGGTTACCCATTACGCCCTGGCCCACCCGGACAAGTCTTTCCATCTCGCCCACGGCGGCAAGGAACTGCTGGAAGTCACCCCCACTGCCCAACTTCGGGAACGCGTGTTTCAGGTGTTCGGCGCGGAGGTTCTGGAAGAGCTCCTGGAAGTGCCGGCGGTTCAGCGGCGGCTCGACCAGCGGGCCTACCAGCTGAGCGGGTTCATTTCGCGCCCGCAGGTTCAGAAGACCAACCGCAATTCCATCTATCTGTTCGTCAACCGCCGGCTGATTCGCGACCGCGTGCTGCTGCACGCTCTTTCGTCCGCATATCACAACCTCATGCCGCCGTCGGCATATCCCTTCGCCCTGTTGTTTCTGGACTGTGACCCGGCGGAGGTCGATGTCAACGTCCATCCATCCAAGACCGAGGTGCGGTTCCGCCACTCCTCGTTCGTGCACGATCTGGTGCGCGACATCCTAAGGGAGCGCTTGGTGGAGGCGCGCCCTGCCGCGAGCGCCCCGCTGCCTCAGCCTTCAGTCCCCGCCACTCCCCAGGAAGCGGCGCGTCTGCCTTTCAGCGAGTTCACGCAGCAAATCGAAAATTTCCAGTTCGACCGGGCCCGAAGCGTTCTGCCGGACACTCCGCCGCCGGTAACGGCTCCGGTCTCTCCTGAGATTCCGGTTGGCGCTGTCCGGCTGCCGGTGCCCGACACCCATCGGGGATTCCCTGCGGATTTCGACCTGAGCAGTCCGGCTTCCATGGCGCACCTTCCCGGCCTGCGTGTGCTCGGCCAACTGCATGACAGCTTTATTCTGGCGGCTGGACCTGACGGGCTGTGGATCATCGACCAGCATGTAGCGCACGAACGAATTCTGTTTGAGCAGGTATTGGCAGGCATGGCCGCGGGGCGCGGAGAGCAGCAACGGCTGCTCATGCCCGTCGTGCTCCCGCTCACGCCGGCCCAGCAGGTGGAGTACGAGCGCATTGCCCGCGATCTGGAGGCCGCCGGGTTCGAAACCGAGCCTTTTGGACACCGGACGATTGCCGTGAAAGCCGCTCCGGCGGGACTGCCTGCGGGGGAACTCGAGAGGGTGGTTTTCGAGATTCTCGAAATTGCCGAGCACGAACTGCGGCGCGTGTCCTTGGACGACCTCCGGCGCGGCATCGCAGCCAGCATCGCCTGCCGGGCCGCGATAAAGATCAACACGCGGCTGACGCCGGAAAAGATGCAATGGCTCTTAGATGCCCTGGCCGCCACGGGTTGTCCTATGAGCTGCCCGCACGGCCGGCCCGTGGCGCTGCGCTACTCGATGCGCGACATTCTGCGCGGCTTCCATCGCATTTGAGCTGCCTTCAGGCTCAGGCCCAGGGCAAGGAGGGTCCAAGTGGAGGGCTCGGGGATCTCGCCCGGCACTTCCTGGGCGGCCGGAAAGCCGGCCGAACCAACGCTGTACGCGAATCCGGCTTGCGATACCAGCATAGAAGCAGGGCGCGGTTGGCCATTCTCGTCCTCGTAGCGAGCAGGGCCGAGGTAGAAGGAGCGTGACACGTCCGTGTCCACCCGGCACGCCTCAGCCTCCGGCGTGAAACAGGAGGCGCTCGCGGCAAGTGAGAAGTACAAGGTATTGTCCCCGGCAAACAGCGGCAACACAATCTCTCCACTCCACAAGGCGCTGGGGTAACCGGCGAGGGATCCCACGCCCGCTCCGGAGGTGGGGTCCACGACTGTCTGCTGGAATTCAGACAGATTGCCGAGCGCGTATTGAAGCTCCCGAGTGATTTGGACTGCCACACCCTCCCCCGCCGAATCGTTGAATGCGTTGAGGACGACGATCGAAAAGAGCGCAGCGGTCTGTCCCCCAAAGCTGGCAACGACATCCCCCAACAGGACTATAGGAATAACGATTGATCCCGCCGCCGGCGCGTTGACGACATCCGTAGCGCTGCTTTCCGCGTAGGAATCCTGGCTGCCGCCGGAAGGGAACTCCACCAAGGCCCGCGCCCGCAGAGTTCCGAACTCAGATCTTGCGCTGATTAGCTGTAGATAGGACACTTCTAGTGTTTCTGGCACCGAGGCGGGTGTAATCTCCTGCTCCTCAGAGAACACGACTGCCGCATCTTGAAGCCCAAACCCACTCACCCGCAGGATGGTGCCTGCCTGAGCACTTGTCAAAACAGCGAGAAACAGCAAGCCCAGCCACGGACGTCTCTTCGCCATTCCAGCCCTCCAGGGATATCCTGCGGTGACCGCAGGATCGTTACAAGCAGGACCGGGTCAAGATTCAGTACTTTCAGTACTAGGGTCGATACCAGAGGAACTGCGCGTCATTCCCACTCGATCGTGCCGGGCGGTTTGTGGGTCAAGTCGAGCAGCACCGCGCAAATCCCTGGCAAAGCGAGCAGTTTCTGGCTCATGGTTTCAAGGAGTGGTAAGGGAAGAGGCACGGCCCGGGCAGTCATTCCGTCCACGGAGTGGATTGGCCGGAGAACGACAGAATCGGGACGCTCCGGTGTCCCCACCGGGATCAGGATGACGGGAAACTGCCAGACTTGTTCATCGAAGCCGGATTCGTGGCTTAGGGCCCGGACGATGGCATCGGCGTGGCGCAAACGGGCGATACGGTCACCACTGAGCGCCGCAGCCTGGACGGCGACCCGCTCAATGCGTTCGGCCGAAGCAGCCATCGCGACCACGCGATTTACTTCCGCGTGCCGGTTGATCAACTCAGCAGCCGTTTCGTGGACGTGGGGATCGGTTGGGGAACCCGGCAGGATCAGAATGGGCCGATAGGTGCGCGAGTCACCCTGTACTCCAACCGAACGCACTGGCGCGAGCAGTCCGTCAGCAAGCCGTTCCAGCGGGGCCGGCCTTTCGGCGCAAAGGCACCGGATGGCCAGACCCGGCCCGGGAAAGGGATGCCGGTGCAGCAGTTCGGGGGGCAAGCCGAGGGCCGCTCCCACTTCCCGTACCTCGTCCTTGTAAAGCAAGTGCAAGGGCTCGACAATCCGGTTTTCGGAGATCAGCCGCTGAATGCCAGCGACGCGGTTGTGATGGGTCTTGATGACATCTGCCTTTGCAGTGCCGCCGCTTTCGATCGTGTCGGGATAGATGGTTCCCTGTCCAAGAATCCAGTCGTCATCAAGGAAATGCCCCGATTCCAGGATCTGCTCCTGCACTTCGACGAACTTTTCCCCAATGATGTGGCGCTTGCGCTCCGGGTCCGTGACGCCTTCCAAGGCGGAGAGGAAGCGTTGCGCCGCGTGTTCCACGCGGAATACGTCTGGCGCCAGCGATCGGAGCACCTGCTCGACAAACGCGGTTTCTCCCTCGCGCATCAGCCCGGTGTCCACGTATAGCGCCCTCACCCGGTCCGGGCCCAGGGCCCGCAGGCATAGGGTGAAGGCGACGGTGGAGTCCACGCCGCCGGAAACAAAGAAGAAAACCTTGCGGTCCGCCGTCACTGACCGGATTTCGTCCTCGATCCGCTCGATTTGCAGGCGGGGCGACCAGTCCTTCTTACAGCCTGCCACCCGAAACAGGAAGTTCTCGAGCACCCGCTGGCCTCCCTCGGTGTGCACCACTTCCGGGTGGAATTGGACGGCGAACAACTTTCTTGCGGGATCCCCCATGGCCGCCACGGCGCAGGTGGAAGTTTGAGCCAGCCGAAGGAATCCAGGGGGTTCCTTGGTGACTGTATCCCTGTGGCTCATCCAGACTTGGCGTCGGGGCGGGAGACCGGCATCCAAGGGCGTTTCGGCGAGGCATTCCAGATGGGCCAGCCCGTACTCGCCCTTTTCGCCCTTTTCGACAACTCCGCCCAAGTGGCGGGCCATCAACTGTTGGCCATAGCAGATGCCCAACACGGCTCGTCCACCCAGAAAGACCCCGGGGTCGACGTCCGGGCTACCAGGCTCGTAAACGCTGGAAGGTCCGCCAGAAATCACAATGGCGCGTGCCCCAGCGAGCTCAGAGGCAGGGGTTTCGCTGGGGCGGATCTCGCTGTAAACGCCGAGCTCTCGAATTTTCCTGGCGATCAGGTGGCAATACTGGCCCCCCGTATCCAGGACGATCACCTGGGGCTGGGGGCCGGAGGAAAGACTCAACGGTTGCGGGACCTCTTCTCCAATTGAACCATCTGTTTCCGCGCACTGTCGAGAAGAGCCTGCGCCTTCGGTAGCGAATCGATTGCCTTCAGCACGGCAGGGTCGCTTTCAATGGCGTACCGCGTGGACTCATCCAGCCCGGCGGCGGTGACCAGCGCTTCACGCTTTAACTGGACCTTGATCCAGTCTCTGTTTTCAGCAAACTCCGCTTCGGTGAACTGGATGTTGGCCTTGAGCAAAGAAGCGTGGAAATCCGTGAGCATGGCCTCGTCCGGCGACCAATCGGCCGAGAGCTTGGCCTCCCGGCCACTGAAAAACTTCGGGATATAGTCGCGGAAGGCGCCCCGGCGCAGGAGTTGCACCTGGAAGGGGTTGTACTTCATGACAAACTTCTCGTCCGGCTCGATCCCGTTTCCGCCGTAGACCGTGCGCCCCGAATCGGTCATCTTGGCATCCTTCTCGTTCTTTGCAGCGCCGTTCCGGAAGTAGTAGTCGTAGAAGCTGCCCTGCGAGTAATCCCGCTGGATCAGCCGACCGCTCGGCGTGTAATATTTGGCGGTTGTCAGAGCGAGGCCCGTGTTCTCCGAGAGGGGGAAGACCGTTTGCACCAGTCCTTTGCCGAAGGTGGTGTCGCCGAACACCCACCCGCGGTCGTGATCCTGCAGCGCGCCAGCCACAATCTCGGCAGCCGAAGCGGAGTAGCGGTTCACCATCACGACAATGGGGTAATCCCGCGCGGCCGAACCGTTGGTGGAGGTGTAAGGGCGTTCAAGAGAGGCACGGCCGCGGTGCGATACCACCGTCTGGTTTTTCTTCAGAAACCGCCCGGCCACCGCCACGCCCTCGGTCAGCAACCCTCCTGGATTGTCCCTCATATCCAGGATCAAGCCCTTGACGTTCTGCTCGCCGATCTTTTTCAGCCCGTCTTCGAGCTCGCGGCTGGTGTTTTCGTTGAAGGAATCGATCCGCACATAGGCAATGCCCGGCTTGAGCCAAAAAGCGGGCTGCACGCTGATCCGCGGAATCTCATCGCGGGTCAGGTTGAAGGTCAGGGGCTGGTCCCATCCTTCCCGGGTCACCACTACCTGCACCGGCGTTCCCTTAGGTCCGCGCAGCAGGTCCGCTACCTGAGTGGTGGTCAACCCATCCGTGCGCTTGTCGTTGACGCTGATGATGATGTCGCCGGGCCGTATGCCTGCTTTGGCGGCGGGCGAACCGTTGAAGGGGGCCACCACCACGGTACGGCCATCCTTCGGCTGGACTGTCATGCCGACGCCGAAATAGGCACCCCGCTGATTCTCGCGAAGTTCTTGAAAATCCTTGGGATCGAAGAAGCTGGAGTGAGGATCAAGGGTTCGCAGCATGCCCGGGATGGCACCCTTGTAGATCGCTTTGTCAGCCTCCACTTTCTCAGCGGCGTTTTCCTCCACCAAACGGTAGAGTGAGGTGAAGGTTTTCAGACCTGCCTGCAACTCCTCCTGAGAGGTGGTGGGGGACTCGGCTCGCACCGCGTCCGGGAAACTCCCGGCCAGCATCGCGCAAAGTACGATAACTAAAAGAGAAAAGGTGAGAGATCGAACGTTCCGGGCCAAGTTGGGTCCTCCCAGACCTGTCGACAGTATATCCTACCGCCTGTTTCTACAGACGTAACAGTGTCCTTTCAGGCTCCAGCGAAGACAGAAAATTCCTGCCTTGGCGGCGGAATGGGCAGGAGCTAAAGGACGCGGGCTCGCCGCGCTTCCACTCCGGCGCCCTCGCTACGGACCGGCTTGCGCGGGGTCGCTGTCAGCCTCCGGATCTGGTCTGTGACGGAAACCAAAAACATTGGCTGGCGCGCCGTCTTCAGGATCTGAATGATCCGGTCCGGACTGTCTTCGAGGTGAATCGATTTCCCGTCGGTGAGCAAGTGGAACTCGGATTCCGCCCCCATGACCTCACTCAGGCGCCGGCCCATTTCCTTTTGGAGCAGTTTCAAGGTGCGGCGGATCTTCTGCAGGGAAAAGCCTTTCCGGCGCAGCTCCGCGATGATAGAGACCTCGAGTACCTCTTCGGTCTCGTAAAGCCGCTTGTGGCCGGAATGGCGGGGAGAAACCACCTTTTGTTCGTCCCACCATTGGAGCTGACGCAGGCTGACGCCGGCGTTGCGGGCCACCTCCGTGGAGGAGTAAACGCGGGCGCCCGTGAGGTTTGCAGCCTGCTGCTTTTTTGTTTTGAACATATCGACCCTTCCCTGTTCCAGAAGCGAAAGCCTTCCCGATTCTATCGGCTGTGGATGGAGAGTCAATTCACAAGATCTTGAGGCCTAAGCACGATAGGCCACCAGGAATAGGCTACGGTGGAGGAGGCTCCTGGGTTTTGCCAAGTTCAACAAAATGCAAAGGTTTTGTTGTTTACGGGCGGCATCCGCCGCCAACGAATTGCACGATCTCGATTTGGTCGCCCGGTTCCACGGGTGTTGACGCCCAATCGGGCTGGCGCACAATGGTCCGGTTACGCTCGATAGCCACCCGCCCGGCGGCGATATCGAGGTAGGCGAGCAAGCCGGCCAGGGTGAGTCCGGGGGGCACGGTCCGGCTCTCTCCGTTGATCTGAATCGGGATCGAATCGGGCAAGATGTGTGTTCTCAGAGGTTCCCGTCGGCGTTTGACAGGGCTTTTCCAGCCTCATTATATTGAAAGCACCGCCCGCAAATCTAAACAGGTATTCATGCCAACTAATCTCCTGGAGACTTACTTCCCGGTTCTCCTCCAGATCCATATTGCGGCTCTGGTGGCCGGCGGGTTGATTTTCGCCAGCGTGGCCCTGGGCAAGCGGCTGCGCAATAAGGTGAAGGACACACCCTACGAATGCGGCATCACGCCTGTGGGGAGCGCCCGGGAGCGATTCAGCGTCAAGTTTTACCTCGTAGCGATGCTGTTCATCCTCTTTGATATAGAGGCAATCTTCCTTTTTCCCTGGGCCGTGACTCTGCGGGAGTTGGGAATGTATGGGTTCGTAGTCATGTTCATCTTCTTTGGTCTGGGTATGGATGGCCTCTATTACATGTGGAAGAAGGGCGTGCTGAACTGGGCCGCGGACGAGCCTCCTGCACCCGCGGAGCGGCCGGCTTCCCTGGCGGAAGGCCAAAAGTATGCTGCCTGAAGAACTCCGACAGTTGCCCACGCCCGCAGCTTTAGAGGACTGGGACCCCGCGGCCATAACCGGCGGCAGTCAGACGTTGGGAGAAGTGCTGCTGTGGGTTGTGCCGGAAAAGATTGCCGCCGTATGCGGTTTCCTTCGAGACCAGTGCGGCTACGAGAGATTGTCCGGGGTGACGTGCATCGACCGCTATCCGATGGAGCCCCGGTTTGAAGTGGTCTACCTGTTGCATTCCGTTTCACGGAATGAGCGCATCAAGTTGAAAGTGGCCTTGCCTGGCGAGGGGCCAGAAGTTGAGTCGGTATGCGGGGTCTACGCAGGCGCCAACTGGTATGAGCGTGAGGCCTACGACCTCTTTGGCGTTGTGTTCCGGAATCATCCGGACTTGCGGCGGATTATGATGCCTGACAACTGGAAAGGGCATCCACTGCGCCGGGATTTCCCGGTCCACGGCCACAAGTACAGTTACCAGCAGGACTAGGCGGAAGGCTTGGGTTGCAGCCAACGCCCGGCGTGTGAGAGAGGGCAAGCATGAGCGAACTGGAAGGCATGAGCGGAACAGCATCGGCGTTGGAGGAGATCCCCGGCAGCGGCGAAGCCTCCACCCGCCGGATGGTGCTGAATATGGGTCCGCAGCACCCCTCGACGCACGGTGTGTTGCGCGTGATTCTTGAACTCGACGGCGAGACGATCCAGAGCGCCAAGCCCGACATTGGTTTCCTGCACACCGGCATCGAGAAGCAGGCCGAAGCGCTGGGCTGGCAGCAGGTGGTGACGCTCACCGACCGCATGGACTATTTGGCCAATCTCTCCAACAACCTGGCCTATTGCCTGTCTGTGGAGAAGCTGCTTGGGCTGGAAATCCCCCCGCGTGCGCAGTGGATGCGTGTGATGCTGACCGAACTGGCCCGCATCAATTCCCATCTCGTGTGGCTGGGGACTCACGCGCTCGATTTGGGCGCCATGACGGTTTTCTTCTACTGCTTCCGTGAACGGGAAGACATCCTCCGGCTGTTTGAGATGTTTTCGGGCCAGCGGCTGATGACGAGCTACATCCGCATTGGCGGACTGGCGCTGGAGCCGCCGCGTGGCTGGGAGAAGGCGGTGACTTCGTTTATCCGCAACGTGCCCTCCCGGGTTGACGAATACGAAGATTTGCTGAACGCCAATCCGATTTTCCGCCAGCGCACGCAAGGCGTAGCGGCGCTGCCGCTCGAGCGGCTGCTGGCGTTGGGTGTCACGGGGCCCATGCTGCGCGCGGCGGGCCTCAACTGGGACATCCGCAAAGCCGAGCCATACAGCAGCTACGAGAAGTTCGACTTCCGCGTGCCGGTGTATCAAGACGGCGACGTCTGGTCGCGGTACCGCGTGCGCATCGAAGAAATGCGGGAGAGCGCGAAGATCGTCACCCAGGCGATGGAAGGAATGCCCGCGGGCGCCCTCCGGGCGGATGCGCCTAAAGTGGTGCTCCCTGACCGGGAAAAGATGAAGACCGAGATGGAGGCTCTCATCTACCACTTCAAGATCGTGACCGAGGGGTTCCGAGTGCCTGCCGGCGAAGCTTATGTGCCGGTGGAGTCCCCGCGAGGTGAAATCGGGTTCTTCGTAGTGAGCGACGGCACCTCCAAGCCGCTGCGCGTGTTCATGCGCACGCCCAGCTTTGGCAATCTGCAAGCCTTGCCAGACTTATTCCAGGGCAAACTGGTGGCCGACAGCATCGCCGCGCTGGGCAGTATGGATTTCGTACTCGGCGATGTCGACCGGTAGTGGCGAGGAAGGACACGCAACGGCGATGACATTTTCTCCGGAGTTGGAAGCGCGATTTGAGAAGATGATGCGGAACTATCCGCCCGGCCGTCAGAAAGGCGCGCTGATCCCGATGCTGATCTACGCGCAGGACGAGGTGGGCGCCATCACGCAGGAACTCGTCGAGGAAGTGGCGCGGCGGCTGGAGATCAAGCGCATCGAGGTGGAAGAGGTGGTGGACTTCTACTCGATGCTCCACCGCAAACCCATCGGCAAGTATCACGTGCAGGTGTGCACCAACATCTCCTGTCTTCTTACCGGAGGCGAAGAACTGTACCATCACGCCTGCAAGAAGCTAGGCATCGGCCACAAGCAGACGACTCCGGACGGCCTTTTCTCTTTGGAAGAGGTGGAATGCATGGGCGCTTGCAGTTGGGCGCCGGCCATCCAGGTGGGCTACGACTTCCATCACCATGTGACCCCGGAAAAATTCGACGCCATCATCGACGGCATTCGCGCCGCCGTCCGGAAGCAGTAGAACGAGGAGCTCAGGAGACGCGATGGAACCATTGCTAAACGATCCGCACCCCTTGGAAACCGTGCTGCTGTCCCGGCGGTTCCGGCTGCCCCAATCCGATTCGCTGGACGTGTTTCTGGCCAACGAAGGCTTCGAAGGTTTCCGTAAGTCACTGTCGATGACGCAGGAGCAGATCATCGATGAGGTCAAAACTTCGAACCTGCGCGGGCGGGGCGGGGCGGGATTCCCTGCGGGCATGAAATGGGGTTTCGTAGACCGTAAATCGTCGAAGCCGAAGTACGTCGTCGCCAATGCGGACGAGAGCGAACCCGGCACCTGCAAGGACCGGGTGATTATGCAGTACGATCCGTTCCGCCTGATCGAAGGATGTCTCATTGCGGGCCGGGCCATTGGCGCCGAGCGCGGCTGGATCTACATCCGCGGAGAGTACCGGTATTTGATCGAGCACGTGCAGCGCAAGATCGATGAGGCCTATGCAGCCGGCTGGCTGGGCGAGAATATCCAGGGGTCGGGGATGACTTTTCACTTGTCGACCCACTCCGGCGCCGGCGCCTATGAGTGCGGCGAGGAAAGCGCCCTGCTCGAATCGCTGGAAGGCAAGCGGGGCAATCCGCGCCTCAAGCCGCCTTTCCCGGCCACTGCAGGCGCTTTTCAGTGCCCGACGGTGCTCAATAACGTAGAGACCTTTTCCGCCGTGCCGGACATCATTTTGCGCGGCGGCCAATACTACGCGGATCTGGGTACGCCCAAGAACGGCGGCACCCGCCTGCTTTGCATTTCTGGCCACGTGAACCGTCCGGGCGTGTACGAAGTGCGCCTCGGCATGAATATGATGCAGGCCATAAACGAACTGGCCGGAGGTGTCTGGAGAGGCCGGAAACTGAAGGCCGTGGTGCCGGGAGGCTCCTCCTGCCCGATTCTTACGGCTGCCGAGTGCGACCTCGCGATGGATTACGACACTCTGGGCAAGGCTGGCAGCATGCTGGGCTCGGGCGGCATGGTGGTGCTGGACGAGACAACGGACATGGTGAAGTTCCTTTACCGGATCATGAAGTTCTATGCCCACGAAAGCTGTGGCTGGTGCATTCCCTGCCGCGAAGGCACGACGTGGCTGAAGAAGGTGCTGGGCCGGTTGGACGAGGGAATCGGTTCGCCGCGCGACATCGACATGGTGGACCAACTCGCCACCTCGATGTTCGGCCGCACTTTCTGCGCGCTGGGCGACGCCGCCGCCATGCCCACGATGTCCATTGTGAAGAAGTTCCGAGCCGAGTTCGAGGCGAAGCTCCAGTCGGCCCAGGTATTCGTGCCGGCGCCGGAGACGCAACCGTTGCCTGTGCTGTAGGGGACGAAAGGAAAGACTAGATGGCGGATCAGGTGACGCTGACAGTGAACGGGAAGCAGGTGAAAGCCGCTCCCGGGACGCTGTTGATTGAGGCGGCCAAAAAGGTTGGTATCGAAATCCCGGCGTTTTGCTACTACGAGGGTTACTCGCTGCAGGCCGCTTGCCGCATGTGCCTCGTGGAAGTGGAGCGCATGGGCAAACTGCAGCCGGGTTGCACGCTGCCGGTGGCCGAAGGCATGGTGGTCCACACGGAATCGCCTAAGGTGGTGGAAGCGCGCAAAAGCATGCTCGAGTTTCTGCTCACGAATCATCCGCTCGATTGTCCCGTGTGCGACAAGGGCGGCGAGTGCGAACTCCAGGACATGACGTTCCGCTACGGGGCGGGTGAATCCCGGTTCACGGAAATCAAACACCATGTGCCGGAAAAGCAATGGTCGCCCATGGTCTACTTCGATGCGCCGCGGT
>CAYWQS010000041.1:0-39638 GCA_964460395.1 uncultured Solibacteraceae bacterium | reverse complement strand
CGCCTCTTTCCTCCGCACCACCGCCGAGGCAGAGCTTACGGACGGATTACGGCCTTCGCTAGCTTGGCTCGCACTGTAACCGCCATGCGATACCATCTTTGCTGAAGTTATGGCCGCATCGATCGAAGAACGGGTTATCGCCACCATCGCCCGATCCCAAAAGCTGGCGCCCGAGCAGGTGCAATTGGACAGCACGTTCGAGCAATTGGGTATCGATTCCCTGGCAGGCATCGAATTGATGTTCGAGTTGGAAGACGAATTCTCCGTGGACATCCCCGATACGGAAGCGCGCCGGATGACCAGTGTCCAAGACGCAATCAACGGCATGCGGGGTCTTCTGGAGCAAGGGCAGGCTCAAGCGTGAAGCGCCGCGTGGCTATCACTGGCCTCGGTGTTGTCTCCGCAATTGGGCAGAGTCATCGCGAGTTCTGGCGGTCCCTGCTGGCGGGATGCAGCGGCATCCGCCCCCTTGAGGGTATTCCCCCGGGCAGTGTCCGCTTTCCATGTGCAGCGCAGGCCCTGGATTTCCGCCCCCAGGACCGCATTGGCGAAAGGACTCTTCCCTTCCTCGACCGGTTCGCTCAGATGGCCGTAGCCGCTGCGAAGGAAGCATTTGAGACTGCGGCTTGGTCCCGCGAGTTCCCTGCTCCCGCTCGTACGGCAGTGATCATGGGCACCTCCATCGGCGGGCAACAGACGCAAGACGCCGGTTTCGAGGAAATCTACGCGCAAAAGAAACCGAAAATCCATCCGTACACCATTCCGCGGATCATGCCGAGCTCCGGAGCCAGCCACATCACGATGGAACTGGGATTTACAGGTCCGGCCTACACCATCTCCACTGCCTGTTCCAGCGCCAGCCATGCCATTGGGCAGGCTTATTGGATGGTGCGCCACGGTCAAGTGGAAGCGGCTCTTGCCGGAGGCTCGGAATGTCCATTCAGCCTCGGCTTCTTGAAAGCCTGGGATGCCCTGAGGGTCGTTTCGCCAGACACCTGCCGGCCTTTCTCCAGGGGGCGCCAGGGCTTAATCCTGGGTGAGGGGGCCGGCTGCCTGGCGATCGAGACCGTGGAATCGGCCCAAGCCCGCGGCGCCTCCATCTACGCGGAGATTACGGGCTTTGGCATGTCCTCTGACGCCGGTCACATTACTCAACCTTCGGTGGAAGGGGCGGCCAGCGCCATCTCGGCAGCGCTGCAGGATGGCGGTATCGATCCGGAGCGGATCGGCTACGTAAACGCACATGGCACCGGCACGCAACTCAACGATGTGGTGGAGACGCGGGCCCTCCGCGCCGCTCTTGGCCCGGCGGCGGACAAGTGCCCCGTAAGTTCCACGAAATCACTCCACGGCCATGCATTGGGCGCGGCTGGAGCCCTCGAAGCCGTGGCATCCGTCCTGGCCCTCCATTGTGGGGAACTGCCTGCAACGGCAAACTACCTTGCGCCGGATCCAGAGTGCGACCTGGACGTCATCACAGGCGAGTCTCGCAAGGCTGCAGTGGAGATGGCTCTTTCCAATTCCTTCGCCTTTGGAGGGCTGAACGCAGTTCTGGCTTTTCAGAAGGCGGGCTGAAGGCAGCAGACAATGAAAAGCCCGCCGGCAGGAGCCAGCGGGCTGGAAACACTCCATCGAAAGACGGAAACGGAACTAAATCTTCGTTTCCTTGTAGACCACGTGCTTGCGGGCTTTCGGGTCGAACTTTTTGATCTCAATCTTCTCCGTCTTGGTCTTCGGATTCTTCGAGGTGGTGTAGAAGTGGCCGGTGCCGGCGGTGGAGACGAGGCGAATGAGGATGCGGGGCATAGCGGTTCTCCTAGAATTTCACACCCTTGGCTTTGAGTTCCGGCAAGACGGCATCGACGCCCATCTTGTCAATTGTGCGGAGGGCGCGCGCGGACAAACGGAGACGAACGAAGCGCCCGAGAGCAGGGGACCATAGCCGCTTTTCGTGCATGTTCGGTTCAAACACACGCTTCGCTTTATTGTTCGCGTGGGATACACGGTTGCCGCTCACCGGCCGTTTCCCCGTCAATGGGCAATACTTGGACATAATCCGAATCTCCAAAAACTTTGGGAATTGCCCGCGAATGCGCACAGAGGCGGGGCGGTGCAGGGATTTCCCTTCTGTCAGTATACATAGCCGCCGCCGGAGATGTCACGTGCGCTGGGAGCCGCCCGCTCGCGGGGCCCGGCGGGCCAAGGTCACGGGTAGATCGTGATGATCACTCGCTGGTAGCGGGTCAGGGCTGGCTGGCCGGTGTCGGTCACCACGAGAATGATGTGCATAGTCTCGGGCTTAGAAACCTTTGGCGCCACAAATGAAGCTTTCGCCGTGCGCGCGCCTTCGATGGCAAGCGGGGCGCCGGTGCGGCCCGAGGCCATGACAAGAGACCCGGCTTCCTTGTAGTGGACCCATTCGAAGTGCAGGGTATCTCCATCGGGGTCGGTGGAGCCTTCGGCGCTTAAATTCACCCGTTCGCCGGACTTGGCCCGGAGGCGGCTGGCATGAGCCAGCCTGGCGACGGGAGGATGGTTGGCCTCGTGATAGGGTTTGATGGTCCAATCCATTCGCGCGGAGAAGTCGTGCTGGTAAGCCTGGCGCCACCGCCAGATGCTGGCCTTGTTGCTGCTGTGCCACTTGCCGTCCACGCCGAGCACTTCATCTTCAGCGTCGGTCCAAAAAGGACGGGTTTCGAGTTCGCGCATCCACTTGCGCTGAGGAGGAGTATAAAACTCGTACCGGCCGCCCCAACCGCCCCAATCCGGGTGCTCGGGATCGGTGAGGCCGTTTTGAATCAGATTCAGGTAACTGGGCGTGTCGCCCTCCATCAGGTATTCGATTTGCGGATATTCGGCGCCGAGCGGGCCTTTGCGCCGCACGTGCTCGTCGAGCCACGGGTTCTCCACGATGCGCGCGTCAGCACCCACAAAACGGCCGTGGAAATTGTCGCCACTGATCCCGTTCCAGGTGCCGTAGTGGTAGCTGCCGTCGGAACCGTAACCAGGAGTGGCAATGTAAAACAGCTTCGGGAAAGTACGCCGCAGCCATGGGCCGCTGTCGTCCTGATCCGAGATCGTATAAACGCGGAGTTTGGCGATGAAACGGTCCAGGTCTTCGGGCGAACGGGTAGCCCGTACTTTCCAAAGCGCCTGAGCCAGGCAATTGGCTCCGCCCCAGACCGTCACCCAAACCGGGCGGGGGTCGTCACGGTCCACGACCTCGATGATTCGTTCGGAGCCGGGCGAGTCCATCCCCTCGCCTACGCCAGTCATGCCATACAGCGGTTTGCCCTCACGAATGGCGGATATCAGGTAGGCGGTCTCCGGATAGCCTGGCTCATGGAGGAGAAGGTTGGCACGCACCTGCCCGTAGGCTTCCACAATCCGGCGAATCCGCTCCGGCGCGGTGCGATTCCGCAAATGGATGGAGGTGGTCGCAATCAACGCTTCGACATCCATCTGATTGGTGTACAGCATGAACCGCACCATCGACTGCGCATCATCCGGTTCGTTCTCAATATCTGTCAGTACAATGACGCGAGGCCGGGTTTGCGCGGAAGCTGCAGCGCCGGCGAAAACGGCCAGAAGGCCAAAGCCGGCCAGGGAGAGCAGGATTTGTTTCATCATCACCTCACAGGGGCGGCGCGGGACGGGCCGCGGATTGAGTCTTGACAGCCTTCCGCCGGAAGGATACAACCATTATGCAGACTTTTGCAATATCGCATAAATATGCAATAAGGAGCGCTTTCTATGGTGTCCGTGGACCAGTATCCACTTGCCGTTTTTCTCTGCATCCTCACCATGACGTGTTGGGGTTCCTGGGCCAACACACAGAAGCTGGCCGCCCGCACATGGCGCTTTGAGCTTTTCTACTGGGATTTCATCGCTGGCCTGCTGCTAGCAGCGCTGTTAGCGGCTCTGACCTTGGGTTCGATGGGCGGTAAGGGCCGTCCGTTCCTGGCGGACCTGGGGCAGGCGGACATCGCCAGTATCGCCTTCGCGATGCTGGGCGGTACGTTATGGAACCTGGGCAATCTTTTGTTGGTGGCAGCGATTGCCGTGGCGGGCATGGCCGTGGGTTTCCCAATCGGTGGCGGCATCGCCTGGGTGCTGGGGATTGTAGTGAACTACGTGCTGGTGCTGGTGAGCCGCGGCGAACCTCAGGGCAACAGCGTCATCCTGTTCGCTGGGGTTGCGGTGATCGTCGCCGCCATTTGGTTGAGCATGAAGGCGTACAGCCGCCTGGCCAGCGCCCGTAAAAAGGCAAGCACCGCGGGCATCCTGCTTTCCGTAGGGGCCGGATTGCTGATCGCGTTCTTTTATGGATTGGTGGTGAAGTCGGTGGACGGTGCATTTGTGGCTGGTGGAACGGGCCGGCTGATGCCGCTCACAGGGGCTTTCTTCTTCTCCCTGGGCGCCTTCTTGACCACATTTCTCTTTAACCCGTTTTTCATGCGGCGGCCGGTGGAAGGGCCGCCGGTGACGTGGGGCGAATACTGGAGCGGAAGCGCCCGCACTCACTTGACCGGCTTGCTGGGCGGGATGATCTGGAGCCTCGGGATGAGCCTCAGCTTTCTGGCGGTGGGGGCAGCAGGACCGGCCGTCTCCTATGCCCTGAGCAATGCCGCTCCAGTGGTGGCGATCTTGTGGGGCGTATTCGTGTGGAAAGAGTTCGCAGGAGCGCCGGAGGGCACGAACCGGCTCCTCGCCTGGATGTTTGCGTGCTATCTGGCTGGGCTGGCGCTAATCACCTGGTCGAACCGCTGAGGCGGCGCTCACTCCGCGGCGGCGCCGGTTCTTCCGCCAGCAGTATCTTTGCTGCCGCCAGATCGGTGATCAACACCTTCACGAGACCACCAGCCAAGGCGCCCCGAATCGCTGCGGCTTTCCTGCGTCCCCCCGCCACGGCTACCACGCGGGGCACTCTGCGCAGTTGAGCGAGCTCCATGCTGATGACTCGTTCATGGAGTTCGGTGCGGATCTCCTTCCCGGCGGAGTCGAAGAAGCGCAGGCAAATGTCGCCGACGGCCCCTTTGCTGGCAAGTGAAGCGATCTCGGAAGGGGAAAACACGTTGCCGCTGGTGGCGAGGCCTCGTGACGGTTCGGTGGCGCCGATGCCAACCAGAGCCAGTGTTACCCGTGGAAACAGATCCAAGGCCTCTCGGACGAAGCGGTCCTTCAGCAGGATGTCCCGTGCGCTGCGGGAACCCACGATACCTGGAGCGGGCAAAAGGGTGGCTTGGCCCCCAATCAGTTCGGCGAGGCGGCGCGTGACCTGGGTGGCGTGCACTGCGGCGGTGGGGTTGCCCACACCTCCGAGAATCTGCACCACACGGGTCTCGCGGTACCTCTGGGTGGGATGCAGAGCGTTCACCATCGCCAGCAAAGACGCACTCCATGCAGAGATTCCGATGATATCCCCGGATTTCAGGACGGTCTCCAGGAAGAACGCGGCCGCGGCTCCGAGATCTCGAGCGATCTGATCCTCATCGGCTGACGACTCGACGACCACGGCCTCGGCCAACCCATAGCGGGTCTGCAGCCCTTCCTCCGTTTCCGTGTGAGTACCTGGGGGCAGGCTCACCGTCGTGCGGACGATACCCTCCCTTTCGGCACGCTTCAGCAGGCGGGACACAGTGGATTGGTGGATTCCGAGCCGCTCGCAAATCTCTGTCTGGCGAAGTTGCTGGGTATGGTACAAGCGCGCCACTTTCGCCAGCAGGCGCAATTCGTCAATGCGGGCCATGGTCTGAGCGCTATCTTAGCGCCCGTTGCACACCGAGCAGTTGCAGAGCGGCGTCGCGGATTCCCTGCGCCGTCAACCCGAAATGCTGAAAGAGGAACTCGGCTGAGCCGGTGGGCGCGAAAACGCCCGGAAACCCGAGAATTCGCATCTTGACGGGATGATGAACCGCAACGGTTTCCGCCACGGCGCTGCCGAGGCCGCCGGCGGTGGTGTGTTCCTCCACGGTCACGATGGGGCCACGCTCCGCAGCCCGGACCACCGCCTCCGTGTCCAACGGGCGAATCGTCGAGAGATTGAGCACTCCCGCGTGAACGCCCGCGCCCGCGAGGAGACCGGCAGCCTCGAGCGCCCGGCATACCATCGTCCCGCAGGCGACGAGAGTCAGGTCGGCTCCCTCGCGAAGCCAGAGACCACGCCCGAACTGGAACCGGGTCTCTGCGGAATGCAGCGTTGGGACAGGCATCCGGCTCAATCGCAGGAAGACCGGGCCGTCCCAATCGGCTGCCGATCGCACTGCCGCAGCGGTCTCCAGTGGATCCGCGGGTACGACCACAGTAAGATCCGCGATGGCTCGGGTCCACGCTAGATCTTCGATGGAGTGGTGTGTCGGCCCAAGCTCACCGTAGGCTACTCCGCTCGACATTCCGCACAGCTTCACGTTGTGGCGGCTGTAAGCGAGATCGGCTTTGATCTGCTCCAAGGCGCGGCCGGTCAGGAAGCAGGAGGCGCCGCACACAAACGGGAGCAATCCCCCCAAGGCCAGGCCAGCACTCATCCCCACCATGTTCTGCTCTGCTATGCCAACGTTAATCAGCCGATCAGGGAATCGGGCTTTGAACTGTTTCAGGTTGGAGGATCCGACAGAATCGTTGACGACGGCAACCACTCGGGCATCGGTCTCCGCAAGCTGCATGAGGGCGCCGGTGAAGGACTGCCTGCAATCGAACAACTCAGGCACCGGAGGACTCCAACTCGGCGAGCGCCGCGGCGAACTCATCTTCAGTGGGAATGCGATGGTGCCATTCCGGCCTGTCTTCCATGAACGAAACACCGCGGCCCTTGTGGGTGTGTGCCACCAGGCAGTTCGGCTTGCCGGGTTCCCACGGAACACTGGTGAGCGCTTCAAAAAGAGCCGGGAAGTCATGGCCGCCAGCCTCGCGGACTGACCAGCCGAACGCCCGCCAACGTTCAGCGAGGGGTTCCAGCGTAACTGTGTTCTCTGTGAAGTCCCCCTGCTGGATTCGGTTGCGGTCGATGATTATGGTCAGGTTGTCCAGGCGGAAATGGGAGGCGCTCATCGCGGCCTCCCAGTTGCTTCCCTCCTGCAATTCGCCGTCTCCTGTCAAGACGAAGACGCGCCAGGATGCGCTGGCCAGTCGTGCCGCCATTGCAGCGCCCACGGCCACCGGCAACCCGTGGCCTAACGGCCCGGTGTTGGCCTCCACGCCAGGAACTTTGTTCCGGTCCGGATGCCCGTTGAGCGGAGACAACGGGCGCATGTACTCGCCAAGCAGCGCGCGGGCGAAGAACCCCGTTTCGGCGAGTGTTGCATAAAGTGCTCCCGAACAGTGACCCTTGCTGAGAATGAACCGGTCGCGCTCCGGCCAGCGCGGGTTCCCGCTGTCTACCCGGAGAACGCCGGAGTACAGGGCAGCCAGGATGTCTGCCGAAGAGAGATCTCCTCCGATGTGTCCAAGGCGGGCCGAGTGAACCATCCGGAGGCAATGGCGGCGGACACGTGCCGCGAGGACGGCCGCCGCGCCGGGATTATACGGAAGTTGCATAAAGATGCAGTGCTGCAATAAAATGTTATCACACTCCGTCCGCTCCGTGCCGGTAGGTTTCCCACCCCAGGTAGGTCTCAAAGGCCTCCTGCAAGGCGCCGGCACACGCGGCGGCGGTCATGGCCACATGGTGCTCGAAGCCTTGCCGGCAGACGTGGCGAAGCAATTTCTGTAATTGGGGCACCTCGACGACGGCGCGGCAGCCGAAGGTGTCCAGTGGATCATCCGTGAACTGGCCTTCTCCGGTATACGCGCGGATTCGTCCGGCCCGGTCGTCGGTGGTGACCCGCGCGAAGGTGACAGGACCTGCCGGAGTCCGCCCCTTCATCGCGCCGTACGTGTTCTGCTCGCCCAGCGTAGTGCCGAGAATGGGCGCCGTGGCAATCTCGGCGTCCGGGATGAAGCTCTTTGCCCAGTTTCCACAGTGGAACAGTACGCAACGGTTCGGGTCGTTCCCGTAATTGTTGTTCCAGTCCACCAGGGCGGCCGGCGCGCCCGACGCAAGTTGCAGCGCGTACATGGCCACGGTCCCGGCCACATCCACCTCGCAAGCGCTCGGCATCAGCTTCTCGCTCATCATGCTCATCAGCGTGCAGCAATTTACGCCGTAATTCTTCTGCAGTGAACTCCAGCACTGAAGGGCAGTAGCCTGGATGTCGAGCCGTTCCATCCAGTCGCCGATTACAAGGCCGAGCTTGGCCATCTTCAGAAGTGCCTCGCGCGGGACCGCGCCTGCGGCGGCATAGGTCCGGATCTCTTCCAGTTTGCGGCTCACCCGCGCATCGGCGTCAGCCAGCCGGTTGGCCTCACCAAGCGCTTCCGACAAATCCATCGTGCTCACGCTGATGCCCGCCGCCTCGAGCAGTTTTTCGCTGTACCGGGTCGTATTGAAGGCATTCGGACGGGCGCCCACGGCTCCGATGCGCGCCCGGCGCAGCCCGTTCGCCACGCGGCAGACGGCAAGAAAGGTATCCAGGTCCTGGCGGAATTCGGGGCCGAGCACCGGCTCGGTGTGCAGGCTGGTGAGGGAATACGAGAAGCCGTATTGACGGAGGTTGTTGCAGACAGAAATCTTGCCGCAGAAACCGTCGCGCCGGCGTTCGACGTTCAACTGATCGAGTTCGTCGGGGTAGGCCTGCACCAGAACCGGCACGTTCAGGCCTGAGAGCTTGATCGTATCCGCCACCGCCTTCTCGTCACCGAAGTTCGGCAGGCAAACCAGCACGCCCTCGATCTTGTCGCGGTGCGTCTTGAAGAGATCGGCACATTTTCGGGCGTCGTTCCAGGTCTCTACCGATCCGAGTTTGGAATCGTTCTCGCCCAGCAGCACAGGGGTGATACCCAGGCTGCGGAATAACTGCAGCAGGTCATTGCGGGCTTCGGTCACCAGCCGGTCCGGGAAGAAATCCCGGTTACCGATGATGACGCCAAGTGTCATGGCCATCGTTCTGTCTCCTTCTGTCGCTGCGGCGCGCTGTCATGAAAATGATGTCCCGGCGCGGCTGCACGCACGATTTACGGCGTCGAGCCAACCTTGATAGCGGGAGGCTCTTTCACTCTCTGCCATTTGAGGCAGGAAAAGCTCAGTCTGACGGGGCAAGGCGGCCAATTCATCCTGAGAGCGCCAGAGGCCTACCGCGAGTCCAGCCAGCCAGGCAGCTCCCGCCGCGGAAAGATCGGCGGAAAGATTACGCCGCACCGGCCGGTCCAGGATGTCGGCCTGGAACTGCATCAAATCATCGTTCCTGCTGGCGCCCCCATCGGCTAGCAATTCCGGCAGCGGATGCGCGGTGTCGAGTGCCATAGCCTCGAAGACGTCGCGCACTTGATACGCGATGGACTCGACGGCGGCGCGGGCGATGTGCTTGGCTGTGGCGCCGCGAGTCAGCCCGCAAAGAAGCCCACGCGCCTCGGGATCCCAATGGGGCGCACCCAGGCCGGCAAACGCCGGCACCAGATAGACGCCTTCCGAACTCGTGGCTTCGCTTGCCAGTTCGGCTGCATCTTCGGACGGCCGCCCCAGTTGCAGAAGCTCGCCCACCCACTGGATGGCCCCACCTGTCACAGTGATGTTGCCCTCCAAGGCAAACTGGGCCTTCGCCCCCGCCCACCAGGCGATGGTGGCAGACAACCCGTGAGCCGAGCGGGCAGGCGAAGAGGTCAAAGTCATCAGGGAAGAGCCGGTACCGTAAGTGGCTTTCGCCAGACCGGTGGCAAAGGCGGCGTGGCCGAAGAGCGCCGCATGGGAGTCGCCAATTAAACTGCCGACCGGCAGACCGGCTGGCAGCCCGCCGATTGAACCCGTTTCCCCGTAAACGTGGCTGGAAGGCCTGATCTCCGGCAGCAAAACTCGCGGCACGCCGAACAGGCTCAACAAGTCTTCATCCCAGTCCACACGGGCCAGGTTCAAAAGCTGCGTTCGCGACGCGTTGGTGGCATCGCAAGCGTGTACGCGCCCCTCTGTCAGATTCCAAAGCACCCAACTGTCGATCGTCCCGGCACAGAGTTCACCCGATTCAGCCCGCCGTTGACCGTCAGGAATCGCGTCCAGCAGCCACCGGATCTTGCTGGCAGAGAACAGCGGATCGATGGCCAGCCCGGTCCGCTCGCGCAGCATCGGTTCCCGGCCCTCCTCCCGCAGCCGGGAACAGAACGGCGCCGTGCGCCTGCATTGCCACACGATGCAGGGGCCAGCCGGCTCGCCGGTGACGCGGTCCCAAATCAACGCTGTCTCTCGCTGGTTTGTGACGCCGATGGCCGCAAGCCGCGGTTGGCCGGCGGCCGCCAGGCATTCCGCGACTGCCTCCTGGACACTACGCCAGAGTTGCCTCCCGTCCTGTTCCACCCAACCCGGTTGCGGGTACTCGATCGGTACAGGGCGGGAGGCACGGGCGGCCACCTTCCCGGCGGCATCCATGAGGATTGCTTTGGTATTGGTGGTGCCCTGATCGATGGCGAGAATCATCGGTACCGCCTTGGAGCGGCGCGCGCGCCGAGATTATGCATAAATATGCCTAGCTGCGCTTCCATGCCAAACGCAAGCTAACACCCGTCCGCACGCATGTCAACCGGCACTTCCAATCTGCCCACCGGACCGCTGGCTTAGCGCCCATACTCGGCACGGAGCGGCTCGGCATCCCATCCCGCGTCCGCATGGCCCGGCGGGCTTTGCAGGTCGGCTTGCAGGATCTGCTCCAGACTGGCGATGCGCTCCCGAACAGCAGTGAGGTACGCTTTCCGGTCTGCGCGCCTCGCCGTGAGTTGCATGAGGGATTCCTCATCGTGGCGGCGGAACTTCTGTGCTGCCCGGTGCGCCTGGTGAGCCCGGAAGCCGAGCGTCCTCAGAGCATCAGCGCCCAAACGGAGCGAGGTATCCAGTGTGTCCCGGTAAACGTGAGAGACGCCGGCTTCCAGCAAGTCGTGTGCATCCGGCCAGTCAAAGGCCCGGGCCATCATGACAAGTTCAGGGAAATGGCGGCGCGCGGTATGCACAAGCTTCATGGTGGTTTCGGGGGAATCCAGCGCCAGCACCAGCAGCCTGGCCTCATGGGCGCCCGCCGCCTCCAGCAGGTCAGGTCGCGTGGCGTCGCCGTAATACACCTTCAGGCCCATCTTCCGGAGCAGGTCAACCCGGTCGGAATCAAAGTCCAGCACCGTCGTGCCGATCCCATTGGCGCGGAGCAAGCGGCCTACGGTAGCCCCAAAGCTCCCGAAGCCCGCAATGAGAACGGGGTTCTTATCCTCGATGGCGTCCGCTCGCCGCTCCTGCTGCCGCGTTCCTGTCCGTGGCTGGAGAACCCGTTCGTTCAGCATCATGAGCGGAGGGGTGAGGGCCATGCTGAGCGCCACGGCCACCGCTAAAGGACCCGCTACTTCACTTGGCAGCACCTTCTCCTGGACCGCAAATGAAAGGAGCACGAAGGCGAACTCGCCCACCTGGGCGAGGCCGAAAGCAAAAAGCAACGCCTGGTCCCACCCTAAGCGGAATGAGCGGGCAAGCCCTAGCAGAATGATGAGCTTTATCGCCACGATCCCGGCAACCAGGCCCACGATGAACAAGGGCCTCCCCAAGATCAGGGCGAAATCGATAGAAGCGCCTACGGACAGGAAGAACAGCCCCAGCAGCAGACCCTTGAAGGGTTCAATGTCGCTCTCCAGTTCGTGGCGGTACTCACCGTTGGCCAGCACCACGCCTGCCAGGAACGTGCCCAACGCCGGGCTGAGGCCAACCTTCTGCATCAGAAGAGCAATCCCCACCACCAGCAGCAGGGCCATGGCGGTGAATGCCTCGCGCAGGCGGGTTTGGGCAATCACGCGGAGCGCCGGACGCGCCAGGTATCGTCCGCCCACCACCACGCTGCCCACCGCGCCCAGCACGGCGAGAGTCTGGACGAGAGGTGGCTGGGCCGGCGCTGGACCTTGCCCGGCTTGCACGCCTGGCGCAGCCAGCAGGGGGAAGACCGCAAGCATGGGGATTACCGCAATGTCCTGAAACAACAGAACGGAAAAAGCGCTCTGCCCGCCCGCGGTCTTCAGCAACCCTTTTTCGTTGAGCGTCTGCAGAGCGATGGCCGTGGATGACATCGCCAGGGTGAGGCCCACGGCGAGGGCCATACGCCAACTGAGCCCCGCAGCCAGGGCCAAGCCGGCCAGCACAACCGTGGTCACCGCTACCTGCATCCCGCCCAGGCCAAGAATGGGCGTGCGGAGTCTCCACAGCAGGTTGGGTTCCAACTCCAGACCTACTACGAAGAGCATCATGACAACGCCGAACTCCGCGAAGTGCATCACCTCGGCGCCTTCGCTGCCCACCAGACCCAGACCGAACGGGCCGATCGCCATTCCAGCCAGCAAATACCCCAACACCGATCCCAACCCCAACTTCTTCGCAAGCGGCACTGCCACCACCGCGGCCGACAAGTAGACAAAAGCCTGAAAGAATATGCCCTTCTCGTTCATCCCGCCTCCTCACCTGCCAAGGACTCGATCATGCGGCCGTAATCGCGCCCAGTTTGCTCAATTTCGTCATCGTTCATCCGGTGCGTCCCATAGATGACATACGGCGGCAGGAAATTCATGCCACAAAGCCGCGCGGTTTGTTCCAGCGGGGCCAGCAGTTCCGTGATCGTAAACCGGTTGTGTCCGCCCTGCCTGTAGGCTTCTTCGCGCCCGCCTGCCGTGATCACGTGCATCCACCGTTTGCCACGCAGCGACGTGCCGCGGGAACCGTAGGCCCAACCATGCTCGAGAACCAGATCCTCCCACTGCTTCACGATGGCGGGCGTGCTGTACCAATACAGCGGGTGCTGCCAGATCATCACGTCGTGCTGAAGAAGCAACGCTTGCTCGCGCTCCACGTCGATGTCGAAAGCAGGGTAGGTTTCATAGAGATCATGTAGCGTGATCCTTGGCGAAGCCGGCAGATGGCGCAACAGTACCCGGTGGACGCGGGACTTCTCCAGGGCCGGATGGGCGAAGAGAATGAGGACTCTCAAGGTGCGCCAGTATACTCAATCGCTTGAGCAAACAAAAAGCGCGGCCTGTTGCCGCGCACATGCGTGCGCGATAGAGTGCAAGCATCATGAAGCGGTATCTCCTTGTCCGAATTACTCTTCTGACGGTGCTTTGTGTGGGCGCAGCCGCAGCACAGGCGCTCGAACCCTTTGAAGTGCAATGGCGGCCCTCGGGCCACGTGGAAGCCGATGTGTCGTTCCTGCTGCCAAAACCCGCGGGCGCGGCGGGGTTCATTGGGATCCGCGACGGCCGCCTGGTGGACGGCTCAGGGAAGCGGTTCCGCATATGGGGCGTCAACCTCTCCTTCAACGGAAGCTTTCCGGCCAAGGAGGACGCACCCGCCTACGCCGCGCACCTTGCACGGTATGGTGTGAACTGCGTGCGCATCCATCACCACGACTGGCGCACCCCTCGCGGTTTGATCGATTCCAATCACGCGGACAGCAGGCATCTCGATGCCACCATGCTCGACCGGTTCGACTTCTTTGTGAATGAGCTCAAGAAACGGGGAATCTATGTCGACCTGAATTTGAACGTGGCGAGGGCGTTCCAGCCCGGCGACGGAGTACGCGAGGCGGAGTCGTTGGGCTTCGCCAAGGCAGTAACTATCTTTGATGCCCGCATCATCGAATTACAGAAGGAATTCGCCCGCGACTATCTCACCCACAAGAACCCCTACACGGGGAACGAATATCGTCATGAACCGGCGGTGGCGATTGTCGAGATCCTGAACGAGAACTCGCTGCTCGAGTACTGGAAGGCCGGCCGCCTGATTGGCAAAGGCCCGGCCCCGGACCAGCCCGACAAAACCTGGGCGGACATTCCGGCCAGCTACGCCGCGGACTTGGACGAGCGATACCAGGACTATCTCGTCAGCACGCTCTCCGCCGAACCACTGGCTCAGATCCGGAAGGAGGCGGGCTCGGAACGAGTCCCGCGGCTCAAGCCTCCCGAGTTCGCCGGGGCCAGTCCGCTTCGCTTCCAAACCGAAGCGCGATTCTATATTGGCCTGGAGACAAAATTCTATGACGATTTTCAGGAGTTCCTGAAGAAGGACCTCGGCGTCCGGGCGCCAGTCGTGGGCACCAGCGTCCACAACGGCGGTCTTACTCCCTACCCCATCGTCGCCTCGACATCGCGCCTGGATGTGGTGGACGCCCATACTTACTGGCAACATCCCCGGTACTTCTACGAAGGCGGCAAACGGCTCTTCGAGATACGAAACACGCCCATGCTGGACGAGCCGGCGCAGTCCACCGTCATGACCCTGTCGCGCGTAGCGGTGGCTGGTAAGCCTTTTATTGTTTCCGAGGTAAACCATCCCTATCCAAACGAATACGCGGCAGAGATGATTCCGATTTTGGCCGCCTATGGCGCGTTCCACGATTGGGACGGGATTTTCTGGTACAGCTTCTCGCACACGGCGCCGGACACCTGGAAACCCGCGCCGCCCAGCTTTTTCGACATCCGCAATGATCCTGTGAAGATGGCGCAACTGGCGGGCGGGGCGCTGATGTTTCTCCGCGGCGACGTTGCCGCGGCCAAACGCACTATCTTGCGGAACTACACGCGGGAGCAAGTGGCCGAGAGCCTGCGCCTTCCCGGCACGGAACGCCCGTTCTTCACGCCGGGCATGCCGCCGCTGCTGGCATTGAGGCACGCCACCCGGATCGGCCGTCTGGACGCGCCGCAGGTCGAGGCTTGGCCTTCTGTTGATACGGGCAAGGTGGTTTCCGACACGAACGAGATGACCTGGGGCGCTGACGCCTTCGAATTGAGAGCCCCTCGCTCGCTCGCGGTGGTAGGCCGGCTGGGCGGCGCCAAGGGCAAGCAGGCCAGTCTGGCGCTGAAGAACTCGTTCGCGGCAATCACCCTCCATTCCATGGACGATCTGCCGCTGGAACGATCCGGGCGCTTGCTCCTCACCACGGGGGGCAAAACCGCCAATGCGGGCATGAAGTGGAACGAAAAGCGGACCTCAACTGTCGAACAAGGTTCAGCGCCTGTTCTGATTGAACCGGTCCTGGGCGAGATGACCATCACGTTTTGGGCCGGCGCCAAGTCGGTGGAACTGCAGCCGCTCGACGGAGGCGGATGCGCGCAAGGCGCCCCCATTCCCGGGAGAAAGCAGTCCAACGGCTGGGTGCTGCCGCTCGAGAAAGCCACGACTTGGTATCTGGTTCGCGTCACGCGGTAGGATCTAACCAATGCGTTTAGCCAGCTTCTTAATCCCTGGCGGCCCACAGCTTGCCGGCGTGGTGGTGGACGACCTGATTTTCAGCCTGGAGCCGGCGGGTTTCCGCGATGTGCTCTCAGTAATCCGGGGCGGCAGTTCGGCGCTCTCGCAGATTGCCAGCTACCTGCGGGCAGCGCCCACGCGCTCGGCGGTGGAACTGAGCAAAGCTGTGCTGCTGGCTCCCATTCCGCGGCCTCCCAAGGTGATCTGCGTTGGCTTGAACTACCGGGACCACGCCGAAGAGACGAGAATGGCCATTCCGGCCGTACCCACCATCTTCAGCAAGTTTCCTACGGCCATCATTGGTCCCGGTGCGCCTATCGTTCTGCCGCGGAACTCTGAAAAGCCAGACTATGAAGCAGAATTCGCGGTGGTCATCGGCGCGGGCGGACGGCACATTCCGGCGGCCGCCTGGCGCGCACATGTATTCGGCTACCTGTGCCTGAACGACGTGAGTGCGCGAGACTACCAGTTGGCCACCACCCAGTGGCTGATGGGCAAGACTTTCGACACGTTTGCGCCATGTGGCCCTTGGATTACCACCGCGGATGAGATCGCCGATCCCCATGCGCTGGACATCAGCCTGGAAATTAATGGAGAAGTGCTCCAGAGTTCCAACACGCGTAACCTGATTTTCGACGTACCGAAGCTGATTGAGTTCCTGTCGGGCGTGTTCACTCTGGAGCCGGGCGACATTATCTCCACCGGGACGCCGGCGGGCGTGGGCTCGGCAAGAAGACCACCACGCTGGCTGAAGCCGGGTGATGAAGTGGTGGTGAAGGTCCAGGGTTTAGGCGACCTGCGCAATCCCGTCGTGGCCGAAAGGTAAACATGTTTTCGGGGCGCACCCCACGCAGCCTGGAGCCCAATCATCTCACCCAGACTCTGGCGCGGCTTCGCGAACGGGGCATGGAATGGGTGGACTTGACCCTGTCCAACCCTACGGCGGTGGGATTACCCTATCCGGCCAAGGAGATACTGGACGCTCTCCGCGATCCCCGGGCCCTCACATACCAACCCACGCCGCTGGGACACGAGGACACACGCCGGGCTATCGCTTCCTATTATCGTGAGCGCGGCTGCGCTGTGGACCCGGCTCATATTGTGCTTTCAGCAAGCACCAGCGAGGCCTATACATGGCTATTCAAGCTGCTGTGCGAGCCGGGCGATGAGGTGCTGGCGCCCTCGCCCTCCTATCCCCTGTTTGAATGCCTGGCGGCTCTCGAAGGGGTCCGTATGGTGCAGTACCCACTGCTGGAGGAGAACGGCTGGGGGATCGATTTTGAGGCGCTGGAACGGCTCGCCTCGCCGCGCTGCCGCGCGGTGATCTTCGTCAGCCCCAACAACCCCACGGGGGCCTACCTCAACCCTGACGCGCGCGCCCGTTTGCAGGAATTTGCCCGGCAACGCAGCCTCGCCTTGGTGGTAGACGAGGTCTTTTTGGATTCCTTCTACGGCGATGCCCTGCCCGAAGCGGCCTCGGCCGCCGGAATTGAAGCAGCAGCGCTGACTTTCACCCTCAGCGGACTCTCCAAGGTCGCAGGATTACCCCAAATGAAGCTCGGCTGGACAGTGGTAGGCGGGCCGGAGCCGCTCCGCCGCGAGGCCCTGGAACGGCTCGAGTGGATTTCCGATTCCTACCTGAGTGTGAGCGCTCCTGTACAGTGCGCCACGCCCAAGTGGCTGGCCTTGGCTCCCGCGCTTCAAAAATCCATCGCCGCCCGGTGCCGGTTCAACCGGGAATTGCTGGAGCAGGCACTCACACCCGAAACCGGCTGCCGGCTCCTTCCGGCTGAAGCCGGTTGGGTGGCCGTTGTCGACGTGCCTCGAGTGTACAGTGAGGAGGCCTGGGTGCTGTCACTGGTGGCCAAGCACCAAGTGCTGGTCCAGCCCGGTTTCTTCTACGACTTCCCGCGGGAGGCGCTGCTGGTGGTGAGCCTGTTGCCCGCCGAACCCGTGTTTGCCGAGGGAGCGGAGCGCCTTTTTCAGGGTTTCAGGTCCATTTGACTGAAATGGTCAGGTTTCGTTACACTCGACCGCAGAGGATCTATTGATGACTGGAGCCACCACCAAGACCCGCGTGCTTCTGCTTGTCGGCCCCCCTGGCTGCGGAAAGGGGACCCAGGCGGAGCGGCTGGCCCGCCAGTGGAATATCCCGGCCGTCTCGACCGGTGAAATGATCCGGGCGGAAATTCGGGCCGGGTCCGAACTTGGAAAGATCGCCCAAGGGGTGACCATTTCCGGGGGGTTGCTCAGCGATGATCTGGTGAACAAGATTGTGGCCTCGCGACTCAGCCAGCCGGATTGCGCCGGCGGGGTTCTGTTGGACGGGTACCCGCGAACCATCGAACAGGCCAAGTTTCTGGAGAAGTTGTTGTTGGAAAACGGGATGTCGCAGCCGACAGTGGTGCATATCGACGTGCCCGCTGAGCGATTGATCGCCAGGACCTGCATGCGCCGCTTCTGTCTGAAGTGTGGCGCGATCTATAACTTGCAGAGCCATCCCCCATCCACGGAAGGAAAGTGCGACCAGTGCGGCGCTGTCCTCGAGCAGCGCGCTGACGATTGTGAAGACACAGTCCGCAATCGCCTGAATGCCTATGAGCGGAGCACCGCCCCTTTGATCCAGCACTACGCCGCCGGCGACTACCACCGGATCGACGGGCAAGGCGCTCCGGATGACGTGTTCGAAGCAATCCTGAAGGAATTAGGCGAAGAGTAAATAACTTCGATTCAAATACTTACAGGATTTGTCGCCGGCCGCTACCTCTCTGGGAAGCGGCTGGCTTTTCGTGATTTCTTGGTGTGTTTTCTATACCCCTCGGCAGTACTACTGGCACCCCCCGCAAATGAGCCTAATGCCCTCCCCTCATGTCTCGTAGAAATTTTTCTTGACTCAGCCAAATAATGGCATAGCCCACAAGCAACGACAGGGCTACTTCAGGGAGGAGAGGCATTCATGCCTGCTGGACGGCCGAAGAAGGTAGAGCAGTTAGATCATTGCCGGGAGGAGGGCGCGTGCTGTCATGAGTGCGTGCGAGGTTGTGCTCAGTCGCTGGCTGCGGTGACCGCAAACCTCAACTCATCTCAAATCCGCCAGATCTTTCTGAGTATGTATTCGGAGCCCTGCTGCCAGAGAATGGCAAGCACCTTCGTGAGCTACGTCCAGATGGAGCAGAACACGCCTCCGCGAAAGCCCGTCAGTTCGGAATTCCTTTTCGCGATGGCTGCCGCCTCCAACGTCGCATAGGCAGCTTAGAGTGGCACGGCGGCCGCCGGAGGAGAAGCGGCCGCCAGGCGGAGCGAGGTGCCGCCCAGGGGGTTCGCACGCGGCACGGACACCGCGTCCCCGGGGCTTCCTAGCCGCTCACAACTCTTAAGACGATCCCGTTGAGGCTTGAGTTTCAGAATCGCTACACTCAAGTCTCCGCATGCGCTTTCTGTTGACCGTCACAACCCTCCTGCTTTTCGTGCAACCAATGGCCGGACAGGGGGTGGAATGGGTTCGCGAGCACTACACCAAACACGAGTTTCAGGTTCCCATGCGCGACGGAGTGCGTTTGTTTACTTCGGTATACGCGCCTAAGGACCGGGCCCGGGAGTACCCCTTCCTGATTGAGCGAACTCCCTATAGCGTCGCCCCGTACGGCAGTGGCGGAATCCGCAACAATCTGGGGCCCTCGGAAGAGTGCGCACGGGCGGGCTACATTTTCGTCTATCAGGACGTGCGGGGCCGCTTTTTGAGCGAGGGCTCCTGGCTCGAAATGACGCCGCACCGCTCTCGCAAGTCTGGGCCGCGCGATGTGGACGAAAGTACTGACACTTACGACACGGTCGAGTGGCTGCTGAAGAACGTGCCAGGCCACAACCGCAAGGCCGGCTTGTGGGGCATCTCCTACCCTGGTTTCTACGCAGCCGCCGGGATGATCGACGCCCACCCCGCACTCGTGGCCGTCTCCCCGCAGGCGCCAATCATCGACCTTTTCCGGGGCGACGACGGCTTCCACAACGGCGCTTTCTTCCTGGCCGCGAACTTTGGTTTTTACTCCTTCTTCGATGAACACAAGGAGCCCCAAAGGCCCCGGCAACGGGAGCGGTTTCGATTCCCTACGCCGGACGGCTATGAGTTCTACCTCTCGCTGGGTCCGCTCGCCAACGCGAACGAGAAGTATTTCCGGTTTTCCAATCCGTACTGGACGGCGCTGTTGGAGCACACCGTTTATGACGACTTTTGGCGGGCCCGCAACCTGGAACCTCACGTCAAGGACCTCTCGCCGGCCGGCCTGACGGTGGGCGGGTGGTTCGATGCAGAGGACTTGCAGGGGCCGTTGTCGTTCTGGCGGGCTGCGTCGTCCAGAAATCCCAAGCGGCCTCAGACGCTTGTGATGGGTCCCTGGACGCACGGAGCCTGGGCGGGAGGCGACGGCGACCGGCTGGGCAAGGTGCGGTTTGACGTCAAGACCGGGCCGTGGTTCCGGCAACAGATCCAGTTCCCTTTCTTCGAACACCACCTGAAGGGCACGGCAGATCCGCAGTTGCCTGCGGCCGTTCTGTTTAACACGGGGCGCAACGAATGGCTGCGATTCACAAAGTGGCCGCCAGCGGAGGCGGCCGCCCAGGCGCTGTATCTCCGCGCGGGGCAGCGGCTGACTTTCGGCCCGGCCGCCGAGGCCGAAGGCTTCGACGAGTACGTGAGCGACCCGGCCAAGCCCGTCCCGTTTACGAGTTTCGTCACGCAGGGGATGGACCCGCTTTACATGGTGGACGATCAACGCTTTGCGGCATCCCGGCCGGACGTATTGGTATACGAAACCGCACCGCTTGAGCAGGAAGTAACCCTGGCCGGCCCGCTTCGAGTCCGCTTGCACGTCTCCACGACGGGTACAGACGCGGATTGGGTGGTGAAGCTGATCGACGTCTGGCCAAACGATGCGCCGGACGAAATGGGCGCCTATCAGCAACTGGTGCGCGGAGAGCCATTCCGCGGCCGCTTCTGGAAGGGGTTTGAACAGTCCGCGCCCTTGCCAGCCGGAGAATGGGTGGAGTTGGATTTCACCATGCCCGACATCTTGCACACTTTCCGCCGGGGCCACCGTTTGATGGTTCAAATTCAGTCTTCCTGGTTCCCGCTGGTGGACAGGAATCCTCAGACATTCGTGCCCCGGATCCCGTTTGCGCACACCGAAGATTTCCGCAAGGCCACGCACCGCGTGGCGCACAATGCAGCGCGCCCGAGCCGGCTGGAAGTGCTGGTGCTCGGGCCTGGAGCCTTAGGCCGTTAACATTGCCTGTACTTTGGCCCGGATGGTTTGGGCGTACTCGGGAACGTGCAACACATCGCACTCCGACCCGAGGATGTGCGGGTGGTCGGCCTCGGCCATACGGGCGCACAGTTCGCGCGCCATTTCAGGCACGCGCTCTAACGGTACGGCCTCATCAGAATAGAAGTTCTTGGTGGGCAGGTTGCCGAACAACACGACGTCCTTTGGCGTGATAGCAGCGTCCTCCCACAGGCGCCGGGAACTGCCCAGACTCAACACTTGCGGGTGCAGCCGCGTGGCAAACTGCTCCACCATGAATTCAGTCAGTTCACCGCAATCGTGAAAGATCAATGCCGCTCCGGCGGCTTCCAATTGGGCCCGGATGCGCAGATTCGGCTGCATCACAAGGCGTTCGAAGACATCAGAGCCTCGGGCAATCTGCTTTGGAGAAATGTAGACGCGGTTGGCGGCCGGTTCGCACACCATCAGGGTGCGCGCCCCGGCTTCAAGTTGCGCGGCCACCGACTGCCGCACCGCAGCCTCGCTGAGCCGGAGAGCCCGCTCCATCAACAGCACTTCGGGATCGTCTTTCCCAGCAATGCCCTGCGCCGCCAGCGCGACAGCCGTAATGGGATCGCGCAGCAGCTTGGTCATTAGAGAAAACGGGCCGATCACCATTCCCACGGGTTCCAGGCGGGTCCGCGTGGCAATGTATCGCAGCGCTCCGTGGTGGGCGCGGTTGCGGACCAGATCAGGCGGCCGAGATTCGCTTTCGATAGCCGCAACCGCGTCTTCGGCAGGCGCTTCTGTGAGGTGTGCCGCGTCCAGATCCTCAGCAGCCACCCCCAGGCGGGACAACAGGCTGGCTTTTTCCAGCCGCAGGTCCATCAACGGCACGGCCAACGGCGTCTGCCAGCGTTCTGCCGAACGTTCAATCACCTGGCCCAGCCGTTCCCCATCCAGCAGAACGGCCTCGGGATCCTTCTCTTCCTGCAGAACAAGATCGACACCGATCGGCATCCGCAACCCACCGGCGGCTAGGCGTAGAAAGGAATTCCGGTCCACGGCCTACACACTATCGCGTTTTAGCCACATCTCGTACAGCGGCCGGAGGATCATTAGGGCGAAAGAAAGGCCGATCAGCGCGCCGGACCCCATCATGATGTAGACCGTACCCGGCCAGTAACGCGCCAGAAAGCGCGCGCCGAAATCCACGAGAAGTAAAACGAAGGGCGCCACTACAATCGCCAGTTTCAGCCGGTTGCTGAGTGAAGTGAGGCAGAAAACGCCGCCGAGTACGAAAAAGATCAGGCCAATGGATTGCACGTGGGTGTGCGCCACGCGCGCCCAAAGTTGCACGGGTTCGCCGCGGTCCACCTGTGTGACAGCCATGACCTCCTCGTAGTTGGTGAGCGGGGCGAAGCGCTGCAAGCCGTTGGGGTTGTGACAGCGCACGCAGTTGGCCTCAATGATGCCTTTTACGGTGCGCTCATAGCCGGCCGTATCTGCGCCGTCCTGAATCCAAGACAGGACCTTCTCCTTGTCGCCTTCTTTCTTCAGGAATTGCTCCATGCTGCCTCCGTCGATCTTGGACGCGAGCTTTGTGTTGGCGCGGTTGCCATAGAATGCCCGGCGCAGATCGGCAGCGGTTAATCCAGGCTCCCCGTCCGTGAGGTGATAGGTGAGGTAGAGGTTGGCCAGCGCGATGAGGTAACCGATCCCCAGCACGCAGATGGTCAATGTGACGACGGCTTTCCAGGGGACCGGCCAATTGCGAAGTGCGGGCAGGCGGAAAGAGGAAGAATGCTCCGAAGATAGGTTTTGCATGTGAGTTCCTTTGAACCCTCTATTCTTTCTCAGGGCCGGCTGTGATGTAATGCGCCCGGAGATTTGACCGATGAGTTCCTTGCCGCCGTTGCGCCGGCGCGACCTGCTGTCGATGGCATGTTCGCCGCTGATGCCTGCCCAGCCGCAACCGCCAGCCCCCCGCCGCCCCTGGCGCAAAGTGCATTTGGACTTCCACAATTCGCAGCACGTAGAGTCGATCGGCACACAGTTCAACGCCCGTGAGTTCGGTGAGACGCTCGAACGGGCGCGGGTAAATTCTATCGTTGTGTTTGCCAAAGACATGCACGGCTACTTCTACTACCCGTCGAAGTACGGGCCCGTGCACCCCGGCTTGAAATTCGATCTGCTGGGAGCACAGGTAGAGGAGTTACGCCGGCGCAACATCCAGGTCTCGGCCTACTACTGCACCACCTGGGACCACTACCTGGCCGAACGGCATCCTGAATGGCTGGTGCTGAAGCGCGACCGCAGCAACTATCTGCCCAAGTTCAACGAAACCCCGGGCTGGACTGCACTCTGCCTTGCGCATGAAGGCTTTGTGGAGCTGATGCTGGAGCACACGCGCGAATTCGTCGGCCGATACGCACTGGACGGCGCGTGGTTCGACATGCCCGTGCCCATTGCCGGCGAGTGTTTCTGCTCCGAGTGCCTGCGGCAAATCCGCGCCGCGGGCAAGGACCCTTTCGACACGGCTGTGCAGCGAGAGCACAAACATACCATCCATCTGCAATTCATCGAGCGTATGACCCGCCTGGTCCAGCGAACGAGACCGGGCTGCGAAGTGGACTACAACGGCCAGTGCGTCTATGGGTTGGAGCAGCGGGCGCCCTTTCAGGACAACATCGATATCGAAGCGTTGCCCAGCGGCGGCTGGGGTTATTGGTATTTCCCCACCGTCGTGCGCTACGTGCGCAACTTCGGTCTGACGGCCTACGGCATGACCGGCAGGTTTCATGCGAGTTGGGCCGACTTCGGAGGATTGAAGCAATCGGCGCAACTCGACATCGAATTGGGGAGCATCGTCGCCAACGGGGCGCGTTGCGACATTGGCGACCAGATGCCCCCCAACGGCCGGCTGGACCCGGCTGTCTATCACGTCATCGGCAAGTGCTACGGGCGGATCGAAAAGCTTGAGCCGCTGCTGGAAGGTGCGGTTCCTGCGGTGGAGGCAGCGATTTTGACACATGGCCTGCCGCTGGAGGATCCGGGCCGCAACAATCCTCCTCTCACCGGCCTCGTGAAGCTGGGAATCGAATCCCGCCTGCAATTCGACATCATCGAGCCGCACATGCCGCTCGACAAATACCGTCTGCTGATTCTGCCCGAAACCTTGAATGTGGATGCGACGCTGGCCGCAAAAGTTGACGAGTTCCACCGGCAGGGCGGCGCCGTACTCGCTGTTCACCGGGGCGGGCGCGGGTGGCTCTTCCGGCATGGTTTCTTTGAGCAGGGTGACTCGTCCTTTCGCCCCGCCTATCTCGTCCCCAAACAGCCCTTTACCGGCGATATCCCGCCTTACGAATACGCCTTATATGAGGGGGCTTCGCAGTGGAAAGCACCCGCCGGGGCCACGCTGGTGGCAACGCTTGGCGAACCGGCCTTTCAGCGTAGTCCGCAGCGCTACACCAGCCACCGGCAAACACCGTTCGAGCGCGAGACAAATTATGCGGCGGCCGCCTTGGCTGGCCGCCTTGGCCTGGTGGCTTTCCCTCTGGGTACCAGCTACTTCACTCACGGCTATTGGGTCTACCGGGCCCTGTTCCGGCACATGTTGAAGGCGCTATTGCCGGCGCCCCTGGTGGAATCAAACGCGCCCGGACACGCTGAAATCACGCTGATGCGCCAAGCCGCGAGGAACCGCTACATCCTCCATGTAGTGAACTGGAGCGCGCTGCGCACGGCGCCCGGGCATCCGCCTTTCCACGAAGAGCCAGCTCCGCTGCGGGACGTAGAAGTCACCGTCCGGCTGCCTGAAGGAACCCGGAAGGTGAAAGTGCCCGAGACCGCCACCCATACGGCTATCCCCGTCTAGGATCTGCGGACCGCCGCCGCACTCTGTCACAATCTCGCTTATGTCCGCCTCTGTCCCGGAACGACCGGCCTCCGCTGCCGCTGCGCCGAACCATCGGCTGGTGCCCCATGGCATTCTCTGGCCGTTCATCCTGCTGACAAGCTGTTTCGGCTGGTGGGGGCTGGCCAACAATATGACCGACACCTTGTTGGCCGCTTTCAAGCGCATTCAGAGCATGTCGGACTTCCAGACCTCGCTCATCCAAATCGCGTTCTATGGCAGCTACTTCTGCTTTGCGTTTCCGGCCGCCTTGTTCATCCGCCGCTTCTCTTACAAGTCCGGGGTCCTGCTGGGGCTGGCGCTCTTCATCACGGGCGGACTTTTGTTCTATCCCGCCAGCCACACCATGCAGTACTGGCATTTTCTGGTGGCGCTGTACATCTTGGCCGGTGGGCTGTCGGTGCTCGAAACCAGCGCGAATCCCTATGTCATCGTTTTGGGCCCGGAAGAGACCGGCACGCAGCGGCTGAACTTCGCACAATCGTTCAATCCAATCGGTTCAATCCTGGGCGTTGTCCTGAGCAAACTCTTCATCCTCTCCGAGCTCCGGCAGCTTTCCGCCGAGCAGCGGGCTGCGCTTCCCCCGGAACGGCTGGAGTCGATCCAACTCGCTGAGTTGGAGGCGGTGATGGGCCCTTACGTCGGAGTTTCCATTGTCCTGATCGTCTTGTGGATCCTGATTGCCCGCTGCCGCATGCCCGATGCCCGCGACGAGGCCGGCCCGGGCAGCACTGATTCTTTGGGAGCTTCGCTCCGCAGGCTGCTGCACAACCGGCATTACGTCTGGGGCGTGGTGGCGCAATTCTTTTATGTGGGCGCGCAGATCGGAGTCTGGAGCTTCACCATCCGCTACGTAATGAAGGAGCTTTCGCTCAATGAGGAGCAGGCCTCGAACTACTACATCGCCTCGTTAGTGCTGTTCGCGCTGGCGCGTTTTGCCTGCACGGGGCTGATGAGTTACTTCACGCCCCGGCAGATTCTTTCCGGGCTTTCGCTGCTGGCCATGGGCGCCACCGCACTGGTGGCGTTCGGTGGAGGCATGGCCGGAGTCTACGCCCTGGTAGCCATCTCCGGTTGTATGTCATTGATGTTTCCGACCATTTACGGGCTGGCGGTGCGCGGCTTGGGCGGCGACACCAAACTCGGCGGTTCCGGCCTGATCATGGCCATTCTCGGCGGTGCGGTGATCACAGCCATTCAGGGCCAGGTTTCGGACGCCACCGGCAGCATCAATCTTTCTTACCTGGTGCCGCTCGGGTGCTTCGCATTAATTGCGTTTTACGCCTTGTCAGCGAGCCGCAAAGACCTGCCGCCCGAAATGCAGGCCAGCCAGTAAGCCAGCCCGGCGGGGCGGCGGAATGGCCTTGTCGCAAACCGGACTTTTCGATACTATTGTCCCATCATGCCCGCGGCAGCTATCTCCGCTCAGGTGTCTGGCCCCATCTCTCCAGCCAGACAACGCGTCCGCGACGCGCTGTTGCACCGGGAACCCGACCGTATCCCGGTCGATTTTGGGGGGACGGCAGTGACGGGCATCCACGTCTCCTGCGTCGCGACGCTCCGCGAGTTCTATGGGCTCGAAGCCCGGCCGGTGAAGGTTCACGAACCGTACCAGATGCTGGGCTCGATTGACGAAGACTTGCAGGAGGCCATGGGCATCGATGTTCAAGGGGTGTTCCGTCGGAACACGATGTTCGGATACGCCAACACGAGTTGGAAACCTTGGAACTTCAATGGGCTGGAGGTGCTGGTGGGGCAGGGGTTCGAGGTGGCCACCGACACCAACGGCGACACGCTCATCTTTCCCTGCGGCGACCGCAACGCCGCCCCTAGCGGCCGCATGCCCAAGGGCGGCCAGTTTTTCGATGCCATCATCCGTCAAAACCACTTCGATGAAAACGCCTTGAATCCGGATGACAATCTGGAGGAGTTTGGGCCTCTCACCGATGCGGAACTCGATGAGATTCAAGACGACGTCCGGGCCGCCGGCGCTGGCGGCCGGGCTCTGATTGCCGGATTTGGAGGGGCCGCATTCGGTGATATCGCCCTGGTTCCCGCGCCCGGCTTGAAGGATCCACGCGGCATCCGCGACGTTGCCGAATGGTACATGTCCACCCGCAGCCGGCGGGATTATATCCACCAGGTGTTCGCCCGGCAATGCGAGATCGCCATCGGCAACCTGGCGCGCATCCATGCCCGCATCGGCGATGCCGTGGATGCCGTTTTTTTATGCGGCACCGACTTCGGCACGCAGACCAGCAGTTTTTGCTCGGTGGCCAGCTTCCGCGAACTCTGGTTCCCCTACTACAAGGCCGTCTGCGACTGGGTGCATGGCCACACGGCGTGGAAGTGTTTCAAACATTCCTGTGGCTCGGTGGAACGCTTTATCGATTCCTTCATCGAGGCGGGCTTCGACATCCTCAACCCGGTGCAGTGCAGCGCCGCGCACATGGAGCCGGAGCACCTGAAGAAGACCTACGGAGAGCGCATCGTCTTCTGGGGCGGCGGCGTGGATACCCAGAAGACCTTGCCGTTCGGCACCCCGGAGCAGGTGCGCGACGAAGTGCTCCGCCGCTGCGAAGTGTTCGCGCCGGGAGGTGGATTTGTGTTCAACACCATCCACAACATCCAGGCGGGCACGCCTACCCGCAATATCGTCGCGATGCTCGAAGCTGTCCGCGAATTCGGTTCCTAAGGAGAACTTGGAATGGCCGATCTTTCCCGACTGTATACCGCCATCTTGGAGGGCGATCAGAAGACTGCCGTCGAAGTGACGCGCGAGGCTCTGGCCGAAGGGACTCCGCCCATGGAACTCATCAGCCAGCAGATGATTCCTGCCATGGACGAAGTGGGCCGCCGGTACGAGTGCGAAGAGTACTTCGTGCCAGAACTGCTGCTGAGCGCGCGTGCGATGAAGGGCTCCATGGAATTGCTGCGCCCGCTGCTGGTGGAAAGCGGACAGGAACCGGTGGGCCGCGTAGCCATCGGTACGGTGAAAGGCGACCTGCACGACATCGGCAAGAACCTGGTGGCCTCCATGCTCGAGGGGGGTGGGTTCGAAGTGGTGGACCTCGGCGCCGACGTGCCGCCCGAGCGTTTCGTTGAAGCCGTGCAGCAAAGGGGCGTCAAGATCGTCGCGCTTTCCGCCCTGCTCACCGTCACGATGCCCTCCATGAAGACCACCATCGAAGCGCTGAAGCAGGCTGGCGTGCGCGAGAAGGTGAAGATCATGGTGGGCGGCGCGCCGGTGACGCCGCAGTTTGCCACGGAAATCGGCGCGGATGGCTACTCCGAGACCGCCAGTTCGGCGGTGGCGCTCGCCCGGTCTTTCGCGGCACAAGGGTAGGCCGCGTGCCAGGTCCGGTCATCGCTGCCCCGCCTGTTCCTGCTCATCCTCTGCCTGCAGGTTCGCGGGTCTACGCGTGGTTTGTCTCCCTGGTGGCTGCCTGCTCGGGTTTGTTGTTCGGCTTCGACATCGCAGTGATCAATGGGGCCATCGTCTTCCTGCGCCAGGAGTGGGCGCTGAGCGAAACGGCCACGGAGGCGGCTGCTTCGAGCCTGTTGTTTGGCTGCGTATTCGGCGCTGCCCTCGGCGGTTGGCTGAGCGATCGTTTCGGCCGCCGGCGTGTTTTGTTGTTTTCAGCGCTGCTGTTTGCTTTTTCCGCACTGGGCACCGCATTGCCACGCACCTTCGCCGAATTCGCCGCCGCCCGCTTCGCTGGAGGCCTCGCCATCGGCGTGGCTTCGCTGCTGGCCCCGCTTTATATCGCGGAGGTCTCGCCTGCGGCCATGCGGGGCCGCCTGGTTGCCCTCAACCAGATGACCATCGTCACCGGGATCCTGCTGGCCTATGTCATCAATTGGATGCTCGCCGGAGCTGGCACGGGGAATTGGCGCTGGATGTTCGCAGTCGCCGCCGTGCCCGCCTTTCTCTTCCTGATTGCGCTTTTCTATGTGCCGGAAAGCCCACGCTGGCTGGTGGAGCGCGGGAAGGAGGAGGAGGCGCGGCAGATTCTCACGCGCATCTCCGGCCCCGCCGCCGCGGATGCCGACCTGCCCGCCATTCGCGCCGCTATCGCCGAAGAATCCGGTACATTCAGCGAGATCTTTCAGCCGGCCATGCGCAAGCCGCTCGTCTTGGCGATCGTGCTCGCTGTCATGCAGCAATGGACTGGCATCAACACGGTCCTGTTCTACGG
The DNA here is from genome assembly GCA_964460395.1 of uncultured Solibacteraceae bacterium. Taxonomy (GTDB): domain Bacteria; phylum Acidobacteriota; class Terriglobia; order Bryobacterales; family Bryobacteraceae; genus CAYWQS01. Next base: position 10,976 of record CAYWQS010000041.1, on the reverse strand, counting down.
TTCCGTCATCCTGAACGAAAAAGTGGGGGGCCAATCTGCTGCCGATGCAATTGGCGCCAACGTGTTGGTCGGCGTGGTCAACTTTTTCGCCACAGTGGTGGCGCTTTGGACCATCGACCGCCTGGGCCGCCGCAAGTTGCTCATCCTCTCCGCGGCGGCCTTGGGCCTCGGCCAGGCTGGTTTAGCCTGGGCCTTCCTTCGCCCGGAACCCGCCGCCGCCGTGGTGATCCCGCTGATGCTCTTTTGCGCCGCTGCTTTCGCCGTCGGCCTGGGCCCCGGCGTTTGGGTCATGTTGTCTGAAATCTTCCCCAACCGGATCCGCGGGCGGGCCATGGGTTTGGCCACCGTCAGTTTATGGTTGGCCTGTACGGTTCTCACCTTCACGTTTCTGTCAATCTGTTCGGTCACCGGCCCTTCTGGAGCGTTCAGCCTGTATGGCCTGATGTGTCTGTTCACGGTCTGGTTCGTGGCGCGGTTTGCTCCCGAAACCAAAGGCAGGTCGCTGGAGGAAATCGAACGGTTCTGGAAGTCTGCGTCTGGGAGGAATGTATGAGCCGTCTGGCACCTTGGCTCGCAAACGGACCCCTGATCTCGGATGGCGCCTGGGGCACCGAGTTCCAGAAGCGTGGTCTTCCGCCTGGGCAACACCCGGACCCTTGGAATCTGGAACGGCCGGAAATCGTGCTGCAAGTGGCACAAGCATACGTGGAGGCTGGTAGCGAAATCATTCTCACGAACACCTTCCGGGCTAACGCTGTGGCCATGCCCGAGATGGGGCGCGACCGTTTGGCGGCCATGAACCGGGCCGGGGTGGAACTATCGCGGCGCGCCGCCGGCAGTCACGCGCGTGTGGCGGCCAGCATCGGGCCCTCCGGCCGCGTGCTCATGATGGGTGAGATTACTCCCGAACAGGCGTTTGAGGCGTTCGAGAACCAGGCGAACGCTTTGGCGGAGGCAGGCCCCGATGCGCTGCTCATCGAAACCATGAGCGACCCTGATGAGGCCGATATTGCGCTCCGCGCAGCCCTGCAAACCGGTCTGCCCGTGATTCTTTCCTTCGCTTTCGATTCGGGGAAAAACAAAGACAGAACCATGATGGGCACCTCTCCGGAGAAAATCCGGGACCGCTTCGCCACATCGGGGGCCGATGCCTTGGGAGCCAACTGTGGGGCTGGCGTCGAATTCTTCCCGGCAGTTTGCCGCCGTTTGAAACACGAGCGCGTGCCTGTCTGGATCAAAGCCAATGCCGGTTTGCCCTCCAACACCGCGATTGGGGTTTCCTATGCCACTTCGCCGGTTGAATTTGCTGCGCACCTGAGTGCTCTGTTGGAAGCGGGCGCTTCCGTAGTCGGTGGTTGTTGCGGTACGACCCCCGACTTCATCCGCGCGCTTGTTCAGGAACGGGACCGGCTTCGAGTGTAGCCATGCGGTTGGAGTTAATCTGTTGCGAAGTTCTGTTCCGCGAAATGTCGGCGGTAGTAGCCCGGTCTCCGCACCAGGTGGACGTGCGTTTTCTGCCCAAAGGCCTGCACGACGAAGGCGGCGCGCGCATGTGCCGCAAGCTGCAGGAGTGCGTGGACGAGGCCTCCGCCCGCGAGCCCGACGCCGTCCTGATGGGCTATGCGCTCTGCGGCAACGGACTTCACGGGCTGCAGGCCCGGCAGTGCCCCGTGATTCTTCCGCGCGCCCACGACTGCATTGCTCTGCTGATGGGCAGCAGGGAGGCCTATAACCGTTACTTCGAAGCCAATCCGGGCACCTATTTCCGCTCCACCGGATGGATTGAACGCGGCAGCGGCCTCGAGCCGGCAGTGCGCATGAAGACTGGCATCTCAACATCGCTCGACGAGTGGATTGCCAAGTACGGTGAGGACAACGGGAGGTACCTGTTCGAAGAGTTGAACCGCTACCAGGCCGCCTATTCCCGTCTTACCTACATCGAGACGGGTCTGGAACCTGACAGCCGCTTCGAAGACCAGGCCCGGCGCGAGGCCGCAGAGCGCGGATGGACCTTTGAGAAGATTCCTGGCAGTCTGCGAATCTTTGAAGCGCTTGTGCGCGGCGACTGGAACAACGGCGACTTTCTCACTGTGCCGCCCGGACATCGCGTCGTGGCCCGCTACGACGAGCGGATCATCACTGCGGAGGCTGTATGACCGGAAAAGAACGCGTTCTGGCCCGCTTTGCGCACCGTCCCGTGGACTGCCTGCCGTTCATGCCCATCACCATGATGTTTGCGGCAGACCATGCAGGCATCCCTTACCGGCAGTACGCAACAAACGGCGACGCGCTCGCGGAGGCACAACTGCGCGTGGCCGAGTCGTACGGCTTCGATTACGTCTCCGCCATTTCAGATCCGGCACGCGAAGCAGCCGATCTGGGCGCCAAGGTGGAGTTCTTCGAAGATCAACCGCCAGCCATCGTGGAGAGCGAAGCCCTGTTGCACGACAAGTCAGTGCTCGCGAAATTAAAGCCGCCAAACCTGAGCGGCCCTGGCCGCATGGGCGATCGGCTGAAAGCGCTGCGCCGCTTGAGCGCCGCAGTTGGCGATTCGCTCATCGTCGAAGGGTGGGTGGAGGGCCCCGTGGCGCTGGCCGCTGATCTGCGCGGGCTTAATGCCCTGATGCTCGACTTCTATGACGATCCGCCCTTCGTAGAAGACCTCATGGACTTCTGCGTGAATCTGGAGATTGAGTTTGCGCGCGCACAGGTACAGGCGGGAGCGACTCTGGTCGGCATCGGCGACGCCGCCGCTTCGCTGGTTGGCCCGAAACTGTACCGCCAGTTCGGCGCCACCCGGGAACGCCGCCTGGTCCGCGGAATTCAGGAGCACAGTGTACCCGTGCGGCTGCATATCTGCGGGAACACGCGGAAAATTCTGCCTGAGATGGGCGCTACCGGCGCCGACATGATCGACCTCGATTACCTCACCCCAGTGCGCGAAGGGCGCGCCGCCTTGGGCGGCGCGCAGGTTTTGTTAGGCAACATTGATCCCGTGCGGGTGTTGCGCGACGGAACGCCGGATAGCATAGCGGACGCACTGGCAGTGTGCCACGCCGAGGCAGGCGAAAACTATATTGTCGGAGCGGGCTGCGAGATCCCCCGGGGAACACCGAGTGAGAATGTCCTGGCGATGGCCCGGTTTGCCAGGAGCCGCAGTTGAAGCCCTTCCCCATCACACCCGGTCCCTCGCTGCGGGATCAACTCTTCGACTTGGGTGTGGAATTCCCGTGCGGCGGGGAAGGCACTTGCGGTGGTTGCCGGTTCCGGGTGGTGTCCGGCGACGTTCCGGTCACCCCCGAGATGCGCGAGTTCTTTACCGGCGAAGAGTTGGCCGCCGGTTGGCGGCTTGGCTGCTGCGCCATCGCCCGCTCACCCTTGTTGGTCGAGGCCGGCCAGTGGACTCCGGCCATTCTCACCGACGAAACACCTCTTGAGGCGGAACCTCGCGACGGCTATGGCGTCGTGATCGATCTGGGCAGCACCACTCTGGCCGGTCAGTTGGTAAACCTCCGCACGGGTGATGCGGAAGCCGTGGAGACCGCTCTGAATCCTCAGGCGGCCTACGGCGCCGACATCATGACGCGCATCCAGTTTGAACTTGAACAACCAGGCGTGCTTGGCCCCCTGATCCGCGGAGTCCTGGGGCTTATGGTTAGCAAACTGGCGGGCGGGCGCGATCTCAATGAGGTGCTGCTCTGCGGCAATTCGGCGATGCACCACCTCTTCAGCGGCATCGATGTCACACCATTGGCTTCGGCGCCCTTCCGCACCACCGCGCTGGCTGCGGTACGGTTTTCGGCCCGTGAACTTGGCTGGGACATCAGCGTTCATGAGGGCATATGGTTCCTTCCAAATCTTGGTGGTTTTGTGGGCTCCGATATCCTTTGCGGCATCATTGCGACCGGACTGCACGAACCTGGTGCGCGGGCCGCCTTGCTTGATCTGGGAACCAATGGCGAGATCGTGGTGGCGGGAGGGGGCCGCTTACTCTGCGCCTCCACGGCTGCCGGCCCGGCTTTTGAGGCCGGCCGGATCAACATGGGCATGCGGGCAGGCACAGGCGCCATCGATCAGGTGACACTTGATGCTGGCAGGCTGGTCTGCCGTGTCGTGGGCGGCGGCGAAGCCCGTGGCATCTGCGGCAGCGGATTGGTGGACGCCGTCGCCGCCGCCTTGGAAGGGGGGCTCATCCGCCCTTCTGGGCAACTCAACCCGTGCGGCCGTTCCATCAGCCTCGGTGGGCAAGTGATGCTCAACCAACGCGATATCCGCGAACTGCAACTGGCGAAGGGGGCGGTGGCCGCCGGTCTGGAGATCCTGCTTCAGCAATCGGGCCGCCCGGCTCTACATCGGCTGTGCCTGGCCGGCGCATTTGGCAACTACGTCCGTCCCGGGAGCGCCCGCCGCATCGGCCTTCTGCCGCCTGATGTGGCTGTCGAACCCGTAGGCAATTCGGCCCTGCGCGGTCTGCGCGCCGTTCTATTGACTCCCTCCCGGCGGCACGAATGGCTGGAAGCCTTACCCGCACGCGTAGTCCACGTGGAGCTATCGGCCGACCCTGCCTTTCAGGAAACCTTCGCCAGTTCCCTGCGGTTCCCCGCGGCAGGAGGCCAGTAGGCGCAACGGGGATCCTCCGCCAGGTAGTCTCCACTCAGGGCAAAGGCGCGCGAACGGGAGCCCCCGCAGAGATTCCTGTATTCGCAAACGCCACACTTACCGCCCAGCGAATTTGCGTCGCGCAGCACTTGGAACAAAGCACTGCCCCGGTAGGCCTGTTCGAGCGTGGTGTGCCGGATGTTCCCCGCCGAAACCGGAAGGAACCCGCTGGGGAAGATCTCCCCGGTGTGCGAGATGAACAGGAGCCCCTTGCCGTCGTTGATGCCCGCCTGGCGAGCAATGACCCCATGCGCCGCCATGCCGTGCCTTCCTCCACCCGCTTCCTTCCGCGCCTGCGCCGCATAACGGCGGTAGTGTTGCGCCTCCGTTGTCTTGATGTCGAACGGGGCTCGTTGGGCGATGCGAAACAGCCGTGCGAAGACCTCTTCGTATTCCTCTGCGTTCAGATCATCCTCGGCGCTTGCCCGGCCTGTCACCACGAGGAAGAACACGCTCCAGAGCCTTGCGCTCTGACTGGCCACCACCTCCGCCATCCGCTCCAGGTCCGCCAGGTTGTGCCGCGTCACGGTCGTGTTCACCTGTGTCTCGAGCCCGATCCGCCGCGCTTCTGCCAGAGCGTCCATCGTGATGTCCCATGAGCCCGCCACCTGCCGGAAACCGTCGTGCTGCGCGGCCGAACAGCCATCCAGGCTCACTGCCATCCGGGCCACCCCTGCTTTCTGAAAGCGCCGCACCGCTTCGGCGGTCAGCAGCGGCGTCGCGCTGGGCGTCACCGTTGTCCGCAAGCCCAGCCCTACGCTCTCTGCCAGCAGTTCAAACAGGTCGGGCCGCTTGAGGGGATCGCCGCCCGTAAACACCATCAGCGGATCTCCGAACTCCCGGATCTGCCTGAGCAGACCGGAGGCTTCTTTGCGCGAAAGTTCCAGCGGGTTGCGCGCGCTTTGCGCCGAAGCTCTGCAATGGCGGCAAGCCAGATCGCAGGCTTGCGTTACTTCCCAGATCACGAGAAACGGCGCTTGAGAAAAGTCACGCACAGTCCTGGCTCCTGACCCATCGTCACCTGCGGGGCCGGAATTGGCAGTGACGCAAGTCACTGAATGCCGGGAGGGGAAAAGCCAATATAGGACCAGGATGGTCCGCGATTCAGAATTCGGTCTCCGCTTCCCGCGCCAGGCCTTCCCGGTCGAGGACGACAATCTGGCGCCGGACCACGCGCAGGTAACCTTCTGCCTGAAAGCGTGCGATGTTGCGCGACACCACCTCACGAACGGTGCCGAGGCGCAGCGCCAGTTCCTCGTGGGTCAAATTGACGCTCAAGCTTCCGGTTTTGTCTGCTTCCGCCGCCTGCAGAAGAGCGCCGGCCACCCGCTGCCGCACGCTGCCGAAGGTTACGGCCTCGATCAGGCTCACCAGTTGCCGCAGACGCTGCCCCACGACGGTCAACATGCGGATGGGCACTTCCGGATGGCTGCCGCAAAAGCGGCGGAAGTCCTCTCTCCGCAACAGGTAGGTGAGGCAATCGGTAACCGCCACGACAGTGGCCGGGTAGTTTCCGTCGTCGAACAGGGGCACCTCGGCCACGCTGTTGGGAGCCGATTCAATCGCCAGCATGATTTCGCGGCCGGTCCCGCTGGTCTTGGTGATTTTCACAGACCCGTCGCCGATGACGTAGAGGCCTTCGCATGGAGTGCCCTCATAGAAGAGCGTTTCCCCGGCGGCAAAACGTTTCTCCACGGCCAGGCCGGCAAGGAGCGCCCGGTCCTCCGGAGCCAGCTTGCTGAACAGGGGAGTGCGTTGAAAGACAGCCAGCTTTTTCCCGTCAAGGCGTTTTTCGTCTTGTCGAATCAATGGAACAACCTTGAGGCGCGGTCCTCTCGAGAGGGGCCGCGCTGCAATTTCAACAGGAGCACCTGAGAATGAACGAACCCTATATTTATCACGAAGATGTTGCTGCGCATGCGCCAATGCCGGAAAACGGCATTCTGAGCCGGACCCTGCAGAACGACGACCGTTCCAAGATCATTCAGTTTGTTTTTGCGCCCGGACAGGAGTTGTCGGCCCACACGGCGCCAATGCCCGCCATGCTGTATTTCGTTACGGGGGAAGCCACGTTGCGCCTGGGCGAGGACACCAAGTCCGTGCGGGCGGGGGCCTTTGCGTACATGACGCCAAAACTGGAGCACGCCATCAAGGCGCAGACGGAAACCGTCATGCTGCTGGTAATGTTCAAGAACCCGGCGGCCTGAAGCGAAGCATTCGCCGCTCATCGCACAATAGGGTCGATGACCCTGCTGGCCCAACTCTCCGGCGAACAACTGCGAGCTGTGGAGCGCACCGGGCAGGACGCTTGCTGCTCTGCGGGCCCAGGGTCAGGCAAGACCAGAGTGCTGGTGGCGCGCTTTCTATGGTTGGTTAGCCAGGGTGTGGACCCCCAATCCATCCTGGCCATCACCTTCACCGAGAAAGCCACGCGCGAGATCCGCACCCGGCTGGTAGATGCCTTCGCTTCCGATCCGGCGCGGCGCCGCGCGGCGGAACGCGCGCCTGTCTACACGATCGACGGCTTTTGCCACTCAATCTTGCGGGCCCACGCCTTGTCCGCAGGGTTGGATCCGGAGTTCCGCGTGCTCGACGAACGTGAAGCCTATCTTGAACAGTCGGCCGCCATGGAAGGCGTACTGGACCACTTTGCCATCCAGCATCGCGAGCGCTTTCTGGCCCTGCTGGAACACTGGGCCGCTCCGGGATACAAGATCCCAAGCTTCTTGTTGGAAACCTACGGCCGCATCCGCCAGCATGGCGGGGTGAGTCTGGCCTTGCAGTCCCGCCATCTGCCGGACTTGCAAGGAGTCCTCCACCGCCTGGCCCAAATCGGCGAGGATGCTCTGCGCGAAAGCTCGGGACTGCTCACCACGCCAGCCCAAAGAGACCGGGCGGCCAAGCTGCGGGATTGGCTGGACGCACGGCCCGCGCTAGACCCTCTGGACTGGCTGCGCAGCTTCCAAATCGACCGCAAGGGTAGCAAAGCTGGCCACCCTTTGTTTGAGGGCATTCTCGAAATTAAAGAGCTTCTGCAGACAGCCAGACAGGCGGCCGTTTCTCACCGCTTCACCGCTGAAGCTCAGCTGCTGGGCGATCTGCTCCTGGACTTTGAACGCGCCTATCGCGAGCGGAAACGGCAGTTGGCTGCCGTCGACTTCTCTGACCTTGGCGAGATGGCACGCGATTTGTTGCTCACACACCGCGATGTCCGCGAAGCCTTGCGCGAACGCTACCGCGAAGTATTAATGGACGAGTTGCAGGACACCAGCCCTGTTCAGTGGCAGGTGGTCGATCTTGTCCGCTCGCCCTGCCACTTCTTCGCCGTCGGCGACATAAACCAGTCCATCTACGCCTTCCGGCAGGCCGAACCCGCCATCTTCCGCCAATTTCGCGACGGCATCGCGCAACAGGGCGAGGTGGACCGGCTGACCCGCAACTACCGGAGCCGTACTGAGATTCTTGCCGTTGTAAACGCCGTCACGCCTTTGCTGGGAGGCGTTGAGCCACACGAACTCCGCGGCGGCCCAGAACCTCCATCCGGTCTCCATCCCTGCGTGGAACTGCTGCGTGTGGAGGGCACGGAAACCAATGAAGCCGCCTGGGTTGCTGACCGGGTGCAGCAGCTTATCGAGGAAGGGGGCTGCAAGCCGGACGAAATCGCCATCCTCGCCCGCACCGCCAAGCGCTTCGGCGAGTTTCAGCAGGAACTTCTCCAGCGCGGCATCCGCTGCGTGGTAAAGAGGGGACGGAACTTTTTCGAAGAACCCGAAGTGGTGGATCTGATCAACTGGCTGCGAGTGCTCGACAACCCGGAAGACGAGATCGCGCTCGTGGGTCTGCTGCGATCTCCTTTCTTCGCCGTGCCCGACGAGGAGATTTTCCACCGGCGGCTCTCAGGTTCTCTGCTGCTGGATCGGATTCAGCAGGCGCGGCGGTTCCGCGGGGAGATTCCGCCCGACCGGATCCTGGCCCAAATGGTGGACGAAACCGGCTACCTGAGCAGGCTTACCGCCGGCGGGCAGGCCAACGTGGACAAATTCTTCAGTTGGATGCGGAGATTGCACGCGACGGACCCCGCAGACTATTCGGCTTGGCTCCAAGCCATCGCGGAGCTAAGGGCTGGCGGCCAGGAAAACTGTGCGCCCATCGGCGAAGCCAGAGCAGTGGAACTGCTTACTGTGCACGGGGCCAAAGGGTTGGAGTGGCCTGTGGTGTTCCTGGTGGAGATGGACCGCGTGCCGGGCGGCCAGACGCCGCCGCTGCTCTGGGCCCCAGGCAGCGGCCTCGGCGCCCGCTGGGATCTCGGAGAACGCGAATCCCAGCCTGACGCCAGCTACATCGCGGCGCAGCAAACCCAGGCTGGTCGTGCCAGAAATGAAGAGGACCGTCTGCTTTACGTCGCCATGACGCGCGCCGAGCAGCGGCTGGTGATGACCTGGCGGGAAGGCGCCAAAGCCGGTAGCTGGGCAGCAGTCGTGGAGGCCGCACTCCAACCGGCATGGCCGGAAACGCCGTTCCGTAGCTTGGTCGTGGGTCCGCTCTCGCTCCGGCACGTTCAGGGCGTTCCCGATGCGCGGTTTTCACAGGCGGCATCTGTGGGTTCCTCCCCGGAGTTTGCCTGGCAGCCGCTGCCCGCCGTGCTGCCGCTGCCCACACAAATCTCCGTCACGGCGCTGGTGCACTTTGACGAATGCCCGCGGCGCCATTACCTAGCCCAGGTTCTTCACTGGCCCGCGCCGGCCGGCGAGGGTGCAGGCTTCGCCATGGCGTTGGGCACGGAAGTCCACGATCTGCTGGGGGGACTTCGCGAGCCGGACGCCGTATCTCCAGAAGCGCAGGCCCTGGCCGAAGCGTTTAGCCGCAGCGAGTTGGGCCAGCGCGCTGCCTGCGCCCGGAGTGCCGGGCGCGAATTCGATTTTCTGGCGGAATTGGGCGGCTTGCTGGTGCAAGGCTCCGTCGATCTCTGGTTTGAAGACGACAAAGGCCTGGTTCTGGTGGATTACAAGTCTGACGCACGGCTGGACGCCGCCCGGCTGGCCGCCTATCGAAAACAACTGCAGGTTTATGCTGCCGCGCTGGCGAAACGATTCCGCCGCTGGCCCGACGAGGCGTATCTGTTCCTGCTACGGGAGGATCGGGCAATACCCATAGAGTTGCGCGCAGATGATGTGGAGGCAGCCTCGTGGATTGCGGGATACCGGGATGCTTGCAGCCGTGGTGAGTTCCCTACGCGCCCCGCGGCTCACTGCGCCTGGTGCCCGTTCGCGGAGGGCGCCTGCCCCGAACTCAGACCTGCGGCGCTGCCGGCTTGACCGCAGTCTTCGGCTGCCGCTCCGCGCATTTCCGTTCGAGCAGCGTCACCAGCTTCTCATGCATTTGCGGGGGCAAAGGGTCCGGATCCATCCCCTTGTAGACTTGAATCGTCTTCTTCGTCGTATCGAAAATCACCCAACAGTTGGGGCACTCCGTGATGTGCTTCTCCAAATCCGCACGAGTTTGTGGATCCGTGGCCTCGTCCAGGAAATCGCTTAACTCCTTGAGAAAGTCCTTACACGTAACCAAGGATCTGGTCCCCCTTCCGCTTGAAGGCGCGCGTGAGTTTCTCTCGCAACTGGAGGCGGGCCCGCAGCAGCCGGCTCTTCACCGCCGCCACTGACAACCCGAGAGCCTCGGCCGTCTCCTCGGTCGACAGCTCTTCCACATCCCGCAGGACGAAGACAGTCCGGAAAATCGGCTTCAGACTGGCAATCGCCTTGTCCAGGATCTCCCGGATTTCTGCCTGGCTGTAGCGCGATTCCGGGTTGTCCTCCCACACCGCAATCTCCCGCACGATGGGCTCCTCATCCGTTTCGATGCTTTCATCGAGCGACACGCTGCGGTCAGTTTTCCGTTTTCTGAGCTTCATCAGGCTCTCGTTCACGGCAATGCGGGTAATCCAGGTGTAAAACTTCGATTGGCCCTGGAACGAATCGAGGTGCGAAAAGGCCTTAAGGAAGGTTTCCTGCATGACATCTTCCGCATCTTCCTCATTTTGAAGGATGTTACGGGCCATCCGATAGATCCGCCGCTCGTACTTCTCCACGAGCTCGGAAAACGCCCTCACCTCGCCGAGCTTCGCCCTTTGCAACAAATCGGTCTCCACATCGACAGCGCCGCTGGGGAAACGAGCCGCCTGGACCTGGGAACCTTCCATGAATCATTAACTCCGCTTAAAGAATAACAGAACTGTCAATTGGAGCCTGAACGGCACGCCGTCTATCCGTAATCCGTCCGTAAGCTCTGCCTCGGCGGTGGTGCGGAGGAAAGAGGCGCGG
>CAYWQS010000040.1:0-40692 GCA_964460395.1 uncultured Solibacteraceae bacterium | reverse complement strand
AAGTTCGTAGACGGACTGGGCGTTGTCGGTGACCGGGCCGTAGGAATCGACGGCGATGGTAACCGGGCCCATTCCGAGGAATCCGAACGCGACGAGGCCGAAGGCGAAGACGGCGGGGGCGATCATCAGCGCGCCGAGACCCTGGAGGCTGACGACGTAGGCGATGCCCATGAGGACGAGCATGGCCATGCCGAGCCAGTAGGCGCTGAAGTTGCCGGCGACGAATCCGGAGAGGATGTTGAGCGAAGCGCCGCCTTCGCGGGAGCTGGTGACGACCTCTTTCACGTGGCGGGATTCGGTGGAGGTGAAGACCTTCACAAACTCGGGGATGATGGCGCCGGCGAGGGTGCCGCAGGTGATGACGGTGGAGAGTTTCCACCACAGGGAGGAGTCGCCGCCGAGATCGGGAATCATGAGGTAGGAAACGATGTAGGTGAGAGCCACCGAAACGAGCGAGGTGAGCCAGACGAGGACGGTGAGCGGGGCTTCGAAGTTCATCTTGTCGGCGGCGGCGTACTTGGCCTTCGCGAGGATGTCGTTGATGAAGTAGGAGAGCGCCGAGGCGATGACCATCATGACGCGCATGGTGAAGATCCAGACCAGGAGTTGCACCTTGACGACGGGTTCGTGAACGCCGAGGAGAATGAAGGAGATGAGGGCGACGCCGGTGACGCCGTAGGTTTCAAAGCCATCGGCCGAGGGTCCGACGGAGTCGCCCGCGTTGTCGCCGGTGCAGTCGGCGATGACGCCGGGGTTGCGGGCGTCGTCTTCCTTGATCTTGAAGACGATCTTCATCAGGTCGGCGCCGATGTCGGCGATCTTGGTGAAAATGCCGCCTGCCACGCGGAGCGCGGCGGCGCCCAGGGATTCGCCGATGGCGAAGCCGATAAAGCAGGGCCCGGCCAGCTCGCCCGGCACAAACAGCAGAATGAACAACATCAGCATCAATTCCACGGAAATCAGCATCATGCCGATGCTCATCCCGGCTTGCAACGGGATGTCGTAGCAGGGGAACGGCTTGCCGCGCAGGCTGGCGAAAGACGTGCGGGAGTTGGCGAAGGTGTTCACGCGGATGCCGAACGCCGCCACGAAATAGCTGCCCGCGATGCCGATGAGGCTGAAAAGCACGATGATGGCGACTTTCATGACGCCCATCGCCTGCAGGAAGCCGAAGTAGAAGATGATGATGGCGCCGATGAAGCATTCCAGAATCAACAGGAACTTGCCCTGCGTGGCCAGGTAGGTCTTGCAGGTCTCGTAAATGAGCTCCGAAACCTCCCGCATGGACTCGTGCACAGGCATGTTCTTCAGCCGCGTGTAGATGAGCAGGCCGAACAACAGCCCCAGGAAGCTCACGAAAATGCCTACCATCAGGATGGTGCGGCCGCCAATGCCGTCCAGAAACGTTGCCATGTTGAGGTCGGGCAGGACTAGGTTGGCCTCGCCTCCATGGTGGTGTTCGGCCGGTTGAGCCGCCAAGGGGAACGCAACCAGGGCCAGAAGAATGAGCGACAGCGCCACGCGGGAGACTCGGGACAGGCCCCGCATGGCCGGTGCTTCAGAGGGGAACATCAAAGCATCCTCCCAAGATGTTGGAGTTGGTCCTCGCGGGGATGGGCCGCCCCAATTGAGGAGTTAAGGATCTGAAAATTACGGTGCAGTTGACCCAAATAACACTATATCGGACCGATGTATCGGGAATCAACACGCCTCAGGCATGATTCCAGACTTCCTTGTGCGGGTGCAAGGGGGGGGTGCCGGACTGCCTCGCAAACACGGTCCGCCCCCAGGCCATGCACCGCGCCTTCACCTGGCTCGACCAAATCAAAAGCTGCGAAGGAGACTGGCACTGGTGCTGGAAATTCCACTGGTGCGACCGTCCGGTGAAATTCGATCCCGCCCGTTACGGCTGGCCCCGGGTCGAGGGCACCGTCAGTTGGGTCGCGCCCACCGCACTCGCCGTCATCCCGCACCGCACGTGATGCAGAGCCGTCCCCTCGGCGACCGCCCAATGTCCTGTGCCACCTACGCGACCGTCAACCGCTGATGCTCGCCCTCCCGCTCCGCCTGGCGCGCGCGCCAGTTATACCTTCGCACGGCGAGCGCGTCCGCGCATTTAGATCCGCCCCCTGCCGGATCTTTTCCATTTTCCGGCTCCGCCATCCGCCCCAGCTCAGAAGCCAATTCCCCAATCCGAAAGCCCACCCCACGCCCGCAACCCCGCCAAGCCCACGGGGTCCAGGGAGAGAGGACGCAGGACCTAGTTCGTGGCTGCCGGTTTGGTCCGGTGGTAGTTCGGATAGGGAGGAATCTCGTGCTTGGGCAGCGGTTTCTTCTTCAGTTCGTCCAGCAAGTAGGTGACAGCCCGTTCGAGCTGCGGGTCGCGGCCCTGGCGGACCAGAGCGGGGTCCATTTCGACCTCAATGTCGGGGGAAACTCCCACGTTCTCGATCTCCCAGTTCTTCTCGAGGTTGAACCAGGCGAAATTGGGGGCGGTAATGGAGCCGTTGTCGATGAACGCCGGAGTGCCGCCGATGCCCACCAGACCGCCCCAGGTTCGTTTGCCAATGAGCGGCCCGATGCCCAGCTTGCGGAACATCCAGGGCATGGCGTCGCCGCCGGAGCCGGCGTGTTCGTTGATGATCATCACCTTGGGGCCCGGAACGACATTCATCGGTGTGGTGAAGGGCGGGGAATCGCGCAGCGCAAAGTAATTGAGCAGCGGCCGGCGGAGATAGTCCACGATATAGTCGGCCACGAATCCGCCTCCGTTGAAGCGCTCGTCCAGCACCATGCCCTCCTTGTCGGTTTGGGCGAAGTACCAGCGGTTGAAATTGACGTAGCCCTGCACGCTGGTGTTTGGCAGGTGAACGTAGCCCAGGCGGCCGCCAGACAACTGGTCCACCTTGCGCCGGTTGTCCTCCACCCAGGCCATGTAGCGTAATTGCTGCTCGTTGGCCACGGGCACCACGGTGACCTCACGGGAGTTGGCGCCGTCGGGAGTGGGCCCGACTTTCAGAATCACGCTCTTATTGGCAGTTGCTTCGAAGAAGCTGTAAACGTCGCTCGTGCCGGGGACGTCACGCCCGTTGACGGCCAGCAGATAGTCGCCCTCCTTGACGTTCACGCCCGGCTGGGTGAGCGGGGCGCGGAGGTTCGGGTTCCAGTTTTCGCCGTTGTAGATGCGGGCAAAGCGGTAACGGCCGTTCTCGATCTTGTAGTCGCAGCCCAACAGGCCGACAGGCACAGTGCGGATCTCGGGGCGCGCGCCCCCGCCCACATAGAGGTGCCCCACGGACATTTCGCCGAACGCTTCCCGGAACAGGTAGTTCAGGTCGTCGCGGTGGGCGATGCCCGGCAGATACTTGCGGTACTTGGCCTCGCCATCGGCCAGGTTGAAGCCGTGTGCGTTGGGGTCGTAGAAGAAATCGCGTTGGAGGCGGAAGGCCTCGCGGTAAATCTGCTTCCACTCTTCGGTGGGGTCGATGCGGGCTTCCATCTGGTCGATGCGGAGTGCGCCTTCGCCGGCACGCGGCGCGGCGTTGGTGCCCGCGATGAACCATCGTGGAGGCGCACCGCCGCCCGGAGGCCCCTGGGGCCCGCCACCGCCACCCCCCTGGGCGTAAAGGATCTTCTCTCCGTTCCTGGAAATGTCAGCCCCTACAACTCCCTGGAGGAAAGTGTCGAGCTTTTTCGTCTTGAGGTCGAATTTGTGCAGCGTGCCGCCCGGTTGCTGAGCCATGGGCGCGGGCGCCTCGAGCAGGAAAAGGATTCCAGTCTTGCCAGCCATCAGGTCGCGGAAGTTGCGCGCGGGGATGGGCAGGGCCAGAATCCGCTGGCTCAAGCCGTCGAAGTCAATCTTTACCTCCACTGCGTCCTTCTTGGGCTCCGGCTTGGCTCCTTCGGCGGGTTTCGCGCCGTCGGCGGGCTTGGCCGCCTCGGCAGGTTTTGGGGCGTCCGGCTTCTTCTCGGCCTCGGTCTTTTCCTCGTCGCTTTCCGGCGCCAGCGGCGAAGGCTCGTCCTTGCTGAGCACAGCGAGGTAGACGCTCTGCGTGGCATTCCCCTGCAAGGACGACATGTCCAGCCAGCCCTTGCCCAGGGCCACATTGGTGCTGGCGGTGAAATACAAGTATTTGCCGTTGGCGTCGAACTGGGGCAGGCTGGCGTCGCTGAGCCCATCAGAGATCTGCGTGCTCTTGTTGTCCGCGAGCGAATACACGATGATGCCACGCTGTCCGTTGCGCAGGATCTGGGCGTAGGCCAGCCATTTGGAATCCGGCGCCCACGCGTAGTCCACCGTCTGGCGGTAGGGCATGTTGTAGAAGTCGCGCCCAATATCAGTCACTTTCCCGCTGTCAATATCCAGCAGGGCGATGCCGCTGAGGTGCGTTCGGAAGGCAATTTTCTTGCTGTCGGGCGACCACTTGGGGCCGTAGAAAAAGCCCTTGCGGCCCAGGTCGAATTTTTTCGTTTCCCCCATGCCGGTTTGGGGCTTCAGGTGAAGCTGGTACTCGCCCGATTCGTCGGAGAAGTAGGCGATCCAGCGGCCATCGGGCGACCAGGAGGGGTGGCGTTCCGCCACGCCGGAGGTGTTGGTCAGGTTCCGGACGTCGCCCTTCTCCGCCGGCACGGTGTAAACATCGCCGCGCGCCTGAAAGACGGCCCGCGCACCGGTAGGCGAGATGCCCGCCCACTGCAGGTAGCGAGCTACGCGCTCCACCGAGGGGCGCACGTTGGGCAGGTCGCCGGCGAGCCGGACTTCGACCGGCGAGACCTTGCCGGACTGTAAGTCATAGATTTCGATCGACCCGAACCGCTCCAAAGCGATACCGCCCGGGCCGGCAGCGGCCCACTTGTAGTCCAGGCCCTTGTTGTCGATGGCCTGCGTCACCTTGCGGGTCTTGGGGTCGAAATGGAAAAGCGTGACAGGCCCGTTCCGGTCGGAGAGGAAGTAGATGCGATCTCCAATCCACATGGGGAAAAGGTCGTTGGAGTTCTGGCGCGGGATCTCTTCGACGCGCGAATCGGCCAGGTTGGCCAGCCAGATCTTGGAGGTTGTCCCCCCACGGTACCGCTTCCAGGCGCCGAAGACCGGAGCCGACGGCAGGTAGGCCAGGCGCTTCGCATCCGGGGAGTAGGACGCCCGCTCAGCGGCCGGCAGCGGCACTTCCTCAGCCGGGCCGCCATCGAGCGGAGTGGTAAACAACTTGGCGCCCCGCGTGGCCGTGAACCGGTTCGAGTAGAAGAGAATTTGTTTGCCATCCGGTGTAAACGCCACTGGGGTGTCCGGCGCCGGGTGCCAGGTGATCCGCTTAGGTACTCCCCCGGTGACCGGCATCGTGAAGACGTCGGCGTTGCCGTCGTAGGTGCCGGTAAACGCTACCAGAGAGCCGTCGGGCGACAGGACAGGATCGGACTCAGTACCCGGGTTCGTGGTGAGTCGTACCGCCTCGCCGCCTGCACGTGGCACGCTCCACAGGTCGCCCGCGTAAACGAAGACGAGATGCGTCTTGTTCATCACCGGCTGCTGCAAGAGTAGGGGCCCGGTGGTTTCGGCCGCTGCGAGGCCAGCCAGGAGGAAGGGGAGCAGACGCAATCCGCGCATAATGCTCCGATTGTACGCGCCTGGCCGCCCCAGGGAGCGTAAAATCTGGGAAATGACGTGCCGGGTGGCGCTTCTGTTGTTTTTGACGGCCTGGGCTGCGCCCGGGCAGACTGAGTTCCGCATTCAGCCCCGGCGGCCTATCGCGGAACTGCGGGAAGAGGCTGCCCGGCTGGCGCCGCCCGTGGAGGCGGGGGAGTTTCTGCCGAGCGACCTGGTGGACCTGGCCGCGTTGGACCCGGGTCTGCGTTTCGACATCCGCTACGCCACGGAGAACAACTTTCTGGGGACGCCCGTTTACACCCAAGCCCGCGCATTCTTGCAGCGCCCCGCCGCAGAGGCGCTGCTGCGGGCGCACCGCCGGCTGAGGCAGGAAGGCTATGGCCTGCTGATCCATGACGGATACCGGCCATGGTCGGTGACCTGGATTTTCTGGCAAGCGACGCCGCCAGCGCACAGAGATTTCGTGGCGGACCCTTCCAAAGGCTCGCGACATAATCGCGGTTGCGCCGTGGATCTGACACTGTACGAGTTGGCGTCCGGCCGTCCAGTGGAGATGCCCAGCGCCTACGACGAAATGTCAGAGCGCGCCCACCCCGGATACGGGGGTGGCACGCCGACGCAGCGCTCCCAGCGGGACCGGCTGCGGCGGGCCATGGAGGCGGAAGGGTTTACCGTCTTTGAACTCGAGTGGTGGCACTTCGACTACCGGGACTGGCGGAAGTACCGGATCGAAAATCTGCCATTTGAAGCGATCAACTCCGCGCCGGGCCGGGATTAAGACGGCCTGTGCGCTCCAGCCAGTTTCGGAACATGCGAGCAAAATCGTGTGCGGCGGGCAGTTCCTCCAGGCTCAACCGCATTTTGCGTTGCCAGTTGGGGTATTGCCAGGTGGTGCCCGGCAGGTTCTGCTGCTCGGTTTCTTTCGTCAGATCCTCCTGGTTCAGCAGCATCAACCGGCACGGGGTGGAGACCAAATAGCCGATGACGGCGTTGTGCAGTTCTCCGGTGAGTTCGCTCCATTCCGCTACTTCCCGGGGGGTTTCTGGCGGCAGGAAGCCGTCGCGAATCAGCGCTTCCACCATGCGCCTCTTTTCGGCCGCCCGTTCGCGGCGCTGCTGGTGGTAGCTTTCGTCGTTGGGAATCAGCCCGGCCGCCCGGCGTGCGTCAATATCCCGCCCTGCCCAGAAGCCGGCGAGGGTGGGCAGATCATGAGTCGTGCTGCTGACCAACGCCTGGGAGGCATACTCGCGGCAGGGTTTTGGCATGCCGTCGCTGCCCTTTTCAAACCAGAACAGCTTGTAACTGAGCATGCCAAACCGCTCCATC
Organism: uncultured Solibacteraceae bacterium; assembly: GCA_964460395.1. Taxonomy (GTDB): domain Bacteria; phylum Acidobacteriota; class Terriglobia; order Bryobacterales; family Bryobacteraceae; genus CAYWQS01. The sequence continues at coordinate 33,761 of CAYWQS010000040.1, read as the reverse complement.
GCCTCGCGGAGGGGAGGGGGGACCGTGCCGAGGTCTTCTCCGACGATCAGGAAACGGCCTCGAACGCTTTCCAGTGCCAGGATACGCAAGAGATCCTCCCACGGCTCGTTGACGTAGGTTCCTTCGCGGGCGGGGTGGCCGTCCGGGATCCAGAACAGCCGGAAGAAGCGCATCACGTGGTCGATGCGAAGGGCGCCGCCGTGTTTGCTGTTCTTACGGATAGATTCAACAAATAAGCGGTAACCATCCAGACGGTGGGCGTGCGAGTTTGGCGGGGGAAACGCCCAGTCCTGGCCTTCCGGGGCGAAGTCGTCAGGCGGTGAGCCAACCCGGCAACCGTCCACGAAGAACTGGCGGTGCGCCCAGAGGTCGGCGCCGCAACGGTCGGTGGCCAGCGCCAGGTCATGGTATAAACCGACGGCCATGCCGAGCCGTTCGGCCTCTTTCTGAGCCTCGCCCAGTTGGCGGTCAATTTGCCACTGGACGTATTGAAAGAACTGGATCTGTCTCCGGTGCTGCGCGGCGAACCGGCGAACCTCTTCAGAACGAGGGTCGCGATACTCGGATGGCCAGTCCGGCCAGACCCAGAGATCCGGATTTTTGCGATGCAGCCACTCATTAATTGCCAGATAGGTGGCGAAATCCGAAAGCAGTTCACCTTCGACCGCCACAAAGCGCCGGAATTCTTTGGCGCGCTCCGTGTCCGCCGCCAGTTCCTGCTGGCAAAATCGCCGGAAGGCCAGGCGCAACCCAAGCATTTTCAATCGGATCACTCGCTCGTAGGCCACCAGATCGGCTGAACGCAGGGCCTTGAGTTCGGCCTGGAACTTCGGGTGCCGTGCGAGCCTCTGTGCTGCACGGGAACGCTGGAAGTCCTCCACGGCCTCCACGTCGATGTAGAGCGCATTGCGGTAAAACGAGGACAGTGGCAGGTAGGGACTTGTGTTGTAGGGTTGCCGGTTGTGGAGCGCGTGAAGGGGGTTCAGTGCCAGGAAACTCGCGCCCAGGTCGTTGGCGACCCAGGCTAGCAGCGATTTGAGGTCGGTGAAATCGCCAGCGCCCCAATTGCGGCCCGACCGGACTCCATACAGGCTGACGGCGAGTCCTGCCAGACGGCTGCCGTTGCGCAGCACCGGCGGTTGCCAGGCGCGCTGCGGAGCGACGATGAGGCGCATGGATGCGCGTGTCACGGTACCGTCTTCGCTCCGAACCGCGGCTTCTAAGTCGTGGTAGCCCAGAGGGATGGGCGCAGGAAGCGGGAGCATGAAGACGTCATAGGAAGCTGTTTCAACCTGCAACGCAGCCTTCCTGGGAAGTTCGTCCAAGCGAAAGTCGGCCCGTTGCGGGGGGCCGGTTTCCCAGTAGATGGCCAGCGAGGCTGTCGCACCCCGCGACCGGCCAGTGGGCAACCGAAGCAGAAGCACGGGGTCCGGGTCCGATTGGCACAGGATGAGAACGGGGTCCACCAAGCGGCTGGCGGCCGTTTGGCGGCGTTCGGCCGCGGAGCGCCGCAGTGCCTCGGGGGAACTGGTGTCATAGCCCAGCGACTTCAGGATCGGCAAGATGGTGTGGGAGGGCGTAAGGTGGTGGTTTCCCCAGATATCCCAATACTCAGTTTCGATTCCGGACTCGGCACACAACGAGCGCAGGAGGTCTTCGGGGAATGAAACCATGGGTGAAATTTCATTGTACCGGATAGGCTGCAACGTCCTGACAATACAAGACTGTCAATCTTTCGGGAGCCGGAGCGGCGTGGGATAATCCAAAAGAGGGGAGCGCATGGAGAACAAGATCCGCGAGAATCAGATTCTTCTGGGCGAGGCGCCGCCCGATCTTTACACGAAAATCGATCGGGACGGCGAGGAGAGCTACGCCGACAGTTTTGTTCTAACCACGGTGGACAAAGCAATTAACTGGGCTAGAAAGAATTCCATCTGGCCCATGACATTCGGCCTGGCCTGCTGCGCCATCGAGATGATGGCCATGAGCGCGTCCCGGTTCGACATTGCGCGGTTTGGGGCCGAGGTTTTCCGTGCCAGTCCGCGGCAGGCTGATCTGATGATCATTGCGGGCCGTGTTTCCAATAAGATGGCTCCGGTGGTCCGCCAGCTTTACCAGCAGATGCCTGAGCCGCGCTGGGTGATTTCCATGGGTGCCTGTGCCACTTCGACGGGTGTGTTTTCCAACTATGCGTTGATCCCCGTCAACCAGGTGATTCCGGTGGATATTTACGTGCCGGGTTGCCCGCCGCGTCCGGAGCAGTTGATTTACGCGATCACCTTGCTGCAGAAGAAGATCGAGAAGGAAACCGGCACCGTTCTCAATGTGCTGAACCTGGCCTGATTGTCTTGTGTTTTTCTCGAATCCGTGCTCCGGGCGCCGATAAGTTCGTCAAGGCAGGTGAGCCATGGATATCGGTCGCGTCGAAGCCAATTCAACTCTCAGTGCGGGTGCGGTATCTTCCGCGCTGTCCCCTCAGGACCGGGCCGAACAGAAGCAGTTGATTCATGCGGTGGAATCGCTGAATCGGGCGGGCTTCTTCGGTCCATCGAACGAACTGCAACTCTCTTACGACCGGGGTGCGCGGCGGCACGTGGTGAAACTCGTGGATCTCCAGACCAAGGAAGTGATCCAGCAGATACCGCCCGAGTATGTCTTACGGCTGGCCAAGGAAGCGGCTGAATAGACCGGCGGAGGATGCCCAACCCGATGACACACGCTTCCGTTTATTCTGCGCCAGCCGGCTTGGCGCAGCAGGATTATCTGGCGATTACCGTCCAGAGTGCGGATCCGGTGGATCTGCTCAGCCTGCTGCATGGGGGACTCGAGACGGCGGTGCGGGAATCTCGCGTGGCGCTGCGCGAGGGCGACATTCCGCGCAGATCCCGCTCCATCACCCGCGCAGTGGAGATTCTGGGCGAACTCTCAGCCTCGCTCGACGCCAATGTGGACCCGGAGTTCGCGAACCGATTGAATCAACTGTACGAATACATGATCTGGCTGCTGACCAACGCCAACGTCGAGCAAACAGAAGAGCCGTTGCGGGAGGTTGAGCGATTGGCGGCCATCCTGGCATCCGCTTGGCGCGGTCTTAGCGCTACGCCGCGAACGCCGGGTTGTGCGGAGGCCTACGGAACCTCTGCCCTGCCTGGGTTTAGCGCCTTGGGGTGATTGCGGATGGCCTCTTCCACCGTGCGGGCTAATCCTAATCCGCCGCCCTGGGCGATGAGCAGGGCGACTTGATGCTCGGCAAACTGCGCAAGACCACTCTCGCTGTTTTCTTCGCCTGTGCCCAGCCAGCCGCTGCCACCTGCCTGCCGGGCGCTGGAAAGTAACTGGGCTACCAGTAGCGCTTCGAATTGCTGGGCCACCTCCCTTGGGGCTCTTGCCTTCGTCAACGCGGGGTTCGAGAGGTCCATGGCACTCCAGACTGGAGCGCTCATGCCATCGAGAATCCGTTCCATCAAATCACCTCAATCTCTGCCTCCAGCGACCCGGCGGCCCTCAAGGCCTGCAGGATAGCGATCACGTCCCTAGCCGTAGAGCCGATGGCTTGCAGAGCACGGACCAGGTCCTCAACGGTAGCGCCCGGGTCAAGCTGAACGTGCTTCGGGGTTTCCTCCTTCGCGTTCACATCGACTTGAGGCGTCACCACCGTCTGCCCTTGCCGCGCCAAAGGTGCAGGCTGGGAGGCCTCGAAAGTCGTGCGGATCTGCAGGCTCAGGGCGCCGTGCAGTATTGAGACGGGTTGGATCCGCACTTCGCGGCCCATTACAATCGTGCCGGTGCGCTCGTTCACGACGACCCGCACCGGACTGTCGGCTTCCACCTCAATTGCTTCTATCCTGGCGATTAAATCAACCGCACGGTTCTGGTGACCATCGGGAATCTTCACACACACTGCTCCGGCGTTCTCGGGTTCAGCCAACTCGGCTCTCAGGGTGCGATTGATGGCCGAAGCCAGACGGCTGGCCGTCGTGAAATCGGCCCGCTTCAGTTGGAAACGGAGCGCATTTCCAGGCATGACGGAAGGAGCAGGACGCTCCACCAGGGCGCCGTTGGGGATTCTACCCGCCGTGGGGTGATTGACCGCAGTGGAGTTGCCTCCGCCTCTGCCTGCTGCGAATCCCCCAGTCACCACCGGGCCCTGGCCTACCGCAAATACCTGTCCGCCCGCGCTCTTTAGGGGCGTCATCAACAGCAGGCCGCCCTGCAGGTTCGTGGCGTCGCCGATCGCCGCTACCTGCACGTCGATCCTGGTTCCAGGCTGGGCAAAAGGGGGAAGGTTGGCTGTCACCATCACCGCCGCGGTGTTCCGCACCTGAATGGCCTGTGGCGAAACCTGCACGCCCATCCGGTCGAGCATGTTCGCCAGAGATTGGGCAGAGAAAAAGGTCTGGCGCTTGTCACCGGTGCTGTTTAAGCCCACGACCAGCCCATAGCCGAGCAACTGGTTTTCGCGCACTCCTTCCAGGTTCGCGAGTTCCTTGACCCGGACCTTCGGCGCCGCTCCTGAAACCAGTGAACTGCAAAGGAACAAAATCAAGACTCGCATGGAACGCCTCAGAACGGAAGGATCCCCAACAGAATGCGATAGAGCACATTCGGGCGCCGGATGGCATCCTGTACGACGCCCTTGCCATCGATGCGGATCTCAAGATCGGAGATCCGATCCGAACTCACCGTATTGAACTGGGAAAGATCGTTCCAACGGATAATTCCCCGCAAGGTCACCTTTTGGCGTTCGGAGTTAACCTGAACCTCCTTGCTCCCCTCGACCACAAGGTTGCCGTTGGCCAGTACATGAGTCACCCTCGCTGAGAGCCGCGTGCTGATGCTGCTCTGCCGCGAGGTTTCGCCCTGGCCTTGTAGCTCCCAGGCGCTCTTGGCGTTGGCAAGGTTGGTAAGTGGCCCGCCCGTGCGGAGTGGCCCCGCAAATGAGGAGACTTGCGCGGTTGCTTTGGAATCCCGGTTGGATGCGGTCCCGCCCTTGGCCACGGCCGAAGCATTCTCCACCACAACAATGGTTACCAGGTCACCTGGGTTGGCGGCGCGCAGATCTCGACAAATTTCTGCAAACCTCCCGCCTGGCTCAAAAGTGGAGCCAACGCTGCCCGAACTCTCCATCGCCTCCGACTCCGCGATGAGCCGGTCAATCGGTGATAACTCCTGCGGCTTGGGAGGTCTGGCGGCGAATGCCAGCAGCGGAAGAAAGACAATGATCGCCCGCAGTGTGGTTTTCATGGATTCGTCCTCCTGGACGCAGTGCGCACCTCAGCCTGGCCAGGGCCAGTAATCACCGCGGCGAACCGGCGGCGGTTGAACGGGTTTTCAAACAGAATGACTTGGTCAAGCGCACCCGTTTGTGCGGCCTTCGCCGTGAAGCGGAGTTCCGTTCCGTATCCGCGCACCGAGATTTCTGCGACTTCTCCCACTTTGATCAGATTGGGCGCCGCCAGGTCGTGTAACGTGATCCGGCTTCCCGCGGCAACCCCCCGGCGCGTGTGTAACCCTTTTGCCGACTCGAGGCTCAAGGGTTCCGAGAGCAACGATCCGATTTCATCAACTTCCTCGGCCCAAACGGACGAGACCTCCGTTCCCGCGGGAACGCGGGCGATCGCTCGCAGCGTCTTGACACGGGCGACTGTGTGAAACCGAACCCAGACCGGCAGGGAGCGCAGCCCGCCATAATGCCAGCTCCCCCGCCACAGGTACTCCCCGGGAGCGGTTTGCATCAGCCCGCTCCGCGGCAGCTCCAACCGGCCGTCCGGCAAAAGGCGTTGCGAAGACGAACGAAGCTCGATGGCCTCAGGCAGCGGCAGGCCCAGATTCTGGGCCGCTTCGAGAATGCCTGTTCTGAGCAGGTCCGGGCTCAAACCGCTATCCACCCCGAATGCCAACAACAGCAGCCAACTCACCATCACACTTCCTCTCAGCGGCTCATCGAGTTCACTTGTTGATACATCTCGTCGGCTGCCTTCACAACCTTCGAGTTCGCTTCATATGCACGCTGACTGACGATGAGGTTCACGAACTCCTCCACCACGGAAACGTTCGATTGCTCGATGTAGCCTTGCAGGAGTGACCCAAGGCCTTCCTGGCCGCCAGGGATCCCGAGCGTAGGTTCGCCGGAAGCATCGGTTGGAAGGTAGAGATTACGCCCAATGCTGTTCAGCCCAGCAGGATTCGTGAAGTTCGCCAACTGGATTTGCCCCGCTTGTTGGGCATTGGTCTGGCCCGGGGCAAGATAACTGACCGTGCCATCGAGGGCGATGGACACGTTTTGGGCCTGCGGAGGCAGGGTGATTTGCGGCTCAATCGGGTCGCCATCCATCGTGACCAGGTTCCCGTCGCGGTCTAGGTGCAATTGCCCGGACCGCGTGAAGGCTATTTCGCCGTTCGGTAACCGCACCTGAAGAAACCCGCGGCCCTGGATCACCACGTCGAGAGGGTTCCCTGTTTGAGAGAAACTGCCCTGGGAGAAGACGACCTCGTTCGCCACCACGCGTGTCCCCAGACCCAACTGCAGTCCACTTGGGACGACCGTCTGAGCGCCCGCCGCGGCGCCAGGCTGGCTTAGGGTCTGGTAGAGCAGATCCTGAAACTGCGCGCGCCGCATCTTGAACCCGGCAGTGTTCGCGTTCGCCAGGTTGTGCGCGATGTTGTCGACATTGGTTTGCTGGGCGTGCATACCGCTCGCTGCGCTGAAGAGGGCTCGGATCATCAGACCTCCTGTCTATCACCCGCTGACACGGGCGACTTCTTCCAAGCATTTCCGGTTCATCTCGCCGCCCAATTGAAGGGCGCGCTGCAGGCTTTCAAACTGCCGCAGAATTTCTACCAGCCGGACGGCCGACTGCGCCGGATTGACGTTCGATTGTTCGAGATACCCTTGGCGGACGGCTGCGCCTCCGGCCTTTGCGGACATCGGCAAGCGTGTGTCGAGGTGAAAATACAACCCGTAGCGCTTCTTCAAGTTCTCGGGTTGGGGCGCCGCGGCGATCCGCAGGCGGCCCAACGGCACATCATCCTGCAGCACCGTGCCGTCTGTCTGCACCGTGAGGGGCGACCCTGGCTGGGCCCGGATCCGCCTAGGCTCGACTGTCTGAAACTCAAAGCCGTCCTCGTTGAGCAGGCGGCCGTCTCCACCCACCAACAATTTGGTCTGGCGTGCCAGGAGAGGGCCTTCTGGGGAATCGAGCACGAAGAAGCCAGGTCCTTGCAGCGCCAAATCTGCCATGGAATCGGAGCGCACCAGTTCGCCCTGCCGCAAATCGACCCAAGTTCGCTCTATCAAAGGAGTCCGTCCTTGTGCGCGCCCGGTCCCGTCGTTGTCCGAGAGTGCGCTTGCCTCCGAAAGATACAAGGAGTAGGCTTCGCGATCTGCCTTGAAGCCAGGGCTGCTGGTGTTCGCGAGGTTGTTGGCCAGGAGTTCGAGGGATTCCGTCCGGGCCCTCAATCCTGCGGCCACGCTGATGGTAAGTGGGTCCATGTTGTCCTGGCGAATCACCATGCAACAAAAGTGCCAGAGACAAGTCGTTGAAAGGGCGTCCGGAGGCCAGTGCCCGGGATCAAAGTGGAACACCAGTAGCGGCGACGATTTCAAGTTGATGCTCCAAAATGGCACCGCCATGGGAGCAGCCGTTGGCAAATCCTTTGTTTCTGCCGCGCCACAGCGAGTGCAGTCTGGTCCATGATCTGCACTATCCGGAGCGTGACCATCGCCACTCCGGCATTGGCTCTTCTTCCTGCGGCGCCGGCAGCTACCGCGCTCCCCGCGGCCCCGGCGCCTTTTCTTCTGCTCTCTTCTCTCTCATCGAAGCCGGCTCCAGAGTTCCACGACTTTCTCACTCAACTCGCCGGTGCCCCGTCAACAGTGTTTCTAACTGCGGCTTCCGGGCCTGTTCAGCCCAGGGCTGCTGTTGACGTGGAACCAGAGGAGCCTGGCGGTTTGAATCGATCCGAGCAGTCCGACACTCTTCAGCTGGGCAGTGAACGCGCAGAACAATGCAACTGGATTCCTCCGATGCCCCCAGCCCCTGCGCCGTTGAGCTTTCACGTCCCAATGTCAGGGATCATCGTGACGATTCCCGCTTCCGTGGTTGACGCAGCCCCCTCCCCAACTCCATTGCCAGTTGTTCCGGAACCCAACCGCATGACGCCGGATAGTCCGCCGGAGGACGCGATCCCTGAGCCCGCCTTCGCGTTCCGCTTGGCACCGATGAATCAAGTCGTGGCCCCGGACCGTATCCCAGCCGGAGACCAGAACTCTCAAGCCAAGCTGGTGCCCCGATTCGCGGATGCGGAGCCGGTCATCACTGGTCCCGAGCCTGCGCCCCCCCATGAGGCGGCGGCACACGGTCCAACGCTGAGTACAGAGGACACACTGGTTACAGAGAACACACTGGCGCCGCCCCCTCTGGAAACGTCGTCCACGATAGTGGAACGTCACGCCCAGACTTCAGCAGCCGAGTTCATTCCAGCAGTCCACCTCGGGAACCATCCGCCCTCCGCTCCCGCAAAGGATTCCGCTCCTGGCCCACCGCAAGGGTCCGAGGTGGCTCCTGAATTTGCGCCTCCTCTTCCACAACCTGAGACTAGCCCTGCGCCGGTCCGTGAGATCCGATTTGAGGTCGCCGCTTCTGATGGCTCCCAAGTGCAATTGCGCTTTGTAGAGCGTGCCGGTGAGGTATACGTGGTCACCCGAACGGCAGACGAGGTTCTTGCTGACCGGTTACGCACGGGTCTGGGCGAACTCGCCAGCAATCTGAATCGCCAGGGATGGGAGCCGGAACTCTGGGTTTCAGGGCATCCAGCAGAATCAGCAACCAGCGACGGGGGGCCTGGCGCGCTCATGTGGGCCGTCACTCAAACCGCGGAAACGGGATTGGGGCACGGCAGTCGCGAACAGCAAGACAAGGGCCGCGGATATCCCGCTTGGCTGCAGCAATTGGAGGACCAACTGGAAGGGAACCGGCGCCGAGGCGCCAGAGGAGATAAGTGATGAGCATAGAACAGACCGGATATGACCCTGCAGTGGGCTCGGCAGCCCAGACCGGGTCAGAGGTGACAAACCATACCGGCCGCCTGGCGAACCAGGACGTCTTCATGCGCTTGCTGGTAGCGCAGCTTCAGTATCAGAACCCCATGAACCCGGCCGATGGGGTCGAGTTTATGACTCAGTTGACCCAGTTCAGCCAACTGGAGCAAGCCATGGGCACACGCCAAGAACTGGTCAAGATCCGCCAGCTGCTCGAGTCCACTCCAGCCGCGGGCTAAGGAGCTCCTGAATCGAAAGGAAAGAAAAGCACGATGTTCACATCATTTTCTACAGCGCTGTCAGCACTCGGCGCGCACACTACGGCAGTCGACGTAGTGGGCAACAACCTCGCCAATTTGAATACGCCCGGCTACAAGTCCAGCGTGGTTGCTTTTAGCGACCTGGTGACCCAATCCCTGGGTGCTGGTTTGGGCGAAACGCAGGTAGGCTTTGGCGTTGCCCGGCCCGTCACCATCCGGCAGTTCTCTCAAGGCGCCATTCAGGCCAGCTCGGGTCCTCTGGATGTCGCGATTCAAGGTGATGGTTTCCTGGTGGTCCGGAACTCCGCCAACGGAAGCGTGCTTTACACACGCGGCGGGAACCTGCAGGTGAACAAGGAGGGTCAATTGGTTACTGCCACAGGGTTCCGTGTGCAGGGCTGGAATGAAGTGAACGGCGTGCTGGACACCACTCTGCCGCCGACGGACGTGGTCGTTCCGGTGGGCTCGCTGCGGGCGCCTCAGCCTACCAGCAGCATCTCGTTCGATATGAATCTGGATGCGTCGGCAAGCGCGGGGCCACCGCCCGCCAAATTCTCGACGTCGATTGAGGTCTACGACGCTCTGGGCGGCTCGCACATCGTCTCGATCGAATTCACCAAGACCGCCACTGCGGGCGAATGGAGCTATGCACTCTCCATCCCCGACGCAGACGTACAAACGCCGATCCCACCGGTGACGGGCACTCTTGTGTTCGATGGCGCCGGGAGGATGATCACCCCGGCATTGACCGATCCAGGTCCTGCCATCCAGATCTCCGGACTTGTGAACGGCGCCGGTGACTTGAACATTTCCTGGCAATTGTTCAATGGGCCTACGCCGCGGCTCACTATGTACTCCCAACCTTCAGCCGTGGCAGCAAATGCCCAAGACGGGCATCCTGCGGCGCAATTGGTCCGCGTTGGCATTGGAGACGGCGGGCGCGTGCTGGCGCAGTACTCCAACGGGCAGCAGGTGGCGGTCGGCCAACTTGCGATGTGTTCGGTCCGGAACCCAGAGTCGATGATCGCGGTGGGGAACAATAACTTTCAACTCAGCGCCCGCAGCGCCCTGCCTGCGATTGGCGTGCCCGGCACCGGCGGACGCGGCCAGATTCTGGGCGGTGCCGTGGAGTTCTCCACTGTAGACATCGCGCGTGAATTCACCAACCTGATCGTGCTTCAGCGGGGTTATCAGGCCAACGCGCGCGTCGTAACCGCCGTGGATGAGATCAGCCAGGAAACCATCAACCTCAAGAGGTAGGCGTTCATGAGCACCTCCATCCTGGAAGAAATCACGCCACTCGCCAACGTGATGCTTGATGTGTCGGTGGACCTCGACCGCAGGATCTTGACGTTGCGTGAAATCCTCGAGTTCAAAGAAGGCAGCGTCGTGCGTTTATCCCGTTCGGCCGGCGAAAACATCGACCTGATGGTGAGCGGAGCGCTGCTGGGTTTCGGCGAGATCGTGATTATCGAGGACTCGATGGGCGTGCGTATTACAGATTTCAATCTGGAGAACTCGTGAATGCTGGAACAAGCCTGGATCGCTCAACTCGCCTCCATAGGGGCGGTTCTTCTCCTGTTGGTTGGCCTTCTTGCTTTGCTGCGGCGCCGCGGCATGCTGGTTTCAGCAGCGCGGCCAGGCAATGTACCGAAGCTTCTCCAGGTGACCGCACGCCAGAGCCTGACAGCACAACACTTGTTGTTCCTGGTGGAGGCAGACGGCTCGAGGTTTGTCGTAGTGACCACGCCCGCTGGAGCGGCAATGGCGCAGGTGACTGCCGCTTTCCCGGCCCTTATGGCGCAGGTCACAGCGGCGCAAACCGGCTCGCAGCCTAGGGAGCGGATGTGATGCCCCTCGTCTTCGCCCTCGCCGGCCCTGCGTCCAGAATAATCGACGCCCTGATGCCCACCGATGCGGGCCGTTTGGGTTTGCCTCTGCAAATCGTACTCTTGCTGACCGGCCTAACCGTACTCCCTGCCATTTTGGTCTCCCTTACGCCTTTTCTCCGGATCACGCTGGTGCTCCACTTCCTGCGCCAGGCGCTGGGTACCCAGACCGTTCCATCCAACCAGGTGCTTATCGGGCTCAGCCTGTTCTTGACACTTTTGCTGATGCAGCCGGTGGCCGAGCGAATGTACACCCAAGGCTGGCAGCCGTTTGAACAGGGCGCCTTGTCGAAAGAGCAGGCTTGGGTCCAAGGGACAAAGCCGCTGGCTGATTTCCTTTTGCGGTTTACGCGCGAGAAAGACATCGCGCTCATGCTGGAAATCACCAAATCACCAGCTCCCCGAAGCGCCGCGGATTTGAGCCTCAAGGTGCTAGCCCCAGCCTACGTTCTATCCGAACTCAAGGCAGGCTTCCAGGTCGGCGCCGTGCTTTTCATGCCGTTCCTGATCATCGACATCGTTGTGGCGTCGGTCACGCTTTCCATTGGGATGGTGCAACTGCCACCGGTGATGGTGTCGGCGCCCTTCAAGATTCTTCTGTTCGTCCTGGTGGATGGCTGGACGCTCGTCGTGGGGTCACTGATGAGGAGTTTTCAGTGAGGATGCGATGAATAGCGGAGCCGTAGTTGATCTCGTGCGCGAAATGTTGCTGTGCGCCTTTTGGGTGGGTCTGCCACTGCTGGTAACCGGACTGGCGGTAGGCGTAGTTGTGAGCATTCTTCAGATCCTCACATCCATTCAGGATCCCGCTTTTGGCGCCGTGCCAAGGTTGGTGGCGTTTCTGGCCGGCCTCATTGTCTTTTTGCCCTGGATGCTGACTCGCTTGTGCAATTACACAACGTTGTTGGTGGAAGGAATTCCTCGCTATGCCCGCTAGCACTTTTGGACTTGCGGACTGGGCCAGCACGTTTCTCCTGACAGCCACCCGCGTCGGCGGCGCGCTAGCCTTCACTCCGATCCCCGGCATTCGCCAGGCGCCCGCCCTAACCCGCGCGTTGCTGATTCTTTGTGTGGCAGCGGTTTTGACTCCGCTGTACCCTCCAGCGCGGTTGCCTGGCAGTGCCTCCGCGTTCTTCCTCTGGCTGGTAAATGAGTTGATTTTCGGCCTCGCGGTAGGCTTGTTGGCGGGCTTTGTGGCGGAAGGGCTGCTGCTGGCGGCACAGGCGGTCAGTCTGCAGGCCGGCTATTCCTTCGCCACTATGGTGGACCCGAACTCGCAAGCTGATAGCGGTGTGCTGCAGATCTTTTTCACACTGGCGGCAAACCTGCTCTTCTTCGTTTGCGGCCTGCACCACGCGATCTTGCGGGCTTTCACAGCCAGCCTGCAGCACTGGCCGCCAGGCGCTCCCCTGGAACCGGATCTTGCAGAGATCATAATCCGCTTCGGGGGTAGCGCCATCGCTTCTGGTCTTCGGCTGGCCATCCCGGTGGCTGGCTTCTTGTTGCTTACTGACCTTTTTCTGGCGATCGCCGGGCGAATGCATGCGCAACTGCAACTGCTAACGCTGGCCTTTCCTGTGAAGATGCTTGCCTCGCTGGCAGGTCTCGCGGTTCTGGCGCCGGCCGCGGCGCTCCTCTACGGGCAACTCGCCGCAGAGGCAATCAGGATCTTCGAAAGGCTGCTTCACTGAGGCCGGGCCATGAGCGATCGGGACCAAAGAACCGAAAAAGCAACGCCACAGCGTATCCGGAAGGCGCGCGAGGACGGACGTTTTCCGGCCAGTCGCGAATTTGTCGCCAGCACGCAGTTCGCCGTATTCACCGCCATGCTGGTGGCCCTGGCTCACCATTGGTGGCCACGTGCGCAGGAGATGACCCGGGATCTGTTGATGGCGGCCTTTCGCTGGCAGGATGCGCAGAACTTGAGAAACGCACTGCTGCAGGGAGCTTTTTGGAAGTTCTCGCTTCCGTTTGTGCTCGCTGGACTTGTTGTTTTCCTGGCTGGCTTCGGCGCGCAACTTGCCACCACGGGCTTTGGGTTCGCAGCTTCCAGCCTGGCTCCCGATCCAAAGCGGTTCAACCCCGGTCAAAAGATCCGCAACCTTTGGTCCCAAAGCCGGCGTTCCGCGCTGGAGGCAGCCATTCTGTTGATTTGTGTCGCCGGCGTGGGTTACTGGCTCAGCGGCCAGTTTCTCGACGACGAGTTCACGATGGTGCGTATGAGCTTGCGCCAAGCGGTTGCCCAGCAGTCCCGCTTGATCGGTGGACTGCTGGTGCAGGCGTCTCTGTTCCTGGCCGTTTGGGGAACAATCGACCTGGTCCGCGCACGCCACCGCTACGCAAAAGAGTTGCGAATGACCAGGCAGGAGGTCCGGGAGGAGCATCGCCAGAACGAGGGGAGCCCCGAAATCAAGCTGCGGATCCGCCGCTTGCGGCGCGAACTGCTTCGCCGCCGCATGATCGCACAAGTAGCTGAGGCCACGGCGGTGGTCACCAATCCGACACACTACGCCGTGGCGCTGAAGTATGAGCTGGGAGCCCTCGGCGCGCCCAAGGTAGTCGCCAAGGGCAAGAATTATCTCGCGCAGCGCATCCGCCAGCGGGCCATAGAACACCAAGTCCCCGTGGTGGAAAACCCGCCGCTCGCCCGGGCTCTTTACAGCAGTGTAGATGTCGGTGCTGAGATCCCCTCCCACCTCTATCGCGCCGTAGCGGAAGTCCTGGCGTACGTGTTCCGTGTACTGGACCGCGGTTCCAGCCGCTCGAATGGAGGCCGAATTTGACTTCACCCGTATCCACAATGAGTCCTGCGAGCTTGGGGGGCGCTCTCCAGGGGCCTCCATCCGTGGCCCAACGCGGTGCCGCCGGGTTCTCCGGCGCCACGTTCGAATGGCGCCGGCTTGCCACCGTCGAAATGGGTGTTCCCATTGGAGTGCTGGCGATTCTGCTGGCGATGGTGACGCCGCTGCCGCCGCTGGTCTTGGACTTCCTGATCACTACGAACATTTTGTTGTCGACGCTGATCCTGCTGGTTTCGATGTACATCCGGCGGCCCGCGGAGTTCAGCGCTTTCCCAACAGTTCTGCTTTTGCTGACGCTATTCCGGCTGGCGTTGAACGTCTCGTCGTCCCGGCTGATTCTGCTACATGGGGCCAGCGGCACCCACGCAGCCGGGAATGTCATTGAAGCGTTCGGCAACTTCGTGGTTGGAGGCAATTACATCATTGGGACGGTGATCTTCCTGGTATTGATCGCGATCCAGTATGTGGTCATCAACCACGGTGCGGTTCGTATCTCAGAGGTCACAGCCCGATTTACCCTGGATGCCCTGCCCGGCAAGCAAATGTCCATTGACGCGGATCTCAACGCCGGTCTGATCCACGAGGCTGAAGCGCGGCAAAGGCGAAAAGAACTGGCGGCCGAAGCGGAGTTCTACGGGGCCATGGATGGCGCCACCCGCTTCACCCAGCGCGATGCTGTCGCCAGTATTCTCATCACCGCCATCAATATTGTGGCGGGTTTTTTGATCGGCGTGCTGCAGCATAACCTGGAACTCGCCGGCGCGCTCAAGACCTATACCGTGCTTACCATCGGCGACGGGTTGGTGACGGTAATCCCCGCTCTGATGATCTCTATTTCCGGTGGTCTCATTGTGACACGCGCCTCTTCTGACGGCGGGTTGGGCGCCGACCTCGAGAAACAGGTATTTGGCATTCACCAGCCGCTTCTCCTCGCAGGTGGTGTGCTGGCCGTCATGGGCCTGCTTCCTGGTATGCCGAAGTTGGTTTTTCTGCTCTTGGGCGGTGTTTCGTTGTACGCCGGACACCAGTTAAGGCGCCGGAAAGCGCATATTGCGCGGGCGCACGAACCAGCCGCTGCCGCACCGGTACCGGAGAACCTGGAAGCGTTGCTGCGTGTGGAGCCGCTGGCCGTGGAAGTGGGGTTAGGACTGGTCCGGCTGGTGGAAGGCGGTGGCGAATCGCCACTGCTCCGCCGGATTGGCGCGATCCGCAAGCAATTGGCCTCCGAGCTAGGCTTCATCCTGCCTCCGGTCCGGGTCACCGACAACCTCGCTTTGCGCCCCCGCCAATACGCTGTCCTTCTGCGCGGGGTCGAGGTTTCCCGGTATGAACTGCCAGCCGGTTGCGAACTCGCCATTCCAACCCCAGGTGGCCCGCTTCCAGGCGGATCGCCAACCGTCGAACCTGCTTTCGGCATCCGCGCGGTCTGGATTCCGTCGGATACCTCTGAGCAGGTACGCGCCGCCGGCTGCACGGTGGTGGATGCCGTCAGCGTGTTGTCGGCGCATCTCACCGAACTCATCCGGAAACACGCCCACGAATTGCTTTCCCGCCAGGATGTGAAGCGGATCCTTGATCGAGTTGCCGAAGAGCAGCCCAAAGCAGTCGAGGATCTGGTTCCGAAGCTCATCCCCTTGGCCACCGTCCAGCGGGTTCTCCAGAACCTGCTGAAGGAGAGAGTAAGCATCCGCGACGCTGCCGGCATCCTGGAATGCCTGGGCGAAGCTGCGGGGGTGACCCGGAATCCCGTTCTGCTGACAGAGTATGCACGGCAGCATCTCAAACGAACGATCGTGCAACCTCACCTGACGCCGGCAGGAGAGTTGCAAGCCTATTTCCTGGAGCCCGGGCTAGAATCGGCGATCGAGCGTTCCGCGGAACACGGCGAAACCAACTCGCATCTCAACCTCCCGCCGCCGCGCATCAAGGAATTGCTGAACGGCGTTGAGACGGCGATCGGCACTGAGCCAGTCTCTGGGGCCGCTCTGGTTTGCGGGGCCTCCAGCCGTACATTTGTCCGGCAGTTGCTCGAACACCGCTACCCACAGCTTGCCGTTCTTTCACACGGAGAAATCCCCGCCGGGATCCGTGTTCTTAACCTTGGAACAATTCATGGAGCCGCCGCATGAAGAAGACTTTTGTTTCGCATTCGATCGAAGCTGCCTGTGCTCAGGCGCGCCGGGAGTTGGGTGAAGACGCCGTGCTAATCGAATCCCGGGCCGTGCCAGTTCCCTCTGGATGCCAGCGGACCTTTGCCGTTGTCGCTTGCACTCCGGAGGAAGCGGTCTTACAGGATCGGATCTCGAACGGCTGGCGCACCCTGGCACGGGAGGCGTCCAGGCTGCGGGAGGAACTGCTTCGACTGGCCGAAACACTTCAGGACGCGGGGGATGGTGAGTTGGACGGTTTGCCGCCCTCCACCGCTGCGGTGGCAGCAACATTGCGCCGAGCGGAATTCCCGTCCAGATGGATCGCCGACTTGTTGGAGTTGCCGGAGGCCCGCCAGCCCAACATGCCCGCCGGAGCTATTCGTTCGGCTGTGATCCGCGAGTTGGTGAGGCGGATGCCGCAGCCCTTAGATTGGGATGCGGGAGGCGGATGCCGCATCGCGGCGCTCGTCGGCCCGCCGGGTGCCGGCAAGACCACCACGCTGGTTAAACTGGCCGCCCGCTACGGCACGGCGCGGCGCCGCAGCGTGCTGTTGATCAGCACCGACCTCTGCAGGGCGGGAGGCGCCAGCCAACTTCATGCCTTTGCTGGGATTCTCGGCGCAGATTTCGCAGCGGCCGGTTCTCCGCCGGAACTCCAGAAGACTCTGGCCAATGGGCAGCGGCACGACCTCGTTTTGGTAGACACCCCTGGTTTCGCCCCTGCGGACGAGCCGCTTGTCCGGGAATGGGAACGAATGCTAACCGGAATCCCACAGTTGGAAACCCATTTGGTGTTGCCTGCCAGCGGCCGCCTCACCGACTTGCGATGGACCATGGGCCGGTTTTCAGGGTTTCAACCGGCCCAGCTCATCCTCACCCGTCTTGACGAAACCAGCGCGTTCGGACCTGCAGTCGCCGCAGCGCTCGAAGCGGAAAGGCCGGTGTCGTTTACGACACACGGGCAGAGCATCCCTGAAGATTTGGAGCCAGCCACCCCGGCCCGGCTGGCCGGATTGTTATTGCCGGGCGCGCAACCTGAGAGAGCCGCCGCGTGATGGTCCGGGAAGCAGGTCTGCAATGAATCCGTATCAAGTTTCGCCACTCCTCTCGTCGGAAGAACGGGAACGCCTGATCGTAGAACATCTGCCGCAGGTTCGGCTGATCGCCCGGCGGATCCACGAACGTCTGCCTGAAAGCGTCAATCTCGAAGATCTGGTCTCCACCGGCACCCTTGGCCTCATCTCCGCGATCGACCGATACGACCCGTCACTGGGAGTCAAACTGAAGACTTACGCCGAGTACAAAATCCGGGGGGCCATCCTCGACAGTTTACGCGGTCTGGATTGGGCGCCCCGCCAGCAACGCAGGCGCTCAAAGCAGATCGAAGCCGCTATCTCAGCGCTCGAACAGAAGCTCCACTGCGCGCCGAGCGAAGCCGATATCGCTGGCGAACTGGGCATCGGACTGGCGGAGTATCACGAATGGCTGGTGGACCTCCGGGCGCTCAACGTCGGCAGCCTCGAACACGCCCCCAATGACGAGGAAGGCCGCGATCTGCTGCGTTTCATCGCGGATGCTGACGCCGCTCTTCCCTCGAAAATCTTCGAACGCCAGGAACTGCTGCGGCTGCTGGCTCAATCAATCCAAAGGATGCCGCCCATGGAGAGGACAGTGCTGGGCCTTTACTACCAGAACGAACTGACTCTCCGGGAAATTGCCAAGGTAGTCAATCTGCATGAGTCGAGGGTTTCGCAACTGAAAACGCAGGCCATCCTCCGCTTGCGCACTCTCTTTGCGAAGAGATGGCCGTCGGGACGGGGACTTTAGCGGAGAGGAAAGCCGATGAGAGAGAACAGTCTTTGGCTGGCGGGCCAGTTTGCCGCCCGGATGGCGATGGCTTACCGAGGACTCACCAATGCGCCCTTGCAGTTGGAAACAAAGCCGTCTCTTCTGAAGACCGCACGCGAGGGCGACATGATCTGCAAGGAGGTGGTCCTTCCTTTCGCCGCAGGCGCACTGTGGATACTCGTCCCAGAGGCCACCTGGACAAGGCTTGGCAGGCTCATCCTGAAAGCCGCGGGTCTGGATGAAATTACTGATGACGACGCCCGCAGTTCATTCCAGGAACTGCTCCAGCAATCCGTTTCGCCCCTGGCGGAACTGATCTCTACGCGGCTCGGACGAGAAGTATCGGTTGGAGGAGGTGAAGAGACGCAGGAAGCGCCTCCATCCGTCGAATGGTGCGAGATCACGGTCTCTGCCGGCCAGGAGCGGCTGGAACCGGTGTTGTTCGCGCCCGACAATGCTCTGCTCGACCTTCTTGAACCGGCAGCTGGTCTGGCTGTTTCGATGGCGAACCCCATCCGGGAAAACCGGAATCTTGAGCTCCTGATGGAGGTGGAGATGCCCGTCAGTGTCTCGTTCGGCCGGACCCGGATGCGGTTGAAGGATGCTGTGAAACTCACCACGGGCTCAATTGTTGAACTCAACCGGGGCGTCGCCGAACCCGTGGAGATGATCGTCAACAACTGCGTCATCGCCCGCGGCGAGGTGGTGGTTGTGGATGGCAACTACGGAATCCGCATTTCACACGTCATCAGCCGCGAAGAGCGGTTGAGAACCCTCTTCTAAAAGGAGACCTGGCTATGGATTGGCTGTTGAGCCCATTGTTGCCGCTGGCCCTGTTCAGTCTCGGGACAGTGGCGCAGGTGTTTTTCTACTTCCGTCAGCACCACGCCAATGCGAGGTTGCGGGCACGGCTGGAGGAAATGAGCCGGCGGATACAGAGGGAAGGATCGCCGCCGCCTTGCCCGGATCCACCGTCCGGGGATCTGGTCCTCAACCATCAGCAAGAGGCGCTCCGCTTGCACGCTGCAGGCTATTCCACTCTTGAGATTGCGCGGCGGCTCAAGGCGCCGTCGCGCGAAGTGCACCTGCTAATTCAATTACATGCAGACAACTAAAGCTTGTTCTGTTTCCACTCGACCGGCTTGGCCTTCGGCGCCGTCGCCGGCTCGTCCTCCAACGGAATGCTCAGCGTGGTCTCCCTTTTCTCCCGCATAACCACAGTGCTTACGGACTTGCGGCCCGCCTCCCGTGCCGAGCGCACCGCGGCAGTCACCTCGCGGGGTGAAGTGACTTTGTTGTCGTCGACCGACAGGATCACATCGCCCGCCCGGATGCCTGCCTTCTCGGCTGCGGAGTTCTTTAGCACGGAGCGCACCAGCACGCCCTCCTTCGCGCCGAAGAAATCGCCGAGTTGGGAATCGCGGAGAGACTCCGCCTCCACGCCCAACGTGCCGCTTCTCCAGGACATATTGGCCTTCGGAATGTCGGGCATCAGCACTTCAATGTCGGGACCCTTGAACTTCCACGACTCCACAGGGGGCATCACGGCTAGCGGCGTACTCTTCCGGGCGCCGATGGAGGCTTGCAGGGTCATCGTGCCGCCCTGCCGGGAGACCAGGAGCCGGGCGCTCCGGCCCACCGGCGTTTCCCGGACCATCCGGATGAACTGCTCCGTGCCCTCCACGCGCTGGCCGTTGTATTCAAGCACGACATCGCCCACCTGCAACCCAGCCTTGGAGGCCGGGCTATTCTCTTCGACGCGGGTAATCTCCACGCCGTACTCTTCTTTCAACTTCAGGGTTTTGGCCCGGTCGGCGGTAACTTCCTGCACCCCGACACCCAGGTAACTGGAGGGCCCGGCGCTGGTCATGCGCAGCAGCCCTTCCCATTGTGGAGCGGGCGGGGCTGGCGCCGGCGCGGGTTGAGCCCACATCTCGCTTGCTGCACCCAACGCCAGCATCGCGGCGCCAACAAACCATCTCTGATAACGCATTGGAATGTCCTCACTCAGTCTGAACTGGCGCCGAAACCTCGGGCCCCATGCCGCTACTTCCTGCGCCGGAGCTGAATGGTCCCGTTGCCTGCGGAGAGCAGCAGCAGCGGACCGCCACCATTCAAGTCTCCTTCGGCGAGGAGGGGCCGGCGGGCCGAGGCCTCGGTGAGCCGTTCCTGAATTTCCGGGAACTCGCTAACGAGCCGGGTTTGCCATCCACCGGACTCACTCAGCGCTCTCACCGTCACTGCCAATTTGGACGGAAGGAACACGAGAACGTCACCCCGCGTAGCGGACAACATACAATCTTCAACCAACCTTGGTCCGGTCAACCCGACCACGACCTGGCCCGCTCCGGTAGAGGCCTGAACCGCGCCAGCCACGCTCTTGATCCGGATTAACCCGGCGGCCGATTCTGCCCGGACGGCTGGGGCCGTGCCGATAGTGATTCCGCCGCCGGTAGAACCCGCAGTCACCAGACCGCCGGCGCTTTCCACCTCCACTAGCCCTCCGGTGGCATGGGCCGCCACTGTCGATGCCGCTTTGCCCACGTGGATGTTACCCACAGCGGCGGCCCGCAGCGGACCGCCAACTTCGTCGATGTAAATCTCTCCTCCTGCTGATTCCAGCAGAGCCTCGCCGCGAACCACGCCCGCGCGAATGGAGCCTCCGCCGGAGAGACAGCGCAGCGAACCTTCGATACGGCCGAAAGTCATGCTGCCGCCGCCGGTCTTTGCCGCTACGTTTCCGCGGATCTTGTTCATCTCCACATTGCCCGCCGAGGTTGCGGCTTGAATCTCGCAGGTAACATCCTCGGCCCAAAGGGAGCCCGCTGATGACTGCATTTGGAGCCGGCGAACACCTCGTGGCAGGTTGACGGTCAGTTCCGACAGTCCGGATGCTTCCAGTTGAGGAGCGCGCACCAGGGCCGAGTCACCGGCGGGTTGGGCGATCACCCGGAGACGAGCGGCCTGGCGCCTCGCCTCTGCCTCATCCAGGGCGGCCAAGGGGGTTTGCCAGCGGTAGTACACTGCGTCATCGCGGGACGGTCCCACGCGAATCCGGCCCGGCGCAATTACCTTGAGCAGATCTTTCGCTGGCAGGCGGCCCGTGTATTCCGCCATCCACCGTCCGCCTTCCTGGCGCACTGACGTCTGCGCGAAGCCTGCCGGGATCAGCAGCGCGGCCAGGGCCATCCGGCGGGTCATCAGAAGGTGCCCTGCGAGGCTTTGACTTCGCGCAGCAGCCGTTCGCTGCGGGATCGCACGTAGCTGTTGGATTCCCGTTGCAGCACCTGCTGGAGCAGGCCCACCAATTCGGTGTCGTGGGCCTTGGTGAGCAGGTCGATGGCCTGCGTTCGGACGCCCGGGTTGTCGTCGGTCAGCAGCACGCGCGCCAGAGCCTTGCGCGTTTCTGGCTCCTGGGCGTAAGGCTTCAAGGCCTCCAGCGCCTTTAGCCGGACGCCGGAGTTCGGGTCGTTCCGCAGGCGGTCCAGCAGGGCGTTGCGTACTTCCTGGTCCGAACATTCGTCCTTCAGCAGGTGAATCGATTCGGCGCGCAAGCCAGGGTCGCTCGGATCGTTGGCGGCGGCCAACAGCAACTGGCGGATCCGCTCGTCGTTCACGGCGCCGGAAAGCTCACGCTGCCGGACCTCTTCCAGCAGGACACGCACCTTGCCCGGTTCTTCAGTGTTCACCAGCCGGACCCGCTCCAGCATTGGGGCCGGTTGTTCAAGGCCGGAGGAAGCGGCCAGACGATCCACCGGGCCGCTCAGCGGAGCCCAGCGGGCGCTCACAAACCCAACGGCCAGCAACGCTACGGCGCCGGCAGGTCTCAGCCACATCGGCGGATTCACCACCCAGCGGCGCCACCAGCCGGCCAGCCAGACAGTGAATCCCGATTTGCGGCGTTCCTGGCTGATGCGGTCCGACAGATCCCGGCGGCACCGGGCAAGCAGACCGGCGGGAAGCGCGGCCTCGCCGTGTCTGACCAGCGCCGCGTCCATGCGCTCCAGCCGGGACCGTTCCGCTCGGCACTCCTGGCACGCAGCCAGATGCGCTTCGAGCAGTTCTTCGCCGTCGAATGAAAGCTCTCCCAGTCCATAGAGCACCAGTTGGACACGGGCTTCATCGCAGTTCATAGGAATTCTCCCAGCGCTGTGCGCATCTTCTGAGTTGCCCGGAACAGGCAGTTCTTCGCCGCTTCTTCCGTGGTTCCCAGGACTTCTCCAATCGCCCGCAACCGCAAGCCCTGATAGTGGCGCATCTCGAAAACCATGCGCTCTCTCGGAGTCATGCCCTGCAACGCCTCCTCAATCCGTTCCTTGAGCTGCTGGCTTACCGCGACTCTTTCCGGATTCGAATGCGCGCTGGGTTCCGGCATGTTTTCCATCCGGTCCACCGTACCCTCTTCCGTGTCCACGACAGCGGATTCGGTCTTACGGACTTTTTGCTTGCGGAGATGGTCCAGGCAGAGGTTGGTGACAATCCGGTAGAGCCAAGTGTGGAAACTGCAGTCGAACCGGAAAGAGTTCAGGTTGCGGTAAACACGCAGGAAAGCTTCCTGATAAACGTCTGCGGCATCGTCGGCAGAACGGAGCAGGTTCATGGCCAGCCGCAATACACTTTGGTCGTAACTGCGGACCAGACGCTCGAACGCGTCCTGGTCTCCCGCCTGGGCTGCCCGGATGAGTGCGGCTTCATCCATCCCGGATACTGATTGTGTCACGGTGGCCCTCGGAGGGCTGAAAGCGAGAGTGTCTCCCCGGCTGGTCATTCTGGTCGACAGTTCCTCGCCTAAATTGGACGAAGCGCGGCAGGAAACGTCACGCGGCGTTTCACATATGGAGCAATTGCCGATGGGGCGACTGATCAGTCAGCCAGTTCGACGTCGATCTTCCGGTTGGCGGCATCCGACCCGACGATGCGGAACTTCCGGAACTGCCCCGCCTTCAAAGTTTCTTTGCCCGAACTGGCAGAGGGGCCGCCGCCTTTCCATTTCGAAGCAAGCAGGGCCGCCAGATCGTCGACGTCCTTGCCTTTGACCTGCTCGCCCGACGTCTTCGCCTCTTCTTTTAGCTTGCACCGGGCGTGGACGCCCTCTCCCAGTTCCACTTTGGCGGCGCCGCCGTGTACTTCCACGACTCGGCCCATCAGTGTTTCGCCAACCGGATGCTCGGCGATAAACAGGTCTGCCGATGTTGGCTCTAAAGCCTTCATACTCAGACGAATACGGCGTTTTTCCTTGTCGGCTTCCACCACCTGGGCGCGGACCGTCCTGCCAACTTCCAACACTTCGCGGGGGTGCTGGATGCGCTTCTCCCGCGTGATGTCGCCCACATGGATCATGCCCTGCAAGCCCTGGCCAAGATCAATGAAGGCGCCAAACTCCGCCAAACTTACTACCGGGCCCTCCACCACAGTTCCTGGCTTCAGCCGTGTCTCCACATCGTCCCAAGGATTTCCCAAGGCTTGCTTGAGGCCCAGGGCGATGCGTTTGTCGGCGGATTTCACTTCGAGCACAACAGCCTCGACGTCCTCACCGACCTGCAGCACGTCTGAAGGCTTCCGGACACGGCGGGTCCAGGACATTTCCGAAAGGTGGATCATGCCGTCCACGCCGGGCGCAATCTCTACAAAAGCGCCGAAATCGGTGAGCCGCACCACCTTACCGCGCACGCGCTCGCCGGGTTTGATGGATTCGACTGCCTGTGTCCAAGGGTCGGGCAACAACTGTTTCCGCCCCAAAGAAATCTTGCGGGTATCCCGATTGATTTTGAGGATTTTCACCTCAATCTGTTGGCCCGGAGTGAGCACCGCGGACGGCTTGTCGACGCGCTGCCAGGACAGATCGCCCACATGGAGTAAGCCGTCGATACCGGGGGCAATTTCGACAAATGCGCCAAAATCAGTCAGGCTGCGCACCTTGCCCTGCACCACATCTCCTTCGTGGATGCTCTCAAAGAGGGCTAGTTTGGCCGCTGCCGCTTGTTCCTCCAGCACCACCCGGCGGTCCACGAGGATGTCGGGCCGCCGCTCATCCGCGACATCGAGCTTAACGATGCGGCATTCAATCTGTTGGCCGATCAGAGATGGCAGGTCGGCCAGTTCTCGGATACCGCTTTTGGACGCGGGGAGAAACGCCATGACGCCATCGGCCACTTCAACCCTTAAGCCGCCTTTCACCTGTTCGCGAACCACGCCTGCGATGACCGCATTCGATTCAAAGGCAGCCTGCAATCCGGTATAGTCGCGCGGTTGTTCTACGCGGATCGTCGAAAGAAGGTAATAGGAACCGTCGTCGGTCCGTCCGCTGATGTTCACCAGCAGGCGCATGCCCGGCTCGATCTTGGCGGGGAGCCCCGGGGCATCGGTGCGCAACACGCCTTCGTTCTTTCTGCCAATGTCGATCAAGATCAGCTCGGGCGAGATCGAGAGAACTACGCCTTCCAAGGCCTGTTGTTCCGGTTCGGCGGCATGCTCGGCTTCAAACTGGCTCAGCACGTCTCCGAAAGACAGTTCCGCCGCGTCGGTCCCAGGCGCGACGGCCTCCGGAGCAGGGGAAGCCTCTGGTGCCGGGGCCGCAGTGGACTCTGGTTCAGGCCGGCTGGCTTCGGCGGAGGAGTCGGAGGGGAAGGAGGTCTCCATCATGACAGGGAACTCAACAGAACTCATGGGAAATTGCAGTACTGAGGTAAGCGCTTTTATTGTGCCACAGCGGGCGGCTAAGATGGCGGCTTGGAGTCTGTCGTGCGCCATTCGTTCTGGCGGAGGCTGGTGCAGCCCCAAGACCTGGTCTGGCTGCTGCTCTTCGCCTCTCTCGCGGCACTCAGCCCACGGCAGGGCGCCGCCGAGGCCGAATTGCTCGCACTGCTGGCGGTGCTGCAAGTGGTGGCGCCGAGGATTCCTGCAGCTGCGTCGCCTCGCGGAAACCTCGTCCTTATCCTGTTGAAATTGCTGCTTGGATTTCTTTTGATTGGCGTAACAGGAGGCATTCTTTCCAGTTACGCATTGATTCTTCTCCTCCCCGTGCTCTCGGCAGCCACCACCTTGGGCGCAAGAGGAACGGCGGTGGTGACGGCACTGGCCTGTGCTGCCGATCTAGCTTTCCTGCCCTGGGCCTGGCATCTGGGGTATCAAGTGGACCCCGACCTGCTGCGGGAACTTGTTCTCCGCGTGCTGTTTTTACCCGTGGTGGCCTTCCTTACCTACGGTCTGGCAGAGTCCAACCGTATGGAAACACGCAAGGCACAGAGGACGGCCCAGGAGTTGGCCGGAGCCAACGAGAAATTGAGTCAAGCCGAAGCTTCGGCGCGCCGAGCAGAGCGCTTAGCCGCCTTGGGGCAGTTGTCGGCCGGGTTGGCTCACGAACTCCGTAATCCTCTGGGCACCATGAAGGCTTCTTCAGAAATGCTCAACGAGCGCTTGAAAAGCGCTGACCCGGTGGCGGCGGAACTCGCAGGCTACATCTCTTCGGAGGTCGACCGGACCAACTCACTTGTCAGCCGTTTTCTGGAATTTGCGCGGCCATTGACGATCCACCCCGTCGCCGTGGACATCCATGCTGTGGCCGACCAGGCGGCCGGGCACCTGCAGAACGAAAATCCCACCCAACCGTTGGCTTTACACAGGAATTACGACCCCACGATTCCGTCCGTCCAGGGTGATCCGGAATTGCTGGAGCGCCTGATCTTCAACCTCCTGAAGAATGCCTTCCAGGCGTCACCGGAGGGAGCGCTGGTTACGATTAAGACGAAGAGTCTTCCAGGCGCCGTCGAGTTGGCGGTATTGGACCGCGGTCCCGGCATCGCACCCGAGCACCGGGAGCAGATCTTCAATCCTTTCTTCACCACCCGGCCAACGGGAACAGGCTTGGGCCTGGCCATCTGCTCGAAAATCGCTGCGGAGCATGGGGCTGCATTGACGGTGGAAAGCGAAGTGGGGCGGGGGACGACATTTTCGCTCCGCCTGCCCGTCGATGCCGCCGAATCAAAGAGTTAGCCAGCGGCGCCCAGGTCCGCGACAACATTTTCCGATTTTAAGGTGTGTAAACTTGCTACGATTTCAGCCCACATCGCAGGGGGGAGGGTAACTTCGCCAGAACATTTTCGCCGCTGCCTCGTCTACTACTGCATCCAGGCCGCATGAGCGGCTCAAACCATGACCGGCGGCTATGACCGCCGCGGAGGATGCATTCGATATGAGTACTTTGGCTTTCGCGCGTGGAATTGAATCCGAAGGGAATCAATTCTCCACTCCTCTCTCCAATAACGCGCGCCTGACTCGGAAGGAACAGGAACTGCTCGATATCTTGAGACAGAATCCGGGGCGCTGTATTAGCCGGGAAACCCTCCTAAGGACCGTATGGAACTACGCCGAGGGAGCACGCACGCGGACCGTTGATGTCCACGTGCAGAGGCTCCGCCGCAAACTCGGCCAGGAGGCCAACGCAATCAAAACGATCGTCCGTCTGGGCTACTGCTGGTTCCCTGAGCCCGGCGCGGAAGCTCGCGTCGCCTGAACTTCAACTGCGGGGCTGCCCCTAACCGGGCAGACCCCGCAAGCACCTCTTTCCCTAACCTTCTTTCTGTCAGCATTCCCTGACAATCTCCTTGAAACGGCTGATCTTTCCCTGCACGTCCTTCAAGTGCGATGAGCGGAAGGGAAGAACTGCCGAAAGTCCTCCTGGTTGAAGACGAAGAGAAGTTGCGCCGTGTCCTGACGATGCAACTGGAATCTTCCGGCTATGAAGTCACCTCCGTGGGCAGCGCTGAAGATGCGCTGCGGCGCGCCGGCGAAGCCGGGCTGATTCTCACCGACGTGCGCCTGCCGGGCATGGACGGGCTGGCCTTACTCGACGCTCTCCGAAGGCAGAATCCCACAGCCGTCACCATTGTCATGACGGCTTTCTCCAGCGTGGAGACGGCCGTTGAGGCAATGAAGCGCGGGGCGGCCGATTTCCTGCCGAAGCCTTTCTCCATTGACCACCTGATGACGGTTCTCCGCAAAGCCCAGGAAATGTGCCGGCTGCGCGAAGAAAACACGAGCCTGAAGCGTCAACTCGGAGAGCGCTACCGGTTGGGCAACATCATCGCCACCGGAGCGCGGATGCAGGAGATCCTGGCTTCGCTGGAGCGGGTGGCGCCCACACGCAGCACCGTCCTGCTTTGCGGTGAGAGCGGCGTGGGCAAGGATTTGTTCGCACGAGCCATCCATCATCACTCCCCCCGCGCTTCTGCGCCGTTCGTCAAAATCAATTGCACGGCGTTACCCGAAAGCCTGATGGAAAGTGAACTCTTCGGCTACGAGAAGGGCGCGTTCACAGGTGCGGCAGCGGCCAAACCCGGCAAGTTTGAACAGGCCGACGGCGGCACAGTGTTCCTTGACGAGATCGGCGATGTTCCGCCTTCGATCCAGGTGAAACTGCTTCGTATCCTGCAGGAACGGGAGTTCGAGCGCCTGGGGTCCAACAAAACGCGGCAGATCGACGTGCGCATCGTGGCCGCCACGAACGTGGATTTGCGGCGAGCTTTGGAGGAGGGCAACTTCCGGGAGGATCTTTACTACCGCCTGAATGTCTTTCCCATCACCATTCCCCCATTACGCGACCGCAGAGAAGATATCCCCGCCCTCGCGGAACGCTTTCTCAAGCGCTTTGCCGCCGAGGCTGGGTCTTCAGTCAACGGCTTCTCGCCGGAAGCGCTGCGCAAACTGGTGGACTACCACTGGCCGGGGAATGTGCGCGAGTTGGAGAACGTGGTGGAGCGCAGTTTGGTGCTCGCGCGCGGCGGCGTGATCGAAGCCGAAGACATCCGCCTGGATTACGCTCCGACGCGCAACGCCAGGCATGCGAACGGCAACGGCGCCGGCGACGACTGGTTTTTGCCGGAGGGCGTCTCCCTCGACCAGCACGAGCAGAACCTGATTCGTGAAGCCTTGCGCCGGGCGTCGGGCAACAAGAGCCAGGCGGCCCGCCTGCTGGGCCTGAGCCGGAACGCGTTGCGCTACCGGCTGTCGCAGATGGGCCTCGAGTAATCGCTTCGGCGGATCACGCGGGAAGATCCCAGGCCTTGTCCCAGGTGATGCGCTGTTTCTTCATGTAGGCCGTGTTGCCCATGAAGCAGGCCATGGAACTGTAGTAGCCTTCCACTTCATTGGCCACTGGTTTCTGCCGGGTCTTGATGCATTCGAGCCAGTTCTCGATCACCCACTTCGCGCTGGAAGGGTCGCCGGGGCCGCGCCCGGGCGGTGTTTTGCTGTTTGCCGGGTGGGGCTGATACTCGAATCCGTTTTCGCGGTCGTAGCGATTAATGGTCAACAGTCCGCCGGTGCCGCGGAACTCGAGGCCCGCCGTTGTCTTCCAGCCAGTTGTCATGATTTCGGCTTCGAAGGTCACGTTCAACTTTTGCGGATACTCGAGCACCAGATTGATAACGTCGGGCGTATCCCGGTCGGGGAAGTGGAAGATGCCGCCGCCGGCCACCGCTGCGGCAGGCTGGCTGAGCTTCATCAACTGGTGGGCTGAATCGATCACGTGGATGCCAATGCCCATAATCATTCCGCCGTCGTAATAGAGCCATTTGTAGGGGCTGAAATAAATGTCCGGGTTCCAGTCCACCTTCGGCCCCGGACCCAGCCAGCGGTTCCAATCCAGTCCGTCGGGCTTGCGATCCATTCCGGCGGGCGCCTTTTGCACGTAGCCGTTGTTGCCGTTGTACCAGGTCTTTACGAGGCCCACCTTGCCCATGGCGCCGGATTCCAGGTAGCGCTGGCGCGCAATCTGGTAGTGCGGAACGGCCCGGGCCTGCATGCCCACCTGAACGACGCGCTTGTTTTCACGGGCCGCCCTGACTACGGCCTGTCCGTCCTTGGGTGTGTGCACCATGGGTTTCTCTACGTAGACATCCTTGCCGGCCTGGCAGGCAGAGACGGTGATGGGGGCGTGCCAATGGTCCGGAGTGGCCACGATGACCGCATCCAGATCCTTGTGGTCGAGAACGCGTTCATGCTCGCGGTAGATCTTCACCGTTCCCCCGGCGAGGGTAGCGGCCTGATCCGCGCGGACGTTATAGACGTCGCAGACGGCCACCCACTCCACACCAAACTGACTCGCCTCCTTCATCAGGTACTGCCCGCGGGGCCCCGTGCCGATGGCGGCCAGGCGGAGGCGGCCGTTAGCGCCGGAGATGCGGTTGTAGGAGGCCGCTGTGAACGCGGCGGAAGCTTGCAGAAAGGTGCGCCGGGATGCCGTCATAGCGGTTTCAGCATAGTACAGAACCGCAAAGTCCGAAATGGTTAGTTTCTTGCGGCCGGGCGCTCCATCCAGACCTTGGCGGTGGTCGCCACCAGGACCACCAGGCAGCCGGCCGACGCCCACGGCCCCGGGAGTTCTCCATGCAGCAGCCATGCCCACACAGGGTTCATCACCGGTTCGATCATCAGCAGCACCGAGGATTCAAACGCAGGGACATGCCGCATGCCCACCGTGAGGCAGAAGTAGGCAAGTGCAATCTGGACGGCGCCCAGGTACAAAATTGCGCCCGCGTCGCGCGGCGTGACGGTCAGAGGGAACATCATTGGTGCGGAGAGGGCAAGTACCAGGAGGTTGCCCAGGGTGACTACCGCTAGAGCGCCTGCGCCTGGACGGGTATGCGCCTGCCAGCGGATCCCGGTCAGTGTGAGAGCCCAGGAAACCCCGCTGAGCGCTGCGACCACGTTGCCCAGCAGCGGATGAGGGGCAGTGGCTGTCCCCTTTTCCTGACCCGCGAAGAAGAGCAGCAGGCCGCCGCCCAGGACCGCGGCGAACAGAATGTCGCGGCGGCGCAGTGGTTCTTTGAGCACCAGCGGACCTAACAGCAGAAGATAGGCCGGTGCGGTGGCCTGCAGATAAATCGCATTCGCGGCTGTGGTGAGTTTATTGGCGTGGACGAATAAAGTCAGCGTGGATGCGTAAGCCAGCGCGGGCAGCACGATGGCGCGGCTCCAGCCGCGCCGGGATTCCGGTATGAGCAGCAGAAGCGCCGTGGCAGCCACCAGGCTGCGCAATCCGGCCGTTTGCCACGCATCGAGGCTTGTGTACTTGATGGCAGCGCCACCGGTGGAAAACAGTAACGCCGCGACAGCCAGCAAGAGCCGGGCACGCAGGGCGGAACTCGAGGCGGAAAGCACTTCCTCCGATGCTACCGTGGCAGGGACGCTATGCTGGAAATAGCTTGCTGGTCACGATCGAATCCAAGCCAAAACGTCCGGACTGGTTGAAGGCTCCCGCGCCGGTAGGAGACAACTACCGCGAACTCAAGGGGCTGGTGAACCGGTTGAACCTCCACACCGTCTGCGAATCAGCAGCTTGCCCTAACGTGGGCGAATGCTGGAACCAGCGTACGGCCACCTTCATGATCCTGGGCAACGTTTGTACGCGCCGGTGCGGGTTTTGCGCAGTGCAGAAGGGCGCCCCGCTCGAAGTAGATTACGACGAGCCCCGGCGGGTCGCGGAAGCGTGCGCCACGCTTGGGCTGCGCTACGCCGTGATCACCAGTGTCAACCGGGACGACCGCAAGGATGGCGGCGCGGAACTGTTTGCCCTGACGATCCAGGCCATCCGGGAAAGGATCCCCGGTTGCCGCGTTGAAGTGTTGATTCCCGATTTTCAAGGCTCCCTCGAGGCGCTCTCTACGGTGATGGAAGCCCGGCCTGACGTGCTCAATCACAACGTGGAAACCGTCCCCCGGCTCTATCCCCAGGTGCGCTTCGGCGCCCGCTTCGACAGGTCGTTGGAACTGCTGGCTCGCGCCAAGGCCATGGCTCCGGGGATCCCCACAAAATCCGGCCTCATGGTCGGATTGGGAGAAACGCAGGAAGAAGTGATTGAGGTGTTACGAAGCCTGCGAGGCAGCCGGGTGGACATCGCCACCATAGGGCAGTACTTGCGGCCTACTCCGCAGCACCTTCCGGTTCTGCGGCATGTGCCGCCCAGCGAGTTCGCCGGGTACAAGCGGGAGGGGCTGGCCATGGGCTTCGCTCACGTCGAATCCGGTCCGCTGGTACGCTCCAGCTACCACGCGGCGGAAGCCGTTTGAAGGCGCCGTTGCCTCCCGAACTTCTTGAAGATGGTTTGTGGCGCATCCCGCTGCGGATGCGGGCGGAGCCTCCGTACGTCAACGTCTACCTGTTGCGCAGCACAGATGGCTGGCTGCTCATCGATACGGGACCGCCCGGTGCAAACTCCGCCGGAGAGTTAGGTGAGGCCATGGACATGTGCGGTGTGCGGCCCGCCAGTCTCCGCCACATCCTGTTGACCCACGCCCATCCGGACCACAGCGGGCAGGCGGAACGCCTGCGCGCGGAGAGCGGGGCGCCGGTCTGGTTCCATCCCGCAGAAGGAGAATTGCTCTCGGTGGTAGCCCAGGGCGCCGATTCCATGCTGCCCACTCTCGAGGCGGCAGGGACGCCGGAGCCGCTGAGGGAGGCGATTGAAGCAGCCCATCAACGGGTGCTGGGTTACTTCCCTGTTCTGCAGGCCGACTATGAGCTGACTGAGAACGTCAGTTTCGAAACAGCGATGGGTCCGCTGCGCGCCATGCACACGCCCGGCCATTCGCCCGGACACTGTTGTCTGCTGGCGGGCGCCACTGTGTTCAGCGGCGACCATGTGCTGCCCGACGTGCTCCCGCATGCAGGATTCCTGCCTGGGCACGATTCGCTCGGCGAATATCTGGACACTTTCCCCCGGCTCCGGGCGTTGGAGATTGAACGAGTGCTGCCGTCCCATGGCCTGCCGTTCCACAGTTGGCGTCCCTGGCTGGACCGCGCGGAATCTACCCACCGGCGCCGCCTGGCGCGCGTGCGCGAACTGCACGCCAGGGGTCTGTCGCCGCATCAAATGGTGGAAACCCTTTGGCCGCGCCAGTTGCGGCCGATCGACTACCAACTCGCGCTCCTCCGCGTGCTCGGGTACCTCCGCTGTCTCGAATCCAGGAACATGGCGTAGACCGCCTGCGTATTTCCATGCAGGAGGCCAACACTGTGGTGAAGTTCCTGCTGTTCTGTATCCTGGCGGTGCTTTGCTGGCCCTTGGCCTTGCTGGCCTTGTTTCTCTACCCGCTGGTGTGGTTAGTGCTCTTGCCGTTTAAGCTGATCGGCGTCGTCGTGGGTGGGGTATTCGCCCTCATTGGCACGCTGTTCATGCTGCCCGCGAAATTGCTCGCCCGGATCTAGCCCTCAGCCGTTTCGGGATGGGGTCCAGTAGGCCCAAATTGTCGCCAGAACAAACCAAACCAGAGCCGCGCCCGCGAAGAGCGTAAGGAACTCATCGCGGGCGATCGCGTTCCGTGCGTGCTGCCAGGCCAGCCAGAGCGAGCAGGCAAGGCTGGCTACCGCAATGGTGAGCAACAAGCGTTTCGCCATCATGGTTTCCAACTCCGCAGCAAGACATAAGTGATCACCGCAAGGAACCAGCAGGGCAGCCAGCGGAAGTAGAGGTGCAGCGGGAGCGCCATGGAAACCAGCAGCGTGCCAAACCAGACCACCAGCGCGGGCCAGTAGAGTGCCAGTCCATGCCGTTGCGCCGCGTATTGGGGGATACCCAACCGGGGGATCAGCCAGTGCTCGGCAAACACCAGCGCGCCCACCGGCATCAGAATCAGCCCATAAACTGCGACGTAGTCGAGCAACTTCAGGAAGAAAACCGGAAAGCAGGCCAGCGCGGTAGTGACCAGTCCGCAGGCGAAGGTCACTTTCCAGCGCGGCCAGTTGGGTGTCACGGCCTGCAGGGCGAGCCCAGCGCGGTAGAGCGTCGGGTTGGCCGTGGTCCAGCCGGCCAGCGTCACGCCGAAGATGCCTGCAATGCCTAACGCCTCCGCCGCCATCCGGCCCGGGGCCATGTCGCGGCCGATGGCCGCCACCATGATGCCGGAGCAGAGCCAGGCCAGGAAGTGACCCGGGTACACGCCCGTGGCGGTGAATAAACCGTACCAGGGCCGTCTGGCGTAGCGGAACAGCGCCATGTCCGAGAGTCCGATATGCATGGCAAGGTTCGCGAACCAGGCGAAAAAGGTGATCTGCCAGAAGCCGAACTGCTCCTGGCCGGGCACGGGCTCCCCGGTCCAAACTTTGCCGGAAAGCACGGTCCAGAGATTCGAGAGGTCAGGCGTCACGCCCAGCTTGGGCAGTGAGACCAGCGCCCCGGCCACGAATACGACGAAGATCCACGGCGAACATATTCCAGCAAACTTGGCCAGGCTGTCGAAGCCGAGGATGGCCATGAGGGTGAAGAGCATGCCCAGCAGAGCGGCCAGCACGACCCAACCCACTGATGTCGGCAGAACGGAGTCCAACGGCGTGGGCGGCAGCCGGAACAACTCGCCCAAAGCCGAAGCGCTGATGGAGATCATGGCACCGGCCAGGACACAGTAGAGAAGCGCGTTGGCCACGTTATAGATCAGCGTGAAGCCGGGGCCAGCGATGCGCCGCAAGTACCAATAGAGAGTCAGGCGCGTCCGCACCGCGATGGGCGCGCAAACGAACGTCCAACTCAGCACCGCCAACAGATTCCCCACCAGCAGGCCAAGGATCAGGTCCCGTGCCGTCACTCCATGCAGCACGAAGAAAGCGCCGATGACAAACTCTGTAGCGGCCACATGTTCGCCGGCGAACAGCCCGGCGAATTTGCCCGCTCCTTCGAGCTTCTCTTCCTTTACCGGTTCACGGTCGAACTCGTTGAGCGCGTCCATCTGCGCGGCGAGATCGGCCAATTTGGCAGGCATAGGGGTACGGCGTCCTCCCTT
>CAYWQS010000039.1:0-41936 GCA_964460395.1 uncultured Solibacteraceae bacterium | reverse complement strand
TCCATTCTCGGAGCTTCTCCAGTTTTATCTGGTAGAGATTTCGGGGAGCAGGTCACCAGGTGGGTGGGGGAGAAATGGGACCACCTGGTGTTTTTCGACGTGGACGGGGACGGGGATCCGGACATTGTGTGGAACGTGGAGGAGCACTCCGCGAAGGGGCCGGACGGCAAGGAGCGTTCGGTATTCAGCGTGGTGTGGTTTGAGAATCCGAGGCGGTAGGGGCGACCGCTCCCTGACAGTCGCGGCTCAGAAAGGGGCGTGATGCGGCGCCGGCGCGCGGGGGTGGCTGCCAGCGGTTAGGAGCGTTTGCGTTTGATCAAGCCCACGGCGAGAAATGCGCTGCACGCCAGGATAAGAGTCGACGGTTCCGGAACTTCCGGGTTGGGGATGGGCGTATTGGCCCAAGCGCCGATGAAGTTCTGTGCCGGGAGTCCGCTGGCCAGGACGCGGTTGACGTAGGTGGACGCCTGGAATGAGGACTGGCCCAAGCTGACCGAGAGGTAGTTATTCCAGGCGGTGACGACCGTGCTATTCGTCGAGCCGGACCTTTGGACGGCTCCGGCCAAAGGACCATCGCCACTGTCGTGAAGGATATCCCAGATCGCGAGCTGAAAGGCCTGGCCCAGACGGGCCGTCGTTACGGTGGCGAGCATGTTCACATAGAGCCACGCCACACGGTCCTCGCGGCGCGACTTCTGAGGCGTGATGACATCGGATGCGTAAAGGCCAATGCCGATTGGGGTAAACAGATCCACACAGAAGAAGGTGGACTGCGGCCCACCGTCGTATCTGCCCAAGATGGCGCCAGCGTAGCTTGTTTGTGCAACGCCGTTCACGACAAAATTTACATTGCCGCCGCGCGTCGAATCAATGTTTACGACCTGAATGGTGGCAGCGGACGCAGGCAAAAGCGAAAAAGCCAGTGGCAAAAATAAGGTGCAATACTTCAACTCAGTACCTCCTCCGATTGTTAGTACTGACGTTTTCAGCTTAGCCAAATCGGTCTATATTCTTAATCCATTGATTAACGTAATTTTTGGGCGGGTAATTACTTAGGCGTGATCAGTGAAAAGCGTGAGTCGAAACATCGCGTGGCGATGGGTTCGAGGTCCTGGCCGCTGTGGAGGAGCGGCGGCGGGAGCAGGATTATTCGTACCGCAGGGCTTCCATGGGGGCGACACGGGTGGCGCGGAAGGTGGGGGCGAGAGCGGCGGCGGTAACGATGGAGGTCAGGAGCACAACCGCGGCGGCGAGGGTCCACGGGTCGTTGGGGGCGATGTTGAAGAGTTGAGCGCGGACGAGTTGGGAGAGGGCGAGGGAGGCGGCGAGTCCGGCGGCGGCACCGATGGCGAGCAGGCGGGCGACTTCTCGAAAGACGAGGGCGGCAACCTGGGGGCGGCTGGCTCCGAGGGCCATGCGGAGACCGATTTCCCGGATGCGGCGGGCGACCTGGAAGGAGAGCAGGCCGTAGAGGCCGATGGCGGCGAGGAGGGCGGCCAGGGCGCCGAAAGCGGCGGCCATGACGGCGACGAGGCGTTCGTTGACGAGTGACTGTTCGACCTGCTCGCTCATGGTGCGCATGTCGTACAGGGGCACGTTCGGGTTGAAGGCGCGCACGGCGCGGCGGACGGCATCGGTCATGCGGCGGGGGTCGCCCTGGAAGCGGACCAGGATGTTCATGCGGCCGGTCTGTTCGGGCCAGGTGGCGTAGGGCATGAAGAACTGGGCGGCGGAACCTTCGCGGAGATTGACGTACTTGGACCCGGCCACGAGCCCGATGATTTCGACCTCGTAGACCGGGGGTTCTTTAGGGGAAAGAGCGAGGCGGCGGCCGACGGGATTGGCGCCGCCGAAAAAGCGGTTGGCGAATGCCTGATTGACGATGGCCACCTGGCGCTGAGGACCGTCGGTTTCGAGGAAGTCGCGGCCTTCGAGGATTGGCACGCCGAGGGCGCGGAAGTAACCGGGACCGGCGGGATTGAAGAGCGCGTTGCCGTTGTC
Source organism: uncultured Solibacteraceae bacterium (assembly GCA_964460395.1). Lineage (GTDB taxonomy): Bacteria > Acidobacteriota > Terriglobia > Bryobacterales > Bryobacteraceae > CAYWQS01. The sequence goes on along the minus strand of CAYWQS010000039.1, from coordinate 39,935 downwards.
GCCGGGGGCGGGCGACCAGCCTTCGGGGCGGATGGTCCAGTTCCAATCGTCATTGGAGAGGATGCGGTTGCCGCCGCCGGAGACGGCCACGACTCCGGGAATTTCGCTGAGGCGGCGGTAGACTTCGGCGTAGAAAGCCGGGGTCTGCCGGGGCTGGAACCCGCTGAGGGTGGGGTCCATGGTGAAGACGAGGAGGCGGGAGGTGTCGATGCCGGTATCGACACGGCGGAGGTTGTGGAGCGTACGGAGGAAGAGGCCCGCACCAGTAAGCAGAAGGACGGAGAGGGCGATTTGGGAGGCGACGAGGACCTGGCGGAGACGGACGTGCTGGCGGCCGGCGGAGACGGCCCCGGCCGTGTTTTTGATGGCGGAGGCGACATCGACGCGGCCGAGCTGCCAGATGGGGGCGAGGCCGAAGAGGATGCCAGTGGCGACGCTCAGCAGGAGAGTGAAGAGGAGCACGCGGGCGTCGGGGGTGGGCGAGAGAGTGAGCATCGACTGACCGTTGGCCTGGACGTAGGCGAGCAAATACTCGCAGCCGTAGAGGCTCACGAGGATCCCGGCGGTTCCGCCGGCGCCGGCAAGAAGAAGGCTTTCGAGGAGAAGGCGGCGGGCGACCTGGGCACGGGTGGCGCCGAGAGAGAAGCGGACGGCGATTTCCTTCTGGCGTTGGACGGCGCGGGCCAGAAGGAGGCCGGCGACGTTCGCGCAGGCGATCAACAGGACGAGACCGACGATGGCCATGAGGACCTGAAGCGGGGCGTGGTACTGGCGGCGGAGGAAGGATTGGCCCTTGGAGGCGGGCAGGAGTTCCATGCGCTGCTGGAGGTAGAACTTGCGGGCGTCGGCGGGGGCATCGTTCCACCATTCGCCGCGGACTTCAAGTTCGGCCTGCGTGCGGCGGAGGGTATCGAGCTGGGCGAGGGCCTGGGCAGGCGTCACGCCGGGCCGCAGCCGGCCGAAGACCTGGAGCCAGTGGTATTCGGGGCGGTCCATGCCATCCCAAGTGGGTGTCATGACGCGCTTCATGGCAAGGGGGACGCGGAGGGCCGGAGCGGCGCCAACGTCGAGGCCGTCGAAGCCTTCTTCGGAGACGCCGATGATGGTGAAGGGATGATTGTTGACGTGGATGATCCGGCCGATGGCGGAGGGGTTGCGGCCGAAGCGGTTTTTCCAGGTCTGGTAGGAGAGGACGGCGACGGGGTGTGCGCCGCGGGTCTGATCGTCTTCGGGGGTGAGCAGGCGGCCCGCGGCGGCGCGGACGCCCAGCACTTGGAAGTAGTTCCCGCTCACGAGTTCCGCCTGGCCGGCTTCGGCTTCGCGGCCGAAGCGAAGGCTCGCGGAGTGGGAATAGCTGGCGAGCAAACCATCGAACAAGGTGTTCCGGGCGTGGAGAGCGCGGTACATGGGATAGGAAATGGTGAACCGGCCGTAGCTGGTGCCGATGCGGCCACCGGCGACGTTCAACTGAACGAGGCGCTCCGGCTCCGGCACGGGAAGGAAGCGGAGAAGAAGCTGGTCAGCGAAGGTAAAGATGGCGGTGTTGGCGCCGATGCCGAGGGCAAGCGACAGCACGATGACCGCAGTAAACAGAGGCGTGCGCAGGAGGGAGCGCGCCGCCTGTCCCAGTTCCGTGGCAAGAGGTCCCATGTCCACTGAAGCGGTTGCAGGCGCCGTGCCAGAGGCCGGGTGGACCTGAAATCAGGAAGTTAGGGCAGGGTGCGGTGCGGCCGGGTGTCCGGTTATGGAATGCGGGCGCGCGGCTGCGGCATGGGGATGGGCTGCTATGCTGACTGCATTGCTTTCGTGACGCTACCGCGGGTCTACGCCATCGCCGATACTGGGTCGCTGGAGAGGCGCGGCTTCGATGTGCTTTTGTTTACAACGGAGCTGCTGGAGGCCGGCGTGCGCCTGCTCCAGTACCGGCACAAGGGGGGATGGGGCCGGGGCGAGGTGCAGCAGCTAGAAGCGGTGGCGAAGCTGTGCAGGCAATACGATTGCCGGTTGATCGTGAACGACCGTGCCGACCTGGCGGCGGTGTTGGGCGCGGGCGTGCATGTGGGGCAGGACGATCTGCCCCCGGCGCTGGCGCGGCGCGTGGTGGGCGAGGGAGCGTGGGTCGGATTCTCGACGCATAACGCGGAGCAACTGGTGTCGGCGGAAGGCGAAGCGGCGGACTATCTGGCGCTAGGTCCGGTGTTCGGCACAGCGTCGAAGACGAATCCGGATCCGGTGGTGGGGCTGGATGGCGTAGTGCGGTTGCGGGGCTTGACGGGGAAGCCGCTGGTAGCAATTGGGGGGATTACGCGGCAGACAGCGCGGCCGGTGTGGGACGCAGGCGCGGATTCGGTGGCGGTGATCGCGGACTTGATTCCGGAGGAGGGGCGGCCCGGCGCAGCGCGGGCGCGGATGAAGGAATGGCTGGAACTGGCACGGTAAACGAAACAGGTTTGGTGAAGAGTCTGGGGCTGCTGGACGCGACGACGATCGTGATGGGATCGATGATCGGGTCGGGCGTGTTCATTGTGGCGGCGGACATTGCGAGGCAAGTGGGGTCGCCGGGGCTGCTGATGATGACCTGGGTGGCGACCGCGCTGCTGACGTTGATTGCGGCGCTGAGCTATGGGGAGCTGGCGGCGGCGATGCCCAAGGCGGGCGGGCAGTATATCTACCTGCGCGAATCGCTGGGTCCGTTGAGCGGGTTTTTGTATGGCTGGACGCTGTTCACGGTGATTCAGACGGGGACGATCGCCGCGGTGGCGGTGGCGTTCGCGAAATTCCTGGGAGTTTTCGTGCCCTGGGTGTCGGGAGACACCTGGCTGCTGCGGGCGGGGCCGTTGGGGGTGAACACGCAGATGGTGGTGGGGGTGGGGCTGGTGGTGTTTCTGACGTGGGTGAACACGAAGGGTCTGCGGACGGGGGCGCGGGTGCAGAACGTGTTCACGCTGGCGAAGGTGGGGGCGCTGGCGCTGCTGATTGGGGTCGGGGTTGTGTGGGGGCGGCGGCCGGAGGCGCTGGCGGCCAATTTTGATGATTTCTGGAGGGGCGCGGACTGGGGCTGGAACGCCGTGCGGCTGACCGGGGTGGCGATGGTAGGGGCGCTGTTTTCCTCCGACGCCTGGAACAACGTGACGTTCACGGCGGGAGAGATCCGGCGGCCGCAACGGGATTTACCGCTGTCGCTGGCGCTGGGCGTGGGCAGCGTGAGCATTTTGTATTTGTTGTGCAACCTGGTGTACCTGATGGCGCTGCCGCTGGAAAGCATTCAGACGGTGGCGGAGGACCGGGTGGCCACGGCGGTGATTGCGCAGATCCTGGGCCCGGCGGCGACGCAGGTGATGGCGGTGGCGGTGCTGATTTCGACGTTCGGCTGCGTGAACGGACTGGTGCTGGCGGGAGCGCGAGTATACTACGCGATGGCGGAGGACGGGCTGTTTTTTGCGGGGGTGCGAAAGCTGGATCCGGTAACGCATACGCCGAACCGTTCGCTGTGGATCCAATGCGCATGGGCCTCGGCACTGACGTTGAGCGGCCGGTACAGCGATCTGTTGGACTATGTTATCTTCGCTGTTTTGCTTTTCTACATCCTGACCATCGTGGGCCTCTTTGTGCTCCGCCGCACACGGCCTGGGATGGAGCGGCCGTACCGGGCCATCGGTTACCCGGTGCTGCCGGCGATATACATCGCGGCCGCGGGGCTGATTGAGGTGCTGTTACTTCTCTACAAGCCCAATTACACGTGGCCCGGGCTGATTTTGGTTCTGCTGGGGGTTCCCGTTTACTTTGTGTGGCGGGGCCGGCGGAGAGAGGTGTAAGGAATGAGCTTATTCCGCAAGAAATCGCTCGAGTCCCTGCTGGCGCAGGCGGGGGACAAGGAGCACGGCCTGAAGCGCACGCTGGATGCAAAGGCGCTGGTGGGCCTGGGCATTGGCGCGATTATCGGCGCGGGCCTGTTTGTGCGCACCGCCGCGGCATCGGCTGAAGCCGCGGGACCGGCGGTGACGCTGTCGTTCGTGCTGGCGGCGGTCGGGTGTCTGTTCGCGGGGCTGTGTTACGCGGAGTTCGCGGCGATGATTCCGATTGCGGGCAGCGCGTACACCTACGCCTACGCCACCATGGGCGAGTTCGTGGCGTGGATCATCGGATGGGCGCTGGTGCTGGAGTATGCGCTCGGGGCGGCCACGGTTGCGATCGCGTGGAGCGAATATCTGAACAACTTGTTCGGGGGCGCGATCCCGTATCAGTGGTGCCACTCGCCGATGGAGGTTTCGCCGGAGGGGGTACGGGGCATCATCAACTTCCCTGCCCTGATCGTGCTGCTGCTGATTACGCTGCTGCTGATCAAGGGGACGAAGGAATCCGCCACGGTCAACGCCATCATCGTGTTCGTGAAAGTCGGCATTGTGCTGCTGTTCATTGGCATCGGCTGGGCGTTCGTGAACCCGGCCAATCACGTACCGTACCTGATTCCCGCGGGGACGCCGGGGCACGAGGGGATTTTCCGGCACGGGTTGGGCGGCATATTGGGCGGCGCGGGGATCGTGTTTTTCGCTTTCATCGGATTTGACGCGGTGTCCACGGCCGCGCAGGAGGCGAAAAAGCCGGAGCGGGACATGCCGATTGGGATTCTGGGTTCGCTGGCGGTGTGCACGGTGCTGTATGTCCTGTTCGCGCACGTCATGACGGGCGTGGCGAACTGGCAGGAGTTCAAGACGGCGGGGAAGGAAGCCTCGGTGGCGTTTGCGATTCAGAAGTACATGCCGGGGTACGAATGGCTGGCGACCCTGATTACGGTGGCGATTCTGGCGGGCTTTTCCAGCGTAATTCTGGTGATGCTGATGGGCCAGAGCCGGGTGTTCTTCTCGATGTCCAACGACGGACTGCTGCCACGGGTGTTTTCCGATTTGCATCCGCGGTTCCGGACGCCTTACAAATCGAACATCCTGCTGTTTTTGTTCGTGGGCGCGTTTGCGGCGTTCATTCCGGGGTCGATGGCGGGGGATCTGACATCGATCGGCACGCTGTTCGCGTTCGTGCTGGTGAGCGCAGGGATCTGGATCATGCGCCGGGCGAGGCCGGGGGTCCACCGGCCGTTCCGGACTCCGCTGGTGCCCCTGGTGCCGCTGCTGGGCATCGTGCTCTGCTCCGGCATGATCATCGCTTTGGATCACCGGACGCAGTTGACGGCACTGGTCTGGCTCTTGGTGGGGTTAGCCATCTACTTTTCGTACAGTGTGAAAAGCAGCAAGCTGGCGGGGTGAAGATGATGCGAGCACTGGCCGTTTTCCTGGCGCTGGGATGCCTGTTCGCGGCCGATGAAGTAGCGGAGCGGCGGCAGGCGTTGGAGCGGGAGTTGAGCGAGAAGGACAGCCCGCTGTCGCTGGTGGCGCGGCGCACCATGGGCCGGGGTACGACGCGGATTGAGGCGGGCGACCTGGCGCCCTTGCGGGTGCCGCCGGTGCAGGTGGAATGGGACGGGAAGACGGCGGCACTGGTGGGCAAGACGCGGCAGACGCTGGAGACACGGCCGGACAACAACGGCATTGTGCGGGTGGATGAAGGTCCGGTGACGGTGGCGCTGCACTGGAGCGGGAAGACCGGCGAATTGTTCGCGCGGATCTATGATCAGGAGGCGCCGAAGAAGAAGCCGTTCCCTGCCCGGGTCTGGTATCCGGTGGACGCGCGTTTCCGGATCGAGGCCGAGTGGCGGCCATTCCCCGAGGTGGAGACGTATACCGTCAGCCGGGCGGACGGGACGAAGGCGGACTATCCGTCTCCGGGACAGGCGGTGTTCCGGATGGACGGCAAGACGGTTTCGCTGCGGGCGCTGCGGCTACCGGACGGGCGGCTGTTTTTGCCTTTTAAGGATCAGACAGCGCCGCGGGAGACGTACGGTGCGGGCCGTTTCCTGTATGCGAAGGCGCCGGCGGGCGGCAAAGTGATTTTGGACTTCAACATGGCCAACAACCCGAATTGCGCCTTTTCGCCGTACTGGTCGTGCGTGCTGCCGCCGAAGGAGAACGTACTGCCGGTGCGGATTCCGGCGGGCGAGAAGAACTGGCCGGGGTTGTAAACTCTCCATCCCACGCTTGACGATCCATCGACTCTCGATGTATCGATGAGGTATGCCTCGGGAAACCACCCCCGGGCCGGGCGAGTTGTTGCCCGGCACCCTGGATCTGCTGATTTTGAAGACGCTGGCGCGCGGCCCGCTGCACGGGTACGGCATTGCCCAGCACTTGCTGTCGGTGTCGGAAGAAGTGCTGCAGGTGGGTGAGGGGACGTTGTACCCGGCACTGCAGCGGCTGCTGGGCAAGGGTTGGGTCCAGGCGGAGTGGGGGACGACGCAGACGGGGCGCAAGGCGCGGATCTACCGACTCACGGCAGCGGGGCGAAAACAACTGGCGGTGGAGCGAGAGGGCTTCGCGCGCATGGTGCGGGCCATCCAAGCGGTGCTGGCGGAGGGCTGAGGGGCATGCGGTGGCGCGAATGGTGGCGGCAGATCCGGAGGCGCGACGACCTGGACGGCGAACTGCAGGAGGAGATGCGCCTGCACCTGGAGGAAAAAGAGGAAGCGCTGCGCGCGGCGGGCATGGCGGCAGGAGAGGCCCGGGTTGAGGCCAGGAAGGCGTTCGGCAACGTTCTGCAGATCGCGGAGGAAGCGCGGTGGCACTGGCTGCCGCGCTGGCTGGACGAGGCGCGGCAGGACACGCGGTACGCGCTGCGGACGTTCCGGCAGAATAGCGGGCTGGCGGCGACAGTGGTAGTGACGATGGGGTTGGGGATCGGGGCGAACACCGCGATCTTCTCGATGGTGGAGGCGCTGCTGTTACGGCGTCTGCCGGTGGCGGAACCAGGGCAACTGGTGGAGGTGAAACCGAAATTGCGCAGCCCTGGCGTCTGGACCAGCGAGGGCGAGAACAGTTGGGACCTTTCCTATCCGCTCTTCCGCGAAGTGCAGGCCAGCCAGCGGAGTTTTTCCTGCCTTTACGGGCGGACGATTTCGCGGGTGGAATATGCGGATGCCGGGCTGGGAGCGTGGGACACGCCGCCGCGCGCGCATTTCGTGTCGACCTGTTATTTCGACGCGATGGGGGTGGCGCCGGTGTTGGGGCGGACGCTGCGGGCCAGCGATGTGAACGGAACGAAGGCGCAGCCGGTCGCAGTTCTGAGCCACGGGCTATGGAAGCGGCGTTTCTCCGGCGATCCGGGGGTGGTGGGGCGGAGTTTTCAGGCGGGGCCGGTGCGGCTAGAGATCGTGGGTGTAATGCCGGAGTGGTTTGTGGGAGATTCGCCGGTGCAGCCGGCCGACTTCTGGGTCCCGCTGGAAATGTTCGGCGGCATTCATGGATTTGCGGATTGGAACCGGCGGAATGCGACGTGGTTCCAACTGATGGGGCGGCTGCGCGCCGGTATGACGCCTGAGGCAGCGGCCTCTGAACTGACGGGGCAACTGAGAAACCGGGTGCGTACAGATCTGGCGGCCTGGAAGCAGAACGATCCAACCAATTCCGTGACGCCCGAGATGTTCTGGGTGGAGACGAAGGCCGCACCGGGCGGGGCGAACAGCCTGCGGAACCGGTACCAGACGGCGCTTGGGCTGTTGATGGGCGTGTCGGCGCTGCTCTTGCTGCTGGCGTGCTTGAACGTGGCGGGACTGCTGATGGCGCGAAGCGCAGCGCGGCAGCGGGAGATGGGCGTCAGGCGGTCGCTGGGAGCTACGCGGGGAAGGCTCGTGCGGCAGCTTCTGATGGAGAGCCTGCTGCTGGCGCTGGTGGGTGCCCTGCTGGGCTTGTTGTTGGGCAGCCAGGTGGCGGTCCGGCTGGCAGGAATGCTGACGCGATCCCTGGAGCCCCTGGACGTATCGTTTCGGATCAACGGAACGGTACTGTTCTTCACGCTGGCTCTCACTGTGGCGGCGGCCTTGGCGGCGGGGCTTGCGCCGGCGTGGCGGAGCGCAGGCACGGGTCTGGCGGAGCAGCTTTCAGCCGCGGGCCGTACGGTGACGCAACATCGGCGGCGGATGGTCTGGAACCGGAGCCTGGTGGTGGCGCAGGTGGCAATTGGCGTCCTGCTGGCGGCGGGCGCGGGGTTGACGTTGCGGTCGTTGTATGTGCTGGCATCGCAGCCGAACGGGTACGAAACCGAGGGAGTGCTGGTGGCCTTTCTCAGCAACCGGCCGCAACCACCGGGTACGGAGAGCGCTCAGGCTGCCTCAACTTCCAACGCGAGCGTGCTGCTGGAGCGATTGCAGGAGATTCCGGGTGTCCAGTCCGCAGCGCTGGCAGAAATGGCGCCGATGACGGGCTGGATGATGATGTCGAGCTTCCACGCCCAGCACATGGCGTCTTCCAGGGTGGAGGCCTTGACGAATTCCGTTTCGCCGGGCTACTTCGAGACGCTGCGGTCGGGGCTGATTGCCGGGAGGAGTTTTGTTCCCTCCGATAACCGCCCGGAGGCGCGGGTTTGCATCATTGACGAAGACGCGGCGAGACAACTGTTTGGGGAGAGAAGCCCGCTGGGGCAGTTCATCTCCAGAGGGAGGTCGTACGACACGAAAACGGCCTGTCAGGTGGTGGGGGTGGCGCGGGCGCAGCAATGGAGCGGGCCGAAGCACAAGAAAAACATGCCTTATAAGGCGATGGTCTGGTTCCCGTTGGCGCAGGAGGAGAAAGCGTTCCGAGTGGCACTCGTGCGGGTTCCGGGGAATGCTACCGAGGTGGCGCCCGCGGTGCGGCGGTTGATCGAAGGCACGGCTCCTCGATTGATGGTGACCCAGACGGTACCGCTCACGCGCCTGTGGGGCGACACTGTACAGCGGGAGCGGCTATTGGCCGCGCTTTGCGTGGTATTTGGAGTGGTGGCGTTGGGGCTGGTCTTTGCGGGGCTGTACGGGTTGCTCGCGTATGGCGTGGAGCGGCGGGTTCCGGAGATCGGCGTCCGGGTGGCGATGGGGGCGACGCCCGGAAAGGTGGCGGGATTGATCGGGCGGGAGGCATGCTGGACGATCGGGCTTGGGCTGGCGGGCGGCGTGCCGCTGGCGCTGGGGCTTTCCCGAACACTGCGTTCGCTGTTGTGGGAGATCGAGCCTACCGATCCGTGGGCGTACGGGATGACAGTCGTCGTTGTGCTCTGCACGGGACTGCTGGCTCTGGTACGCCCGGCAAGGCGGGCTGCATCCGTGGACCCGGTGGCTGCGTTGCGGGCGGAGTGAGGGGCTACTGGCCGGAGTCAACCGGGAGATCCGCAGTGCGGCTCCATTCCTGGAAGGAGCCGTCGTAGAGGCGTACGTCGAGATCGAGCATGCGGGCAGCGAAGTAGATCACTGTAGCCTGCAGGCCAATGTGGCAGTAGCTGACCAGCGTTTGGCGTTCGGGCCGGAGGCGGGCCTTCAATTCCGCCGCGGGCAAGAACCGGCGCTTCTCGTCGAGCAGAGATGGGTAAGGAACATTGCGGGCGCCGGGGAGTCGTCCCGCGCGTGGCATCTGGCCGGCGTCGGCTCCGGTGTAATACTCCGGCAGGCGGGCATCGTAGAGTTGCACGTTGGCATCGTTGAGGTGTTGTTTGAGCCACTCGACGTCCGCGAGGCGGTGGGTTTGGGGCCGGACGGTGAGTTGGCCGGGCTGCACGGCGGGCACTTCAGTGGCCACCGGGAGACCGGCTTCGCGCCACGCAGGCAAGCCGCCATCGAGGAGGGCCGCCATGCGGCCGAGGCCCAGATAATCGAAGGTAAACCAGATGCGGGTAGCGGACTGCACGGAATCGCTGGCGGCGTAGAGCACCACCCGGGAGTTGTCGCTGATGCCGAGGTTCTGGAGAGTGGTGCGCAGTTGTTCGGACGGGGGGAGTTGAAGGCGCAGTCCGGTTTCGCTGGTGACGGAGAGATCCGCCAGGGTGACGAGTCTTGCGCCAAGGATGTGGCCCTCGGCGTAGTCCTTTGGGGAGCCGATGTGGAGAATGACCAGGCGGGGATCGTTCAGGCTTGCGGAAAGATTCGCGGGGGTGATCAGCATTTCCGCGAGCAGCAAAGAAGAGGTGAGCATGGCGATGGCGAGTCCAAGGCAACGCATGCTTCATTGTGCCTGAGGTAGGCTGGCACGGGGGAACAAAGCGAAACTTGACTCGGATCGAGAAGGTAGAGTGGCCGGAATTCGGGCAAGGCGAGGCGGTGTCGCCATGGCAGGCGCCGGAGACTTATGCCGGGCGGCTGGAAGAGCTGCGGACCGCGATGCGGGCGGCGGGACTGACGCACGTGGTGGTGTATGGCGACCGGGAGCATTTCGGGAACCTGTTGTGGTGCGCAGGACTCGATCCGCGCTTTGAAGAGGCGCTGCTGCTGTTGGGGCTGAAGGGTGAAACGCTGCTGATCGTGGGGAACGAAGGGGTGGGCTACGCGCCGGTCAGTCCGGCGGTGACAAGCGGACTGGCGCGGGTACAGATCTGGCCGGAGCTCTCGCTGCCGGATCAGCCGCGGTCCGGGTCGCGCACTTTCGAGGAGTTTTTGCGCGAAGAGAGGGTAGACGCGCACGCCCGGGTGGGTGTAGTGGGGTGGAAACCGGCGGTCGGGGGGCTGGCCGCGCCCGGGTTTGTCGTGGATGCATTGCGCTTTGCAGCGGGCTGGGAAAACGTAATGGATTTCACGCGGCCAGTGCTGGCGATGCGGGCAGCGTTGCACTTTGACGAAGCGGCTTATTTTGAGTGGACGAACACGCTGGCGAGCGAAGGGATGAAGCGGGTGCTGGGGGCTCTCGAGCCGGGCGTGCTGGATTTCGACATGCTGCGAAAGGTAGGGTACCCCGGTGTGCCACTCGGCTGCCACATGACGTTCAAGTGCGGGGAGAACCTGGTGAGCCTGGGCGGCGTGCGCGGTGAACGAGTGCGGCGGGGCGGACGGTATTCGTGCGGCATTTGCTATTGGGGCGCGAACATCTGCCGGGCCGGGTGGGTGGTGGAACGCCCAGAAGAGTTGCCGGACGGATACCTGGAAGAGTTCGCGTTCCCATACTTCGAGGCAATGGCCGCCTGGATGGACCGCCTGCAGGTTGGAGCGGCAGGAGGGGTGTTGCATGAGGCGGTGGCGGAGCGGTTCGGACCCGTGAAGTTGAATGCGGGGCATCTGATTCACTACGAGGAGTGGCTGTCGAGTCCGGTGCGGGCGGGCAGTGAGGAGCGGATCCCAAACGGCTGCGCCGTACAGTCGGATGTCATCCCAGCGCATCCGAAGTTCGGCTCGTCGATCCGGATGGAAGACGGCTACCTGGTGGCGGATGCGCGCTGGAGGGCCGAGTTTGCGGAGCGGTGGCCCGAAGCGCATGAGAGATGCGGAGCCCGGCGGAGTTTCCTGCGCGAACGGTTAGGGTTACCGTCAGGCGACGATGTGCTGCCGCTTTCCAATCTGGGGGGCTTGATAGCGCCTCTGGCTCTGCGGCCCGGACTTTGCCTTGTGCGGCCTGCGCTATCCTGAGTTGACGTCTCGGGAAGGAGGACTTTCATGTCCCGTCAACTCTTTTTGATGCTGTTTGCTTCGGCCGCTCTGGCGTTGAACGGTTGGGCTGCGGATACGCCCAACTTTGGCGGCGAGTGGAAACTGAATGCGGACAAGAGCGACTTCGGGGGCCGCCCGGCGCCTGACAAAATGGAGCGCAAGATCACCCACGAAGGCGACAAGCTTTCAACGGTCACGACAACCGCCAGCCAGATGGGCGAGATGACGCAGGAATATAAGTATGTCATCGACGGCAAGGAGCACACGAACTCCACGCGCATGGGCGACATCAAGAGTGTCCTCCGCTGGCAGGGCAAGATGCTGGTGATCGAATCGAAGCTGGAAATTCAAGGGCAGCAGATCACGGTCGTGGACAAGTGGTCGCTGAGCGAAGACGGCAAGGAGTTGACCAGCGAGCAAACCGTCAACACGCCCATGGGCGAGATGACGATGAAAGCCGTGATGGACAAGAAGTAGCGTCCCGCGGCCAGGATTGATGAGGCGCGGGCAGCTCCGGAGGAATCAGAAGAAACAATGCCGGTCGTAGCCCGCGCCCTGTCCAAGTTCGAGCGGACGAAGCACCCGTTCCGTTTCTTTGACCTTTGCGTCAGTGTCTTTGTCGTTGTTCTGCTGATCTCGAATCTGGTTGGCGCCAAGATCTGCGCGATTGGGCCGTTCCGGGTCAGCGGGGCCCAACTGCTGTTTCCCCTCACCTATATATTTGGCGACATCTTCACCGAGGTTTATGGGTACGCCGGTTCGCGGCGGGCGATCTGGATGGGTTTCTTCGCCTCAGCGCTGATGGCGGCGATGGGGATGATTGTGGTGGCGCTGCCGGCAGCCCCGGACTGGCAGCACCAGGCAGCCTTTGAGACGGTATTCAACTTCATTCCGCGGATGGTATTGGCCAGCCTGTGCGCCTATTGGGCGGGCGAATTCGCGAACAGTTACGTAATGGCGAAGATGAAGGTGTGGACCAGCGGCAAGGCGTTGTGGATGAGGACGATCGGATCGACGGCGGTGGGGCAGTTGGTGGATTCGACGGTGATCATGACGCTGGCGTTCGCGGGCCGGGAGAGCGCCGGTACGATTCTGAATCTGATCTTTTCCGGTTATTTTGCCAAGGTGTTGTACGAAGCGGCCATGACGCCGCTGACCTACCTGGTGGTGAACGGACTCAAGCGGGTCGAGGGCGTGGACGTGTACGACACGCAGACCAACTTCAGCCCGTTTGCGACGGGTGATGCGGGCGCGGAATTCGTCGCTCTGACCCCGGCTGATGAGGAAGGGGCCTGAATTCCCGGCAACTTGGCGGGAGGGGGGTCCGTCTAACAGGGACGAGGTATCGCTTGAACCGGCCGCGGGTTGGAGTAGACTAAGAATACGTGGCACTCCTCACTGGATGGGTAAGCGCATGAATCGGAAAGAGTTGGTCTCTGTCCTGACCATCGGGTCCCTCCTGCTCGGCACGGCCGCCCCCCTGGCGGCGCAGAAAAAGAAGGAATCCGAATCCCGGGAAACCATCGCCAAACCGCTGAGTGAGCGACAGCAGCGGAGACAGGCGGAAAAGCTCCGCAAGGAGCTGGAAACGCCGTACCGGAAGTGGCTGAACGAAGACGTCGCGTACATCATCACGGACGAGGAGCGCAAGGCGTTCCGGAACATGTCGACCGATGAGGAGCGCGAGCAGTTCATCGAGCAGTTCTGGCTCCGCCGCGATCCTACCCCCGACAGCCAGGAGAACGAGTACAAAGAGGAGCACTACCGGCGCATTGCGTACGCGAACGAACGGTATGCTTCGGGCATCCCGGGCTGGAAGACCGACCGCGGGCGGATCTATATCACTTTCGGGCCACCGGACGAAATCGAGTCGAGGCCGTCGGGCGGCACCTATGAACGGCCCTGGGAAGAGGGCGGCGGCACCACGTCCACGTTCCCCTTCGAGAAATGGCGGTACCGCTGGATCGAGGGCGTGGGGACAGACGTCATTATCGAATTCGTGGACACCACGATGACGGGCGAATACCGCATGACGATGGATCCCAGCGAGAAGGACGCGCTGATGATGGTTCCGGGCGCCGGTCTGACGCTGATGGAACAAATGGGCATGGCCTCGAAGAACGACCGTTTCAGCCGGACGGACGGCACACGTCTGGGCACGGGCAACCAGCCACTGCCGGCGCGCATGCAGCAGTTCGAGCGCCTGCAGCAGTGGGCCAACCTGCAAAAGGCTCCGTCCATCAAGTTCAAGGACCTGGAAGCGCAGGTGAATTCGAAGATCATGTACAACCTGCTGCCGATGCAGGCGCGGGCGGACTTCTTCCCCGCCACCGGTTCGACGGTGATGACCAACATCACGCTGCAGTTCGACCGGAAGGACTTGCAATTCAAGGCAGAAGGGCCAATGTCCAAGAGTTCGGTAAACATCTACGCCCGCATCACGAGCATGGCGCGGCGTGTGGTGAACGTCTTCGAGGACGTGGTGGCGATCGAGGTGCCCTCGGAGATGCTGGAGCAAGCCAGCACGGGCAAATCGATCTACCAGAAGTCGGTGCCGCTGCCGCCGGGGATGTACCGGCTGAACGTGGTGGCGAAGGACATCGTGGGCGGCAACATGAACAACTACGAAATGGCGTTGAATGTGCCGCGCATGGAAGAGGACCAGTTGTTCGCCAGTTCTCTGGTGCTTGCCGATGTGATGGAGAAGGTGCCGACGCGCAGCATCGGAACAGGACAGTTTGTAATCGGGACCACGAAGGTGCGGCCGCGGATCGGCGAGCAATTCTCCCGCGACGAGCGGATGGGCATCTACATGAAGCTCTATAACTTCGAAGCGGACGAGAAGACGGGCAAGCCCGCCGGCGAGATCGAGTACGAGATCCTGAAGACCAGCGACAACTCCAAAGTGCTTGAGTTCAAAGAGGATGTGGCCTCAATTGAGGGATCGTCTTCCCAGATGACCATTGAAAAGCTATTGCCGCTTCAATCCATGGAACCTGGGCAGTATACGCTGAAAGTAAAGGTTTCCGACACGCGGAAGAACCAGAGCTTGACGCAGATGGCGCAGTTTTCTATAAAGTAGAGGCAAACTCTCTCCGGGCTGGAGGCCCCTACCAGACCGATGACGGGCGCGAGAGCATGGACTTTGGCCGCTGTCCTTTTGGGCGGTGAGCTGGGGGTGTGCGCGGCGGATTTCCACTTCGTTGGATCGATTGCGGGCAAGGTGAGGGACCCGCAGGGCGTGCCTCAGATGGGCGCGACCGTTGTGCTGATGAACCGTAACGACCGGGTGGTCCGGCGGGCGGTGACCAACATCGAGGGCGAATTCCAGTTCGATTCCCTGCAGCCCGACACTTACTCCGTCAAAGTCAATCTCAGCACGTTCGTGCCAGCGCGGCGTTCGGGCATTCAGGTGCGCGCAGGCGCCAGCAACCTGCTGAACATCCAGTTGGCCAACCTGTTCAGCACGATTGAATTGGTCTACACTTCGCCGGGGCAAAACAGCGTTCTCAGCGATGAGTGGAAGTGGGCCTTGCGCAGCAATGCGAGCACGAGGCCCGTCCTCCGTATCCTGCCCACGATCGATCCGGTCTGGTCCAGCTCGCGGCACCCGGCGGCGTTTTCCGACACCCGCGGGCTGCTGCGTGTTTCAGCCGGCGATGCGGGGATGGATTTGTTGGGCACGAGCGCGGACTTGGGTACGGCCTTCGCCCTGGCCACATCGCTTTTCGGGTCGAACGAATTGCGGTTTAGCGGCAATCTAGGCTACGCATCGGAAAGCGGGACGCCGGCCACCGGGTTCCGGGCGGGCTTTTCCCGCAAGGACTCTTCGGGCCTCACGCCGGACGTGGAATTGACAGTGCGGCAGTTGTCCGCCCGCGCGGTGGCCGGTGCAGGAATGCTGGGCCACCCGGGGGCCATGCCTGAATTGCGGACCATGTCGCTGAAGTTGGCTGACCGGCGGCAACTGACGGAAGAGGCGTCGATCGAGTACGGCACGATGATGGAAACCGTGGTGTTCTTGAACCGCCTCAACGTGCTGAGCCCGTTCGCGCGGCTGAACTACGACTTGGGCGAGTACGGCATGTTGAACGTGGCCTACAGTTCCGGGGCTCCGGCGGTCGACCTGATGGACATGGGCCAGAACGGTCTGATCGATTCCACACTGACCAGCGGACTGGCTGGGCTGGGTGTCTTTCCGCGCGTTTCCTTGCGGGGCGGACAGGCCCGGGTGCAGCGGTCTACTACCTACGAGGCGGGCTATCAGAAGAAATGGGGGCGGCGGTCGTTGCGCGCCTCGATGTACCGCGACGAGCTGCGAGACAGCGCTTTCCTGATGGGCGGCGCCACAAGCGGGCTTTCGTCTTCGGAAGTGCTTCCCGACCTGGGTTCCAGCGCGTCGGTGTTCAATGCGGGCAACCTACGGGCCACGGGTTACGCGGTGACGCTCACCGAAGAGATTGTGCGGGACTGGCTGGTATCGCTGGGCGCCGGCTCGGGCGGCGCATTGCTGCCCCGGGATTCAGGCACTGCTGCCAGCGCCGAAGAATTGCGGCGGAACCTGGATGTTGTACAACGTCCCTGGGCTTCGCTCCGGATCAGCGGCGTGACGCCGAAGACGGGCACCCGGTTTGTGACCGCCTACATGTTCGTGCCTGCGGGCACCGCGGCCATGCCGCACGCCTATCTGACGCAAGGCACGCAACAGATTCCAGGGCTGAATGTGCAGGTGCGGCAACCATTGCCCGCCATCGGAGGCATGCCAGGCCGCATGGAGCTGGCCGCAGAACTCCGGAACTTGCTGGCGCAGGGCTATGTGCCTGTGGCTGGCCCGGACGGGCGTTCTTTGTGGCTGATTCCCTTCCCCCGTACGGTGCGTGGGGGCGTCAGCTTCGTCTTCTAAGCGGGCCTCGCTGAGGCGCGCGGCCCGCATTCAGACTTTCCCTTCTCAGACTTTCTCCTGCACAACGTAAGGCTTACGGTAATTGCGCGTGAGCATGAGGTTGGCTTCCTTGTCGCCTACAAACTTTTCGGTCTTGGGATCGAAGGTCAGCACGCGCTGGAGACGGTAGCTGATGTTGCCGAGGTGAGCCAAGGCGCTGGAGAGGTGCGCGGTCTCGACCGGTCCGTGCTGGTCTTCCACCTTGCGGGAGCGAACAGCTTTGAGCCAGTTGGCGTAGTGGTCGCCGCCGGCGCGGCGGGCAGGCCCCTTTTCGCGCTTGTCGCCCAGGAAGACCTCGTAGCTGTCGTAGCCCTTCACCACCATGTAGCCCTTGGTGCCGTAGAAGATGTTGCCGACGCCGGCGCCGTCTTCCAGATTGGTGCACCAGTGGCGGACTTCGAACTGGATCATCTTCTTCTTTTCGGGGTAGTGGTAGAGGCAGGTGAGCACTTCGGGCGTCTGCTTGTCGTCGTCGAAGGTGAACTTGCCGCCCATCGCCGTGATCCTGGTGGGCAGTTCATCGACGCCAAGTCCCCACATGCACATGTCGGTTTCGTGGATGCCCTGGTTGCCGAGGTCGCCGTTGCCGTAGTTCCAGGTCCAATGCCAGTTGTAGTGGACGATGCGGCGGCTGAAGGGCTCCATGGCGGCCGGGCCGGTCCAGATGTCGTAATTGAGGTTCGCAGGCACAGGTTCTTCCCCCTTCCTGCCGATGGAGGGGCGCCAGCGGAAGACCAGTCCGCGCGCCATGTAGACATCCCCGATAACCCCGTCGCGCAGCATCTGGACGGCCTCACGCAGCGCTTCTGAACTGCGGAGCTGCACTCCGTGCTGCACGATCCGGTCGTACTTCTTAGCAGCCTCGATCATCTTCCGGCCCTCAAAGATGTTGTGCGAGCCGGGTTTTTCGACATAGACGTCCTTGCCCGCCTGGCAGGCCCAGATGGCGGCCAGCGAGTGCCAGTGGTTGGGCGTGGCGATGGTGACGGCGTCGATGTCCTTGGAGTCGAACACCTTGCGCAGGTCCTGTTCGATCTTCGGCCGCCGGCCGTACTGTTTTTCGAAGCGATCGGCAGTCCGGTTGGCCACTTCGAGGTCGGGGTCGCAAAGGACGGCGACGTCTGCGTCGGGCAGGCGCATGAGACCGCTGATGTGGTCCTTGCCGCGGCCGTTCGCGCCGAGCACGGCGATGCGGATCTTGTCGTTGGCGGCGAGAGCGCGGGCGGCGGGCAGGTGGGAAACCACCGCGGCTCCGGCGCCCATCACAAAGGTTCTGCGTGAGTTCATCTTGGAACGGCTCCTGGTTCGGGCTGTCTGTCCCCGTCTCCAGATATGATATCGGGCGGAGAAGGAATCCGGGCGCACATGCCATTCATTCAAGAAGATTTTTTGTTAAGGACCTCAGCGGCGCGGAGGTTGTACCACGAATGGGCTGCGGGGCAGCCGATCCTCGATTACCACTGCCATCTGCCGCCAAAGGACGTGGCGGAGAACCGCCGCTTCGCGAATCTCTTCGAGATCTGGCTGGAAGGCGACCATTACAAATGGCGCGCGATGCGGGCCAACGGCGTGGCGGAGGAGTTGATCACCGGGTCAGCCAGTCCGTGGGAGAAATTCCTGGCTTATGCCCGGACGGTGCCAACGACACTGCGGAATCCGCTGTATCACTGGACACACCTGGAGTTAAAGCGGTACTTCGGTATCGACGAATTGCTAGACGAGCGGACAGCGCTTTCGATTTGGGACCGGGCGAACCAGCAACTGGCAGGCGAGCTGACCGCGCAGGGCATACTGCGGAAGTTCGAGGTGCGCGCCGTCTGCACAACCGATGACCCCGCCGATTCGTTGGAGTATCACGCGGCGATCCGGGCGGCTGGACTGAAGACGCGGGTCTATCCGACGTTCCGGCCGGACAAGGCCTTCACGGTGCATCAGCCGGAGGTGTGGAATGCGTGGCTCGCGAGGCTGGAGCCGGCTGCCGGGGTGGCGGTGGATTCTCTCAACGGACTGCTGGATGCGTTGGAGCGGCGGCATGCGTTCTTCCACGAGATGGGCGGCCGTTTATCGGACCATGGGCTGAGCGCGTGCCCCTCGGAGTTCGCCACGCAAGAGGAAGCGGAGGCGATTTTCGCCGCGGCGCGCAGCGGACGGGCGGCGTCTCCAGAGCAGCACCACAGGTTCACGGGGTTCCTGATGGTGTATCTGGGGCACCTGGATGCAAAGCGCGGATGGACGAAGCAACTGCACTTGGGCGCACGGCGGAACAATAATTCGAGGCAGTTTGCGGCGCTGGGGCCGGATACAGGCTTCGACTCCATCGGGGATTGGCCGCAAGGGGATGGTTTGGGGGCGTACCTGGACCGCCTGGAAAGTGATAATGCCCTGCCCCGCATGGTGCTCTACAACCTCAATCCGGCGGACAACTACCTGTTCGCCACGATGGCGGGCAATTTCCAGGACGGCCGCACAGCGGGCAAGATACAGTTCGGCAGCGGCTGGTGGTTTCTGGACCAGAAAGAAGCCATGGAGTGGCAGATGAATGCCTTGTCGAACTGCGGGTTGCTGGCGCGGTTTGTGGGCATGCTGACGGATTCACGCTCGTTTATGAGCTATCCGCGGCACGAATACTTCCGACGAACCCTCTGCAACCTGCTGGGGCAGGACATGGAAGACGGCTTGCTGCCGGACGATGAGGAAATGGTAGGCAGCATGGTGCGGGATATCTGCTACGGCAATGCCGCACGGTTCTTCGGGCTGGAGCTGGAAAACTAGTTCCGGTTGCTGGCCACGCGGAGGCGGCACTCAAAGCCGACGACCCCGTGGATTTCGCGGGCGAGCTGTCGGGCCCGCTCGAGTTCGAAGGCGGACGAGACTTCGCCCCTCAGCGTGAGGAAGCCGTCGCGGACCAGGATACGGATGGCGTGCGGGCCCGAAGGCAGTCCGGATTCTTCCTCATGCGGCGCCAGGCGGCCGAACAGGCTGCGGTGGTTGGCCAGGATGGGGTCTTTGTAAATCCGGCTGTAGGCTTCCGCGCGAATGACATCGTCCTGCAGGGAATCGGGAAGCCGTTCCACGAGGCTGACGGTTTTTTCGATCACGGGCAGGGCGGAAATCACGCGCATGGCGCGCGCGGGCAGTTCGGGGCTAGCCGCCATGCCGCTCAAAATGACAGTGGTGCCTTCGACGCGAAACTCCAGCCAGTCAAAGACTGTGTAGGCGGGAAGGAATTCGAGACGCTGGCGGATCAAGTGCGCCAGCAGGGCATCTTGCATGGTGGGCCCGCCGGGAGTGCGGTCCCAGGCGAGGAATAATCCGTCGTGCAAACCGGCATGGCCGCCATCGTGGAGCGGCTTTAGTACTTCGAACATCCGAGCAGTTTCCTCATCGTCACAGGCGTAGTGATCAACGAGGGAGGATCGTTCGAGGAGGTCTAGGAGACCGTAGTGGAGGGTTCCAACCGGCTACGCAGCCAAGCTCTGGCTGCCGCCCAATCCCGCTTCACCGTAATGGGAGCGATTTGCAACGCCTCGGCGGCTTCCTCTACGGAAAGTCCGCCAAAATATCTCAGCTCCACAATTTTAGCATGACGCGGATTCATCCGTGCCAGTTCTTTTAGGGCTGAATCCAGGGCAATCAGTTCAGCAGACTGCTGCGGGGAAAGAAGAGCTTTATTTTCATCAAGTTCCACAAAGGCGACATCGCGGCCGCGTTTGAGGGACTGCCGCTTGCGGGCGTAGTCGACCAGGATCTGGCGCATGAGTCCGGAGGCGACGCCAAAAAAATGGGCCCGGTTCTGCCACTCCATCCGGTTCAGACCAGCCAGGCGGATGAAGGCTTCGTTCACCAGCGCCGTGGGCTGAAGGGTATGGCCTAGGCGCTCATTTTTCATGTGGTGGCGGGCGAGGCGGCGCAATTCCTGGAAGACCAGGGGGATCAGTTGCTCGTGGGCGCCGGTGTCGCCCTTGCGCATGCGGCGCAGCAGGGCCGTCACATCGCTGGAAGGGGTGGGATTGACGGGCATGGGGTGATTGAACGTAATGGCAAACTAAGGGCGAAGATCCTGAGGGCAAGGGGGCGCGACGGGCAGCACCGGCATGCGCTCAAGCGGGTTGGGAGGCCCTTTAAGCACCATACCCTGGTCTATCTGTCCCGGCGGACGGTTGAGGAGGATGTGGGAGCAGCTTTGTGGTTTTCCCGCGTGCGCCTGGACCTGGAGGGAGGTGACGGCGGGACCAATCGAGGCGGGCAACGGGGTTCGAGGGAAAAGCGTGACTCCTTTTGTGAGAGGCGCCACATAGGGCGGCGCTGGCGCAGCGGGGGCCGGCTCCTGCCCGAACCCCGGCATTCCACAGAGCACCGCCAGGCAAACTGAAGGGATTGCAGGGCGCATAGAATGGTGCCTGTTCGTAAATTAGCACTGCGAACCGGCGAGATCCAGGGCAGGAAAGAAAGGTGGAGATCCGGGTGGAAATGATGGGGCAATTGGAGGCGGCGGCGGCAGCCAATCTGCGGGATTTCGTGGAGGCGTACCGGCGGGCGGCGCCCGAAACGGGGGCCACGGGGTTTCCATTTGCCGGTGGATACATGGCGTTCACCGGACGGGGAAGCCCCTTGACGACGATCAAGGGCCTGGGCCCAAGCCTGCGAGGAGCGGAGTTGGATGAAGCGGCGCGTTTCTTCTGGCAGCATGGCGCCGAGGAGATGGTGGTGGAAGCAGCTCCGTGGCTGGATGACGAATCGCGTGCGACACTCGAGGCGCGGGGCTTCACGGTAGCGGGCGGCGAAAACGTCGTCGTGCGCACCAGGCCGGAGACGGTAACAGCGCCCCCACAGAGGATCCGCGAGGCCAAACGGCACGCATGGGCCGAGTTGATGCTGGCGGCCTTCGAACTTCCCTTGGATCCGCAGTACAAGTCATTGGTTCATGCCGCGTGGTGTCTGCGGGATGCGGTGAATCTCGGGGTGATGGATTCCGACGACATGTGGATGGCCTGCGCTCAGATGGTCCCCTGCGATGGAGTTTGGATTTTCGGTTGCGACGGCACACTGCGGGAGGCGCGCGGGCGGGGCGCTCAGACGGCGCTGATCCTGGAGCGGTTGCGGCGGCTGCCGCCGGGGGCTCTGGCCGTGGCGGAGGTAGCGCCGGGGAGCGGTTCAGAGCGCAACTACCTGCGCTGCGGGTTCGAAATCGCCTACCGGCGAACGCACTATCTGGGGCCGTGCGGCGCTGCCTAATGCGCGCGACCGGGGGGAATCAGTTCGCCGGGCCGAGATTGGCGAAGCAGTAGAGCGCCTGGTTGGTGCGGACGTAGAGCCGGTTGCCGGCCGGGGCGGGGGTTGCGAAGATCTCCTCGTCGAAATCGTTGCGGGCGAGCGGGGTCCAGTCCGGGCCGGCACGGATCACGGTGAGGTGGCCGCCTTGCGAGGAGACAAAGATCTTGCCGTCGGCGGCGACGGGGCTGGAGTAATAGAAATCGAGTGCACCTTCCAGCCGCCCCTGTTTGAGCAGGCTGCCGTCGCGCGCATCGAGGGCAGTGAGGATGCCGCCCTCCTTCATCATGTAGACGACGCCCTGGTAGACCAGCGGAGAGGGCACGTTGGGGAGGGTCTTGTAGTACTGCCAGAGGACGGCCTTTTCCGTGATGTCGCCGCTGCCTCCGGGCCGGATGGCCATGATGGAGTTCACCGAGGCGCGCCTGGCGCGGTAGCGCTCCCACTCGCGAGGGCTCCAGAAGCCGTCCTTGTCGAAGTCGGCCTCGGCGAAATCCTTCTGGTGGCGCGGGTCATCGGTTTCGTCCTTGGAGAGTTTGCCGTCCTTGTTGGCGTCCTTCGCGGCGAGGATTTCTTCGAAAGTGGGCAGTGATTCCTGGTTGCCCTGGTCTGAGCCGCCGGCCCAGCCCAGCACGTACAGCACACCGTCCACCAGCACCGGTGTGGGCTTCAATTGCCAGGTGAGACCGCGAACGTACCAGACCTCGCGCCCGGTTTCGACGTCGTAAGCGACCAGGCGGTTGGTGCCGGGGACAAGCGCCTGAAGGTTGCCCTGGGGAGGCTGGTAGAGTACCGGGGTGGAGAAACCGCGGGTGAACTCAGGACGGTCGACGCGCCACACCTCGCGCCCGGTGGCGGCATCCACAGCGACGAAGAACGAGCCCGATTCCGAATCGCAGATTTGAAGCAGTTTGCCGCGGGCGAGCACGGGGGAGGCGCCCATGCCGAAGGGATTGTTGAACGGCCCCAATTCGCGGCGCCAGAGTTCGTTACCGTCGGGGCCGAAGGCGATCAACCCGAAGTCGGTGAAAAAAGCGTAGGCGTTCTTTCCGTCCGTGACGACGGAAGGGGAGGCGGGCGAGTTGGACTTGTGCAGTTCCTGCTTGCGCGGGCGCGGTACTTCGCGGCGCCAGAGGAT
Source organism: uncultured Solibacteraceae bacterium (assembly GCA_964460395.1). Taxonomy (GTDB): domain Bacteria; phylum Acidobacteriota; class Terriglobia; order Bryobacterales; family Bryobacteraceae; genus CAYWQS01. The sequence continues at coordinate 17,099 of CAYWQS010000039.1, read as the reverse complement.
GCGGCCTAACTGACGGTCGAGGCAGAAGACCCAAAGCCGTTCGTTTTCGTGGGCGGTGAGAAAGATGCGGTCCGCGGAGAGGACAGGCGAGGAGTGGCCGGGCGGCAAAGGGGTCCGCCAGACCATGTTTTTTCCGGGGCCGAACTCCACCGGCAGCCCGTGCGCGGGCGAAACGCCTACGCTGTTGGGGCCGCGGAATTGGGGCCAGTCGCCGGCAGCCTGCGGAGACAAAAGGAGAAACAGCAGAGGGGCGCCCAGCATGCACGGTAGTATAGTCCAAAGACCATGAAGTTAACTGGGTTGCAATGGACCATCTGCGGGGTCGCGGCGCTGGGCTTCGCCTTCGACATTTACGAACTGCTGATGCTGCCGCTGATCGTGCGGCCCGCGCTGATGGAACTGGGCGGGTTGAAGCCGGGCACGCCCGAGTTCAACAACTGGGTGAGCCTGCTGTTTTATGTGCCGGCGCTGGCGGGCGGGTTTTTCGGCCTGATCGGCGGGTATCTGACCGACCGGTTCGGGCGCCGGAACGTGCTGGTGTGGAGCATCCTGCTGTATGCGTTTTCGGCCTTTGGCGCGGGCTTTTCCACCTCGCTGCCCATGTTGCTGGTGTTGCGCACGACGACGTTCATCGGGGTTTGCGTGGAGTTTGTGGCGGCGGTGGCGTGGCTGGCCGAGCTCTTTCCCGCCCCGAAGATGCGGGAAGCCGTATTGGGCTACACGCAGGCCTTCTCATCGCTGGGCGGGCTGATGGTGGCTGCGGCCTACAACCTGGCGGTGAACTTCGCGCCGCACCTGCCCATGATTGCGGGGGGGCACGAGCCGTGGCGCTACACGCTGATTTCGGGCGTGATTCCCGCCATTCCGTTGATCATCATCCGGCCATTCCTGCCGGAGTCGCCGGCCTGGGAGGAGAAGCGCCGCACAGGTTCGTTGAAGCGGCCGTCGGTTCTGGAGTTGTTCCGGCCCGAATACCGGATGACGACGCTGATTACGGCGCTGATGTTCGCCTGCAGTTATGGCGCGGCCTTCGGGGCCATCCAGCATCTGCCGCGCATTGTGCCGGGGCTGCCCGAAGTCGTGGAGCTGGCCCGCCCGCTGCAGGAGAGGGCCGTTGTTTCCGTGCAGTACTGGCAGGAGATGGGCGGGCTGGTAGGCCGGTTTCTGCTGGCGGCGCTGGCGGTGGTGATTGTCAGCCGGCGGAAGCTGCTGCGCGTGTTTCAAGTGCCCGGCCTGGTGATTGTGCCGCTGGTATTTCTGTTCCCGGCCGTGAACAACCTGGAATTGTTGAAGTACGGGATTTTCGCGGCGGGTCTGTTGACCGTGGCGCAGTTCAGTTTCTGGGGGAACTATTTGCCGCGCGTATACCCGACACATTTGCGCGGCACGGGGGAAAGCTTCGCGGCCAACATTGGCGGGCGGATGGTGGGCACGTCGTTCGCGGTGGTGAACGCGCAATTGTCGAATGTGATGCCGGGCAGTAGCGCGGCGATGAAGACCGCGTACGCGGCGGCCGCGATTGCATTCGCGGTTTACCTGACCGGGTTCATCGCGAGTTTTTGGCTGCCCGAGCCCAAGAGCGGCGACCTGCCGGAGTAGAATCGGCTCGGAAGGAGATTGCGAACCCGTGCGTGTATTCACCGGACTGTTGCTGCTGGCGGCGCTGCTGCCGGCGCAGGATTGGCGGAAGGCGCCCGCCAAGGATTGGATCCAGCTTTTCAACGGCAAGGATTTAAGCGGGTGGACGCCGAAGATCCGGGGCTACGCGCTGGGCGAGAACTATGCCAACACATTCCGCGTGGAAGACGGCAAGATGGTGGTCCGATACGACGGCTACGATGAGTTCCGCGAGCGGTTCGGCCACATCTTCTACCGGGACAAGTTTTCGCACTATGTGATCGCGGTGGAGTACCGTTTTGTGGGGGAGCAGGCGCCGAAGGGGCCGGGGTGGGCCACGAAGAACAGCGGCATTATGCTGCACTGCCAGGACCCGAAGACGATGCTGAAGGACCAGGATTTTCCCATCTCGATTGAAGTGCAGCTGCTGGGCGGGCTGGGCAAGGGTCCGCGCCCGACGGCCAATCTATGCACGCCGGGCACGCATGTGGTGCTGCACGGGCAGTTGCATACGCAGCATTGCACGAACTCGACTTCCAAGACGTTTGAGGGCGAGGAGTGGGTGCGGGTGGAGGTGGAGGTGAATGGCGACGGATGGATCCGGCACTATGTGAACGGCGAGAAGGTGCTGGAGTATGAAAAGCCGCAGGTGGGCGGCGGGACGGTGAGCGGGTTCGACCCGGCGGCCAAGCCGGACGGGCAGTTGTTGACGGAGGGCTGGATTTCGCTGCAGAGCGAGAGCCATCCGGTGGAGTTCCGGAAGGTGGAGTTGCTAAGGCTGCGACCCTAGCCCCGCCGAGGCCGGCGGAGGGGGCCTTCGGGGAGGATGCGGAGGCTTTTGACCATGAGGCCACGGACAGTGAGGGTGACGACGCTGGGGCCGGCACGCAGTTCGGTGACCGCGAGCTCTTTTTCCTGCCACTGCATCTCGGGCGCTTCGGGGGAGCGGGGTTTGCGGTCGGGCAGAGAGACGGGTTTCAGGCGTGAGGACGGGCTGGGGCCGATCTCGACGGCGTCCACGCCGGTGAACTGGGCCGTGCCGCCGGCCTCACTCAGATACTCGAGCACGAGCCGGTAACGCATGGGGGTAAGGACCTCGATACGCCAGTCGAGCGAGCCGGATTCGCCCACGGCGAAATCGTTGGCATAGCCGAACTTTTCGCGGAACTGCAGGCCTCCGCGGAATTGCGCACGGGTGGCGGGGAGTTCCACTTCCGGCCATTCCGGATGCCCGATTTCGATGGGTGGTGCGCCGGGCCGGAAGCCTTCCGAGAGGCCCGCAAACCAGTCGTCGTAAGCCTTACGCATTGTCCGGACCCGCTCGGGCTGTGCAGCGGCAAGGTCCGTGGTTTCCCCGGGATCTTCCTGCAGGTCGTAGAGTTCGGATTGGTTGACGAGTTTGTAGCGCTGATCCCAGACGGCCCCGGGAACGGGGAGCAGCGGATTGGTCTGGTGATCGGCGTGGACGTAGAGAAAGCGGTTGGTGCGCGGGCCCATCAGGCTGACGCCGTCCAGCGGTTCACGGGGTTGAAAGGGGACGCCGGCGAGATCGAGCAAAGTGGGGAACAGGTCGACGTGAGCGCAGATGCGGCCGTCGCTGGTCCCGGGCCGGATCTCCGGCGGAAAGCGGAGTAGCAGAGGAGAACGAATGCCGCCCTCATAGACACTGCCCTTGCGGCCGCGCAGGCCGGCGTTAAAGCGTTCGGTATTGGGACCGTTGTCGCAAAAGAAGGCCACGATGGTGTTGTCGAGTTTGCCTTGTTTTTGCAGGGCCTCCAGCAGGCGCCCGATATTGCGGTCGAGGTTTTCCACCATGCCGTAGACCGAGGCGAGGTCCGGAGGCAGGCCTTTGGATGCGTGGCGCTGGTAGTCTTCTTCGGGCACCTGAAAGGGCGAGTGCGGCACGTTGTAGGCCAGATAGAAAAAGAAGGGATCCCGGCGGACCGCCTGGATTGCGCGGATCGCTTCCGTGGTGAGGGCGTCGGTGATGTAGCCATTCAGTTGCGTTTCGCGGCCGTAGGTAGTGGCCACGGGCGAATTGAAGTAGCGGTTCCAATGGCCGGTATGGAAGCCGACGAAGTGCCGGAAGCCACGGGCCGCGGGGACGTAAGGCCATTGCTCGCCCAGGTGCCATTTGCCAATGAGGGCGCACGCGTAACCCGCAGAGGCGAAGACTTCGGCCAGCGTCGGCGCGGAGCCGCGCAGCGTTTCGCGGCCCCCAGTGACGCCGTGCACGCCGCCGCGCATGGCGTGGCGCCCGGTCAGGAAGGCGGCGCGCGTGGGCGCGCAGACAGGGCTGACGGAGAAACGGGTGAACTCCACTCCTTGCCCAGCCAGTTTCCGCAGGTTGGGGGTGGCTATGGCGGAATTGCCGTGCCAGTCGAAATCGCCGTAGCCCTGATCGTCGGAGAGGATGACCAAAACGTTGGGCGGGTTCTTGCGTTGGGGCGAGAACGCGGGTACGGCGCCCGCGGCCGCCCGGAGAGCCTCGCGGCGGCTCAATTCGGACATCTCGCGGGTTATCGTATCAATTCGGCCACGCGGGCCATGAGGAGGCGGGCGGGATCGGTAGCGCGCAGGATCGCTTCGGGCAGCACGGGTTCTCCGAAGCGAAGGACGAAGCGCCCGTCCTCGGCGATGCCAGCGGGCACGGCGGGCAGCCCGCGGCGGGCGAGTTGAGCGATGAGACGGCCTGTGCCGGGCAGCGGGTCAGTGAGGACGCCCGCCGAGCCGGCCACACCTTCGGGAAACAAACCGATGGGCCGTTCAATGTGAGCCGCGTCCCGCAGCACTTTGCGGAGTGAGGCGGCAGTAGTAGCGGGATCGGCGCCGGCGAACGCCACCGGATAGCAGTGGAGAGCATAGGCCACCTTGGGCAGCACCCAGTCGCCCGGGGAGGGCATGCGCCAGGGGCCGAGGCGGATGGGGGGCCAGTTGGCGGTGACCAGCCAGCGCACGGGCGGATCGCCAGGCCCATAGTGGAGGCGAATGGCCTGCGTGAGAGCTGCAGCAGAGTGGAGGATCCAAAGGCCTTTGCGCTGATAGTGGTTAGCCACGAGGAGAAAGCGCGGGCTTGCGGGCAGCTGTTCCAGGCCTTCGACACGCGGCGGCGGATCCATGCGGCGGACGATGGCGGCGGTGAATTCGTCGATGTTTTCGCGCGTGCCGCGGGCGATGTGGGGGGTGAGGGCGAAGACACGGTCCCAGGGAACGGGATAGGAGAGCGGGCGCTTATCCGACACGGCGGCCCTTCCAGTCGGTGCTGAGGCCCGTCAGAGTTTTCAACATGCCGACCAGCACCACCAGTTGGAAAAGGTAGATGGCGAGCGGGGCGCAGCAGGCCCATCCCCAGTGACCATACCAGCGGCGCCAGGCCACGATGGGCACCGCAGCAAAGCCAGCCGCCGCGGGGAGGTTGCCGTCCCAAATGAGCCAGGCGAGTAAGGGCAGCCAGGAGGTCATGGCGATGGAGGCGGCGATCACCTGGACGCCGGTGAAGGGGTTGGCCTGGAGAAAACGGAACGAGTTTTTCTCGAAGCCGCGCCGGAGGGCGCGGAAGCTATCGTACATGCGCACGCGGGCCCAGGCCTCCGCCCGGATCACTCGCGCGGGCATGCGGTGGCGTTTGAACAGACCGGCGAGCGCGACATCCTCGATGATGCTGGCGGCCACCGCTTTGTGCCCGCCGACGAACTGGTAAGCATCCTGGCGGATGAGCAGACACTGGCCGTTGGCCAGGGCATCGGGGCGCTTGGGATCGTTTACACGCGTGGCACAGACACCCGTGAAATAGAGACCGAAGGCATAGGGCATGAGGACGCGTTCCACCCAGGAGCCGTACACCTGTCGGGGGAAACAGGAGACTGCCGAAAGGTTCTGGGTTTCGGCGTAGTGCAGGAGCGCGGCCGGGAAGCCGGGCTCGTACCATGTGTCCGCATCGACAAAGAGAAGCCAGCGCGTGGCGGCCCGTTGCGCGCCGGTCCAGCAGGCGTGCGGTTTCCCCAACCAGCGGTGCGGCAAGGCCGGCGCTTGGATCACCTCCGCCCCGGCAGCCTGCGCGAGAGCGGCGGTTGCGTCGGTGGAGTGATCATCCACCACCAGCACGGGCGAACCAGCGAGGCTGCGTACAACGCGTTCGATCACGGCGGCTTCGTTGCGGGCGGGAATGATGATGGTGTGCGGCGGGGGATCCGCAGGCGGGGGAGCAGGCAGATCGGGGAGCGCCAGGTATTGGGAACGCGACCGCCAGGCAAAAAAGAGGATGGCGGCTGAAACCACCAGGGCCACCGCGAGGGGCATGGCTATAGCCGCTTCACCGTGGGCCCGGCCACGCCATCGGGGAAGATCGGCTTCTCCTGGACGGCCTGCCACTGGCCCAGGCCATCCTGGGCGCGCACTTCCACCACTTTGGCGCCTGCCGGCACGGCCAGTTCGCCTTTCCACCGGACGAGGGTAAAGCGCGACAGCGGCGCTTCCAGGGTGACGGGAGTCCAGGGTCCATCGCCAGCGCGCACTTCAACGCGTTGAATGCCGCGCAATCCGGCAAACGCGACGCCGCCAAGTTGCAGGCGGTTCCCTTCGCGGCGGACCCGATCGAAGAAAGACATCGTATGAACGACAGGCTCCTTGGTATATCCCATTTTCGGCCAGGTGCCGTAGTAGGGTTGCGTCACGAAGCGGATCTCGCCCAGCCACTTAACGCTCTTGAAGCCATAGTACTTGGGCGCGAGCAGCCGGATGGGGAAGCCGTGGACGCGGTTCAAGGTCATCCCGTTCATGCCGAGGGCAAGCATGACGTCTTCGCTGAAGGCGTAGGCAGCGGGGAGTGAATCGTCGTGTCCTTCGACGCCGATGAAGGCGGCCTCGACGACGTTAGAAGGAAGCTTGTTGGGATCCACGAGCTGGCGCAGGAAGAAGCCCGACCACTCGGCGGTGCCCATCAAATTCGACTGCAGGGTATTGCTGACGCAGCGCATGGTGGTGATGCGCTGGAAGCGTGGGAGGGCGAGCAGTTCCTGGTAGCTCACGTCGCGCAGGGGCCGTCCGTCCACAGTGATCTTCAGCCGCCATTCGCGCGGGTTCACGGCGGGGTCGACGGCGTTCTTGGACATTCCGTAAAACGCCTCGGTGCTGGTGATCGCTTTGCGGACCAAGCCGGGTGCAAAGGCTTCGCGTTCCTCGGGGTAGCGGAAGTGCCAAAGCGGGACAGGTTCGACGGCCTTGCGGGCCAAGGCGCGATCCCGGGCCCACGATTCCACGGCCACTGCCACCGTGCCGCCGGAGAGCAATGCTGGCACCACGGCGCGCGAGGTCCTGGCCAGGAATTCGCGCCGGGCGGGAGAGGGGGCTGACGGAGGCGCGGGCTTTCTTCGCTGCAGGAGGTCCAGCACGGCAAGCCCGGTCACCCAGAACAAAATGCTTCCGGAGGAAGACGAGGCCAGGGAGACGAAGAGGAAAACGACCAAGACCGCGGCGGAAATCAATTTGTTCCAGGGCCTTCGCCCGATGGCGCTTTCCGCGAGGTGGACCAGGAACAATACGAAACCCAGCGTGGCGAGGCCGCCCGTGGCCGCAGCGGGCTTCGCCCATTCGCCCAACGTGCCCAGAATCCAGACCGACAGGTGGTTGGGAGTCCGGGCCATGATCCATTCCGCGATGGTTTCGGTAAGGATGGGCGTACCTTTCGCATAAGCGACGGCGTAGTGCACCACCAACCCCGCCAGGGTCGCCAAAGACGACTCGCGCATACTGCGGGCAATCATTTCCAGAAGAGAATCCTTTCGGCCGACCGGCGGGCCAGCACGGGGGCCAGAGAACGAGCGGTAATCCAGTATTTCTGGGACGAAGGGACGACGGCCCTACGGGTATAGACGTTGTAATCGTTGCGCTCGATGCGGTCGAGAATGCCGGCGTAGACTTTGGCCGCGATTTCGACCGAGAAGCGGCCTTCGCGCGATAGGGCCGCAATGCCGGCCATGCCACGGGAGTAGTAATCGCGGGCACGAGCGGCCTGGAAGCGCATCAGAGAGCGGAACCTGCCGTCCAGCGTGCGGGCTTCGATGTCCTGGACGCGCAAGCCGTGCGCGGCCAGTTCGTCCAGCGGCAGGTAGACGCGGCCGCGGCCCAGGTCTTCGCCGACGTCGCGGAGGATGTTGGTCAATTGCATGGCGATGCCCAGGTCGATGGCCTGCTCGTGGGGTTCGCCGCAAAAGCCGATTACGTGCATCATCATCAGGCCCACAACTGAGGCCACGCGGTAGCAAAAGACGCGCAGGTGGCCGAAGGTTTCGTAGCGGGCGATGGTCAAGTCCATGCGAACGCCTTCCATCAGTTCTCGGGGGTAATCGTGAGGAATGCCATGGCGGTGCATGACTTGATGGAACAACCTCAGGACGGGGCTTTCCGGGGAAGCGGAATGGAAGTCGCGCTCCCATGCATCCAAGGCGGCGCGGCCCTCTTCAGGGCTAGGAGCTTCGTCCACGAGGTCGTCCGTGGTGCGGCAAAACCAGTAGACAGCATGGGCGGAGCGGGCCAGGTCGGGCGGGAAAAAGCGGGTGGCGAAGTAGAAGCTCTTGGACCCGGCGGCAGTGGCTTGGGCGGCTTGCCGGAACAAGGGTTCTAATTCAGCGGGAAATGCTGGCAAATCAACTTCTCCGCGATTTTGGCCGAAGAGAGCACTCCCGGCACTCCTGCCCCGGGGTGTGTGCCCGCGCCCACGAAGTAGAGGTTTGGAACATCCTCGCTCTGATTATGCGGGCGGAACCACGCGGACTGGGTGAAGATCGGCTCGAAGGAAAATCCCGCGCCCTGATAGCTGTTGAGCACGGTTTCGAAGTCCAGAGGAGTGAGGATGCGCTCTGTGGCCAGATGGTCGAGCAACCCGGGCATATATCGTTGGTCGAGGAACTCGAAGACGCGGCGCTTGAAGGGTTCACCCTCTTTGGCCCAGTCGATGCCGCTCTGCTGGTTGGGCACGGGGATGAGGGCGTAGAAGCAGTCGCAGCCCTCGGGCGCCATCCGCGGATCGGTGGCCGACGGACGGTGGAGGTAGAGCGAGAACTCCTGGTCCAGCAGTTTCTTGTTGAAGATGTTGTCGAGCAGTTCCTGATAGGTGGGGCTGAGGATGATTGTGTGGTGACGGAGTTCCGGATACTGCTTGCGCGTGCCGAAGTAAATGACGAACAGTCCCATCGAATACCGCATGGAGTCGAGTTTTCCGTCGGTGTACTTGCGGCGGACCTCCGGCGGGAGCATTTTGCGGTAGGTATTGGCCACATCGGCGTTGGAGACCACGGCATCGGCTTCGAGCCGCAGACCGTTGACGGTTTCGATTCCAGTAGCGCGGCCTTCCCGCGTAGTAATGCGGGCCACAGGCGAAGACAGGTGGATGCGCCCGCCCAATTCCTGGAAGAGGCGTCCCAGAGCGGAGACGATGGCCCCTGTGCCGCCCATGGCGTAATGGACGCCCCACTCGCGCTCGAGGTAGTGGATCAGGGCGTAAATGGACGTGGTTTGAAAGGGGTTGCCGCCTACCAACAGGGGATGGAAGCTGAAGACGCGCCGCAGGAGCGGGTCCTTTACATATTGCGAGACGAAGCGGTAGACGGTCTTGTAGCTTTGCAGGCGGATCAAGTCCGGAACGATGGGCAGCATATCGGTGAACTTCAGAAAGGGCCGGTCAGAGAGTTCAATAAACCCCTTCTGAAAGATCGCCTTGGCCTGCCGGATCATCTCGCGGTAGCCCTCGAGGTCGCCGGGTGAGAAGGCGGCCACGCGCCGCTCGGTTTCGGCCTCGTTGTTGTTGTACTCGAAATGGCGGCCGTCGTGGAACTCGATCCGGTAAAACGGGTCGACAGGCACGATGTCTACATAGTCGCGCCAGTTGCGGCACGCACCAGTGAAGAGTTCCTCAATCATGAACGGAGCCGTGATCACAGTGGGCCCAGCGTCAAAAGTGAACCCATCCTGCCGGTAGACGTAGGCCCGGCCACCCAACATGTCGCGGGCTTCCACCAGATCGACTTGATATCCCTTGCTTTGGAGGCGCACGGCGGCGGCGAGGCCGCCAAAGCCGCTACCGATGACGCAGATGCGCGGTTGGTGTGTGGGTGAGACAGCGTTCATGAAGATAATCGAGCATGGCATGAAGCTCGCCAGCGGCGGGAGCGAACGGATCCAGAAAGGCCCGAGCGCGCTCCATGCGGTCAGCAACCATTGAGTAATCAGTAATTTCCCCGTCCAGGAAGTCGTCAGCGATCTGGTAGGTGCGGCCGTACTCCTGGGCGAACCGGCGCAACAGGCGGGCTTGGGGAGTCAGAGCATCGCTGAACAGAAGGCCTGCTTGCGCCGCCAAGTCGAACAGAGGCACCGTTTTGAGTTCGTTCATCTGTGTGCGCTGCGTTTCGCGCGCATCGCCTGTCAGGCGCAGGTCCATATCCTGCCCCTCGCATAAGCCACTGGCATCCAGTAATTTGAGCAGTTCCACCTGGAAGCGGATCAGATCGGACATCTGGGCTGGGCTGCAACGCACCTCTACGACGGACCGGGCTGCCAGGGCCACCATGCCGAATGAGGCCAGCAGGGCCGTAGCATGACCATATATCTTGTGGGCGGTCGGCCGTCCGCGGCGTTCGTCCTCGTTGTCCATGCAGGGGAGGTCGTCCACAACAAGGGATGCGCAGTGGATGACCTCGACAGCCGCGGCGCAACGGAGAACCAGTTCGCTCTCCTGTCCCATCAGCCGCGCAATTCGAAGCGCGAGGACAGGGCGGAGGCGCTGGCCAGCGCCGAGGGTCGCGTACTGCATCGCCTGCCGGAACGGACTGGCAGCCAGTCCTGGGGTTTCGAGAAGAGAGCGTAACTCTTTCTCCACCAACAATCTGTCAGCGGTGAAATCGGGCGGGCGGGTGGGCGCGTGCTCCGGCATCGTTCTACTAGATTACGAAATTTTCAGACTGATGCTTTAATAACCTTAATCTTTTGTCAATTGAAGGACTGGAAGGTAAGGCAGGGCCGATAGACCACTGCGAATGAACGATCTATCATTTTCGGACTCTTCTATCCCAAAATGGTGCGGATTGTGATATGCTCCTACCGGGTCGATGTGACCTCAGTCACGGATACGCTGTACCACGTCGTACAGAGATGGGAGTTTACAAGGAGAATGCACATGCGATTGCGATTAGGTGGCAGCTCCTGGATGCGCTTCACGGCGGCCGTCATTGTTCTGACCGGCGCTTTCGCCGTGGGGTTGATGAGTTCGAGCACGCCCCCGTATACCGAGCGGGACAAGGCTTTCTATGCCGACGAAGCCACGGTCAATTTCATCCGGCCGGGGCTGAATTTTACGATAGTGGGCCATGAGATTGCGGCAGACGGCACCGTGCGGGTCCGGTTCAAGATGACGGATCCAAGGGGTTTGCCGCTGGACCGCACGGGAGTAACAACGCCTGGCACAGTCAGCACCAGCTTCGTCCTCGCCAAGATTCCAAAAGATGGACAGCATTACCAGTCGTACACGACACGGGTGAAGCGCAGCACGTGGCCAGCAACTGTCGGGCGGACGGCAAAGCAGGCAGCTGCGGATTCAGGCGGTTCCTACCAGACGGTGGCGGAAGGCGAGTACATTTATACTTTTGGCACCAAGCTGCCGGCAAACTTCGAGCGAGACGCGACGCATACGATCGGGCTCTACGGCAGCCGGAACCTGACCGAGTTCGATATGGGCATGAACTATGCCAGCGCAAACCTTTACAATTTCGTGCCAGCGGGCGGACAGGTAACCAAGATCCGTGATGTAATCAACTCCGCATCATGCAATGCATGTCACGACGAGATCAACTTCCACGGGGGCTCCCGGCGTGGTTTGCCCACGTGCATTCTATGCCATGCGCCCGCCTACGCCGATGTAACGAACGTGAACCCGGAAACGAATGAGAGCATGGACATGGCAGTGATGACCCACCGGATCCACGCGGGCAGCCTACTGCAAAGCGTGCGGGCGGGCGAGCCGTTCTTCTGGGTCGGGTTTGGCAACCGGGTAACGGACTTCTCGCACGTCAACATGCCGTCAGAGATCAACAACTGCCAGAAGTGCCACGAGTCAACCGCGACGCAGCGGGACAACTGGCTGATGAACCCGAGCCGGCGCGCTTGCGGGTCATGCCATGACAAAGTGAACTTCGCCACGGGCCAAGGCCACCTGGGTCTGCCGCAGTTCAGCGACAACCAGTGCAGGAACTGCCACATTCCCGAGGGAGAGATCGACTTCGATGCATCGATCAAGGGCGCACACCGCGATCCGACAGAGTCCTCGCTGATCAAGGGGCTTGTAGCAGAAATCGTGGATGTCCAGAACACCCGCGCTGGCGAAAGGCCGGTAGTCAGCTTCTCCGTCAAAGACCGCGAAGGTACGCCGTTGGAAGCCGCCCGGTTAAACCGTGTAGCGCTGACGATGGCGGGTCCCACCACCGACTACGGAGAAGGGTTGCCGACCAAGGGCGGCTATGTCACCGAAATGGCGATGAATGCCCCCCTGCAGGGCGGACTGTACCGCTACACCTTCAATACGCCGATCCCGGCGTCTGCAAAGGGCACGTACTCGATCAGCATCGAGGCGCGACGCCAGGAAGTGGTGCTGGAAGGGACGCAGAAGCAGCGCACCATCCAGACCGGGTCTCCGAACAGCGTGAAGTATTTCTCTGTGGATGGCTCCGCAGTCGTCAGGCGGCGGGAGATTGTTGAACTTTCGAGGTGCAACGATTGCCACCGTCAACTTTCGATCCACGGAGAGAACCGCAATTCCACTGAGTACTGCGTGGTCTGCCATAACGCCCGAGAGACCGACGTCGCGCGGCGCCCGGCCGCGCAGGCACCGGCGGAGAGCATCGACATGGCGATGATGATCCACCGAATCCACGCTGGCAATCTGCAGACGCGCGACTATACTATCTACGGCTTCGGCAACGTGCCGCACAATTACAACAAGGTGCGCATGCCCGCCTTGTTGAACAATTGCACCAACTGCCACAAGGCAGGCACGTTCACCGTGCCGGTGGCCGCCGGGCTGCTGGACAAGACGGATCCACGGGGTCTGTTGAACCCTGTGAAGCCGGCGACAGCCGCCTGCACCGGCTGCCACACCAGCGTGGATGCCGCTTCGCATGCGCTGGCCAACACTTCGCCGCTCGGCGAGAGCTGCGGCGCCTGCCACGGAGAGGGCAAGACCTACTCGGTGAGCAAGGTGCACGCCAACTAGCGCAAAGCGTTGCTAATGATGGGCGGGGAACCCGCGTTCCCCGCCCTCTTCTGAGATCCCGCAAGCCGTCAGGCTGGATGAATCGACATGAAGTGGATGCTAAACTCCCCTCCCCGCGCGAAATCAAAATCCAGGCGTCGTGTTTTGGCGGCGCTTTTCTGTTTCTTGGGGGTCCTCGCCTGGAATGGCGAAGCAAAACAAGACCCGCCAAAAGGCGCAGCCGCGGCAAAGCCGGCCGCAGCGGCGCCGGCCGCCGATGCCTACGCAGGCTCGGAAGCGTGCGCAGGCTGCCATGACGAGATCTCCACGGGCTTCCAGAAGAACCGCCACGCCACGCTGGAAACCGATAAACGGCGGAAGTGGGACGGGAAGGCCTGCGAATCGTGCCATGGGCCGGGCGCTAAACATGCCGAGACCACTGAAGTAAGCGATATCCTGAATCCGGCCAAGCTCAGCGCGCCACGTTCGGAGAAGCTCTGCCTCGACTGCCATAAGAATACTCCCACCCACGTGGGGCGCTTGCAGGGCGGACACGGCCGGAACGCCGTTCCCTGCACCGGCTGCCACAACGTGCATAAGACCGGAGAGGAGAGTTCGCACCTGATCCACCGGTCCAAGAGCGGCATCAACCAGCAATGCTCGGGCTGCCATCCGAATGTCATGGCCTCGTTCCAAAAGCCGCACCGCCACCGGGTGAATGAGGGCGCCATGTCCTGCGTGGACTGCCACAACCCGCACGCCAGTTTCCTGAACCGGAACCTGCGGCTGGTGAATGGGAATGAACCCAACTGCTTCCGCTGCCACAGCAACAAGCGCGGCCCGTTTGTTTTTGAGCACGCGCCGGCGCGGAACGAACCTTGTACGGTTTGCCATGAGCCACACGGCTCGGCCAATCCGCGGATGCTGACCCGCCACGAGGTCTATTTGCAATGCCTGGAATGCCACAGCAACCTGCAGTCCCCTGCCCCGTCAACGGGGGTGATCGGGGGTGTGCCGCCCGCGTTCCACAATCTGAACAGCGCGCGTATCCGGAACTGCACCATTTGCCACACCAAGATCCACGGCTCGCACGTGAGTAAGGGGTTGTTGCGATGAGACACCGGTTCACCTTCTGGCTGGCCGCGGCTCTGGCCGCGGGGACCCTGGCTTCAGCCCAGGACGCCGCTCCGGCGGAGAAAGAGCAGTCGCTGCTGTTTGAGGCCGGCGTGCGCTGGATCAGCGGTCCGGCAGGTGACTTCAACACCTACCGGTCCATCGTCAATCTGGGCGAGGGCCACCGCATCACCCGCCTGGAGTACAACTTTGAGAAGCCGGAGTCCCGGTATGTGGACGAGATCCACCTGCGCGCTTCCGACTGGGGCGGCGATCCGTACAACACCGCCATGCTTGACATTGGGAAGCGGCGTTTGTACCACTACCGCGGCACGTATTCCAACATCGCTTACTTCAATTACCTGCCCTCCTTCGCCAATCCGGGCCTAGGGACGCTGGGCGCTGGCATCTTGATGAACCAACGGGCCTTTGACACGCGCCTCCGCAATTACGACAACGAGTTGCAGATCGCGCCCGGAAGCATTCTGACGCCCTACGTAACCTACTCGCGCAACAGCGACATTGGCAACGGGATCACCAATCTGGTGGCGAACGGCAACGAGTATCCGTTGCGCAACGCGATGACCTGGTCGCAACACAGCCTGCGGGGCGGTGTGCGCCTGGGGTTGTCCCGGTTTCATGCGACCGCTGAGTATGGACGTCTCTATTTCAAGGACGACCAGGGGGTGTTCTCCACGGAGCGGATGACGGGCAATCGCGGTACGCAGCCTTACCTGGGCCAGCCGTTGTTCCTCAACGATGGGCGCCAGTATTACTACGTTCGGGGCGAAGGAGACTTCGCCACACTGCAGTTCACGGGCAATCCCTGGAACTGGTTGGACGTGAACGGTTTTCTCGTGCGGTCGAAACCAAGCACGTCCTCCAGTTTTACCCAGGAAGGGATTGGCAACCTGTCGATCACCTCACCGGCGTTATTGTTCTTTACGCGGGGCACGGACCAGTTTTTCGGCAACGCACGGATGCCGCGCCTTTCGTGGTCAGGCAGCGCCGAAGCACGCCCGTTCTCGCGGTTGCGAATCCGAGAAATCTTCGAAACCGACCGTTTCAAGAACGATACTTCGGGCGTGCTGAATTTGCTGCTGAGGCCCGCGGACGCTACTCTGCCCACGCAGTTCAATCTGCCATACACGGACCGGCTGGAAGTGAATCAGAGCCGCCAGCAAGTGGAGGGACTGGTGGACCTGGCGCGGGGCGTGGTGGCGCGCGGAGGGTACCGCTATGAGTTCGGCCGGTCCACGGTGCGCGGCGGAAATCTCAATCCGCAGGCGTTGGAACGGGCCGAGATGGAACGGCACGTCGGTCTGGCGGGTGTGCAGATCCGGCCGGTTTCGCGCGTGCTGCTCAACGCCGACCTCGAGGTGGGCAACGGCGTGAAGACCTACTACCGTACGGGGCTGTACGACACGGTGCGGTTCCGCGCGCAAGGCCGGGTGAACCTGCCGAAGGATTTGATTTTCCAGACCATCTATTTCCGGCTCAACAACAAGAACCCGAACGCGGGCATCAACTACGACTACGCAGCCCAAACAGTCAACGCGAGCCTGCAGTGGCTTCCGGGCGGCGGCAAGAAGATGTCGATCCTGGCCGACTATACCCGCTCGGCCATTCGAAGCGACATTTTGTATCTGATCCCGCAACTCCTCACCAACGACCGTTCGCTTTACCGTGACAACGCCCACACGGGAACCTTGCTGGCGGATATCGTGCTCCCGTTCCGTGACAGCTACAAAGGGCGGCTCAGCATCGGGGGTTCTTTTGTGCGGACCGCGGGCAGCCGGCCTTCGCAGTATTACCAGCCGCTGGGGCGCCTCAGCGTTCCTTTTGCCCGTAAGGTAGATTTGTTTGTGGACTGGCGCTGGTGGGGCTTGGCACAACCTTTCTACACCTACGAGGGATTCCGCACCCACGGCGTCACCACTGGTTTGCGGTTCAATCTGTAACCGAAGGGTGGCCAGGGGCCCGATTCCCCTGGCAGGCAGGAAGGAGGACATCAAAGATGTTCACCCGATTTCGACAAGGCGCCCTGGTGGCGCCTTTTGTCTTCTTGGGCGTGTTGCCGGCGGCCATCCCGCCGGGCGACGCTCAGCAGGGAGCGGCGCTGTTCAAGGAGTTAGGCTGCGTTTCCTGCCATAGCGTATCCGGACAAGGCGCGAAGACCGCGCCCGACCTGGCGGTAAGTCCGGGCCGCGCCTACACGCCAGACCATCTGGCGGCGGCGATGTGGAACCACGCCCCCGCCATGTGGGGAGCGATGCAGAAGCAGAAGATGGACATCCCGAAGGTGAACCCCGAACAGGCGGCCGACCTGTTCGCCTTCTTCTTCGCAGCCCGTTATTTCGAAGGCCGTGGCGATGCTTCCCGTGGCCGCAAATTGTATGTGGAGAAGGGCTGCTCGGATTGTCACAACATCACGTCCGGAAATGCGGCGGGCGGAGCGCCGGTCATCCGCTGGGAGGCCTTCGCCGACCCGGTGGAACTGGCGCGGCTGATGTGGAACCACGCCCCGCAAATGCGGGCCGCGATGGAGAAGCAGAAAAAGCCTTTTCCCAAGATCTCGTCCGGTGAAATGAACGACATCGTCGTTTACTTGCGGAGCCTGCCACAAACCAAGGGGCTGCAGCCGGCAGCCACTTTCGCTTCAGCGGTAACGGGAGAGAAGCTCTTCGAGTTAAAGGGATGCGCGGAGTGTCACCATGGCGAGCAGTCCTTGACAAGGACCACGGGGTTTAAGAACGCAGCAGATGTTGCTGCCGCCATGTGGAATCACGCCGGGCTGATGAAGCAGTCGTCGCCGTTGCGGCCTGAGGAGATGACGCGCATTGCCGGATATGTGTGGTCGCTGCAGTTTGGGCTACCGACAGGGAACGTCGACAGTGGACGCCGGATGTACGAGACCAAGGGGTGCCAGGGATGCCATGGCGCCAAGCCACCGGCCTCACTGGTAGGAGCGGAGGCGCACGCCTATTCCATGCTTTCGGCGCTCTGGAATCACGGCCCCCAGATGGCGGCGAAAATCCGCGCAGATCAGAAGGCGTGGCCAAAGTTCACGCCCGACGAGATGAGTAATCTGCTGACCTGGCTGGGGACGGTCCGTTAGGCCGGACCGGCTAGC
>CAYWQS010000038.1:0-42773 GCA_964460395.1 uncultured Solibacteraceae bacterium | reverse complement strand
AGTGGATCCTTCTTCGGATCCTTGGGGAGGATCGTGAGTTGGGAGCCGTCCGCGCGAATCCGGCGCACGGCCACCGCGGGCGGCTTTTTCTCCTGAGACTCTTCGGGTACGGCTTCCTTCGTGGCCGTCTCCGGCGCCTTGGGCCGTTCCCCTTTGGGCGGCACGTGAATACGCAGTTCCTTCAAGTCGACACTCTCAATCAGTGCGGGCGGATTCAGAACCGAGTGCATGTCAATGTCGCAGACGAATTCCCGCATGGAAAACAGCGGGGGTAAATCGCGGCGGCCGCGATGCCGCAGCGCCAGTCCCTCCCCGCGCAACCGGATCTTGCCGCCTCGCCCTGCGCGACGGATTACCTGCCACGGCGACTGCATGGGGAACGAGACCTTAAAAGCGGCGAACTCCAGTTCGCTGTCGAATCGCTCGGCCAGGTACTTCTTCGCCTGTTCGATCACAAACGGTTCGAACCTGCGGGCCGCCATGGTGCCTGCAATCACAGCGATCACAAGCAGAACGCCGAATGCGATGCCAAGGCGGAGTGCCCACTTCTTCATGATGAAAACCAGCTTAATGCAAACCGGCGCGAGCCAAAACATTCCTCGGCTCAAAAAGATGCCAGCGAGAAGGAATCAAGGCTTCAGAATCTGTACAGGCTGAGTCAGTATTTCCTGGTTGTCTCGATAGAACTGAGACAGGCGCTTGATTTGAAGCTGTGTGGTCTCTGAAGGTGGAAAGGGCAGCCAGGGTTCGCTCCAGCCGCGGAGTCCGGCCATCACCTTGAGGGCCCATGGTGTGGGCAGGGGATCGCACAGCGCGAGCACCTCGTCGAGCAGAAACAACGCATTGGTGCGGCGGTCCGGATCGAAAACGGCCAGCAGGAGTTCCGGAAGGACCCCGGCTACTCCGGAGACGCAGCCGTCACAAAGACTGCGGGAAAGCGCTTGGCGAAGCAGCGCATCGTTGCCGACCAGCCGGACAGCCGGCAGGCCTCTCATTGCAGTCAGGGCCTGCAGGTTCAGCAGATCGCTGCCAGAGTCCTTGAGCCCAGCCGCCCCCGCCTCCACGAGTTGGAGCACGGTGGATGGCTCCAGAGGGCTCAGGAAGCAGGGCAGGTTATACAACAACACCGGCAGTGGTATTCGCGAGATAGCCGTCTCGTAAAAGGCTGTCAGGTCCGCTTGCGCGTAACGGTAGAAGTGCGGAGGTGGCAGAAGAACGGCACATGCGCCGGCATCGGCGGCTGTCTTGGCCAGACGGACTGAGTCGTCCAAAGAGATCGCCCCGACCGCTGGCAGGAAAGCCCGTCCCGCACGCAGTACCAGTTCTCCGGCGAGCCGGAGGACCGTCTCACGCTCCTCTATGGTCTGGAGAGGGTACTCGCCGGTTGCGCCGCCAACAGAAACGCAAGCTGTGCCCGCGTCCAGCACTGCCTGCAGGTTTGCAGCAAATCCGGCTTCGTTGAACGAGCCGTCAGGCTTTCGCGGACAGAGCAGCGCCGCCGTCACCCCGCGCAGGGCGTTCCAGGTCTGCGATGGCAGGGTCAAACGAGCGGCTCCAGGTGAGTCACATGAACATCATGAGAACGGAAACGGGTCGAAGTCAACTAAATGTGAAATGCAGTTTCAATAAACGAGAGAAGCGTCACGCGTTCCGGGTGGTCACCGCAAGAACAAACGGGCGTCCAGGACGGTGGGCTGCGGTTTCGAAGCGCGGAGCTGGGAGAATTCCGGGTGGTCCTGGTTGATCAGGATGTTGTGTTCGAGCCCCGATGCCGCGAGGGAAGGCACAACCAGAACCGCGGTCCGTTGCTGCGCAATCCAGGAATCTCCGAATCCGCGGGCGGCGGGAGAATCGAAGGCATCCCATTCAGGCAGGTCTGCTGAGCGAATGGTTTCGACGGAAACAGATGGGGGGATCTCGATTTCGATCCACATGTGGTGGCGGGGAAGCTTGCCAATACGGGTATGAACCAGGGTTTCCAGAAGCGCGCCGGCGTAAGATTCGGAGGCATAGATCACGCGGTGGCCGGGAGAGTTCCACCTCGCTCCCTGCAGGAATGCGCCTGTGCCATCGACGAGCGGGTAGCGGCCGTCCGCGATGCGAAACGCACGCTCAGGCCGGGAGACCATACAGGATCTTGTCCAGCACGTTTTCGACCCTGCGGGCGCCGAGTTCCGTCAGCGCCGCTTCGAGCGGCGGCTTCCCTTCCAGTTCCGGGTGGGGAGCGTTCAGCCACTCGCGCGCGTCAGTCCGGTTGCCCCATACAAATTCCGCCGAAGCAATCACGCGAGCGAGCCTCTCAGTCCGTTCGCTTTCCCGGGGGGTCAGCCGTATCCGCCTTTTGAAGGTGGCTCCAGGGATGACTTTGACAAGCAGCCGTCCGCTTTCACCCTTGTTCACGCAGACGCGGCGGACCACCCGCGTCAAGGAACTCTTCGGCAGGCCCTGCTCCACTCTGCGGGAGAGATCCCGGATGTTGTCGGCGCGGACACCGAGAATGCCGGCCACGCGGGACGCTTCAATCACAGGATCAGAATACCGTAATGCAGGTATCAATTGAGCCCGTCGGCGGAGAGCCGCCCCTCAAGGGTAGAGTCTCAGCGCGGGCAGGGGGATGGTGCCGAAGGTGGGACTCGAACCCACACGGGGATTACTCCCCAGCAGATTTTAAGTCTGCTGTGTCTGCCATTCCACCACTCCGGCCCTTCACCATTTTGGCGCATTCAGCGAAGGGGGTGAGGGCGGGCAGCCGCAAACGGAGGCTTGGTATTCGATGAACTCGCGCTCGTCTCGGATTTTGGCATTGTCAGGATCGGCGAGCCGGGCGGCAGTAATCTCACGCTGGGCCTCGCCTGCCAAACCGCAGACCTGGCGGCGCGGCTGGTGAAGGGCATGCGCGGACATCGAGAGATTGCTCAGGGCGAGGGCGAGCGTCCGGCGGCTGTTGATATCAGCCGGGTTCAGGTTGGTCAGGTCCTGCATGAACCGGCGGCTCTCCTCGAGGCGGACGCGCGCCTGCCGGGGGAGGCGCAGGTCGAGCAGAATCCGGCCCGCTTCGAGGTGGTTGCGGGCGAGGTGCCAGCGGTAAGAGATGTTGTCAGGATCCGCGTTGAGCGCTTGCCGGAACAAAAAATCGCTCTCGGAATAGTCGCGCAGGGCTAGCTCCGGCAGGCCCATTGTGCGAAGCAAGTAACCCCGGGCCGCCAGCGCGCCCGGAAGGGCCACCCGGTCGGAGGACGCCGGATCAAGGGACCGGTGGAGATCCACCGCTTCAGTCCGCAGCCGGAGGCATTCGTCCCACTGGCGGTAGTGGAAATGCACGCGCGAGAGGGTGAGGGAGAGTGCGGCCTTGCGGTTCAGGCGCGCAAGGTTGTGTTCTCTTGCGGCAGCAGGAATCAGATCCACCACCTCCAGGGCCCGGCGTGCCTGGCGGGCAGCTTCTTCGTACTGTCCCAGTTCGATGTGCACGCTGGCGAGGACATTCAGCAAGTGCGCCCACGCATGAATGTGCTGAAGCGTCGGCATCCCGTTGCGAACGAGACTTTCCGCCATTTCAATAGCGCTCAACAGGTTTTGAAGGGACTGCCGGCTGTTGCCGTGACTGCGGCTGCCGGGATGGCCCTGAAGGACAGCCAGTTCGCCCTGAATATTCATCAGGGATTCCGTTGCAAACCGCGAGACTTCAGGGATCTCGCGGTAGCCGCGAAGGCTGGCGATTTGTTCTTCGAGGAACGTCAGCGATTGTGGGGAAGCTGCGGCGCTCCTATGCAGGAGGTTCAGAACTCGGGCCGCGGAACGGTGGTGCTCCTCCACGGCGTTCCGCAGCGTGGTGTAACGCTGATGGCGCCAGTGGGTGAAGCCGCCCAGGCCCAACAGCAGCAAACCAAGCCCGCAGGCGGCCGCCATTTGGGCGTGGCGGATGAGGCGATAAGAGCGCGCCGCTCCCTGCAACGCAAGGACCAAGCCCAGGCAAGTGTGGTAGCGATCCTCGGGGTGGGGAGAGGTGGCGCGACGCAATATGGTCTGCTGCGCAGGGATGAGAGGAGTGGTCTCGGGCACTGCGGCACCAGGTTTCTTGCCGCCAAGCATTTCCGCGGCCACCAGGGCCAGCGCGTACTGGTCGCTGGCGGCGCAAGGATCCCCCGCCAGTTGTTCCGGGGCCATGTACCGTACCGTACCGGCGGCAATGGGTGGCTGCGCGCTTTCCTTCACGCGCGCGATGCCGAAGTCCAGCAGGACGGCCTGCTCGCCGGGACGGCCGGGCTGCCTGATAACGACATTCTCCGGCTTCAAATCGAGGTGCAGGACGCCGAGGGAGTGGACCGCATCCAGGGCTGATGCGAGCTGGGCCAGGAGGCGGAATGCGCGATCCCGAGGCAGAGGCTCGTTCTCAAGCATCTGCCGCAATGTTTGGCCCTCCACGAATTCGAAGACGGCGAAAGCATGCCCTGCCGCTGTTGTCCCTGAATCCAGAGGGGCGGCAACCGAAGGATGGTGGACGTGCCGCAAAGCCTCGAGTTCAGCCGCCTGAAGCATTGAAAGTCCGCCTGGCTGGCGCGAGACTTTCAGGGCGACGCGCCGTCCCATCAGGTTCATATCCGCAGCGCGGAAGACAATGGAGCTTCCGCCTCTGCCGATTTCCTCTTCCACCAGATACCGTCCGCCCAGAGTTTCGCCTTCCAACTGCAGCGGGGCGGCCGCGCAGGGCTCGCAGATGGAAGCAAGGCGCTCAGGCAGCGAGCGGTCAGCCAGGGCGCCTGTTTTCCTGTGGGCACGCACCAGGCGGTCCAGTTTCTGGCGGAGACTGGCGTCGTCCCCAGCGTGGAGATCCAGAAACGCATCGAGAGCTGGGCCATGAAGGTCCTTGGCCTGATCGAAGAGAATCCGCAGGTGCTGCCAGGCTTGGGAGCGGAGGTCGTCGGGTTGCGCCGCGCCAGCCATCAGACCGCCTCGCCCAGCAAAGCCTCCTGGAGCCAGGCCCTGGCAAAGTCCCAGTCGCGTTGTACGGTTCGAACATGCACGCCAAGCCGCTGAGCCACTTCTTCCCGTTGCAGCCCCGCGAAGAAGCTCAGTTCGAACACCTCAGCGGCTCGGGGATCGGCCTGTGCCAACTCTTCCAGCAGGTCTTCGAGCATCAGCAGCGCTTCCAGGTCACGGGGATCGGGCAGGGTGGTTCCGGCGCCATCTTCCGCCACTGCCTGGGCGCCAGACCCTCGGCATTGACGAAGGCGGGCGCGGGCATGATCGATCAGCACGCACCTCATCTGTCTGCCTGCAATGGCCATCAGATGGGCGCGATCTTTGGCCTCGGGAGGGCGCCCCTGGAAAAAGAGACGCAAAAGAGCCTCGTGCAACAGGCTGGTAGGCTGCAGCGTGAAGGCGTGGCTTTCCCGGTCGAGAAGACCGGCGGCCATATGGCGCAAGTTTGGATACAACAGCGTCAGGAGGCGGTCTAGCGCATCGAGGTGTCCTTCCCGGCTGGCGCGCAACAGCGAAGTCACTTCCCCTGAGGGCATCGGTGGCATCGCGGGTCTCCTCCTGTATGAAGAGACAAATATAGCCGATGGATAGGTAAGGTGTGCTGATTGCGGAGAGAATTGTCCTGGTTTTTTTCTGAAACGGCGAGAGAGATAATGAAAGTGCCTGACGGACACCCCCCTGGAGGAACCCGAACGATATGAAGAAGCGAAGGCGAGCGCTGGTGGTGCTGCCCCTGCTGTGGGCAGGCTGGCCTGCGCTGGCGCAACCGGCGGGGGCGCAGACGCCGCCGCGGGCGGGTTCGGTGTCTATTATGCGGTCGGCAGAGGTGAAGGCGGGGATGCAGGGCGTGGCTTGGACGGTGTTCCAAGGTACAGAGCCGGAAGCCGTGCCGGTGGAAATCATCGGGCCTTGGAAGAACGCTTGGGGTCCCGGCCAGGATGTCATTCTGGCAAAACTCGGCGGTAAGGCCGCGCGGACGAACGTGGCTGGCGGTATGAGCGGCAGCCCTGTGTACATCGAGGGCAAGTTGATTGGCGCCATCGCGCTGCGGATCAGCGTCTTTTCTCCGGACGCCATCTGTGGCATCACTCCCATCGAACACATGCTGGAAATCGACGCGATGGACCAGTCGCGGCCCGCACAATCCCGGCATCCGCAATCCGCCTCGGTGGTGCAGGGGCTAGACATTCCCCGCGATTTCCTGCAGATGGCTGGGGCTTCACCCAGGCTGGTGCCGATCGAGACCCCGCTCAGCCTTTCAGGTTTTCACGAAGAGACGCTACGGCAGTTCCGGCCGGTCTTTGAGCAAATGGGATTGGCGGCGGTGCAGGGTGGAGCGGCGGGGAATGCAGGTCCGCCGGTTCCCGCGCCGGGCTGGGAGAAGGCGCTGCAGCCTGGCGAGGCGATCGCCGGCGTGCTGGTCTCCGGGGATATGAATATCACGGGCCTGGGCACTGTCACCTACAACGATGGGAAAAGGGTGCTGGGTTTTGGGCACAGTTTCTTCAATTTGGGTCCGCTGAGCATGCCCATGAGCAAAGGCGAGGTGCTGATGGTGCTCAGTTCGCAGTTTCAACCCAACAAGTTCGCCAATGCCACCGAAATTGTGGGAGCGCTCCGGCAGGACCGGCATTCAGGCATCCTGGGCGAGCTGGGCGCCGAAGCGGAAACGATTCCGGTTTCTCTCAAGGTCAAGACCTACGGAACCAACGGTGGCGCCCCGCGTGAGAAGCAGTTCAAGTATCACGTCTTCTCGCATCCGCGCTGGACGCCATTTCTGATGATGCTGACCACCTTCAATACCTTGCAGGGCATTAACGACGGCTCGGCGGACGAAGCAACGCTCCGGTTGCGCGGCAAAGTGAAGTTGGAAGGCGCCCAGGATCTGGACGTGCAGACGATGGTGGCCAGCGGAGATGCTCCCATGCCGGCGCCGATGCAACTGGCCGCGTGGTGGTCGGAGAAGTTCAACCGGCTGTATGGCAATCTGGATCCGCTGCCTCGGTTGAAGGAAGTGGACGCGGTTCTGGAAGTGATTCCGGAGAAGCGGACGCTCAGCGTGGACAGTGCGTGGCTGGATAACTCCGAAGTGGAAGCGGGCAGCGAGTTGTCGGGACTGGTGTTTCTGCGCCCTTGGCGCGGCGAACCCATCTCCCGCACGTTCCGGGTGAAGTTGCCCGCCGGTCTCCCGGCCGGCGAGCACCGGTTGCTGCTGTCCGACAGCCTGATGTTGAACCGGACCCAGATGATGGCCGGGGCCGGCCGCAAAATGGGCCTGCCGCAGACCGTATCGCTGATCAACCAGGAACGGCCGAACAATATGCTCTACATTTCGATCGTCGAGACCCGGCCCACCGTGTACGACAACGACAAGGTGCTGAGCGGCGTGCCTCCGTCCGTGTTGAACGTTCTGCAAGCGGGACGGACGACACGGCCTTTGCCGGCCACGATGGAGACGGCCCGGGTGGAAGAACGGCTGCCGTTTGATGAACTCGTGGATGGCAGCGTGTCTCTCCGATTCCGCGTCAAGTAGAAAGCGAATTCATTCCCCAATGACCAAACAGTTTCTCGCGGCCGCCGCTCTGTCGTGCGTGCTGCTTCCGGCGGTGGAGACCAAGACCTGGACGCAAACCGAGGCCTCCGAATTCGAGAAAGGCGTGCTGCAAGGGCTCGCCCTGGCGAGCAATGGACGGCTGACGCTGGCGCCGGTGTTTGACGAATTGTTCGATCCGGGCGTCCCTCATTTGTGGTCAGTGGCGGTGGGCAAGGATGGGACTGTTTTTGCCGGCGGCGCCGAAGGCCGGGTGTTCGTGATCGACTCTGCGGGCAAGGGACGGCTGCTGGTCAAACTGGATGGCGGTGCGGTCTACGCTCTGGCGGCACAGCCGAATGGAGATTTGCTGGCCGCCGTGTCGCCCGACGCGCGCATCTTCCGGATCGACGCAAAGGGTCAAGCCACACTGCTGCATACCTCAACCGCGAAGTACATCTGGGCCCTTTGGGTGGAGCAGCAGGGCACGCTGTTGGCGGCAACCGGCGAACCGGGACAAATTCACCGGATCGGGGCGAACGGCCAAGCGGCCGTGGTGTTCGATTCCGGCGAGGCGCACGTTCGCAGTTTGACAGCGGACGGGAAAGGCTCGCTGGTTGTGGGCACTGAACCGGGAGGTCTTGTCATTCGTGTGGATGCCGCAGGCAAGGGATTCATTCTGCATCAGACGGGCAAAAGAGAAGTCACGGCGTTGACACTGGGCGCCGATGGCACCATCTGGGCGGCGGCGTCAGGCAGGAGGTCGGCTTTGCCCTTGCCGGCGCCGGTCCCCGCACCTGCCATACCTGCACAGCCGCGGCCGGCGGCCGCCCCGGCGGCGCCAGGACAGCCCACACCAACGGCTGCTGCCACAAGCACGCCTCCGCCCACGATGGGTCCTAACCCTGCAGCGCTGGCGGGCGGCAGCGAGATCTGGCGCATCCTGCCAGACGGCGAACCGCGTCTGGCCTGGAGCCACAGCCAGGATGTCGTTTACGCGCTGGCTCTGGATGGGCGCGGGCGCACCGTAGCAGGAACGGGGAATCAAGGTTTGGTGATCCGGATTGAGAGCGATTCGCTGAGCACGAGGATTGCTGATGCCGAACCGTCGCAAGTGACCGCGCTGGCGGTGTTGCCCTCGGGCGCACTCGCCGTGGCGGCCGCGAACCCTGGCCGCCTGTACCGCTTAGGGCCTCAACTGCAAAAAGATGGCTCGATTGAAAGCGATGTCTTGGACGCCGGGATGTTCACTTATTGGGGCCGGCTGCGTTACGAGGCGGAACTGCGTGGCGGATCGGTAACCCTGGAGACCCGCAGCGGAAACACCGAGCGGCCTGGCCTGCACTGGAGTGCCTATCAGCCGGTGCGGGACCGCGTCGCGTCGCCTTCCGCAAGGTTCCTGGGATGGCGTGCCACGTTGAAAGCGGCTCCGGATGGGCAGTCGCCAGAGTTGTCGCTGGTAGAGGTAGCTTACCAGTCGAAGAACGTGGCGCCGGCAGTGGAACTCGTCGAGATGACGCCAATGGGCTACCGCTTTCCGCAGGCGTCCGCCTTGAGCAGCAGCGGTTCGACGCTGACCCTGCCGCCGATTGGCCAGCCACGCCGTTCCACGCCTCCGGCAGCCTCAGCGCAGCCAAGCGGATCGGTGACGATGAATTCGGCGCACTCCTGGCGAGGAGCGCGCTGGAAGGCCGCGGATCCGAATGGCGATTCGCTGCAGTTCAAGCTGGAGATTCGCGGAGTGGAAGAGCGCGAATGGAAGCTACTGAAAAGCGAACTGGAAGAGAACCGGTACAGTTGGGATACGACAGCCTTTGCTGACGGCAGGTACCGGCTGCGCGTGACTGCGACCGACCAGGCGGATAACTACCCCGGCCAAGGGTTGACCGCCTCGGCGGAGAGTGAGCCATTTGTCATCGACAATACGCCGCCGGAAGTGCGTAATCTGACGGCTCGGATTGAGGGCACGAAGATCCGGCTTCGCTTTCAGGCGGCTGACGCGCTGTCCGCCCTGGCGTCCGCTGAGTACTCCATCAACGGCGGTGCATGGGTGGCGGTCGCGCCCACCACAGGCATCACCGACTCTTCTGTCCACGATTACGCCGTGGAGGTGGACAAACCGGCCGGGGCCGAGTTCACAATCGCGGTGAAAGTAGTGGACGAAGGTGATAACGTAGCGGTGCACAAGACTGTGCTCCGCTGATGCTCACCCGACGCGCTTTCTCCTCCATGCTGGCTGGCCCGGCGTTGGCCTCGCAAGCCCGAAGAACCAGGAGTGCCAAGCCCGAGCCGCCGAAACCGCCCAACCTCGTGGTGATTTACTGCGACGATCTGGGCTACGGGGATCTGGGCTGTTACGGCCATCCCACGATCCGGACGCCGAACATCGATCGCATGGCCCAGGAGGGCGTGCGCTTGACGCAGTTCTATTCGGCGTCGCCCGTCTGTTCGCCGAGCCGCGCGGCTTTGCTGACGGGCCGCCTGCCGCTGCGGAGCGGCGTAACACGCGTCCTGTTCCCCGATTCAACCGGCGGCCTGCCGGAATCGGAGACCACGATCGCCGAAGTTCTGCGCGGCGCAGGATACCGGACGGCTTGCGTGGGTAAATGGCATCTCGGCCATCTGCCGCCATTCCTGCCAACGCGGCACGGTTTCGATAGCTATTTCGGAATCCCGTATTCGAACGATATGCGGCCGGGGCCTGGCCCGGGCGCGCCGGGCAACCAGCGCTATCCCGCACTGCCGCTCATGAGCAACGAAAAGACGGTCGAGACGGAGCCGGACCAGGCCTTGCTCACGCGCCGCTATACCGAAGAGAGCCTCCGGTTCATTGGAGAAAAACCGGGGCAGCCGTTTTTCCTGTACCTCGCACACACCATGCCGCACGTGCCGCTCTACGCCAGCGACCGGTTTCTGGGGCGGAGCGCTCGAGGTCTGTACGGCGACGTCGTCGAAGAAATTGACTGGAGCACGGGTGAGATTCTAAGCGCGTTAAAGGCCGCGGGGCTCGACAGTAACACGCTGGTGCTCTTCAGCTCGGACAACGGTCCATGGCTGGTGAAGAGAGAACTGGGCGGGTCCTCAGGGCTTCTGCGGGAGGGGAAGATGACCACGTGGGACGGCGGCATGCGGGTACCCTGCATTGCGCGTCTGCCAGGACGGCTGCCGGCGGGGCAGGTAGTCACCGCCCAGAGCAGCACGATGGATCTCCTCCCAACGCTGGCCCGTTATGCGGGCGCCCAGTTGCCCGCAGGCGTGGAACTGGATGGCGAAGATATCAGCGGTGCGTTGGAAGGCCGTGATCCGGGACGGGAACGAACGTTTTTCTTTTACAACCACGAAGAGCTGCGGGCTGTCCGGCGAGGACCGTGGAAACTCCATACCATTACAAGCGAGGCCGCCGGGACGCCCAAGACCACCAAGCTGGAAAGACCTGCTCTTTACAACCTGCAGGAGGATCCTGCGGAGCAGTACGATCTGGCGGACAAGGAACCGGCAATAGTACGGCAACTGCTCGCGCTGATGGAAGAGCACCGCAATACGCTGCGGCCCGCGCCTTTGCAGCGTTAGAGGCGGGGCGGCTACCGGGCGAGCGCCAGCACGCCATCACGGACCAGGTGCTGGCCCAGATAGACCATCACCGCAGAGAGCGCCACGCGGATGGCTCGCGCGGGCAGCCGCCCGCCCACCCAAGCGCCTAGAAACGCCCCGGCGATGCCGCCTGTAGAGAGTTTCAGCAGCAGGGGCAGGTTGAGATTGCCGGTGGCCAGATGGATGGAGCCGCCTGCGGCGGCAAGCGCCAGCCCAAACACCAGATCGGTGCCAACAACCATGGCAGGTTGCAGACGGGTATTGCTGAGCAGGGCCAGGCTGGTGAGAGCGCCCGCTCCGGCGGAGGAAAAGCCCACCTCCAGACCGATGGGCGCGGCGAGCCATGGCAACCGGCGCACCCGGGAGGGGTCCGCTGCCGTGGTATGCGCGACGAAGGTGCGCCAGAGGCTGAACAGCGCCATCACGGCGATGATGGCGCCGATGGCGGTTAAGACGATTGGCTGCAGCTTGGGGTGCTGGGTCATCCGCTGCAGGACGAATGTGCCGGCGATGACCCCGGGCAACCCGCCGTAGCAGAGGAGTTTCAAAGCCGGGTAGTCCACCTGGCCGCGCCGCCAGTAGACCGAAGCCGCCGCCAGCTTGGTAAAAAACACAAAGAGCAGCGAAGTGCCGACTGCCTCGGCCGGGGGCACGCCCAGCACAAGCATCAGCAAAGGCGCCGCCAAGGGGCCGCCACCCATTCCGGTGAGGCCGACGATGCAGGCAATGCCGAAACCCAACAGGATCTCCATTCATGCCTCCTTCGCGGTTACGGTGTGCAGGCCGCATTCCAGTTTTGCGCCGCCCCAGCGGCCCGCCCGGGCATGTTCGCCCGGGGCCGGCTTGCGGGTGCAGGGCGCGCAACCGATGCTGGTGTAGCCCTCTTCGTACAAGGGCAGCAAGGGGATCTCGTTGGCTGCCAGGTAGGCCATCACATCGGAAGTAGTCCAATCAAACAGCGGGCTGAACTTTTCAAGCGCGAAACCCTCGGGGAAACGGTGCGTCTCGCGCGGCTGCAAATTGGCGCGGGTGGGCGACTGCTCGCGGCGGAGCCCGGTGAACCAGACCGCATAGTCGCGCAGCCCCCGGCGGAGCGGTTCCACTTTGCGCAGATTGCAGCATTCGTTCGGGTCGGTTTGATAGAGAATGCCGAGGCGCAATTCCTGCTCGGGCACGGTCTCACGGGGCACAAGGTTCACCAAATTCAGGCCCCAGTCCGAAGTGAGCCGGTCGCGGTAGGTGAGAACGGCCGGAAAGTGGTAACCCGTCTCCAAGAACAGCACAGGGATGGCGGGGGCCTGAAGGCGGATCAGGTGCAGGAGGGCTACGTCCTCTGCCTGAAAACTGCAGGTGAAGCAGGCGGGCTGGGCCAGACTGAGAGCCTCCCGGATCACCGCCGAAGCGCTTGCCAAAGGATCGCGCATGATCAGATGCCCTCTCCTTCCTCGAAGTCTTCTATGCGGAAACCAAACCGCTTCATGTGGGCCAGAACGGCACGCAGCGCAGCGCGCTCGCCGGGGGTGAACGGATCGGTGCTGAAGCGCTGGCGGTCCCGGACGGCGCTCTCAGCGCCGCTCTCGATCAGGCCGGCCGCGACGGTAGCATTGCGAATCGCATCGATAAGGATGAATCCGCCCGTCGCCCGGTTGTCGCGGTAGCTGTCAAAGGCAAGCGTTTCGGCGGCCTCAATTTCCACTTCGCCGATGTCGTTGAGTTCGAGGGCCGCGGCTTCCGTCGTGTGCAGGTGCTCAACGTCCCAGCGGTGGCGCACGGAGCGCAAACGAACGGGAACCACGCGTGTGCCTTGCTGAAGAAGATAGGAAGAGCCGGCCTCGCCGGCCGACTCATGCATCCACACAAGCTGCGCGCGGATGGCGCCTGCCTGCTGGGGCTGGTCGGCTTCGAGCGCCAGCAGGTCTCCACGTGAAATGTCGATCTCCCGGTCGAGCTCCAGAGTGACCGACATGGGTGCAAAGGCTTCGGGCAGATCGCCATCGAAGGTGACGATGCGTCTCACGACGGCCGTGCGGCCGGAGGGCAATGCCACAATGGGATCGCCGGGCCGGACGCGGCCGCTGGCGATCTGGCCGGCGAAGCCGCGGAAGTCCAGATGCGGCCGGATGACGGACTGCACAGCCATGCGGAACGGCAAGACCGGGCGCTGAGCGGCGGGGTCCGCTGTTTCAAGCAACTCCAGCAGGCTGGGTCCCGGATACCAGGGCATGCGGGACGAACGGCTGACGACATTGTCGCCGTCCAATGCACTGACGGGCAGGAACGTGGCATGCGCGCCATCGAGCCGTTCCAGCAGCGGCGCGGCCTGCCGGCGGATGGAGTCGAACACGGTCTGCTCGAACCCAACCAAGTCCATCTTGTTGATGGCAAAAACCAGTTGGCGTACTCCGAGCAGCCAGGCGATGAAGGCATGCCGGCGAGACTGCGCCAGCAGGCCTTTGCGGGCGTCCACCAGGATCACCGCAAGATCGGCAGTGGATGCGCCTGTGGCCATGTTCCTCGTGTATTGCTCATGACCTGGCGTGTCGGCCACAATGAACTTCCGGCGCGGGGTTGCGAAGTAACGGTAGGCAACATCGATGGTGATGCCCTGTTCCCGCTCGGCCCGCAATCCGTCGGTGAGCAGCGATAGATCCAGCGCGCGGCCTGAGCGGTTCACTTTGCTGCGGCTGACCTCTTCGATGTGATCGTCCCAGGCCGACTTTGTGTCGAAGAGCAGACGGCCGATGAGCGTGGATTTGCCGTCGTCCACGCTGCCGGCGGTGGAGATGCGCAGGAGCGGCTTTTCGTCTGTCGCGGCCGTGAAGTGCGAAAGCGGCAAGGAGCGTGGTTCGGCGAGTGTCGCCATCTCAGAAATACCCCTCACGCTTTTTCAATTCCATGGAGCCGTCCTGGTCGTGGTCGATGACGCGGTTCTCTCGTTCAGAGCGCCGGAAAGCGGCCAGTTCCAGAATGATCTTGCCCACCGTATCCGCCTCCGACCGGATGGCCCCGCTGCAGGGCGTGCAGCCTAATGAGCGCATGCGGCACATTACCGTTTCTGGCTCCTCACCGGGCAGCAACTTCACGTTGGTTTCGAGGGGGATCAGAGTGGAGCCCCGCACCACAACCTGCCGCGGCTTGGCGAAATAAAGGGGCACCAGAGGGATGTTTTCGATTTCGATGTACCGCCAGACATCCATCTCGGTCCAGTTTGAGAGAGGGAACACGCGAATGCTTTCGCCGGGATCCACGCGGCCGTTGTAGATGTTCCAGACTTCCGGCCGCTGGTTCCGTGGTTCCCAACGTCCTTCTTTGTCGCGGAAACTGAAGACGCGCTCCTTGGCGCGCGATTTCTCTTCATCCCGCCGGGCCCCGCCGATGGCTGCGTCGTAGCCGCCTTCGCGCAGACCGTCTACCAGGGCGCGTGTCCGGAGGAGTCCACAACACTTGGCCGTGCCCAGGCTGTATGGATTGGCTCCGACCATGACCGCCGCCTGGTTCACGTAAACCCGAAGCTCGGCTCCGATCTCCCGCGTGAAACGGTCCCGGAACTCGATCATCTCCGGGTACTCGTATGTGGTGTCGATGTGCAGGAGGGGAAAGGGGATCCGGCCCGGATAGAAGGCTTTCCGCGCCAGATGGACCAGGCACGAGCTGTCCTTGCCGATCGAATACAGCAGAACCGGGTTGCGGAACTGCGCGGCCGTCTCCCTCAGGATGTGAATGCTCTCGGCCTCGAGCGCCCGGAGATGCGATAGAGCTGGCAGACTCATGAGAGGGACAATACTGCCATTGCAGATTACACAATCTGACTATTCCCTATCAACAATACAGTATTTCATTCCGGGAGATTCGGAACGCGGCAAGTGATTGAATTCAAAAAAGGTAATTTGGGCGGGGGAAGTGATTAAAAATTAAAAAATATTCATTTTTTGATAAGTGATTTGTGGAAAGAGAGGAGGGCTTTGTTGCGGTCTTGTACCCATAGGCGCATGAGGTCCACTTCCTCCTGGCCGGTCAGGCGGCCGAGGAGCAGAAAAGCCGGCAAGGCGTGGGGGAGATATCGCCATCGGGCCATGTCGAAGAGGGCGGGCAGGGCGCGTTCCTTGATGCCGGCCACTACGGCCTCGGCCTGGGTTCCGTCGAGGAGATAAAGGAGGGTCTGAGCCGCTTCAAGTCGGTCCTGCAAGGCGAGTGAGTTGAGCATCTCGATGAACCAGGTGGGGGCGAGTTTGATGTCCTTGGCCGAAGTTTCGGAGCGGGCGTAGACAGCGATGGCACGGAGCGCGCGGGCGGCGTTGACCCGCACGCTTTCATCGGGGTCCTGCAAGGCGAGTTGAAGGGCAGGGACCAGTGCGGCCTTGTCGGGCGCATAGCCGTAAACATAAGCAGCCACGGCACGTTGTTCAGCTTCGGGGGATCCCAGGAGGACGCGCCGCAGCGTTTGCTCGTGGATTTCGGCCAGGCCGAGGAAGCGCTCCTGCAAAACGCGGCAGGGGAGGTTGGCCATGAGGGAGTGGCCATCGGTCAAGTCCTCTTCGGTGTCTTTGGCGGCGACAGCGCGGGCCAGGGCTCCGGCAAACTCGGTGTAGACCTGAATCACCTCGGCAGGTAACTCCACATCCTCAACCGTCAAGTTGCGGCTGAGGAAGACCGGCCCCCCTCTTTCTTCCACACCGAGGTAAAGAATCGGGTTTCCTTCGTCGCAGCACCAAGCCTCGACGCGGGCGCGGACGATGCCGCCAATCGCTTCGATCTTCTCCTCCAAGTCGCCTTTGGATCGGGGCAGTGGATCTCCAGCCTTCACGCCGACGGCACGCAAGATCTTGTCTTTGGGGGATTTATATGCGCCGAAGACCTCGACATGGCCGATACGAGGCTGGGCTGCCAGTGGAAGAAAGAGCAGCGAGAGAATGAGGGCTGGGCGCACGGGCAATGGGGGGTGGGTGAAATCCAGCATAGCGCGAACAAGAAGGAACAGATTCCTTGCGTGACTGGGTGATCTGACGCAGCTAGTCAAGCTTCCGTTTCTCCGCTAGTGGCGGATTCCCTAACGAAAGGCATAGGATAAGGATATTCTGCTCCGGATAGCCGTGATGGCAGTCTGCGTGCAGTCAAGGATCAAGAGTCATATCAATCATGCCCAGAAATCAAGTAACTTTAGACGGCAATGAGGCGGCTGCGTATGTAGCCCACCGGACCAACGAAGTCATCGCGATTTATCCGATCACGCCCTCCTCTCCGATGGGGGAATGGTCCGACCAATGGTCGAGCGAGGGCAAAGCGAATATTTGGGGATCGATCCCGAGCGTGATTGAGATGCAGAGCGAGGGCGGCGCGGCCGGCGCAGTCCATGGGGCGCTGCAGGCGGGGGCTTTGACCACAACGTTTACGTCAGCCCAGG
The DNA here is from genome assembly GCA_964460395.1 of uncultured Solibacteraceae bacterium. GTDB lineage: Bacteria > Acidobacteriota > Terriglobia > Bryobacterales > Bryobacteraceae > CAYWQS01. The sequence continues at coordinate 26,271 of CAYWQS010000038.1, read as the reverse complement.
GCCTGTTGCTGATGATCCCCAACATGTACAAGATTTCTGGGGAATTAACGGCCACGGTGTTCCATGTGGCCGCACGGTCGCTGGCTGCGCATGCGCTCTCGATCTTTGGGGACCACCAGGACGTCATGAGCGTGCGGGCGACGGGGTGGGCTCTGCTGGCCTCGAATTCGGTGCAGGAAGTCATGGACATGGCGTTGATCGCACAGGCGGCCACGCTGGAGGGCCGGGTGCCAATCCTGCACTTCTTTGACGGGTTCCGCACCTCGCACGAAGTGGCGAAAGTGGAGCAGTTGACCGAGGACGATATGCGGGCAATGCTGCCCGCCGAGTTAATCCGGGCGCACCGGGAGCGGGCGCTTTCTCCGGACCGTCCGGTGCTGCGCGGAACCGCGCAGAATCCGGATGTCTATTTCCAGGCGCGCGAAACCGTGAACAAGTTCTACACTGCAATGCCGGGCATCGTGCAGAAGGCGATGGACCGTTTTGCGGCAGTCGTGGGGCGGCAATACCGGCTGTTTGAGTATGAAGGCGCGCCGGATGCCGAGCGGGTGATGATCCTGATGGGCTCAGGCGCTGAGGCCGCGCACGAGGCCGTTGACGCCCTGACCGCCGCTGGCGAGAAAGTCGGATTGCTGAAGGTTCGCCTGTTCCGGCCGTTCTCGGTCGAGCATTTCATTGGCGCCCTGCCGAAAACGGTGAAGAGCCTGACTGTACTGGACCGGACGAAGGAACCGGGGGCGGCGGGCGAACCGCTCTACCAGGATGTGCTGACGGCGCTGGCGGAGACGCTGGCCGCCGGGCAGTTGCCGTTTGGGATGCCACGCGTCACGGGCGGCCGGTACGGGCTCTCTTCGAAGGAGTTCACACCCGCCATGGTGAAGGCGGTGCTGGATGAATTGAAGAAGGAGGCTCCGAAAAACCACTACACAATTGGCATTGAAGACGACGTCACGAACACGAGCATCCCGTTCGATTCGTCGTTCTCCACGGAGGATCCGAAGACGGTCCGGGCCGTTTTTTATGGTCTGGGCGCGGACGGCACGGTGGGCGCCAACAAGAACTCGGTAAAGATTATCGGGGAGGAAACGAACAACTACGCGCAGGGCTACTTCGTGTATGACTCGAAGAAGTCCGGTTCCGTCACCGTATCGCACCTGCGGTTCGGGCCCAAACCGATCCAAAGCTCCTATCTCATCAGCCGAGCCAATTTCGTGGCCTGCCATCAGTACACGTTCCTTGAACGGATCAACGTGCTGCGGCAGGCGGACGAAGGGGCGGTATTCCTGCTGAACGCGCCTTTTGGCCCGGAGGAGATTTGGGACCAGCTTCCGGTGGACGTGCAGAAAACCATCGTGGACAAGAAACTCCGCTTCTTTGTGATCGATGCGTACGAGGTTGCCAAGGAAACGGGTATGGGGTCGCGCATCAACACGGTGATGCAGACCTGCTTTTTCGCGATCTCCGGGGTGCTGCCGCGTGAGGAAGCGATCGCCGAGATCAAGAAATCGATCGAAAAGACCTACGGCAAGCGGGGAGAGGCTGTCGTGCAGAAGAACTTCGCGGCAGTGGACCAGACGCTGGCGCGGCTGCACGAGGTCAAGGTGCCCGGAACGATCACGAGTCCGAAGCAGTTGCGGCCTCCGGTGCCGGCGCAGGCGCCGGAGTTTGTGCGCGATGTGCTGGGGCGGATCATCAGTGGCGATGGCGACAGCCTGCCGGTATCGGCGATGCCGATTGACGGGACTTTCCCGACGGCCACGGCCCGCTGGGAGAAACGTAACATCGCGCTCGAAATCCCGGTGTGGGACGAGAAGATCTGCATTCAGTGCGGCAAGTGCGTTCTGGTCTGTCCGCACGCAGTGATTCGCGCGAAAATCTACGATCCGGCGCTGCTGGACGGCAAGCCGGCCACGTTCAAAGACACCGAGGCGCGCTGGAAGGACTACAAGCACCTCCGTTATTCGCTCCAGGTGGCGCCGGAAGACTGCACGGGCTGTGCGTTGTGCGTAGAAGCCTGTCCGGTGAAGGACAAGAACCAGCCGAAACGGCGAGCCATCAATATGGAGGACCAGCCGCCGTTGCGCGAGGCCGAAGCGGCCAATTGGGAATTCTTCCTGGGCCTGCCGGAGTTCGACCGGTCGAAGATGTCGGTTTCGCAGGTCAAGGACATCCAGATTTTCGAGCCGCTGTTCGAGTTCTCGGGCGCGTGCTCGGGATGCGGCGAAACTCCGTACGTAAAGCTGCTGACGCAGTTGTTCGGCGACCGGGCGTTGATTGCCAACGCCACAGGCTGCTCGTCCATCTACGGCGGCAACCTGCCCACCACGCCATACACGGTGAACCAGCAGGGGCGCGGTCCTGCGTGGTCCAATTCGCTGTTTGAAGATAACGCCGAGTTTGGCCTGGGTATGCGCCTGGCGGTGGACAAGCAGGAACAGTATGCGCGGGAATTGGTGGAGCGCCTGGCGGTGAAACTGGGCGAAAGCCTGGCTGAAGGCATCCTGAAGGCTGACCAGTCCACCGAGGAAGGCATCAACCAGCAGCGGGAGCGCGTGGCGGCGCTGAAGGCGCGCTGCCAGGAGCTCATGGCCAAGAGTTCGAACGGCAGCGCTCCGGTCTTGCGCGACCTCATGGCCGTGGCAGACATGCTGGTCAAGAAGAGCGTTTGGATCCTGGGCGGCGATGGCTGGGCGTATGATATTGGCTACGGCGGCCTGGACCATGTCCTGTCGTCGGGGCGGAACGTAAACATCTTGGTGCTGGACACCGAGGTGTACTCAAACACGGGCGGCCAGATGTCAAAGTCCACGCCACGGGGCGCGGTGGCCAAGTTCGCCGCTGGAGGCAAACCGGCGGCGAAGAAGGATCTCGCAATGATGGCCGTGGCCTACGGCAACGTGTACGTCGCTCGCGTGGCCATGGGCGCCAGCGATATGCAAACCTTGAAGGCTTTCAACGAGGCCGAGAGATGGGACGGGCCGTCGCTGATCATCGCTTACTCGCACTGCATCGCGCACGGCTACGACATGCGGTTCGGGCTGGAGCAGCAGAAGTTGGCGGTGCAGTCAGGCCACTGGCCGATGTTCCGCTACAATCCGATGCTGGCGCAGGAGGGCAAGAATCCGTTTGTGCTGGATTCGAAGGCGCCCAGCCTGCCGCTGGATAAGTACATTTACAACGAAACCCGCTACACAATGCTGGTGCACAGCAAGCCCGCCGATGCCAAGCGGCTGCTGGCCGAGGCCCAGGCCGACGTGATGAACCGCTGGAGGATATACGAACAGATGGCCGCCATGCCCGGCACGGGCGCCGCGGCTGCCGCTAAGGCGGAGACCGCAACTGCGGCTGCTCCCGCCGAAGGAGAAAAGTAGAGCATGATCGACCTTTCCACTGGATACATGGGGCTGAAGCTCCGCACGCCGCTGGTGGCTTCTTCTTCGCCGTTGTGCAAGGACGTAGGCAATTGCCTGCGTCTCGAGGACGGCGGCGCGTCGGCCATCGTTCTGCACTCGCTTTTTGAAGAGCAGATTCAAATTGAGAGCGGGGAACTCGACCGTTTTCTGACCGAGACGGCGGACAGTTATGGCGAAGCCGTTTCCTATTTCCCGGAGATGACCAACTACAACTTCGGGCCGGAGCCGTATGTGAACCACTTGCGGCGGGTAAAGGAGTCGGTGGATATTCCGGTGATCGGCAGCCTGAACGGGGTTTCCACAGGCGGCTGGATCCGTTATGCCCAGATGATGGAGCAAGCGGGCGCGGACGGCATCGAGTTGAATGTTTACTACCTGCCCACGGACATGGAAATGAGCGCCCAGCGGGTAGAGGAGATTTACTTCGACCTGGTCAGCCACGTGAAGGCGAGCGTGCGTATTCCCGTGGCGGTGAAGTTGGGCCCGTTTTTCACGGCATTCGCGCACATGGCCAAGCGGCTGGATGAAGCCGGCGCAGACGCACTGGTGCTGTTCAACCGCTTCTATCAGCCGGACTTTGATCTGGAAACGCTCGAGGTAGTGCCCAACCTCGTGCTCAGCGACTCCTCCGAGTTGCGGCTGCGGCTTCACTGGACGGCCTTGTTGTACAACCGGATCCGTCCGGACCTGGCTATCACAGGCGGCGTGCACACCGGCGAGGACGCTCTGAAGAGCATCATGGCGGGTGCACGCGTGGTGATGACGACTTCCGCCCTGCTGCGGCACGGGCCGCAGTATCTGGCGAAGATCGAAGAGGACATGATCGAGTGGATGGAGGAGCACGAGTACGAGTCAGTCCGTCAGATGCGCGGCTCGATGAGTTCACAATCGGTGGCGGAGCCCGCCGCGTTCGAACGCGCCAACTACATGAAGGTGCTTTCCAGCTACACGCTCAAGGCCACAACGCCCCGCGCCTGACGATGACGGGCGGCCCGGGCTTTCTGGCGCGGTTCATCCTGCTGGGATGGACCGCGCTTGCCGTCTGGGGCCAGCCCAGCGTCATGCAGGGATACGTTCTGGACGCCAGCACGGGAGAAAAGCTGGCTCGCGTCAAGCTGGTGGTTTCCTGCGGCGGGCAGGAGACGGAATCGTATTCCGGTGCAGACGGCGGGTATCTGGTAACTGTGCGCGGCTTGGACTGCGGACTGATGGCCAGTTTGGTGGGTTACCGTCCGCTGCGGGCAGAGGTGCAAGCGGGCGCAGCAGACTTGTTGCTGACGCCTGATCAACTCACGCGCACGGATCGATTGGAGGTATCGGCCGGGCCTTTCGAAAGCGTCCTGCAGTCGAGCCCCGCGGAGCGCCGGTTGAGCACGCAGGAACTGAAAAACCTGTCAGGCGTGATTGCAGACGACCCTCTTCGGGCAGTGCAGTCGCTGCCGGGCGTTGCTGCCAATGACGAATACAGTGGGATATTCTCGCTGCGCGGCGCCGGTTTCGAGCGGCTGGCGGTCTACGCCGACGGGATTCTGCTGAATAATCCATTGCACTCTGTGCCGACGCAGACGAATCTCGGTTCCACGGCAATGTTTCCAACTGACGTCGTGCAGGAGGTGCTGCTGCACCCGGGCGCGCCGCCGGTTCGTTATCAGGAGTTCACGTCCGGCGTGCTGGATCTGCGGTTGCGCGAGGGCAACCGGCGCAGCCAGGCCTTCCGGGTGAACGCTGGTGTGGCGGCCATCAATGCGGTGGCGGAAGGACCGTTAGCCGGCGGGCGTGGGTCCTGGCTGGCGAGCGTCCGCAAGAGCTACCTGCAGTATCTGATCCGCGAAAGCAGTGCTGCGGAGGCGGGGCTGGCATTCGGGTTTCTGGACGCTCAGGCAAAGGTGTCCTATGAGCTGTCGCCCCGCCATCAACTCAGTCTTACTTTCCTTGACGGGCTTTCTGATCTCGACCGCCGGAGCGTGCTGGACCGCCTGGGGATCAACGCAATCACTACGGCGACCTACCATTTCACGGTGGGCAGCCTTGGCTGGCGCTGGTCACCCTCGGCCCGGGCGGCTCTGGTGCAGCGAGGCTCCTGGATGCGGGAACGGTATGCCGGAGAGAACCCGCAACGGCTGCCGCTCGGGCTAGGCGGCTATACCGAGTGGGCCGGCGTCAGCGAAGCACACTGGCAATGGTCCTCACGAACGCCCTTGAGCGCTGGAGTGCAGATCCGACGGATTCATGATGACGGGAACAGTTTTCGCTGGCAGTTTAACCCCGCGGCGCTGCGGCGCGCCGACCAATGGAATGCAACGGGACTGCGTTCTGGAGGCTGGTTGGAGCAAGGCTGGCAGGCGGGCCGGTTGTGGGGTTCCACAGGCGTCCGCTGGGACGCTTCCACCGTAACCGCGCCCATCGCTCTGCTGCCGCACGGGAGCGTGGCGTTGCGGCTGTGGGAAGGCGGCAAGCTGGTAGGTGCGTTCAGCCAGGCGGCGCAATATCCCGAAATGCCCGCGCTGTTCACCACTGGGGTAGGGAATCCGCACCTTCCCCCTGCCCGCGCGCAGCACGGCGCGGCAGGTGTGGAGCAAATGTTGGGGCAACGCGCTCGCCTGCGCGTCGAGTGGTGGCGGCGCGATGAGCGCGACTTGTGGTGGCAGCCACAACTGGAACCGCGCCTGAACGCGGCCGGGGCGACGGTAACGCCTCCCCTGAATCCCACGTTCGAGTCTTCATTACGGGGCTCGTCGCATGGTTATGAGATCCTGCTGGAACGGCGCAGCGCCAATCGGATCTCGGGCTGGGTGGCATACGCCTGGGGGAAAGCGTCGATGCGCGACTCCGTCTTGGGCAAGGAGTTCGACGCGGACTCGGACCAGCGCCACACGCTGAATGCCTACGGCGCCTGGCGCTTGCGAAGCCAGTGGATGCTCAGCCTGCGGTATTCCTACGGCAGCAATTTCCCCATCCCCGGCTTCGTGCGGCGCGGGCCGGATGGCCGCTTGTACCTTGCACAGGAACGCAACCGGATACGGTTGGACGCCTACCAACGTGCGGATTTTCGCGTCACGCGCTCATTCCAGCGCAAAACCTGGCGCGCTACGCTCTATGCCGAGGTGTTGAATCTCACCAACCGCCGCAACCGGCGATTCGACTCCTACGATGGGTTTAACGCGCGAACCGGCCAGGTGTTCATGACCTTCTCGCGGCTTTTCCCGATTCTGCCGGCGGCGGGCATATCGTTTGAGTGGGACACCGCGTTGCGGCGGTAGCCGGACAGTTCACGCGTAGCTTTCCGCCACGACACGCTTCATGAATGCGAGGTCGCGGGCGATGGCGGCCATTTCGTCAGTTGCATGATATTCGACGTGCAAAGTGACGGGGCCGGCGAAACCCGCCTGAGCGAAGCGTTGGAACACGGCTTTCCAATCCACCATCCCCTCGCCTAGCGGACACCACTTGGCGCGCCATTTGCCCTCCTTCTTTTCCCAGAAGAAGTCCTTCATGGCGACCATCTTCAACCGCTCGCAGGCAAGGTCAAGCGAGACGCGCCAGCCGTAGAGGCCGCCTTCAATGGTGGCGTGGCCGGGGTCGAAGTAGAACCCGGCGTCGCGCGCGTCGGCTCCGGCCATCACTTCGCGCAGGTCCCAAACCGAGCAGCCAAAGAAATCGCCGGAGTGGTTGTGCAGACCGGCCGTAACGCCATACTCCTTACCAAGCGCCAGCAGGCCGAGGAACTGTTGGCGAGCCTCGGATATCGCTTGCGCAACGCTCTGCTCCTTCCGGTACCGCCAGTAGCCTGGCTTGTATAGGGGAATGCCGAGTTGCTTCATCGCGGCGAAAGTGGGCTTGGCGGCAGGGTCTGCGGCAGAGCGGAGATCGGTGGTGATCATAGGCACACTAAGGCCAGCCTTCCGGATCATCCCGACGGCGCGGGGCAGATCCTCAGTGACACGTTCCGGCAGTACGTGACCGCGGGGACGGACGGTGAGGTCAACGCCCTCAAACCCAGTCTTTTTGGCGTTATCGGCCAGGTCTGCCCAGTCGAATTGGGCCATGTGCTTGGAGAAGATGCACAGAACCGGGCGGGTCCCGGCGGCAGAAGCGCTTCGGACCAGCGGTGCGGCGGCGGAGGTTTTCAGAAAATCGCGGCGGAGCATATTGCATTACCCCAGTTTGTAAGGCGCACGGTATTGGTAGCTGAGCCACTGGTTGGCGGCGTCGTTATTCGTGAAACGTTCGCGCGCGGCGTCCCATTCGAGCAAGTTGCGTGTGCGCAGAGCAATGTGCCCGATGATACAGGCGGCCGTCGACCGGTGACCCTCCAGCACGTCGCAGTTGCACTTGGCGCGGCTTTTCACACAGTCAAGAAAATTCCGCGCGTGCCAGGTGGTGTCGGCGGATCCGCTGCCCCCGGCGGACGGTTCCATAGCCGGCTTTTTCGAGGGGCCGTATCCGCGCTCGAGATTGCGGTTCAGCGGCGTCCGCTGGCCGAAGAGGACTTCAGTGGTCTTCTCGGGCACAATCTCCCAGCGGCCGCTCTGCAGGTACATAGTTCCCTTGGTACCCCTGATCTCCAGTTCGGCGTTCTTGGGGTTGGGGGGCGCCCCGTTGGCGTTGTATTGCGTGAACACCACCAGCGTCTCTCCGTAATCCCAAAGCACCTCGCAAGTGTCGGGGATTTCGCGATTGTCCTGCACGGCGTAACGCCCGCCCATGGCGCAGACTGCGCGCGGCGATTCCTTGCCTAAAGCCATGCGGATGAAGTCCATGTAGTGGACGCCGAAATTGGTGATCTGGCCGCCGGAGTAATCGTAGAACCAGCGGAAGTTGTAGAAAGCCCGGTTGCGGTCGTAGGGCACCTTGGGAGCGGGGCCAAGCCAGCGGTCCCAGTCCTCGGGGCTCATGGGCGGATCGGTGGACGCTTGCCCGATGCCGTTGGGCCACTCGTTTTGTACGTGGTATCCCTTGGCAACGGTGACGTGGCCGATCGCTCCCGAGCGGACGATGTCCGCCGCTTCGATGAGAGACTTGACGCTGCGGCGGTGGATGCCTACCTGGGTGACGCGCTTTGTTTCTGCGGCCACTTGCACCATGCGGCGGCCCTCAGTCACGGTAAGCGACAGGGGTTTCTCGACGTAGACGTCTTTGCCGGCGCGGCAGGCTTCAACAAACATCAACGCATGCCAGTGGTCGGGCGTGGCGATAGCCACGGCGTCCACGTTTTTGTCATCGAGCAGCTTGCGGTAATCTCTGTACTTCGTGGGGGTGGCGCGCGACTTCTTCACCGCGAAGTCCATGTAGTCTTTACGGATGTCGCAGACGGCCGTGGTCACCTGATCGCCGTGCTCGAGAAACGCGTCATGCACTTGATCGCCGCGGTTGCCTAGGCCGATGTAGCCGATGCGGACACGTTCATTGGCGCCGAGGATACGCGAGTAACTGGCCGCGGTGGCGGCAAGTGCGGCCGTGGGAAAGCCGCGGCGGGAGATCTGAGACATCGGAGCGGGTTCTCCTGTTATCGGGTTGAAATCATCCTCACTATATCCTGACAATCATGCGAGCAATTGCCGCTCTGATGTTCTGCCTGTTTACGTTGGACGCGGTGGCGGCGCAGAACCCTCTGGTGCACGGTCATCGCGGCGCAAGAGCCACGCGGCCGGAGAACACGCTGCCGGCCTTTGAGCACGCCATTGAAGTAGGCGCCGACGTTCTGGAACTTGACATGGCAGTGACCCGGGACAATGTCCTGGTGGTGTCGCACGATCTGCGGATGAACCGCACGATCTGTCAAGGCCCCGAGGGCGAAACCGCGATCCGCAAGCTGACTCTGGAGCAGATCCGCCAGTGGGACTGCGGCGCGCTGAAGAACCCGGACTACCCCAAGCAGCAGCCTGTGCCCGGCACGAGGATGCCTGCGCTGGACGAAGTATTGGCGCTGGCAGAGCGCGGAACCTTTGGTTTCAACATCGAGACGAAGATCGACCCCAAGCAGCCTGAACTTACGCCCGACCCGGAGACCTATGCCCGGCTGGTGGTGGAAGCAGTGCGGCGGCACAGATTGGAAGACCGCGTGATCGTACAGAGCTTCGACTTCCGAACACTCAAGGCCGTGAAAGCGCTGGCGCCAGGCATCCGGTTGTCGGCGCTCTATGCCGGTGCGCCCAAGGATCTGGTGGAGATTGCCCGCGAAGCCGGGGGGGTGCCGATCGTTTCCCCGCACCACCTGCTGGTGACGCGCGAAGGGGTCCGCCGGGCGCATCAGCAAGGGCTGCAAGTGGTGCCTTGGACTGCGAATACCCCCAGACAATGGGACAACCTGCTGGAGTGTGGAGTGGACGCCATCATCACCGACGATCCGGGTGCGCTGATCGAATTCCTGCGGGCCCGGGGACGGAGATAACTCGCACGTTGCGATAATGTCCTTTGGCCAGTGAGCTCATTGTCCGTGAGGATTTCTTTTCTGAGGCCCTGAAAGGCCACCGCAAAGTTGTCATCTACCTTCCGCCCAGCTATCACCGCGACACACGCCGCCACTATCCGGTGTTGTATCTGCACGACGGCCAGAACGTATTTGATGGGGCTACCAGTTACGTCCCGGGGCAGTATTGGCGGGCGCGTGAGACCGCGGACGATCTGCTGGCCCGGCGGCGGATCGAGCCCCTGATCATCGCGGCCGTGTATCACGGTTCTGAGCGGAGGCTGGCGGAGTATACGCCGACCCGAACGAGACGACTGGGCGGCGGAGCTTTGTCGCTGCATGCCCGCATGATGGTGGAGGAACTGCGCTGGTGGATGCAGCGCTATTACCGGGTGTTGCCGCAGGCACGAAACACCGGGTTGGGCGGATCTTCTCTCGGCGGTCTGGCCACACTCTGCCTCGGTCTCCGCTTTCCCAATGTGTTTGGGCGGTTGGCGGTGATGTCGCCTTCGGTGTGGTGGGATCACGGGGTGGTCCTAAAATTGGTGCAGGCCGTGGACCATCCGCACCGGCAGCGCATCTGGCTCGACATCGGATCGCTCGAGGGCGACGCACCACATTCGTCGCTGCGGGATGTGCGGCTGCTGAAGGCGCTGTTGGTGAGTAAGGGCTGGCGGGAGGGCCGGAATCTGCATTACGCCGAAGTTGCGGGCGCAGGACACAATGAAGCCGCCTGGGCAGCCCGATTCCCGCAGGTGCTCGAGTTCCTATTCCCGCGCAAGCCCAGGAAAGCCAGTACCCCAGGTATCCTGAAGGGCAACGCATGACTCGCATTGGCGTGGATGCCGGGGGCACATTTACGGATTTTGTCGTGCTCCGGGAAGATGGCAGCCTGGAAGCATTCAAGCTGCGGTCGAACCCCGCCGCGCCCGACCAGGTGATTCTGGAAGGGCTTGAGCGGGTGGGCGCGGGTGTTGACGTAGAAGTGGTGCACGGCTCCACTGTCGCCACTAACGCGTTGCTCGAACGTAAGGGAGCACGCACCGCGTTCATTACCACGCAAGGATTTGAAGACCTGCTCGAAATAGGCAGGCAGAACCGCGCCAGGCTTTACGACTTGACGCCCGGGCCCAAACGGCTCCTGGTGCCGCCTGAGCTTTGTTTCGGAGTGGAAGAACGCACTTTGCCTGGCGGGCTGGTCGAAACGGCGCCCGGCAAACTGGCCATGCAGAAACTGGGCAAGCGGCTTCGCGAAGAGGACGTGCGAGCGGTTGCGATTTGCTTTCTGCATTCCTATCTACGGCCCGACAATGAGCAGTTGGCCGCCGGCTGGCTGCAGGGGCTGGGCTTCCTTTCGATCTCCCATGAGGTGTGCCCCGAATTCCGGGAATACGAGCGCGCCTCCACCACAACTCTGAACGCTTACGTGGGTCCGCTTATGCAGGAGTACCTGGGGCGGTTGGGGGAGGCGCTTCCTGGCAAGCTTTGGGTAATGCAGTCCAACGGGGGAGCGCTGGCGCCCGATGAAGCCGGCAGAATGGCAGTGCGCACTTTGCTGTCAGGTCCGGCCGGCGGTGTTACGGGCGCGCTGGAAACCGGCCGTGCTTCGGGGTGGTCTCGGGTGCTTGGCTTTGACATGGGCGGCACCTCGACGGACGTTTCGCTCGTAGATGGCGCGCCCCGTGAGACGACCGAGGCTATGGTCGACGGGTTGCCTGTAAAGCTGCCAATGCTCGAAATACATACCGTGGGTGCAGGCGGCGGCTCGATCGCGCGGATCGACAGCGGCGGATTGCTCCGCGTGGGCCCGGAAAGTGCAGGCGCAAGGCCGGGCCCGGCATGTTACGGCGAAGGCATGGCCCCCACCGTCACGGACGCCCACGTGGTCCTCGGCCGGATTGCGGAGGACCAACTGGCAGGAGGGTCGCTGCGCATTCAGGCGGAACGCGCTGCGAATGCCATTGCCCCGCTGGCGCAGGCGCTGGGCCGGAGTTTGGAAGCGGCGGCCGCTGGTATTTTGGAAATCGCCAACGCGACGATGGTTCGCGCAATTCGCGTTGTTTCGGTGGAGCGCGGTTACGATCCCCGCGACTTCGCTCTGGTGGCTTTCGGTGGTTGCGGCGGATTGCATGCTTGCGACATTGCGGATCAATTGGGTATGTCCGCGGTCCTGGCTCCGCCGCTTGCGGGCGGATTATCGGCACTGGGTATGCTGCTGGCGGACCGGCTGCGCGATGCTGCCCGCGGCGTATTGAACGACTCGGACCCCGAGCCTGCTTTCCTCTCCATCGAAGCACGGCTTCAAGAGTGGAATCCTGCGGCCCGGTTGGAGCGTACTGCGGATTTGCGGTATCGCGGGCAAAGCTACGAACTCAACGTGCCATGGGCTGGCGCCAAGGCTGCCCGGGAGGCCTTCGAGGCGCTACACCGCCAGACCTACGGCTACGCCCACACTGGGCGGGAGATCGAGGTCGTGACGGCCCGGGTTCGGGCCCGGGAACATGTTGCCCGGCCTACCTGCCTTCAGGCAGCCACGGCCGGACCAACCGCGGCATCCTTGCGGCCAATTCATTGGGGCGGCCAGTGGCGTCCGACGCCGGTCCTGCCCCGGACACGTGTTCCGGAGACGCCCACGAACGGCCCAGCGTTGATCTGCGATTACGGTTCTACGGCTTTCGTGCCTCCCGGCTGGCTTTACCGGATCGATGCGGCCGATTGTCTTGTATTACAGAAGGCGGACTGATGTTCTTTCTCGCTGCAACGATACTGCTGAGCGCGTTCCTCTTGTTCCAGGTGCAACCGATGATCGCGAAGATCATTTTGCCCTGGTTCGGAGGGACGGCGGGTATCTGGGCAACTTGCCTTGTGTTCTTCCAAACTGTGCTCCTGCTCGGCTACCTCTACGCTCACGGACTGACTCGCCTTTTGCCGCCGAGGCGGCAGCGTTGGGTGCATTGCCTCCTGCTGCTGGCGGCCGCGGTGACATTGCCCATCCTGCCCGACGCCTCCTGGAAACCCCTCACGCCGGACCACCCGACCCTGCGCATTCTCGCGCTGCTTGCCGTGGCCGTGGGGCTGCCTTACTTCGTCCTCTCGGCTACCGGTCCGCTGCTGCAAGCCTGGTTCGTGCAGGCGAGGCCCGGCCAGTCGCCGTATCGGCTCTTCGCTCTGTCAAACCTCGGGTCGATGTTGGCGCTGCTCAGCTATCCGATAGGAATTGAGCCGCTGCTTCCGCTGAACCGGCAGGCTTGGTTCTGGTCCGCGGCGTTTGTGGGCTTTGCATTGTTTTGTGCCGCGGCCGCCTGGACCAGCCGCCCGCAAGGCGGGGCCGGCCAACCGGAAGTTGCACAGACGCCTGCAGAGGCAGAACGCCCAGCCTGGCATGATTATCTGGTCTGGATCGCTTATTCCGCCTGCCCCTCCATCCTGTTGCTGGCCCTGACAGCCCACATCAGTATGGACATTGCTCCCATTCCATTGTTCTGGATCGTGCCCCTGGCTCTCTATCTGCTCTCGTTTATTCTCTGCTTCGATGCGGAGGGGTGGTACCGGCGTATTTTATTCCTGCCTCTCACCGTACCCGCGCTCGGTTCCATGCTCTGGTTGTTTCAAACCGAGCACGGAGACCGGCCAAGGGTGGAGTGGTGCCTGGTGATCTACCTGGTGTCTTTCTTTGTCTGCGCGATGACCTGCCATGGCGAACTGTCCCGCCGTAAGCCGCATCCCTCGCGCCTCACAGTCTTCTACCTGATGATTTCCTTGGGGGGCGCTCTAGGCGGCGCGTTTGTTGCCCTGCTGGCACCTGCGGTTTTCCGGTCTTACTACGAGTTTCCGCTGGCAGTAGCGTTCTGCGCGGTGCTGGCGGCTTGGGCGACATACCGTGTGGCAGAGTGGCCGTTCCGCGCCGATGCGTTGGGTTGGTGGTCGATCGGTTTGTGGGCTTTGTGCGCCTTGCTGCTCGGGTTTACCGCCCGGATCCTGCGCGACCAGGTGAAGGGGCACCTTTACGTTGTACGCAACTTTTACGGAGAGTTGCGGGTGAGCCAGTATAACGGGGTGTATGACTGGGACGGGTACCGTACTCTGGTGCACGGATCCATCAACCATGGCGAGCAGTATACGCATCCCGCCCGCCGTCGAAACCCCGCTTCCTACTACTGCAAGGACACTGGTCTCGGCCGTTACATGGAAGCTCGCATTACCGGAAATCCTGAGAAGATCGCCGTGATCGGTTTGGGCACAGGCTCGCTGGCCGCCTACTCGAGGCCCGGCGACCTCTTCCGCTTCTACGAGATCAACCCGGTGGTGGAAAAGATCGCCCACGAATACTTCACGTATCTGAAGGATGCCGAGGGGCCGGTGGAGGTGGTTTTGGGCGACGCGCGGCTCTCCCTGGAACGCGAGCCGCCGCAGGATTACGATCTGATCGTGCTGGACGCCTTTTCGAGCGACTCCATCCCTATCCACCTGCTCACCCGGGAGGCCATGGCGTTGTATTTCCGGCACCTGCGGCCTCAGGGAGTGCTGGCCGTGCACATCTCGAACCGGTACGTTGAACTGGAGCCTGTCCTGGAACGGGCCGCGACAGCGTTGGGTAAAGCGGCCCGAGTGATCGAAACCGAGGACAACGAAGACGCCAGTTGCTACGGCACAACCTGGGTGCTGATCACCAGCCGGGAAGAACTCTTCGCCACGAAAGAATTCAGCGAGGGCAAGGTGGAAAAGCTGAAGCCCGCGCCGTGGCTACGGCCTTGGACCGACGACTTTTCGAACCTTTACCGTTTGTTGAAATAGATTTCCACCCATTGGCCACGGCGCTCGAACCGCATGGTGCGTGTCAGGCCGAATCGGGTAGCAATCCACTCCGCGTCGGCAGGGGGAGTGTATTTCAAGGCCGCCCCTAGGGGTTGGGCCCAGGCGGCATCGCGTAACAGAAACCACGGGGGCTCCCATTCTTTTGAAAAGGTCACCAAGACGTCGAAAGAACCTTTCTGGTGCGCTGAGAGCCCGGCAGTGTCGAGGCGGGATGCCTCTTGAACAGGAAACGGCCGCCGGACATAGCCCAAGCCCGGATGGCTGAGTTCCGCCACGAACGGCCACGCGCTGAGGACCCTTTGTCCCGGCGCCTGCCGTTCCAGCCACGTTGTTGCCTGCTGATGCAGCGCGGTGAAGTCCAGAAACGCTTGGTTGTTTTCATATGGGAACGGGTAGAACAAAGGGTTCAGGAGGTGACCCGCCAGCAGGGCTCCCGCCAGAAAAGTGACGGAGACAGTGCGCCAAAAGAGCGTGAGGCGCAACAAGGCCGCGGCGAAGGCGGCGTACAGCACCGGCAGCACCGGAAGCAGGTAACGTTCAAGCACAGCGCCGCCCAGCACGCTCACCAGCAGCGTGTGGGCAAGGCCGAACACGGCGGCGAACTGCCAGTCAGGGCCAGCCAGGCGGCCAGCTCGCCATGCGCCCATCAGCGCCAGCGCGCCCACCCAGTGGCCGTTGTCCACCAACAGGAACCATGCCCGCCTTACCAGGGCGAGGCTGAGCCGCACAGGATGAAGCGGATAATTGAGGTTGTATTCGGCGAAATCATGGTGTCCCAGCCATTGGCCCGTGGCCTCGCGGACCACCCACAGCCAACACGCCAGAGCGGCGCCGGGTATGAGGAATAGCGCCGCCGCCCTCCAGCGCTTTCGGGTGAGCAAAGTCAGGCAGCATAATCCGGGTAGCAGGACGCCAGTCTCCTTGGTCAGGACCAGCGCCACGCAGGCGACGCACGCAAGGCCGTAGCGCTCCTCGAGGAACAGGTACAGGCCCAGGCAGGTGAAGAGCATGGCCGGCATATCGAGTTGCGCCAGCATTGCTTGGGCGTAAAACAGCGGGCTCAGAGCCAGGAAAACCGCGCCCAGTGCCCCGGACTCCTTGCCAGCCAACTTCTGGGCCAATAGGTATGCCGCGCCAAGCGCCAGAGTGCCCATCGTCAGCATGGCCAGCCGCGTGGCAGGAATGGATTCGCCCAGGATGCGCCAAACCAGCGCCACCCACGCCGGCACCAGCGGAGGGTGGACATTGGGCGTGGCCGAAACGGAGACGGCCCGGCCCTCACGGGCAATGTCCCAGGCGGCCGGAATAAAGCAGCCCGCCTCGTCCCAGAAATAGGGCGTGTTCAACAGCGTGGCATGCGAGGCCAGAACGGCCAGCGCGCAAAGAAGCGCCACCGCCACCAGACCACGCGGAGTCATCGCCTCTTGATGTTACTGAATCAGGCTGCTGTCACCTTTGGGTTCCAACCGGATCTCGCCGAAGGTACTTTCATATTGCGAGATGTTCTGCTGCAGGACGTTCAGCAACGCCTTGGCTTGCTGAGGGCTGAGATAGACGCCTTGGAAGTTCTGAATGGTGACGCGTTCCGGCGTCTGCTGTTTCAAGGTGCCGAAAAGCAGCAGGAAGTCCCACAGGCTGGCACGCAACTGCACGCTGTTCGCGTACCCTTCGCGGTAATCGGCGGTCTCTTCCAACTGCACCACGGGTGCGGGCTGCGGCGTCTGCATAGGCCCTCATGCTAGCAGATTGGTCCCGGCGAGCCACTCTGCCAGAGTTCGCCATCCCTCAGGAAACCACGCGGAAGCTCGCGGATGCGTACCGGCGAATCTCCCTGTCGAGGGTGATCATTTCCAGGTTCCCGATGATTGCCTGAGCGATCAAGATCCGGCCATAGGGATCCTTATGCAGTGGCGGCAAACTGCAAACTTCCGCGGCGTGTTCGAGTAGGAAAGGCAGCACCCTGGCCGCAAGTTGGTCGTGTGCATCGAGCCACCAATTTCGTGGATCTCCCACGTCCACCGTACCCTTCAAGGACTTCAGCACAGTCTCCCGGTAGGAAACTTTGCTCATCACGTTGTGGCCCGAAAAGAGCTAGGATTGCAGCTCACGTGGCAGCAAGCCAGGATCGGTGAGCGCGATCAGAATTGCGTTGGTGTCGAGAAGGAACCCGCTCACAGATCGCCCGTCAGGAACCGGGCGAGAAGCGAATCTCATACCGCGTTCGACAGCACAGACGTTCTAAGGCAAACGATGCTTGGCCCCTGCGATGCTCACGTCCATATTGCCACTCCAGACGCGAGTAATGGCTATAGTTGATGGCCTGAGTAACGCTGCGGTGGTTTTGAAATGAAGTGGCGGGGACGACGGGGCTCGAACCCGCGACCTCCGACGTGACAGGCCGGCGTTCTAACCAGCTGAACTACGTCCCCGCGAACGGTTAGGACAACTCCTTAAGAATACCACGACGCTGTGGTGCGCGGCTCACAACCTACTTGGTTTCCGAGAGCTTCTTCTTCAGCTTTTCTGCGAAACTCACGGCGGCGCGTTTCTTGGCTTCTTCGTCGCCCATCCGGAACTGGTGTACGAACAGCGTCTTCCCCGTGTTCACGTCCACTAACTGCAGTTCAGTGTCATCTTGCCGCCCGGTTTGCTTCTTGTACAGCACTTCGGCGTACACAGACTTGAACCGGTTGCCGAGCAGCACCTTCAGGTCCGGGTGCTCCTCTTCCTCCAATACCTCTACGTTCACTTCCATCGCCTTCAGGGCGTCCTCAATGTACTTCTCAAAGCCACCCATCTTGTCAAGAAAGATGGTCTTGCGGGGCCCAGAACCGAAAGCGGTGAACGCGATGGCCAAAAACAGCGCCAGGGTCTTCATGTATGAAATATACCTAGTCTGGGGCCCTAATGTTTTGCAGCCTGCTTCGCCCCAGCGGCATCTTTCTGCCCGTATGGCTGCACTCAAGGTAGGTTCGAAGGCTCCAGACTTTACGGTACTGAACGATGCCGGCGAAAAGGTGAAGCTGTCTTCGTTCAAAGGGCAAAACGTGGTTCTGTACTTTTACCCGAAGGCGGACACGCCTGGGTGCACGAAAGAAGCGTGCGGCTTCCGCGACGCGTTCCCTAACCTGGGCGCCGCCAACGCCTTAGTGCTTGGCGTGTCTCCGGACCCGGTGAAGGCCGTGGCGAAATTCAAAGCCAAGTACAACCTGCCCTTCGCATTGCTTGCCGACGAGGACCACGCGGTGGCTGAGAAGTACGGCGTATGGGTAGAAAAGTCGATGTACGGCAAGACCTACATGGGCGTGGAGCGTACTACCTTTGTCATTAATGGGGATGGAAAAATCGCCAAGATTTTCCCCAAAGTGAAAGTGGACGGCCACACCCAGGAGGTGCTGGACGCGCTGGCTGCTCTCTAGCCCTCTTTCAATTCGGCGATCGTGGCGCCGTTGCCGCCCTCGGCGGGCGGGGCGAGGTAGAACTTTTCCACTCTCGGGTCAGCCTTCAAAAGGTTGTGTACCACCTTGCGCAGTACCCCCATCCCGTGACCGTGCACAATGCGGAGCCGCATCACGCCCGCCAGGTAAGCGGTGTCCAGGAACTTATCCACTTCGTCGAAGGCCTCATCGGCCGTTTTTCCAATGACATTCACTTCTCGTGTTAGCGTGTCCCAGGCTGGACCCTGTTGAAAGCTCACGCCCTTCGGCAGTCTTGATCCACTCGCAGAGGCCGGCAGCACCTCCAGAACGTCCTCGCGTGGCACCTGCATTTTCAGAAAACCAACTTCCACTTCCAGACGCCCATTGGGCAGGATTCGGCGGACACGCGCGGGTTCACTGACGTCTTTCAGCCGGACACGCGCCCCCTCCTCCAAGTCCGCCTCCGCCTTCTCTGCAGGCTTGGCGGGTTGGCAGGGGTCCAACTCCTGAATGGCCTCCCGGAATTCGCGCTGAGTCCGGGCGACTTGTCGGAGAGATCGTTCCGCCTGCCTGCGCTGTTCGGGCTGGGCCATCAACTCCTCGATCGTCCGGCGGGCCTCACGGTCGAATTTGGCCAGAAGTTCCTCTGCTTGCCGTTCGAGTTGCCGCAGCCGTTCCAGGAGTTGCCGTTGGCTCTCCTTCTCAAATTTCTGTTTCTGCTCTTCAAGTTCCAGGTTCCGGCGGCGCAGGTCCATGGCCTCGTGGGCCGCCTCTGTGGTGCGCAGCTCCAACTGCTTCAGAAATTGGGCGATGTCCCGTTCCGTGTCGGAAAGCGCCAATCGGGCGCGCTCCAACAGGTGGGGGGGCAGGCCCAAGCGGGACGCGATATCCAGGCCCGCCGACTTGCCCGGCGATCCGATGCGCAGAACGTACGTCGGTTCCAACGTGGCCTCGTTAAAGCCCATGGATGCGTTCACCACGCCCGGGGTGTTTGCCCCGTACACCTTCAGAGCCAGCAGGTGCGTCGAGGCCAGCGTAAAGGCGCCGAACCGCCGGAACTCTTCGAGAATGGCGACACCGAGTGCCCCGCCTTCCTCCGGATCTGTGGCGCGGCCGAGTTCATCAAGCAGTACCAGCACGCCGGGCGCGGCGGCCTCTACCATCTCCTTCACGCGCATCAGGTGGGCGCTGAAACTGGAGAGGCTCTGCTCAATCGACTGGTTGTCACCAATGTCGGCGAGAACATCGCCGAACACCGGCAATTCGGCCTCGATCGCCGGCACGGGCAGGGCTGATTGGGCCATTAACGCGAGCAGTCCCACGGTTTTCATCGCCACCGTTTTGCCGCCAGTATTGGGTCCGCTGATGAGCAGAGTCCTCCGGCTGGCGTCGAGTTCCAAGGAGACCGGCACCACACGCTTCCGCTGGCGGCGGAGCACGTCTTCCAGCAGGGGATGCCGTGCGTCTTCGAGCCGCAGGCGCGGGGCTTGCTCGTCGCCTAGCGCCGGAACCGTGCACTGGAATTCGCCGGCGAAGCGCGCCTTCGCAAACAACGCATCCAGTTCCGCCAAGGTCGCGGCCGCGTGCCGGACCTCGCGCGCCTGCTGCCGCAGGATGGAGGTGAGTTCCCGGAGAACCCGGTGCACCTCGCGCTGCTCTTCCTCAACAAGCCTCATTAAGTCGTTGTTGAGATCGATGGTTTCCAGCGGCTCGAGGAAAAGCGTGTGCCCGCTGCCGCTGGCCGCATGCACTACACCGGGCAGTTTGCGTTTGGCCCCCGGCACTACGGGCACCACAAACCGGTCATTCCGGATGGTGACGAACTCTTCCTGCAGTAGTCCGTCTTCGCGGTGCGCTTTCAAGAACCGCTCGAGCGATTGCTGGATTTCGGCGCGTTGACGCTCCATGTCGCGCCGCAGCCGGGCCAGAGCCACGCTGGCGTGATCAGCCACTGAGCCGTCCGGCAGGATTTTACCGCCCAGTTCCTTCAGCAGGCCGCGAAAGTCTGCAAGCCGGGCGGCGCGTTGGGCCAGCAGCGGGAAGGCCGCCGTCTGCTTCGCCAGCAGGTGCCGCGCTTCGTTTGCCCGCTCGAGGACAGTGCTTAGCGCGGCGATCTCAGCGCCTTCCAGCACGGCGCCTTCGATGCGGAGTTTCGCCGTGGCCTGCGAAGAATCAGGCAGATCACTGAAGCGCAACCGTACAGGTTCGCCAGCCCGGCTCGGAGCTTGCGCTCCCTCCTCCTCAAATCGGATCGCCTCAGCCACTTCAGCCAGGGCCACGCGCAATGTTTCCCTGTCAGTGCTGGGATGCGTTTCCAGCAGAAGGCGCCTGCCAGGCTCACTGCCCGCGTACCGCGCCACGACGCCCAGCAGGCGCTTGTATTCGAGGAGTTCGAGGCTGGCTTCATTCATCGGGATACCGCCTCCGGTCGAGCAATGCGTAGCCCTTCTCCACCACCGGCGGCGTGCCAGGCGCCATGCGGAGTTCCATCATGGCATCGCGTTCAACGAACCCGGCGCGCGCCACGTCGCTCGCGGCCGCCAATGCGCCACCCCGGAGCTCGCACAGGTAGTCCACGATCACGTAGTGATATTCCACTTGACCGGACTCGTCGCGCATAATCCGCTCGAAGATGGTCACCACCTCCAGCGGCACGATATCGAGACCGGTTTCCTCGAGCAGTTCCCGCTGCAAGGCCTCTTCCAGCCGTTCCCCCGGCTCCACCAGCCCGCCTGGCAAAGTCCAAAAGCCCTTCAGCGGCTCCTTGCCCCGTTCAATCAAGAGAATCCGCCGTTGGTCGTCAAATACCAGTGCTCCCACTCCCAGCAGCGGGCGGACGGGATAACGCCTGCTTTCTGCCGTCTCGAAACTCACCGGGGTTCGGTCCCCTTGGCGCTGGCTGGCTGCCGGGCCAGCCGATACACCGCCACTCGAGTAGTGACGTACAGCACTGGGTCGCCCGGTTCGGCAATTGCGATGCTCGTGGGCGTTTCGGGGAGCGGGATCTCCTTCAGAAGCCGCCCGTCGGGCGAGTACTGCAGAAGCTGATTGGCTGCCACCCACAGGTTCCCCTTGGCGTCGGTGGCCAGTCCGTTGGGCACGCCCTGGATTCTCGAGATGAGCACCCGCTCATTGGAAGTACGCCCGCTCCGGTCAACATCCCAGGCGCGGATGACGCGCTCGTCCGCGCCCGCGACGTACAAGGTGCGTCCGCTGGGCGCCAGTGCGATGCCCCCAGGCCGCTGCGCCGAGCGGTACACCAGGTTCAACTCGCGCTTGGGCGTGACATGGAATACGCCGTAGAACGGTTGTGTTTTTCGGTCGTCGGCCGCGCCAAAGGCAGGATCGGTGAAATACACGTGCGCATCCTTGCGGACAGCGAGGCTGAAGGGGCCATTCAGTGGCTTCTCTTCATAAGTCTGGGCCAGAGTCAGGAACTGGCCGTTCGGCTCGAGCCGCAGCACTCTTCGGCTCTCGGGATCGGCCAGGTATAGCCGCCCTGTCTCGTCGTAGGCCGCAGCAGAAAGCTTGCCCGTACTTTCCTGCAGAATTTGCGGCCGTTGTCCTGGATTCAGAACGTAACCTTTGCCTTGGGGCGGATCGCAGATAACCAGATAGCCGTTGGGGGCCCACACGGCGCCCCGCGCTGCGCGAAAGCCGCCGGCCACTTTTTCCACCAGATATTCGCCAAGTGGCTGGGCGGCGGCCGTGAGGGCCGGAACGAAGACGGCCACGGCCAGCGCAGCCAGTCTCGCACGCTGAGGCATCACTGCCCCTTATTGTAACGGCCCAGCCGCGGCAGCTAATATTCGCGGTCGGTCTTGATGCCTGGTTCGGGCACCGGGTACTTGCCGTCAGGCCCTGGCATGACCGGCGCGGGGCCGTCCTCGGTAAGGCGGTCCGCGTTGGGGGCGAACTCATGCGGATGTTGCAGCATTTGCTCGAAGGTGATGAGCCGGCCGGTATGCGCCGCCATTCGCCCCATGGAAGCAACCAGGCTGGCCTCGGCGCCACGGCGCACTTCGTTATAAGGTTTGCCGTTCCGGATCGCGTCCATCAGGTCGTCCCACTCCAGTTGGTACGGGCTCTCCTCGGGTTGCGGGTAGATCCAGGCTGCATTCGAATCCTGGGCGCGTGGGAGGTCGGCTTTCGATTCCACTCGGGGGATCATGTGGCCCTTGTAGATGCGCGGTACCCCGGGAGTGTGCGCCAATGTTGAGATAACCGCCGAACCCTTGGTTCCATGTGCATAGCTGGCGAATTCTTCGCGGCAGCCAGGAATGTACCGCCCTCCGAAGAAAAGCTTCGTGCCGTCAGGAAAGGTGTATTCGACTGAATAAGTATCGAAATTCTGGTCCAACGAATCCCGGCGGTAATGCCGGGCGCCGATGCCGTGCGCTTCGATGGGCCAGGCGCCCTTCATCCAGCAGCACTCATCGATCTGGTGGATGTTGTAGTCGTTGAACACGCCGCCGCTGCCCCAGAGAAACGCGTGGAACCGCTGCGTTTGGTACATCACCTCCGAAATCCCCGGCGGCTTTGGCGGGGCTTGCCCGCCCGCGCGTCCCATGCGGTAGGCGCGCATAGCGATGATGTCGCCGATTTGCCCGTCCCGGATGCGCTCCAGCAGAGCTTGGCGCCCGCGGCAGTGGCGCACCATCAGCCCCACGCCTACTTTCAGGTTCCTCCTGTCCGCCTCCTCCGCCAGCGCGATCATGCGCCGTGTTGTCGGACCGTCCACAGTCACTGCCTTCTCCATGAAACAGTGCAGGTTCTTCGGGATGAGGTATTGGAAGTGAACCCAGCGGAACGCTGGAGGCGTCGCGAGGATCACCACATCGCCCGGTTTCAGCGCATCGATTGCCTGGCGGTAGGCTTCGAAACCCAGGCTGCGCCGTTCTGGCGGCACATCCACCTGTGACGGGAACTGGCTTTTCAGCTTGTCCAGGCTGGTGTTCAGCCGCTCCGGCGCGATGTCGGCCATCGAGACGAGACGCGTGGGCCCGTTCTTCACCGACAGGGCGTTTACCGCGGCTCCCGTTCCGCGTCCTCCGCATCCGATCAGGGCAAGTTGAACTGTATCGGTTCCGGCGGCGTGCACATGCGGAAGCGGCGCTCCAGCCAGAGCCGATGTGGCCAAAAAGCGGCGGCGCGTGGTAGCGGCCGCATTGGTTTCGTTCATTGCGAACCTCCCTCGCGGGGGCCGGCCACCGGCCGATTACCGCAGGCTGGCTGGCCGTACGCCCGTCTTGTGCTTCTTCATGTGGATTGGATTCGGCTCGTATGTTCCAACGAGATCCGCCCGGCTACGGGCGGGGATTTTGTCCTCCATGCCAAGGGCCCAGTAGCAGGCATTCACCAGCAGCCGCCGGAACCCTTCGTTTTTCAGGTCTCCGGCATGGCCCATGGTGGTGGCGAACACCCTGGCCGGTTTACCCTCCAGGCCCGTGAACGTCCGGGTCCAGGCCACCGGGACCAACCGTTTAGCGATATTGGGCGGGTCCGTCGGGTTCATCCCGCGAAGAACCTGTCCGAGCAGCAGGGGCTTGGCGTCCGGCGGCAGGCTCGTGATCCCATAGACATCCGAGGGGCCCCAAACATCCCGTACGCCCCGTAAAATCGGATGCCCGGCCATCCCCTCGGCAACCCACCCCCGCGTGCTCTCCTTTTCGTGGTCGCCGTAGTGGTTGATCCAGGTCTCGCCCAGCACCCAGCGGCCCCAGCCGCCCTCCGGATCTTTGCTGTTGTAGCTGTAGCGTGCGTAGGGGCTGTTCTTCCGGTTGCGGTAGTTAAAGGCATGCGTGGAAGTCCGTAATCCTACGATGGGTTTTCCGGAATTCGTAAAGTCCAGAATGTGCTGCATCTGCTCGTCCGGCAATTCCAGAAAGCGGGCGAAGATCACCATCAGGTCGGCCTGTGTGAGCAGTTCCAGGCCAGGAACGTTGTCCATTGTCATCGGATCGATTTCGCCGGTAGCACGATTGATGGGGAAAAGTACCGTGGTCCGGAAGCCGTGGTGTGTCGCGAGGATCTTCGCCAATTGTGGCATCAATTCCTCGCTGCGGTATTCCTGATCCCCTGTGACAAGCACGATCGTCTTGCCACGGCCGGGGCCGCGGGCGCCTTCAAAGGTCACCCACTGCGGCTCACCAGCCAGCGCCACGCAGGTGAGTGAGGTACAAAGAAGCCGGAAAGTCGCTAACTTCATCGTTTTCGGGCGCAGTATATCAGAAGATCCCGTGCGGGCCCTCATTCACTTCGCAGCAGTTCATCCCACGACACCTCGCGTCTTGCATCCACCGCCATCCGACCGAGCAAGGCGGTGAGCGTGGAGGCGCAGGCGTCCGGCGCCATATTCGCCTGCCGCCCCTCCGCAATGTGCGTCAGGAAGTGTTCCACCGCATCAATGGTGATCTCGCGCTTGGAAGGCATTCGCTGCGGCTTTTGCCCGGAGTACTCGACCTCGTAAAAGCCGCGTTGCGTCTCGATATTCCCCTTTGTGCCGAAGAATTGCTCGCGTACAATGCGGCCTGCCTGGGCCAGTTGTGTGCCGTGCAGATATCCAGAAAGCCCGTTCGGATAGAAATAGGTGACGTTCACGTGGTCGAGGTTGTCGCCGAACGCACGCTTGCCTCTGCCGCCCCCGCCCACTGCGGCAACCGGATGGGCTTGGGCAAACCAGTTGAGGACGTCGACTCCGTGGCAGTCCTGCTCCACGATAAAGTCGCCTGACTTTGCGCGCCACGGATACCACATTCGTGCGGCCTGCTCCGGCGCCGGCGCGGGCCGGTCGAACCGGATCCCGCCTACCATCCACTCTGCACGCATGAGCAGCAGGTCTCCGATCTTCCCCTCCCGCAGCAGTTTCTCCGCCTCCAGATACTCCGGGCTCCACCTTTGCTGGAAGCCGAAGAAGCACACCTTGTCCGCGCTCATCTGCCGGGCCGCCGCCTGCAGGCGTTTGACGCCCGCTACGCTGGCGCCTGCCGGTTTCTCACAGTAAATGTGGAGACCCGCCTTCACTGCCATCTCGAAGTGCTCCGGGTGCAGGTACACGGGAGTGGCAATCAGGACGGCGTCGAAGCCTCCGGCGCCGAACATTTCTCCGGCGTCGCGGAAAACACGCGCCCCCGACGCGGCAGGGATCTTCGTCTTCGCCTGGTCGATGTGTCCCGGATCAATGTCGCACATGGCCGTTACGTGCGTGCGTGGGTCGTCGGCGAAGATCTTGCCGACATACTGGCCACGATTCCCGGTGCCCAAAAGCGCTATTCGCGTCTTGGCCGCAGTTTCAGCGGCCCTCGCTGTGCCGCTCACCACTGAGCCAAGTCCAGCCTGCAGAGTCCATCTCCTGGTCCACTTCTGCATTGAGATACCTCCCGTTTGCGGCCACATTCTATCGAGGCGCTACCACCTCAGGGGCAGTAAAGCCAAATTTTTCAGTTTCCTTCAAAGCCTGGTTGCGCTATGGTTAATAGGAGAAGTTGGTATGAAATCACTGGCTGCCCTGATGATTCTTGGGTTCACCGTGCTGTGGGCTGGGGACAAGCCCGGCGCGCCCGCGAAGCACGCCGAATCCGCGATGACCGCTGAAAAGGCACTGGCACGGCTAATGCAGGGCAACCGGCGTTTCGTGGCGCACAAAGAGACCCACCCGGACGCCTCGCCCTCCCGCTTAAGGGCGCTGGCCTCCGGCGGACAGCATCCCTTCGCCGTCATCCTGGGCTGTGCGGACTCCCGGGTTCCCCCTGAACTCCTTTTCGATCAGGGGTTTGGCGACTTGTTCGTCATTCGGGATGCCGGAAATGTGGTGGACGACGAAGTGCTGGGCAGCATTGAGTATGCGGTCACTCATCTAGGTGTCCGCCTGGTGATGGTTCTGGGTCATGAGAAGTGTGGCGCGATCGCTGCAGCCATCGAAGGTGGCGAGGCGGCGGGGCACATTCGGACAGTCGTGGAATCGGTGCAGCCTGCTATAGAGGCGGTCCGGCGCGAACCGGGCGACCTGATCCACAACTGCGTAATTGCCAACGCCCGCCGGGTGGCGTCGCAGATCCGGAATTCCGAACCTGTGCTTCGGCCGCTGGTGGAAGCCGGTAAAGTTAAAGTCGTAGCCGCCGATTATTTATTGGACAGCGTCAAGGTGGTCCTTCTGAAGGACTAGTCCCACCAGCCGAAACCAACGTTTCATCCGCTGGAGATCCTGCCGAAGCGG
>CAYWQS010000037.1:0-44791 GCA_964460395.1 uncultured Solibacteraceae bacterium | reverse complement strand
GGACACTGGCAGGACTCAAGTCGCAAATCTTGTGTTCGAATTGGCCGACGAACCCGTGGACGGGCTCGATCTCCACCTGGGGCTCGGCCTGGAACTCGGCGGGCGCGTGGTGCTCGCACCACGCGAAGGAGTTCCGCCCGACCCTCCTCTTCCCCTTCCTGAGGATGCCAAACTTTTCGTCGATCTTAGCTCCACCCGGCGGTCTTCTACCCCCGAGGACGACGCCGCCAAAGTCGCCACCGACGGCGGCTTTCGCTTCAATGGCCTCTCCCCTGACCACTACCGCGTCTCCGTCAGCGGCGTCCCGCCTGGTTATCTGCAGGCGGAGGTCTTCTACAACGGAAAATTCGCGCCTCACGGCGTTGTTTCCATAGCGGCAGGAGCGGAGCGGCAGGAGCTTACCGTCTACCTCCGCCCTCCAGGCGGGAGCCTGCAGGTTTCCGTTACGGATGGATCCAACCCAGCCCCTGAAGCTCAGGTCCTCGTGGTGGCCGAACCTGTGGATGAGCATGCACTGCGGCGAATTCAAATCCGAGCGAAGTCGGACTCCAACGGGAAAGCCCAGTTCGCGCAATTGATGACGGGCGAATTCCGCGTCATCGCCTTCCCCGCGGGCTACAGTTGGTCCTTCGACCGCAATCTGCTGAACCGCTTCCGCGCTGCGCCCGCCGTGAAGGTCGCGGGTGGCGGACCCCAGTCTCTTACCGTCCGCCTGCAGGACTGACCACCACCCACGCCCCAAACTGCGCCGCGACCCGCAAATACTCTTCGCGCGGCAACAGACGCACTGCGGTTGCCAGGGCGTCTGCTGTCATGCCATCCAGAGCGATCACGCTCACTACCCGCTTTCCATGCACCGGACTCCCTGTTCGTCCGTCGTGGATGTGGGAACCCGTGTCTTTATACTGCTCCGTGTCGCCCGATGTGCTGACGGCCCGTCTCACCAGGGTGAACAATTGCGGCCGCGCGCTGGTTTTCAGGCGCCATCCATCCTCATCCGGAGGAGAATCCCCCACCACAATGTCGCCTCCAACGGCCACCATCGCCCGGGACAATCCGTTCCTTTCCAGCACGGCGAGCGCCTCCTGCGCTGCGTAACCCTTCGCGATGCCGCCCAAATCCAAACGGATGCCCGGCTTGTCAAACCAGACGGTCCGCCGGGCGCGGTCCAGTCGCAGGTGCCGCCAGCCCCACGCCCCTTGCGGCGCCTCACCCGCGCGCCAGGCCCGAGTGCGCGCTCCCAGGGTAAGATCGAATACCCCGCCCGTCGCCTCCGCCAAACGTTGGCCGAACTCCACAACCCGCCACAGATCCCGGCTCACTTGCCTTGGTTCCGTGCCTAATTGGTTCAGTTCGCTGTCCTGCCGGTAATCCGAGAGTGTTTGATCCAGCGCGGCTACACGCGCATAGGCTGCCCGCAGACCTGCGTGTGCCTTCTCCTCAGTCTCGGCGTACACAACGACCCGCACCAGCGTCCCCATGTGCGGCTCCACCGCCTCATGCCGCTCCCAACCGGCCGCCGCCAGCAGTGCCAGGGCCAACACCATTCAACCTCCTCCCTTAGTATGCAGTTACTCCCAAATCGCCTCTTCGGGAAAACGCGCGCCTGGGCATCAAGCGGCAAGCAGGGGCAGGAAGGAGCGGCCCGCCGGGAGGCAGGCGCCGAAATTGTGGGCGATGGTTTGGCCCATGTCGGCAAAGGAGGAGCGGAGCCCAAGGTCGAGGCCGGCGGGAACGGCGGGTCCGTAGACAAGCAGGGGAACGTACTCCCGGTTGTGGTCAGTGGATGGTGTGGTGGGGTCGCACCCATGGTCGGCGGTCACGAAGACGGCATCGCCGTCTTCGAGGGCTTTGTCGAGGGCGGGAAGCCACGCGTCCACGTCTTCCAGCGCGCGTGCATAGCCCTCAGCGTCGTTGCGGTGGCCGTAGAGGGAATCGAAGTCGACGAGGTTAACCCAGATCAGGCCGGAAGGGTGTTCGGCCAGGGCCTGAAGTGTGCGGGCCATGCCATCGGCGTTGGATTTGGTCTTGTACTGAAAAGTAATGCCGCGGGAGAGGAAGACATCGGCGATTTTGCCGACACTCACGGCCGGGACGCCGCGTTCCGCCAGGAGATCAAGCAACATGCCAGGAGGTGGAGGCACCGCGTAATCGTGGCGGTTGGCTGTTCGGGTGAAACGGCCCGGTTCGCCGATGAAGGGCCGGGCAATGACGCGGCCAACCTCGTGCTCGCCGCGCAGCAGATCCCGGGCGATTTCGCAAAGGCGGTACAGTTCGGGGACGGGAATGACCTCTTCGTGGGCGGCAATTTGGAAGACGGAGTCAGCGGAGGTGTAGACGATTGGGTCGCCAGTGGCAAGGTGTTCGGGGCCGAGTTCCTGGATGATTTCAGTACCCGAGGCGGGCTTGTTGCCGAGCCAGCGGCGGCCGGTACGGCGGGCGAACTCCTCCATAAGCTCGGGCGGGAAGCCATGGGGGTAAAGCGGAAAGGGCCGCGGCAGGAGAATGCCGGCCATTTCCCAATGCCCGGTGGTGGTGTCCTTGCCGGGGGAGGCCGGGGCGCAGATTCCGAAAGAACCGCGAGGGCGAGGATCCGGCGGCAGGTGAGGGAGAGGGCGTATGTTGCCGAGGCCCAGGGAGCAAAGGTTCGGGAGGCGGAGAGGGCGGAGAGCCGAGAGGTGGCCGAGTGTATCGCCGGGTTCCGGATCGCCGAATTCGCGCCAATCGGGGGTGGCGCCGCAGCCTACGCTATCGAGGACAATCCACAGAATGCGGCGGAAAGGCGTCACGGAGCGAGGGCCTCACGGATGCGCTCGGTGAGCATGTCGACGAAGCGTTCGCGGTTGAAGCCGTTCAATCGGCTGGAGAGCGCGCCGCTGCGGTCCAGGACGATGGTGGTGGGGATGGAGGTTACGCGGAGGTGGGCGCCAAGGCCGTCGTCGAACCAAACATCCTTGCTCCATTTGTTGGCCTCGAGAAAGGCCGGCACCTGGGCACGGTCTTCATCGGTGGAGACGGCAAGAAACACGACATCGGCGTTTTGTTTGAAACGTTGTTTGACTTGCTCGTAGAGGGGATGCTGGACACGGCAGGGGCCGCACCACGTCGCCCAAAAGTCGAAGACGACGACTTTCCCCTGGAGAGAGGAAAGCAGAAGTGAGCGGCCATCCGGAGAAGAAAGCGTAAAATCGAGGACCGATTGAGCGGCGGCGTTGGGATCAAATGCGAGTAGCCGGGCGCGGCGGGCATCGGTGATCGCCTTATTGCGGTCCCAGGCCTGGAGGATCAGCGCCCCGGCTTCTTCTTCCGGGCGGTTGGCGCGGGCGGCGAGTTGAGCGAGGCGGCGGCGGTCGTCATCTCGTTCGGCCTGACTGGCGCGGGGATCGATGACCGTAAAGGCGTCGGCGGTGGCCTGGAGAGCGGCAGAGAGATCGCCGGCCTGCTCTCGCCAGCGGCTGATTTCTCGGGCGGCCTCTACGGAAGGGCAGAGAGCCCAGGCGGATTGGGCGGAGGCGAGGGCTTCGGGGAGGCGCCCGAGGTTGCCGAGGGCTCGGGCTTGAAACAGGCGGGCGCGGGAGAGTGCGAATTCGGTTTCATCGAGGCGCCGGCCTCGCCCGGCGGTGACGGCTCCGGGCGCCTGAAGTTGTTCAAGGCGGGAAGAGAGATCTTCGGCAAGGGCCGTCGCGTAACGAAGGGCCCGCTGGTTGGGTTCGAGGTCGGCTGAGTCGAGCAGAACGCGGGTGACGTGATCCAGGAAAAGCGGGTTCGTAGTCCCGGCGTCGAGGACGGATGGACCATAGCGGAGGATACGAGTCTTGTCCCGAAGATCGATGGCCGCCTGGAGCAGGACACGCTCGATCTCGGCGCGCCGGCCGCTTTGCGGGTACTTCCGGAGGTGGCGCTCGAGGATGCGGGCGTATTCGAGTTGGCTCGAACCGGCTTCGGCCAGGGCCGCATCGAGTTCAGCCTCCTCGGCGGCAGGCTTGGAAGCGCTCTGCGCCAGCGCGGCAAGACTGAGGGCTGACAAGAGAAAGAGGAACAGCGCCAGACGGAGGATCATGGTTTCTTGTTCTCCGCCGAGCCCGGAGGCGGCGGTGGATTCCGGAAGATTTCGGCGAGTTTGGCGGCACGGTCGCGGGCCATATTGAGATAACCGTCTCCATTGGAAACCCGGTCGAGCAAGGGGAGGAACTGTTCGAGGCCGAGAAGACGGCGGCGGTCCCACAGGACCTCGACCTGGAGGATGGACTTATTGACACCGAGGCGGTCGAAGCGCGCCGATTTTTCCAGTTCGATGAAAGCTTGAGCGGATTCACCAAGCCGTTCGAACCAGTCGAGCAGGGCCTGGGCATCGGGATCGGTCGAGTAATTGAAGGTGGTTTCAGTGCGCTGCTCGCCCTGAACGTAGGCAAACGTCTTGTCGCCCATGCGGGCCACCTTGAGACCGGACTCCAGACCGCGGGAAAAGCGATCGAGTTTGCCAGCAAGGAGGAACATGGTCTGGGCCTCCTCTGGCTTAATGCGGAATTTGACTGGCAGTTCGTCGTTGGGGTCTTCCTTGTAGACCACGGCGCCGGAAGGTGCGACAGCAATTTCGAAGTACGGCGGTTTGCTGCCAGGGAACTTCTTGGAGAAAAAGAGAGTAGCGCCATCCTCAGCGGAGAGGAGGAGCGGAGCAAGGCAGAGGAAGGCGAGAAGTCTCATGAAGCGGCCCTGGTTACAGTATGCGCGGCGTGGCAGATGGCTACGGCGAGCGCGTCGGATACATCGAGCGGGGCAATGGGATGGGCCGGATCGAGGCGAAGCAAGGTGCGGACCATCCAGAGGACTTGTTGTTTGTCCGCGCGGCCGTTACCGGTGACGCAGACCTTGACGGTGGCAGGCGGGTATTCGCCCACCGGAAGACCCGCTTCGGCGGCGACAAAAAGAGCAACACCGCGGACATGCGTGAGCTTGAGAGCGCTGCGGGCATTGTCGGCGTGGAAGGTGTCCTCGACGGCGGCGGCGTCGGGCTGATGGAGTTGGATGACGTCGCGAAGCTGACATCCGATGGTGCAAAGGCGGCGGGAGAAATCAAGGCGTGGGGGAGTTTGGATCGCGCCGGCGGCAATGAAGCTGTGGCGCGTGCCGTCTGAATCAATCACGCCCCAGCCGGTGGTCTGGCTGCCGCAGTCGATGCCAAGAATGCGCACGCGCCTGGAATGCGTGGAGCCGGCTATTGCGCGGCCACGCCCTCTTCGGTGTATTCGAAATTCGTGTAGACGTTCTGCACGTCGTCGTGTTCTTCAAGAGCGTCCAGCAGGCGGGTCATGCCGGCGACGTGCTTCGGATCGAGGGCCATGAGATTCTTCGGAATCATCGCGATGGAGGAGGACACCGTAGGGATCCCAGCCTTCTCGAGGGCTTCCACAATGGTGTTGTGGATTTCGGGGGCAGACAGGATCTCCCAACTGTCGCCGTTGTCCTTCACGTCGTCGGCGCCGGTTTCCAGAGCGAGATCCATTAGTTTCTCTTCGGTGGCGTGTTCTTTCTCGATGATGACTTGGGACTTCCGGTCGAACATCCAGGCGACGGAGCCGACGTCCCCGAGGTTGCCCCCTTGCTTGGCAAAGACGTGGCGGATTTCCGAGACCGTGCGGTTGCGGTTGTCGGTGGCGGTCTCGACCATAATGGCGGCGCCGCCGGGGCCGTAACCTTCGAAAGTGATCTCGTCGATCTGGCTGCCCTCGAGTTCGCCGGTGCCGCGCATGATGGCGCGCTTGATGTTATCGGCGGGCATGGACACAGCCTTCGCGGCGGCGACAGCGGTGCGGAGGCGCGGGTTCATTTCGACATCCCCGCCGCTGCGGGCGGCGATGACGATTTCCTTGATGAGCCGGGTGAAGAGCTTACCGCGCTTGGCGTCGAGCGCGGCCTTTTTGTGCTTGATCGTATGCCATTTCGAATGGCCAGACATGGGAAACCTCGTGCCAGATGAACAGTGCAGGTAGAAGGGGCCGGTGGCCAGCGCGGGGCGCATGGTCCGGAGGACTACCCAAAGCATCAGGATAACAGGGGGTGGGGGCCAGATCCAGCCTGGGGCTGCAAAGCCTATGATGGCGAAGGGAGAGGAAAGAGCCAGCCATGTCGATGCAGACGCATGACCAAAGGCACTTGTGGTCGCGGATTCCTTATCTGGAGGAGCCCGATTACGGGCGGCCGCTGCCGGAGGTGCCACCGGAGCAATTGGAGAGGATGGCGGAACGATTGGCGCGGCTGTACGGAGACCGGATTGCGCGCACAAGTCTCCCGGAACTCCAAAGGCTACTGAAGGTGCATATGGCGTATAAGCCTCCTGAACTGGTGGAGGCGGAAAAGCTCATGGCGCCCAAAGAGCGGTTTACCGAGCGGGACTTAATGCTGATCACGTACGGGGACATGATCCGGAGCGAGCACAGCACCGGGTTGGCGGCGCTGCTGGAGTACATGATCAAGTTCCGGGGCGGTGGAGAACCCGTATTTAGCATTGTGCATGTCCTGCCCTTCTTCCCCAGTTCGTCCGACCGGGGATTCTCGGTTGTGGACTACAAGACCGTGGATCCGCGGCTGGGGACGTGGCACGACATCGAGCGAATCGGCAGGGTGTACCGGCTCATGTTCGACGGCGTGATGAACCACGCTTCGGCCAAGAGCACAGCGTTCCAGGAGATGCTGGCGGGAAATCCGGCATACAGGGATTTTGCTGTCGCTTTCCGCTCGCCGGACGAATTGACCGAGGACCAGCGGAAGGTGTTGCGGCGGCCGCGGACATCAGACGTATTAACTCTGTTCCAGACCATCCATGGACCACTGTGGGTCTGGACTACGTTCTCGCCGGACCAGATCGATTTGAACTATCGGAACCCGCGGGTTCTGCTCGGTGTCATCGACACCTTGCTCTATTACGTCCGCCGCGGGGCGGATCTGGTGAGGCTGGACGCGGTGACTTACCTCTGGAAGGAGGCGGGAACGTCGAGCGCAAGTCTGGAGGAAACCCACGAGATCGTCAAGCTGTTCCGGGACATCCTCGACTTCGCGGCGCCGGGCGTGGCCCTGGTGACCGAAACAAATGTGCCTCATTCGGAAAACATCTCGTACTTTGGCGACGGCAGCGACGAGTCTCAGATGGTATACAACTTCGCGCTGCCGCCGCTGGTGCTTCACGCCTTTTACCGCGAGGACGTGACGTGGTTATCCGAGTGGGCGGCGAACCTGGAGTACCCGTCGGAGACCACGACTTATCTGAACATGCTGGATACGCACGACGGAATCGGGCTGCCCGGAGTGCAAAACATCCTGCCGGAAGATGAGATTGCCTTTCTGGTGGAGACGGCGCGGGAGCATGGGGCTTTTATCTCCTACAAATCGAGCGAGAACGGAGAGGTGCCGTACGAGATCAACACGACGTGGTATAGCGCACTAAATTACGAGAACAACGGTGAACCGCGCGCGCTGCAGGTGGCGCGGTCCGTGGCATCGCGCAGTATCGCGTTTGCCCTGCGGGGCGTTCCGGCGGTCTATCTGCACTCGCTTGTGGGCTCTCGCAACGATATCCGCCTGGCAATGCGGACGAAAGTCAAGCGGGACGTCAACCGCTCGACGCTCGAAATGGCAATGCTGGAGCAAAACTTAAAGGATCCGAACGCAAAGCTATACCTGCTGGCGACCGCGATGCGGCGCCTGATGCGGACACGAGTAATGCATCCCGCATTCCATCCGAACGGGGGGCAGCGGGTTTTGCGGCTGGACCAGCGGGTGTTCGCAGTGCTGCGGACCACGGTGGACGGGAGCGAGCGTGTGTTGTGCCTGACGAACGTGAGCAACCACATCGCGCCGGTGCGAGTGGACCTGGAAGCCATTGGGTCTGAGTGGAGATATTACTTCGATCTCATTGGGGGCCGCGGATACACCGCACAAGGCGGGACGCTCGACGTGGCACTGCAGCCGTACGAGTATTTGTGGCTGACGCCCTCGCGGGAGTTGGAGCGGCGCATTGAGCGGAAGGCGTGACGCGCAAGGCGTTACACTGAAAAATTATCCATACATGCTGGAAGTGAAGTTAGCGGAACTGGAAGCGGCGGCGGTGTCTCAGCTCGAGGCAGCTGCAGACCTGGATGCGCTGGAAGCTGCGCGTGTCGCGTACCTGGGGCGCAAAGGCTCTCTGAACGCGGTGAGCGCGGAAATGGCGAAGCTGGCGCCGGAAGAGCGGGCAGTGGTGGGAAAACGGCTCAACGCAGCCAAGACCCTCCTGCAAAGCCGGTACGACGAAAGAAAGGCGGCGTTTGAGGCGGCGGCGCTGGAGGCGCGCCTGGGCAGCGAGTGGATTGACGTAACGCTCCCGGCGCCCGGTGTACGGCCGGGATCGCTGCATCCGTTGACGCAAATTCAGCAGGAATTGGAAGAGTTGTTCGTCTCGTTGGGCTTCGCGGTTGTGGACGGCCCCGAAGTAGAGACGGAATGGCATAATTTCGACGCGCTGAACATCCCCCCGTCTCACCCTGCCAGGGATGCGCAGGACACGTTCTGGCTCGAGGATGGGAACGTATTGCGGACACACACCTCGCCCGTTCAGGTTCGAGCCATGGAGAAATTCGGGGCGCCGCTCCGGATCATCGCGCCCGGACGGGTGTTCCGGAACGAAGAGGTGGACGCATCGCACGAGCACACCTTCTACCAACTCGAAGGAATGATGGTGGACCGCGATGTGTCGGTGGCGCATATGCTCCACTTCATGAAAACTTTGCTGGCGGCGATTTTCCACCGCGAGGTCACAGTGCGGTTGCGGCCGGGTTTTTTCCCGTTCGTGGAGCCGGGCTTCGAACTCGACATCGAGTGTCTCCTGTGCGGCGGCGCAGGCTGCGCGGTCTGCAAGCAGAGCGGTTGGGTGGAGCTGCTGCCCTGCGGGCTGGTGCATCCGAATGTTCTGCGGTCGGGTGGCATCGATCCGGAGGAATGGAACGGGTTCGCTTTCGGGCTGGGTCTGACACGGCTGGTGATGATGCGTTATGGAATCGACGATATCCGGCATCTGCAATCGGGCGATCTGCGATTTTTGCGCCAGTTTTAGGAGAACAGGGATTCGGCGATGAAGTTTTCGTACCGGCTGCTGAGGGAACTGGTTCCAGGGCTTGCGGTCGAGCCCAAAGCCCTGGACCGCTTGATCACCATGCACACCGCGGAAAGCGAGGGGATTGAGGAGTGGGGCGCCGCACTCCACGGAACCGTGGTGGCGCGGGTACTCGAAGTGGAGCCCCTGGCGGGCGGCAGGAATGTGAGAGCCGTGGTGGATGCGGGGCCGAACCTGGGGCGGCGGCAAGTGGTGTGCGGGGCGCCGAACTGCCGGGTGGGTTTGTTAACGGCATACGTTACGCCTGGCACGGCACTGGACGGGCGGACGATCGGTTGCGCGGCGATCGGAGGGGTGGAAAGCGAGGGGATGCTGGCTTCGGGCGCGGAACTGGGAGTGAACCGCGAAACGGAAGGAATCTTGGAGCTGCCGGAAGGTGAGCCAGGGTCACCCCTGCCCGGTATCGACTCCGACTTCCTGATCGAGGTTGACAACAAAAGCCTGACGCACCGGCCGGACCTGTGGGGCCACATCGGCATGGCTCGTGAGGTGGCCGCTTTTACCGGCCTCCGAATGCAGGATCCCGTGGATCTGGGGCTCCTGCCTGGCGGAGAGGCTGTGTGGAAGGTCGACATTCGAGAACCGGTGTTGTGCCCGCGTTACTCGGCGCTGGTGCTGGAGAACGTGGCCGTGAGTCCGTCGCCGCTTTGGTTGCAGGCGCGGCTGGAGGCGCTCGGGCTGAACCCGATCTCGAACGTCGTGGACGTAACGAATTACGTCATGGCCGAGTTGGCGCAGCCCATGCACGCCTTCGACGCGGACAAGTTGTCCGGGCAAACAATCGTTGTCCGGCGCGCACAGGCGGGCGAAACTTTCGAAGCCCTCAATGGCGAAACGTACTCGCTGCGGGAAACTGACCTGGTAATCGCCGACGAGGCTGGCGCGGTGGCGCTGGCAGGAGTGATTGGCGGTGGGCCAAGCGCAATCGGGCCAGCCACCAGGCGAATCGTGCTGGAGAGTGCGAACTTCGAGGCTGCGGGTATCCGGCGGACTTCGTCATCGGTAAAGCTGCGAACGGACGCCTCGATGCGCTTCGAGAAGGCCCAGGATCCGGCGAACACGGTTCGCGGCCTTGCACGCGCCATCGAACTGTTTCGGCAGGTGTGCCCGGAAATCCGCGTCGTGGGTGGCGTAGTGGACCAGTGGTACCCGGCTCCAGCACCGCCTCCGATCGAACTGCCGCTCGATTGGCTGGTGAGGAGGTTGGGGCGCCCGCTGGCGGGCGCGGAGGTGAAGCGGATTCTGACGGCGCTGGAGTTTGGCGTGGAAGAGCCGCAGACAGATGTCTTCTCGGTACGCGTGCCCTCGTGGCGGGCAACAAAAGACATTGCGATCAAGGACGATCTCCTGGAGGAAGTGGGGCGGAGCGTAGGGTATGCCACCGTGCCGCCCACGGCGCCACTCCTGCCCGTGCGGCCACCGTGGAGGAATCGGGAGCGCGAGTACCACCACGAGGTGCGGCTCGCCTGTGCGGCGCAGGGTTTCTCGGAGACATCCAACTACTCGTTCATCAGCGAAGAGATGGCGCTGCGATTCGGGATGGATCCGGCCGAACACCTGCGCGTGGCAAACCCGATCTCGATAGAACAGGTGTTGATGCGGAAGAGCCTGCTTCCCGGGCTGCACCGGAACCTGCTGGACAATGCCCGCTTTTTCGAAGAGTTTCGCCTGTTTGAAATCGGCAACGAGATCCACAAGAGAGCCGGACAATTGCCGGAGGAAATCCCGCACTTGCTGGCGGCGCTCTTCACCAAGGGCGACGGCGTAGCGGCATGGTTTGAGATGAAGCGGTTGGCCGAAGTGCTGCTACCCGGATGTGAGTCACGGCCAGCGCCGTCGCGGGGCTATGAGCATCCGGCGCGTTCGGCGGAGGTCGTCCGGCAGAGTGAGCCGGTGGCCAGGATTTTCGAACTACATCCCAAGATGCTGGAGGGGGCGCGAGCTTCGTTTTTGGATTTGGACCTGGCGTCCTCTTTCCGTTTGGGGCGGCCGGCGGCACGGTATCAGCCACTGCGAAGGTTCCCCACGAGTTCGTTCGATCTTTCGGTGGTGACGGGATTGCGGGCTCTTGCCGGCGAAGTTGCGGCGAAGATCCGATCGGCTGCGGGAGAGGCATGCGAGAAGGTGGAATACCTTTATTCCTACCGGGGCGCGCCGCTGCCGCAGGAGACACAGAGCCTGACGTTTCGCATTGTAGTCGGGGCTGCGGACCATACACTGACCAATGAAGAGGTTACGGCGATCCGTCAGGGGATTGTCGATACCCTGGCGGTGGCAGGTTATGATTTGCGCGTGTGATGATGGACGATGCGGCACCGGACCCGCTGGGAGCGGGCCGGGAGCGTGGCGCGTCAGGAATTCTGCTATGCTCGAATCAGTCAAGACCACCCGCCGGCCGGGTTGCCCGGATCCATCGTTTGTCCTGAGATCTCCGTTTCAACTTTTTCCTAAACATTTCAGATAGCGTTCATGTCTTTTCACGTTCAACCTGTAAAGGAATTTTTGGTCAGTCCTTCGCTGCCCGGCGCGATTGGCCGCTTGGGAGAACTTGCTCACAACTTGTTGTGGAGCTGGGATCCGACGGTCCGAATGGTGTTCAGGCGTTTGGACCCGACGCTGTGGAAGAACTGCGGCCGGAATCCGGTGCTGATGCTGGCGCGAGTGCCGCAAGCAACGCTGGAGAAAGCGGCCGCCGACCCTCGCTATGTGGCCGTGTACCGCAAAGCCTGCGAGCGGCATGACGCCTATATGTCCCAAGGTCCGGTCGACGCGGGACGGAAAGACTCCATGCTGGTGGCGTACTTCTCGATGGAGTACGGGCTGATCGAGTCTTTGACCATTTATTCCGGCGGCTTGGGCATTCTCTCTGGCGATCATCTCAAGGCCGCCAGCGACATGCGGCTGAACCTGGTGGGCATCGGGCTGTTGTACCAAACAGGCTATTTGCAGCAGCACCTGACAGCGGATGGCTGGCAAACAGAAAAATACCCGATCAATGATTTCTACACCTGGCCGGTGCAGCCGCTGCTGGATGCCGCCGGGAATGAAGTGCGGGTGCAGATCAATCTGCCGGGTGCGGTGTGCCACGTGAAGGTATGGCGGATGAAGGTTGGCCGCGTCACCTTGTTGCTGCTGGACACCAACATTCCGGAAAACTCGAACCCGACGGTGCGCGACATCACGGACCAGCTTTACGGCGGCGACATCCACGTCCGGATCCGGCAGGAAATCGTGCTGGGCATCGGTGGACTGCGCGCGCTGCACGCGGCAGGCTTGGAACCGACCGTGTACCACATGAACGAAGGTCACTCGGCGTTCCTCGCCATTGAGCGCGTGCGGTTGCTGATGGAACAGAAGGGCCTGACGTTTGACGAGGCGCTGGATGCAGCACGGACCAACAATGTTTTCACCACGCACACGCCCGTGCCGGCAGGAATTGACAAGTTCGACCCAGGCCTGATTCATGAATACTTCGGGGCCTACTGCCATGAGCACAACATCCCGTTCGACCGCTTTCTGGAACTCGGACGGCACGGAATGCCTGAGCAGGGCGAGAGCTTCTCGATGGCGGTGTTCGCCATCACTGGTTCCTCCTACCGCAACGGGGTGAGCCGCCTGCACGCACAGGTGTCACAGGGGATGTTCCAGGGCCTGTGGCCCAATCTGCCCGTGCACGAGATTCCCATCACGCCGATTACCAACGGAGTGCATTTGCCTACGTGGCTGAGTGGAGACCTGGCGCAAATCTACGACGTTTATCTGGCGCCGGACTGGCGGGAGCGCTATCCGGAACGGAGCGTGTGGGACCAGATCCGCGACATCCCAAACAACGAGCTGTGGGAATACCGGCGGAGGCGGAAACGCCAGCTGATCAACTTCACGCGCGAGCGGCTGCAGCAGAGGGCCTCGGAACGGCGATCGTCTTCCGCGGAGATGCGGCGCCTGCAGGACATTCTGGATCCTGAGGCGCTGACCATCGGATTTTCGCGGCGGTTCGCCACCTACAAGCGGGCCACGCTGCTGTTCCGCGACGTGGCCAGGTTGAAAAAGATTCTGGCGAATCCGCGCATGCCGGTGCAGGTGATTCTGGCGGGGAAGGCGCACCCGCAGGACAATCCCGGCAAGCAGTTCATCCGCGAGATCATCCATTACACGCGCGACCCCGAACTGGCCCGGCACCTGGTGTTCATCGAAGACTATGACATCAGCGTGGGGCGCGAGCTGGTGCAAGGTGTGGACCTTTGGCTGAACAACCCGCGGCGGGGCGAAGAGGCGTGCGGCACGTCGGGGATGAAAGCGGCCATGAATGGCACGCTGAATCTGTCGATTCTCGACGGCTGGTTCGACGAAGCATATGAGATTTCGGGCGGTTGGGCGATCGGCGACCGCGAAGCCTACAGCCCCGACATGGACGACCTGCACGCGGCCGCGATTTATTCTCTGCTGGAGAACGAAATCGTGCCGATGTACTACCAGGACCGCGAGGAAGGGATTCCTGGCGCGTGGATGCAGCGCGTGAAGCAGTCGATGATGAATCTGAGCCCGATGTTCAACTGCCAGAGGATGCTTCATGAGTATTCGACGCGGCTGTATGAGCCCGCTCATCTGGCGTGGCTTGACGTGATGCGGGACGGCTTCCAGCCGGCTCGGGAGCGCGCCATGTGGAACAGCAATGTTGCCAACCGCTGGCCGCACGTGAGGTTGCGCGACCGCACGCAGAATCTGTCGGCGTGCATTCTGAGCGGCAGCCCGGTGAGGCTGACAGCGGAGGTGGATCTGGCAGGGCTCGAGCCAGGAGATGTGAGGGCGGAGGCCGTGGTCGGCCATGTCAATCCGGACGGGATCCTGGAAGATACCACGGTCCTGCTGTTGAACCAGGTGGAGAACAGTGGGGATGGTGTGTACTGGTTCTCAAGGGAATTCGTACCACACCAGACCGGACGGCTGGGCTATACGCTCCGCGTCAGCCCAAACCATTGCGACGACCCGCTGACGCGGCCGTGCCATTCCCCGATGAAGTGGGCGTAGCAAGAGGGATCACCGCCCGGCCGCCAGGCGCAAAGCGCCATCATTTTATGCTGGATTCCAGCGGGCGGTCGTGTTAAGAAGGAAGGGAGCAGACAAGCCGGCTCAGAAATCCGCTGGAGGGTTTCGCAGGCGGCAAGATCTGGCGGAGTGACCAAGCCAGCCTCTCATTTCCCCCGGACAGGTTAGGAAGCGGAAACGCATTTACCGCCTCTTTCCCAGCCATGGTGGTAGCGAGAAGTTGCCACGTTACTCTGCGCTTACCCAGCTCACGAACGATCGCAAGCGGGAAGAGAATCTCCCACGCACCGCCAAAGGAGCGATTTCCATATGGACGGCGACCGCAAATACCGGCAACGCGGGTACATGGATTCCGGCCAGGACAGTGGTCCGGCGCGCGACGACCGGCCCAAGCCGAAAGGGCCTCGTCCTCCGCTGGATGTAACGGGCCCGCGGCTGCCGCGGCTGGTGGAAAGCGTAACGGCATCGCGCTGTTACAACTGCGCCTTGCCGCTGCCGGGAGATACCGACTTCACGGGCCAATGCCCAAAGTGCGGAGTCGCCTTGCATTGCTGCAAGCAGTGCTCTTATTTCGAGCCCTCCACACGGTTCCAGTGCTTAAAGCCGATCCAGGTGAGGATTGCGGTGAAGGATGCGGCGAATGAGTGCACGTTTTTCCGGGCGCGCGTGACGGTGGCACGTGACAGCGCGCCGCCCTCGGGAGGCGGGGTGCGGATGGGCCCTGGAGGCCGGGTGGAACCCGTGGCGCC
The DNA here is from genome assembly GCA_964460395.1 of uncultured Solibacteraceae bacterium. Taxonomy (GTDB): domain Bacteria; phylum Acidobacteriota; class Terriglobia; order Bryobacterales; family Bryobacteraceae; genus CAYWQS01. The sequence continues at coordinate 29,851 of CAYWQS010000037.1, read as the reverse complement.
GAAGACGGCGAACGACGCCCGCATCGCCTTTGATAATCTGTTCAAGAAATAGCCGGGGGTGGTTGCTACCGGCCAACCGTGAACCGGGGAAACAAATGCGAATCAGCGTCCTTACCGCCACTGTCTTCGCGCTGTTTGCGAACGTCTGTCCGGCTATCGAAGTGAGCACAGGTTTTCTCATCGGCCCGCGTCACGATCCGCGGGCTTTTTACTTTCGCGATCAGCCTGGCGGAGTGTGGCGGAAGAGTTACTCCGATCAGGGATTCCGCAAACAAGCGCAGGGGCGGCTGGTGGGAGCGGAGGTCGTCCGGGGTTTTGCAGCAGTTGGGGAACTAGCGCGCGAAGGCTTGATGTATGCGCGTCTGGCGCTGCAATCAGCAGAGGTGAACCTGTTTGAGGCAGACGGTTCGCTGCGGAAGGCGGAAACGGCTCTTTTGTTGAAGGCGCTGCATGAGGCCAACGACCGCGGAATGGCGGTGGAACTCGTGCTTTTCCACCCGGACCAGGACCAGCACTTTGAAGCGCCGGAAGCTTTCGACAACGCGGTCGCGCAGTTGACCGATTGGCTCATCGACACCAATCAGCGCCACGTAATGCTGAACCCTGGAGGCGACTGGTCGGCGGCGGGCTGGGATTTCGAAAACTATGTTCCCCAGCATCTGGCGCGGTTCGCTCAGATCATCCGCGACCGTTTTCAGGAACGGCACACCGACTATGCTCTCCCGGTGGCCATCTCGGCGGAGATGCGTTTGACGGCAGCTTCACCGGTCGTGCAGGAGGCCGATGTGCTCGTGCTCCGGGGAGAAGCGCTGGCGACGGATCCGCGTTCGATTGAACGGCCGCTTCTGGTGGTGGCGCCCACGGCGTCGGCGTGTGCGGCGGCGCTGCAGCGGTTCTCGGGGTGCCTGCTGGAGTCCGGAATCGGTGGAGAGGGGCTGTCGGCTGTGCTGCGCACCCGCTGAACTTGCGCAGCAGGCCGTTGCGCGGACGCTCGGCGTCCGGGTCTAATGGCTGCATGGCTGTTGCTGAACTGGTGGCGCACCGCCGCTTCGCGCTCCGTGAAAATCCTGTGCCAGACCCGCCGCCGGGTTGCGTGCAGGTGAAGGTCGAGGCGGTAGGCATCTGCGGCAGCGACCTGCATTATTTCTCCGAAGGCCGCATTGGGGACACGCCTTGCCGTTATCCGCAGGTATTAGGCCATGAGCCTGCGGGCGTCGTTCTGGCTGTGGGAGAGGGCGTGACGAGTTGGGCGGCGGGCGACCGCGCCGCGTTGGAACCTCCGCTTTACTGCTATCACTGCGAAATGTGCATGAGCGGAAGGCACAACCTCTGCCTGCATGGCGATTTCATGAGTTCGCCAACCGCCCCAGGGTATTTCCGCGACCGGGTGAATCTTCCCGCGGCCAACCTGCTCCCTCTGCCTAAGAACCTCGGGTTTGCGGAAGCGACTTTATACGAGCCCATTGCGATCGTTTTGCACTCGTTCCGCTTCGCCCAGCCGCAAGTCGGCGAAAACGTGGCCGTGTTTGGAACTGGGCCGATCGGGTTGGCGACGATCGCCTGCCTGCGGCTTGCGGGTGTGCGGAGGATTTGGGCCGTCGAGCCGGTGCAGCACCGGCGCGAACTGGCCGTTGAATTGGGTGCGGATGTGGCCATCGATCCGCGGCAAACGGATCCGGTAGCGGAGATCCGGCGCGACACCGGACGGGGCGTGCACCTGGCAATCGATTGCGCCACCAAAGAGGACACAATTAACCAGTGTCTGCGCGTGGCCCGCCCGGGGGGGAGAGTATGCATCACCGGCGTGCCATCCGAGGTTCGGGTTCCGCTGGAGTTTCATACTATGCGGTCAAAGGAACTGGGGTTCTACAGCGTTCGGCGGTCGAACCACGTCTCCGAACCGGCGTTGGAACTGCTGTCCGGCGAGTCTCGGCGTTTCACGCCCATGATCAGCCACCGGCACCTGCTGGACGAAGTCCAGCAGTGTTTCGAAACACTTGAGAGCTATGCGGACGGCGCGGTAAAGATGGTCCTGTATCCGAGATAGGGCGGACGGGGATCTCGTCGCCTTTTCTTCTCCTGGTGATTCAGGAGGGCGGGATAATCTGATACACTCAGCGTAGCCTTGCCCTAGTACCCTCCTCTTAGGGTGAAATGAGGCGGAACGGGTAGGGCTTTTCGGGAGAACCACGATTGACTGAGTACTGGGCCATGCCTAGAATCAGTTAGGAGAACCGGACCCTCTCTCCGACGCGGAATCCTGCCGGAAGAGCGAAATGACGGGTGCGGAGCGGAGGTGAGCCGCATGGAAACGACAGAAACACAAGAAACAGCCAGAAAGATCCGAGTGGTGATCGCCGACGACCATCCCATCGTCCGGGAAGGACTGCGGAAGTTGTTGACTCTGGAAGACGATATCGACGTGGTGGGGGAGGCGGCCGACGGCCGGGACCTCGTCGAGCGTTTCGACGAATTGCAGCCGGACGTGATCCTGCTGGACCTGCGAATGCCGAACCTCGACGGGCTGGGCGCGCTGCAGACGCTGACGCACATGGGCTCGAAGGCGAAAGTCATTGTCCTTACTGCATCCGAGGACAAGAACGAATTCGTCCAGGCCATGAAACTTGGCTGCAGCGGCATCGTGCTGAAGCAGACCTCGGCTGAACTGATCGTCAAGAGCATCCGCAAGGTTCATGCGGGTGAGATCTGGCTGGATTCGCACACCACTGCGGCGGTGATGCGGCAGTTTGCCTCCCCGCTGGAGACGGCGGTCCCCGGCCAAGCCAAGGTGCGGGAGCGGAGCCCGCTCAGCACTCGGGAGCGTGAGATTGTGGCTCTGGTGGCCCAGGGGTACAAGAACAAGGAAATGGCCGAGAAGATGTTCATCAGCGAGCAGACGGTAAAGAACCACCTGCACAACATCTTCGACAAGCTGGGGGTCTCCGACCGCCTGGAACTGGCCCTCTACGCCATTCATAAAGGATTGCATCTACAGCAGAACAACGAATAGGCGGCAGACTCGTCCCCCCCAACCCCGGCCCAAGACCAGGATTGGGGGGTTTTCCTTTTTGGGGCCGGGCCAGAAAATCTTGACTAGACCGTTGCATTCCGGGCGCTGTAGGTCTTAGCATCGTTTTAGGAGGAATTTCAGATGCGGTTGTCTGTAGTCGGTTTGCTGCTCCCGGTGCTGTTGCTCACCTTAGCCGCCCCTCCGACCCTTTCGGGCCAGGAGGCCCTGCCACGGATCACAACGGTGGAGCCTACGGAAGGCAAACCGGGTGATGAGATCGCGATCACCGGCGAAAACATCGGGAAGGCAAACGTCGCAGAACTCTACTTCACGGATGGGAAGAACGACATCAAGGCGGTGATTGCCGACCAGACCGATACTTCCATGAAAACCAAGATTCCCGCTGGAGTGAAGCCGGGGATCCGCTACCGGCTCATGGTGCTGACAAAGGGCAAGGAACCACGGCTGATCGAACAGCCGGTGCGGGTCGAGATTCTCGAATAGACTCCCGGCAGGGCGGGAAATGCAGTTCAGTGGGAACCTGGCGGGCCCTGCTACCATCTAGTAGGGCAACCCGGTGCCGGGTTTCTCTTACTTTTCCCCATGCCAGCCGCTAACCGCCGTTTCGACTACGACCTGTTTGTGATCGGATCGGGCCCTGCCGGGCAACGGGCCGCGATCCAGGCAGCGAAGCTCGACAAACGCGTAGGTCTCGCTGAAAAGAAGACGGTACTGGGCGGCGTGTCGGTCAACACGGGGACAATCCCCTCGAAAACGATGCGGGAAGCCGTGCTCGACCTGTCGGGGTACCGCGAGCGGGTTTTCTATGGCGCCTCCTACACCGTGCGCCAGCGCATTACGATGCAGGATCTGCTGCAGCGGGTGGACGCGGTGATCAAGCATGAAGTGGACGTGACGCGGCACCAGTTGCTGCGAAACCGCGTCGAGGTCATCGAGGCGACTGCCTCTTTCGTGGATCAGCATACCCTCCTGCTGGATTACGTGGACGGCAGCGCCCGGCGGGAAGTCACCGCTGAGTACGTGATTCTGGCCACGGGCACCGAGGCGACGCGCGACGAGCACATTCCTTTTGACGGGCAGCGGGTGCTCACCAGCGATGACGTACTGACGATGCAGGAACTGCCCCGGACCATGGCCGTGGTGGGCGCCGGCGTGATCGGTGTGGAGTACGGCAGCATGTTCGCCGCCTTGGGTGTGCGGGTGACCATGGTGGACAAGCGCTCACGGCTGCTGCCGTTCGTGGATGCCGAGATCACCGACACTCTGGCTTACCACTTGCGGGAAAACCGGGTGACTCTCCGGCTGAACGAAGCTGTGCAGGGAATCGAGAAGATCGAAGACGAAACAGGGGAAAAGGTGCGCTTGCTGCTGGAAAGCGGCAAGCAGATCATCGCGGATAAGGCGTTGTATTCGATTGGGCGGACCGGGAACACGTCGAAGCTTCGCCTGGCTAATGCAGGGCTGCCTGCGGACGACCGCGGGCGGATTCGGGTGAACGAGCACTACCAGACGGACGTGCCCAACGTCTACGCGGTGGGGGATGTCATCGGCTTCCCGAGCCTGGCGTCCACTTCCATGGAGCAGGGGCGCCTGGCGGCGTGCCATGCGCTGGGTGTGCCAGCCACCAGCGTTCCGGAACTCTTTCCCTACGGCATCTACACCATTCCGGAAATTTCGATGTGCGGCCGGAACGAGGAAGAACTGACCGCCGATGGGATCCCATACGAGGTAGGCAAAGCCAGGTATCGCGAAATTGCGCGCGGGCAAATCATCGGCGACACAACGGGCCTTCTGAAGCTGCTGTTTCACAACGAAACGAGGCAGTTGCTGGGTGTGCACATCATCGGAGAAGGAGCGAGCGAACTGGTTCACATCGGTCAGGCGGTGCTCGCTTTCGGCGGTAAAGTGGATTATTTTGTCAACACTGTATTCAATTATCCAACCTTGGCCGAGTGTTACAAAACAGCGGCATTCGACGGGGTGAACCGGTTGGGAATTGCCGCCTACCGGCTGCCGGCCACGCACGTCTGATGTTCGAAGCCGCTGCAGCGGCCGAAAGCGTATGCTGGGGGAAGCATGCAGAACGTAGCCGCGGTCCTGCTGGCCGGAGGCGCGGGGGAGCGCCTGTTTCCACTGACGCGCCGGATCGCGAAACCGGCCGTGCCGTTCGGAGGGATCTACCGGATTGTCGATTTCACGCTGTCGAACTGTCTGAATTCCGGACTCCGGCGGATTTTCATTCTGACGCAATACAAATCCCTGGAATTGAGCCGTCATTTACGGGAAGGATGGGATTTATTTGCGGGAGAGGTGGGGGAATTTATAGAGATTCTCCCGCCGATGAAGCGCGTCCACGACGATTGGTATCTGGGAACGGCCGATGCCGTGTACCAGAACATGGAGAGCATCGAGATGCTGGGGCCCCGGGAAGTAATTATCCTGGCCGGAGATCAGATCTACAAAATGAACTACCAGGAGATGCTGGACTGCCACCACCGCCACGGAGCGGACGTGACGATCGGCACCCTCCAGATTGCACCCGAGGAGGCTTCCCGCTTCGGTGTTGTGGATATTGACCCCCAGACGCACCGCATCCGCGGCTTTGTCGAAAAACCGCAGGGCCCGGCCCCGTACCCCTCGCCGTTCAATCCGGAGATGGTCAGCGCGTCGATGGGCATTTACGTTTTCAGGCGGGAAGTGCTGCTGGAGGAACTGCGCCGGGACGCGGCAGACCCGGATTCAGCGCACGACTTCGGCAGGAACGTGCTGCCGTCCATGCTGGACCGCTACCACGTCGTGGCCTACGACTTCCACGACTTGAACAACAAGGCGGTACGCTACTGGCGGGATGTGGGAACCATTGATGCCTACTACGAGGCCAACATGGACCTGGTGGCGGTATCGCCGGAGTTCAACTTGTACGACACAGGCTGGCCGATCCGGACGCGAATGCCGCAGGCCCCGCCAGCGAAATTCGTGTTCGCGCAAGAGGGCCGGAGGATGGGGGTGGCCACGGATTCCATTGTGTCGCCGGGGGTGATTGTGAGCGGCGCGCGGGTGCACCGGAGCGTACTGGCGCCGGGTGCGCGGGTGAACAGCTATTCCGAGGTGGAGCATTCGATTCTGTTGCACGGCGCGCAGGTGAGCCGGTATTGCCGGGTCAAGCGGGCCATTTTGGATGCGGGAGTAGTGCTGCCCGAGGGCACAATCGTGGGCGAAGATCCAGAGCGGGACCGGGCCAACGGCTGGCACGTCACCGAGGGCGGGGTGACCGTGGTGAGCGCTCCCTAGCGGATGCGGATGGTATTCTGAAAGCGGCCACTCGTGGGGGCGTCACGGCTTCGACGGGATGGGGCTGAAGGAATGAGGCGTGCCGGGTTCCGAGCTCCCGTAAAACGATCGGACAACCATAACTGCCAACAATCAGCAGTTTGCCTACGCTGCCTAATTTCAGGTAGCGCGCTCGCGGCGATGAGCCCGCGCGTCGTCGAGTGAGCGTCATTTTGCGGGATCGGGCGCAGGTTGCCGTCTGAGACCGAGGCCCTAAATCTCCCAGGCTGGGCGCCGTTTTTTCTTGCCGGTTCTGAGGGCGGCGCCGAGATACGGAACCGGATACGCACGTAGGCTTGCTCCGGCGGACCATTTCGGACGCGGGTTCAACTCCCGCCGCCTCCACCATACCCCCAGACCACTGGCTAGTGGTTTCCGTTGGTCCGGTTTTGCTCCATGCGCTCTTTGTACCGGGAAATCGTCTCCGGCTTCAGCGTCCCCTGCAAATGCCGCTTCAGCCGGTTCTCCAGCTCAAAGTCTTCCGGCAGTGATTTCATGCTTTCTTTCAACCACTTGTAGACCACAACTTCATGGAGGACGGCAAGGTATTCGTCTTCGGCGCCTTCGTCCACTGGCTCCCGCTTCCCAGCAGGAACAGGGTGGAGCTTGCGCCAGGCGACGTGCGAGGCCTCGTGCGCCAACGTCGGCATGGTCTTTACCATATTGCCCCGGAAGTCCTCGCGAATCAGAATCTCCTCGCCGTCCCATCCGCCCCGGTCGTCATCCAGTTCTTCCTCCGGGGCGTATCGGATCTTCCCGCGTGAAGCATAATCCTGCAAAGCTCTCAGCGTCCTCTTGCCCGGCTCGGACTGAGTCAGCGGCGACTTACCCAGCCGCGCCACGTTATCTCTAAGAATCACCAGGTCCGCCGCCCGCAATGGATCAGTTACTGCGTTACCCACCGGTACGCCCCTTTCTCAGCCGGACCTGCCGGCTTAAACCCTATAGCGGGAGAAAGGCTTCTAGCGGCTCACCGGCGGCTGGATTCCAGCTGCAGGAGGCTCAATCCGTTCTGGTTCCCTGAGCGAATCATTAGCTCTCCACCAATCTCTTAAGCAAACCACCGAGCGGAACTGGCCTCAGCCCGCGCCAGCCACCAACCGCGCAACCGCCTCTGGCGCCTCCAGCGGCAGCATGTGTCCGCAACGCGGGATCAACACCGCCTCCGTCCCGTAGGCCTTCGCCGTCATCTCCACCGAGGCCCGTGCCACCATGAAGTCCTCCGCCACGGACGCCACCCGGTGTCTCGCCCAAAGCGCTTCCATCACACCGCGCCAAACGCTGGCCTTGCAACACGCCCCATGCACCAACAGCGCCTGCGGCGGCCCCTCCCCGGACACCAAATACTCCAACTCCATTGTTTCCCTCCGTCAGTCCCCATCGGGTCCAATTCTTATCCTGGCTTGGATTCCTCTTATCCCTCCATGTCGCATTCCTGCGTGTGATTGCGCTTGGGTTAGTGCAGAGACTGACTCTGCCCATTTCGTCAGAGAGGAATCCATTATGCTTCGACTGGGAAACTACTGCGTGCGAGCAGCCGCCGCTGCCGTGCTCCTCGCAACTTCGATCGGACCGGTGGTCTTCGGAGATTCTCCACACCGCCGCTTCTCCAACAGGCTGGACCACGGCTCATCCCAGCGATCTTCAAATCAGCGGCCGGCGCAAAACTTTGAAGTCCTTCCCCTGCCCCTCCCTCCCGGAGCGATCGGCGGCTATGGGGTTTCCATCAGCAACCGCCGCGAGGTAGCCGGTCAAATCATCAACCCCGATGGTACGGAGTCAACCGTTGTTTACTCCGGCGGCTCCCTCGAACAGATCTCCCACCCGGACGAGATAATCACCTCGGTTCCCAGTATCTCCGGCTCTGGCGACATCCTGTTTGGGAACTGGGGTGATTTCGTGCGCCAGACTGCCGGTACTTTCAATCGCCGGACCCGCACATTCCAGCCGTTCCCGGCTATCGCCGGCAAACCGGTCAACATCGGCTGGGAAATGAACGATGCTGGCGTCGCCCTCGGCTCCGCCTGCGAAGGCGACTTCATCAATCTGGCCCAGTGCGTCTATTGGCTTCGGCGGAATGGAACTTACGAATTCATTTCTCTTCCTCAACTTGACCAGTTCCTCATGCGCAACATCAACAATCGCGGGCAGATTTCCGGCCAGTACCTGCTAGCCCCGCCTTTCGACTATCGCGCCTTCATCTACGAAAACGGCACGGTCAACGATCTGCCCATCCCTCTCGATGCTGCCGCCTTCGGCATCAACAACCAGGGCCAGGTTTTGCTGAATGCAGAGTTCAGCCCCACCGACTTCTTCCGGCCAGCCCTGTATGACCGTGGCAGCATCACCCGTCTCCCCGATGCCCCCGGTATGTTCTCCACCGTGTGGTTCGGCCTCAACGAACGCGGGGACCTCATCGGCGGAGCAACTCCTGACTTCTTCTCTCCCCCGCTGCCCTTCGTCGCCGTTCGCAAATAGCGCCCTCCTGGGGCGCTGCGGAGGCCACTCAGCCGGCGCAGCGCTCCAACAGCCGCCATGCGCTCGGCTCTTACACTACACTGTTCTCCTGACCTGATGGACCACCAAAAAGGCGACGTCACTTATCTCCTTCGAATCCTCGCTTCCGGGCGCCGCGACGTCATGCCTCAGCTCATCGAACTTGTCTACGGCGAACTTCGCCGCATCGCGCAGGCGCGCATGAACTCCGAACCTCCCGGCCATACGCTAACGCCAACCGGCCTCGTGCATGAGGCCTACCTGCGCCTCGCTCGCACCGGAAACCTTGACTTTCACGACCGCTCCCACTTTTTCGCCGTCGCTGCCAAGGCCATGCGCCGCATCCTCGTCGATTCCGCCCGTGCCCGGCAGGCCGCCAAGCGCGGCGGCGGTAAGGATGCTGCGTGGCACGCTGACTTCGACCTCACCGTACCCGAAACCTCGGAACACATCCTCGCGCTCAACGATGCCTTGCGCGAGTTGGCCGCGCTCAGCCCCCGTCAGTGCCAGGTCGTCGAACTTCGCTATTTTGCCGGCCTCACGGAAGATCAGGCCGCAGAAGTCCTCGGTGTGACGCGCCGTACGGTCAACCGGGATTGGGCGTTGGCCCGTGTCTGGCTCTACCGCCGTATCCGGTTGCATTCCAACTATGACTCCTGAGCAGTGGGAAGCCATCGGCGAACTCTTCGCAACAGGCAAAGAACTCCCCCCGGCTGGACGAGAGGACCTTCTCGCCTCTCTTCCCGACGAGGAAGTCAAAGCAGAGCTCCGTTCTCTTTGGGCCCAGGAACCGACTCTGGGCTTCTTGGCGCATCCCTTGCTCCATTCCTCGGATCCTCTGCGCGTACACACCGCCACGCCCATATCCTTTGGCCCCTACCAACCGGTCCGCCTTCTAGGCGAAGGCGGCATGGGTTTGGTGTATCTCGCCGTCCAGGAAGTTCCGTTCCGCCGTCTGGTCGCTCTCAAAGTCGTGAAGCACGCCCTCCAGAGCGGCGAGGTCTTGAGGCGTTTCGAGGCGGAGCGCCGGACTCTTGCGCTTATGGATCATCCCGGCATTGCCCGGATCTTCGACGCAGGCACCGCCTCCGACGGACGCCCCTACTTCGTCATGGAGTACGTGGATGGGTTGCCCATCACCGAATTCTGCGACCGCCAGATGCTCGGTTATCGCGACCGGCTGGAACTCTTCCGGCAAGTCTGTCTTGCCGTTCACCACGCTCACCAGAAGGGAATCCTCCATCGCGACCTGAAGCCTTCCAACGTCCTCGTTTCTGTCACCGATGGCAAGCATTGCCCCCGCGTGATCGACTTCGGCGTCGCCAAAGTGATCCAACATGTGGACGCCGGCTCCACCTTGTTCACTGAAATCGGGATGTTCGTCGGTACCCCCCAGTACATGAGCCCGGAACAGGCCGCGGGGCTCTCCCACAACCTGGACACCACGGCCGACGTTTACTCCCTTGGAGTCCTTCTCTACGAACTGCTTGTTGGCGCCGCCCCCTTTGATGCTCACGCCCTCCGGCAGCTCGGCATCGCCGCCATTCAGCAAGCGATTCGTGAGCAGGATCCGCCCAGACCTTCTGTCCGGTTAAATTCTATTGGCGACAGTGCGAACGAGATCGCCCGTCTGCGCCAAACCGATCCCCGCACTCTCCTTCGCCTTCTCCGCGGTGATCTTGAGTGGATTCTGATGAAGGCCCTCGAGAAGGACCGTACCCGCCGCTACCAGTCCGCTTCGGAGTTCGCCGAGGATCTCGCTCGCCACCTCCACGACCAGCCGGTCTCCGCCTCCCCTCCTTCCCTCGTCTACGAACTCCGGAAATTTTTCTCCCGCCACCGCCGGCGCGCGGCTGTCGCCGCCGCCTTCTTGTTTCTCGTCCTGCTCTCCTCCGCCGCTTCGCTGCTTCTGTACGCCCGTGCGGAGCGCGCCAGGGCCGAAGCTGTTCGTCACGCCAACCGCGCTAGTCTCGCCGCCGCAAGAGCCGGAATCGAACAGTTCCGTTCGGCGGAAGCCCGCCTGATCCTCGACGCCATTCCCCCCTCACACCGTGGCTGGGAATGGCGCTTCCTCGACTGGCTCTCCGACACTTCCCAGGCCACACTCGATTGTGGCGAAGGCGGCCGCAATATTTACACCGCTTTCCGCGGCGGCAGTTCGGAACTCCTCATTGCCACGCGTACCTTTGTCCATGCCTGGGACCTGTCATCGCTGCGGCCCGTCGCCCGCTACGGTCCGTTTCCCGACATCGTTGCACTCTCCCAGGACGGCGCCCGTGTCGCTACTGCTACGCACCAGCAGCGAGGCCACAGCGTTGCCGTCTTCGACGTCGTCTCGGGAGAGGTAACTCACCGCTTGCCGCCGCAAGATGTCCCCGTCGCATTGGCCTCCTTCTCTGCCTCCACCCATCGCCTGGCCACCCTGGACAGTGGAGGCCATCTTGCCGTATGGGATCTGGATGCCCGGCGGGTCCTTTCCGGCAACTCGCTCTCGCTTCCGCCCCGCCCGCGCGCTGATGGCGTGTCCAACGACTTGGTGACCCTAAGCCCCGACGGGTCGCTGGTCGCTGCCACGCAGTCAGACTACGTTCTCGTCTTTGACGCCTCCAGCGGCCGCCTGCTCACCAACATCGACGCTCACCTTGGCCCGATTCAATCCCTGCTTTTCGATTCCGCCGGGCGCCGTCTGTTCTCCGCCTCCGAATCCATCCGTGCCTGGGAGCCGCGTTCCGGCCGCCTTCTCTCTGCGTGGTCACAGACGCCAGCTCGTGCCGTCTCTGCACTCGCCATCCATCCCACCCTGCCCTACGTCGCAGCTGCCTGTTGGACACAGATCATCCAGGTCTGGGACTCCTCCATCCACGACCTTGCCGCCTCCATCGCCACGCCCGGCCTCCGCGCCCTCCGCGGCGTCGCATGGAGCCCTGACGGCCGTTATCTCATCTCCATCGACAACTCAGGCGTCGCGCGTCTCTGGAATGGACCCCGCCTCGGGGGTATCGTTCTGCGCCGCGCCCCGATTCAACCCGATACCACTACATTCAGCGCTTACAGCAAACGGCGTGGCCCCGGCGAATACTCCGCAATGGACATTCATCCTGGTGGCAATGTCCTCGCCCTCGGCTCCGGCTCCGTTGTTGAACTCGTCGCATCCGACGATGGCCACCTGCTGGAGGCCTTCCGTGATCTTCACCAATCCCTGATTACGGCGGTCGCCTTTGTTCCCGGCGGTGATTCCCTTGCCTCCGCATCCAGGTCGGGCCGGCTTTGTCTTTCACCCGCCGGCCATCTGCTGGGCAGCTCTTCCAGGTCCCGCACCCCGGTGCCGTGCGCCGATTCTCCGCACGGAGATATCGCAGCCATCGCCTACATCGAAGCGGGCCGGCGCATCGCCTCGGGATTCACTCGAGGATTTCTCCAAATTCGCGACGTTCTCACCCTCCGCCTGGAACAGGAAATCCCCCTCCGCGCTGGGCTTTCATCCCTCGCGACCAACCGCGATGGCTCCCTCCTCGCCCTGAGCTACCACACAGAATTGCTTGGAACCGAAGGCCCTCGTGTCGAGCTGTTCGATGTTCGATCAGGACGGCTCATTCCCTTGGAGGCTGCCTTCCGTGGCATGCGCTTCGCCGTTCGATCCTTGGCGTTCCATCCGTCTCTTGGGCGGCTCTACGCTGGCGACGCCGGCCTGCATGGGATCGGTTTCTGGGATTTGGCCACCCGCCGCTACGCGCGTTCTTTCCCAGGTGCGGGACGGCAAGGCGGATCCAGCCGGGACCTGGCTCTGTCGCCCGACGGCCAGATCATTGCCAGCACCTTCGGCGACGGCGCCCTAGGCATTTGGGACGCCGCCTCCGGGGAACCGCTACTCCAACTCCTGCGTCAGCCCATGGCGCAACTGTGCTTCTCGCCCGACGGAGATCGCCTCTTCGTTAACACATACGACGCAATCGAGGTCTTCGACACGCGCGTCTCGCCCGCTTCCCGGCGCCCCATCCGCTTTGCTTCTCCTTAAAGTCGCCGGCCCGCGCCGCGCGCTCGATAAGTTGCTAATCTGATCCCCACGCCTCCGTCAAAGCTGGCCTACCCATGGTTCTCCCTGGCGCCCCGCTCATCCCGGAACTCGAACTCCTTCGCGCCCAACCCCTCCCGACCGGCGGCTGGGCGGTGGACGAACCGCCCACTCAACGCATCTCCGCGACCGGTCTCGCCGTCTTGATGGGCCTCCTCCTTCTCGCCTGGTTTTTTGCGGATGGATTCCGCCACTTGTTGGGCTGGCTCTGGATCCTGCTCTCGGGCGTGGCTGTGTACGTAATCGCCAGGGCCGAACTGACCTTCACATCGCTGCACATTGAACCGGCGGGCGTCCGAATCCGCACGGGATTCCCCCGGTCACCCCGCACACGGCAGATCCCCGTGCAGCAGATCCGCGAAGTCCGCGTCCTGACGCGCACCCGGAGCCGCCAGTCACTCACCAGCTACCTCAGTCAGCGGTACCTCACCTACCAGATCGCTCTAGCCCTCAACACCGGCTCAGACATCGCCATCTTCCGGGAACTCCGGGACGAACAACTGGCCCTGCGCGCGGCCCAAAGGCTTTCCGGAATGCTGGCCAGCGTTTCGGTCAGCGCCGCGCCCGCCCCGCCGCCCAAGGCCGTTCAGCCACCCCCGTCGGGTATGCGGCTCACCACCGGCATCGCCCTCGTCGGCGCCGCGGGCTTGGTCTTTTTCCTCATCGCCCGCGCCTGCTAATCCCCTCCCTCACTGCTTCAGCCTGCCGCTCAAATCCATCCCGAAATACTGCCGCACCGACGCCAGCCACTCTTCGTCGCTTTGCGCATGGAAGTCCGTCCACGCCTCGTCGCTCAAGGAAGCCCGCCACCCCAGAAACGGCGCCGCGTCCGGACCCACCGGGTGCCGCAGCGCCCACGTCCCGCTTTCCAGAATCTCCAGGATTTTTTGCCCCACCTGATCCGCTGACCGGTCGCCCGTCTGCAGCGCCTCCCCGAACAGCGCCGCCATCCGCCGCGCGTGCGGATAGAACGACGGCTTTGCCTCGATCCCTTCCACGTTCCGCGCCATCCTCGTGTCGATGATCCCCGGCTGCACAATCGCCACGCGCACGCCAAATGGTTTCATCTCCTGCGCCATCGCCTCGCTTGCCGCCTCCAGCGCGAACTTCGATGCCGCATACGGCCCCATCGGCGATCCGCTGATCTTCCCCGACACCGATGTCACGTTCACCACCCATCCCCTGCCCCGCTCCCTCATCTGCCCTGCCACCGCCTGGAAACACCGGACCGCCCCGAAGAAATTCGTCTCCATGCAGGTGCGGAACGCCTCCAGCGGTGTCTCCTCCATCGAGCCCGTCCGCTCCACCCCTGCGTTGTTCACGAGGACGTCCACCGGACCCCGTTCGCCAATCCGCGCAAAGCACGCCCGCACACTCTCCCCATCGTCCACATCCAACCGCTCCACCTCCACCCGTAACCCCTCACGCTCCGCCGCAGCCTGCAACTCCGGCGAGCGCTCCGGATTCCGCATCGCCCCAATCACCCGGTGGCCCGCCCGCGCCAGCACGAGCGCCGTCGCCATCCCAATGCCCCGGCTCGCCCCAGTCACTACTGTTGTCAGCATCAGTCACAGGTAGCACACTTCTCCCCGCCGGTCCACAAAAACGCCGAAAAAACTATGTACTGGTACACCCGGCGCGTCAGTTGCCTGTCAGCTTGACGTGCATGCCAGCCCTGCTCTACTCCTGCCGTGCCCCCGGCAGCATCCCCAGCAGCCAGTCCTGCACCGCCGCCACCTGTTCCGGCACGGTATTATGGCCTGTCTCCAGCGCCAGCAGCAGCTTTTTCGGCGCGGGAATGACGTTATACGCCGCGTACATCGACGTCGGCGGACATACCTCGTCATTGAAACCCCACGAATACAGCCCCGCCGCCTTCACCCGCCGCGCGAAATTCACCACGTCGTAATACCGCGACGTCTCCACCTTCTCCGGCATCCGGTGCCACCCCGCGCCTTCCGCCGCCCGGAACATGTGCGGCCACCCGCCCGCCCGGTTCTGCAAATACCCCGTGACGTCCGACAACGCCGGATAGTACGCGGCCAGCGCCTTCACGCGCTCATCCAGCGCCGCCGTCACAATCGCCAGCGCCCCGCCCTGGCTTCCGCCGGTCACCACCAGCGTCTGCCCGTCCCAATTCGGCCGCGAAACCAGAAAATCGTTCGCCCGCACACATCCCAAATACACGCGCCAATAGTAATAACGGTCGCGGCTTTCCAGCCCAAATGTCGGATAATTCGCCAGCGCCCCGGCCCCCAGCGCATCGTACACGCTTTGCTCCATGGTCACTGGAATCCCGTGGATGCCCACCTGCAGCGTAATCACCCCACGCGCCGCCATCTCCGCCATCCCCCGGTACGGACGCACCCCCGCACCCGGCACGCTCAGCAGCGCCGGATACTTGCCCGGCGCCTTCGGCTCGCACAGCACCCCGAAAAACCGTGAGGACCCGGCGCCCAACCCCACGTTCTGCAAATTCACGTGAAAACAATCCGCCCCTGCATTCCCGTATTCCGGCAGCGGCGTCACCCGCGCATCCACCGGCAGCTTCGCCAGCGCCGCTTTCCCCGCCGCCCAAAACGCATCGAAATCCACCGGATCCTGCTGCGAAGGTTGAATCGACTCCGGCCGGTACCCCGCCGTCCCCACCGCCCGGTAGGTCCGCCCCTTGTGCTCCAGCGTCGCCACACAACGCAAAAACCCGGGCTCCTCCAGAGTCCCGCCCTCCACCACCAGACCCTCCGCCGGTAAAGCCATCCGCCGCTCCACCCGCGGGGGCAGCATCTCCTTCCCGATCCGGTAGGTCACCTCCACCCCGCTCAGCGGATGCCCGTCCTGCACCGCCGTGATCCGGAACCGCGCTGTCTGCCCCAATTCATAACGCCAGTCCGCCCGGTCCGGCGCCACCCGCAGCTGCACCGCGCCTACCCGCTCCTGCGCCGCCGCCGGCGCCACCCACATCACCGCCAGCCCGAACCAAACCTTCCATCCGCGCCTCATCGCTGGGGCCTCCGCCGTTCCGTCTCCGGCGGCACCATGCCGTTCAGCCGCATATAGGTGATCAAGTTGCCGTAATGCAAGCCAAAATGCTCCACCAGGTGCACCGCCGTGTACGCCTTGCTTCGCGTCGCGCCGCCGGAGAGCGGCACCGGCGCTCCCCCTTGATCGTCGGAAAACCCTTTCAGCGCTCCGGTACAATAAACGCCCGCTTCAAACGCATTTTTCAGCAACCCGGCCTTGTCCAAATTCGCTTTTTCCAGCGAACTCTTGTTCGGATTCGCTTCCCCCCGCAACTGCGCGCACATCGAATAATTGCCATCCAGAATGTGCGCCACCTGCTCCCGGAAACTCTTCACCTCTGGTGTGGGCCGGTAGTCCAGCACCGCCGGAGCCACCTTCCCCAACGCCTCCTCCAGGTTCTGCTGGTATTGTGTGAAAGCGCGCAGCAGCGCTTCCTGATAGGGCTGCTGCGCCGCCAGCGGCCAGCACAGCAGGAGCGGAATCAACATGCGCATATGGGGAGAGCATACTACGGCCCGCCGGGCCGCTCTCGCCTGCCTGCTCGCCGCCTCTGCCTGGGCCAACGGCGAAATCGACCCCCGCCGCCCCTACCTCACCGCTGCCGCCCGCCAAACCCGCGCTCCCGAAGCCTCAAACCCGCGCTGGTTTGAAATCGAAATCGAGAACCTCAGCTCCGATCCCGCCCGCGTCAGCCTCCGCGTCTACGATTGCCGCGGCCTTGACCCTGCCCTCACACGCGGCTACCTGCTCCCCGCCGGCCAAACCCAGTCGCTCCGCATTGAGCGCGACCGCCCCTGCGCCGAAGAGCTCGACGCCTCCGCAGCCGCCCGCTCCCGTCCCCCCCGCGACATTTTCATCCTCGCGGCCTTCCTCCAACCGGTCCTCCCCGGCGTCTCTCTCCGGGTGAAGGCCCAATCCCTCCACGGCGACACCCTCCAGACTTATGCGAGCGAAGGGATGCACCACGAATCCGGCCGCGCCTCCCTGCAGGGTTACACCACCTTCCGCAGCGCGCTCGTTTTGAACCTCTCCAACGCCGACATGACCGTCCGCACTTGCCGCAAACCCGGACCCGCCTTCTTCACTCGCGCCCGCGCTTGCGTCGCCGGATCGTTCGAACTCCGCCGCCGCCCCAACCTCGCTCTCCTCCTCACCAGCCCCGAACCCGAGGCCGGCCTCGATGTCGAAACCGTGGACCGCCGCGGCTTCATCGAAGTCATTGCCTTCGACCTCGCTTCCGGCCACCGCTCCCGCTTTCAGGTCGATTCCCAAATCACCTATCAGCCCGATCCGCCGGACTGAGCCGCCCCGGCAACAGACCCGAAACCACCGCTACGCCGGCCACCACCACGTTCGCCACCACCACCGGCAGCGAGTGGATCAGCACCCCGTACACCACCCAGAGCAAGGCTGCGGCAGCCTGCACTACCCGCAGTTTCCCGGGCTCCTTGAAGAAGTACGAACAGGCGAACGCCCCGGTCGCCACCCAGCCAATCGACTCTATGTTCATCGCTGTGCTCCTACGCCTCCGCCACCTGGCCCGCCGCCGGCCGGATCGTCAGGTTGTCTGTCCTCACCTTGTCCCACTCCTGCAGCACGAAACCATGCAATTCGAAAAACGCCCGGATCCGCGCCGCATCGTAGCCCAGAATCTCCTCCAGCACCGGAATCAGCACGCTGGTCGCGTCCTCGCTCAAGATCGCCCTCTTCGCGATCTGCCGGATGTACTTGTTCTCCGACACCGCAATCGTCAACCCGTCCTGCCGGTTCACGTGCAGCATCACGTGAATGTCCGAACTGCCGTCACCCACATACACCACGCGGTCCGGACTCACCGACAACCCCGCGCGCAATTCTTCCAGCACCGCCACCTTTCCATAGCCCGCCGGCACCCGCCGGATCGAATCCACTTCGCCCGATACCGGGTTGTAGTTGAATTGCGTGCCGAAAATCCGTTCCGGCGGCACGATGCTCTCCAGCGCCGACTGAATTACCTCCTCCGGCGCTGCCGAAATCACGTAAAACGAAAACTTGCGCCCGTCCAGGTCCTCCAGCAACCGCATCAGCAACGGGATGTTGCTCTTCAGCCGGATCCGTTTCCCCACCTCCAGCAAATGCTCCCGCCGCACCCGCCGGTATTCCGGATCGTGCAGGATCAGGTAGGCCAACTCACCTCCCTGCTGCACCAGGTGGATGCGCGAGAGCCCCGCAATTCGCTGCTCAAAGCCCTGCACCCCCAGCATCTCGCTCAACACTATGCCCGAGTCGTTGAAGCTCAACGTCTGGTCGAAATCACTCACCAGCAGATACTGCCGGGAGAGGTTCTGTTTGTCTGGAATCATCATCGGAAAGTCTCCTTTCGCAGGTGGCGGACAGGGGAGGATACAACGGGGGATGGTACATCCAAAGAATAACAGCTAGCGGACAGCTTGTCAAAAGCTGTAATATCATATTCATGTTGGACGCCCCCGCGCCACCCCGCTTCAAGCACCACGCCGTCCTTGAAGAGATCGAACGCCGCATCTTTACCGGGGTTTATCCGCCCGGCGGGCGCCTGCCCTCCGAGTCGCTGCTCACTCGTGAATTCGAGACTTCCCGCATCACCGTCGGACGCGCCATGCAGGAGTTGCAGCGGCGCGGTCTTGTGGAACGCCGAGCCGGATCAGGCACTTATGTAAAGTCCGGGACAGAGCGGCAGTCCTTCGGCCTTTTGATCCCCGGGCTGGGCGAAACCGAGATCTTTGAACCCATCTGCCGCGGCATCGCCGAGGCCCTGCCGCCGCTCGGACCCGCTCTGCTGTGGGGCAACGCCCCCTCCGGCGCCGAACAGGCGAAACAAGCTTTGGCCCTTTGCGATCAATTTGTGGAAAGGCGCGTGGCGGGCGTCTTCTTCGCCCCTCTGGAAAGGGTCCCGGATGCGGCGGAAGTCAATGCCGAGATCGGCGAAAGACTGAGGCGCGCGCACATTCCGGTTGTGCTGCTGGACCGCGCCATCGATCCCTACCCCGTCCCTCCAGCCTTCGATATCGTCAGCCTGGACCACTCCCGGGCGGGTTTCATGGCCGCCGCGCACCTTCTCGAGCGTGGCGCCCGCCGCCTCGCCTTCTGGTCTCTCGCCGGGCAAGCCGATTCCGTCGAGGCCCGCGCCTCCGGTGTGCAGGCGGCGGTTCTCCGCCATCCTGGCGCTGTGGTGGAATGCTTTGCCTTCCAAGAACTGGATGACGAGCCAGTGCGCCAGGCTGATCAACGCTTCCGCCCCGATGCCATCGTCTGCGCCAACGACCGTCTCGCCGCCGAAGTCATGCGCCTGCTCCGCGGCTGGAACCGCCGCATCCCCGCCGATGTCATGCTCGCCGGCATCGACGACACTCCCTACGCCGCCTTCCTCCCCTCACCCCTCACCACCATCCGCCAACCCTGCCGCGACATCGGCCGCGCCGCCCTCCACGCCATGCTCGACCGCCTCGCCCACCCAGACCTCCCACCACGCCAAATCCTCCTCGCCGGCCAATTGGTCGTGCGGGAGTCTTCGGGGGGATAAAAGCAACGGTTCATCTTTGGGGTGCTCAACAAGCAGAAATATTGCGATAAAGTATTGGGCGAAATGGCCCCCAAAGTAAGCGAGGAAGCGCTGGCACACCCTGGCCACTTTCTGCAGGACCACCTCCGCAGCGTTGCGCAATTGGCAGGTGAATTTGCCAGTTGGTTCAATTCCGCCGAATGGGGTGAACTGGCTGGACTCTGGCACGACCTGGGGAAATTCCAGCCTAGCTTTCAGCGCAAGCTCCGCGGGGAGCAGATCGCGGTTGAACACAGTGGCGCAGGAGCCGCTTACGCTTACCTCCGGGCTGGAGACGCTCTGTTCCCTTTGGCCTTTGTCATCGCTGGGCACCACACAGGGCTGGCAAATTTGACACGGAGTGATCCCGGAGGTCCTTGTTCGTTGAGAGAGCGCCTGGCAAACAACAGGCAGTTGAGTGTTCAGCTTTCTGCCTCATTGCCGCCCGATATTGCGACACGAAATGTTCCCGTAATACCTCCGCATCTTCCATCAGATTTGAACCGAAGTGACGACTCGCGCCGTCGCTTGGAGATGTGGATCCGTTTCCTGTTTTCCGCGCTAGCCGATGCCGACTACTTGGACACCGAGCAAGCTTTGGATCCTGCTCGTGCGGCACGGCGGCGCAGCGGCCCGCCAATCGGAGAGTTGGCACAAAGAATCGAATCCGAGATCACGCGGCGCTGCGAAACTGCAGCCACAACACCAGTGAATGAAGCACGCCGGAGGTTGGCGGAAGCATGCCTAGTAGCTTCAAATTGGTATCCGGGATTGTTCGCTCTGACAGCTCCGACTGGATCCGGCAAAACGCTTTCGGGGATGCGGTTCGCACTGCAGCACGCAAGAACGCATGGCTTGAGGCGCATAATCGTAGTACTCCCATACACGAGCATCATCGAACAGAATGCTGCCGTTTATAGATCAGTGCTGGGAGACGATGCGGTGCTGGAACACCACTCGCACCTCGACCCTGAGAAGGAACAGGAACTTCAGGGGGACGAAGTAACGGAGCGACACCGGCTAGCGGCAGAGAACTGGGACGCACCCGTCGTACTCACAACTTCGGTTCAGTTCTTTGAATCCCTCTTCGCAAACAGGCCCTCCCGTTGCAGGAAACTGCACCGTATTGCGCGAAGCGTGATTATTTTCGACGAAGTGCAGAGCCTGCCGCTGCATTTGCTCATCCCGATTCTCGATGGGCTGAAGACACTTGCAGCGGATTATGGATGCAGCATCGTGCTCTCCACTGCCACGCCTCCAGCACTCGTCGCGCACCAAAACGCGAAATGGGGGTTGCCCGATGTCAAGGAGATTGCTCCAGATGCCGGCTCACTATTCCAAGTCCTCCGCAGAGTTCAGTTCCACTGGCCGGAGGACGAGTCGGCTTCGAGTTGGGAAGACTTGGCGGAGAGAATCGCAGCCCACTCCCAAGCACTAACAATTGTGCACTTGCGGAAGGACGCCAGGACGCTTGCCGAGAGGTTGAGCAAGGCCGATTTGCCTGGTACAGTCCATCACCTTTCAGCCGCGATGTGCCCTGCCCACCGTTCGGAGGTGCTTGGCCGCGTTCGGGCAGATCTTGCCCAGGGGGAGCCATGCTATCTCGTGTCCACTCAGTTGGTTGAAGCCGGAGTGGACATCGATTTCCCGGTTCTGTTCCGGGCGATGGCAGGATTGGATTCACTGGTTCAAGCGGCCGGACGTTGCAACCGGGAAGGCCTGCTGGAGAAAGGGTTGGTCTATGTCTTCAATGCATGCACAGACCCGCCCCCCGGTGTGCTCCGACATGGGATCGAAACGATGAGAAACCTATTGCGCAGCAAGGGAACGCAGATCGACCTTTCCGACCCGAAAACTTGTACCGAATACTTCCGTTCGCTTTATGGTGCTACAGTCAGCGACCGGGACGGGATTCAGGCTGAGCGAGCGCAATTCAATTTCTACGGAGTGGCATCGAGGTTTCAATTGATCGAGGACGGATCAACGGCGTCCATAGTAGTGCCTTATGGCGAAAGAGCCTGTGAGTTTGGGGACCGGATTCGGACAGAAGGGCCTTCTCGCGAACTGTACCGCGCGCTGCAGCCATACGTGGTGAGGGTCTACCCAGAGGCGCTTAAGGAATTATTGATCACTGGCGCAATCGAGCAATTGCAGCCCGGACTATACCGGCTGCTCCCACAGGCCGATAACCTGTATGACCCAAGATTCGGGCTGAGCAACGAGGGAATGAGTCCTGGTCTTTTGCTGGTGTAGCCCTTCCCTCAAGGGCGGACATGAAAAAGCCGGAAAGGAGATAAATCTTGCCAAATTCATCCAGATCCCCATTGCTGGAGGTTCGGGCGCGCGGACCGCTAGCCTGTTTTACGCGACCCGAGCTGAAAGTAGAGCGGGTGTCTTACCCGGTGATGACCCCGTCAGCAGCACGAGGCCTGCTGGAAGCGGTGCTGTGGAAACCAGCAATCGCATGGAGAATCGAGGAAATTCGTGTGCTCCAACCAATCAGTTTCACTGCCTTCCGAAGAAATGAGGTAAACAGTCGCGCCTTGGCTCCTCCACGAGACGTACTGGAAAGCGGCGGAACCGTGAAACTCTACTTCGCAGATGAGGATCGGGCGCAAAGAAACACCATTGCGCTGCGGGACGTGGATTACGTCATCGCCGCTCACTTTGCTCTGACGACCCGGGCGGGAGAGGCGGACAACATCAGCAAGTTTGTGGAGATGTTCACACGCCGTGTGGCCAAGGGGCAACACTTCCACCAGCCCTATTTCGGCTGCCGCGAATTCGTGGCAGAAGTTCTGCCAGCGGAAGGGGCTCCACCGCCCATAGAGGACTCCAGAGATCTGGGGCTCATGTTGCATGACATAGAATTTGGGCCCAGTGGCAACCTGCCCCTGTGGTTCGCCGCCCGCCTGGAAAGGGGCGTGATGCGGGTTCCCCCTTTACCGGGGCAGCGGGAGGCAGCATGATCTTTCAGGCACTCTACGGCCTCGCGCAAAGGGAGGGCTTGGTGGAAGACCCCGATTACGAGTGGAAGCCAGTAGCTTATATCATCCAGGTCGGAGTCGGAGGACGGTTCCTGGGCGTGAAGTCCACCAAACTTGAATCGCCTGATCCAACAATGAAGAAAGTTGAACGGGCGAAAGACTTCCGGCTGCCAAAAAGGCTTCCAGGACGCTCTGGGAAGAATCCTCCACCAGAGTTTCTGGCTGACAACGCGCTCTACGTTTTCGGCGTGATACCGGAAGGAAAGGCCATGACCGCAGAAGCTGCAGCAGCGCGGGCTCGATCTTTCCGGGACCATGTGGCGCGTTGTGCCTCCGAATCCAAGGATCCGGGCATCGAGGCCGTTGTGCAATTCCTGGACCGCTACCAAGCAGAAGCCGAGGTGCCAGGACTCAGGCGGGCAGAGCTGGCAGCAAAGCCTTCCAACGACGTCTTCGCCTTCCAGTTCGAAGGTGATGGCCAAGCTTTGGTGTCAGATCGACCGGCAGTGCAGGCATGGTGGCGGGCGCGGCGGCAGAAGACTGCGGGCAAAGGCCAACGCGTCTGCCTGGTCTCCGGAGAGTGCCTGCCCACGGCGCACGCGCACCCCAAGATCAAGAACCTGCCAGGTGGTCAAGCAAGCGGGGCGGCAATCGTGTCATTCAACTCCGGCGCGTTTGAATCGTACGGATGGAAGGCGAACGAGAATGCTCCGGTTTCAAACGCCGCGGCGGAAGCTTGTGCAGCCGCGCTCAACCGCCTGCTGGCTACTGCACCGCCAAATCCGAGGAAGCCGGGCGATACACTTCCTCGCCGGCATCTTTCGTTGGCGGCTCAGAAATCCAAGTCAGACACGGTAGTGTGCTACTGGGCCTCAGACGCTTGTGCAGAGCGTTTTCTAGACTCGTTCAGCGGCATTTTCGCTTCAGATCCGGAAACAGTCGCGGAAGCATACCGCAGCATTTGGCGGGGTGTACCAGCCGAACAGCCAGAGCCAGCAGATTTCTACGCGTTGGTTCTTTCTGGGGCCCAAGGGCGGGCCGTGGTCAGGTCATGGATTGAGTCCAGCCTCCGCGAAGTGTCAAAGAATTTGGCCCATCATTTTGACGATCTGTCGATTGCGCCGGTTACCCAACCAGCCAAGGGGAAGCAATTGCCGCCGAGCCTCCCGCTCGGGCTTCTGTTGGCTTCCGTCTGTCCTTTGGGCAATAGTGAAGCTCCCGCTCCGCTGGCATCCGAACTGTTCGAATCCGCCTTGACCGGGAAGCCATACCGCGTCACATTGCTGCTCCGTTCGATCGAGAGAACAAGGGCGGAAAAAGGCAATCTCTCGAGTGACGACGCACTCGAACGTTATGAAGCACACCGGCGGCTCGACGCCAGAGCTGCATTGATTAAGGCGTACCTGAACCGGCACAGACGGTTCCACTTGGAAACCACGAACTACGAGGAGGTTTTGCCCGTGCTCGATCCGATGAATGAAAGCCCCGGCTACCTGCTGGGGCAACTCATGGCGCTTCTCGAACGCGCCCAACAACTAGCCATGGATGCAAACGCGACTGTTGTCGACCGTTACTTTAGTGGGGCTTCCGCATCGCCGCGCGCAGTGTTTGTGAGGTTACTGAAGAACTCTCAGCATCACCTGAGGAAAGCGGAAGACGAGGCCGCTAAACGAGGCACTGCTTTTCTGATCAAGCGATTGATTGATCAGATTGCGTTCCGGTTCGACCCCAAACTGAACGGCTTCCCCGCGCGGTTGAACACCGAGCAGCAGGGCCTGTTCGTTTTGGGGTATCACCAAATGCGCCGGTGGCTGTGGATGAGCGCCGAAGACAGAGTCGAATGGGAGGCCCGCTTTTCAACGCTTCCAACTGCCTACCGCTGGTCCAGAGAAAATGCCGTTTGAGAAAAGGAAGGAATCAGTATGCCCGCTGAAATCATCTCTCATCGTTACGATTTTGTCTTGCTGTTCGACGTCATCAACGGAAACCCCAACGGAGATCCGGATGCCGGAAACGCTCCGAGGATTGATCCGGAGACGGGCCACGGGTTTGTCTCAGACGTTTGCCTCAAGCGGAAGATCCGCAATTTCGTAGCGCTGGCCAAGGCTTACGCCCCCGGCTATGACATCTACGTCAAGGAAAAGGCTGTCCTCAATCAATTGCACCAGAAAGCGTATGATGCGCTCGGTTTGAAGTCAGACGCAAAAGGCGCTCAGAAAGCCGGGCAGACCGACAAGGCGCGCGCCTGGATGTGCCAGCAATACTTCGATATCCGTACATTTGGCGCTGTAATGTCCACCGAGATCAACTGCGGCCAGGTACGGGGACCTGTTCAACTGGCATTCGCGCGCTCAGTGGAGCCCATCGTGTCTCTGGAACAGGCGATCACCCGGATGGCCGTGACGAATGAGCGCGACATCGACAAAGAGCGCACCATGGGCCGGAAAGAGATCGTGCCTTACGGCTTATACCGTGCGCATGGTTTCGTTTCCCCCCACTTGGCAGCAGACACGGGATTCAACATGGAGGACTTAAGCCTGTTGTGGCAGGCCCTGCAATCGATGTTCGAACATGATCGGTCTGCAGCGCGCGGTGAGATGGCCACGCGGAAGTTGGTGGTGTTCGAACATGAGTCGGCGCTGGGGAATGCACCAGCCCATCGTCTGTTCGAGCGGGTGCAAGTCAGACGGAAAGACTCGGGAACGGCAGCCCGTGCGTTTGACGATTACACGGTAATAGTGGATGACGATGAACTTCCCGCAGGGATCAACCTAACTAAGCTGTTGTAGGGGACCAGCATGTATGAGGAGGACGAACTGTTGCCGCTCTCCGGCCTGCAGCACTTGGTGTATTGCGAGCGGCAATGGGGTTTGATTCATATTGAACAGCTATGGGAGGAGAACCGGCTCACGGCCGAGGGCCGGCTCCTCCACGAGAAAGCCGACAGCGGTTTGTCCGAAACTCGTGCTGGCTTGCGAATCGCCCGCGGGTTGGCCTTGCGGTCGCTGCGATTGGGACTCAGCGGGCGCTCGGACGTGGTCGAGTTCCCCTTGGATGGTGGGCCTCCGGTGCCTATAGAGTACAAACGCGGGAGACCGAAGGCAGACGATTGCGATGAGGTGCAATTGTGCGCCCAGGCTCTTTGCCTGGAAGAGCAGCTCGGCTTGGAGATTCCTCGCGGAGCGATCTACTACGGGCAAACGGGGCGCAGAACCGCGGTGGAGTTCTGCGGCTCTCTACGGTGCCGCGTCGGGCAGTTGTGCAGCCGTATGCATGAGCTTTACAGCTCGGGCGTAACGCCGCCGGCTGGGTTTGGTCCTAAGTGCAAGAACTGTTCTCTCTATGCAGTCTGCGAACCGAAGCCTTTGAGTTCGCGCTGCAGCGCAAAAGCCTTTTTCGAGCGGCGGCTGGCGGCAGCGCTGAGGGAGGAAAAAGGATGAAGCGGCTGCTCAATACGCTGTACGTCACAACGCAAGGGGCCTACTTGCACCAGGAGGGCGAGGCGATTGCTGTGAAAGATGGGGATGAACTCCTGATTCGGGTTCCTGCGCACACGTTGGAAGGATTAGTGTGTTTTGGACGCGTAAACCTGAGTGCGCCTTTGATGGGTCTGTGCAATGAAAGGAAGATCCAGATTGTTCACCTGACGGACTACGGCAAATTCCTTGCGCGCGTACAGGGGCCCGTAAACGGGAATGTGTTGTTGCGAAGAACCCAATATCGCTGGGCGGACGATGAAGCCAAGGCCGCATCGATTGCTGGCGCGATGGTTGGAGCCAAAGTGGCAAATTCCCGTACGGTGCTGATGCGGGCCAGGAGAGAATCGGGCCGCGCTGAACACGCTTTGGATAGCGCGATCGCAAGGCTGGGAAGGATTGGGGAGGAGCTATTGCGTGGGGCCAAGCCGGTGGAGACAGTCAGGGCGCTTGAAGGGGAGGCGGCTAAATGCTACTTCTCTGCGTTCGACTTCCTGATTGTGCAACAGAAAGAAACCTTTCAGTTCAAGCAAAGGTCGCGCCGGCCTCCGGCGGATCCCGTCAACGCATTGCTTTCGTTTGCCTACACCTTACTGCTCCATGATTGTACTGGAGCGTTGGAGGGCGTTGGGCTTGACCCATACGTTGGGTTCCTCCACGCCGACCGGCCGGGAAGGCCTAGTTTGGCGCTTGACTTGGTGGAAGAATTCCGGGCGGTCCTTGCTGACCGCCTCGTGCTGAACTTGATCAACCGGCAGCAGGTGTCAGGCAACGATTTTGAGCGCAGGGAGGACGGTGGTGTGTGGATGGCCAGCAAAGCCAGGAAGACATTCCTGGGGGCTTGGCAGAAGCGAAAACAGGAGGAGGTAACACATCCTTTTCTTGGAGAATCCATTGCCCTGGGGTTATTCCCTCATGCCCAGGCACTCCTCCTGGCAAGACACTTACGGGGCGATCTGGATGCCTATCCAGCCATGATCTGGAAGTGAGGGGCAAGGCACGGTGCGATGCTGGTGGTGATCAGCTATGACGTCAAAACGGAAGACGCCGAGGGGCGGCGGCGGTTGAGGCGTGTGGCAAAGATCTGCGAAAGCCATGGGCAGCGTGTGCAGAACTCAGTGTTTGAGTGCTTGGTCGACGCCAGCCAGTGGGTCAAACTCCGCGCTCGCTTGGTGGCGGAAATTAGGGAGAGTGATGACAGCCTCAGGTTCTACTTCCTGGGAAATGAGTGGGCGCGGCGAGTGGAGCACGTCGGGGCAAAGCCCAGCTATGACCCCGAGGGGCTCATCGTGGTATAAGCTGAGCCTGCGCGGACCACAAGCACTCGGCGAGTTGCAGTGAGGTCCGCGGAACACGGAAGTCTTGAATGCCCTGGAACCTGGGGATATTAATGGAACACGACAGCGGCTGCAGTGAGTATCTCACCGGCGGGTACGCGGAAATGATTCGGTTGTTCGTTTAGTTTGAGTGAGATATGTTGGAGCAGTCGCGCCCCACGCGGGGCGCGTGGATTGAAACCTTTCACGCGCTAGCGATTACGGTTGTATCGGTAGTCGCGCCCCACGCGGGGCGCGTGGATTGAAACATCCATACCACTGTCAAAAAAGGCGATTGCATCGGTCGCGCCCCACGCGGGGCGCGTGGATTGAAACACCTACACTCGAAGCGTAAAGAAAAGTAGGCCAAGTCGCGCCCCACGCGGGGCGCGTGGATTGAAACAATCGAGAGTAAAAATAAACGGCTACTACGCCGAGTCGCGCCCCACGCGGGGCGCGTGGGTGGAAACGTAGGGTACCCTCGCGGGTGTACCGTCGGGATTGGTCGCGCCCCACGCGGGGCGCGTGGATTGAAACACCACTTCCGAAGCGATATCGGCAGGCAAATCAGTCGCGCCCCACGCGGGGCGCGTGGATTGAAACGTCGATAATCAGCGTGTAATCGCGCCACCGGAAAGTCGCGCCCCACGCGGGGCGCGTGGATTGAAACCCCAGCGATCGCTAGATAGATGGCTAGCCAGATCCGTCGCGCCCCACGCGGGGCGCGTGGATTGAAACTGAATGAGATCAATCGGCTTGGTCGTACGATCTTGTCGCGCCCCACGCGGGGCGCGTGGATTGAAACATGCCCTTTAGGAAGGTCCGCAAGGCGTACTCCGTCGCGCCCCACGCGGGGCGCGTGGATTGAAACCAGCCACAACCGGCGGTTGTGGGCGCGCGTTATGGTCGCGCCCCACGCGGGGCGCGTGGATTGAAACACCGATAAAGTAATGGGCGTTGCGGTAGGTTTTGTCGCGCCCCACGCGGGGCGCGTGGATTGAAACTAAAAACACGAAGGGCGCGGGTGTTATTCCGCGCGTCGCGCCCCACGCGGGGCGCGTGGATTGAAACGTAGAATCATTGTCTAAAGGTGGCTTGCCGTTGGTCGCGCCCCACGCGGGGCGCGTGGATTGAAACGCGCTATCGTAGACCCATACAGCGACCAAGTAGTGTCGCGCCCCACGCGGGGCGCGTGGATTGAAACGAGGGATGGGACTATGTGAGATATACGGGCGTCGTCGCGCCCCACGCGGGGCGCGTGGATTGAAACGTTGATCTGCGGTTGAATGCCATCGCGCACTTGGTCGCGCCCCACGCGGGGCGCGTGGATTGAAACCGCATCTTTAATCACCACGTTTGTGACCAAAGTGTCGCGCCCCACGCGGGGCGCGTGGATTGAAACCCGTACAGACTCTCCCGCTTCACCCGCATAGTAGTCGCGCCCCACGCGGGGCGCGTGGATTGAAACATGATCTGCTGTTCGGCCTCTGGCCAGCGCGCGCCGTCGCGCCCCACGCGGGGCGCGTGGATTGAAACTACCGGGCGGAACTCAGGTAATCTGGGGTCCGCAGTCGCGCCCCACGCGGGGCGCGTGGATTGAAACCCCGGCCTCGTACGCCGCAGCTACGGCGTCGCCAGTCGCGCCCCACGCGGGGCGCGTGGATTGAAACTTCTCTAAGCCCATCCGCTTTGCGTCGGCCATCGTCGCGCCCCACGCGGGGCGCGTGGATTGAAACGGCGGCGTGGTCAGGGCAGTGTATCGCGTCCCCGTCGCGCCCCACGCGGGGCGCGTGGATTGAAACCGCGGACTGATGTCCGAGTACGCTCCCGCCGCCGTCGCGCCCCACGCGGGGCGCGTGGATTGAAACCGGCCAGCGGCCTTTGATCACGTTGCGCGCGTGTCGCGCCCCACGCGGGGCGCGTGGATTGAAACGTATTACAAACTCAAACGGCGATGGCGCAAGGGAGAGTCGCGCCCCACGCGGGGCGCGTGGATTGAAACGGGCGCGGCTCTGATGTGGACTGGGGTTCTCATCGGTCGCGCCCCACGCGGGGCGCGTGGATTGAAACACGCGCGCTGGCCAGAGGGCGAGAAGATCATCGCGTCGCGCCCCACGCGGGGCGCGTGGATTGAAACTGATCATGGATTCGGGCACGGCAAGATCTTGGTGGTCGCGCCCCACGCGGGGCGCGTGGATTGAAACACCGCTGGAATATCCAGGTCCGTAGCGGAGAGGTCGCGCCCCACGCGGGGCGCGTGGATTGAAACCCGCCTCCTCGGCGCGGCGAATGATGTGGTGGAGGTCGCGCCCCACGCGGGGCGCGTGGATTGAAACGAGGATGAACCCTCTACCGGACCCTTGGGTGCGGTCGCGCCCCACGCGGGGCGCGTGGATTGAAACCACGGCAGGCCCAGCCGCGAAGTGATCGAGATCGAAGTCGCGCCCCACGCGGGGCGCGTGGATTGAAACCGCAGACAGCCGAACTGATGAAGCTGGCGTTTGGCAGTCGCGCCCCACGCGGGGCGCGTGGATTGAAACCCCAGCGTGGAGTCTTTCTGGCG
>CAYWQS010000036.1:0-44846 GCA_964460395.1 uncultured Solibacteraceae bacterium | reverse complement strand
AGAAGCAGTACTCGCAGTCCAAATTGCAGACCGCCGAGGCGGGTTTGATGAGCAGCGACGTAATCCGTGGAGCTTGGCCGGAAATACTGGCCGACTGCGAACCATTGCCTTCTAAAATGGGGAACGGGCTCCCAGCCGTCATGTCAGCGAGTGTAACATCCAGCAGCTTGGTCACACGGATTCGAGCAAGGCTCCAGGAATCTGCTGACGGCATTTTTGCGGCAGGCCAGCGCCGTTTCTTCCGCCACGAAGTGCAAACCTACGGAGTTCGCACGCACGCCCTGCACCGCCTCGAGCGCGAGTTCTGGCCCGAGGTGAAGCGGCTGCCCCTGGCAGCCCGGAACCAGCTGATGGACGGTTTGTGGCGCGACCCGTGCCTCGAGAGCGGCATTTTGGCCTGTTATTTGTACAGACGTTTCGCTAAGCAATGTGCCCGCTGCGAGTTCAAGCTGTTTGAGCGTTGGATCGACCGCTATGTGAACAATTGGGCGCATTGTGACGCCGTGGCCTCCTGGCTCCTCGCCGCTTCCATCGCAAATGAACCCGATTTGCGCTTCGAACTCGAGTCTTGGACCAGCGCTTCGAAACGCTGGAAGCGGCGCGCCGCGGCTGTTGCATTGCTGCAGGAAGCGAAAGCCGGCCGCCAGACGGACTTCATCTTCGAGATTGCGGCCCGCCTTTTGCCCGACCGCGACGACATGGTGGAGAAAGGGGTGGGCTGGCTGCTGAAGGAAACCTATCCGGCCCGGCCTGCGGAAACCGTGGCCTTCCTCCAAAAAGCCAAGCACCAGGCCTCACGCGTCACGCTGCGCTATGCAGCGGAGAAGATGACGCCGCGCCACCGGTCCTTAACGCTTGGCGCTGCGTGAAGCGCCCGTCGGCCGCAGGCTCTTCAATTGGCCGTTAACCGCCTCCAGAAGCTTGGCATGCAGTGGCTCATTCGGGAGCAAGAGGGCGTGGGCAGCGCGGTAAAGCGCCACAGCTTCCGGCTGCCGGCCCCGCGCCAGCCGCTCCCCGGCTTCCCGCGCATACGACTCCGCCAGATTCTGGGCGCGAATTGCCACAGCTTGGCCATACGCCTCGCGGGCCTGCGCCTCCAGCTTCTGATGACGGTACAAGACCACCAACTTGTCCAATGTGGCGGCCACCATCGGGTGCGAAGGTCCCATGGCTGCTGTCCAAATGGCGGCAATTCGCCGGTAGCTCCGCTCCGAGTCTTCGTATTTCCTCAGGCCGAATTGCGCATAAGCCAGGCCATCCAGCAGGTTCACCAACTCGACTTCCGGCCCCATCATTCGCTCGCGCAGCACTAAGCCGCGCGCAAACACCGGCTCAGCTTGATCATATTTGCGCTCCACATTGAGAACCGAACCGAGTTTCTCCAACTCCGGCGCCAGCGTGAAATGTTCAGGGCCGGCGATTTTCTCGCGAATGCGGATGCTATTCCAAAGCACGCCTTCCGCCCGGGCAAACTCCTTCCGGGCAACCTCGAAATCTGCCATGCGCGACAGGATATCCGCCACCTCCAGGCTCTCGAAGCCATACTGTTTGGCTGCGTTAGCCATGGCCCGCTGCAGAATACTCAAACCGCGGTCGAATTGATCTCTCGCCTTACAGAGATAGGCCAGCAGAATCTGGTCTTGCGCGAACCGGAGGTCGGTCATCCCCTGCGTGGTTTCAACCCAATGAAGCGCCTGCAGCAGCCAGTTCTCCGCCTCATCGTGCGCCTTGGCGCCGATGGCCAGTCCTGTGAGTTCCTTCAAGATCAAGTAACGGCGCTCATCCGCCGCCGGAAGGCGCTGGGCCTGCTCCCAGGCGGCCTGCCACGTTGCGCCAGCAGCTTCCCGGCTTGGCGCTTTTCGCGCCTCAGCGACCAAATCGTCCAGGCTGGGCGGGGCCTCCGCAGGAGGTTGCGGGAAGAACAACAGGGCCAGGGCGTATCCGGCAAAATGCATCTCTACTCTCGACGTTCACTGGCTCTGACGGGTTCCCGGGCGGCCAGGCTATTCCAGACCCCATTCGTCGCGGAGCGTATCGTCCAGCGTCCGCCAGAGGGTGAGCGCCGGGCCAATATGGGTGCATGTTGGTTTAGCCTGGATCTCCAGCGGCCGCCAGCGCGCGGGGTCCGGACCCTCTGTCCCTTCAATCCGAACCCGGTCAGCCGGCATGGCAAACACCAGATCATGCTCCGGTCCAAAAGGGTGTGTGCGCGGGCGGCCGCGCTTCGGCGCCAGGTGCTCGAGCATGGCCGCGTGCGGCAGCTCCACGCCCACCCAGTCCAGCACCTCGAACACTGGATGGACTCCCTCTTCATCGACTGCCGCTTCCACGAAACGGAATACCGTCCAATTCCCGGAGCGCAACCGGTAGGCGGACAGTCGTCCTGCAGGCCACACCCTCCAATCCGTCATCCACGTCGCCTCACTATGGCATAGAAAGCACCGCAGAGACTGGCGCCGGAAGCGTCTGTAAACCAACCGTGCAGCCGGGTGCGGAGTCCACGGGCAAGCCGCACCTGAAAGACAGCCACCACGTCCGCCACCCGGTCTTCGAGCTGAAGGACTGGCCTCCCACCTCCAATCTGGCGCCTGCAACCGGCATGGCCTTCCCCGGCGGCAACCCTGTCCTCATCTTTTGCTCGTCCCGGCCCGCCGTCAGTGCCAGCCTGAGGTGCGGTGGCCAGCGCGAGAGCGCCACTTCATAGCGGCCGCTGCGTTCAACCTGGACCGTTGGATTCTCCTGTGGCGCCCCGATGCTGATCGGTTCGGGTTCCCCCAGCCCCGGCTTTACAGAAGCCCACCGCTGCTCGTAGTGATCGCGCATTCTGGCTCTGACCTCCGGATGCTGCGCCGCCAGGTTCAGACTTTCACTTGGACCCGCTTCGGAGTCGTACAACTCCTCGCCGTGCACAACACGCCACTTGCCGAACAACCCCGCCCGATAGCCTCTGGAGCGGAACGCATCCGCCATGGCAGGCAAATCTCGCCGCACGACCACTCTCCCCGCGGTAACTGAGCAGGCTTTGTTGCGCAACGCACCCACGCCCGGCAGCAGTTGCCCGCGCGTCGAAGTGCACATAGCCGCAGAGTGGAAATATGTGAAACGGACGCTCTCTGCATGCGGGCGTTCCTGATGAGGCGTGCTTAGAACAAGGTTGCCATGACAGGACAAATCGCCATAGCCATGATCGTCCGTCAGGATTAACAGCACGTTTGGGCGCGCCGTTCGCGCGCTTGCCGCTCGCATCAATGGCGCCGCAGCCAGATTTCCCAGCAAGGTACTCCGGCTGGATTCGGGCAGCATCGGCCCGATCATACAACAGGCTGGTGCAACGGTTTGACTATAGCGGCAGGATCTCTTCGCGCACCGGGTCGAACTTCAGCCGCCGCTTTTGCACGTAGCTGATGTTGCCCAGGTGGGAAGCCTGCGCCGATCGGTGGCCCGCCAGCACATCGCAATTGGGCAGCTTCCGGCTCTTCACGCAATCCAGAAAGTTCTTCACGTGATCGAGCGTGAAGTCGTATTTCGGCCCTTCCACCCGCAGGGGCTGGGCGCCGCGCTCTGCGGCTAGGTACTCATAAAAGCCCCGCTCAATGATCAGCTTACCCTTGGTGCCGCAGAACTCGATACCATACCCGCGCACGCCGGGGGCCAGTGTCGCCTCGAACGTCACTGTGTAATCGTCGCCGTACTCCAGCAGCACGTTGATTGTGTCAGGCGCTGTGCGGCCGTCCTTGTAATGGTACACGCCACCCGCCGCCACCCCGGACGTGGGAATGTCCTTGCCCATAAACATGTGCACGACATCGATCCAGTGCGTGAACAGGTCGGTCACCTGCCCGCCGCCGAAGTCCAGATAGGCGCGCCAGTTCCAAAACTGCTGCGGATCCCACTCACGCCATTTCACCGGGCCCAGAAACCGCGCCCAGTCCAGGTTTGAGGGCTGTTGAGCCAGAGAGGCCGGAGCCCTGCGCAGATGGTAGAAATTGCCGTGCCACCACGTGCGCACCAGGGTGATCTTTCCCAGCGCGCCAGTGTCCATGTACTTCTGCTTTGCCTCGATATAGTGCGCGCCGGAACGCTGCTGCAAGCCCACTTGACAGACGCGGTTGTTGACCCGCGCCGCCTTTACGATCTGCGGGCCCTCTTCAATTGTCAGCGTCAGCGGCTTCTCGACGTACACATCCTTACCCGCGTTCAAGGCATCAATGGTGGTGATGGAGTGCCAGTGGTCGGGCGTGCCGATCAGCACCGCGTCCAGCGACTTCTCCTCAAGCAGCTTCCGGTGATCGGTGAACGACTTCGCGCCGGGATGTTTGCTCTTGGCCTTGTCAATCATTTCGGCGTAAACATCGCACACCGCGCCCACCTGCACGGTACCGGTCTCGACGAACAGGTTCATGACATGCCGGCCCCGTTCTCCCGCGCCGATCAGACCGAGATTGACTCGCTCGTTCGCACCGAGAATTCTGGAATACGAGGCAGCCGTCCACGCCAGCGCGGCCCGCCCTGCCATGCGGAATAGATCGCGCCGGTCCGGTTGTGCGTTTGTCATGCGGGAATTATATCTCGCGGGAGAATCCGGCCAGTCCCGGCACACTAAGGAGGTGAAGGCTTGATCCGTTTCTTCCTCCTTCTCTCCCTTGCTCTGTTCCTTTGGGCCGGGACGCCGGATGCCACGGTGGAAAACCGTCTCCGCGCCCGGCTCGCCAGGTCATCGCTTCGCAGTGAGCCCGTGCGAGTTCGCGTCGTTCAGGGCGTGGCCATCTTGGAAGGTTCAGTGAGCACGCCCCAGAGGAAGGGAGCCGCCACGCGCCTCGCCCGTAGCTCCGGCGCCAGTTCGGTGGAGAACCGCCTGCAAGTCGGGACCTCCGCGCCCGAAGCCCCGCTCAAGACATTTCGCGTCCTTCCCCGTCCGCGCAAATAGACAGAAGAGAAAATTCTGCCCGGGGCATGGGCCCTATCATAAAATCCCTTCATGTCCCGCTACCAACCGCTTCTGTTTATAATTGCCGCTCTGCCTCTGGGTGCGCAGAGCATTACCGCCATCCGGGGGCTGGCCCCGTACCAGGTGCTGCAGCGCGATGCCAACAACGTCGCGAGCGTTCGCGTCGAAGGCACGGCGCTCAACTGGAACAACAAAATGGTGGAAATCGAGGTTTTGGGCACCGGCGTGCGTGTCAACGCGACCGTCACGCGCAACAACTGGGCCACGGAGTTGAAAGGCATTCCCACCGGAGGCCCCTACACCGTCAGTTTCAAACTGGCGGGCGCCCCCATCGCGTATACCATCGCGAATGTGCTGGTGGGCGATCTCTGGGTGCTCGCCGGGCAATCGAACATGGAGGGCGTGGGCAATCTCAGCAATCTCCCTCTGCCTAGCCCCATGATCAACAGCTTCGATCAAACGGATCGCTGGGGCGTAGCCGCCGATCCTCTGCACCGCCTGCCCGATGCCGCCGACCGCGTCCACTGGAGGAACAAGGACGCTCAAGGCAACCCTCGCAAACTGGAAGGGGACGAGTTGAAACAGTGGATCGCCAATCGGAAGAAAGGCGCTGGGGTAGGTCTTCCCTTTGCCCTCGAAATGGTGCGCCGCACGAACGTGCCTATCGGCCTGCTCCCTTGCGCGCATGGAGGGACATCCATGGATCAGTGGAGTCCTGAACTCAAAGACAAAGGTGGCGATTCGCTCTATGGCGCCATGCTGCGGCGCGTGAGAGCCAGCGGCGGCAAGGTGAAGGGCGTGCTTTGGTATCAGGGCGAATCCGACGCGAACGACAAAGCGGCGCCCGAATTTCTGGCCAAGTTCAAGAAGCTCATTGAAGAGATGCGCGCCGACTTCGGACAGCCAGAGCTCCCTGTGTACTATGTCCAAATCGGGCGGCACGCGAGCAGCGCCGATGCCAAGCCTTGGAATTTCGTTCAGAACGCCCAACTCCAGGCGGAATCCGCAATCCCGAACGTCGGCATGGTCACCTGCGCCGACTGCACGCTCGACGACGGCATCCACGTCAGCACGGCTGATCATCGCCTGCTTGGGCAGCGTTTGGCCAACCTCGCCTGCCGCGATCACTTCCCCGATCGCGCTTTCTGCGGCTTGCTCAAGCGCGGGCCGCGGCCCGTCTCGGCCAAAGCGCGCGACGGCGTCATTTATGTTGAGTTCAAAGAAACCAACGGGCGGCTCACCGCGCCCGGCCGGCTGCACGGCTTCTCCGTCCATGACGCGGATGGCAAACTGGCGCGGGTGATCTACCACCAACGCATCTCGCCGCAACAACCCAACGTGGTGGAACTCCACTTCGGCGGCAAGCTGCCTGAGGGCGCAGTCTTGCACTACGGGGCGGGCCGTGATCCTTACGTTAATCTGCGCGACGAAGAGAACATGGCCGCGCCCGTCTTCGGGCCGCTGCCCATCGGCAACTAAAAGCTGCGCCACCAGGCGGCGGCAGCCGCCCGGTCCGGCGCCTGGAAATACAAAGAGCCGGGGACGATCATGTCGGCCCCCGCAGCCCGCAACTGCGGAACGGTGAACTGCCGGATGCCCCCATCCGCGATCACCATCTTGTCGCGGGCCATCGCCTTTACCTTTTCGATCCGCTCCAGGGCGGCATCGGCCAGTCCACGGCCCTTCACCCCTGCAGGCGTCCCCAACAGAAGCACACTGTCCGCCACCGGAAGCCAGGAGGCGAGATCGAGCAGCGGCGTTTCGAGCATTACTGCCAAGCCAAATTGCCTGTCCGCTTTTCGGACCTTTTCGTGCGCCTCCCGCAGATACGAGGCGCATTCCACGTGCACGGTCACCCAATCAGCCCCAGCCTCCAAGAACGGCTCACACAGCAGGTCCGGGCGCTCCACCATCAGGTGGACATGGAACTGCGCCTGCGTGACGGTGCGCAGCCGCGCCACGACCTCCGGGAAGAACAAAAGAGACGGGACAAAGTGGGCGTCGGCGACGTCGAAATGGAAGGAGTCCGCGTGGGGTTCCGCCCCACGGACCTCCTCCTCCAGTCGCCCCAGATCGGCCGACCAGAGCGACAGATCGGCGGCAAGGCGTGGTAGAGGCCGCATGGTAAATTCAAATTAGCACGATGAAAATCCCTGTTTTTCTAGGAGTTCTGGCCGCAGGGGCCGTTTTGGCGCGAGCTCAGGCCGAAGATCCCGTAGTGGCGGTCGTCGAGGGCCGCGAATGGCGCCGGTCGGAACTGGAACGCTTCGCCGAGTCCCTCCCCCCAGCCCAGTCCAAGAACTTTTACGCCAATAAAAAGGCTTTCCTGCAACAGTTTGCGCTCACCCAGCGGCTCGCTCAGGAGGCCCAAAAGGCGGGACTGGACCAGCGCGATCCATACTTCTTCCGCAAGTTATATAGCGATACGGTGTTCTGGGCTTCGGCCATGATCAACGAGCACAACACCACCACGCCCGTCACCAATGCGGATAAGGCGAAATACTTCGACGAGCACAAGGCGGAGTACGCCCGGGCTCGCGTAAAAGTGCTCTATATCGGCTATACGCCTCAAGGTGTGCCGGTTGCTCCGGGCGCCAAACAACGCACCCGCGATGAAGCCCGGCAGCTCGCGGAAAGCCTGGCGAAGCGGGCCAAAGGGGGAGAGGACTTTGTCGCCCTGGTGAAAGCCCACAGCGAGGACCCGGAATCGCGGGAAAAGAATGGTGACTATCCGGAACTCAAGCCCACCGACAAGAGCCTTCCCCCCGCCATCAAAGCGACTGTTTTCAGCCTTCAGGTGGGCGGCGTCAGTGATGTCCTGGAGCAGGGCAATGGCTATTACGTCTTTCGCCTTGAACAACTTGTCACCCCGGAATTGGCCGAGGTGAATGATGAAGTCGTGATGGAGATCCAGAAGCAGCGGTTTGACGCATGGATGCAGGGCCTGCAAAAAAGCATCGCGGTGGAATTCAAGGACGAAAAATACTTCTCGGAAGCCGCGCCGAAGCCGTAGCGGCGATTTGCCGCCGCCTGCCGGCGCTCGAGGGCGACCCGATCCGCATCGAGTGGCGGTCCGAGTTGCGCCGCGCAGGGCGGCGGCTTATCTCCGGGCCGGGGCGAGGAATGGCTGTGCACGCCGCGTCTTTCCTCCGTCGGCGGCGCATCGTTTTCGACAGGGCGCTGCTGGCGGACCAGCGAGAACTGGCCCGCATCGTAGTCCACGAACTCTTTCATTTTGTTTGGGTTCGGCTGAGCAACGCCCAGCGGGCGTCGTGGAGCGGCGTACTGGCTGCCCAGCGCACAGCGGGCGAACTGGGCTGGTCGGCGGACTGGCGGAAGCAGGCACTGCGGGAGTGCGGCGCCGTCGGGCCAACGTCCCGGGCTTGGCGTGAGTATGCCTGCGAAAGCTTTTGCGACACCGCCGCCTGGCTTTATTCCGGCGTGAGCCGCCACGAAGAATTCTCATTGCCGGGGGCCGAGCGAGCTGTACGCCGTGGCTGGTTTGCCGCTCTGCTTCGTCACCGTGGGGGGCGGTTCCGCATCTAAATGACTATACTGCTAGTTAGGATCCCCTCAAAGATGAAGCAATACCTGCTGTCCGGCCTCGTTGGCCTGTCTGTCCTTAGCGCGGCCGGCTGCGCAAAAATAGACCCGAGCGCCGGTGCCAAGGCTTCGACCGCCACCACCAAGCCCGTTGCCGAGCGCAAAGCTGCCCCGGACTTTGAACTCAAGGACTCCGAGGGACGCACCGTAAAGCTGTCTGACTTCAAGGGCAAAGTGGTGCTCCTCAACTTTTGGGCCACTTGGTGCGGTCCCTGCAAGATCGAGATCCCCTGGTTCATCGAGTTTGAGCGCGCCTACAAGGATCAGGGCCTGGTCGTGCTGGGCGTCGCCACAGATGAAGAGGGCTGGGAGGTCGTAAAACCATACATCACCGAGAAGCAGGTGAATTATCGCGTGGTCATGAGCAGCCCCTCCGTGGAGCAGCTCTATGGCGGCGTGGAGGCTTTGCCCATGAGCTTCATGGTGGACCGTCAAGGCAAGATTGCTTCTATCCATACAGGGCTGGTCAGCAAGTCGGACTACGAAAATGAAATCAAAGAGCTTCTTCGCTAGCTGCTTGCTGTTGGCCTTGTGCGGACCGGCCGCCTGGTCCCAACAGCCAGGCGGTGTTCTGAGCGTGGCCGATCCGGGCAAGCAGGTGGTGAAGCGCACCGGTGAAACCACCGTAACTCTCCGCGCCAGACTTCAGCCCGGCTACCACTGCAATAGCGACCGGCCAAACGAAGATTGGCTGATCCCGCTGAGACTTACCTGGCAATCCACGGCCCTTGAAGCAGTTCAGGTCACATATCCCAAGGCCAAGCTGGAAAAGTTCGAGTTCAGCGAGAAACCTGTTGCAGTCTTCGACGGCTCCTTTGACATCGCAACGCGCCTGCGCCGCCTGCCAAACGCGATGCCCGGCCCGGCGGTCCTCTCCGGCAAGTTGCGCTACCAGGCCTGCAACGACAAGATGTGCCTTCCGCCCCGCACTGTCGAGGTGAAAGTGCCCTTGATCATCGAGTAGTGCGGCGGTTGGTGATCCGGCCGGGCGCCATCGGCGACTGTGTGGTATCCCTGCCCGCTATTCAGTACCTGGCGCCTGACGAGATTTGGGCCCCTGCAGCCAACCTTCCTCTGCTCAAGCACATAGCTCCCGGCCACTCGATTGTCTCCACTGGCCTCGACTTGCTGGAGATTCCAGGCGGGGGAAGCCATGCGCTCGAAACGCTGGCCGGGTTCACCGAGATTGTTTCTTGGTACGGAGCGGCGCGCCCGGAGTTCCGCCGGGCGGTGGCGGGTCTGCCGTTCCGGTTCTATCCTGCGCTTCCGGACTCCAGCGGCATCGAACACGCCACGGATTTCTACCTGCGCCAGGTGGGTGCGCCATCGGGTGCGGTTCCCAGGCTGCCTGTAGAACATCGTCCGTTAGGGTACACGGTGATTCATCCCTTCTCAGGAAGCGCCCGGAAGAACTGGCCACTGGAGGCCTTCCGCACGGTGGCGGCGGCGTTGCCAGAGCCCGTCTATTGGTGCGCAGGGCCGGACGAGACGCTGGATCAAGCTTATCGGTTCAATGACTTGGGAGATCTGGCCCGCTGGCTGGTGGGCGCTTCGCTGTACCTTGGCAACGACAGCGGAATCACCCACTTGGCGGCTGCCTGCGGCGTCCCAGTAGTCGCCGTTTTCACGGTCACCGACCCGGCCGTATGGGCTCCACGCGGACCTGCAGTAGAGGTCTTGCGCAACCCCATGCCGGCAGAAGTCGTTAAGGCTTGTAGCCGACTGCGGACACGATGAATGAAAGGTCCCGCGTGTCGCCGGGCGGGCGAAACTGGCGATCTGCGATGATTTCCAGCCGGCTCGCCTCTCGAGGCGCAGGACAAGCCATTTCGAGCACATGGCTGCCTGGGCCGGGCAGAGTCACGGAACCCAGGCTGGCGCCGTTCAGCCGCAGTTCGAAGCGGCGGGCGGGCGAGGCCTCGGGCAGAAAGATCTCCGCAGCCACCCGCGTCGCTCCAGGCAGCGCTTTCAGCGAGAAAGCCGCCCTTGCCGAGGCCCAGCGCCAGCGATTCTCCTCCAGGCCGTAAACGCCTCCCAGAACCTGCCATTCGGCTTCCGGCGCGTTCATCGGAAGCCAGGTGAGACGAGGTTCTACTGCCACCACTTCACTAAAAGTCAGCCGGTCCACCGCTCCGCGGTTGAAGTCGAACGGACGCATGCCGAACGAAACTGCGGCGAAGGAACTTCGGGTATCGAGGCCCGCAATCCGCAAAGGCAGCGATGGCCGGATCTCGACGGTCCGTCTCTGCTCCAGCCGTCCGCCCGCCACGGTGAACGGCAGGCGTCCGTTCAGCACGCTTTCCACAAGCCGGTCTCCTGGCTCCAGAGCCTGGCGCACCACCAGAGGTTGCGCGCCCGATTGCTCCAGGTACCAGCGCAAGCCCCACTCCCCGGAGACCCACACCCGCTCTCCGGGCCGGACCGGGATGGACTGGGCAAACGCCTTGGTTTCGTTCCAATGAACGGCATTCACCCAGGCTGCGCACCCGGCCAGGACGAGTTGGAAAAACACCGCAGCCCAGAGCCAGCGTGGGCGATCCTGCCAGGCCCGGACCGCCAGAATAGCGAGAGGGGCCACCATTGGCAGGAGGTAACGCTGTGCGCCGGCGAAGAAGATGGCGCAGGCTGAAAGGAAGAAGAGCAAGGCCCAGGCCACCAGGAAAGGTTGCCAGCGGTGCTGGATTATCAGCCACATCAGAGCCAGAATGCCAGCCGCCACAGGCAAGATGAACAGCGGAGAAAAGTCGCCGAAGTAGCCGCCGATCCCCAAGGCGGCCAAGCCCGCCATTCCCCAGAACCATTTCGGTAATGCCCGGGCCGTAAGAGGCAGGAACAGGATAGGCAGCAGAATACCCAGGTGCGCTGTCATCGCAGCCGCAGAGCGGGCCTTCACTGCCAGGGCGTCCCATCCGTGCGTACTGAGATGGCCCGAAAGAACCTGGAACGGGAAAGCACCTGTCGATAGCCGTTCAAACAACTGATATGCACCGATGACCAGCGGCGGTCCGGCGAGCGCCAGCCACGGAAGGAGTGTCTTCACCCGGCGCCACAGCAAATAGGCCGCCATGACGGGAATGAGGACCACGGCCTGGTAAGCGTAGAGCGCTGCTCCGGCGCCCGCGAACGCAGCAGCGGTCTGCCAGCGCCAGTTGTTGCGCTCCACCCCCTCCACGAGACAGGCGATGGCGGCCATCCAGAAAGCCAGGAACGGAAGATCCGATTCGAACGAGGTGCCGCTAACGGCAAATGCTGGCGCCGCGCAGAAAATGAGTGTGGCGGCCAAGGCGTGTTCGGGCGAAAAGCGCCGTGCCAGCAACAACATGGACAGGGCGGCCAGCAGGTTGAAGCTCAAAAAGGCGGCATGAAAGGGGATTTCGTGAAAGCCGCCCGCCAGCCGCCAGAGGGCGGTCAGGGTCCAGGCCACGCCGGGAGGGTGCGGGTGGCCGCGCATGTCGTGCCATTCGCCCAGGAAGACATAGCGCACGTGGGAAGGGTGGAGCGGGTCGGTCAGGGCATGTTGGGCGGCCTTGAGGTAGTTGAAGTCGTCCCATTGCGCCGCCACGTTCAAAAACGGCGCCCGGAGAGCCAGAATGACCAGAACTGCGATGAAGATCTGCCGCCGCACAAGCCTTCAGTGTAATGCGGTCGGCTCATGCAGGTTTGGTGAATGGCGTGCCTCTGCAAAACGTGGAGGATTATCCAATGCGCGTTTTCAGCGGTTCGACTCTCAGCGGTCTGCTCGAACAAAGCCCGCCCCGCCCGTCATTTAGCTCGACAGGGGAGGAGTTCGAGAAGGTTTTTAGCACAACCAAGGAGATTCGACCAGCCATTGCCAAAATGGAACAACCCCAGGAACCGGCTTATGTGGTGGAGGACTTGAGTGCCAAACCGGAACTGGGCGACCAGGCCAAGGCCGCTCTCGTGGCTCTGATGGAGAAGGAGGGCATCCCGGCTTCGTCCGTGAAGATGAGCTATGCCGAGGAACTCACCGTTTGCCCTGGGGTCCGCGCCTGGACGAACCGCTTTCTGGTAGTGGAATATCCCGGCGGGGAAACCACCTTGTTCGACGCCGAGTGGACCGTGCGCCGGCCCGACGTGACCTTGGATTTCCTCAAGGAAAGGCTGGCAGCCGCCACTGGCGGAGTGGCCACCTAAGAAAAGCGGCGCCGGGCTTGTGCCAGGCGCCGCTTGGGTCAGATGTGCTCGTTCTTGGCGTTACTGAATCGCGATGAACGTGTCGTTGGTGAAGTACCGCGTGTTGGTGGCCGGATCATCCACGCTCATGCTGAGCGGGATGGAGTTGCCAACGGGAGCGTTAGCCGGCACGGTGAAGATCACCTCATAGACGCCCACCAGGTTTCGCGCCATCTTGGCTTCTTTCAGCACGACGCCGCCCTGGTAGTTGAGACCAACAGTGATGGTGGCCAGAACCCTCTGATCCAGCCCGCCTACCTGATTGGTGAAGGCGGTGGGATTCGTCTGGCCGAGGCCGATC
Organism: uncultured Solibacteraceae bacterium; assembly: GCA_964460395.1. Taxonomy (GTDB): domain Bacteria; phylum Acidobacteriota; class Terriglobia; order Bryobacterales; family Bryobacteraceae; genus CAYWQS01. The sequence goes on along the minus strand of CAYWQS010000036.1, from coordinate 31,800 downwards.
ACGTATGCACGGAGGTCTTCGCCACGCTGACCAGGGTTAAACGGTGTGACCACCGAGCCGTCCGGGCGGAGCACGATGCCACGGCGGACTCCGTCGATGATGTCCTCCAGGATGCCCGGCGAGTAAGGCCGGACCGGGATGCCCACGACTTCGGTGCTGCCGCCGCGCGCGATTACCCTGGCGCTCGCGGTGGGGCCGGAGATTTCAAACGGCACCTGCACCACCACCGCTTCCACGCCACCCTGATTGGTGACGCTGTAGATCGGAGCGAAGGAAGAGCCTCCCGTCCAGGTGAACTCGACGGTCGTCTGGTTCAGTTGGAGCGGAAGCTGACCCTTCAGCAAGTCGCCGGACACCGTACCGACGAGGCCGGGAGCCATCCCCGAACCGCGGATGGTCACCAGGGTGCCCGGCGCCAGCGCGTTCTCGCCGCTAGCGAGGTTTGTGAAGCTTGTGGGGTTGATCAGCGGGCCCGGCAACCGGGAACTAATATTGAAGGTGACTGAAGGCTGGCCCGCCACCGTAGCCGTGATGGCGATGGCTCCGGGGGAGGGACCGGCGGTCACCGTGACAGCAGCCCTGCCATTTGCGCCAGTGGGCGTGGTATTTGCACTCAGCGAGGCGGACCCTCCAGAAACGGTCCAGGCGACGTTGACGTTCGCGGTGGGGATGCCGTTGGTGTCCCGCACCTCCACCACCATCGGAGCACCGAAGGCGGTGTTGATGATGGTCACCTGGTTGTCACCGCTAATCTTAGTCAGGCTGCCAACGTTCGCCAGCACGGTGACACTAAAGGTCACTGAGCGGGGCGCCGCGGTGAGCCGGACCTGGTATGTTCCAGGGTTGCTGCCCAGCCGCACCTGGCTGCTCGCCAAGCCTTGAGCGTTGGTGACTCCGCTCTGATTCTGAAGCGTGAGGGAGTTTGGCGTGACGACGGTCCACTGCACCGGCACGCCAATCATCGCGCTACCGGTCTCGTCGAGAACACGAGCCTCCAGAGGTATCGGCAGAGTGTCGCCAATGCGGCCGGACTGCTGGTTGCCCCGTACAATGACGATGTTCGCCGGCTCGGCGGGATCGGCTGTGAGGAACAGACGGAACACGCCACCACCGGTTTGCCCGCTGGCCAGAGGGCCTGCGTTGCTACCAATCTCCACCGTAAGAGGAGTGGTGCCCGGCCGGCCGGAGATCACCACGTTACAACTGGCAATCCCGTTGGCGTCGCTCAGCACCGTTCCACCTTCACAAGCGGCCACCGGCCCAAGTTCCGGATCAGTGAAATTGGTGTAGATCTTGGTGCCCGCGTTGGGAACCGGCCGCCCGCTATAACTGGCGGTCACACTCGTCTGGATGGCATCCACCAGCCGTGTGCCGATCTTGCCGCGAATAATGTTGCCAGGATTTCCTTCGCTGGCGATGGGTTTGAGCAGCCGGAGGATGGGGGTATCGTCGAACTGCGATCCCGTTACATTGAAAACGTTAGCGATGAAAAGAGCATTGCCGTACTCCGAACTCGCCGTCACCCTCACCTCGCGGAATCCGGTCTGCGTAATGTCAAACACGCCCGCATTCATATAAGCAGCAGCTAACCCTTCCGCATCGGTCACGACAATGACGGACAGACCAACTCGTGAGCCATCGATTGTCCGGACGCTCACAGCCTCGCTGCCGGTGAAGGTTACATTCCGCCCTACGGCCGGGCGACCGTTTTCGTCCAGGAGGCGCACAACGATAGCGTCGGAAATGGCGCTGCCCAGCAGCAGTTGACCGTCTCCACCCACCTTCACAATCGTGGCGCGGCCACCAGGGTCGCCTCCACCGGGAGGCCCGCCGCCGGTAGAGGTGGCCGTACTCGTGAACCGGATCTCCTTCACAGGAGTGACACCAGCCGCAAAGGCGCGAACGGTGAATTCGCCAGTCGTGGAGGGCGCCGTGACGGGGATCTGCGCCAAGCCCTCGGAATTCGTGAACACCGACGTGGCGCCCAGAGTGACGCCCGCGGTCTCCGGCGAGATGGTGAATTGCGAACCGCGCACGGGCTGGCCAAGGTTGTTGACCGCCCGAATGACGTACGGCTTCACCGCTGAGCCGCCTGCCACCGACTGGCCGTTGTTATAGCCATACAGAGTGTCCGGCAACCTTCCATCAGTCACCACCGGAGTCACGAATAAACGGCTTCCGTTGGCAAATAAAGGCGTAGGAGCGGAGTTCGAGGAAATGTCGAACCTGCCAAGTTGGCCGCCGCCCAGGAAGAACATCCTTCGCGTGGCGGGAAACTCCTCCGTGAAATCGAGGGAATCCTGGGCACCCAGCGTGCCACCGGGTGCGCCACCAACGGTTCCAATGCTCAGCAACGTAACTCCGAGGTTTGGCAAGGTGATGTCATACGCGCGCCGGGTGGAACTGGCGTAGCCGATGGCGCGCTGGTCGGAAATCACCTTCACCGTCTCGAAGTTCACTACCTGACCACCCTCGGTCGCTGTTCCAGAGGTCCGGAATGTGCCCGCAGGGGCAATGGTGCTTCGTTCTTCGAGGTTGAAGGCTACCACCGAACTGCTGCCAGCCAACCGGTTGGGTGCGACGCCCAACTGTCCGTTGGAGGAAAAGGACAATTTGCCCGGAATGAAATTACCAACAATTTCTCCGATCTTCCCCAGCGTCGCAGTTCCTCCGTACTCGATCAGCCGCTGATCCGCACCGACGTAGATGGAACCGCTGGGCGCAGCAGTGATGCTTAAAGCGGGGGTGGTGAGCGGGTCGACGAAACGGGTTTGACTCGTATCGATGTCGACTGCAATGACTGAGGTGGCGGTGATTAGCCAGAGCAGCTTCGAATCGAGCGAAATCGCCATATCCCGCGGCGTCCCTGAGACCGCGATTGTCGAGTGCAATTGCTCCAAGCCCGCTACGAGATTGTAGACATATACATTAGAGTCACTTGTGAGAACCACCAACCGGTTTGCGTCGGGGGTGACCTGCGCCGTGATGGCGTTGGGGCCTACCTGCAGGATGCGCGGTTCGCCGACAAACGCGTCGCTGGATAACGGCAACACCGTCACGGGACGGGCGGCGTTCCGCGAGAGAACGAAAACGCGGTCCCCCGCGGGCGCAAGGACCACTTGAAACGCCTCCGCAGGCACTTCCGCGGTGCCACGCAACACCAGATCCTGGTTGTACATCGAGAGAGTTGGCGGATTGGCGCCTGGGGCGGGGAGAACGAACAGGAGGCGCGCCTGCAGGGCAGTGGCGCCGCCCAGCAGGGCGAGCAGCAAGAACAAGAAATAGAAGCGATTGCTCTTCATGAAAACCTCGAACGGAGATGAGACAACACTTGGGAAGGGAACGCGGCGGGGAACCTCTAGAAGTATAGCACTGGCGGCACAGATCGCCTATGCCCACTACCAGGGAATTGCGAAGGAAGAAATAAAAACCGGGAGGAGCTTTCGCTCCTCCCGGTTTTGGAATCAGGCTGAGTGGTGACTCAACCGAGTGGGACGCTTAGTGCTTGAGCGTCTCGCTGGTGTCGCCCGTACGGGTCAGACCAGCAAGCGGATCAAACATGTTGGCATCCAGCACCAGAGCCAGGTAGCCCTGCGCCCAGCGGGTCTCGCCCAGGTTGGTGATGAAGCCATACCCGTGCGCGAACTGGAAGTTGCACTCGGCGATAACGTAACCGGTGAAGTTGGTCACGCCAGGAACGTCACCAGCGCCAGTCGACACCGTCCAGGCGATGGTCCGACCCGGTTCAACGATACCTGTGGAGGTACGGTTGGGCAGGGTTGCACCAGCCGGCGCGGCGCCGTAGTAGCTGATCAAGCAAGCGCCACGCTGGGTGGGCGTGCCATAAGGATCACGCGATGTGTTGCTGATGGCCAAGCCCGTCTCAAACCCGGTGAACGTGGTCACGTAGGGCCAGAGCAGGTTGGTGCGGCAAGGCGTCACGGTGAAGGCCGTCAGCGTCTCGCTGCGGTCCAGGAACCGCGGCGCCGGGGCGGGCCAGCTCTGCGTGAACACCGTGGAGAGCGGCGAGAAGCTCACTGCCACGGAGCCGGAGCCGAGCGCCGGCAGCGGCGGATTCGGAGTCGGCGTAGTCGCCGCAGCGATCGTGAAGACTGCCGTCCACTGGGAGATCGCACTGGTATTGATCACGTTGCTGCCGTCCACGGGAACGATCTCATAGATCGCCGTGCCGGTACGGGTGGTAGCGTCGGAAGCAAGGATCGTGCGTCCGGCCGTCGCGAAGCCGTCATTGGCGGCATTGCGCAGCCACATCGGTTCGCCACGATCGGAGATCAGGACACCCGGAGCAGAGATCGAGATGTTCGCGGGGATATCCCGGAACGCGACCTGAACCCGAGTAGCCTGCGTCGCATAACCTGCCCTCTCAGGCAGACCCTGTGCGAAGGAGGTGAACATCGATTCGGTGTTGTAAATGGTGCCCGGAATGTTCTGCGAAGTTGTGCCGCGCAGACGCATCACGTTGGCAAACCCTTCACGGAACCGGACCGTGTAATTGACGCTACGACGGCACTGCTTGAAGTCCACCGGGCTGGCCGTCACGAACAGACCCTGCTGCACGAAGGCAACGGTCTGGATCGGGTTGGACAGCGAGAGCGAACCGGTGCCGCTGATGGAGATGCGCATCTGGATGGCCTGGGGCACCAGAGACAGCGCACGCTCCGTGGCGTTGGCGCGAACGTTCACCAAACGGATCACGCGGTTCTGCTGCGTGCCCGGAGGATTGAACGGAATGCCAAGCCAAGCCACCGTATTCGGACCGGCGTTCTGGGCATGCCACGTGTTGAAGCGGCCAGTCGCGGACCCGTCGTAGGTGAGAATGCTACCAGTGCTGTCAGCCGCGTTCATGTTGCAGACGCTCTGGGGGAAAGTCTGCGAACCGGGGCAAACCAGCAAGGGGTTCGGCGTGCCGCCCGGGTTGGTGTTGGGTTCGTCGATGAGCAACAGAGCTTCCGACGGGATCCCAAGACCAGCAGGGTTGCTGGACGCAGGCTCAGCCATCAACCGGCTGGTGAGATTGACGTCCAGGAAGATCTGGACGTTAATCAGGGGAATCGGCTGACCGGCGGCAACCGGCTGGCCACCGCGGCAGTCGATGGTCACCTGACCAACTTCTTCCGCGATACCTTCCGCGCGAACCAGCGGAGGAACAGCAGCGTTAGCCACGCACGACAACGGCGTGACGTTGACCTGCGCACTGGCGAGGCCCGCGGTTACAGCCACGAGCGCCAGCAGCAGGAAGAATTTACGGAAATCAACCATTTCCTTCTCCTTGTGAAGATGCGGATTGGATTCGATGAGTGGTCTCTCTGACCTGAGCCTCAGTGGAAAAGCTCGATCCCATCCCGACGAGAATGCCGGAAGGAAAAATGGCGGATGGCTCCGCTCTGTATGTTCCGGTCACGCTCGATCTGCTCGAGTGGGTTTGCATTCAGTTCGAAATTACTCTATCTCTTTGTGCCCGCGGGGATCTCTACCAGCACGAGCGCCGAACCAAACGGACGCAGTCAGCACTGTCTTATCATTCAAGGCCGGTAACCGTCAACACCCGAAAGCGAAGCGGAACCTCAACCCTGAAGCAGGCTTCAATCCCTACTTCGTCGATTTAACCATGCAACCTGATGAGCGGTCAAGCATTTCCATCGTTCGATGGGCCTCCAATTGCGGATTTTCTTACCCGAATTGGCAGGCTGGCCCGCCTAGTCACGGACCAAACGCTGAATTCTTTTTAATTTACTGACCAGTTCATCGCTCGCATCCTGCATCTGGTTTGTGTCGTAAATTACTCTAGGTGTCAGAAAAACAACCAGTTCCGTGCGGGAGGTGCTCTGGCTCTTGCTTCCGAATGCCGCTCCGAGGAACGGAATGCGATGCAAGACGGGAACGCCGCCGCTTGATCCGGTGTTGGTTTCGTTAATGATGCCCCCAATAGCAATCAGATCCCCATCGTTGACGGTGACCTGGGTCTGAATGGTCCGCTGATTGAAACTGGGGGACTGGATCCCGGCGCCAGGGGCCGGTTGCTGGGGACTACTGATCTCCTGGTTTACGACCAGGGTGACGACGCCGCTAGGGTTCACGCGAGCAGTGATCCCCAGGGTCACTCCGGTGGACCGGTTGGAGATCGTATTGGCGAACAAGGAGCTGCCGCCCTGTTGCGCTCCGGTGACTGCCTGGCCGGTCAGGACCGGAACTTCGACGCCCACGTTGATTCGAGCTTGAATGCTGTCAGTGGCAATGATGGACGGATTGGAGATTACCTTCGTGCGGGTGGTGTTCTCCTGGGCCGTGAGCAATGCCAACAGTTGATGGCTTTGCCCCACGAGCGCGCCAATGGAGAGGTTCAACCCGGAGGCCGCCGTGGTAGCCGCCAGATCGCGCCCGACATCCAATCCGCCGTTACCACCCGAGGCGTTCCGATCCCGCAGTGCAGCCTGGACGCCCATCGCGAAGGCCCCCGTGAGCGACACCTCGTAAATTTTGGCTTCAATGAGCACTTGGCGGGGTGGTACGTCCAGATCCTGCAGCAGCTTCAGGATGCTTTCGTACTCTTCCCTGGTGCCGAGGATGAGCAGTGAGTTGTCATTGATATTGGGCACCACCCGGGGTCCCCCGAACCCCATGCCCATGCCTCCCATGCCGCCCTGCCCGAGGTACATCCCGGTTTGATCCACCGCCCCAGGGACTGCCGCTCCGCCCGCCGCTCCAGCACCCCCGCCTCCCGCTCCCTGTGCGGTCATCAGAGGAGACCCGGTGTATCGCGGGGCATTCATCCCCGCCATGCCCAAGCCTCCCATCCCCATGCCGCCCATTCCCATACCACCCATGCCAAGGCCGCCCATCCCAAGCCCCCCCATGCCCATGCCCCCCATGCCAAGACCGCCCATGCCCATTCCCCCCATGCCAAGGCCACCCATGCCCATGCCGCCCATCCCCCAGCCGCCGAAGCCGAACATTGAGCCGAACAGCATCATGATGGAGTACGAAAGGTTTTCCGCCTGCCCGTATCTGACTCGGTAGACGTAGGTGTCCACCTTCCCGGAAGGCGCGCTTACCTTGACATCCAGCTTGTTAATCCACTCCTCGACCTGCGCGAAGACGCCGGGATTGGGCGCCACCGCGATGAGGATGTTGATGCGATCGACGGGAATCAACTTGACCGAAGCAGCGTCCTTGCTGAGCGACATCGACTTTAGGAGCCCTTCGATTTCCTTGGCCAGGTCGGCAGGGCGGCTGTACCTCGTCTCAAACAGGCGGACACGCTGTTTGGCCAGCACGTCACTATCGAAAAGGCTGACCATTTCCATCGTGCGGCGCATGCTGCGGCGGCTGTCGAGCACGAGCAGGAGGTTGGCGGGGGCGTAGGCCCAGGCTTTGCCGTCGGGGCCCAGGAACTCGCCGATCAGCTTCGACAGTTCGTCCACATTGGCGTATTTCAGGAACACGAGGTTCAGCATGGGCCGGTCGTCCTCGGGGATGTTGGAGGCATCCACTTCGGGCCGCAGCGGCATCCGCGCCAGTTCGGCCAGCGGGACAATGCGCCAGATGCTGCCCGCCTGAACCATCGCCAGGCCATTGATCCGCAGGATGGTATCCAGCAGGGCGCGGGCGTCGATATCTTTGGCTTCCCCGTAAGTATTCAGAGTCACGCCGCTGCGTGGAGCACGGCTATCGAGGATGTAATTGATCTTGAGGGTGCGCGCAAGCTGATCGATCACCTCCAAAAGGTTGGCGTTCTGGAGATTCAATCCGCCCACGAGAGGCGCAGCGGCCTCCACTGCCGCAGCGCCCTGGGCGTCGGGCTTTGGCTCGGTGGCCGGGGCGGGCTTGGCCTCCTGCGCCGCCCTGATTTGTGCAGCGGGATCCAGCCGGACCTGAGCCTCGAGAGGAGCGATAACGACGCCCCAGGCCGCGCAGAGCGCGACCGCACGCCACCGGTCTTGCGCGAACGGCAACATGGACGTTTACTCCTTGACTTCGGAGGCTGAGGCAGATTTCGAGGCTGCGTCGACCACCGATTTTTCTTCGGGCGTCAATTCGCTGCGCTTGCGGGTCCACTTCTGTTTGCCCACCGGCCCCTGCATTTCGAACGTCACCGTGTCGGCGGTGCTCGACGCCACCTTCATGTTGCTGGAAGGCGCCGGGGCCTTGGCGCGCTCCCGTTCCAGCGATTCGAAGGCTTTCTCCTCGGTTTTGGATACGCCAAACGGGCCGACAAAGTAGAGCCAGGAGACACCCTTGGGGTCCTTGTAGCGCCACCTGGTCTCTGACATTTTTTCGGCCCCGGCGGGGATGCCCTGGGGCCGCGCCGCCTCGGCGGGCGGTGCGGCGAATCCCAGACAACCAGCCATCGCGAAGATCAACAGAATCCGTTTCATGCTCGTTCTTCCTTTGTTCAGCTCAGAATTCTTCTATTGCACTCGCTCCCAGTAGCACTGGTTCCCGAATGGGGTAGGACGCAGCACCTTGCGGAAGCCGTCTACAGTAGTGCCCGCGGGCGAAGTATCGCCGTTCTGGCAGGTGCGCATGGTTTCCGAAACCGTATCGCCCGGCCTTTGCAATTCGGAGGGGCTCACTTTTGCCACCGCCGCCACGGGGCTGACGTTGCTGGCAGCAGGGGCGTTGCCCCGCTCAGGCCGTTCGCTGGCGGCGGCCGGCGGCGGCTCGGCCTGAGCTTGTTTCGCCCGTAACTCGGCGAAGGTCACGGGCACCTTTTTGCCTTCCCACTCGAATACCAGTCCGAGTTGGGTCATGGCGGCGAGTTTGTAGTCCCCAACGGTGTCACCAACGCCATAGCTTTTCTGCTCGCCGCCTCCCCCCGGCGAGAGCACAGCCCGCGGCGGTCCGCCCAGCGACATGACCCCGTGGAAGTGTGGCAGGGGAGGCATGGGCTTGGGCGCCACCACTTCCACCACCACTTCGGGATTCCGGTCTCCACTCAGGAGCATTTGCTGCGCCACTTGCAGATACGCCGCAGGCGAGACGGGCGGGGGCGGCGGGGGGAGCTGGACAGGTGGAGGTTCGTTCACGGTGTTCCGCCTGCTCAGGAACTGCTCCTGCGCCTGACGGGCCCGTTCCGCCTGGGTCTGGAGACGCCAGCCGGCCAAGACGCACAGCGCCAGCAGACCCAAATTCAACAGCCACAGCCGCCTCGTCAAAACGCGTTCTCCTGTTTTTCGGGGACCAGATCCTTCGGGACCAGGGCGCTCACGGTGATGCGAGCCGGAATCAGCTTGTTCTTGGGATTCTGCGCATAGTTCAATTGCAGATCCGAAGTGCGCAAGTACTCCGGCTGATTCGCCAGTTCGGCCAGGAAATTCACGATCTGTTCAATGCCGCAATCCATAGAGAGCGAGAGGGAGATCACACCGTAAGCACCCGCCAAACGGCGGGGCGTGCCGAATTCGGTGGTGCGGAACTCAAGCGCGGGTTGCTGGGCCCGTCCGACCCGGCGCACCACTTGCAGAAGTTGAGCCTGCGCCTGCGGAATCGTGCCGGATTGAATCAGTCCTTTCTCGCGGCCCTCCAACTCCTTCCGGATGGTGGTCATGGTTGTCTCGCGGAATGGCGCGGTAGCCGCTTTTTGCCGGAGCGCAGTCAGTCTCCGCTCGGCCTGGGCTGCAGTCATCTGCGCGCTCACCACGTCCTGTTCTTCCGGCCAGAAATAGACGAGGCAGGCCAGCGCCGCCGCACCAGCCAGAATCGCCAAGGCCCGCCGGTCCCGCGCCGTGAGTTGCATCAGCGTTTCGCCTCCCGTTGGCCCTTGACGCGGAACACTTCGCGTTTGGAGATCGGGTTGCGGCTCAGGGGAGCAGCAAACTCGACGTTCGCCAGCAGCGGCGAGGCCTCGAGCTGTTTCAACAGTCCCTCGGTCTGCTCCGCTTCGCCCACCAGCACCACGCTGTCTTCCGTGATGTTGAGCTGAGTCAGGAAGGCAGGAGGCGGGATGTTGGCCGTCAATTCAAGCAGCAGGTCCAGGTCGGCCCGCGGCCCCTGCTTGAACTGCGAGAGGATGCTGATGCGTTCCATCCACTGGGCGCTTTGGCGGTCTGCCGCCTCCGATTTCTTGACGACAGGTTCGAGCCGGGCGATTTCCTGCTCGAGGCGCGCCACATAAGACTTTTCGATCCAGCGGCCCTGCACCAGAAGGGCTACGCTCAGGCCCAACAGAATTAGGGCCAGCACGGCGGTTGGCGCGTAGACCCAGCGGGAGCGGGCGACGCGCAGTTCCGGCGGCAGCAGATTCAGCACTGGCCCTAGATGAGGCGCAGCAGAAGCAAGCGCGGCCGCATATGGCAGCGCAGTGCGGGAGCGCCCGGCGTCCGACAGATCCGCATTACCCAGCGCCGTGTATCTGGGCAGACATTCGATGAGATCGCGGGGGGTGGTCTCCGGATCAAGACGCAGTTCCGCGGCGGCAAGCGCGGCACTCCGTTCCACAGGCAGTTCAAATTCAGCCGCCAGCAGAGGCTGAGTGGGGCTCTCGCCATAGACGAGCACGGGAGGCTGGGCGCCGCCATTCAGTCCGCACACCGATACAAAGCCGTTCTCTGCTGGAGCCTGGCCTACCCGGCAGGCGCGATACACGGCACTGCCTGCAAAGGTGAAGCCGCTCACGGAAATGCCCGCTTCGCTGAACAGAGCGATGTAGGAGTCCACCACAGAGCGCCGGGCCACGACTACGGCAAACGTGGCGGTGCGTCCGGCGCGTTGCCAGTCCGTATAGACCTCTTCGTCGCCGAATGGGTGGAGCGATTCCATCTGAAATCCGATGGCTGCGGGCGCATCGTCGTCGGTGACGCCGGGCAGCGCGACGGTACGGGTCACCACTTCATGCGGAGGCAGTACCACCAGCGCCGGATGGCTTCCGGCGCCGGCTTGGGCCAGAATCGCATCGTATTCCTTGCCCCATTCCGACGCGGGCCGCTCCTTGAACGACTCGACACGCCCGGAAGCGAGCAGCGTGACCTGATTCGGCCGCAGCCTTACGACGGCGACCTCCAAGTCGCGCCCGGTCACGACGATGCCCACACCGGTGCCCAATGCGAGCATTTTCCGCAGGGATGGATTGGTTATTGGGACCATACGGACCACTGCGGCTCGCCAGCCGGAGCCTCCCGGAAATTCAGTACCCGATATCCCTCCGGGGCAAACTGCGAGAAGAACTGAACGGTCATTTCGGCTGAGCGGCGAAGATCGGAGAGACGCCCGTCCTGATGGCGCATCCGCGCGGTAGCCCGGAGCGTGACGATCCTGTCGCCACCGAGGCGGAACCGTCCTGCAAATGGCCCCAGCCGTTGATTCACTAATGGCAGGCTCTGTTCAGTGACTGGCATAGTGCGGCGAAGCGCGATGACCGACTCCGCCACGGCGGCGGGGACTCCGATCGCCACCATCACCGGAAAGGAAACTGAATTGAGGTCAAATGCTGTATTGGCGCTGTAGACCGAAAGGCAGTCACGCAGCCCTGGACGCCGTTCCAGACGGCCGTCCGGCAGCCGCTCGAAGCGGCCGTAATACAGATCTGGGGTCACGCCCTGCACAGATAGCAATTCCTCGATCTGTAACAAGGACGCATGTGGCGCCCGAAAAGACGGAGCGGCCTGCAAATAGAATTGATCGAAGCGGCTGAAGGAGTTAGGAGCGGGGGCGCGCCAGTCGAGGATGGCTGCCGTCAGGAGGCCGGCGCGCATGGGATCCACTCCCAGGGCCAGCAAGAGCCGGTTCAATTCCTCAGGAGGCACAAGATTGACGTTCATCCGGGCCGATTCGGGGATCACCTCGACAATCGCCTCCCCGGTGGGGAACGGTAGCGGGATGAACGGCTGACCGAGCTTGAAGTAGCGGGGTTGGCCGTTGGGTAAGGGATTCTGGGGTCCCCAGAGGATATACGTAAGTCCACGCTGCAGAGCACCCACAGCCAGATAGTGCGCCTGCAAGCCTTCCGCGGCATTTCCCGCCCTCCGGATCTCCCCACGGACTGCCAGGGCAACGGAGAAGGCGATGGCGGCCAAGGCCGCCGACAGCCACAGGACAGAAAGCAGCGCCCCGCCGCGGCGCCCGGCGTCAGTACTCATACGGCTCTCCCGGAGGGCGGGTAACGCGGATGGGACCGACAAACGGAACGGCAGGATTGCGCGCATCGTTGGAGTCGAGCGGCAACATTTCGATCCTGACCGCCTTCGGCCAGACGTCCATGCGGGGCCAGCGTGGCAGCCAGAGATCGACGGGACGGGCGGGCTCGAATTCCAGGTAGCTGAAGCGCACCGCGCGCAGCCGGTCGGCCAGTACGAAACTGCCGGGCGTGGCAACGGGGGGCGGGAATTGCGGCAGCGGCGGCTGACCGGGTATCACCGCGGCGGGCGGGCCGCAGAACAGGCCGGCGCCGACGGGACCACGGTAAGGCCGCTCATTCACCACAAGCCGCACACCTTCTTCGGGACCCGGGACCACGAAGTATTCGAGGAGTTGGGGCGTTCCGCGCGTGCCTTCCGCAATCGAATAGGTGGAAACGAAGCGCAGCACGGTGGGCTCACCCTGAAAGAAAGCGGCATCGACGCCCGGCCCGGCTGCCGCGCCGCACTTCGCCACCACGGGCAGGAATCCGCTGAACTGCATTTCGAGAATGCGTTGCGCGCCGGCGACGCGGCGTCCGGCAGCGATGCGGCGGTTGGTGCTGTCCATAGCCGTCAGACCCGCGCGCATGGCGAACAGCATGCCCACGGACAGCAAGCTGACCAGGGTTACGGCCAGCAGCACTTCCACCAGGGTCATTCCACGGCGGCGTTTCAGAAGACGCCTCCTTGCGCGGGTCCCATCGTGACGGCGCGCGCATCCTCCGGGGTAGCAATGCTGTTGCGGTAGGTTTCCAGCGCCAGCGTGCGCCGTTTGTCGGCCGGCCCCCACCAGACCACCAGCCGGATCCGTTCCACGATGAATTGCCCGGGATTCACCGGCACGCCGGGCGGAGTCAAAGCTTCAAAGGGCGCGCGCTGGGCCCGCCAGCCGGCCTCCAGGCCGCCGGTCAGTTCGGGCGGGAAAACCCCGGACAGCACTATGCCCCTTGGCATTTCCTTCTGCATCAGCAACGCGTCCATCTGGCGGCGGGCGAGGATGGTGACTTTGTCCAGATCGCTAAGCCGCGCGGCGTTGCTGATGGATGTACGGAGGTTCGAGAGCAGGCCGGTGACGGCAATGGCCATCAGCACTGTGGCCACCAGGACCTCGAGGAGTGTGAATCCGCGGCGCATGGCTTACTGTGGCGGACCGGGCTGCTGCACCACTGGCACGCCGGCTGCAGGATCGATGCGGATGAGCCGTCTTGCGCCCCGGCGGTTGGCCACTTCGATGCCCATGGCCGGGAAGGGCGCACCGGGCAGCAGCAGTATGGAGCGCGGCGCTTCCGGAGCCAGCATCAGCGGCGGCACGGTGCCTACAATCGAGACGCCATCGGGCAGTTCCACCGACTCGAGCACCGCCGGCCCGTTGCCGCGCGCCTCCATCTTCCGCGAATTCAGAAAGAACGTGATCTCGATCGGATGCTGGCGGCGCTCCACGCGGGCCATGCAACTGGTGAGGAAGGAAGCGGTGGAATCGGCTGCCGTACGAATGCGGATCGCATCCAGCCCGCTGGAGACGGACGGGTAAGTAATGCCCGCCATCAGGGCTAGGATCGCCATCACCAGCAGCACTTCGAGCAGGGTGATGCCCGCCCTGGTCCGCCGGTGCGCGTTACTGCGACTTCCAACTGACGACATCAGCGTTGGTGCCCGTGCCTCCAGGCTGACCGTCGGCGCCGAGCGAAATGATGTCGGGTTCGTCGCCGTTGTCACCCGGGAACTTGTAGACATACGGACGGCCCCAGGGGTCGTTCGGGATGTCCTGCGGCAGATAAGGGCCGCTCCACTGGTTGACGTTCTGCGGCCGCGTGCGCAGGGCCTGCAGGCCCTGTTCGGTAGTGGGGTAAACGCCCGTATCGAGTTTGTAGGCGCCCAGAGCGGTCATGAAAGAGTTGATCTGCGCACGGGCCGCGGTAACGCGCGCGGTGTCGCTTTTGCTGAGAAGGCGGGGGGCCACCAGCGCCGCGAACAGCGCGATGATCGTCATCACCACCAGCATTTCAATCAGCGTGACGCCGCGCCGGCGGCGGTGATTCGAGTGTCGGCGTTTCATATCTCCATTACACTGCGACTTCGTTGATGCTGGTGATCGCCATCAGCATGCTGAGAATCAGTACGCCCACGGCGACACCGAGGACGAGAATAATCAACGGCTCGAACAGAGCCGTGAACCGTTTGATGGCCGCACGGGTTTCGCCATCGTAGATCTCGGCCGTGCGGAGAAACATCGTGTCGAGGCGGCCGGTCTCTTCGCCCACCGCCAGCAGGTGTGACGCCAGCGGGGGAAACTGCCCCGTGCGGGCCAGCGGGCCTGCTACCCCCTCGCCCCGCTTGACGCCTTGCAGAACGATCTCGAGTGTGTCGGACATGCGGCGGTTGGTAAGAATGCCGCGAGCGATGGTCAGGCTCTGCACCAGCGGCACGCCGTTGAGGATGAGGGTCGACATCGCGCGCGAGAATTGCGCGGTCTGGGCCTTCCGCAGCGCATCGCCCAATACGGGCAGACGCAGCCGGAATCCATCCCACCAAAGCCGCCCCGGCCCCGTGCCGGTGTACACCCGGAAGCAGATGCCGGCCACGACGCCTGCCGCCAGCACCCACAAGCCCCACTCCCGCACCCAGGAACTCACTTCCAGCAGCACCAGCGTGGGACCGGGTATTTTCATGCGCGATTCGGTAAACACCTGCGAAAACCGCGGCACGACGTAATAGAGCAGGACGAAGATGGCGCCCACACCGACTACGGTGAGCAGCGCCGGGTAGACCAGCGAACTCACGATGTAGCCGCGCAAATCGTCCTTGGTCTTTTCATATTCAGAAAGCCGCTCGAAAATCGCCGCCAGTGAGCCGGAAGCCTCGCCTGCGCGCACCATGTTGACGTAGATCTCCGAGAAGTACTCTTTCTTGGCGGCGAGGGCGTCAGCCAGCGAGCGTCCGCCTTTCACGAGACGCAGCACGTCCAGCACGACGGAGCGGAATTCCTTGCGAGTAGTGAGTTCGGAAGTGATGGAGAGCGCCCGGTCCAGCGGCACGCCCGCGGCCAGCAGCGTGGAGAGTTCCTGAGTAAAGAACAGAACGTCCTTGCGGTGGCCGCCGCCCAGGCGCGGAAGGCGGATCTCCATGCCGCCGCTTTCGCGCGCCGCGCCCACGTATACCGGCGTCAAGCCCTGCCTGCGCAATTCCTGCGCGGCTTTCTTCTCGTCCTCGGCGGTGAGGGAGCCCGAGCGGACTTTGCCGTCCGCTGCGATGGCCCGGAAGTGATATGCGGCGGCCAAGGGTTCAGAACTCCTGCGTCACGCGCATGACTTCGTCGGCGGTGGTTACGCCCTGCGCGACTTTCAGCCAGCCGTCCTCGCGCAGATTGCGCATGCCGTTGCGCTTGGCCGCGACGGTTAATTCGGAGGCGTCAGCGTTGGCCATGATTCGCTTTCGGATGTCGTCGTTCAACTCCATCAATTCGAAGATGCCGATGCGCCCCTTGTACCCTGTGCCGTAGCAGCGGTCGCATCCCTCGCCTGAAAATGCGGGCACCATCTCGCCCCAGGGATTCAGGCGTTCTCCCGCCGGGCGTTTGCAGAAGGGGCAGATGACCCGTACCAGGCGCTGGGCCAGCACGGCTACGAGCGAGGAACAGATGAGGTAGTTTTCCACGCCCATGTCGGTGAGCCGTGTGATGGCTGACGGAGCGTCGTTGGTGTGGAGTGTGGAATAGACAAAGTGGCCGGTGAGCGCGGAGCGGATGGCGGTGTCCGCTGTTTCGCGGTCGCGGATTTCGCCAACCATGATCACGTCCGGATCCTGGCGGACAATACTGCGGAGCCCGGCGGCGAATGTCAGCCCGATGGAGGCATTCACGTGAATCTGGTTGATGCCGTCCATCTGGTATTCGACCGGGTCTTCAATGGTGATGATCTTGCGGTCGCCTTTGTTGATGCGCTTGAGGGCCGAATAAAGGGTGGTGGACTTGCCGCTTCCGGTTGGGCCGGTTACCAGAAAAATGCCGTGGGGCAAAGAGGTGAAGTGCTCCATGCGGGCCAGCATGTGGTCGTCGAAACCGAGGTTCTGCAGGTCGTAAAAATCGCCGGCGGACCGGTCGAGCAACCGCATCACCACGCTTTCACCGTAGAGCGTGGGAAGAGTAGAGACGCGGAGGTCCACCTCGCGCCCCACAGTCTTGATTTTGATGCGTCCGTCCTGCGGGAGGCGGCGTTCGGCGATATTCAGCCGGGCCATGAGTTTCAAGCGTGAAATCACCGCGGCCTTCAACTCACGGGGCGGCGGTTCCTGGTCCTGCAGCACGCCGTCGATGCGGAACCGGATGCGGAATTCGCGTTCGAAGGGTTCCAGATGGATGTCACTGGCCCGCTTTTCCACGGCTTGGGCGATCATGGCGTTCACCAGGCGGATGACCGGCGCCTCGCTGGCCATGTCGCGCAACTGTTCCAGGTCCGCGGAGCCGCCTTCACCGTCCTCGCGGAACACGTCTGCTTCGGCCTGTTCGGATTCGCCGTAGTACCGGTCCAATGCCTCACGGATTTCCCCCTCAGTGGCCAGTTCCGCCTTGACGCGCAGGCCAGTGGCGGCACGCACGCCGCCGATGGCCTCAAAGTCCAGCGGATCGGCCATGGCCACCACGAGAGTGGAGCCTTCCACACGTTGAGGGAAAAGCGAACACTGCTTCAAAAAGCGCGGAGAAAGCCGTTCGGTTTCCGGGGTTATTGCGGGGGGAGAGTCGAGCTTTGCCACCGGCAGGCCGAGCTGCTCCGCCAGGGCGGAAAGAACATCGCGCTGGGCGACAAACCCCAGATCGATCAGAATGCGCCCGAGCTTATCGCCACGCTCGCGTTGCAACTCAAGCGCGCGCTCCAGGTCTTCAGTGTTGAGTTGGCCCCGTGCGATGAGGATTTCGCCCAGTCGCATGCCTGGTTACTCTTCCCGAACCTGAATCGTGGCTGGCAACGCGGCGCGAGGCATGCGATTCGCCGCAATATCCAGCAAGGCGCGGCGCGGCGCCTGCATCAGGATTAAAGAAGGCAACCCGCTGCGGTCTTCCCAGCCTTGATAAAACAGAGACACGCCCAGTACGATCTGCTCCGCTTCCGGCACACGGTCGAGTCCCGAAGCGGAATCCAGGAGCAATTGCTGCATGAGGTTGCGCAGTTCCGGAAGCCGCTTCTTCTTCGCCTCGCGCACGCGCACCACTTCCTCTTTCGAGATCGTGGGCCGGAAGGGCGAAATGCCGGCGGCCACCAGCAGATTCACCTCGGCGGTAAACACGGCCCCATATCCGCGCAAATAGACGCCCCGCGTCAGGCCCAGCAGTTCCATGGGCGCCTCCACCCGCAGGCTGCGAAATCCACCGTCCAGGCTCTTTTCCACCGCCGCCAGTTCAGCCCGCGAAGGCAGTCCCTGCTGAGCCGATGTCCAGGGGACCGCAGCAAGGAACAGAATTCCCAGTCCGCCGCGCATCAATCGCCTCCGTAGCGTGCGTTGTTCACTACCATCGTGTTCAGGCGGCGCTCCAGGTAGTCGAATGCGCTCTCAACGCTCTTCAAATCCTGCCGGCGTTGATGCTCCAGCCCAGCCAGGCGCGTAGTTTCCAGGGAATCCAACCTTGCTCGCAGTTCGGCCACGGCCGGGGCCAGTTCCGCCCGGACCCGCTCGTCCACCGCAGCAGGCAGACGCCGCGCTACCTCTTCATCCACCAGTTGCCGCACTTGCCCCGCCACCATGGGCGCCGCGGGAGGCTGGGCGTCCCTCGCCAGCATGCCATGGGCGATGATTGCCACCGAAAGCATGGCCGCGGACGCAAAAGCCAGGCGTGGACCTGAACTGAGCAGGCGCTGCCACCAGGAGGGAGCAAATACCGGGTCTGACACGAAGGCGATTCTACGGGGCGGTTCTTGCTCGGGTACGGCCCGCAAGATCGCCAGCGTTGCCTTGACCGCCTCCACTTCCTGCCGGCATCCCGCGCAGGAGCCCAGGTGCTGCTCCAAGGCAGACCGGTCTCCGCGCGGCGTCTCGCCGAGCAGGTAGTCTTTCCAAATCGTGCTTTCCGGACATTTCATAGCATCGCCCTCACCCGGCCTGCCAGGCGCCTCCTGGGCGCGCCACCGGCGACAGAAGTTCTTTCAGCGCTTCGAGCCCGGTGTAAACCCTGGATTTGATGGTTGAAGCCGGGCACTCTAATATCTCTGCGATCTCTTCGAACTTGAATCCTTCGTACACCTTCAAAACCACCGCCTCACGCTGCTCGGGCGTCAGCCGTTCCAGCGCCGCGCGTACAGCGAGCCCCACTTCCACAGGCGTCATCCCAACGCGTCCGCCGCTCACAACTTCCGCGTCACCCTCGGGCAACTCGGCTTCCGGCTTGCGGCGCCGCAAGTGGCTGATTGCCTCGTTATGCGCGATCCGGTACAGCCACGGACCAAACCGGCCTGCATCCTCCAGACGGTACAGATTCTGGTAGGCCTTCAGAAACGTGTCCTGACTGAGGTCAAAGCAATCTTCCGCCTGGCCGGTGATTCGCAACAAATAGTTGTAGATCCGCTTCTCCCACCGGGAGACAAGAGTGTTGTATGCCTCTACGTTCCCTTGGCGGGCGCGCAGAACCAGGTCACGGTCCTCGGCCTCCCGAAATATCAAATCCAGGTCTCCCTGGTCATTGTGGCTGGCCTGCCTTCAGAATCCAAGACGCCGCAGAAAGACAAAAAGTCGAAGCGGGCTGCAATGGTAGACTGACAAACATCCGGTCGCGGTAATCGAAGGCCGGGGTTCGCCCCGTTCATGCAGGCAGGAGAAATCGCGTGGACTCCCCAGAAGCCCGAGACGAACGCGCCTCCGATCTAACTGAAAACGTGGAAGTTTTTCATTCCGACGGCACGGCTTCCGAGCCTACGGCCCTGGTCGGTATCGGAGCTTCCGCGGGTGGGCTGGAGGCGTTAGAAGCGTTCTTCCAGCGCATGCCCTCCGACACGGGCATGGCATTTATTGTCGTCCAGCACCTGTCGCCCGATTTCAAGAGCCTCATGAGCGAACTGCTGAGCCGGCACACGGAGATGCCGATCTACCGGGTGCGGGACGGCATGCGGCTGGAAGCCAACTCCGTATATCTCATCCCGCCAAAGAAGGAGATGCTGGTTTCTAATGGCGTCTTTCTACTGACCGACAAGGACCCCCAGCAGAGCTTAGCCCTGCCGATCGATGTCTTTTTCCGGTCCCTGGCCCAGGACGCCAAGGAGCGCGCCGTAGGCATCGTTATGTCGGGCACCGGCAGCGACGGATCCAGGGGCGTGCGCGCCATTCACGAAGCCGGCGGATTGGTTCTGGTGCAGGACGAACGGTCCGCCAAGTTTGACGGGATGCCGCGCTCCGCGCTCGCTACTGGTGTGGCTGATCTCGTGCTGCCGCCCGAAGCCATGCCAGAGGCCCTGTTGAAGTTCGTGAAGAGCCACACGGTGACCCGCACCCCGGCCATCCGGCCCCTCAGCGTTACGAGCGGCGACGAAGTGATGGACCAGTTGCTGGCTCTGCTGATGTCCAGCTACGGCATCGACTTCTCGCACTATAAGAACACCACGGTAATCCGCCGCATCGAACGGCGGCTGCTGTTGCGCCAATTGGACTCCCTTGACATCTACCTGGAGGAACTCCGGAGCGACCCGGCTGAACTCGATGCGCTCTACCGCGATCTGCTCATTGGCGTCACTCGTTTCTTTCGTGACCCCGAAGCCTTCACGCTGATCGAACAGAAAATTCTGCCGAAGCTTTTGACGGCCGAGAGCATCGAAGCAGGACTCCGAATCTGGACCGCCGGATGCGCTACTGGCGAGGAGGCCTATTCTCTCGCCATTCTACTCAACGACCGGTGTGCGGAACTGCGGGTGCCCCCGAACTTCAAGATTTTCGCCACGGATGCGCACCGCGAGTCACTCGAACACGCGAGCGCCGGCCTCTATGCGGAGCCTGCGGTGTCCGACGTAGCGCCGTGGCGGCTGGAGAAGTATTTCACCCGACAGGATGGTCTCTACAAGATCGCTCCGGAGGTGCGCCGGAACGTCGTCTTTGCGCCCCAGAACGTCCTGAAGGATCCGCCCTTCACCAAAATCGATCTGCTCACTTGCCGCAACCTGCTGATCTATTTCAAACCCTCAGCCCAGCGGAAGGTGCTCAGCCTTTTTCACTTCGCGCTGAACACTGGCGGCGTACTGATGCTCGGCCCCAGCGAGAGCGTGGGTGAGTTGTACGACGAGTTCGATGTGCTCGACCAGCACTGGAAGGTCTTTCAGAAACGGCGGGATGTCCGTTTTTCTCCCACGCTGGGCATTGCTCTGCCGTCCCAGGTGGCGCGTACGCGGCCTGCCCCTTCCGCCCCCCAAAGGCCGGCCTTGGGCGCTGCCGACCTCCGGTTAATGCGCGCCTACGATGCGCTGCTCGAACGCTTTGTACCCCCAAGCGTGCTCACGACAGAACTCGGCGAGATCGTTCACACGTTCGGCGCCGCCGGCCAATATTTGCGCACGCCGCAAGGCCGCGCCACCCTCGATGTCTCTCAAATGGTCCACGAGGACCTGCGGATTCCGCTGAGCGCCGGAATGCAGCGCGCAATCAAGGAACGGCAACCCACCAGTTTTTCCGGCATCCGCGTGCGCGGCAGGGAAGGCGAGGAACTCATCAAGCTCACCGTAGAGCCATTGCCGGAGCGCGGCAGTGATGGCCTTTTCCTGTTCCTGACCTTTGAAAAGATGGCGGAAGCCGGGCCGCCCGAAGCACAGGCACGGCCCTACGAACCTGATCAACAGGTGCAGGCGCGCTTGCGCGACTTGGAACAAGAGCTGCAGTACACGCGCGAGCATCTCTCGGCGACCATCGAAGAGCTGGAAACGTCCAACGAGGAACTGCAGGCCACCAACGAGGAGATGGTCGCCGCCAACGAAGAGCTGCAATCGACCAACGAAGAACTCCACTCAGTCAACGAAGAACTCTACACGGTCAACGCCGAATACCAGAACAAGATCGACGAACTCACGCAGTTGACCAACGACATGGACAACCTGCTGCGGTCCACCGACATCGGCACCGTGTTTCTCGACACGCAACTGCGCATCCGGAAACTTACTCCGGCAATCAGCCGCAGTTTCCACCTGCTGCCGCAGGACATTGGACGCCCGATCGAGCATATCTCCTCGAACCTCGAGTACCCGCCGCTGCTGGAAGACCTGCGGGAAGTATTGGAAGGCGGGCGCACCCTCGAACGGGAGGTACGAAACCGGCAGGGCGCCTGGCTGCTGATGCGCATCCTGCCCTACCGCACGGAAACCGGGGCGGTGGAGGGCGTGGTGCTCACCTTCACCGACGTCACCGCCATGCGCCGCGCCCAGCAGGATTTGCGCCAGAGCGAGGCCAACTTCCGCCAGTTGGCCGACTTCGTGAACGCCATCTTCTGGCTCACCTCGCCCGACGGTTCGATGATCATCTACGTCAGCCCGGCGTACGAGCGCATTTGGATGCGCAGCCTGGAAAGCCTCTGCGAAAAACCCGAGAGCTGGCTGCAGGCGCTGCACCCCGAGGACCGCGAACGGCTCGAGCGCAGCTTCGCCACCCGCAACCTCGAAGAAGAGTGGGAGGAGACCTACCGGATCATTCAGCCTGGCGGCCAGGTCCGGTGGATTCGTGACCGCCGTTACCCGGTGCGCGACGCCCGCGGACAGGTGATCCGCCTGGCGGGGATTTCCGTGGACATCACCGAGATGAAGAACTCCCAGCAAATGCTCGAGCTCACTCAATACGTCGTCGACAACGCTGGGGAGATGATCTTCTGGATGAGGTCCGACGGGCGCTTGATTTACGCAAACAATGCGGCATCGCAGCAGCTCGGATACCCGCCAGGCGAACTTGTCAGCTCCTATATCGCGATGCTCGACGCGAACCTGCAGCCGGAGGACTTGCCCACTTGGATTGAAACGCTGAAACGTGAGGGTTCGCGCATCTACGAGAGCACGCTGCTGGCCCGCGATGGAAGAGAAATCCCCGTTGAGATCAACGCCAGTTGCGTTCGCGTGGAGGGAGAACTGTACCTTTGCGCCTTCGCCCGCGATATCTCGCAGCGGAGGCAGGCCGAACAGGAGCGGGAACGCAACTCCGCTGAACTGCAGCGCGCTAACGACAATCTCCGTCTGCGCAACCGCGAATTGGACGAGTTCGCCCACCTGGCCAGCCACGACCTGAAAGAGCCTCTGCGGGCCATCATCACCTTCAGCGAACTCTTGACACAGGACCTCGGCTCGGATCTGCCGCCGGACGCCGTGCGCGACCTGGAATTCATCACCAGCGCCTCGGCCCGCATGCAGCGGCTGATCAACGATCTTCTCGCCTTGTCCCGGGCCGGAAGGGCCGAGATGCAGCCAGTCAAAGTCTCCCTGCGCGACGCCGTTTCCACCGCGCTTGAGGCGTTGGCCATGCGGATCCAGGAAACCGGCGCGGAGATCCAGATTGAAGAACTGCCGGAGGTCACCGGCGACGCGACGATGCTAGCTCAGCTCTATCAGAACCTCATTTCAAATGCGCTGAAGTTTAGCGGCGAACGCAAACCCACCATCACCATCACGGCGGGAAGGCGGAATGGCCGCCGGGTGTTCGGAGTGCGTGACAACGGAATGGGTATCCGCCCCGAGTACCTTGAAAAGGTGTTTCAGCCCTTCCGCCGCCTGCATGTACATGCGGCGCAGGAGGGTACGGGCATTGGCCTCGCCATCTGCCGCAAAGTCGTGGAACGCCATGGCGGCCGGATTTGGGTGGAGTCCAAACCCGGCCAAGGCGCCCACTTCCTGTTCACCCTCGGTGAAGAGAAGGCGGAAATGAATGCCTGACCGGCTGCCGGTAGTGCTGCTCGTCGAGGACAGCCCCGCGGATCAGGAGATTATCCGGCGGGCTTTCGTCAATTGTGTCCCCACCTGCGAATTGAAAACCGTGCTCGACGGCGAGACGGCCATGAGTTACCTCGAGCGGCGCGACGGTTATTCCGCTGCCGATGCGCCTCTGCCAGATCTCGTTCTGCTGGATCTCAATTTGCCGAATCTCTCCGGACGCGAAGTATTGGAACGCATTCGCCAGAATCCCGGCCTCCGGCATATCCCGGTAATCGTACTCACCACCACCCAGGCGCGTCACGAGATATTCGAATGTTACCGGCTGGGAGCCAACTGTTTTCTCACCAAACCCGCCGGGTTTCCCCAATTCGTCGACCTGGTACGCCAGACCTGCACCTATTGGTTCCGGCTTGCCACCCTCCCTGGCGAGGATGGCGCGTGACCCGAAGTACCCCGGACGATTGCCCGTGAATCCCAGCTACCCCTGCTCGGTCGAGTTTCTCTACGCCCTCGGCAACGAGTTCCAAACGATCAAACTGGGCCTGGAGCGCATCCAAACGGTTCTAGGGGCGCTGGGCAACCCCCACCGGCAGACGCCCGTCATTCACGTGGCCGGGACGAACGGCAAGGGCTCTGTCTGCGCCCTGATCGAGAGCGCGCTCCGGGCCTCAGGACAGCGCACAGGCTTGTACACTTCCCCTCATCTGGTAGAGCCGACCGAACGCATTCGCATCCAGGGCGAACCAGTGGACACCACCGCCTTCACCCGCGCTTTTGCACGCGTGCACGGCTGCGCGGAAGACCTGCAGCGGGACGGCCGAATCGACGCCCACCCCACTTACTTCGAAACCATCACATCGATGGCCCACACGGTGTTCGCTTCCTGCGGGTTGGACTATGTTGTGCTCGAAACCGGTATGGGCGGCCGGCTGGACGCCACCAACGTCGTCGATCCCAAGCTGTGTGTAATCACGCCAATAGACTTCGATCACGAGAAATTCCTGGGCAATACGATTCCACAGATCGCTGCGGAAAAGGCGGGCATCATCAAAGCTGGCCGGCCGGTGGTGTTTGCCCGGCAGCGGCCCGAGGCCTTGGCTGTGCTCGAGAGGAAGGCAATGGAGTTGGCCGCGCCAGTAATTCACACCGCCTCCTGGCGGCCGGAACGGCTTGAAGTGTCGGCCTATGGCAGCCAGTTCATCGCAACTGGCCCGGACCGGATTCCGGTCCAATGCCCTCTGCCCGGCGCTCACCAGGTGGAGAACTGCCTTACCGCAGTGGCCGCCTTGCACGCTCTTGGCATTCCGCCGGAGGCGATTCAACGTGGTATTGCTGCCGCCCGCTGGCCGGGACGCCTCGAGCGGGTCCGCCAGCGGCCTGACTGGTTTCTGGACGGCGCACACAACCCTGCCGGCGCGAGTGCGTTGGCCGACTATATCCGCGAGTTCCATGAGAACCGGCGCATTTGGATGGTCTTCGCGGCCATGCGCGATAAGGATTTGTCTGTCATCGCTCCACTGCTCTTCCCGTTGGCTCAGGAGCTGATTTTCACTGCCCCGGACAATCCGCGCGCCTTTTCCCCGGAGGAACTTCGCACCGCCAGTGGCGAATCGCGGGCCCTTCTAGCCTCCTCGGCTGCGGAAGCCATTTCGTGGGCGGAAGAAGCCGGGCCTGAAGATGCCGTCTTTGTTACGGGTTCTCTGTATCTGGTAGGGGAAGCCCGCCGGCTGCTCGTGGGATAATCGGGTTTCGACCGCCGCATGCCGTTCAGCTTTTTGTGTGCGCTTTTTGTGCGCGCCCCCCTCATCGTCCTCGCAACGGCTTTGATGGGCTCCATTAACTTGATCATGGCGTTCCGGGACCCCGATGGGGGTACCCAGTTGAAGATCGCGCGCGCCTGGGCCCGCATGCTGTTGGCGATTGCGGGCGCACGCGTCCACGTGGTAGGACTCGAAAAGCTCGACCCCCGCGGCAGCTATGTCATTTGCCCTAACCACGTCAGCTACATGGACACGCCTGCCCTGCTGGCCAACCTGCCGGTGAATTTCCGCTTTCTCGCCAAAAAGGGACTATTCGAAGTCCCGTTCATTGGCAGCCATCTGGAGCGCGCCGGGCACATTGCCGTTCCGTTGGATGATCCGCGAGCTGCGTTGAAGGTCTTGGGCGCCGCCGGGAAGGCCATGAAAGAGCGTGGCCTGTCCATGCTGGTATTTCCTGAGGGAGGGCGATCCGAAGATGGCGAACTCAAGCCCTTCAAGGACGGCGCCGCCTATCTGGCCATCAAAGGCGGCGTTCCCGCAGTTCCGGTGGCCATAATCGGAATCCGCGACGTGCTGCCCATGCACTCCCTGCACGTCCGCCCCGGCCGAGTCACCATTCGTATCGGCGATCCGATTGAAACCGAGTCGATGTCTCCGGGCAACCGGACCGCGCTCACCGAGCGGCTTTACCAGGAAATCGCGGCTCTACGTGCCCTCGGCCACTCCAGGGAGCCGAATATGGCAGCGGCGCATCTGTAAATTGCCTGGAATCTAAGGATTCTCCCGCCCGGCTCCTGTCCGCTGCATCACAATATGAGGAGACCCGAGATTCGTGATCCGTGCAGTTGATCTGATAAAGGACTTCGACGGCAAGCAGAAGGTGCGCGCCTTGAACGGCGTCAGCCTGCATGTCGCCAAGGGCGAAATGGTGGCCCTTGTCGGGCCTTCGGGCTCCGGTAAGTCCACTCTATTGAACATTTTGGGCACGTTGGATCGTCCGACAACGGGCGAACTCTGGCTGGACGGCGTGAGCCTGGCCGGCGCCTCCGACGACGAGTTGACTCTGGTGAGGCGCGACAAAATTGGGTTCGTTTTTCAATTTTTCAACCTGCTGCCCTCACTGAGTTGCGAGGAGAACGTGGCCCTGCCGCTGCATTTGCGAGGTTGGAGAAGGGCCAAGGCCCGCGAACGGGCACGGGAATTGCTGGATTTGGTGGGATTAGCCAATCGGATGCATCATTTGCCGGACGAACTCTCCGGTGGAGAGCGCCAGCGGGTGGCCATTGCTCGTGCCCTGTCGGTTTTTCCACCAATTCTGCTGGCCGACGAGCCTACGGGGAACCTGGACACGCACACCGGAGAGGAGATCCTGGCCCTCATCCGGGATTTGCATGAACGGCTGGGCTCAACGGTGCTCATGGTAACGCATGACCGTTCCATTGCCGAGTCGTGCCCACGCGTGGTCACGCTGCGCGACGGCAGCCTGGTAGCTGACGACGTACGCGCCACAGCCCGCTTGCGGTAATCCATCCATGCTGCTGCGCCTCATCACCTGGCCGTATGTGCGGAAGCATATAGTGCGATGCCTGCTCACCACCGCGGGCATCGTGCTCGGAGTGGCCGTCTTCGTGGGTATGCACACGGCCAATCAGAGTGTTCTGTTCGCTTTTAACCGGACCGTGGACCGCATTGCCGGCGCTACCCAACTGCAAGTGACCGCAGGGGAAACCGGCTTCGACGAAGAAGTGCTGGAACGGGTGCAGAGTCATCCGGATGTTGAGGTGGCGGTACCGGTGAACGAAGCAGTGGTGCAAACCGGGCTGCCCGGCCAGGGAAACTTGCTGGTGCTCGGTGTGGACAT
The DNA here is from genome assembly GCA_964460395.1 of uncultured Solibacteraceae bacterium. Classification (GTDB taxonomy): domain Bacteria; phylum Acidobacteriota; class Terriglobia; order Bryobacterales; family Bryobacteraceae; genus CAYWQS01. Next base: position 5,174 of record CAYWQS010000036.1, on the reverse strand, counting down.
GACCGGCGACCGCAGCCTGCGGGACTACGACCTGGAAAACGCCGACGAGACCATCATTGAAGATCCCCTGGTGTTCCTGGCACAGCCCGACTCTCTGATCATCACCAGCGAGTTCAGCGAGCGCACCGGTCTCCGCTTGAACGACCGGCTCACGATGCAGACTGTGGCGGGGGCCAAATCGTTCACCATTCGCGGCGTCATGAAGAGCGGCGGGTTGTCTTCGGCCTTTGGCGGCAATCTGGCCATCATGGACATCTACGCCACGCAGTTTGTCTTTGGGCGTGGCCGCAAGTTCGACCGCGTGGACCTCAAAGTGTTGCCCGGCAAGGACGTTGAAACTGTGAGACGCGAACTCCAGTCCTTGCTGGGGGCCGGCCTGCAGGTGGATCCTCCCAGTTCCCGGGGACAGCAATTTGAAGCCATGTCGCAGGTCTATTCGATGACCGCCAACGTTACCAGCCTGTTCGCGCTCTTTATTGGCCTGTTCTTGATCTACAACACCTTTTCGATCGCGGTGTCTCAGCGGCGGAGCGAAATCGGGATCCTGCGGGCACTGGGGGCCCAACAGGGGCAGATCCGCCGCCTGTTTCTCGTGGAGAGCGGAATCGCCGGGCTATTTGGTTCGCTGCTGGGGATCGGCCTCGGTATCCTGATCGCCCGCAGCCTGGCCAGCTATCTGTCCAATCTCTTGGGCGAAATTTACGGCGTTGGCGAAAAGGCGGCGGAGGTGTCCGCCAACCCTGCGCTGCTGGGCGCCGCGCTGGTCATTGGCGTCACGACCAGCCTCATTGCTGGCTGGATCCCCGCGCGTAACGCCTCCGGTATCGACCCCGTGAAGGCCCTGCAAAAAGGGCGGCTGCAGATCATCAGCGAAGGAGAAAACCGCGCCCGGCTCTACGCCGCGATCGCCGCGGCGGCTGCCGCGGTACTCAGTGTCTGGGTCGGGCACAACAGGCTCTTCTTCTACGCGGGGTACCTGCTGAGTATTCTCGCCGCACTGCTGATGACGCCTGCCTTATGCGTCTGGCTCACGCGCCTTCTCCGGCCCGCCATGAAGGAATTACGGCCCGTTGAAGGGGCACTGGCGGCCGACAGCCTGCTGCAAGCCCCACGCCGCACATCCGGCACCGTGGCCGCCCTTTCGCTTTCGATCGCGCTGGTGGTGGGGTTGGGAGGGGTGGCTCGTTCGAGCTACGATTCCATCCGGCAGTGGATGGACGCCGCGCTCAACCCCGACCTGTTCGTTACCAGTTCGGAATCCATCACTCAGCGCAGCTTCCGCTATCCGGAGAGCCTGGGCGGCGAACTGGAGCAGATCCTTGGCGTGGAGGAGGTGCAACCCGTTCGCAATGCCCGCATTGTGTACCAGGGCACGCCCGTCATGGTGGTGGCCGCGGATACCGAGCAAATCAGCCGCCGTGTGAAGTTACGAGTAATCGCGGGCCGCGATTCCGACATGTACGTCCGCGCCGGCAGAGGGGAAGGCGTCGTGGTCAGCGACAACTTTGCGCTTCTGCGGCGCGTGGGACTGGGCGACACAATTGAGATTCCCGCATCCACCGGCGTTGTTCGTTTGCCCGTGCTCGGCATCGTGCAGGACTACTCCGATCAGCAGGGAACCATCATGATGGACCGCTCTGTCTGGAAACGCCATTGGAACGACGACACCATCAATGTGTTCCGGGTTTACGTGGCGAAGGGCCACTCCATCGCTCAGGTGCGACAGCGCATTCTCGACCGCTTCGGATCCCAGACTCGGCTGTTCGTCTTCACAAACGAGGACCTGCGGAGCTACATCCTCAAAATCACCGACCAGTGGTTCGGCCTGACCTACGTGCAGATCCTGGTGGCTGTGCTGGTGGCCATTCTTGGCATCGTGAACACGTTGACGGTTTCCATTGCCGACCGCCGCCGGGAACTGGGCGTGTTGCAGGCAGTAGGCGGTCTGCGCAATCAGATCCGGCACACCATCTGGATGGAAGCTGCCACCATCGGGGTTCTTGGCCTGGTGATTGGCTTCGCTCTGGGCGCGGTGCAGCTTCACTACATCCTGGAGGTGACGCGGCGCGACCTCGCCGGCTTGCGCCTGGACTACCAGTTCCCGGCCGGGCTGGCTTTCGTCTTGCTCCCCGTGATGCTCGGGGCCGCGTTCCTTGCCGCGCTCGGCCCAGCGGAGGGCGCCGTGCGCGGTTCGCTGGTGGAGGCTTTGGAATATGAATAGGGCACTTGGTCTGTTGCTGTTAAGCGCCGCGAGCGTGGCAGCGCAGGACGCACGGGACATCGTCAGCGAAGCGCAAAGACGGACGCAAGCGGCTTCTCAGCGCTATGAGGGCACGCTGGAGGTGAACAACCCCAGGCGAAAGGTTTCCACCAAGCGATGGATCTACGAGCGCCTGGGATCCGCCGGGCAATCCAAAGCGGTGTTGCGCTTCGTCCAGCCGGCTGAGGTCAAGGGCGTCGCTCTTCTGATCCAGAATCATCCGGACCGCGCTTCGGACCAGTGGATGTGGACCCCCGCCGTGCAGCGCGAACGCCGGATCGCCTTCCAGGATCGCCGCACGCGATTCTTCGGCACCGATTTCACTTTTGAAGATCTGGAAGAGCGAGACGTCGACCGTTCCACATACCAACTGCTCGGCGAGGAAACCCTGGACGGCCAGGTTTGCTGGAAGATCCGTTCCACGCCGAAACCCGAGGCCCGCTCCCAATACACCAACGCGGTTCTTTGGGTCCGCAAGGACATCTACGCTTTCGTGCGGGTGGATGCCCACGGCAAGGAGGGACTGGTTCGACGCATTACCTACAGCGACTTTGAGAAGGTCCAGGGTATCTGGTCGGCTCGCAGACTCGAAGTCTTGGACGTCAAAGAAGACAGCCGGACCACGATGCGGCTGGAGAAGCTCGAATACAATTTGCCGCTGCCTCCGGATAATTTCACGCTCCAGGCCTTGCGCCGGGAGAGTTGATGCGCCGCCTGTTGTTTCTGCCGGCCATGCTGGCCTCCTTCCCGCCCCTTCCCGCGCAAAGCTTCAGCTACCGCGGGTTTTTCGAAACCCGCAATTCGGTTTTCCTCCAGGAAGCTCCGAACGACAGCGGCCTGGTGGTAGCCGAAGGATTGCTGCGATCGGAGTTCACTTGGAAGCCTCGCCGGGGCGTTCAGTTGAATCTGGGCCTGGATGGCCGCACCGATTCGCACCGGCAGTTTGAGCGGCAGTGGCGTTTGGATGGGCTGGACCGCTCTCTGCAGCGCCCGGCGTTTTCCGCGCGCCGGTACAGCCTTTTGTTGAACCGCGGTGGTTTGAACCTGGAGTTGGGCCGCCAGTTCATCCGCTGGGGCAAGACTGACCTGCTGAACCCGACCGACCGCTTTGCGCCCAAGGATTTTCTCAACGTCGTAAACACGGAGTTTTTGGGCGTGCTGGCTTCAAGGCTCACGTATGAGCGTGGCGGAGGCACTTTAGACCTGGTGTACGTCCCCGTCTTCACCCCCAGCCGGGCGCCTTTATTGAATCAACGCTGGGTGGTGCCGCCCGAGGGCGCGGAACAGACGCCCGTCTCGATCCGATCCACGCGGATTCCCGGCCGCGGGCAAATGGGCGTGCGGTTCAGCCGGGCCGAACGCGGGTTTGAGTACTCTCTCAGCTTTTATGACGGTTACAACCATCTGCCGCTGTTTAACGCCGAAGCCGCGTTCGCGCCCACCGGACCGCGCGTGCTGCTTGACCGCTTCTTCGCGCAGATGCGCATGTACGGCGGCGACTTCGCCATGCCGTTGCGCTGGTTTACGGTCAAAGCTGAAAGCGCCTGGTTCACCTCGACTACTCCTACTGCCGACGAATTCGCGCAATACGTGGTGCAACTGGAGCGAATTGTGGGCGAGTGGACAATGGTAGGCGGATATGCAGGCGAAGCAGTGACGCGGAGAAGGAACCCGCTCGACTTCGCGCCCGACCGCGGCCTGACGCGCACGCTGCTGGGCCGGGTCAGTTACAACCTCGACGCGAACCGCACCGTTTCCGTGGATACGGCCGTCCGGCAGGACGGCGCAGGCTTTTTCAGCCGGGGGGAATTCTCACAGGCGTTGGGAGCCAACTGGCGGGCCATCGCTGCGTTCACGTTGCTGAGGGGCGAGCCTGCGGATTTCCTCGGCCAGTACCGGCGCAATTCGCACTTCCAACTCACCTTCCGCTATAGCTTCTGACCGGTGCAACTGCTCAATCCGTCAGCGGCTGCGAATCAGCGCGCATGCGGTGGAACGATAGCCGGAGGAACGATTTGGGCTGGTACTCAAATCGTTCCGGCAATTCGGGCTCGCGGCCGGGCTTGCGCCAAAGCTGGAAGACTGACGTCTGCCGGCTGGTGTGGTTGTAGATGCGGCCCTGCATCCGCATCAGAGTCCCATCGGGCGTCATTTCGGAATTCAGAGTAAAGCGATGGTTGTTGAAGAGGTAGTCGGCACGGACGGGCTTGTCTTCACAGGATGCTTCCATCACTGTGCGCAGGAAGGTGCGCGGGGCGAACCCGGCGTTGTCCTCTTTCACCCGCACTTCCGTTTGCGCGTCGAAGCGCTGCCGGACCTCTTCCATGGCCTGTTGGGCGTTCCGCACCGTCACGGATGACGGCATCCAGACAAAGGCCTCCCGGCACACCTGCCGGTTCCATTCCAGTTGCCCTTCGCTCACGGCATAGGGCACGGCGGCGCCCGGGCCAGGCTCCAACGCCTTACGTGCACTCTCGAAGGTTTCCTCCTTCGAGGACGTCATGAAACCGAAATAGCTGGCTGAGTCATGGTCCACCCGCTCATGGAAATAGCCCAGGCGGTTCAAACCGCGGGCCCGCGCCGGCACAGATCCGGCCAGGAACTCGACTTCCGCTTCCTTGCCCTTGGCCTCCCAACGGAACCACGCCTCACCAACTCCCCGGCGCCGGAAGACTGGCACGCCGAACAGCAGGATGGCGGCTTCCACGTCGTAGCGGGCCTCGAGCTGGCGGGATGCAAAGGCCGCCGGAAGCGGGCGCGTGGCCGCGCCGAGCAAGGCACACAAGAACTTGCGCCGTGGAGTGGGTGTTTTCAAAACATTTCCTCCAAAGATTGTTCCACTGGAGTATGAACAGAACTCCGCTTCGGCAGGATCTCCAGCGGATGAAACGTTGGTTTCGGCTGGTGGGACTAG
>CAYWQS010000035.1:0-45018 GCA_964460395.1 uncultured Solibacteraceae bacterium | reverse complement strand
AAACTACAGAATGCGAGTCAAGGTCCTATGTGCGTAAACTATTTTGGGAGCCGGGCTGTCCCCCGTTTTTGGCGTAGAGCCGAGCCCCGTTTTTGGCGTAGAGCCATTAGCTACATGAAGGGTTGATGGTGCGCCCGGAGTGATTCGAACACCCGACCTACTGGTTCGTAGCCAGTTGCTCTATCCAGCTGAGCTACGGGCGCACAAAGGAGGGACTCTTCCAGTCTAACGTGCGGGTTGAGGCGCTGCAACACAAGGCTGAATGGCCGGCGTCCACGCCTGCGGATTCACGCTTACCCCATGCACGTTCAGCACCCAGTGCAGGTGCGGGCCGTTGGCGAAACCCGTGGCCCCGATATGTCCAATCGGCGCCCCGGCCTTTACCTGCGTCCCTTCGCCCACCAGCGTTTTCGAAAGATGAATAAAGAGAGTTGTTACTCCCTGGCCATGATCCAGCCCCACCGTGCCACCGTGCCACCATGCAACTGGAACATACGGGAAATCCGCACCACTCCATCAGCGGGCGCCCGCACCATCGCGCCCACGGCCCCTCGCTGGTCCAGCCCCAAATGATACCGGCCCGTGGGTTTTCCGTTGTGCAACCGTTTTACCCCATAAGGCGAATTCATGCACCCCCGCGCCGGTGGACGTAGCGGCATGGTCCACAGCCGCTGCGGACTCACCGATTGTCTCAATCGCTCAATGGCTTCACGCTCGCCCGGTGTGGCCCGAAGAGCGCGCATGGCGCCTGTCACTGTGACGTTCTGCTCGAGGTAGCCGCCGTCCAGCACCTGCAACTCGCGCCGTTCCATTGCTGCACTGCTGGCATCGAGCAATTCCAGCGTCGCCGGTCCCACCGGATAGTCCACACGCACGGGCACCAGAGCTTCTCCCTGGAAGACCGGGATTTCACGGCCATCAAAGCGGATGCGCGCCGCGCCAGTTTCGAGCCGCAACACTTCTCCCTGCTTTACTTCCAGCGCACCCTGCCAAGCCAACAGCAACCACAGGGCGGCCGTCACAGCGCTTCCAGTATGAGGCACTTCAAATAGTGGGTTTCCGGCACGGTCAGCAAAATGGGGTGATCTTGCGCCTGCGACCGCCTGTCCAGAACCCGCACAGTCCTCCGGGCGTCCAGTGCAGCCTCGGCCACCAATTGCAGCAGATCCGCCTCGGATACGTGGTAGGAGCAAGAACAGGTGATCAAGGTTCCGCCCGTCTCCAGCAACCGCAGCGCCCTCTGGTTGATTTCCTTGTAGCCGCGCAGCGCGCCCTCCAGAGCGGACTTGCTTTTGGCAAAGGCGGGCGGATCCAGCACGATTGTGTCCAGCCGCCGTTGGGCTGCTTGGAGTCCGGCCAGGTACTGGAAGACATCCGCTTCGCGAAAGGTCACGTTGGACAAACCGTTCGCCTCGGCATTGGCGCGCGCCGCCAGGATGGTGGCTTCACTGGAATCCACGGCCTCCACGCTTTCGCACACGCCCGCCAGGTGCATCGCGAACCCGCCCGTGGAGGTGAACGCGTCCAGCGCCCGGCCGCGGGCAAACCGCCGCGCCGCTAGGTAGTTCTCCCGCTGGTCCAAGTAGATGCCTGTCTTCTGGCCTCCGCGCAAATCGGCCCGAAACAACAGGCCGTTCATGCGGACTTCGACGCGGTCTGGAATCTCGCCTGCGAGGACGACTGGCTCCAGACTCAGTTCCTCCAGCCGCCTTACCGGAACGTCGTTCCGTGCCAGGATGCCACGTGGCGCCAGAACCGCTTGCAGCGCTCCGGTGATTTGCTCTTTGGCGCCATCCATCCCCTGGTCCAACAACTGAAGGACAACGTAGGGACCATACACATCGGCCACCAGGCCAGGCAGCAAATCGCCTTCGGCATGCACCAGCCGGTAGGCTTCCGTATCTCCCGCCACTCGCTGGCGGTGGCGCCACGCGGCGCGGATGCGCTCTTCGAAAAACGGGCCGTCTACGGCAATCTCATGGCGGCTGAGGAGGCGCAGCGTGATTTGCGAGGAAGAGCTGTAGTGTGCCGTCCCGAGCAGGCGCCCCCGCGCAGTCACCACACGCACCGGCTGGCCCCTCTGGGCCCCGCCGCGATCCTGCACGTCACTCGCGTACACCCACGGGTGGCCTGATTCGATCCGGTCCTCTGCTTTGCGATTGACCGTGACTGACGGGTACAACGTCAGGCCGCCCTCTGCAGGCGCTCCAGGGCAGCGATGCGCTCCGCTGTGGGGGGGTGCGTGGAGAAGAGCTTCAAAAAAGCACCGCCGCTCAGCGGCTTTATGATGTACATGTGTTGCATCGACTGGGGCGCTTCCAGAGGAATCCGCTGCGACCAGCCCTCCAGCCGCCGCAACGCGCTAGCCAGCCCCATCGGATTACCCGTGTATTTCGCCGCCGTGGCATCCGCGCTGAACTCCCGGGTGCGCGAGATCGCCATCTGGATGATCATTGCGGCAATCGGCGCCAGGATCAGCATCAGCAGGCTGACAATCGGGTTGGGCGCGTCCTCGTCATCGTGCCTGGATCCTCCGAAGAAGAATGCCATGCGCGCCATAAACGTGAACACCGAAGCGATGGTCGCCGCGATCGAGGAAATCAAGATGTCCCGGTTCTTGATGTGCGCCAGTTCGTGCGCGATTACGCCTTCCAATTCGTCCTGGTTCATCAACTCCAACAGCCCTGCCGTTACGGCGACTGAGGAATGGGACGGATTCCGCCCGGTGGCGAAGGCGTTGGGCGCGCGCTCCGGAATCACCCACAGCTTGGGCATCGGTAAGCCCATGCGCTGGCAAAGGTTCCGCGTCATCGGCGCGATCCGGCGGTAAACCTCCGGATTCTCCGTTTCCGAAACTCGCACCGCCCCGCTGGTCATCAGTGCGATCTTCTCAGAGAAAAAGTAACTGAAGAAGTTCATCCCGACGGCCATCACCAGACCGATCATCAGGCCCTGCTGGCCGCCAAATGATTGACCAACAAGCAGTAAGAGGCCGCTCATCAGGCCGAGCAGGAAGACAGTTTTCAAGCCGTTCATATGTTTTGATTCTATCTTTTGAGATGATCCCGACGCCCTTCCGGTTTCGGTATCCGGCGGCCATCCCGGACGTTATATGCTGATTCAGGAGCAGACATCCAAGTCCCGCCAGAAGGAGACCAAGTCGAAATGAGTCAAGAGCTTTCCAGGCGCAACTTTGTCGCCAAGGCAGCCGCCCTGGCCGCCCCGGCCGTGCTGCCGGCCCTCGGCGCCAACAACAAGGTAAACATGGGCTGGATTGCCACAGGCGGCCGCGGCTATTACCTGTTGCAGCGCGCCTACGCCGGCAACCGGAACAACGTCACCGTCAGCGCCGTTTGCGACACTTACGCCCCCAACCTCGCCCGCGGCAAGGACCTGGTGGCCACCACCGAAGGAAAAGCCCCGAAGACCTTCGTCGACTACAAAGAACTGCTGGCCGACAAAACGATCGACGCCGTCGTCATTGCGACGCCCGAACACCTGCACCACCGCATGTTGCTCGATGCTTTGGCCGCCGGTAAGCATGTTTACGTCGAAAAGCCCCTCGCCCACACCATGGAAGAATGCTTCGAAATCATGAAGGCGGGCGCCCGCAGCAAGAGTGTCGTGCAGGTGGGCACGCAAAACCGCTCCAACAGCCTCTATCAGATGGCCCGCACGATGATTTCGCAGGGCGTCATAGGGGACTGCCACTACGTCCGGGCTTTCTGGTACCGGAACGCGCTTCCCAGTGGCGCCGCCGCCTGGCGCTATCCCATTCCGGCTGAGGCAAACCCCCAGAACGCTGACTGGAAACGGTTTCTCGGGCCGGCCCAGCAGCGCGAATGGCAGAAAGAACGCTATTTCCAATGGCGGCTTTATTGGGACTATTCCAGCGGCATCGCCACCGACCTGATGGTCCACCAGACCGATGTCACCGCTTTCGTGCTCAACCGCTCCTTCCCCGCTTCGCTGGTTGCCGCCGGCGGCATCAACCGCTGGTTGGAAAACGACGACCGCGAAGTGCCGGATACCTGGAGCGTCCTGATCGACTACCCTGACCGGCTCCACGTGAACTATTCCTGCTATCTGGGCAACGCGAAGTTCGGTTACGGCGAGCAGTTCTGCGGCAACGAAGGCACCATCGAGGTGGTCAACCGATCCACGCTGAATTACTATCCGGAAGTCTTTGCGCCCGGCATGAAGGAAGAAGTGAAGGAGCGCAAGGAACTCACCATCACGATTCCGCGCAATGACAACCTGGCGGTGGAGGCCCACATCCGCAACTGGATCAACTCGATTTACGGGTTTGAGCGGCCCATTGCCCCGTTGCAGGCTGGCTATGAGGCGGCCGTGATCGGCCTTCTCTCCGTGGTGGCGTACAAACAGGGCCGCAAGGTGCTCTGGGACGCCAAGAACGACAAGTACACCCTCGCTTAAGCGAGGACCGCAGCCTAAATCTTATTTACACGGCGCAGCGTGAACAATTCCGGGTTCACGCTGCCATGTTCCAGCTTTCTCCAACTGTCGTTGACATGAATCAGCTTGCCGCTGATGTGATTGCTCCGGTCGGAGGCCAGAAACAGGCAAAGGGCTAATTGCTTATCGTGCGGAGTGCCACCAGTGGTCCGCACCCGGGCGGCTTCGCGTAGTTCGTGCTCGCTGGCCTGCTCCCGCGCCCGGAGGATTTCGTCAGTCATCGCCGTGTAGGTAGGCCCGGGGTTCACGCAATTTACCTGAATGTTGTAGTCCCGCACCTCGTCCGCAAGCGTTTCCGCAAAGCGGACCAGTGCGGCCTTCGTGGCCGCATAGGCCGAGAAACCTGGCCGGGTCATGTCGGCCCCGTTGCCTGCCAGCAGGATAATCTTGCCCGAACGGCGCTGGATCATGTGGGGCAGCACCGCCCTGCAGGCGTTCATGGCGCCGAGCAGGTTCGTTTCCATCGGTTCGCGCAGGTGGCGCGGGTCCGTTTCCGCAAACGGGCCGATCGGCCCGGCAACGCCTGCCGCGCAGACCAGCCCATGAACGGCTCCGTAGGTGACTCGGAGCCGGTCGACGGCGGCCGACAACTGTTCGAAATCGCGAACATCCGCCCGCAACCGGAGCGACGACCCGCTATTGTGTTCGATCTCTAGATCGGCCAGATCGATCTCCGCTTTGCTCCGGGCCAACAGGCCGATCCGGGCGCCCGCGGCCGCAAAGCCCAACGCAATTCTCTTTCCGATGCCACGCCCGGCGCCGGTAATGAGGATGGTCCGGTCGCGCAATTCATGATGATGAGCGATATGGTGTGGCAACGCAGGCACTACCGGCTTCCCCTCAAATCCTATCAGGCAATCCAGCCTGGGCGGGCTGCGCAGGAAGACCGTTCGGGCGCTACCGGCACTTGGCCTGGTAAAGAAGCTTGTCGGCGCGGGCCACCACCTGCTGAACGGTTTCCCCAAGCCGGTACTCCGAGACTCCGATACTGAATCCTAGCCGGACCCGCAGATGCTTACCATCGGCCTGGATCCGATATTCGCCGGATAGGCTGGACTCTAGCATTCTGGCCCGAGCCATGGCGCTGGAGAGGTTGAGCGGCAGTAGCACCACAAACTCGTCACCGCCCCAGCGCACGGCGGTGTCATCCTCGCGAATGTGGTTCTGCAGGCGCTCTGCGAACGCGCGCAGCAATTCGTCACCCGCCAGGTGGCCATGCTGGTCGTTGATCGACTTAAAGCGGTTGAAGTCAATCAATAGCAGGCAGAATCCGACTTGCGCTTGAATCAATTCCTCCACTCGCGACTCAAACGTGCGCCGGTTGCCCAAGCCGGTCAATGCGTCCATGTTCGCACCCGTATTGGCACGGTCCAATTGGCGGCGGTAGCTGTGCATCTCCCGCTGCAAGTCATCCAGCAGCGCCTGATTTTCGCGCTTCATGTCTTCCATTACTTTCTCGAGCTGGTTGACCTGCGCCTGGATCTGCGCCCGGAATTCCGCTACGGTTTCCAGGTGCATTACCCTCCGCAGGTTGCCTTGCACCTGGCCCAGTTCGTTGCTCTGCCTGCTGGTCTGGCAGTTGATCGACTGTGTAGCCGAATCCAGCAGCATCACCACTTCCTCCAACTCGACCACGCCCGCCAGCCGGGTACGGATCAGACCCGCCGTGGCCGAAAGCTGCTGGTCGATTCTCCGCCCCACGCGGGCCAGGTCCTCGTCATCCGCCCCATGCAGCAACGTTTGCCGTTCAGGTTCCAGGGTTGGTACAGGAGCCTGCAGTTTCTCCCCGTACAGCCGGAAGAGGTGCCGCTCGATAGAGGTAATCACCCCCGCAAAAACCCCCAACATTTGGCGCAAGCGGCTGTCCCGCTGATCCAGAAACTCTATGTTCTCGCGCAGAGAGACAATGCGGCTTGACATCGCACTACCCATATCGGCGAGGACTGCTGCCGCATGAAAGGACTTCTGACGCCCACTTCCGCGCTTTGTACACAGCCGGGCAGCCAGCCCACCCTGGGCTATACTGGCCTTGTAGGGCTGGCTGCTTCCGTCAGCCTCTGCAACCCCCTATTCCTGGAGGAAGATGAGCAAAGAAGATTGCATCGAACTCACTGGCACGGTGGTGGAAAAATTCCCCAGCGGCCTTTTCAGCGTTCAACTCGAAGAGGACCGCGTCATCCTGGCCCACTTGGCCGGCAAGCTGCGGCGCAACCGGATCCGGGTTTTGGCGGGCGACCGCGTCACCATCGAGATGTCGCCTTACGACCTCACCAAGGGCCGAATCACTTACCGGCACAAGTAGCCCCTCCTGCCCTGCAAGCCCGGCCCGCCCGGGTAGCGGAGTTCCAGGCTCCGCATGACAGCGTGAAAGCCTGCGTCTTATTTGTCCTCGGAACCCGCCCGGAAGCGATCAAACTGGCTCCCTTGATTCTCTTGCTGCGGGATCACCCTGCTCTCCAGCCTGTCGTTTGCGCCACCGCGCAGCACCGCTCGCTACTGGACGGAGTGCTGGAACGTTTCGGCATCGCTGCCGACATCGATCTGGATGTCATGTCGCCCGGGCAGACGCCTTCCGTCGTGGCCGCCAGAGTGCTCGAGCGTCTCGACGCAGTGCTCGCCAGTAATCCGCCGCAGTTTGTTTTGGTGCAAGGCGACACCACCACCTGTCTGGCCGGAGCCTTGGCTGCGTTTCACCGCCGCATTCCCGTGGGCCATGTGGAGGCCGGCCTGCGCACCGGAGACCTGACGCAACCATTCCCGGAAGAAGCCAACCGCGTGCTCACCACGCACCTTGCGACTCTCCATTTCGCGCCGACAGAACGCGCCCGGCAGGCGCTGCTGGCCGATCATGTTCCGCCGGATCGCATCTTCCTCACCGGCAACACGGGGATCGATGCATTGCTGTACACGGAGGCCAGGCTCGAGGCCGGCGTTTGGCCTGGCTACGCCGGAGAACTGACGCCCGGCGCGCGTCTGATCCTGCTGACCGCCCACCGCCGCGAAAGCTTCGGCGAAGGCTTCGGCCGCATCTGTGAAGCAGTCCGGCACATCGCCCGGCGGTCCGACGTCGAGATTGTATACCCGGTTCATCCCAATCCGAACGTTCGCGACGTGGTGCACCGCGCGCTCGGCGATGTGCCGCGCGTCCGTTTGATCGAACCGCAGGATTACGTGCCCTTTGTCGATTTGATGCGGCGTGCCGAGATCCTGCTCACCGACTCCGGAGGCGTGCAGGAAGAGGGGCCTTCCTTTCATAAGCCCGTGGTTGTGATGCGGGAGGTCACCGAACGGCAGGAGGCGGTAGAGGCGGGTGTCGCCCGTTTGGTGGGCACCGATACGGCTCTCATCTGCCACACCGTCGAATCGCTGCTGGACAGCCCCGAGGCAAGAGCGGCGATGACGCACCAATCGAATCCCTTCGGAGACGGCCAGGCGTCCATCCGGATCGCGAACGCAATTGCATCATTTCTAAGCACTTCGCGGGTCTCGCCAGCCTCCTGAGCGCCGCACGGGGCGCGTGCCGCCCGGGCCGCCGCTCTTGACGCCCCCCGTTACACTCCGCGCGGAGGAGAGAAACTTGGCGGGGGACAGAAAACTGCTCGCATTTCCAGGGAGAGAAAGCGGACAGCGGCGGTACTCAGCGGAGTTGAAAGCCAGGCTGGTGGGGCAGGACGAGGCCGTCATGGCCGTGACCCCATTTCTCGAGATTTTCGAAGCGCGGCTCTCGCCGCCGGACCGCCCGGCCGGAGTCTTTTTGCTTCTGGGCCCGACAGGCACCGGCAAAACGAAAACAGTGGAGGCGCTGGCGGAAGTCCTGCACGGGTCCGCTTCGAAGCACCTGCGGATCGATTGCGGCGAGTTCCAGATGGACCACGAGGTGGCCAAGCTTATCGGGGCGCCGCCCGGCTACCTCGGCCACCGCGAAACCACCCCCATGATTAACCAGCAGAAAGTCAACGCCTGCTCCAGCGAAGCTTCCGATCTGTCGCTGATCCTTTTCGACGAAATCGAGAAGGCAGCCCCTTCGATGGTGCGCCTCCTGCTTGGCGTGCTGGATAAGGCGTCGCTGAAACTTGGAGACGGCACAGCCGTGGATTTCCAACGCAGCTTGATCTTCATGACCTCAAACGTGGGAGCCGAGCGGATCAGCCGGCTATCTTCGCGTCCGCTGGGTTTTGATACCGGCGAGAGCCATCCGGAGAGAATCACCCAAGCCGCACTCTCCGCCATGCGCGCCGCTTTCCCGCCGGAATTCGTGAACCGGATTGACCGGGCCGTGTGCTATCGTCCGCTGGATGAGATGTCGCTCGAGCGGATCCTCGATCTTGAACTCAACAGACTCAGCGCTCACATGGTGGAGCGGCTGGGTGCGGACGCGCCGGCTTTACAGGTCTCCGAGGAAGCCCGCCGGGCCTTGTTGGCTGAAGGTGCAAGCCGGGAGTTAGGCGCCCGCGAATTGAAACGGGTTCTCTACCAGCGGGTGCTGCACCCCGTCGCAATCCGCCTCCTGCAGGGCCGTGCGAAACCTGGCTCCGTGATCCGGATCCAGGGTCCAGCCCAAGATGGTAACCTGGTACTGGAAGCCGCGGCGTAGGGCGGGCTTGCGGAAATTCCTACGCGGACGGGCGCAGTGCGCGCAGCAGCAGCGTTAGAGTTTCACTCGCCGCAATGTAGAGGTTCAGCACGCCAAGTCCGCTGAGCGCGCCCCGGAACTGGCTGCTGAGAAAAAACTCTTGCCATCGAGGACTGAGAGAGACCAGATAGTTCCGGCTCCAGGCGTCCATCCAGGGATACAAGAGCAGGAACAGGCCTAGTTCCAGGGCCAGCAGAACGAAAAGCAACCTTGATGCCCGCTGCATCCAGGAGGATCTTTCAACTCCTGGTGCTCCCTGGGCGCCAGGAGTCGGGGTGGAAGGGGTAGGCATCATAGGCTAAGCTGCATGGCCTCCCTTACTGGCGCGTAGGACCGGCGGTGCTCACGGCAGGGCCCCAACCTCCGCAACGCTTCCCGGTGGGCCGGCGTCGGGTAGCCCTTGTGGATGGCGAAGCCGTAGCCGGGAAACTGCGCATCCAGATCACACATGCAGGCATCCCGGGCCACCTTGGCCAGGATCGAAGCCGCGGCAATGCAGGACACCTTCGCGTCGCCCTTGATGATCGCCTCTTGCGGCACCGGCCAATCGATCCGGAGCGCGTCTACCAAAAGGTAATCGCAGGGCGGATGAAGCCGCTCAACAGCGCGGCGAATGGCCAGCCGGGACGCCTGGTAGATGTTGATACGGTCGATCTCCTCTGCCCCGGCGGATGCGACAGCCCATGCCAAAGCTCGTTCGCGGATGGCGATGGCCAATTGTTCGCGAGTCGCAGCGTCCAGGACTTTACTGTCAGCCAGGCCGGCGATGGGGCGTTCGGGATCTAACGCAACGGCCGCAGCGAACACCGGACCGCAGAGCGCGCCGCGGCCTGCCTCGTCGGCGCCCGCCACGTGACGGTAGCCATCCTGGCGGATCTCCGACTCTCTTTTGCCGCTGCAGCCCACTTCCCGCGCTGAGCCTTTCCCTCGCCGGACTACTTGTTGAGGGTGTCGCGCTCTTTGAGGCGGGCGGCCTTACCACGCAGTCCGCGCAGGTAATAAAGCTTGGCGCGCCGGACCTTCCCCGTCCGCACGGACTCGATCCGGTCAATCACCGGCGCGTTCAGCGGGAAGATCCGTTCCACGCCTTGCCCGAAGCTGATCTTGCGCACGGTGATGGTCTCGCCCATGCCGCTGTTATGACGGGCAATCACCGTGCCTTCGAAGGCCTGCAGGCGCTCCTTGTCGCCTTCCTTGATCTTCACGTGCACGCGAATGGTGTCGCCGATCCGGAACTCGGGCACATCCGCCCGCTTGTTCTTGCTAATCACTTTTTGCAGAAGAGGGTTCAACATCGCTTTCGTCCTTCAATTCCAATCTTGCGCCAGGCCGGGCCGCACCCGCCGCGTTTTATCGAGCGCCGCCTGGCGGCGCCAATGGCGGATCGCTTCGTGGTTTCCGCCCAACAGCACCTCGGGCACACGCAGGCCGCGAAAGTCCGCGGGCCGGGTGTAATGCGGACAGTCGAATTCCCCGCCCAGGTGCTCGCCAAACGAATCCCGCTGGACGGAGTCTTCGTTGCCCAGCACACCAGGCAACAGCCGCGCCACGGCATCAATCACCACAGCGGCCGCGAGTTCGCCGCCGCTCAAAACGTAATCGCCGATCGAGATTTCCTCATCGGCCAGGAAGTTGGCGACACGTTCGTCGACGCCTTCATAGCGCCCGCACAGCAGCACCACTTCCTCCTTCTGGCTCAAACTGCGGGCTTTGCCCTGGTCGAACAGCGCTCCTTGGGCCGAGGTGAGCAGCACGTGGTGCTTCGCCCGGCTTCGAGCCGGCAAGATCGATTCCACGGCCAGAAAGAACGGCTCGGGCTTCATCAGCATCCCTTCACCGCCGCCAAATGGCCGGTCATCCACACTCCGGTGCGCATCAAACGTCCAGTTCCGCAGATCGTGTATCACGATCCGCAATTTGCCCGCACGCACGCCCCGCGCCACCACGCCGTACTCGAAGGGCCCCCGGAAAAACTCCGGGAAAATCGTCACGACATGGAACGTCATGGGCGGCCTTCACCTGCATTCAACTCCAGCAAACCTTCGGGCGGATCGATCTCGATCCGCCTTCGTTCCGGTTCGATCGCCACGCAAACGGCCCGGACACATGGGATCCAAACCATTTCGCCGTCACAATCCACCTCCAGCGTGGGCGGGCCGCCGAACTCCTGCCAGCTTCGCACCACGCCCAGCGGACGGCTTTCGCCTTTCCGCCAAACCTCGCAGCCCACGAGGTCGGAGAGGTAAAACTCACCTTCCGCCAGCGGGGCTCGATCCTGTTCCGGCACCACCATCTCACAACCCGTCAATTCGTGGGCGGCTTCCACGGCGCCGATCCCTTCCAACTCAATCAAAAGCCGGCCCTGGACCTCGCGAGCCGAGCGGACCTTGTAAGGCCGCCCCTCATTCGCCAGCGAGCCGTCCGGGCGCCGGACCCAGACTGCTTCCAAACCCGCAAACCTGCCCGCGCCATGCCACGCATCGGCGTAAATCGCGCCGGCGAGCCCATGCGTCCGGCCCAAACGGGCGATCACCGCCCATGGCCCGGCCTCCGGCGCCGGGCGTTCGCTCACGGCTCCAAAATCTCCAACTGATAGCGTTTCCTGGTCTTGTTGGCCAGCGCGTTCAGCAGGCTCCGAATCGATCGCGCGGTGCGCCCTTGCCGGCCAATCACCCGTCCCAGGTCATCCTCGGCCACGCTCAACTCCAAGACCGTTGTGCCACCATCCACGTCCTGGTGCACCCTGACTTCGTCCGGTTGCTTCACCAGGCCCTTGGCGATCTCTTCCACCATCAAACGCGCATCGGCCATGGCGTTACTGCGCCGCAGGCTGAGCCGCCGGAGCGGGATTCGCCTTCACAAGCCGTTCCACCGTGTCCGACATCTGGGCGCCGTTCTTCAGCCAATGCTGAATCCGCTCATGCTCCAGTTGCACCACCGCCGGTTGAGCCACCGGATTATAGTGGCCCACCACTTCGACGGCGCGGCTGTCGCGCGCCCGTTCCTTCTCAATCACCACGACCCGATAGGTCGGTTTCTTTTTGGCGCCAAACCGCGCCAGCCGGATCATCAACATACTCACTCTCTTCTTTCTCGTTGCGTTCGTTCGCTTAAATCCCTTGGTTCATCCGTCTGCGCTTATCCGCCGAACGGATTCGGAAACGGCAGTTTCAGCTTGCCCATTTTCTTGCCCAGCATGCCGCCCTGCATCGACTTCATCATCTTGCGGGCTTGTCCGTACTGCTTGAGCAGATTATTCACATCCTGCACACTGGTGCCGCTGCCCCGGGCAATGCGGCGCCGGCGCGCGCCATTGATGATCATGTGGTTGGCCCGCTCACGCGGCGTCATCGAGTCGATAATCGCCACCACACGCGTCAATTCCTTTTCATCCACCTTGACGTTCTTCAAATCCTTCAGCGGCCCCATCTGCGGCATCATTCCCAGCAGCGATTCGAGAGGGCCCAACTTACGAAGCTGCTTGAGCTGATCCCGGAAGTCCTCGAGAGTAAATTCGTCCTCGATCAGCTTCCGCTGCATCTCCTCGGCCTTCTTCTGGTCGATGGTCTGCTCCACCTTTTCGATGAAGCTGAGCACGTCGCCCATGCCGAGGATGCGGTTGGCCACACGGTCCGGGTGGAATTGCTCGAAGGCATCGGGCTTCTCACCAGTACCCACGAACTTCAGGGGTTGGCCTGTAATGTGGCGGATGGAAAGGGCTGCGCCGCCGCGGGCGTCGCCATCCATCTTCGTGAGGATGACGCCTGTAATGCCCAGACGCTTGTGGAACTCTTCAGCCGATTTGACGGCGTCCTGGCCGGTCATGGCGTCGGCGACAAACAGGATCTCCGTGGGGTGGAGATTCTCCTTGAGTTCCTGCAACTCGGCCATCAGTTCGTCGTCGATGTGCAGGCGGCCCGCGGTATCCACCAGCAGGATATCGCGCGCCTGTAGTTCGGCTTCGCGCTTCGCGCCACGGGCCAACTCCAAAGGTTTGGACTGCTCCGGCGTGCCTTCGTACACGGGAATGGCCACCGATTGGGCGACTACCGAAAGTTGCTGCCTTGCGGCAGGACGGTAGACGTCAACCGAAACCACAATGGGCCGGTGCCCGTTCTTCGACAGGAAGCGGGCCAGTTTCCCGGTGGAAGTGGTTTTTCCTGAACCCTGCAGTCCCACCACCAGGATCACCGTTGGAGGAGTCCCGGCCGTCCGAATACGGGACGCGTGAGTACCCAGCACCGCCACCAGTTCGTCCCGGACGATCTTCACCACCTGCTGCGCGGGCGAAAGGGAGGTCAGCACCTCCTGCCCCATCGCCTTCTGCCTCACCGACTCGATGAACGACTTGACGACCTTGAAATGGACGTCGGCCTCGAGGAGAGCCATACGGATCTCCTTGAGCGCAACCTCCATGTTTTCAGCGCTGAGTTTGCCTTCGCCCCGCAGGGTTTTGAAGACTCGCTGCAGCTTGTCGCTCAACGAATCGAACATGTTCGTGGTGGGTGCGAACTACTGTGGAATCAGGGCGGGAAAACGGTCAGCCCTCAGGTAGCGGCACACTGCCCCTCGGGCAGCACCCTTCAGTATAACAAGGGCCGCCGGCCCTTGCGGCGCCAGGCGGCCCTTTTCGTGGATGCTTCTTCGAGTCCGGACTAGAAGTAATACTTCAATCCAAACTGGATGTTCCTCGGTGCCTGGACCTGGCTGCCGATCACGCCAATAGCGGCCGGCGAAGCCAGATTGAATCCGGGGGGCGCCCAGCTTACGTGGTTGAAAGCATTGAAGAACTCCGCCCGGAAGTCGAAATACTGCCGCTCGGTGACCGGGAAACGCTTACCAATGGAGAAATCGACATTGAAGAACCCGGGTCCGCGCTCCGTGGCGATCGAGGCATTGCCGAAAGAACCCTGGGCGGGTTGGCCGTAGGGACAGGTTCCGTTGTCAACGCCCGCTGCACAGAAGAACGCGGTCCGGTCCGCGGTAGCCGTAGGCAATCCGAACCAGTTGTCGACGTTGCGTTTGGACTCGTCGACCACCAACGGACGGTAGTAGTTGGCGCGCACGTTGCCGCGTACGGCCTGAAGAGTCAAGTCGTTGGCGCGCACAGTGATAGGAACGCCGGTGCGGGCCATGAGCGTGTAGTTGATGTTCCACCCGCCGAAGAACATCTCCATGCCCTTGCTCATATCGGTTCCGAAGGGCTTGCCCTTGCCGAAAGGCAGATCCCAGACGCCGCCTATGGTGAAGTTATGGCGAACATCGAAGAAAGCCAGGCCGCGGTTGCCCCGCCGGTCGTAAGCGTTCTGCCAGTAAGCTCCTTCACTCGCGGTGAGGGCGCTGCCGTAATACCCCAGGTTGTCGGTGAGGGTCTTGCCGAAGGTGTAGCTGGCCAGGAACTCCAATCCTGCAGAAAGCCGGCGGCGGCCAGACATTTGCAACGAGTGATAGTCCATGGTTGCCGAGGCCTGCGTGATCGCGATGTTGCCCAAGTTGGGCAACACGTTGATCAGGGGCCGCCGCAAATTGAGGTTCGGCCAGGTGGACGGCGCTCCAGTGCCGGGCAGGGGCTGGTTCCCTTCTACCGGGGCTACAAGGTGCGTTCCTTTTTGGGCGACGTACGCAGCCGACAACGAGGTGGACTTGTCGAACTGGTATTCCAGCGTCACGTTGATTTGCGACGTGGTTTGCGGCCGGAGATTCTCATCCCACGCGCGGCCTTGCAACTGAGGTGTCGTGGTGCCAGCGGGCCGGGGCATGTCGAGCCGCAAGTCGGCGGT
Organism: uncultured Solibacteraceae bacterium; assembly: GCA_964460395.1. Classification (GTDB taxonomy): domain Bacteria; phylum Acidobacteriota; class Terriglobia; order Bryobacterales; family Bryobacteraceae; genus CAYWQS01. Next base: position 30,129 of record CAYWQS010000035.1, on the reverse strand, counting down.
TACCACGTCGGCGAAGCCGGTGCGGATGGATCCGGGTTGGCGCTGGTCGTAGTTGAAATTGGTCTCGATGAAGAAGGGGGGATTCAATGGCAATCGCAAGTTGGCCCCAGTGCCTTCCATAAAGCTCATGTAGGCATAGCCTGCGCGAAGCACCATCTTGTTTTTGAACATGCCGGGCGTCCAGGCGAGGCCAATGCGAGGCATGTACTGGTAGGGGTAACCGTTGTAAAGCGCCCGGGAGTTGCCGTCGCGGCCGGCGTAGAGCAGTTGGCCGGTGGGGAACCGCACGTTCACCTGGCGATCGCCCACTTCGTAGATCGGCTGCATATACTCCCAGCGCAAGCCCAGGTTGAGGGTGAATGTCTGCGTCACCTTCCAGTCGTCCTGGAAGAAGAAGGCAGAGCGCCAACTCCGGTGGCCCCAAGCCCCGGTCAGAGAACCTCGGCCCTTGCCGCTCAACTGATCGAGCAGAAAGTCGGAGTAGTCGAGCCCGGTGTATTGCGCACTGTAAGTAAACAGCCCGAGGACGCCGTTGTTGCCCGAGTAGTACCGGTTCTGCTGGTAACGGGTAAACTGCGCGCCCATCTTCAGCAGGTGCCGACCCGCCTGCCAGGTGAGATTGTTGTAGTACATGAACTTGTTGTCGGCAGTGGCGGATGTGACGCCACTGGAGCCGACGCCAGTCAGGCTGGCTCCAAGATTCACCGAACTGACACCGGCGATGGCTTGGCCGCCTGGGATCCCGAACTCCTGGTTGCCGTTGGCGCCTAGCCGTCCCGACCAGTCGATGGCGCGGTCGTTAATCACGATGCGAGAGAACGCGACGCGCGCCTCGTTCACGATGGCAGGGGAGATCGTGCGGTTCCAATTGATCACCGCCGACTGGGTGGGGTTCTCCGTACCACTGGTCATCTGGATAGCCAGCGGCAGGCTGCTGCCCAGCGTCTCGTAACGGCCAATCGACCAGCGGCCCGAAAGGTTATCCTTATCGGTCATGCGCAGGTCGATCTTCACGTCTCCCTGGTTATTCTCCAGGCGGCTCGCTGACGTGGAGCCATAGTTGTTCTGCTGGCCCAAAGCACCAACACCGGCTTGATTGGGCAAGGGGTAGAGGGCCGTATCGCCAAACAGCTTGAGCGCTACGGGATTTACGATCCGGGAACGCGGGATCTGCTTATTGGGGAACGGTTGCCCCGTCGTAGGATCGTTAATCGTTTGAGGGAACTGGCTCAGATCGCCATTGCGCCAAGCCTGCGGCGCCACACTGGCATTTGCCGGTCCGCTGGTGCGCTGTTGCGTACCCTCGTAGTCCACAAAAAAGAACGCTCTGTCACGGATGATCGGGCCGCCGAAGGTGCCGCCGAAGATGTTACGTTTGAACCCGGTCCGCTTCGCAGTGGCGGCGGAACGGTTCCGGAAGAACCCGTTGGCGTTCAGTTTGTCGTTTTGCAGGAATTCGAATACATTGCCGCGGAACTGGTTGGTGCCGCTTTTCAAGGTCATCATAACGGCGGCGCCGCCGGCATTGCCGTAGTCGGCTGCAGCATTGCCCGTGAGCACCTTGACCTCTTCCAGCGCGTCGACATTGGGTGAGTAACCTACGCGGTTATCGATTGAGTCGTTCACGTCCACGCCATCGAGCATGAAGTTGTTGGTTTGTTCGCGATTGCCGTTCACGTAAGGCCGGGCCCCGAGACGGCTATTCATGCCCTCAGGGTTGGGAGATACGGCCCCGGGAATCAGCAGTGTGAGGGTAACGAAGTTCCTGCCTTTGAGCGGAATAGACGTCAGCTTCTGCGCGGTCAGCGTATCGCCGGTCTGCGTGGATTCGGTTTGCAGGACGGGAGCGATGTCGCTTACCTCCACCACCTGTGTGGTGTCGCCTATCTCCACCTTGACATCGATGCGCGCCACCTGGCTTCCTTCCAGGCGGAAGGCTGCCACGTTGGTGCGCTTGAAGCCTTGCGCGTTCACCGAGAGGGTGTAGTCACCCACAGGCAAGAACAGGAGGTTGTAGATGCCTGCGTCGTTCGTATTTGTTTCACTATTGACGTTGGTCGCCGTATTTGTGGCGACCACTCGGGCGTTGGGGACCACCGCTCCAGTAGGGTCGGTCACCGTACCAGTGATGGTTCCTGTGATGGTTTGGCTGACAGCCGGAACGCCGTAAAACAGAGCGGCAAAACCGGCAATCGCCAGTACACGACAAAAAGATCTCATGGAATGTACCCCTGTATCATTTGAGTAAAGGCCAATTTGCTCTAAAGAGCAAGGGGTCTTTCGATCTTTGTTCACCGCCCGGACATGAATTTGACACCGGCAACGGATGCAAGGGCGAACCGCTATGGAAAATGGTAGAGAGCAAGGCTGAAGATGCAGAACTTCGAATTTTTCAATCCCACCAAAATCCTGTTCGGCAAAAGGCAGATTGCCTCCATTGCCCGCGAAGTCCCGCTTGGATCGCGCGTCCTTCTGCTCTACGGTGGTGGCAGCATTCGGAAGAACGGCGTATACGATCAGACGATAGCTGCACTCGCCGGATTCGAAGTGATCGAGTTCGGAGGCATTGAACCGAACCCCGAGTACAAGACTTTGATGAAGGCTGTGGACATGGCCCGGCAGGAGAGAGCCAACTTTCTGCTGGCGGCAGGCGGGGGCTCAGTGCTGGACGGGACGAAGTTCATTGCCGCCGCCATTCCATTCGAAGGCGAGCCTTGGGACATCCTGTCGAAAAACGCCGTGGTGCAGACGGCTACGCCTCTCGCGTCCATCCTTACGCTCCCGGCGACCGGTTCGGAGTCCAACATGTTCGCGGTGATCAGCCGCGGCGAAACGGGCGAGAAACTGGCGTTTGCCTCGCCGCATGTCTATCCGCGGTTTGCAGTGCTCGATCCGGAAACCACGTTCTCATTGCCAGAACGGCAGGTGGCCAACGGCGTAGTGGATGCGTTCGTGCACACACTGGAGCAGTACCTGACCTACCCGGCGCAGGCGCACCTGCAAGACCGTTTTGCGGAATCGATTCTGCAGACCCTGATTGAAGTGGGACCGCGGACGCTGGCGGCGCCAGAGGACTACGATTTGCGCGCCACCTTCATGTGGACAGCGACGATGGCGCTGAATGGTCTCATCGGCGTGGGCGTGCCGCAGGATTGGGCTACGCACATGATCGGGCACGAACTCACTGCTTTGTACGGCATCGACCATGCCCGCACGCTGGCCGTCGTGGCGCCTCACCTCTGGCGCGTGCAGAGCGAAGGGAAACGCGACAAGCTCGTGCAATTCGCCGAGCGGGTGTGGGGCATCCGCGAAGGCAACGAATCCGAGCGCATCGAGGCGGGCATCCGGCGCACAGAGGAGTTTTTCGAATCGCTCGGCGTGCCCACAAGGGCATCGCGGTATGAGGTGAAGCCGGAGACCCCGCAACTTGTCGCGCAGCGCCTGGCGGGCCGTGGCGCCACCAGACTGGGTGAGCGGGGCGACATTACGCCAGACAAGGTGGAGCGAATCCTCGCGCGCAGCCTGGCCGCCTGATCAGCTCGTGTGGTCGTGCAGGATCTTCCAGCCCTTTGCCGTCTTTTCAAACACCAGAGTGTAGCGGCCGGAGGCTGGTCCTCCGGCGTCCGGCGAGCGCTCCAAGGAGAACTTGCCCAGCACCAAGGCGTGACGGCTGTCCAGAAGGCGGATTTCGAGTTCCGAGAAGGTGAGACGGCCCATGCGCGCGGGTGTCGGATAGTCGCGTTCATACCGGGCCTTTGTCGCGGCAAACCCGCGGGTCACGCCCGCACGGCCCAGAAAAGTGATGGACTCCGAAGGCAGATAGCCTTCCATGAACCCGGAAATATCGCCGCGATTCCAGGCCTCTGCCTGACGGTCCAGAACAGCACGGATCTCCTCCTCGGGCGTGGCCACCAGGGCCAGGACGAGAAACAGCGCATGTATCATGGCCCCCGATTGTCGCAGCCTAGAGGATCAGCATGCAATCGCCGTAGGAAAAGAACCGGTAACGTTGCCGAACGGCGTGGCGATAGGTGTCCAGAATCAGTTCGCGGCCGGCAAAGGCGCTCACCAGCAACAACAGGCTGGATTTGGGCAAGTGAAAATTGGTGAGCATCGCGCCGGTGGCCTGGAAATGGAAACCGGGGTAGATGAAAAGTTCGGTTTCGCCGGCTTGGGGTTGCCACCCCCCGCGGCGCACAGCGGTTTCGAGTGTCCGGACCGACGTGGTGCCCACGGCAACAATGCGACCAGCCTCGCGCAGTGTGGCGGCTGCTTCTCCCCCGATTTCGTACCATTCCGCGTGCAGGTGATTGCGCGTGACATCCTCGGACGCCAGCGGCTGGAATGTGCCCAGGCCAACGTGCAGAGTGACGGGGGCCGTGGCGGCTCCGGCCGCGCGGCACGCAGCCAGAACTTCCGGAGTGAAGTGGAGTCCTGCTGTGGGGGCGGCCACCGACCCGGTCCGTTCGGCGAACACCGTTTGGTAGCGGGCGCGGTCCTCGAACCGGTCAGGCCGCCGGATGTAGGGGGGGAGCGGCACATGCCCCGCTTGGTCCAACACCAAGTCCAGGTCGCCATCGGCGCGCAGCGCCACCACGCGCTCGCCCCGTTCGCCCTGCGCGAGGATCTCCACCTCCAGTGCCTCTGAGATCCGGATGCGTGCACCGGGATGCAGCCGTCGCGCCGGGCGCACCAGAGCATTCCACTGGAGCTTATGTTGATCGAGCGGGCGCAGGAGGAAGACCTCAGCCGCGCGGCCGGTAGTAGCCAGTTGTCCCAACAAACGGGAAGGGAACACGCGCGTGTTATTCAGCACCAGGCAGTCGCCCGGGCCGAGAAAGGCAGGCAGATCCTGGAATCTGCGGTCTTCCCAGCGCCCCGTCCGCCGGTCCACCACCAGCATGCGCGACGCGCTCCGGTCCTCCAGCGGCTCCTGCGCGATCAACTCCGGGGGCAGGTGATAATCGAAGTCGGAGAGTTTCATTCCAGGACGCTGCTTCCCCAGCATAGCGGCCTGCGCCCCCATGGCAAACATTCTCGGGATCGAAAGCAGTTGCGACGAGACAGCCGCGGCCATCGTCGACACCCAAGGCCGCGTTCTGGCCAATGTCATTGCGTCGCAAGCGGCCCATGGCAAATACGGTGGTGTGGTGCCGGAATTGGCGTCCCGCGAGCACCTCCGCGCCATCACGCCCGTGGTGAGAGAGACGCTGCGGCAGGCCAGGACTGGATGGTCCGGGATTAGCGCCATTGCCGTCACTTCTGGGCCTGGGCTGACCGGCTCGTTGCTTGTCGGACTCACGTATGCGAAGGGTCTTTGCGCGGTGCTGGGTTTGCCGCTGATCGGGGTGAATCATCTCGAAGGGCACATTCAGGCAGTGCTGCTGGAAGCGCGGGCGGCTGGCGAATCCATCGAATTTCCCGCCCTCGCCTTGGTCGCCAGTGGCGGGCATACGCACCTCTACCTGGCCTTCCCGGATGGGGGCTACCGGCTGCTGGGCAAGACACGGGATGACGCCGCGGGCGAAGCGTACGACAAGGTGGCCAAACTGCTCGGATTTGGTTACCCCGGCGGCCCCGTTCTGGACGCACTCGCCCCGTACGGTGAACCTGCCGCGGTGGCGCTGCCGCTTGCCCGTATGAAAGGCAACGCGTTGGACTTCAGCTTCAGCGGCCTGAAAACCGCCATGCTGCGCTGGGCTCAATCACGCGAGATGGAGGGCGAATTGGTGGCCCGGCGCGCATTGCTGAAGCTGCACCCCAGGCCCACGGCAGAGCAGTGGCTTGAGGTGACACCGCAGGAGACTCTCAACGCCATCGCCGCCTTCCAGCAGGTGGTAGTAGAGGAACTGCTGCGCCGGGTAGAGAAAGCCGCCGAGGCATCCTCCGCGCGCAGTGTCATCATTTCGGGCGGCGTCTCCTGCAATGCAGGACTGCGCGCGGCCGCCCGGTCCGGCCGAATCTCCTGCCCGGTCTTCTTTCCGCCGCCGGCCCTCTCCACCGACAACGCCGTGATGATAGCCGCGGCTGCCATCACGCGATTCGAGCGCGGCCAGTTCGATGATCTTTCGCTCAGGGCGCAGCCCAACTTGACGCTTGCTTGAAGCGGCGCATCCAATAGTTGCTATGCGCTGGTTCATGCCTCTCTTCCTTTGCCTTACCACGTCCGCGGCCGTCACCCACGTGCATGTCAAGGAGCGGAGCGACGTCCTGGGCGGCAAGGAGTTCGGAACGGCAGGCGCCTACGAACGGATCACCGCCACCGTCTACTTCGCCGTCGATCCAAAACTTCCCCAGAACAGGGCGATCCGCGATATCGATCTGGCGCCGCGCAATGCAGACGGCCTGGTGGAATTCAGCGCGGATGTGGATGTGCTGCGCCCGCGCGATGTCTCCAAGGGTAACGGCACGCTGCTCATGGAAGTGCCGAATCGCGGCGGGAAAGGAATGCTGGCACGCTTCAATCTGGCGCAGGGGTCGCTCGATCCGCAGACGCCAGCTCATTTCGGCGACGGCTGGTTGCTGGAGCAGGGCTACACTCTCGCCTGGCTGGGCTGGCAGTGGGACGTGCCGCAGAAGCCAGGGCTTCTGCGTCTCTACGCGCCAATCGCAAAGAATGCGGCTGGGAATCCTCCGGTCACCGGTCTGGTCCGCTCTGAGTACATCCCCAGCCGGAGCGGTGAAAAGACGATGCCCTTGGGAGACCGGGACCATATGCCCTACACCCCGTTGGAGTCCAGCATGAGCAAGGCGAAGCTGGCGGTGCGGAGCAATCCAGGCGAGGCCCCTCGTGTCCTGCCTGAAAGCGCCTGGCGTTGGACACCTGGCCGTGACGCAATCGAGGTAGAAGCCGGGCTGGAGCCGGGGCTGCTCTACGAATTCATCTATGAGGCCCAGGATCCGCCGCTAGTCGGGTTGGGCCTCGCTGCGTTTCGCGATTTTGCGTCCTGGGCGCGCCTGGACGGCAGCGGCATCCATGTGCTGGGTGACATGAACGGCAAGCTGAAGCGTTCGCTGGCATTTGGAATCTCCCAGAGCGGCCGCTTTCTCCGCACGTTCCTGTACTACGGCTTCAATGAGGACGAGAAGGGCCGCAAGGTGTTCGACGGAATCTGGGCTGACGTCGCGGGCGCCGGACGTGGCAGCTTCAACCACCGGTTCGCGCAGGCATCGCGTGACGGTTACCCCTGGTTCAACGTCTTCTATCCCACGGATCTGTTTCCTTTCACCGATTCCACGCAAGTTGATCCGGCAAGTGGAGGCGCGGACGGCCTGCTCGCGAGGGTCAAACCCGCAACAGTGCCGCGCATCTTCTACACAAACAACTCTTCGGAGTATTGGGGCCGCGCCGCCTCTTTGATTCACACTTCGCCGGACGGCGCCGCCGACGTGGCTCCGCCGGCCAGCACGCGGATTTACTTCTGGGCAGGCACGCAACACGGCCCTGGCGCAATCCGCCCGAAACCACAAGCCAATGCGTTGAACGGCAATCCACTGGACCAGCGGCCCTTTCAGCGAGCCACGCTGGCGGCGCTACATGCCTGGGTGCGCGACGGCCAGGAACCACCACCCTCGCGCTATCCATCGCTGGCGGCGGGAGAACTGGCGCCTGCCAGCCGCATTGCTCTGCCAAAGTGGCTGGGCGTCAAGCCTCCGGAACCGCGTCCCGCGCGCCGGCTGGATTTTGGGCCGATGTTTCAAGCGCAAGGTCTGATCACGCAGGAACCGCCGGCCGTCCGCGGTGAGTATCCAGTGCTGCTGCCGGTCCCTGACGAGGATGGCATTGACCGGGGTGGCATCCGGTTGCCGCAGGCTGCAGTTCCCTTGGGCGCCTTCCTCGGGTGGAACACGCGGTCGGCCAGTGTGGGCAATGCGGGCCGCATCTCGTCCCTGGAAGGAAGCTTTGTTCCCTTGGCGAGGGACGAGATACTGCGCCGCTACGCGGATCGTACGAAGTATCTGGAGCGGATCGCCGCGGAGACTGACCGCCTGATTGCAGACCGCCGGCTTTTGCCGGCCGATAAGTCTCTTGTGCTTGAGCAAGCCGCCGCACTGTGGGACCACCTCATGAAACAGAACTGACAGGCCATTCGTCGGGGCCCTGTTAGACTGGCCTTATGGGTGCTCCTCCTCCCGCGGAACCGCCAAAGATGCCGATTCCCGGCGTTCAGAACCTGCTCACGATTGGTTCGGGCAAAGGTGGCGTGGGCAAAACAACAGTCTCCGTCAATCTTGCGATCTGTCTGGCGCAGCTTGGCTACAAGACCGGGCTTCTTGACGCGGATGTGTACGGTCCGAACGTGCCCCTCATGATGGGCATTCGGGATACGCCCTACGCCGTCGAGAACCGCATCATTCCCCTGGAACAGCACGGGGTCAAGCTGATGTCGATGGGCTTTCTGAACCCCGGCGACAAGCCTCTGATTTGGCGCGGGCCGATGCTGCACAGCGTGATGCAACAATTTCTGCGGCAGGTGGAATGGGGTGAACTCGATTTTCTTCTGGTGGATCTGCCGCCGGGCACCGGAGACGTCGCTCTGAGCTTGATCCAGAGCGCGCCCATCACCGGCGCGGTGGTGGTCACCACGCCCTCGGAAGTCGCGCTGGAAGATGGCCGCAAGGCCGTCCTGATGTTCGAACAGGTGAAGGTGCCCGTGCTCGGCATCGTTGAAAACATGAGCTATTTGCTGGTCCCGGAAACCGGCCAAACGATTGACGTCTTCGGGGCGGGGGGCGGCAAGCGGACTGCTGACGCCATGAATGTTCCGTTCCTTGGTGATTTACCGCTGAACCCACAGATTCGCGTCGGCGGCGATACTGGCCGGCCGGTTGCCCTCCGCGGCGAGAAGGACCCGCAGGCAGCGCCGTTGTTTGAAATGGCGCGCCGCCTGGCGGACGCTTGCGGCAGCCAGGCCCGGCAAGCTCCCACTTTTTCAATAGAAGACTAGGACCCGGGCCAGCCAGGGCCGATTCAAATTATTTATGTCTCATCCGGCCAAAACTGGCTTACAATAAAAAACCAAGTATCTGAGATCCAGGCAGTCTGCTGGAACTCCCCGTTCTCAACTCTTCTTTCCCCCGCCTCGTCGCGTTCACCGCACCGCGTTTGCCGTGCTTGGTTAGAAACACTGGCGCGGTTTCCATTGCTTCCCGCGCACAGTCAACGCTCGTGGGAGAAATGCTTCGAATGCTTTACAGGGGCAGTGTGTCTCGATTCAGTTTTATCGCGGCTCTTGCGGCCAGCCTTTCCGGCGCCGTTTGGGCTCAGTCGTTTCTGGGCGGAGTTCGCGGACAGGTGCTGGATCAGGTCGGCGCGGCCATGGCCAACACCAAGGTCTCGCTGGTGGATGAAGGCACCGGCGTAACGCGCACTACGCTTTCTTCCAGCGAAGGCGAGTTTGTCTTCAGCCAGGTGGTGCCCGCCACTTACACCGTGATCGCAGAAGCCCCAGGCTTCAAGCGGTTCGAGCGAAAGGGCGTGATCGTCGCCACCCAGCAGTTCCTGACGCTGGATCTTCGCCTGGAACTGGGACAAGTCACAGAAAGCGTGCAAGTGACTGAAGACGTTCCGTTACTCGAGACGGCAAGCGCCAGCCAGGGCCAGGTGATCGACCGCCAAAAACTGATCGACCTGCCGAATCTCGGCCGCAACCCTTTCATGATGTCGCGTTTGGCGCAGAACATCGTTCAGGTGGGCAACCCAGGCTATAACCGAATGCAGGACCAGAGCGGTTCATCGCAAATTTCGATCGCCGGCGGGCCGGTGCGCGGCAACAACTATTTGCTGGACGGCATCCCGATCACCGACGCTTTGAACCGCGCCATCATTATCCCCTCGCTGGAAGCAGTGGAAGAGGTGAAGGTGCAGGCCAACACTTACGATGCCGAAATGGCCCGTACCGGCGGCGGCATGTTCAACACGTTTCTGAAGTCGGGCAGCAACCAGTACCACGGCAGCGCCTTCGGTTACATTCGGGAAACCTCCTGGTCGGCCAACACCTTCTTTAACAACCGCGCCGGCATCTCCCGCGTGGAAAGTCCTAACCGCACCTGGGGCGCCTCGCTAGGGGGTCACGTCAGCCTTCCCAAGCTTTACAACGGGCGCAACCGGACGTTCTGGTGGGCGGCCTGGGAGGCCTATGCGGACACCCAGGCCAACTCTGCGGAATTCGCGGTGCCTACAATGCGCGAGCGAGCGGGCGACTTCTCTCAATCGTTCGCCCGCGGCGGTGGCATGCAGATGATCTTTGATCCATTGACCACGCGGACCGACGGCACGCGCGATCCGTTTGCGGGCAATGTCATCCCGGCCAGCCGGTTGGATACGGTCGGGCGGAACATTGCCGCCACTTACATGGAACCCACCCGTGCGGCCCGCTGGTTCGGCGACCAGAACATCAGCGGGGCGGCGCAGCTCAAATCGAAGGCCGATCAGAAGACCATCAAGTTGGATCACCAGTTGTTCTCGTGGTGGCGCGCCAGCGTCAGCTACCTGCGGTATTACTCTCTGGAGCCGGGCGAGAACTGGTTTCCCACCATCTCCTCGCCGGCGCAATGGACCCTGGAACGCCGGGTGGACACCACACAAGTGAACAATCTCCTGACGCTGAACCCGACGACCGTGATGAACGTACGCTACGGGTTCAACCGGTTCCCCAACCTGAGCGGCCAGAAGAGCCTGGGCTTCAATCCGGCTCTGCTCGGCTTCAGCAACTCGTTTGTGCGCGACATCCCCTCGTTCAGTTTCCCCAACATCACGATGGAGACGCTGCACAGCATGGGCACGAACAGCAATTCCTTTTACGTGCACCACTCGAAGAATCTCTCCGCCAGCGTGTCCAAGTACGCTGGCCGGCACAGCATCAAGTTCGGCTTCGACTTCCGCCGCATCAACGCTGACGGCCTGGACTTCGGCAATAGCTCCGGAGCCTTCACGTTCAACGACCAGTTCACCCGCCGCGTGCCGGGAAGCGCCACAGCAGGCACCGGGGCCGATCTTGCCAGCATGTTGCTGGGCTTCGCCTCGACCGGCAGCGGTTTTGTGCCCACCAAACTGTACGACTATGCCGATTACTATGCCGGCTTCTTCCATGACGACTTCCGCATCAACAGCAAGCTGACCCTCAACTTTGGCCTGCGCTACGAACGGGAGTACGGTCTGGCGGAGCGCAACAACGCGCTGATCGTCGGTTTCAACCGCGATGCGGTGAATCCGTTGGCCAATAAAGTGACCGGCATCGTCCCCATGGGCGCGGTGCAGTTCGCCGGGGTCAGCGGAAATCCACGTACCGTCGGCAACCCCAACCTGAATAAGCTGGCGCCGCGCGTGGGCGCTGCCTGGCAGGTGAACGACAAGACCACGGTACGCGCCGGATACGGTGTCTATTGGGCGCCTCAGTTTGCCATCGGGGCGCCTTACAACCCTGAGGGCTACACCGCCAGCACCCCTTACGTGGGGAGTAACGACAACGGGTTTACGCCCGCGGGCATTCTTTCCAACCCGTTCCCCACCGGGCTGAATAAACCCGTGGGCAACAGCCTGGGCGCTCTGACCGGAATCGGCCGGAGTATGAATATCTTCGACCCCAATGCCCGGTCGCCCAGGGTGCAGCAATACTCGTTTGACCTTCAGAGGCAATTGCCCACCGGAATCGTGGTCTCCGCGGGTTACGTGGGCTCCCGGACGGCCAACCTGGTTTTGGGCACCGCCAACATCAACATCAACATGCTGGAGCCCCGCCACTTTGCCCTTGGCTCAGCTTTGAACGACCGCCTTCCCAACCCTTATTTCAACAACGGGGGAAGCGGCGTCGTGGGCGCCGCCACGGTGGCACGCCAGCAACTGCTGAGGCCGTTTTCCGCGTTTGGCGACATCAACCTGCTGTTCTCCGACCAGAACCGGGCCCGCTACGATTCCATGGTTCTGAAAGCGCAGAAGCGCTTCTCCATGGGGCTTTCATTCCTCACGACCTACACTTTTTCGAAGAACTTTGACGCAAGCTCTGGTGGCGCCGGCAACAACCTCAATGCCGGAAACGTAGGGCCGCAGAACCCTTACGACATGGCTGCCGAGTATTCGTTGTCCAACGTGGACGCGCCGCACCGCTTTTCTGGCGCTTTCACCTACGAGTTGCCCATCGGCCTGAACCGGGCCATTGCAACCTCCAAGCTACTGGACTACTTTGTGGGCGGCTGGTCGGTGAACGCAGTGACCGTGATGCAGAGCGGCTATCCGCTGCAAATCCGGCAGAACAGCAACAACAACGGCGTGATCGGGGCTGCCAGCCAGCGGCCGAACGCCACCGGCGTCGCGCCGGGTACCGATGGGTCCACGGGGCAGCGCATTGACAACTGGATCAATCCGGCGGCCTTCAGCCAGGTCGGGCCGTTCGCCTTTGGCAACTTGAGCCGGACACTGAGCCTCCGGGGACCAGGGCAGGTAAACTGGGACATCTCCATCTTCAAGACGGTGTCCATCGCCGAGAAGTACAAGGCCCAGTTCCGTGCCGAGGCTCTCAACGCCATGAATACCCCTTTGTTCCGCGCCCCGAATACTGCGTTCGGCAACGCAGCTTTCGGACGAATTACTTCACAGGCCAATTTCCCGCGCATGATCCAACTCGGTCTGCGCTTCTATTTCTAACCGGACTCCGCTGGGAGGAAGACATTCATGCATCAGATTCTCAATCCTGAGCAAAAAATCGAGCTGGTGCGGCGGGGATTTTCCCGCCGCTCCTTCGCAAAGATTGGCGCTCTCCTGGGGGCGGGCGCGGCCCTGCCTTTTTACAACGAACCGGCTTTGGCGCAGCTTTCCATGATTGGCCGACTCGATCCGGATGCGGTGAAGATCAACGCCAACGAAAATCCCATGGGGCCATGCCCGGAGGCGTTGGAAGCCATTTACAGCGTGGCCAAGAAGGGAGGCCGCTACCAGTACGAAGAGACTTTCGATTTCGCCAAAACCCTGGCCGAGCAAGAAGGGTTGAAGCCCAACTACGTGGCGCCATTTGCCGGCTCCAGTGATCCGCTGCACCGGAGCGTGCTGGCGTTTACCTCGAAAACGCAACCTCTGGTAATGGGCGATCCCGGCTATGAGGCCGGCCAGCGCGCCGCTGCATTCATCGGCTCCCAAGTGATTCGCGTGCCGCTGACGAAGACCTACGCGCACGATGTTAAGGCCATGGCGGCCGCCCACCCTACGCCCGGCGTTCTCTACATCTGCAACCCGAATAACCCTACGGGCACCATCACTCCCCGCCAGGACATCGAATGGCTGGTAGCCAACAAACCTGCCGGCAGCATCGTTGTTCTGGACGAGGCTTACATCCACTTGAGCAGTGAAACCTACGGCAGCGAACTCGTGGCGGCCGACAAGGACGTAATCATCCTGCGCACTTTTTCCAAACTCTACGGGATGGCAGGCCTGCGTGCGGGAGCAGCCATCGCAAGGCCCGATCTGCTGGCCAAGATTCAGAGCTACGGCGCGGGTGCTCTGCCGGTCACCGGCATGGTGGGGGCGCATGCCAGCTTGAAGGTCAAATCGCTGGTGCCGGAGCGCCGCAAGATCGTCAAGGACATCCGCGAAGACGTTTTCAGCTGGATGGAGAAGAACAACTACAAGTTCGTCCCGTCCGTCAGCAACAAGTTTATGGTTGACGTCAACCGCCCGGGCCAGGAAGTGGTCAAGGCAATGGCGGCCGAAAAGGTCTATATCGGGCGTGTCTGGCCAGCCTGGCCCACGCACGTCCGCGTTTCCATCGGAACTCCCGAGGAGATGGAGAAGTTCAAGACCGCGTTCAAGAAGGTGATGGGCTGAGGGAAGACCGGTGCGGCGGATGCGCGTCCAGTACGGGTGGCGGCAGGCAGCGGGGGACTTGAGCGGCGGGCTTATCGCCTCACTCATCGCCCTGCCCTATGGGCTGGCTATGGCCACGCTCATGGGGCTGCCACCTGTGCTGGGTCTGTTCACTTCGCTTCTCACGGCGCCTATTACCGCCTTGCTGGGCCGTAACCCGGTCCTTATTGGCGGAACTTCTTCGGTCACCGTGCCGTTCATCGCTGCCGCCGTAAAACAACAGGGCATCGGCGGCGCCGCCAAAGTGACCCTGGTGGCGGCGGTGTTCATGATGATCTTCTCTACTTTGCGCCTGGGCCGGCACATTGGGCGAGTGCCTGCTGCGGTAGTTTCAGGCTTTTCCTGCGGAATTGGCGGGATGATGATTATTACGCAGCTGCGCACGATCTTCGGGCTGGAATTCGCTCAGCCGGGCGGCTCGATGATGCAGCAATTCTTTGACGTGCTGACCCGCCTGGGCGGCGCACGGTGGGAACCTTTTTTGTTGGCCGCCGTTGTGATTCTGCTTTCGGCAATTGTTGCTCGCCTGGACGCCCGTGCCCCGGCTCCACTGATCGGCGTCGCTCTCGCTCTGGCGGTTTCCCAGATCTTGCAGTTTCACGAAAAGGAAGTGGGCGTGCTCTCTCTGGAACTGCCGCCCTTCGCGGGTTTCCTGTGGAATCCCAAGGACGTCGCCGAGGTACTGCCGGCCGGCTTCGCGCTCGCATTTGTCGCCTCGGTAAACATCGTCCTTACCTCGCGGGTGGTGGAGCACTTTCGAGGACGCCACAAACCGCTCAAAAAGGTTGACGCCGATGCCGAACTTGGCGCTTATGGCATTGCCAACGTGGCCGCAGGCATCTTTGCCGCGCCGTTAAGCGTCGGTATTCCGGCAAGAAGCCTGGCGAACGTCCGCTGCGGCGGAACCACGCGGATGTCCAACGTCGCACATGCACTGATCCTCGCGGCGGTCATCGGGTTCGGATCGGGCTTACTGGAGCACATCCCGCTGGCGGCCCTCGCGGGCGTCACTGCGTGGATGGGATTCTGCCTGCTGGACTGGAGCACCTGGCGGCGCATCCCTCGTATGCGGCCGGTGGATGCCACGGCCTTCCTCACCACAGCCCTGGGTGTGCTTTTTGTCAATGCCGTCGCCGCCGTCGCCGTTGGCTGCTCCGTTTACCTGGTGGAAAAAGTAGCTCGCCGTCTGGCTGCCCCCGCCTCTCCCATGGGCCTGCCCAACACGGCCTCGGAATAATTCACGAAAACGGCTCGCTCTCAGCGTGATTTGCTTTTCGTAAATCCTGCGCGGGTTCCGTGTCTACTCCGGAACAAACCTTCTTCTCCCTCCGTCGTTGCCAATGAGTCCAGCGGCGCACGCCAAGGGCCGCCCGCTCAAAACCGAACCGGAGATGACGAGATGACTATCAAGACCCGTGCTTTCTTCCTGATGGGGCTGCTGGCCATTACACTGGCGGCCCACCCTACTGATTCCACCGCCAAGGCGACAATCCCGTTTGCATTCGAAGTGTCCGGCACCGTCCTGCCTGCCGGCCAGTACCGCTTCGAGTACGGGACGAATGCCAACCTATTGACCATCCGGGACGCTGCCGGACGGGTGGTGCTGGCGCCGGTACGCATTGCGGAATCCTCCGCCGCACGCTCGCCGCGCGTTACATTTTCCCGGCAGCAAGCCGTGCCCCGGTTGCAGGAAGTTTCCGTGGCCGGACTGCAAGGCCAGCGCACCCTCTCGTTGCGCTGAACCCGAGGCGGGGGCGGCCCGGTGGTTCGCCCCCGCCCTGCTTTACTATTGCTTGTCCATCACCCGCTTCATGGTGAACTCGCCCATGTCGCTCTTGAACGTTTGTTCGATTGTCAGTGTTTTGCCGTCGCTCGAGAGCGTCCACTTCGACTCCATCTGTACAGGGTTGCCCTGAAAAGTGGCCTTCGTAGAAATTAAAAGCGCGTCTCCGTCCCACTTCGCGGTGCTCTTGCTCTCGTTGGGGCCCATCCGGTTAGTCGTTTCCGTCCCATCCGTCTTGTAGACTGCTTCGGTGGTCCGTTCCCCCATTTGCCCCGCCTGAACCGTCGTCGTTTTCACCTCCGGTTCCTTGTGTTCCACCTTCATCTCATACTTGTCCGGCATGGGCATTTGGCCCAGGTCGGACTTGGTCATGTTCATTTTCCACTCGCCAGAAAAATCCGGCTTCGCCGCGCTCATCGCGGCCATGCTCAGACAAAAAGAAAGGGCCAACCCGGCCCATGCGCGGCGGTTCATCATCGTCCTGCCACTCCTTCCAAGAGCATTCGTTGGGGTCTCCGGGGTCCACCGGGGACCTTCCCAGCATAGGCGCAACGAGCACAGGAAAGTTACAGGTCCGGCGGCCCATTCGCGACAGTTGTAAATCGTGATGGCGCTGAGGGAACAAATACCGCCCTGATCCGTTCAACCCTACAGACAGGCGGTTGGCTGGCACAATCGCCGCGAAACTCACCGCTCAAGAAACGAAACTGGGAGGTTCTCCTGTGCTGAAATCCGCAATGCAAACCGTTGTTGCCGCCACTGCTCTCCTCTTGGTGCTTGCCGTGGCGGTTCCTGCTTCCACCCTCACCAACGGGCCCCGTGCCGTGGCCGAAATCCCCTTCGCCTTTGAAATCGGCAATCACACCATGCCTGCTGGCCGCTACGAAATTCAAACCAGCCCAGCGAATCAACTGCTGATACTCACCGACCCTACGGGCCGTGGACATGCGTATTTGGTGATGCCATTGGGCAATCCGGACCGCTACCAGCCCGGGCGGCTGGTATTTGAAAAGTCGGGCAGCGTCCACCGGTTGCGGCAGGTGTGGACTGGCGGGAACGGTCTTGGCTCCGCGCTTCCGGGGTCAAAGCAGGATCGGCAGACCGCCAGCTCTTCGCGCTACGGTGAGCAACTCGTCGTGGTGCTGCTCCAGGCCCCAGGCGCCCCTGCGAACGCCGCCCAATAGGCAAGCAAACTCGTCCCTCCTCGCGCGGGAATCCGGATACCGCCGGACATCCCGCGCATTTTTCATTCGTCCCGGCTGAAATCATCCCGCTCCTGTTTCGACGCCTGTGTAACGCCCGGCCCATCCCCCCGGCTGTGCTCCGTTTCCCCCAGCAGCTTTTGCTTACAATGAGGGGGAGCAGGCATCCATAAACTGACAGTCGATGTTCTGCCGGTATTCCTCTCGCCGTTCCTTCCCGGGGAGTACGGAGCGTCTCGATGAGCACAGCAGCACTGAACAGCGGCCTCAACCAAACCTTATCCTTGTACCGGTCCGTATTGGGCAAAAAGGTCTTAATGGCCGTCACCGGATTCATCCTGTTTGGATTCGTGATCGGCCACATGATCGGAAACCTCCAGGTTTTTGCCGGGCCTGAAAAGCTGAACCACTACGCCGCGTTTCTTCAGAGCCTGGGTGGCGCATTGTGGGCCGCCCGGCTGATTTTGCTGGCCTCAGTGGGTTTGCATATTCTGGCCGCAACGCAACTTACCCTGCAGAAGTGGGAAGCGCGGCCCCAGGCGTACGTGAAGAAAGCGACGCTTGCCACTACTTACGCCGCGCGGACGATGGTCTGGAGCGGCCCCATTCTCGCCGCTTTCATCGTTTACCACCTCTTGCACTTCACGACCGGCCAGGCTCACCCTGATTTCAAGCCGGGCGACGTTTATCACAACGTCATCGCAGGTTTTTCCAATCCCGCCGTTTCGCTTTTCTACATCGTGGCGAACATCATGCTGGCCTTCCACCTGTACCACGGTGTCTGGAGCATGTTTCAAACACTCGGAGTCAATCACCCGCGCTACACACCGTTGCTGCGAAACTTTGCGAAAGTCTTTGCCTTCCTGATTGGGGCCGGCAACGTCTCCATGCCCTTGGCCGTACTCACCGGCGTGCTGAGGGCGCAGTAAAGGATACCCCGCCGTATGTCGATCACGCTAGACAGCAAGATTCCCTCCGGGCCGATTGAAAAGAAGTGGGAGAACGCCAAGTTCAACTACAAACTCGTGAATCCCGCAAACAAGCGGAAGTACTCCGTAATTGTGGTTGGTACGGGGCTGGCAGGGGGCGCTGCCGCGGCAACACTGGGCGAATTGGGCTACAACGTCAAGGCCTTTTGTTTCCAGGATTCGCCGCGCCGGGCGCATTCCATTGCAGCCCAAGGCGGCATCAACGCCGCCAAGAACTACCAGAACGACGGCGATTCGGTGTTCCGGCTGTTCTACGACACGGTGAAAGGCGGCGACTTCCGGGCCCGCGAAGCCAACGTATACCGGCTTGCCGAGGTCAGCGTCAGCATCATTGACCAGTGCGTGGCGCAGGGCGTTCCCTTTGCCCGCGAGTACGGCGGCGTTTTGGCCAACCGGTCCTTTGGCGGAGCGCAGGTGTCACGTACCTTTTACGCCCGGGGCCAGACAGGTCAGCAACTCCTGCTGGGCTGCTACCAGGCGTTGGAACGCCAGGTGGATGCCGGCCGCGTCAAGATGTTCTATCGCCACGAGATGGTCGACTTGATCGTCATCGACGGGCGGGCCCGCGGAATTGTCACGCGCAATCTCGTCTCCGGCCAAATCGACATCCACATGGCTGATGCCGTTTGTCTGGCCACCGGCGGCTACGGCAACGTCTTCTACCTGTCCACCAACGCGAAGGGCTCTAACGCCACGGCAATCTGGCGGGCCTATAAGCGCGGAGCGGCATTCGGCAATCCTTGTTTCACCCAGATTCATCCCACCTGCATTCCGGTGAGTGGCGAGTACCAATCGAAACTCACGCTCATGTCGGAATCGCTGCGTAATGACGGCCGCATCTGGGTGCCGAAGAAGAAAGGCGATACACGGCCGGCCAGCCAGATTCCTGAGGATGAGCGCGACTACTACCTGGAGCGCATGTACCCAAGCTTTGGGAATCTGTCCCCTCGCGATATCGCATCGCGCGCCGCCAAGCGGGTCTGCGACGAAGGCCGCGGCGTCGGAGAAACAGGCCTTGGCGTGTACCTCGACTTCGCCGATGCCATCCGGCGGCTGGGCCGCAAGACTATCGAAGAGCGCTACGGAAACCTCTTCGAGATATACGAACGCATTACTGGCGAAGATCCTTACAAGGTGCCCATGCGGATCTACCCGGCAGTGCACTACACAATGGGCGGGCTTTGGGTTGACTACAACCTGGAGTCCACCATTCCGGGCCTCTTTGTGCTCGGCGAAGCCAATTTCTCCGATCACGGCGCCAACCGGCTAGGCGCGTCGGCGCTGATGCAAGGTCTGGCCGACGGGTATTTCGTGATCCCGTACACCATCGGGAATTACCTGGCCGGCATCAAGCCATATGGCGAACAGACCGACCATCCCGCGGCTGTTTCCACCAAAAAGGAAGCCGAGGAGCGGCTTACCCGGCTGCTCTCCATCCGGGGCAAGCGGACCGTGGACGACTTCCACCGCCAACTTGGAAAGATCATGTGGGAATACTGCGGCATGTCGCGCAACGCGGCCGGCTTGGAGAAAGCGATTAGCGCAATCCCGGCCCTTCGTGAAGAGTTCTGGGAAAACGTCAATGTCCCTGGCAGCGGCAACGAACTGAACCAGTCCCTAGAAAAGGCGGCGCGTGTCGCAGACTTCCTTGAATTGGGTGAATTGATGTGCCGCGACGCCCGCCAGCGGGAGGAGTCTTGCGGAGGACACTTCCGCGAGGAGTACCAGACCGAGGATGGCGAGGCCAAACGGGACGATCTGAACTTCTGCCACGTCTCTGTTTGGGAATATCAGGGCGAGGACCAGACTCCCGCGCTCCACAAAGAGCCTTTGCAGTTTGAATATGTCCACTTAACCCAGCGCAGTTACAAATAACGAAGGACCGGACGCGCATGAAACTCACCCTTCATATCTGGCGGCAACAGAACAGCGCCGCACCGGGCCAAATGGTCCGTTATGAGATGGATGACGTCAACGAGCACATGTCTTTCCTCGAGATGCTCGACGTGCTCAACGAACGATTGATCCTCAAAGGCGAAGAGCCTGTTACCTTTGAGCACGACTGCCGGGAAGGTATTTGCGGCTGTTGCGGTTTCATGATCAACGGCGTGCCTCATGGGCCGCAGCGCGGCACCACGGTTTGCCAGTTACACATGCGTCAGTTCCACGACGGCGATGAACTGTGGCTGGAACCCTTCCGGGCCAAGGCATTCCCCGTGCTGAAGGATCTGATGGTTGACCGCTCGGCATTCGACCGGATTATCTCCGCGGGCGGATACATCTCCGTGAATACCGGCGTAGGCGTGGACGCCAACGCTTTGCCGATTGAAAAGCAGTGTGCGGACCGCGCGATGGACGCAGCGGCCTGCATCGGCTGTGGCGCCTGTGTGGCAGCCTGCCCTAACGCCTCGGCCTCCCTGTTTGTTTCGGCTAAGATTGCCCATCTCGGCCTCCTGCCGCAGGGCCAGCCTGAGCGTGACCGGCGCGCGGTCCGCATGGTGGCCCAGATGCAGGACGAAGGCTTCGGCTACTGCACCAATGCCGGTGAGTGCGAAGCTGTCTGTCCCAAGGGTGTCAAGCTGGAGAACATTGCTTTCATGAACCGCGATTATCTTGCGGCTGCCATACGCTACCGCGAGGAAAAAGCCGCTTCCGGGGCCATCTGAACTCCGATTCAGACTATGGAGACTGTTCAGACCGCCCGATTTCGCCGTTTTGCCTGGACTACTCTCGGCTACAATCTGGCGGTGATCGTGTGGGGCGCGTTCGTGCGCGCCACGGGTTCGGGCGCTGGCTGTGGTTCCCATTGGCCCTTATGCAACGGAGTGGTCGTGCCTCGTGATCCCGGCACGGCCACCATTATCGAGTTTGTGCACCGCGCGACCAGCGGGTTAGCGCTGTTGGCTGTCATTGGATTGGTAGTTTGGGCCTTCCGAGCGTATCCGCCGCGTTCTTTCGTTCGCCGGGCTGCTGGGACTTCGCTCGTGCTGATCCTCATTGAGGCTCTGCTGGGCGCCGGTTTGGTGCTGCTCGAATACGTTGAGATGAACAAGTCCCTGGGCCGCGCGGTTTACCTTTCGGCCCACCTCACGAACACCTTGTTGCTGACGGCTGGCCTGTTTAGTGTGGCCTGGGCCGCCTCACGCCCCGGCTACCGTCTCCAGGCCGGCTCTGCTCGAACTCGTCTGGCCTGGGCGCTTGCGCTTGCTCTGCTGGCTAGCGTCTCAGGTGCTGTCGCCGCTCTGGGCGATACCGTCTTCCCCTCCACGAGCCTGGTGGATGGCCTGCGTGCCGACTTTCACCCGGACTCCCACGCCCTCCTGCGCCTGCGCCTGTTCCACCCACTGCTGGCTGTGCTGGCGGGCATCTATTTCCTGTGGCTGGGGACGCGCCTGCGCGCGCGCATGCTGTTGACGATTACGGCGATTCAACTCGCTATGGGCGTGGTGAATGTATTGTTGCTCGCTCCCGTGTGGATGCAACTCACCCATCTCTTTGCCGCTAATCTGCTGTGGTTGTCCCTTGTGAGCCTGCTGCTGGAGGATGCCCCGGCCGACCGGGCCATTCTGGCCCGCGCCGCTTGAATCAAAACGTGAAGGAAATCAGGACTTCCACCTGGTGACGGTTGGATTGTGCTGCAAAGCGGTCCCAGGTCGCGCCAAACCAGCGGGTGTAGCGCACTTCCGGAACGAAGCGGATGCCGAAATCGTCGATAAACTGCATGCCGATACCGCCCGTCGCGCCGTAGAGCCAGCGTTTGGATGGCGCCGCCGCATCGGTCTTGCAGCACACTGCTTCCTGCCCTGTCACCTGCTCGGTAATGGATGTGCGAATGTTGTTCACAAATCGTGCCGTGGGACCGACTCCATAGAACCAGCGCCAGCCCTGCTCATGACGGTCGATGTTGTACCGCTTGATGAGAATCGGCACGTCGTAATACCGCGCTCGCGTACTTTCCTGGGTGGTGAACTCCAGCCGCTCGGTGCCGAACCGAGTTACGAAGAACTGGTTCTGCATGTTGTATCCGCTCCACTTCATGAGGCCCATCACGTTGACGGCCCATCGCTCAGTCAGCGCGAGGTTCACCGTGACCCCTGCCGTGTACTTCTTCGCTTTGGAGTCACCCGTGCTGCGTGTCCGCAATCCCCCCGGCTGTCCCGGTTGATCGACCTCTTCAGGCCGCATCAAGTCCAGGATCAGGTAGCCGCCCGTGACGCCGGCCGAAATCCGGCGCACGTACGCCGGCTTTTCAAGGACGACTGGCTTCTTGGCTTCCGCGGGCGGAGGCGGTGGAGGCGCCTGGGCTGCCTCCTGCGCCAGCAAAGGAAGGCATGCACCGAGCGGCGCAAGGAACAGTAGGAGGAGACCACGGGAGTGCATAAGTGGAAGTGCACGCGAAGGCGCAAACTTCCATTATGCCAGCATTTAGCGCCGCCTCCGGCCTGGAATCACGGCCCGGGCGAGCGGCGGCGGATCTTGTCGTGATCCTCGTCGTGAAAATCCAGTTCTTCGTCAATCAGTTGGCGGCCGGTGAGGCCACGCTGAAAGACGCCGCCCTTGCCATGCTTCTTCTCTTTCGACAGGATATGGAACACCTCGTGGGCGACTACGCGCGCCAGCGCGCGTCCCAACAATTGGTCACCTTTGCCGTGTTCTCCACCCCACATGGCGCTCTTAGTCGCCCTGCGGACACGGTCACACAGTACTTCGCTAAAAGAGAGAATCTCCCCCTCGGTAATGTGGGTGTACGCCAGAGCGCCGGGGCCTCGCTCATCCAGAAGAACAGGCTCGTGTTTAATGCGGCACTCGCCCTTAAACCGGACCAGCACCAAGTCGGCGACATCAACTCCCAGCGCCATCTCCCTGCGGTCTTTCAGATCAATGCGGACCTCGCTCCGCGAGAAGAGACGGTCGAGTTCAGCCTTCATGGATGCCAGCGCTTCGGGGGGCATCGGCTTTTCCGCATCCACCACCAGCGTCAGTGGCTGGTGCAAGGAAGCCAATCCCTCCATCCCACTGGCGCACATAGCCAGACTCAAGAAGACAAGTAGCGTTCGGGCCATCCTGGAACCCTCGCTCAGCCCGTCACGGGGCTGCGCACCCCCAGTATATGAGCAATCTGCACCATTTGCGCCAGAAAATTAAGCAGATTTAAGTCTGTTTCGCCCAACTCGCCAAGTCCCCTGGAATGATGTGACTGAAGCGAATCAACGGCCCGGCCGATGGATGGAAAGGCCTAGCTTGAGAACCGTTTGTACAGCCGAGCCGACTCAGACTCCTGCCGCATCCGCCACACCAGTTCCTTGGGCGCGTGGTTCAGTGCGGCTTGCTGCGGTGTGGGCGCCAGTCGTTCTGCTTATCCCTCTCCTCGCTGTCTATTGGATCTTTGTTTCCAGCCCAGCTACCGGGATTTTCCATGACGACGGAATCTATATCGTTACCGCAAAGAGTCTTGCAGAACGGCTGGAATACCGGATTGAAAGCCTCCCGTCTGACCTGCCCCAGTCGAAGTACCCGATTCTGTTCCCGGCCCTGTTGGCTGCCCTTTGGAAACTCTCACCGGGTTTTCCGGCGAATGTGTGGTTATTGAAACTCCTCCCGGCATTGGGCGCGCTTGCAGTCGCCATCGCAATCTGGCGCCGGGCCCGAGGCGGGGGGCTGGGGGAAGCGGCGGCCCGGTGGCTGGCCCTGACCTGGCTGGCGGCCCCTGCTGTTGTCTTTCACGCCACAGTGGTGCTCCCCGACACGCTGTTCACGCTCTGCTGCCTGACGGCGATTCTCTGTTTGGAGCAAGCTTTGGCGAACGCTCGTAAGGCCGCAGGTTGGGCGGCGGCCGCCGGATTGGCCACCGGCGCGGCTCTGCTTCTTCGTAGCGCTGGTATCACATTGGTGCCACTGGGCTTGTTCCTTGTTTGGAAGCGGCGCTGGCGGGCGTTGGGTTCGTTTTGTATAGCAGCCATCCTCCTCGTGGGACCGTGGATGGCATATCAGCGCGACCAGCCAGTGGGTGTGACCCCGGTCGAAGAGTATTACACGCGAGTTCCTTATGAAAGGAGTCATGCCCTTGCACTGGATCATCCGGGAGACGCGGCACGCATGCTTCTTTGGAACGCCGCCTGGGTCGCCACCTCGCTGGGGCCATCCCTCGGACTAGGTTTGCATCCGGTCCACCTGGTCACCGGGCTGGGGCTGTTCCTGCTTGCTATGGCCGGACTTCTGCGGTTGTTTCGAGCGGCGCTCTGGGGGCCCATGGAAGTCTGGGTTTTGTTGTACTTAGGGCTCCTGCTGGTGTGGTCGTGGCCGCCGGGGCGGTACATGATCCCCGTTTTGCCCGCCCTTTTGATTGCCATTGCATCTGTGGTGGCCGGTATCTGCCGCGGATCCGCGCGAGCCCAACTGGTCCTCGCAAGCGCCCTGACGGCCTGTGTGGCAAGCAACGCGTGGTTTTTGGCACAGATTACACGAGAAACCACCGCGACGGGTTGGGCGGCACCGTCGCCAGGCCTCGCGGAGGACTGGACCACCACCCGCCGAGTGTTCGACTGGCTGCGTCGTGAAACGCCGCAGGAGGCTGTGATCGGGGCCAATTTGGATCCGATGGTGTACTTATACACCGGAAGGAAGTCCATCCGGCTTTGGCATTACAGCCCGTTGGAGGTCTTCTATGGGGTCCGCACTGGCGCGGCCTTCGGCGGACCTGAGCGCCTGCGAACCTATCTCCTGACCCACAAGGTGGAGTTCATCCTGCTCACGCCGATGGCCCTGTTCGGAGAGGGGCGGTTCTTCCGCGAAAACCTGGAAGCGCTACAACACGCAGCGCCGGAAGCGTTCAGAACCGTGGCAATCTTCGGCCGCCCGGACTACGCCATTTTGCGAGTCCAGTTGGAAAAACTGGAGGCCCCGCCTAGTTGAGCAATTCCCGCCGGTAATGCTCAATGGCCACCCGGACGAGTTGGCTCCGTGTGCGGACGCCTGTCTTGCTGAACAACTGCTGCAGGCTGGCCTTGATGGCGCTCTCGCTCACGTTCAGCCGTTCGGCGATTTCCTTGTTGGCCATGCCCTCGAACACTCCGCGGAGCACTTGGCGGTCCCGGTCGGTGAAACGCGCGCGCCGGAACGGTTCGGGCCCCGGGTCGGCCAGCAGTGCCTCGTACTTGGGGTCGATCCACTTCTCGCCGGCCATGACCCGGCTGATCGCCTCAACAAGCTGCTCAGGTGAGTTGTTCTTCAGGAAAATGCCCTGCACACCGTGCTGGAGCAGTTGGGTGATCTCGGTTTTTGTGAGTCCCACCGTGACGACAAGAATCCGGGAGGGGTAAGACTTCGCCTTCACCGCGGCGGCTACCTCGTTTCCGCGGCGGTCTCCCAACTCATAATCGAGCAGAATCAGATCAAAGGCGCCAGTATCGAGGTGATGGAGCGCCTCTTCCACCGTTGAGCATTGGGCAGCCACGCGGATTTCCTCGCCCGAGTGAAGCAACCGGGTCAAACCCTCCCGGAACAGGGCATGATCGTCAACCAGCAAGACGTTGATCATACATGCAACTCCGATTCATCATGATCCATCATTTCCGTGGTGTCTGACCGGCGCAGCCGGATGCACATCGTACAGCCACCGGAAGACGCCTCGTGATACAGTTCCCCTCCATTACCGCGAACAATGGCGCGCGAAATGAAGAGCCCCAACCCAACCGCTTTCGCGCCGGACTGGAACGGCTGGAAGAGATTGCCCGGTGAAGCAACGCCCGGTCCATTGTCCTGAAAACGCAGGGTTACCCAGCCGTCTCCGGCTGCGGCATGCAGCTCGATGTGTCCATCCGGACGATCCCGCAGGGCGCGCAGGCTATTGCGAGTCAGGTTTAGCAGAACCTGCAACATTCCATGCCGGTCGCCATCGACCAACGGCAGCGGACCGCTCCGGGCAATGTTCAGCGTGACGCCAGCTGCTTCCAGCATCGGATCAACAACAATCCGGAACTCGTCGAGGAGCTGCTCTACAGAGAAACTGCCCAGTTCCACGTCGGCGGAAGTCTGCAGTTCAAAATTGGCGAGGCGCCCGAGAGTGCTGGTCAGCGCACCCAAGGCCTCATAATCCTCCGTGGATGCCACGCCCGGCAGCCGTCCGAGATTCGTATAGGCGACTGTAATCGCCGCGCAGATATTCCGGATTTCATGGGAGACCGAACCGACCAACACGCGCGTGCTGCGCAGGAGGGTTTCCAAACTGGTTTGTTGCCAATCGCGCAATTCTTCGCTCGAATCGGTGAAGATCGCAGCCATCCGCGGCCCTGTGCGGGCAGGGTAGACGGCAAACCATACGTAGGCCAGGAAATTCTCTCCGGTGGAGCGGCGGCCTTGGCAGTTCGTGGCGGTACGCATGGGCGCATCCGCACGGGCGTTCAGCAGCACATCGCTCAGCATCGGGAGGAACTGGCCGATGTCCTGTCCACGGAGGGAGTCTGGTTCCACCGACAGCAGCGAGTGCGCGGCTTGATTGGCCAGGTCGATGCGCCCCTGGGAGTTGATTGTCACGATAGCCGCAGGACTCGATTCCACTAACCCGAGCAGTTGGGCTTCCGCCTCGCGCCTTCTTTGCATTTGCTCCTCGATTTCCCGCAAATGCCGCAAGACCAACCGGCGGTTGCGGGCAACCTCGGAAGCGAACAGCCCACCCGCCACAAATGTCATGAAGACGGAGACGATCCGCGGTACGAAATGAGCATCCCAGGCGAAAGGAGCGACACTTTCGCGGGCCAAAGTGCATAAGAGGGCAGCCACCATCACTTGCCAGGGGCCCAAGTGCAAGGAGGCCATCATGATGGGGATCAGAAAGATCACCCCGATGGAAGCATCTTCCTGCACGAACAGATCCAAGACCAGGATGAGAACTAGCAGGAAAGCAGCGCCAGCGAACACCTTGCGCCTCGGCGCGTCCATCAGAGCAATGATGGCCGGTGGCCACGCATGCCCCCATTTCCAGGTCCGGGTATCAACCGCCGGGTCGCTTTCGAGGAGGGACTGGACTCTTGATTCTGATTCGCCTGGCGTCAAACGGTTGCCTCAGTCCGGAGGCCGGGCTTCCTGCAACCGCCCATCCCGCAGCAGCAGGTAACGCCGCCCCCGCCATTCAATTGTATTGCCGAAGAAACCGGCAATCCAGAAAATGAAACTCAGGATATCCTGAATAGGCACCAAATACCAGTAGCGGCGGCAAAGGGGGTCGGTAAGTACCCAGCCGGAGACCGCATGGGCGGCCGCCGCGCGCAGTAAGGATGTCACCACCAAGGCCGGCCAGGCGGCTGGCCAAAGACAGGCCAGGAGTATCGCCAGGGGCAGCGGATAGGTGAAAAGCTGGCCGAGGTATCCGGCTGGCCTTGAACGGCGGGTGCTTCGGCACCACCGGAGACGGTGGCGGAAGTTGGCCCGCCAGGGCTGGGAACCGATGCGATGCTCCACCGTCCGGCGCGAGAGGATAACTCGGTAACCGGCGCGGGCGGCGGACTGGCCCAGCACAAAGTCCTCGGCCAGAAACTCGCCAAGCGCCGCCCATCCCCCGGCTGCTTCGACGGCCTGCCTTCGGGCGATGATCGTGGGGCCGACCGCAAAGTGGACGCCGCCTTCCACGAGGCGCGCGGTGAGGGCTCCGCCCCAAAACTCCGTATTCATCCCGATCGCCTCCAGCAAGCTCCAGAAACTCCCGGTTCCTGGGACGGCGCGGTACGGGCAAGTGGCCACGCCCACGATCGGGTCGGAGAACTCGCTGGCTGCTCCGCGGAGTAACGCCCTGTCCGCCCGGATGTCGGAATCAGCCATGACGAGCAACTCGTGCCGGGCTGCCGCCATCATGATGCGGAGGCTGAAGGCCTTGGCGTTCGGCGTGGGGGGCTCGCCACTGACATGAAAATAAGCCGGTACTCCGGGGTAGCGGGAAGCGATCTCGCGGGCCAATGTCAGCCCGCCGTCGTTACTGGCTCGGGCGGCAAAGTGGATCTCGAAATCCGGGTAGTCCTGCTCGAAAAACGAAACCAGGTTGGCCTCCAGCCCTTCATCCACACCGTGCAGCGGCTTCAACACGGAAATTGGTGGCCAAACGGCAGGTTCGGGCAACGGGGAATCCCGATCGGCGAGATAACGGCGAGCAGCGGCAATTGTGAGGAGGCAGAAAACCCACGACCCGAGCAGGATCACACCGGCCAACACGGCAGCCGCCGGCAGCGGCATAGGATCCTATTCCGTCACGGCACGGCTGTCGATGAGTGACTGCAGCCGCCCGAGAAACTCTTCGAGGTCCTGCGAACCCTGATCGCCATGTTTGCGGTTCCGCACCGAAACACGGCCCTCGGCTGCCTCGCGGTCACCGACCACCAGCATGTAGGGGATTTTCTGCAACTGGGCGTCACGAATCTTCGCATTGACCTTTTCGCTGCGTGAGTCCACTTCCACCCGGATGCCTGCCTGCTCCAGCCTCGCGGCCACCGAACGGGCGAAATCCAGGTGCCGGTCCGCGATGGGCAGTACCGTGGCCTGGACCGGAGAGAGCCAGACTGGAAACGCACCCGCGTAGTGCTCCAGCAGGATGCCGAAAAACCGCTCCACAGAACCATACAGGGCGCGGTGCACCATGAGCGGCTGATGCTTTTTGCCATCTTCGCCCACGTATTCAAGTTGGAACCGGCGAGGAAGGTTGAAGTCGAACTGCACGGTGGAAAGCTGCCAGGGCCGGTCGAGCACGTCCAGCAGCTTGACGTCGATCTTCGGGCCGTAAAAGGCGGCCTCCTCGGGCACAACCGTGGCTTCCAGCCCGGCCCGCTCCACGGCCCGTTTGAGAGCGTTTTCCGCCAGTTCCCATTCCTCCGGCGTCCCCAGGTACTTACCGCTGGCCCCACCGTCCCAGGTGGAGATCTCCGCGCGATACCGGTCGAACCCGTAGGTCTTCAGTGTGTCCACGGCAAACTCCACGCAATTCAAGATCTCTTCTTCGATCTGCGCTGGAGTGCAGAAAATGTGGGCGTCGTCCTGCGTGAAGCCCCGCACGCGAAACAGGCCATGCAATACGCCGGATCGTTCGTAACGATAGACCGTGCCCAATTCGCCCAGGCGAATGGGGAGGTCCCGATAACTGCGTTGCCGGTCCTGGTAAATCAGGATATGGAACGGACAATTCATTGGCTTCAGCCGGTAAGTGGCGTCGTCCAATTCCATGCCCACGAACATTGATTCGGCGTAATTTTCCAGGTGGCCGGAAGTGCGCCAGAGATCTTCCCGTCCGATGTGGGGCGTCGAAACCAGGCTGTAGCCCCGCTTCAAATACTGCTCGCGCATCCAGTCTTCCAGCAACTTGCGAACAAGCGCGCCTTTCGGGTGGAAGAAGACGAGGCCAGGCCCGGCTAACTCCTGGATGGAAAGCAGATCGAGCTGCTTGCCTACCACGCGGTGGTCGCGCTTTTTGGCTTCCTCCAGCCGGTGGAGATAATCTTCGAGCTCCTTGGCGGTGAAGAAGGAAGTTCCGTAAATGCGCTGCAACTGCTGCCGGCTCTGGTCGCCCTTCCAGTACGCGCCCGATACCGAGAGCAGCTTAAAGGCCTTGATGCGTTTCGTATTCGGAACATGAGGCCCGCGGCAAAAGTCGATAAAGTGCGGACCCAAGGTGTACTCGGTGAACAGACTGTCGGCCTTCTCCTCGATGAGTTCCACTTTCATCGGCTCGTTCAGTCCCCGGTATTTCTCGATACCGGCCTGCTTTTCCATGACGCGGCGCTCATACGGCAGAGCGCGGTCGCGGATTTCGATCATGCGCTGCTCGATCTTGGCCAAGTCCTCGGTGCTGAAGGGAGTTTCCCGCTGGAAATCATAGAAAAACCCGTTGTCAGTAGGCGGCCCTATGCCCAGTTTGGTTTCGGGGAACAGTTCGAGGACAGCAGCTGCCAGCAGGTGCGCCGTCGAATGGCGGTACACCTCCAGGGCTTCCGGGTTCCGGGAGGTAAGGATTTCGAGTTGAGCATCCGATTCGAGCGGCCGGGTGAGGTCCCAAAGCTGGCCATTGACGCGCGCGACCACGGCATCGTCCGCCAGCCGCTGCCCGATTGACTTGGCAATCTCCAAGGGAGTAACGCCGGACTCAAGTACCCGCTGGGAACCGTCCGGAAGCGTCACCGTGAGCGTACTGTTCATAGTGGATAGATCTAAACTTCTCAGACTATCATGGGCTTCCGGCGCACCACGCCCGGGCAGAGTCGAGGGAATAGACCGTAATCCGTCCGTAAGGGATTTCGGAGTGCAGGTGAGAGTGCGAGAGAGAGG
>CAYWQS010000034.1:0-47207 GCA_964460395.1 uncultured Solibacteraceae bacterium | reverse complement strand
GCGCCTCTTTCCTCCGCACCACCGCCGAGGCAGAGCTTACGGACGGATTACGGGCTTTGAAGGGTGGGACCGACTCGGAGCAGGCGCCGGGCTGGTTCTGGTATGCTCAGGCTGGCGACCGGCCCGGGCCGAATCCGGCCGGGAGATGGCGGCGAATCGCCGGATCTCTTTCATGAATCTGGTGAAACCCCATCGGAGGGGGGTACGTCTGTCAGGTCGTATGAAGGGCCTCAGCGTAGCCTTACCCCTTCCCGGAACTGGCGTTGCCGCCAAAGCCACTCCACAGGGCCGACCGCGCGTGGACTATCGCAAGGGTGAAGAAGCCGACTTGGTTCGTCGCGTTCAGGCGCGCGACGAGTTGGCGTTCCGCGAGATCGTGGACCGCTACCAGAGCAAGGTGTACTCGATTATCTATGGCATCCTGCGCAACCACAACGATGCGGAAGACATCGCCCAGCAGGTATTTGCCAAGATCTACTTTTCCATTGGCGGATTCGACAACCGGAGTTCACTGCTGACTTGGATCTACAAGATCACCGTGAACGAGTGCTACGACTACCTGCGCAAGCGCAAGGTGCGCAAGCTGGTTTACGAGAGCGACTTCTCCGAAGAAGAGAGCTTGCGCTTTGAGCAGACTGAGCCGGATAAGGGGCCGATGTATGACGAGGCTCTGGCTCAGCGGGACCTGGTAATCAAACTTCTTGGCAGGCTTAGCCAGGAAGACCGCTCGCTGATGTTGATGAAGGAAGTGGAAGGTCATTCGGTGGAAGAACTCGCCGAGATGACCGGTTTGAATGAGAATACAATCAAAGTTCGTCTGTTCCGCGCCCGCCAGAAACTGGTGAAAGCGGCGCAGCGGCTGATGCGTGGAAATCAGGGAACCGCTTAGGCGGAGACATGGCCCGAGGCATGCAGAAATGCCCGGGAACTTGAGGGAAGAGGATATGCACAGGCCGGTTGAAGATGGTCTGGAAGATTATCTAGGCGGGCATGCGGAGCCAAGCCGGATGAAAAGGTTTCACGAGCACGTGCAGAAATGCGCCGACTGCCGGACAGAGTTGAGCGCCATCGAGTCGCAGGCCCGGATGGTGCGTTCGCTCAAGCCCGGCGGCGAATTCGAACCCGCGCCTGGCTTCTATGCCCGGGTGATGGGTCGCATTGAAGCCCAAAGCCGGGAATCCTCGTGGTCGTTATTTCTCGAACCTTTGGTGGCACGGCAACTGATGTTCGCTTCCTTGTGCCTGCTGGTTTTATTGGCCTCGGCTGCGGTATCCGCAAATATAGGGACGGGCCACGATTCGATTGCCGCAACCCCGGTCAGCGTGTTCGCCGACGAGCCTCTGCCGGCCGCCGATGGATCCGACCCGCAGCACGACCGGACAGTGGTCTTGACAAATCTCACTAGCGAGTACTTTGGCGGCGCCGGGCTGATCCTCACTTCTTCGGACTAAGCTGGTGCAATAGGGGGTGAGGCCTTGAGTCTCCGCAGCGTACTAGGCGACAACCGCCCGTCCTGGCACAATCCCAAGGTTCTTGGGATTCTTCTCCTCGTCTTCTTCAGCGGGTTCGCTGGGGGTGTGCTCACCACCAAGCTTGCTCTAGGCACAGTCTCTTCCCGCGCGGCTACACCCGCCTGGCAGGAGGGCGGACGGGAACTGACCATCGAAATGCTGCGGAAGGAACTTGCCTTGACCCCTGAGCAGGCCGCCGAAGTGGAGACCGTGCTGGACGACTTCGTCGTCTATTACAAGAGTCTGCAGATCCAGATGGACGACTGGCGCATTGAGGGCAAGAAGCGCATCCTGCGCGTCCTCGGTCCGGAGCAGAAGAAGAAGTTTGAGCGCATCATGCAGCAGATGCAGCGTGTGCCGCTCAAGTAGATGAGGGTTCCGCGCTTACGCGCACCAGGACTTTTCCTTCGTTCTTCCCCGTAAACAGCTTTTCCAGAGCGAGATGAGCCCGCTCCAGGCCTTCCGTCACATCCACCCGGTATTTCAGTTTTCCGGCCAGATGCCACTCGATCACGCGAGGGTAAGCCTCCGCAAAGCGGGGCAGATAGTCGGTGACGATGAAGCCTTGTATGCGCGCCCGCCGGATCAACACGTAGCCGAAGTTTGCCAGCGTGGCTGGGTTCACGCTGTTGTACTGCGAAATCATGCCGCAGAGCGCGACACGCGCTCCATTCCGCAAGTGGCCGAGCACGGCGTCCAAAGTGCTGCCTCCCACGTTCTCGAAATCCACGTCGACGCCGTCCGGGCAGGCCTCGCGGAGGGCGTCTGGCAAAGAAGCCGCACGGTAATCAATGGCGGCGTCCAGGCCCAAGTCCTCTCGCAGCCATCGGCACTTTTCCGGCCCTCCGGCTATCCCTACCACCCGCATTCCAAGATTGTTCCCAATTTGGGCCGCCAGCGAACCCACCGCACCTGCTGCGGCGCTCACCACAAGCGTCTCGCCGTTTCGTGCCCCGCCCACTTCGGTCAAGCCAAACCAGGCGGTCATTCCGATGTGGCCCAATAGACCGAAATGCGCCGTGAGCGGAAGAGGCAGATGCGGCAGGCGGTTCAACGATGAGGCAGGTACTGAGGCGGACAACTGCCATCCTGTCAACCCTTGGACAAGCGTCCCCTCCGGCAGTTCAGGCGTTCGTGATTCCTCCACCACACTGATGGCAATTCCGCGCATGACAGAGCCCAATGGCACGGCAGGCAGATAAGAATCGGCGGCGTTCATCCAGATGCGGTTCGTCGGATCGATGGAAAGGTAAATGGTCCGCACACGGACCTCTCCGGGCCGGAGCGTTTCGGCCGGGAGTTCGCCATACTCCAGGCAGGACAGATAATCGCCACCCTCCGGCCGCCTCGCTAATCGCCATCCCATGTTCTGCACTTGCGGATTGTTCTCCTTCCCCGCTTTGGATGCAAAACGGGGGCGTCGTGGTCTATGAGGCTGCAAGGCCGGTGTAAACTCAAGGGATTCGCCGCGGCTCGCCGGGCGTGCCTGAGTCATGCAGCAGCTTGTCCCCTACTGCCTCAGCATCCTCGTTCCCGTGTACAACGAAGAGGAATTTGTTGCAGCCGTTCTTCGCCGGCTGCTGGAGTTCCCGCTGCCCGCCGGGCTCAGCCGTCAAATTGTGGTCGTGGACGATGGGTCCACCGACGGCAGCACCGAAGTGATCCAAGCCATTGCCGGGCTTCATCCGGAGACAATCCAGGTGGCGCGCCACCCCGCAAACCGCGGGAAAGGCGCGGCCATCCGGACAGGCCTGGAGCTGGCCAACGGCGAATTCACGGTCATCCAAGACGCCGATCTGGAGTATGACCCGCGCGACCTGCCTGCGTTGCTCGCCCCGCTCCTCGAGGGCCACGCCGATGCCGTCTACGGCACGCGGTTCGCCTGGTCCGGCCGGCGCAGGGTGCTCTACTTTTGGCACTCGCTCGCCAACTGGTGGTTCACCCTGCTGGTGAACTTGATCAGCGATCTGAATCTGACCGACGTCTGGACTGGCTACAAGGCCTTCCGCACAAGCCTGTTGAAGTCCATCCCCATCCGCAGCGACGGCTTCGGATTCGAGCCCGAGATCACCGTGAAACTTGCCCAGCGGCAGGCGCGCGTGTATGAAATTCCCATCAGCTATCGCGGCCGGACGTACGAGGAAGGAAAGAAGATCGGGAAGTGGGACGTGCTGGCCAGTCTGGGCACGATTCTCCGGACGGCGGTTGGATCCGACATGTACAAGGAGAGCGGGCCCGAGATCCTCCACACGCTTTCCGGGGCTTATCGATTCAACCTCTGGATGGCGGACACCATACGGCCTTTCATCGGGAACCGGGTCTTGGAGATCGGTGCGGGCATCGGGAATCTTTCCCGCTGCCTGGCTCCGCGCCGCGAGGTCTACGTTGCAGCGGACTACGACCCGGAGCACGTGGCCCGATTGCGCAGCCGCCTGTCACACCGGCCCGCCTTCGCCGCGGTCCATTGCGATCTCACTTCGCCGGAAGATTTTGACGAGCACGAAGGGCGCTTCGATACCGTTGTTTGCCTGAATGTGGTCGAACACGTGGAAGACGATGAACTGGCGCTGCGCAACATTTTCCGGGCGCTTGAGCCAGGGGGCCGCGCCATCATTCTGGTGCCGGCCGGAATGGAAGTCTATGGCGAACTCGACCGGGTGCTCGGTCACTACCGCCGCTACGCCGAGGACGAACTGCACGCCAAGATGCAGCGGGCCGGCTTCGAGATCGAAGCGCTGCTCCGCTTCAACCGGGTGACCCGTCCGGGCTGGTGGTGGAACGGACGGATCTTGAAGCGGACCAGGTTCAGCCGGCTGCAACTCAGCCTGTTCGACCGGCTGGTGTGGCTGTGGCGGCGGCTGGACCGGTTTCTGCCCTGGGGTCCCACCTCATTGATTGCCGTCGGCCGCCGGCCCGGAGGCAACTCGGAGAGGCCTTTGCCAGTGCAAACAGGCCGGGCGGAGCGTGCCTGAGCCCCTGGCGTACTTATGCGCGTGATCGCCTTTTGGAAGCCGTACGGGGTGCTGACCCAGTTCACGTCTTCTGCGGCCGGTCACCCCACCCTGAAGCAGTTCATCCCCATTCCTGGTGTCTATCCCGCCGGCAGGCTGGACCGCGACAGCGAGGGATTGCTCCTGCTCACCGACGATGGCAAACTCCAGCATCGCTTAAGCCATCCGAAGTTCGAGCATCCCAAGACTTACTGGGTGCAGGTAGAAGGACTGATCACGGCTCAGGCGCTGGAGTCCCTCAGGCGGGGAGTCCGGCTCAAGGACTTCTTCACCCGGCCGGCTGAAGTGCGTCTGTTGGATAAGGAACCCCTGCTGCCGCCCCGGCAGCCGCCGATTCGCTACCGGGCGCAAATTCCTACTTCCTGGATCGAAATCATCCTGCGCGAGGGGCGTAACCGGCAAGTCCGACGGATGACGGCCGCCACCGGCTTCCCCACCTTGCGGCTGGTGCGCATTGCCCATGGCCCAGTGGATCTTACGGGCTTGGATCCCGGGCAATGGCGTCTCCTGGACTCCCGGGAAATCGCGCAGCTTCGCCGGCCTGGGGTGAGAGAATAAGAGCGTGGATCCGATCGGCACGCTGCTGTCCGAGTATGCCGAAACTGCGGACGACGCCACCCGGCTGGTGGAAACCCAGCCGCGAGCCCGGCTTACGTCCCGCCCCCATCCGGCACGCTGGTCTGCGCTGGAATGCCTCGAGCACCTCACCCTCTCGCATCGCGCGTTCATTGAGCCACTGACGCAGGCTGTTGCCTCGGCGCCCCGGTTGTCCGCTCCCGCCACCAACTACCGGTTGGATTGGAGCGCGCGTCTGTTGCTCTGGTATCTCGAGCCGCCCATCCGTCTCCGTTCTCGCACGCCCGTGCCATTCCAGCCCCAGCGGATCGCTGAACCGGACCATGCCCTCGCGGACTTCCTCGATGCGCACGGGCGGATCGTGGTCCTGCTGGAATCGGGCCGTGGACTGGCATTGGATCAGGTCCGCATCACCTCACCGTTCGCCGCTCGCATGCAGTATTCCGCCTGGGCGGCTTTCGTCCTGGTTGTTGCGCACGAACGGCGGCATCTCTGGCAGGCCCACCGGGCGGTCGCACTCTGAATCCACGCGTTGTGATAGCCTGCCGCCCATGGTGCGAGCCTTATCCCTCTTTCTTCTCGTCGCTGTAGCTGCCTCAAGCCCCGCTCCGGCCCAAAACACCCCTAAGGATCCCGGTTTCGAAAAGATCGTGCAAATCGCCATCCTTACCAGGGACATCCAGGCGTCCGCCAAGCGGTGGGCTGCGGTATTGGGCTTGCCGGAGTCACCGATTGTCACCACCCGGCCCGGGCAGGAGGTAAGGGTCCGCTTCCGCGGACAGCCTTCGGGCGGCCAGGCGAAGCTTGCTTTCTTCCGCACTGGCCAAGTCGTGCTTGAACTTATCGAGCCCGTGGGCGGCGGAACCAGTTGGAAAGAACATCTTGACCAATACGGTGAGGGTGTCCACCACATCGCGTTCCAAGTCTCGGATCTTGAGGGTTCCGTCCGCCGCCTGGAAACGCAGGGATACCCCGAGATTCACCGGGGCCGTTACGACAAAGACAACGGCACCTACGTTTATTTCGACACGATGAAACAGCTCGGCCTTGTGCTGGAACTGCTCCATTCCGATCCCAAGCCCTGACCCCCAGGCTGCTCTCCGGGGTTCCACCCTGACCGCCTGCGGTACTGCGATATGCTGAGGACTCGCATCTGAGGAGTTGGACACGCCTGTGCCTGATCTTCGAAAGTGCCCGATTACTGGCCGATGGGTCATTGTCGCGACGGACCGGGCCCGCCGCCCGACCGATTTCACGCGCCAGCGCGTGACCCCTCAGCAGGCGCCGCGCATCTGTCCATTCTGCCCAGGCAACGAAACCCGCACGCCTCCCGAAGTGCTCGCTTACCGCTCCACAGGCAGCCCGAACCAGCCCGGCTGGAGCCTTCGCGTGGTTCCGAATAAATTCCCGGCTTTACGTATTGAAGGGGACTTGGACCGCGAAGCCGAGGGCCTGTACGACCGCATGAACGGGATAGGCGCCCACGAAGTGATTATCGAGGCTGTTGAGCATGCCGCCACCCTCGGCTCCATGAGCGACAACCAGGTGGCTGATACTTTCTTCGCTTTTCGTGACCGGATTCTTGATCTGCGCAAGGACGGGCGGCTTCGTTACATCCTGATTTTTAAGAACCACGGCGAGCCCGCTGGCGCTACGCTCGAGCATCCACATTCGCAACTCATTGCGTTGCCGATCATCCCCAAACGGGTGCAGGAAGAGATCGACGGCGCCCGGCACTACTTTCGCTTCCGCGAACGCTGTGTGTTCTGCGACATCCTGAATCAGGATCTGCGCGATAAGCGCCGGATCGTTCTCACCACCAGTCATTTCGTCGCCCTTGCCCCCTTTGCCTCGCGGTTCCCGTTTGAGATCTGGATTCTACCCCGACAGCATCAGTCCCATTTTGAGGCGCTGGCGCCCGACCAGATTCATAACCTCGGCTGGCTCGTCAGAAACCTGATGAACCGGATGGAGCGCGCTCTTGAGCAGCCTCCATTCAACTTCATCCTGCATACCGCTCCGGTGCAGGAAGCTGCGATGGAGCATTTTCACTGGCACATCGAAATCATGCCGAAGCTCACCAAAGTGGCTGGCTTTGAATGGGGCACCGGCTTCTATATCAATCCCACTCCGCCCGAAGAAGCGGCGGAGTTTTTGCGGGAACTCTCCTGACTGGGCAAGTAGAGAGCACGCTGACACACCAGTGCGGGACCGGCACGCCGGGTTCGTAGCACTTCCAGACAGCAGCGTTCCCGGCCGTCGTAGCCTTCCACGTGCACTCTTTCTCCGCGGCGGCGTACTTGCCAGGCAGCTGTGGCTCCCCGAGTCCACGGCAACGTCTCAATTGCCAGTTCGCACCCTGCGATCAGGTGCATACCTCCCGTACGGTCCTCAAAGAGTGTCCACTCTGCTGCAGAGGCGGCATTCAAGGCCGTCTCCAATAGTTCCTCGGAAATCTTCCGTAACCGGCTCATGCTGGTTCTTATCGGCCCGTTCACCGCACTTGCGACAATGAGAGAACCCCATGTGGCCGGATTTGCAGCTCAAAATCTCTACTATGGCTGAGGCGATCAGCGTCCTCACCGCCATGATCACCCCTGCCCTGTTGCTTTCCGCCTGCGGCACCTTAATCCTCTCTACCTCCAACCGGTTGGCCCGGCTGGTGGACCGCATCCGTTACCTCGCCTCGCACGTTGAGGAACTGGCTGATCCGCGGAGAGAGGTGGAACTCCGCGATGAGAGGATTCTCCACGGACGGGAAGAAATGAAACAGCAGGCCCGCCGCCTGCGCATCGTGCAGAACGCCCTCACCCTGCTTTATCTGTCCGCTGTCTGCTTCCTCTTCACCAG
This sequence comes from uncultured Solibacteraceae bacterium, assembly GCA_964460395.1. GTDB lineage: Bacteria > Acidobacteriota > Terriglobia > Bryobacterales > Bryobacteraceae > CAYWQS01. The sequence goes on along the minus strand of CAYWQS010000034.1, from coordinate 39,259 downwards.
CGTGGCTCTAGGGGCGGTATACGCCACGAAACTGCCTTTGTTTTGGCTGCCCGTCCTTTTGGGGGTCGGTGGGGCCTCCTGCATGCTTTCGGCGGCGGTGCTTTTGTTGCTCGAAGCCCGGAAGGCTGTCCGCGATTTGGAAATCGAAACAGAATTCCACCGCTATGTTACCCGGCAGTACATCGCCCGGAAAGAGGAGATGCCGGCGCCGCCGGGTCGTTAAAATCTGTTCTTTTTGGTACTTTTGACTGGACTCGTCCCATGGGTAATGGTACGTTTGCTCTGTTGGCATCGGCCTGAGCTTCCCGATTCGGGCTGAAAGTTAGAGATCACACACGAAGGCAATTGGCCCTTGCTGTTCCCAGCGGGGCCATTTTTTTCTTCGGGACTCCGGCGAGCGATCGGTTACAATACGTATCTCAGGGATTTGCCGTCCAGATCTTTGCTGAACTGCACGACCTGGCTGAACTTCTCCCACCCACTCACTCATATGTCCGCACCAACTGATGGCGGCGAAACCCCGCAGATCGTCCAGAAGTACGCAAAGTTCAAGCTTGAGATCCGGCCTTCGGAAATCCACCGCTGGGGGGTCTTCGCGCTCGAATTCATCCCCAAGAACCGCAAAATCATTGAATACACAGGTGAAAAGATCAGCCGCCGGGAAACGGCACGAAGGGCCGAACGGCCGCTGAACTACCTCTTCACTTTGAACAATTACTGGACTCTCGACGGTTCGGTAGGCGGCAGCGGCGCCCAGTACATCAACCACTGCTGCGAACCGAATTGCTACGCCTGGATTGTCAAGGATCACATCCTCTACATGTCGGCGCGTGATATTCAGCCAGGCGAGGAACTGACGATCGATTACCGCTTTGAGCCGGATGTTCCGGAAGTGAAATGCGGTTGCGGAGCGCCGCAATGCCGAGGCACCATCAACCTGAAAAAAGAACGGAAGCCAGCCACCCGCCACGCGGCGAAAACGGACCGGGATCGCAAGAAGCGGGCAAAGCGGGAAGCATAGGCCCAAAGGGGCTGTCACGAATGGCGGATTGCTAACGTCTTAGCGTTTGCCGAACAGCGAACCGAACAGCGTTCCCAAACCGCTGCTCTTGCCGGTTGTCGATTCCTCGACCGGCCGCCCGCTCAGTTTGGAAGCCAGTTGGAGTATGCCACGGCCCACCTGCGAGTTTTGCGGCACTGGTTTTCCGTCCACCAGCGACTTCTGAATGGCGTCGTAGTCGCTCGGGATAATCTCTACTACGTCTGCATGTAATGCTGCTTCGATGACGTCACGGTTTAGCCCAAAATCCCGGTTGAACCGGTTGACGACAATGCGAAGTTTCGACCGGTCGATGCGTGCCCTGTCCAGGTAAGCGAGAGAACGCTGTGTGGCCTGGAGCGCCGCCAGTTCGTTCGTTGTTACCAGCAGGATTTCATCGCTGAGGTTGGCGAGCGAACAGGACCACCGCCCGTAGACTCCCCCGATGTCGATAACTACCGTCTCATAGTTGTTGCGGGCGAACTCCACTAATGGGGCTGGATCGTGGGTCTCGTCAATGCCATGCACGGGCTGTTCCGGGGCCAGCAGCACGTCCACGCCATTGTTTTGAGAAACGATGCCTTTCCAGATCTCCTCGTCGAGAGTATCCCGCGACAGAGCATCCATAAAGCTGAAGCTCTGCTTCATTTTCAGTTGGAAAGAGATGGTCCCGGCATAGGGGTCCAAATCCGCCAGCAGGATCTTCTGCGTGCCGAATTTCCTCCACAGGAATGCAATGGAACTCGCAACAGTCGATGCCCCGCAGGCGCCCTTGGCGGGAGCAAACAGGAGCACCTTCGCATTGGCCCCGCCCCGGTTCCCCCGATGGAGGGCGCTCAGCCGCTCCATCACCTGGATGAACTGCTCGGAAGTGAACGGCTCGATGAGAAATTCCGATGCGCCGCCTCGCAGCGTGCGGAGGATGAATTCGCTGTCGTTGCCTCGGTGCAGCGCGACGACGGGCAACTTAGGATTCAGCGCCGACAAGTCAGCCAGCACCGGTAATGACCAATCCCGCCCATGTTCTACGTCGACAAAGCAGAGATCCAGCGGCGTCTCGTCCAGGAGGGCAGCCAGTTCATTGCGCGAAGGGTACTCTTTCAGCTCGGTCGTATTCGAGTAGGGCAGGTGCGAGGCAATCAAGGGTGCGAGCTGGCGGCTGACGGATTCGTCAGGAAGAATCAGCAGGATCTTCCACTGACCGAAAGTTCGATTGGCCGCCGGAGCCGTCATGAATGGGACAGGAGACGCCCGAGCCTCTTTGGCGCAGTCACTCCTCGTACTCTCCTCTAGGGGAACTATCGACTTAGGTTCAGGAAAACTTGAGAGCTTCCGGCTCCCCGCCAGACTATCCCCTTAGGAATTAGCACCAGCGTGCCAAAGGGAGAAACGAGCTTGAAACTGCTAGGCGCGTGTGAGACGCAAGCCGTTACGGTAGAAGGGCTTCGGAGCATCCTGGTCACCGATGGCCGGATGGATCTGGCCTGGTCGGCGGACAACTTGTTTGTCGTCCGTCAACTGCTCCGCCAGCAGCCGGTGGATATTCTCTTGGTGGATAAAGGATTCGGGCTGCAGGCCGTGGTGCACCTCCTGAACCTCGCCCAGCAACTGTCCCGCCCGCCTGTGGCACTCGTCTGGGGCACGTCGATCACAGAGGCGGAGGCGCTCCGGCTGCTGAGAGAGGGCGTCCGTGGGGTTCTGCGCAAAAACAGCAGCGTCGAGACCGTTCTGCGCTGCCTGGATGCAGTCCAGGACGGGCGCAGTTGGATTGAGGATTTCGGTCCTCTGCGCCAGACCAGCTCCGGCGTCGCGGGACACCACCCTTCCGACCTTACCCCTCGCGAACAGCAGGTGCTCGAACTGGTGGAACAGGGGTTACGCAATCGCGAAATTGCAGCCGAACTGGGCATAAAGCCCGGCACGGTCAAAATCCACATGAAGCACATTTTCGAGAAGACGGGCGTCCATGGCCGCTATGGTCTGGCCATTCAAGGGTTGCGCCAGCGCGCCCTGGAAGGCGCTGGGGAAATGCAGGCCTTGGCCGGCCGCGCAGGCTAAACCACTCCCCACGTAGCCTTTACCCGTCCTGCCGGATGAAAGCCTCGTGATATTCTGAGGGTCGTGCGCCACCGCTTTTGCGGCGGAATGCCCTGGCTGGGCGGCATTCTCGCTTTGTTCGTTGCCACAGGGGCAGCTGCCCCCACCCCCGCACCGGTGCTGGTTTCTCCGGCCACTGACCCGCAGCGGCTCCTCTCCATTCTGGAACCGGAACTGAAGCGTAACTTTGAAGGTCTGAAAGCGAAGGCCGAACCGGCCCCCTATTTCTTGTCCTACCTGGTCACGCAGGAATGGTCGGGTGCGATGACCTCCGTCCGGGGCGCATTGAACGAGTCCGGTCCCACGGAACGCCGCCAGGTGGACGTGGTGGTCCGGGTAGGGTCTCCGGAATTCGATAACTATCATGCGTTGGACGGCGTCCGTCCCCGGGTGAACGCCTCAACACCAATCCCCATCGAAGACCGGCCGGAGGCGATCCGCCTCCTGCTCTGGCGGGAGACAGACCGGGCCTGGCGCGCCGCAGCGGACCGCCTGATCCAACTCAAGACCTCCAGCCGGGCGCCCAGCGAAGACAAAGTCCCCGATTTTTCCCAGGAAGAAGCTGTTCAGGGTGTCCAACCACCACCACCGCTCAAGGTCAGCCGCGACGAATGGGCCAATCGCATCCGCCGTCTTTCTAACGAGTTAGCCAAGCCCTTGAGTATCCTGAACTCGTCGGTCACGTTGGTTTGGAAACAGGAAGCCCGCTCATTAGTCAGTTCTGAAGGGACCCGTGTCCACCATGGCCGGAATTCCGTCCAGATCGCCATGCTGGCGCGGGCCAAAGCCAGCGACGGCGAAGATCTGATGGTGTTCCGCACGTTTTCCGCCTCGGATTTCGCCGGCCTGCCTAAAGAAGCTTCATTAATGGAAGCTGTGCGGGACTTGCAGGACAAGCTGCGGCAACTGCTCATGGCTAAGACGACCGATCCCTACGCAGGCCCGGCGATTCTTTCCGGTGAAGCCGCCGCGGTTTTCTTTCACGAGATCTTTGGACACCGGATTGAAGGCCATCGCCAGAGCGACCGCACCGAGGGGCAAACCTGGTCCAATAGCCTGAACACGCAGGTGTTGCCGGATTTTCTTTCGGTCATTGCCGATCCCACTGCCGAACGCTACGCAGGGGCCGAACTCAACGGCGCCTACCGCTACGACGACGAGGGCATCCCGGCGCGTCGTGTCCCCATCGTGGAGCAAGGCGTGCTCAAGACCTTCCTGATGTCTCGTACACCAGTGAAGGGTGTGGCGGGTTCGAATGGCCATGGCCGCAAACAGGCCGGCCTTGCTGTGGTTTCCCGGCAGTCGAACTTAATCGTAGAATCTTCGCGGGCGGTACCCGAAAACCGCTTGCGGCAGATGCTGCTCGAGGAGGTGAAACGCCAGGGCAAGCCCTATGGCCTTTACTTTGACATGGTGACGGGCGGCTACACCACCACGCGGCGGGACGATCTGCAAGCGTTTACCGTGGTGCCTCTCATCGTTTACAAAGTATTCGCCGACGGCCGTCCGGACGAACTGGTGCGCGGAGTGGACATCGTGGGTACGCCACTTGCGAGCTTCGGAAAGATCCTGGCTACGGGTGACAAACCAGGCGTCTTCAACGGCAACTGCGGCGCCGAATCGGGCAGCGTTCCGGTTGCGGCCGTGTCGCCGGCGCTGCTGGTTTCTGAAATTGAGATCCAACGCAAGCCGGTGCCGAGCGACCGTCCGCCATTGTTGCCCCCGCCCGACTCAACAGGAGGAGCGGAATGAGACGCACTGGCGCTGCCCTGTTGGCGGTTTCGTTGCTTACTCCCCTCGGGGCTCAACCGCCCGAGCGCGACCCGATTCTGCAGGCGATGACCACGGAACTGCAGCGGGCGCGTCGCCTCACCTTGCTGGGGCTGCTGCCCTACTACTTCGAGTTTGCAGTGGATGACGCCCAAACGTTTGCTGTCTCGGCGACACTGGGAGCTGCTTTCGCACCCCAGCGGGCTCTGTTGCGGCCTCTGCGAGTGCGCGCCCGCGTTGGCGACTCTTCGTTCGACAACACCAACTCGATCTTCAGCGACTTCTACAACGGTACACGTTACGACTCCGATAACCTGCCGCAAAGCCAGGATCCCAAGGTGCTTCGGCACAGCCTTTGGCTGGCTGCCGACCGCGCCTTCAAAACGGCCATCGACGCGCTAGGAAGAAAACGGGCCGCCTTGCGGGGTGTGAACCTGAGCGATCCGCAACCGGACTTTTCCGCTGCTCCCGCGCTCACGCTCATCCGGCCGCTAAAGACTTATACGATCGACGAGAAGACGTGGCGGGACCGGGTGCGTACCCTGTCGGAGGTTTACTTGAACTATCCCGGCATCACGGGGTCGGCGGTCGACTTCGAAGCCTCTGCCGGCAACACCTACTTCGTGAACACTGAGGGGACCACCACCCGCACTCCGGACTCGATCTTCATGGTGCGCACCCGCGCCGGCCGCCAGGCGCCGGACGGGTCTTACATTTACGACGGGCTTGTGATCCAGGCGTTCGACCCCGCCCAACTGCCACCCGAACCTGAGTTGCGCGCGCGGATTGAACAGGTGGCCAGAAACGTCGAAGCGTTGGCGGCAGCGCCCACTGGGGAACTCTACACTGGCCCGGTCCTATTCGAAGGGCCGGCGGCGGCTCAAGTTTTCGGCGAAGTGTTCGGGTTGCAATTGGGGCCCGTCCGGCGCCCGGTGAGTGAACCCAACCGGCCCATTCCCATGCAGGCCACCGATCTTGAAAACCGGCTGGGCTCGCGCGTCCTGCCGGAGTGGATGAACGTGGTGGACGATCCAACCCGCCGGGAATGGAACGGGCAGCCGCTGCTAGGCTTTTACGAAGTAGACCTGGAAGGTGTGGCGCCCCGGCGCGTTTCTGTGGTGGAACAAGGCGTTCTGAAATCGCTCTTAGGTACGCGGACGCCGGCTCCCGGGGTAAAAGAAACCACGGGCCATGCCCGCTTGCCCGGCGGCCTGGGCATGAGGCTGGCGAGGCCAAGCAACCTGTTCCTGGAAGCCTCACAGACTGTGCCGGACGGCGAAATCAGGGCCCGTTTTCTGGCGGCCCTCAAGGAACGCAACAAGCCGTACGGAATCATCATCCGCAAAATGGATTTTCCTTCGGCGGGGTCAGCGGAAGAACTGCGCCGCGCCAACCGCCAGTCGGCCCGGGGCGGCGGCGGCCGGTTGGTGAGTATGCCGGTGCTGGCGTACAAAGTCTATACCGACGGCCGTGAGGAGCTCGTCCGTGGTTTGCGCTTTCGAGGGCTGAACGCCCGGGCGTTCCGCGACATTCTGGCGGCGGGGGACCGCCCCCACCGCTTCGACTTCCTCGAAAACGGTGCACCCATGGCAATGATGGGCGGGGGCAATTATGTCGTAGGCTGTTCCATCGTGGCGCCCTCACTCCTCTTCGACGAACTGGAGCTATATCCGCAGGAGGAAGACCGGCCTCGACTGCCTGTTGTGCCGCCCCCCACGGCGGCCGCCGGCGAGTAAATCGGGCCTGGCGCGTCATGGGGATTCTGTCGCGCAAAATCTTTCTTGAAGTGGCCGGAGGCGCCGTTTTGGGCGCTGTCCTGTTTGTCTTCGTTCTGTTTCTGCAGAAAGCCGGGCAACTCTTCTCCATCCTGGTGAATAGCACCACGACGGCGGAAACCGTGGGCTATCTGTTTCTGCTCCTGCTGCCTGCCACCATGCCGCTCACACTGCCTCTGGGAGTGCTGGTGGGGGTGCTGATTGGGCTTAGCCGCATGTCCAGCGACAGCGAGATCATTGCGCTGCGCGCGTCGGGCGTGCCCGCGAGGCGCGTCGCCGTCCCCGTGACCGCGTTTGCTTTCCTGGCCATGCTGGCCACCGGCTACTGTTCGCTCTTTCTAACCCCCTGGTGCAATGCGGAAGTCGTTCGCGTGGTCAACCGGATGGGCGCGGCGCAACTGACGGCGGAGATCCAGCCGCGCATTTTCGAAGAGAGTTTTCCGCGCACGGTGGTCTATGTCGGTGATGTGCAGGCCGGCCAGCCGGTGCGTTGGACCGGCCCCGTCTTTCTGGCCGACCTGACTCCGCCGGAAGAACGCCAGGGCGGGCCGGAAAACAAGAGCGACGCCCCGCGGATCACCATAGCGCCGGAGGCCGTGGTGACCGCGGACAATCAGACCAACCGGCTGCAGATGAGCCTGCCTCGGGGTTTCACTTACGAGGTGGGCGCAGAACCGGCCGACTACAAGGTGACCCAATTCCGCGAAGGGGAGCAGGAACTGATGGCCCGGCCACGGGGCGAAGCCAAAGCCAAACTGTTCACCGCCACTCCCACGGACGAGTTGTTTGCTGAAGCGCGCGGCTCGGTGGAAGCTGCTATCGAACTGCACCAGCGCTTCGCTCTGCCGCTGGCTTGTGTGCTGTTGGCGCTCACCGGCATCCCGCTTGGTGTCTCTTCGCGAAAAGGCGGCAAGTCGGCGGCATTCGTGATCACGGTCTCGGTGGCATTCCTGTATTACATGGCGCTGATCAGCTTGATTGGCCTTGCGCGCGAAAACCGCCTTCCGGTACCGGTGGCGATCTGGCTGCCGAACGCAGTGTTTGCTGTCACGGGCGTGATTCTGATGGTTCGGCTGGAACGTCCCGGTGACCGGAGTTGGACCGACACGGTCTTCGCGTGGCTCACCTCTCATGTGGAGCGGTTTCGCCGCCTGGCGGAGCGCACTTCGCAGGTGGGCGTCCTGGCCGGCCGCACCCGTCTGTTCTTTCTGCCCCAGGTGGTGGATACGTATGTGCTCGGCAACTTCCTTTTCTACTTGGGCGTGCTGCTGGCCAGCTTTGTGCTGCTGATAGAGTTCTTTAACTTCTTTGAACTCTTGGGCGATGCCTTCCGCAACCAGGTGCCGATGCCTGAGATGGCTGAGTACCTGCTATTTCTCGCGCCCATGCTGATCTACGACGCCACGCCGGTGAGCGTGCTGGTGGCAGTTCTGGTGACTTTCGGCGTTCTCACCAAGCACAACGAAATCACTGCCCTGAAAGCGTGCGGGGTCAGCCTATACCGTATCGCGCTGCCCATCTTCGTGGCCTGCGGAGCGCTGAGCGGCGCCCTGTTTGCCTTCGACCATTACGTGGTGACGAACGCCAACCTTGTGCAGGAGAGGCTCCGCAACAAGATTAAGGGCAACCCGCCGAAAACCTACTTGAGTCCCGACCGGCAATGGATCCGGGGCGAGGGCCAAGGCCTGCGCATCTTTTACTACAAGTACTTCAATGCCGACGAAGGCTTGCTCGGTCGCGTGCACGTGTACGAGATTGACGAGCGGCGGACGATGTTGAAGCGCCACCTCTACGCGAATCGCGCGCGCTGGGAACCCACCCTGAAAACGTGGATCTTCCAGGACGGCTGGGTGCGTGAACTGGGCGAGAAGAATGACGTCTATCAGGACTTCCGCGGCGGCGCGATGACGTTTCCCGAGGTGTCCGAACCTCCTTCGTGGTTCGCCAAGGAGGTGAAGACCTTCAAGCAAATGAACTATCTCCAGCTCGGCAGCTATATTGAGGAACTGCAGGCCAGCGGCTTCAACGCCACTCCGCTGCAGGTGCAGTACTACCGGAAATTCTCCGCGCCGCTTTTCGCGTTGGTGATGGCGATGTTGTCCGTGCCCTTCGCCTTCCTGGCGGGCAACCGCGGGGCCATGACGGGCGTCGGTGTGAGCCTGGGCGTGGCCATCGCCTACTTTGCGCTGAACACGCTCTTCGAACAGTTGGGCAGCGTGAACCAATTGATGCCTGTAGCGGCCGCCTGGGCCCCTGGCGCTCTATTCGCCCTTACCGGCACCTACCTGATGACGCGGATGCGGACGTGACGGGGAGCTCGCGCCGAGAGGCGGGTACATCGCCTGGGGCCGATCGAAGGCAAGCTGGGCAATCTCCTGCCAAGGCACGTATTCGGGCCGCAGATTTCCCTCCAGGAAGACCAGCATTCCGGCGTTTCTTTCACCAAGGTCGCCTGTACATTCCAGCCGCAATTCTTCGCCGCTGTGCAAGGTAAGGCTTGCGCGGCAAGCGGCGGGATCTTCGGGACGGGGCAGTGCTATAGAGGCAATCAAACCGAAGGGAATAGTGTACGTCACGCCGTGTAAAGGGGCGTCGAGGGTGTCGGTGACTTCGCTCTCATCGAGGTCGAAGACCAGCCGCCCGGCAAGGCGGCGGCCGTCGCGGGTGGTGATGGTTCCTCGGATTGGGCCTCCCGGCGGGTAATCGCCGTAAGCCGGACCGCCGCCGCCGGGGCTGAAATTGACAGCCTCGAAAGCATTCCATGAGACCAGTACCCGGCCGTATCGCGGATCGTCGATGTAAACGCCGCGGCTCCCTTCGCCGCTGTCGCGGGTTCCGGAGAGAGCGATCTCCCGGCCATCCTGCAATTTGACCAGGGAACTGCCGTCCGGGCGGCGTTCGATAGCGCCGATGTCAACAAAACGCAGACGAGTCTCTCGATTGCCGTCGTAGCCGTGAAATTCGTCCGAGCCAATACACTGCTCCTGGCTCCACTGGAGAAAGCCGGTGTAACTGCCGTGCTGTGTACGCACTGTCCCATGCAAACGGTGCGGGGCGGCGCCGGGCGAAGGCGCTGGAAGGAATTCAATGGTCCGGATGCGGAGGCTGTCGAGGTTCGTGGCGCCCTGGCGGTCATCCCACACCTGCACGCCGTCATCGAAGTCGCTGGCTCCGAACCGGTCCAGGTCAACCACGGCGCCGCTCTTGAGAACCACGCGGACATCCCGGCCGCGCGCCTCGATGCGCGCCAGGTCGCCAAAACGTGCCATGAACAGCCGGCCAAGGTCCACCGGATACTCCCGGTTGTTCAACTCGATCCCGAAAATGGCGAAGGAACGGCGCTCCTTGGGCAGCCGCTCCGGCGGCACCTGCGCGGCCCACGGGTTATCTTTCTTGGCGCCGTTGAAGTAATCACCCCAAAACGCCTCCTGACTGCCGCCCCATCGAAGCCGCCCCTCGTACGTGTCGCCTTCGATGGTGGTGATGCGGCCGTAGAGGAAACTGGCATGGGCCGGATCTACGGCTACGGAGGGTAAAGGCGCAGCGGCTGGCGGCATCGGGCGTCGAAGCAGAAGATACCCTGCGAAGCCGGCCAGAAGCATGAATCCAGCCACGATGGACGCTGCCGTGAACCTGGCTTTCTTTGTCATCGGTTTGTCTTGTGTGGCTCACAAGGGGGTGCTCTCAAAGACACCACTCATTCCACGAGGTATCCCATCGCAACAGCGTTTTCCTGAATTCGGAGGTCGCGGCTCACAATCGTCAGGAGTGCTGGCGCGCCGCCCAGAGCCTCAACCGTCGAAAGATGGATGGCATCCAGGGTGCGGACGGGTTCTGCAGGAAAGGGCCGAGCAGCGCGTTCCAGGATTGTGTCTGTCACGCTCACGATGTAGCACCGCCTCATGAATCGCGCCAACGCCACCAAAGCTTGACGTTGCTGGGTAACGGTAATCCTCCCCAATACGCGTGCACGATGAATCGCACGGGTAGCTTCGGTCAAGGTGAGAGCGGAGGTGACCCGTTGTCCTGGCGCACGAATTGAGGTTCGCGCGGCTGAATCAGACTCCAGGATGGCTGCTACCAGCGCGCTCGATTCGATGTACCGCTGAATGGGTGCGGCCTCAGCCGTAGGGTCCTGCTTGCGCGGCTTCCTTTCAGACTTCGCGCTACGCTTCGCCACGCTCGCTTCCGATCAATTGGGATGCCGTACCCGGAGGGAGCTGGATATCGGGGCACCCCTCCAACGGATCGCCGTCTTCTGCTGGCGGGGAAATAACGCCGGAGGCGACCAGAGATGCAAACTGGGTGTGTGGAAAACGGTCGCCAGCGTTGGGTCGAACCAATTCGGCGACCACCCGCCCGTGTGCGGTGACGAGCACGCGTTCCCCGGCCTCTATCCGGCGAATGTAACGGCTGAGATTATCCCTGAATTTGCGGACCCCAGCTTCCATCCCATTATTATAGCCACATGTAGCCACACAAGGTTGGCGGCCCTGGGTTCACTCCAATCCCGTGTTCAGCCTCATTCCTCTCTGCCGCCTACCGGCAGCCAGACCGTGGGCGACCGGATTCCTTCGAACTCGGCGATTAACCGCTGGCTGCCCGCGCTCAGGCTGCCCGGAACGCGGATGGTTACGCGCGACAGTCCAGGGAACAGGGTTTCCAGACGGATCACCTCCGCCGGGGCGCCGCCAACCCGGACGGCAAGCGCGGCTGGCGTTTCCAAGGGCAGCGGCGACGGGGGCGCGGTGAAGTCAGGCAGCGAACCGGCAGCAATTGGCAGGCCGCTCAGCGTGAAGGAAACTTCTTCGCCGGGCACAGCCGGACGCACCGGCGTAATCTTCTCTCCTCCGGCGCTGGCATCGGCGTAGAAACGGCCGTCGAGCGGAGAAGCAACTACTCCTGGCGCGGCCGGCTCCAGTTCCAGGCTCTGGCTGATGGAGCCATTTCTTGTGAATACTTCCAGCACAGCGCGGCCGGATTGGAGTGTGTGAGGTACGGCAAAGATCACGTTTTCAGGAGAGACGGACAGTACGGGCGCAGTGATTCCGTTGAAACGCACCTGAACGCCGCCGAGCATAGCGGGCAAATCGGAGCCGGACAGAGATCCCTCGGACCAATGGAAGTCGTCCGCGGCGAGGTTTTCACCACGTAGCAATACCAGCGCCCCTGGAGAGACGCGGTTATCGTACCGGGTAAGGTGCAGCAGCGAATCCGCGCGCGGTTCCGGTTGTTGGCCCGCCAGCGCAGCAAGAGCCTGCATCTTGGGCGTGCCCAGGTTGATGATGTCTTCCGTAGCACCCCAGCAACCGTATCGGCTGCAGGGTCCGCAATGGCTAAAGTAGGCGTAGATATCGCCGGTCCTCTGGAAGAAGTTGTCCCGGATGTTGTAAAGGATGAGGTCGCCCATGCCGGGCAGGCGATTGGCCTCGATCCGGTTGCCGACATTCACCGTTGATCCTCCGCCGACATCCGGTCCGCCTTCATACACCAGGCGTTTGATGCCGAACTCACGGGCGATATCGTCAAGTGGATCGTCCCACCGCCGGAAGCCATCGATACTGCGGCGCATGATGGCCAGCAGTTCTTCGGGAGAAGCGGCAGCGCCAGCCCCTTGGATATTGAAATAGTGCGTGTGAGCCAGACCGTAAATCCACGGATCCGGCTCACCGTAAGCGCGGCGATACCATGCGAGCGCGTTGCGATACTGCGAAGGCTGGATCACCCACCAGGAGAAGACCCCGAAGAGCCTGCGGTTGACTTCCTCGCGCCCAAATTCCTCAGAGAAGATCCGGACGGCACGCGCGGTTCTCCGCAGGTGGCGGCGGACGGAGAGAATCTCCGGGCGGGATTCCCCGTCGTCGTCGATAGGATCGTCGGCACTCCGCGCGTCGGCAAGCGCGGCAGCCCGGTTGAACTCGTAAGAATTGCGGAAAAGCGAATTCCACACTTCGTTGCCATGCTCGATGAAGATCCGGAGTGAAGGATTCAGGCGCATGTGGGTAAGGCGTGCCAGTTCGCGGATGTAATCCTCGGAGGCCGCCACGGGAACGTTAATCCAGACGTCGGTTCCAGTCTGGTTCGCCAGCAGAATCGCGTACTCCCAGGCGGCTCCCACCTTGCGCCCTACGCTCTGCTGTGTCGCATGGGACGGCACCTTCCTGTCGCCCCACTCCAGCAGGTCTTCTGGATTGGCCGACGGTGTATTTCCATTGGTTTCCGTCACATCCATGTAGCGCAAAATGCGGAAGGGGTTGAACGAGCGCAGAAACTCATTCGTGAACAGCTGACTGGTTTCCGCTCTGTACCCTGCGCGGATCAGCCGCAGGTTCTTGAAGCCGCCCTCAGTGCGGCTGAAGCGCAGAATGAGCAGTCCGGTTCTTTCGGCCACCTGAATCCGCGCCGTGGTGCGATTGGACGATTCTTCAAAGCGAAAGTCTTCGATCGTGGCGCCGCCGCTGGGAACTGTCACCTCTGCTTTCCCCTCGAAGGCAAGACTCCAGGCGCCGCTCCAATCGGGTTGGAATCGGCGCGGATCGTCGATTTGGTTGGCCCATTCGGCAATCGGGCGGATGTCGAAGAAGACACACTCGGCATCCTCTTTCGGCCAGCCCTGATCATCTGTTTGCACACGCTGCGAGGTCCCCGGTACCGTGCAAGGGCGATGTAGCTTGCCGTGATCCACAAAAGGCCGAGCTCTCGATCCGTCACCCCAGCCGTCCACCTCGACGCCGAGGCGGTCCCGGTATGGTTGGGCGACGAGAGAAATTGAAACGAGGAGAAGAAGCCCGAAGCGCATCAGGACCATTATGTCTGAAATCCTCCCTATGGCCCCGCGCACGATCGGCTTCCGCTTATGAGAACCTGATCCCAGCATGCGTACGCTTCTGTTGGGGGAGCCCGGTTCGGGTAAAACCACGGAAATCCTGGAGGCGGTTCGCGAGCGGCTGCGGCGTGGTAACGACCGTTTCCGGTTGCTGACCCCTACCGCTACCATGGCGGAGCATGTGCGAAACCTGTTGGCGCGCGAAGGGCTACTGGTGCGGCCGCATGCCATCTCGACCCTGAGCGGGTTCGTGCAGCCCTCGGTACCCGGGCTGCGGACCGCCAGCGAAGCCGAACTTCGTCATCTGCTGGGCCGGATTCTCGGAGAGCTTGACCCGCCCTCGTTGCGTGGTCTGCCCGCCGGACCCGGGCTTGTCAGCTCGCTGGTGCGCGTCCTGGACGAATTGTCGAACGCGGGCTGCGACGCTCTGCAATGGCAGGCGCTGGGCGCGATGCGCGTGCACTCCAGTGCCTTGCACGCTGACCTTGGCCTGATCTACCAGGCTCTGGAGGAACGCCTGGCTGCCCGCAAACTGTGTCTGCGCGCCGGACATCTCCTGGCTGCGGCCCGCGCCTCCTGGCCGGAGATCGAGGCCGTCTTCGCGGATGGGTTCTTCTCCTTCACTCGCGCGGAGAGGGAACTGTTGGCTGCCCTTGGAGCCCAGGCCCATGTCACGGTCACCTTACCGGAGTGGGAAGGCGCGCGCGATACTGTCGAAGACCTGACCGCGCGAGGCTTTGCCGTCCGCCGCCGGCACCGGGTGCGCCCAGAGCCCCTACCTGTCGTATTCGCCTGCTCGAACCAGAGTCACGAGGCGCTTCAAATTGCGCACTGCCTGCGCGAACTGCATGCCGCCGGGAGGCCGTGGCGAGAGATGGGCGTGGTCATTCGCCGCTATGAGCCGTATGGCCCGTTGCTGGAAACCACCTTGAGCCGGTTCGGCATTCCGGTGCGCCACTATTTCGGCGTCCCGCTTACCGCCCACCCGGTATGGCAGTTGCTCATGGCGGCCGTTGAGGCAGCGCTGGCCGGGTTCGACCACGAACGAATGTTGCCCGTATTGGGTTCGCCCGTCGGTTTGGCAGGCGACAGCCCTGCGCGGGACCGGCTCGATTTCCTGATCCGGGAAGGTCTCCCAGATCAGGGCCTCGGACCGCTTCGCCGTCTGGCCGGCAACCTGCCAGACAACGGGCCGCTGCTGGCCATGCTCGACATTCTCCAGTCGGCCTCATTGTGGGCCACAGAGACCTGCGAGCCAAGCATGTGGGCTTCCCGCTTGGAAGTGTTGTGCGCACTGGTGATGCCGCCCCGGCCCGCTTCTCAAATACAGCCGGAGGAACACCGCATCTGGCGGATGCGGGGCGCCGCTTTGCTTGGCTTCATGCGCGGGTTAGTCGAAACGGCCAGTCTGCTGCCTCCCGTACCAATTTCATTGGATGCATTCTGGTGCGAAGCTCGCACCGTGTTCGATGCCGCCACCATCCGCCTTCCGGTCAGAGACCGCGAGGCGGTGGCCCTGCTGGATGTACAAGAGGCCCGCCAGTGGGAGCTGCCTGTGATCCTTCTATGCGGCTTGGTGGAGGGTGAATTTCCGAGCGTCCCTCAACCCGATCCGATTCTGGACGAGGCCACACGCTTCCGTTTGGTGAAGAACGGCGTCCCTTTGATGCTGCAAAGCGAGCGGGAGTCTCGCGAAGCCTTTCTTCTCCAGGTAGGGCTGAGCCGGGCTACCCGGCATCTGGTGCTCACTTGGCCGCGCCATGACGCTAACGGCGAGCCACTGCTGCGGTCTTTCGAAATTGAGCGCCGGGGCTGGCAAGAGCAAGAGGCTTCGCCGGTACGGCTGCTCACTCCAGCGCCGCCCCCGCCGCTGGCCTTTCCGCGCCTTCAGCAGGAGGATACGCTGCGTCAGGTGGCCGCGCGCCACAAAACCCAGCGTCCCACCCGCATCGAGACCTTTTTGCAGTGTCCCTTCCTCTTCTTTGGCCGCCACACCCTTGAACTCAAGGCGCCCCCGCTCTCGCCCCGGGAAAGGCTGAGTCTTTCGGCCGCCGGCACTCTGTTGCACGACGTAATTCATCAGTGGCACCAAGGCGCCCCGGACCTGATGGCGCGCTTCGAGTCGGAATGGGCCCGGCTACTCCGCCGGGAACGAATCCGGGAAGGCTTTCGAACCGCGGATTACCACGCCATCCTGCGGCGCAGCCTGCAGGCCTATCAGGGAAACTGTTGGCTGGAATCCGGGTGGACTGTCCACACCGAGCACAAGGTGACCCTCGAACTGGAGGGCGTGTTGATCGAAGGCCGGGTTGATCGCTTCGATGTCAACGCAGAGAAGGAGTGCCGGGTCTTCGATCTCAAGTTTACCGGCCGCTCCGGCCTTCAGAAGCGAATCGAGCGCAGCGAAACCGGACTGGCCGTGCAAGGCGGACTGTACAGCCTCGCCCTGGCAAATGCAGGTTACCGGCCCGTCTCGTTCCGGTTGGCTGCAGTTCGGGAGAAGCCCGATTCTTCCGAATGGACGGGCAAGGAGTTCGACCAGCTTTTGGAAAACGCCCGCCGCTGGACCATCGACGCCGCCGCCCGCATCCGGCAAGGGGAAATCGATCCACGCCCTGCCGACGAGAAGGTTTGCCTGTACTGCGACTTCCGAGATGCCTGCCGCATCCGCGAGGCTCGCCCCGCCGCGGCCGCCGCAGCGGAGGAATAAATCAAACATTTCCAGCGGGATGCGAACTATTGGCCGGAAGCGCGCCGAATTTTCTTGCATTGTCGCAATCAAAATGATATCAGTTTAGTAGCAGAGTGATTCCGAGTGATCAGGGCTCTGCGGAGGACACAACCATGTTGAAGGAGAAAGTGATTGCGGCAATGAACGGAATCCCCATGTTGATTGTGGTGATTGCCATGTTCATCGTGCCAGTTTGGGGAATTATTTCCGCGGTGCGTGGTGCGCCGCACGGAGAGAAGCCGGTGTTCGCCATCGTGGCGTGGATTGTTGTCTGGTTGGTCAACCTCATCTGCACGGCGGGCTTCTTCCGTGTGGAGCCGAACCAGGGGGTGGTGCTGAATCTGTTTGGCCGGTATATAGGCACGGTGGCAGATCCGGGTCTACGATTCGCTAACCCGTTCTATTCGAAAAAGCCCGTCTCGCTGCGAGTGCGGAACTTCGAGACCAGCAAGCTGAAGGTCAATGACCTGGAAGGCAATCCGATCGAGATTGCGGCAGTGGTGGTGTGGAAGGTCGTGGACACCGCGGAGGCCATTTTCCAGGTGGACAACTACGAGAATTACGTGCACGTGCAAAGCGAGGCGGCGGTGCGGAATCTGGCGACGGCCTACGCCTACGACGCTCATGAAGAGCATCAGGTGTCGCTGCGAGGGCACACGTCGCAGGTAGCGGCCCACCTGAAGGAGGAGATCCAGGAACGGCTGGCGGTGGCCGGCGTGGAGGTGGTCGAGGCCCGGATCAGCTATCTGGCCTACGCTCCGGAGATTGCGGCGGCCATGCTGCGGCGCCAGCAGGCTTCGGCCGTGATTGCGGCACGGCAGAAGATCGTGGAAGGCGCGGTGGGCATGGTAGAGATGGCGCTCGAAAGCCTCGCCACCAAAAAGGTGGTCAACCTGGACGGCGAGCAGCGGGCGGCGATGGTGTCCAATCTGCTGGTGGTGCTCTGCAGCGAAACCACGGCGCAACCCGTGGTGAACGCAGGGACGCTGCATCAGTAAAGGAGGCGGCCCGTGGCGGAGCGCAAGAGCTTTTTGTTGCGAATCGACGGCAACGTGCTGGACGCTCTGCGGAAGTGGGCCGATGATGAGCTGCGCAGCCTGAACGGGCAGATCGAGTTCGTACTGCGCGATGCTCTACGCAAACGGGGCCGGCTCCGCGAAGAGGAGCACCCCGTAGAAATTGAGCCGCCTAACGAGTCTGGCTAAGGGCCCAGGCGGCGGCGTCCCGGGCCACGTGGTCGCGGCACTCTTCCAAGAGGAGGTGGTGCCGCGCTCCACTGTATAGGCGGACTTCAAATTGGGTTCGTTTTGCAAAATCCAGGTTGGCCTGGGCCGGGCAGATCTGGTCGCGCTCGCCCTGGAGCAGCAGGACGGGCCGGACCCACGCCTCCCAGCGGCGAAGTTGCCGGGAGCGTTCCAACAGGTTGACAGCCAGTCGCGAGGTGATGGCGCAACGGATCAGCGGGTCGGTGCGGTAGGAGTCGAGTTCGGGGGAAGGGAAGCGGGAGAACCGGGGCAGCCAGGGGGTACGCACGATCCAGTGCGGGGCGATGTGGTTCACGCCGCGGGCAAAGTGGAGGAGCACGCGGGGCACGGCTGGCTCACCCAGGGGCGGCGCCATCGCGAGGGTGGCTAAGTGCTTGGCAGGGTTGAGGCGCTGGTGGTCGAGAGCAATCAGCCCGCCCAGGCTGAAGCCGAAGACTAGGGCTGGCTGGCCGATTCGCTCCAGCACGGAGTCGAGGTCGGCCAGGAAGTCCTCCCAACGGTCGAGAGTCAGCGGCCGTCCGGGCGAGCGTCCGTGGCCGCGAAGATCAAACCGCCAAACGGCCAGACCCGCGGCGGCAAAACGAGGCACCAGCCATTCGTAGACGCTGGCCCGGCAGTGCTCGCCCAGGCCATGCACCAGAACCACAGGCGTTCCAGCCTGGTCCGGAGGAATGACGTGCAACCGTTGATGCCACACGCTTTCCAGAATACTGAGTGCGCGGGGTTACACTGAAACTCAATGCAGGATTTCGAGAAACTGGGCGCCTTCTACCTTGGAAAAGATCGGGACACCGGCGAGCCACTGCTGTATGACAGCAAGGATCTGACCACACACGCAGTGTGCGTGGGTATGACGGGCAGCGGCAAGACGGGGCTTTGCCTGGCGTTGCTGGAGGAGGCGGCCATTGACGGCATCCCTGCGCTGGTGATCGATCCCAAGGGCGATCTGGCTAACCTCATGCTCACCTTCCCGAATCTTTCGCCGGAGGAATTCGCTCCGTGGGTGAACGAAGACGAGGCGCGGCGCAAGGAGATGGAGCCGGAGGTCTTCGCGGCGGCCGAAGCTGCGAAATGGAAAAAGGGCCTGGCCCAATGGGGCCAGGACGGCGGGCGTATCCAAAAACTCAAGGACGCCGCGGAGTTTGTGGTGTATACGCCAGGCTCGGACGCGGGCGTGCCGGTATCAATCCTCCAATCATTCGCCGCTCCGGGAGCTGCGGAGCTGGACGACCGAGAGGCGCTCAGGGACCGCGTATCCGCAACGGCCACCTCACTGCTGGCTTTGGCGGGGGTTGCGGCAGATCCGGCGCAGAGCCGCGAGCACATTCTGCTGTCGAATATTCTGGACACGGCCTGGCGGGAAGGGCGTGATCTGGATCTGGCGTCGTTGATCGGACAGGTGCAGTCGCCGCCGTTCGCCAAGATCGGGGTGCTGGACCTGGACAGCTTTTATCCTCCCAAGGAACGGTTCTCGCTGGTCATGGCGCTGAACAATTTATTGGCCTCTCCGTCGTTTGCGGCATGGCTGGAGGGAGAACCGCTGAAGATCGACGGGATGCTTTGGAACGCGCAGGGCAAGCCTAAGATCAGCATCTTTTCCATTGCGCATCTCAACGACACGGAGCGAATGTTCTTCGTGTCCCTGCTGCTGAACCAGACCTTGGCATGGGTGAGAGGGCAGAGCGGGACGTCGAGTTTGCGTGCCATCCTGTACATGGACGAGATCTTCGGCTACTTCCCGCCGGTGGCGAATCCGCCCTCGAAGAAGCCGCTGCTGACGTTGTTGAAGCAGGCCCGCGCGTTTGGCTTGGGCGTGGTGCTGGCCACCCAGAACCCGGTGGATCTCGACTACAAAGGGCTGGCGAACACGGGCACCTGGTTCATCGGGCGCCTGCAAACGGAACGGGACAAACAGCGAGTGCTGGAAGGACTGGAGGGGGCCGCAGCGGCTACAGGGGGTAAGTTCGACCGCGCAGCGATGGAACAGACTCTGGCTGGACTGGGGAATCGAGTCTTCCTCATGAACAATGTTCACGACGCCGCGCCTGTGCTGTTTGAGACGCGCTGGTGCCTGTCTTATCTGCGGGGCCCGCTCGCGCGGCCGCAGATCCGCCAATTGATGCAGGGCCGCTCACAATCGCAGCCGTTGGCGGCGCCGCAAAAAAGCGCTACCGCGCCGGTACCAGTGACGGCGGCGGCAGCTGTAGCGGCTGGACCGCCGGTGGTGCCTCCAGGCATTGAGCAGTATTTCGTGCCGCCGGCGCGGTCCGTTGCTTCCTTGCAATATGAACCGCGGATTTTGGGCGCAGCAACGGTGCTTTTCGACGAACGGAAGCTCGGCGTAAACGAGCAACGGACGGTCTTGTTGGCGGCTCCCGTATCCGATGGTCCAATGCCAGTGGATTGGAGCGCGGCAGAACTGCTCAGCGACTACACAGTGCGGGATCTGGAGACAGAGCCGCGGGCTGGGTGTCAGTGGGCTGAACTGCCCAAGGCGGCCGGACAGCCCAAGAACTATGCCACCTGGAGCAAGGATTTTGCGCAGTATTTGAGCCAGTCAGAGACGCTGGAGCTATTCAAGAGTCCCTCGCTGGGCGAAGTGTCGCGGCCCGGGGAAACGGAACGCGAGTTCCGGATTCGCCTGACGGCACGTGCGCACGAGGAAAGGGATGCCATCACGGCGAAACTCCGGCAAAAGTACGCTTCCCGTTTTCAGACCCTCAACGATCGGTTGTTCCGGGCCCAGCAGCGAGTGGAAGCAGAGAAGCGGCAGGCACAGGCCAAAACTCTCGACTCAATGCTGAGCATCGGGACTTCACTGCTGGGCGCTTTCTTGGGCGGAGGCCGGCGGTCGACCTCGATATCGAAGGTGGGCACCGCTGCGCGTTCGATGGGACGCATCGGCAAAGAACGGGCGGACGTGGGGCAGGCGGAAGAGTCAGTGGAGATGGTGCAGCAGAGGATTCGAGAGTTGGAACAGCAGTTTGAGACCGAGGTAGCGGAATTGACAGAGAAGACTGGCTCAGCCACCGAATCCTTCGAGACGATACTGGTCAAGCCTAAGAAAACAAATATACAGGTGCAACTTGTAGCCCTGGGCTGGATTGCCCGCGCCTAGAAGAGGGAATGCGTCATCCAATGATCATGCGCGTATTTGCCGTTTTGTGCGCTTGCGGTGTGCTCTGGGGCCAGTCACCGAGCGGTTCAATTTCCGGGTTGGTGGAAGATGCAGGCGGCAAACCGATCGCAGGCGCCCAGGTAAGCATCAGCAGCACGGCACAGGGCGGCGGGCGGACCACCACGACTACCGGCAGCGGGTTATTCCAAGCCGTTCAGTTTCCTCCTGGGGACTATCACCTCGAGGTGACGGCGCCTGGATTCCTGACGCAGCGGCGGCAGGTGACGGTGGTAATCCAGCAGGAATTGCAGGTGCGCGTGGTGCTGCCGCGCGCGGGTGAATCGTCCCAGCAGGTGGAAGTGCGCGGCACGGTTTCGCCGTTGCGGGCTGACCCTTCAGCGGGCGGCGCGGTGTTAAACCAACAGGTGGTGTCGCTGCCGCTGGATGGCCGCAACTACTATGAACTCAGCTTGCTGCTACCGGGCGTGCTGCCTGCTGCCGAAGGTTCAGCCGGGTCGGTGCGTGGCGACTTCGCAGTGAACGTGAATGGCGGCCGCGACGACGGCAACAACTTCCTGCTGGACGGCGTGTATAACGGAGACCCGAAGCTGAATGGCGTCGGCGTCACTTCGCCGGTAGACGCGATCCGCGAATTCGAGGTATCCACGGCCGCCTACGATGCAAGCCATGGACGCAACGCGGCGGGCCAGGTAAGCGTAGTGCTTAAGTCCGGGGCAAACGGATTCCACGGCAGCGCTTACGAGTTTTTCCGCAACGACAATCTGGACGCCCGCAATTTCTTCGCACCGGCGGGCGAACCGGATCCCCGTTACCAGCGCAACCAGTTTGGCGGGTCACTCGGCGGCCCGGTGATCAAGAACCGCACCTTTTTCTTCCTTGACTACGAGGGCAGGCGGGTACGGGAGGGCATGTCCCGGCGCACGAACGTGCCGACCGCGCTGGAACGTGCAGGTGATTTCTCGCAAAGCCCCGGTCTGGTGGCGATTGACCTATTCACCCAGCAGCCGTTTCCAGGCAACCGAATTCCCACGGCGCGAATACATCCCGTAGGTGGCAATCTGGCCAGCCTCTATCCGTCGCCGACGCGCGCCGTGGCGGGTCAGAACTTTTCGGCAGCGCCGATTGCGCGGGACCGCTCGGACAATTTCGATGTCCGTCTGGACCACCAATTGGGTTCCGGAGCCAGTTTGATGGGCCGCTACAGCTTCGGTGACCGCGATTACTTCGAGCCCTACGCCGGGAAAAACTACGCCCAGATTCCAGGCTTTGGAAACAACGTGCCCCGGCGCGGGCAGAACGCCATGGCCGCCTACACCCAAACCCTGTCGCCCACCTCAATCAACGAGCTTCGCGTGGCGTTCAACCGGGTGGCTATCGGCGTGTTTCAGGAAAACATCGATCGCGATTTGAATCGCCAGGTGGGGCTGCCTGCTGTGGCGCAGCAACCGCGTCAGCAGGGTCTGACATATGTGAGTCTGGTGGGTTGGTCGCCACTTGGTGACGAATTCAACAACCCGCAGGCCAGCGTTACGAATACATACCAGCTTGCCAACCAGTTCACGATGACGCGGGGCGCCACCACGCTAAAGATCGGGGGGGAGATCCGCAAACTGGAGCAAAACGCCTATCGAGATGTGCAAGCCCGCGGGTTGATCAACTTCGTCGGCTTTACGGGCAATGCGCTGGCGGAGATGCTGCAGGGATTTCCCGCCGTCACCGGTCTGGCGCGCTTGGACAACCCGCAAGCCCTCCGAACCGAAAGCTACAACTTGTTCTTGCAGGCCAGCCATCGCTTCGGCCCGGAACTGACCCTGCATGGCGGTCTGCGTTACGAGTTCAACGATCCGGCAGTGGACCCTGCCAACCGGGCTACGCTCTACGATCCGGCCACAGGGCAGGTAGTGCCTGTGGGCCAGGCGGGGATGCCCCGCGCAGGTTATGCGGCGGACAGGAATAACTTCGGGCCGCGGTTTGGCCTGGCGTGGAATCCTGGCTTGGGCCGCACCGTGTTGCGCGGGGGCTACGGGATCTATTTCGACCAGTCGTCGCTGGCGCCGAGCGAGGGACTCTACTTTAACCAGCCTTATTTCGATTTCCGGTTGTTTGTGGCTGCGGCGCAATTTCCGCTGACGCTTTCTGACCCGTTCCCCGCGAATTATCCGTTGCGCATTCCGGGTTCGGCGTTCAGTTTCGACCGCAATCTGCGCACTCCCTATGTGCAGCACTGGAGTTTCCAGGTGCAGCGCGAATTGGACCGGTCCACCGTGATAGAAGCCGGGTACGTCGGGACAAAAGGGACCAGGTTGTACGCTGCGCGCGACATCAACCAACCCGCGCCCTCTCCGGTATCGCCCAATTTGCGGCCGGATCCGCGTTTCGACGACATCAATCAACTGGCGTCGCGCGCCAACTCGAATTATCACAGTCTGCAGATGACCGCGCGGCGCGCCATGGCCAAGGGGTTCTCATTGCTGGCTTCTTACACCTATGGCAAGAGCATCGATGATGCCTCGGGGTTCTTTGCCTCGGCCGGCGACCCGAACTTCCCAATGAATTCGCGGGATACATCGCTGGAGCGGGCGAGGTCGGGCTTCGATGTGCGGCAGCGCCTGGTGGCGAGTTACTCCTGGATGCTGCCCTCGCCACGCGGATCCTGGCGTCACCTGTTGGGCAACTGGCAGACCCACGGTATCTGGACATTTCAGACCGGCCGGCCTTTCACGGTGGCGCTGCCCTCGGAGTTGGACCAGTCCAACACGGGGCGTACGACGCTGGGCTTTGGCGCCAACGACCGTCCGAACGTGGTGGGCGACCCGCGGCTTGGCGGCGGCACTCCGGAGCGCTGGTTCAACCCTGCTGCCTTCGCGCTGCCCGCTTTTGGCACGTTCGGCAATGCGGGCCGCAATATTTTGGACGGCCCGGGCCTGGGTTCGGTCAACCTTTCGGTGCACAAAGTGATCCCCTTCACCGAACAGACCAGCTTGCAGTTCAGGGCGGAAGCCTTCAATGCGCTGAACCGCGCAAACTTCAACCAACCGGAGAATTTCCTGGGAGGCGCGGGCTTCGCCTCAATCACGTCGGCTCTACAACCAAGGCTGTTGCAATTGGGATTGCGTCTGGTGTTTTAAGTCCTGCAGGCGTCAAACGAATCAGGGCGCAATGCGGTAGCAGGCCATCTCGGTCTGGTTGCGGACCAGCAGTAGGCCTGCCGCCAACGCGGGGACATTCCAGGTTTTTCCCTCCAGGGCGGTGAAGCGGGCGACCTCTTCGTGCTTCTCCGGGTTGGCCTTGACCAACGCGACGTCCCCCTGCTCCGTCGAGACTACGATGTGATCGCCAGCGAGCAGGATCTGTCCGTAGCCGTAGCGGCCGCCCTTCCACTTGCGCTGCCCGGTGCGGGCGTCCATGGCGGCCAGAATCCCCTCGTCCAGCCCATACACCACGCCGTCCTTGAGCACCACGTTGTTAAACTTGGCCTTCATTGCCTGGCTCTTCCACACCTCTTCGGCGCCACCCGGGGTGATGCGAACCAGGGCGGCGCCATGGCCATAGCCCGAGGAAATCAGCACGTGTTCGTTGTCCACTACCACGGGCATGGTGCTATTGACGTCGTATTCGGTCACCCAGGGAAATTCCCAAAGAACCTGTTTCCCGTCCAGCGTCAGACCAAGCATGCGGGACGCGGTGACGATCACGAGTTGGCGGCGGCCTTGCAGTGTAGCCACCATGGGGGCTGCATAGGCCGCTTTGTCGTCCAGGGCGGTCCACTGCCTGGCGCCTGTAATGCGGTGGTACGCGGCCACGGACTTGCCTGAGCGGCCCCCAGGCAGCACTATGACCAGGTCATCCACTACGAGAGGCGAGGCAGCCATGCCCCACTGCAGGTTGGTGGCGCCGTTGTCTTCCAGGATGTTCTTCCGCCAGATCGTGCGGCCGGAAGCGGCATCCAGGCAGCGGAATTCTCCTTCTGCTCCCAGCGCATAGACCCGGCCTTCATAGTACGTCGGAGTGGCGCGCGGCCCATCTCCGCCCATCGCTTCACGGAAATCGGCCGGCCATTCGTTCACCCAAAGCTCCTTGCCAGTTGCCAGGTCGTATGCGGCGGTCGCTTCACGGCTCCTTCGCTGCTCAATGGTGAAGATTCGGTTACCCGCTACGATCATCGAGGCATAGCCACCGCCCACCGGACGCCGCCAGGCTTCGGGCAAGCCCTGGGCGGGCCATGCCGTGAGGATAGGCGTCTCGGTGTAATGGCCGTTGGCCTGGGGTCCGTAGAAGGCCGGCCAACTGGCTGTCTCTACGACCGGAGGGACACCAGCCGATGCCGCCTGAGGGGTCTCCGGCGCAGGTGGCGGGGCTTCCGAAGGCAACTCCGCCGCGGCTTCTTGAATTTTCACCGAGCCTTCGGCCTGGGAACGCTGTTCCAGTTCCGCCTGTACTTTTTCAGTGCGATCGAAGTAGACCATGGGGCGCATGCCCGTGCCGTCCATTTGGAACCGCAGGCCGAAAAAGGCCCATAGGATGCCGAGGGTCACCACAGCAAGTCCGGCGGACAGGCCGGCGTAACGCAAGATCTTTCCCATAAGCCCAGTCTCGCAGAACTGGGCGGGTTCTCCGCTGGGCCCAGGTCAGACCAGCGCCGGTTCCGGGGCGGCCGCACGGGGTCGGGCGAAAACGTAGGGGCCTTCGGGAATGACGGCAACTTCTGCTCCATTGGGAAGTTCTCGGGCCAGAGCCTCCAAGGCTTCTCCGGCTGTAGGGAAGGTTGGTCCCCACAGATGCTGGCCGTAGTCGCGGAACACGCCAGGCGTAAAGAACCAGACCCGGTGGGTGCGCAGGACCAGCGCAAGCTTCTCCAACTGCCACTGATCGATGGTGACCGGAATATTTGCAATGGAGGTGAGAAACTCTTCCGGTCCTCGCGACATAACCAGAAGTCTGGTGAATTCTTCGGCTCCGGGCCCCTCTTCGCAGGCGGCCAGAAGCACGATGATGCCGCCGGGCCGGACGATATGGGACGCTGCCGTCACTCCTTTCACCGCCTGGTAGAAAGTCAGGTCCAGCGGATAGCCCGCCGCCGTCGTAATCGCGGCTTCTGCCGGTTGCGGAATCCACTCCGTCGTCTTTTCGCGGACGAATGCGATCCCGGCGAGATGAGCCGGACGCGGAGAACCTGCAAAGACACCGGCGATTTTCCGCCCCTGCGCCAGGACAACATCCAGCGCGAAGTCATGCCCGGCCCTTCCGGCGATTTCCACCAACTCCTGATGGAGTGGATTGTCTTCGATGGAGCCCTCGACGGCTTTCGGTTCCCGCATGAAGCGGGGGCTGTGAATGGTGCGAATGGTGTCCTGCGAGGCCAGACCGGGAACGATCAGCTTCCGTCCGCCGGAGAACCCGGCCATCAGGTGCTGTTCTATGAATCCGAGGGTGATCTTGAGTTCGGCCTCCACCCACCGGCGGTCAATTTGAATGGGCGTACCCGACGAACTGAGGCCGAGGTCGACATGCTCGTGAAGTTCGCGGGCGTTGTGGTTGAAGACCGGGTATTGCTGGAGAATCTCTTCTCCTACGATCTCGCGCAGTTCATCCTCGGTTGCGGCCCGGTGCAGGCCGGTGGCGATGAGGATGCAGGTGGCCTCACGCGGGACGCCTGCGGCAGCGAGATGACGCAAGACATGCGGCAACGTGACGCGGTTGGGCGCCGGGCGCGTGATGTCGCAAACAGAGATGGCCGCTGAGCGGCGTCCGCGGGCCAGTTCCTGGAGCGGCGGGCATTCGATGGGTCGTGCCAGCGCCGCTTCCAGAGCGGCATCCGCATCGTCCACTGCCTTGGCCCACCGTGCCTCGAGCACACGGTAGGACGGGCCGGGCGGGAGGTCGAGCGAGAGCCCGGTCTTTCCGAAGTGAAAATCCACGCGCATGCAGGCAAGCTAGCACACTTGCGCGGTTCCAGCCATGGCGCAACTCGATTGGGGCCGCTACGATCAAAGAGAGAGGTTGCGATGGCTCTAAACTGGTCTCAATGTCCGGCAGTAGAGAGGGACCCTGGCAAGCTGAGTGGAGCGTGGGTGTTCAAGGGCACGCGTATGCCGGTTTCGCTCGTCTTCGAAAACCTCGAACTCGGGGCCACGATCGACGAGATCATGGACTGGCATCATCTTACCCGTGAGCAGATCGTCGCGGTACTGGAATTTGCCGCCCGAAGCACGGACGCATCTGCGCCCCAGGAGCACGTCGCACCGGTTTGAGGAATGCGGATCCTTCTCGACCACAGCGTGCCGTCGCCCATCCGGCATCATCTGCACGGACACGAAGTTGTCGAAACAGTGGCGCGGGGGTGGGAGCGGCTGGATAATGGAGCGCTTCTCACCGCGGCTGAAAAGGCCTGTTTCGACGTGTTTATCACCTCAGACAAAAACCTCCGCTATCAGCAGAATCTTGCCGGGCGGAAGATCGCTCTCGTCATTCTCGGGCACGGCCAATGGCCGGCCATTCGTCCGCACGTGGACCGCGTCCTCGAGGCAGTGAACGCCGCGAACCCTGGCAGCGTTACCGAGGTCGAGATTCCTTATCCAAACCCTAAAGCAGGGGATGGCTGGCAGGATCTCCCTTGATGGCCTCTGCTCTTGTCGGAACCTGCTAGTGCGCTTGTCTCACGTGGCAAGAGAATGATGTGCTGGCAACTTCGAGGTTATCGCCAGGACAACGAACTTGTAAGCAAGCCCTTTATGAATGCGAGCGGTAAACCGTAATGCTCCGCTTTCACCGCTAGCGCCCTAGCGCTTGCGGTGCGCCTCATCTCAGCGGAACAAGCCCGTGGACAACCAAGTAACCTGGAAAATGAGATCGACGATCCGCTTCGCCCATGTCAGCCACCCGTACTTCCCTTCGAGCAGATCTCCGACGGCTGGGCGTGTCCCCAGGGGATCTGCTGATGGTGCACAGCAGCGTCCGTTCCGTGGGCCCGGTGGTTGGAGGGGTGAATGTTATCGTCCACTCCTTGCTCGATGCGGTGGGCCCAGAGGGGACTTTGGTGGCGTATCTGGACTTTGAACCGTTTTATGACCCTGACGCGGACGAGGAAGTGCCCGTATTCGATCCGCGCATCGCGCAGGCGTCGCGGCTGAATGGGATCCTGCCGGAAACCCTGCGGAAATGGCCGGGGGCATTCCGCAGCGGGCATCCCGATGCCGGAGTGGCCGCCGTGGGCGCGCGGGCGGCTTGGATCACCGGCGAACATCCATTCCGGTTTGGCTACGGCGAGGGCAGCCCGCTGGAGCGCGTGGTGGAAGGCCATGGGAAGGTGCTGATGCTCGGCGCGCCGTTGGACACCATCACCCTGCTGCATTACGCGGAGCACAAAGCGCGGATTCCGGACAAGCGGATGGTCCGCTACCGGAGGCTGATGCCAAGCTCCAGCGGTCCTCAGTGGGTGGAGTTCGAGGAATTTGATACCTCTGAGCCGGTGAATGAACAGCTGCCGGAGAACTGCTTCGAACAGATCGCGCTTGCTCACTTGGCGGCGGGCTACGGAACCTGCGCCAAAGTAGGCGCAGCCACTTCGTTTCTGTTCGATGCTCGAGAGCTTGTGCGCTTTGCCATCCGGTGGCTGGAGGAATTCTTCGCGTCAACACCGGGCGAAGGCCCCGCTGCCGTTTGAGCCTCGACGGCTACAATGACGAGGATGACGCGTTGGTGGGCAGTGCTGCTGGCGATGCTGGTGTTGCGTGCGCAGCCGCCGGTGTACGACTGGGCGATCCGTGGCGCGACCGTCGTGGACGGGACTGGCGCGCCGCGCTACACGGCGGATGTCTTCCTGGCAGGAGGACGCATCGCCGCCATCGGCAACGTGCCCGGTGCGAGCGCCCGCCGGGAGGTGGATGCGCGGGGATTGACGCTCACGCCTGGCTTCATCGACGTGCACAGTCACGGCCTGGCAGGATTGTTGTCGCAAGAGGGCGCCGCGGAGAACTACATCCGGCAAGGCGTAACCACGATCTTTGAAGGGCCTGATGGCGGCTCTCCTCTGCCAATCGCTCCGATGCTCGAAAAGCTGGCCGCCCTGCGGCCCATGGTGCACATCGGCTTGTTCGTAGGTCATGGCACGGTGCGGTCGCGCGTCATGGGGAGCGTGAATCGCGCCGCGACGCCGGAGGAACTCGACCAGATGCGGGGTCTCGTCCGGCAGGCGATGCGTGAGGGGGCTTTTGGCCTGTCTACCGGGCTGTTCTATGTGCCAGGCAACTTTGCGCCCACCGAAGAACTGGTGGAACTGGCCAAGGTGGCGGGAGCGGCGGGTGGCATCCACCAATCGCACATGCGCGACGAGGCGGAGCGGGTGGCGGACAGCGTGCGCGAGACCCTCCGGATCGGAGAGGAGGGCCGACTGCCCACGCAGATCACACATCACAAAGTGATCGGCAAACGGAATTGGGGGTTAAGCCAGGAGACCCTGCGGCTGGTGGATGAGGCCCGGCGGCGCGGAGTCGATGTCAGCATCGATCAGTATCCCTACACGGCCTCGAGCACGGGCACGGCGGCGCTGTTCCCTCAATGGGCCCTCGAAGGAGGCGCGAAAGCGCTGGCCGAGCGACTGTCTTCAAGCGCGCAACGGGCCAGGATCCAGGCGGAGATCGTAAGGCGGCTGAGGGAAGACCGCGGAGCGGGGGATCCTGCGAACGTCGTGTTGGCAGGATGCCGTCACGATCCATCGCTGGCTGGCCGGAATCTGGCGGAACTGGCGAGCCAGCGGCGCGGGGATGCCAGCTTCGAGAACGCTGCGGAGGTTGCGATCGAACTGCAGCTTGCGGGCGGCTGCTCGGCGATTTACCATGCAATATCCGAAGAAGATATCGAGCGCATCATGCGTCACCCCGCCACCATGATCGCCTCCGATGGCGGAGTTCCCTCGCTGGGACAGGGCCATCCGCATCCACGCAACTACGGAACGTTCGCGCGTGTACTGAGCGTCTACGTTCAGGCGCGGGGCGTTCTCACCCTCGAGGAAGCGGTACATAAAATGTCCGGCCTGCCCGCCCGGCGAATGGGCCTGCGGGACCGCGGCTTGATCCGCGCCGGCCAGTGGGCCGACCTGGCACTTTTCGATCCCGCGGCGGTGCGGGACCGGTCGACTTTTGCCGATCCCCACCACTACGCGGAAGGCATGCGCATCGTTTGGGTGCGAGGCACGCCCGCTTTGGAGAACGGCGTCCTGACCGGAGAACGGGCCGGCGAGGTGCTGCGCGGTTCAGGAGCGCCGCAATGATCAGCGCAGCGGACGAACAGGCGTTTTACGACCGCCAGTACGAGCAGTTCCTGGCCTTGCCAGACGAAGACCTGCGCGTGGACCGCGCAGTGCTGGAGCGTAATCTCGACAATCCAGAGCATCCTTTCTTTGAGCGAAGGATGCTCTACCGGGCTGCGATGGCCGCCCTGGAGGCGGAACCGCTGCGGGGCAAAAAGGTGCTCGATTATGGGTGCGGTCCGGCCGATTTTGGCATCTGGATGGCCACCGAGAGCGCGGAAGTGACGCTGCTGGATCTTTCCAAGAAGGCCATCGAACTTGGATTGCGGCGCGCGAAAGCCAGCGGTGTAACGCGCCGGGTAAAAGGCGTGGCGGCAGACGCTACCAAGCTGGATATGTTCGCCGACTGGGCCTTCGACCTCGTGTTCGCCTGCGCCTCGCTGCACCACACCCTGAAGTATCCCGGTGCGCTCGAGGAACTGGCCCGCATCATGCGCCCGGGCGCCCGCCTGGTGCTGTGTGAAACCTGGGACGGCAATCCGCTGTTGCGGCGCGCCAGACGCTGGCGGGCAAGCGCGGCGAACGAACCCGCGGAGCAGGGCGAAGAGATTGTGCTGTCACCGCGCGAAGTGAAGCAGTTGGGACAGTACTTCCGCCAGATCGAGTTGCAGCCGCTGAATCTGCTGGCGATGAGTAAACGAATGTTGCGCGGCCGGTTTCACCGTCCCGCCGCCCGGCGCACATTGGCGGCTTTGGAATCGGCTGACCGTGTGCTGCTGCAACTGCTGCCTGGCTTGCACCGCTGGTGCGGCGAGATCGTGATTACGGCCGTGCGGTAAAGAAAAAGCCCCGGCCGGAGCCGGGGCCTGCATTTTTCAGATTCGCCCAGTCAGACCTGCAAAATCTCTTTCTCTTTGGCGGCGGACAACTGATCGAGCTTGCCGATGAAACTGTCTGTCATCTTTTGCACTTCATCCAGAGCGCGCCTCTCCTCATCCTCGCTGATGGCCTTGTCCTTCAACATCTTCTTCAAAGCCTCGTTGGCGTCACGGCGGACGTTGCGGATCGAGACGCGGTGGTCCTCCGTCATGTGGTGCAGGTGTTTCACCAGCTCCTTGCGCCGCTCCTCGGTGGGCGCGGGGACTGGGACACGGATGATCTTACCGTCGTTAGACGGGTTCAGCCCGAGGTCGGACGTCCGGATGGCCTTCTCGATGGCGCCGATCAGCGAGACGTCGTACGGCTGGATGGTGACCAGCGCAGCCTCCGGCACGTGCAGGGTGGCCACGTGGTTAATCGGCATCGGCGAGCCGTATGCCTCCACCTGGATTCCTTCAAAAAGATTGACCGAGGCACGGCCCGTTCGCACGCTTGCCATAGCGTGCTGCAGATCGGCGACGACTTTCTCCATGCGCGTTTTGGCGCTGGTTTCCACTTCCTTCACGCTTTGGAACTGGCCCGCCGGTGCGGCGGAGGAATGTCCTTGTTTCATAGTTCGGTTTCCGTTCAACGGATCATCGTGCCGACGGGTTCCCCCATCGACATTCGCATTATATTGCCCCTCTGCTTCAGGTTGAAAACGACGATGGGTAAGCGGTTGTCGCGGCACATGGCCACGGCGGAGGCGTCCATAACACCCAGATTCTTGCTGAGCACCTCGGAGTAAGAAACCTCCGTGTACATCTGGGCGTCGCCGTGCTTACGCGGATCCTTGTCGTAAACGCCGTCCACGCCAGTGGCCTTGGCGAATACGTCACAGCCGGTTTCCAGGGCGCGGAGGGCGCCGGCCGAGTCCGTGGAAAAGAAGGGATTGGAGGTGCCGCCGCCATAGAGCACGATGCGGCCCTTCTCCAGGTGGCGGATGGCGCGGCGGCGGATATAGGGTTCGGCAAGCTGCTCCATCCGAATAGCGGTCAGAACGCGAGTGGGGATGCCGAGTTTTTCAAGTGCGTCCTGCATGGCCAGGCAGTTAATGATGGTGGCCAGCATGCCCATCGAGTCCACGGTGACGCGGTCCATTTGGCGTGCGGCTGCGGCCACCCCCCGAAAAAAGTTGCCGCCCCCGATCACAATGCCGGTCTGGACGCCGTGCCGGTGGACTTCGGCGATCTCTTCGGCAAGCGTCCGCACGCAAGCGGGATCGACACCAAAGCCGGCTTCCCCGGACAGCACCTCACCGCTCAACTTCAGCAAGATCCGTTTGTAGCGCTCCGCCATGGCGCCGGTCTCCTCTCCGGCTATTCTGCGCTTTCGGCTGCGGAGGCCGTTTCGCCGACCTTGTAGCGGATGAAGGCTGCTACGCCGATCTGGTCGCCCAAGGCCTTGCCGCGGTCAGCCAGCAATTGCGCCACGCTGATGCCGTTCTCCTTGATGAAAGGCTGTTCGAGCAGGCAGACTTCCTCATAAAACTTCGCCATGCGGCCTTCCACCACGCGGTCGACGATCTTTTCGGGCTTGCCTTCGGCGAGGGCACGCTCGCGCTCGATCGACTTCTCACGCTCGATGAGGGCGGCGTCCACCTGGTCCTTGCGGACGAACTGCGGGCCCGCAGCGGCCACTTGCATGGCAAGGTCCTGCAGCAATTCCTTGAACTCGGGCCGGTCCTTGGTTTCGGCCTTGCCCGTCGTGACGTCGACCAGGACTACCAGCTTGGAGCCGGGATGTACGTAGCTGCCCAGCACTCCGTTCGCCTTGTGGCGGACGAAGCGGGGCACCTGCATGTTCTCGCCTACTTTGGCTACTTTTGCCTTCAAAAGGCCCTCGACGGTGTTGGCTGGATCGCTGAGAGAAGGAAGAGCGTAAAGAGCCGCGGGATCGGCAGGCGCCTTGTCGATCACCAGCTTGAGGACCTCGTCGACTAGAGCTTTGAAGTCCTCGGTCTTCGCCACGAAGTCGGTTTCGCAGTTGACCTCGGCCAAAACCCCCAGATCGCCCGCGGGGCTGATGTAGAGGCCGATCAACCCTTCCTTGGCGGACCGGGACGCCTTTTTGGCGGCGGTAGCCAGGCCGCGCTTACGCAGTACCGCCTGGGCTTCTTCGAGGTCGCCCTTGGCTTCCACGAGGGCGTTCTTGCACTCCATCATTCCAGCTCCGGTAATCTCCCGAAGCTGCTTCACGAGTTGCGCACTGATTTCTGCCATACGGATGTCCTTCTGTTGCGGATGCGGCTCAGGATGAGCGGCACGAGGGCGCCTGAAGCCGCAAGGCGCCCCTCGGCAAAATCCGGATTGTTAAGTGGCGGCTGGGGTTTCGCTGGGGGCCGCGTCGGCGGTTTTCTTCGGGAGGGAAACGGAAGGCAGGTCGAGGTCGGAGATGCCTTCGGTCAGCACGTCTTCGTTCAGCCGCGGGTCGACGTAGTGATCGAACTGAGACATATCTTCGACGGGCCCTTCCTCGGACACGATTTCCTTGTGGCCGAAATCCTGTTCCGAAGCGAGGCTGCGGCCTTCGATGACGGCGTCGGCGATCTTGTTCGTGAACAGCCGGATGGCGCGCAATGCATCGTCGTTGCCGGGGATGGGATGGTCCACCATGTCGGGGTCGCAATTGGTGTCCACCACGGCCACTACCGGGATGCCCAACTTGCGGGCCTCCTTGACGGCAATGTCCTCCTTGTTCGAGTCAATGACGAACAACAGGTCCGGCAAGTCGTTCATTTCCTTAATGCCGGCAAGATTGGAGAGCAGGTTCTTGCGCTCGCGCTCCAGCTTGATGAGTTCCTTCTTGGTGCGGCGCTCGCGGTCGGGGCTGTCTTCGGCGAGGATCTCGTCGAGGTCTTTCAGCCGCCGGATGGACTGCTTTACGGTGACGAAGTTGGTGAGCAATCCGCCCAGCCAGCGGTTGTTGACATAGAACATGCCGCAGCGGGCGGCCTCTTCCTGAATTGCTTCCTGGGCCTGCCGCTTGGTTCCGACGAACATGACGGTCTTGCCCATGGCCGCCTGTTCGCCGACAAACCGCATAGCGTCTTTGAACAGCTTGAGGGTCTTTTGCAGGTCGATGATGTAAATGCCGTTGCGTTCACCAAAGATGTACTCTTTCATCTTTGGATTCCAGCGCTTGGTCTGGTGCCCGAAGTGAACGCCCGCTTCGAGCAATTCCTTCATTGAAATGGATGGCAAGGGATAACCTCTTCCTGAGTGGTTCTGGGGCTGGCGTCACCCCGGGGTAGACACGAGACAAGCCGCCAGGCTCTCCGGCGCCCAAACGGAATTTGCCGGATCGGCTGGCGGCCTGCCCAAAACGAACGAAACCCTGCGTTCGCGGCAGGAGCCGCGCTTAACGTTTCGAGAACTGGAAGCGGCGGCGCGCTCCGCGCTGCCCGTATTTCTTCCGCTCATGCTCGCGCGGGTCGCGGGTGAGAAAGCCCAGCGACTTCAGCTTGCCGCGCAACTCGAGATTGAATTCGCACAGCGCTCGGGCGACGCCAAGACGCGCCGCTTCCGACTGTCCGGTGATGCCGCCCCCGCGGGCGTTGATCAAGACGTCGAACTTGTCGGCGGTTTCAGTGGCAAGCAGGGGCTGGCGAACGGCCGCCCGGCTGCTGAACGTCGTGAAATACTCGTCCAACTTCTTGCCGTTCACGCTGACGTTGCCGGTGCCCGGCCGCAGAAAAACACGCACCGTCGCGCGCTTGCGCCGCCCGGTGCCGAGGTATTGAAGCATGGCCATAGAATCGGTTTCCTCTTTAGCTGGCGGCGCTCATCGCCTTGGGCTGTTGAGCCGCATGCGGGTGGCGGTCACCCGCATATACCTTCAATTTGCGGTACATCTGCTTGCCGAGCTTGGTCTTCGGCAGCATGCCGCGGATCGCCTCTTCCACCATCTTGACGGGCCGCGTCTGCCGCATACGCGCAGCCTGGATCTCAGTCAGCCCGCCAGGATAACCCGAGTGGCGGCGGTAAACCTTCTGACTTTCCTTATTACCCGTCAGGACGGCTTTTTCGGCGTTAATCACGATGACGTGATCGCCGGTGTCGAGAAAGGGCACATAATCCGGCCGGTGCTTTCCCATCAGAATCTTCGCGGCCTTGCTGGCAACCCGTCCCAAAGCGGTCTCACTCGCGTCCAGAATGATCCAGGACCGGGTGATGGCGCTCTTGGACGGAAACTCGGTCTTCATAGACAAACCATCTCCGTGAGCGGACTACAAAACTTCCAGTTTACGGACCAGCGCGCCTGCAAGTCAAACTCCAAGCGCACAAACCATTGAAACGGCGTGAGATATGCCGGGGTGGCAGCCCTTGGCCCGAAGGCCCCTCGGAACTGCCAGGCCGGATTCCGGCCGGACCGGGCGCGCCTGTGCGCCCAAGTGCTTAGGATAGCACGGGTTGGGGCTCGTGGGAGACGAAGGGCGATTGACGAAATCGCAATGTCCGCGTAGCGGGAATGCAGCAATGGGGCGCTAGCCTGACAGCAGACGTTTGGCTGCCGTTTCTTTCCTTGACAAAACAGACACATGAAAAATCGGACCCTTCTTCGTACTGCTCTGTTCCTCCTTACAGCAACAGTTCTCGTTCAGGAAGCCGTCGCCCAGACCGACTCTGCCTCCTTGACCGGCTTGGTGCGCGACCCCGCCGGGGCCCCGGTTGCTGGCGCCATCGTGACGCTGATTAGCCAGACCACAGCCAGAAAGCGTGCTGCGAAGACAGATGAAGAAGGCCGCTTTCTGTTTTCTCTCCTGCCGCCTGGCTCCTACGCCCTGGAGACGGAGTCGCCCGGTTTCAAGTTGTTCCGCGATGAGAGCGTCCGGTTGCAGGTTGCCCAGGCGGCACAGGTGGTGGTGGTGCTGGAGATTGGGGGTGTTTCGGAACGGGTGGACGTGACCAGCAGCGTAACCCCGCTTTCCACTGAGTCGGTCGCCCAAGGCACAGTCATCACGGAGGAAAAGATTGTGGAACTGCCCTTGAACGGCAGACAGTTCCTCCAACTCGCTCTCCTGGTGCCGGGCGCCAATCCTGGTGGCCGGACTGTGCAGCAGAATTCTGTGCGGCTGGGCCAAGCGGGCGGATTCAGCGTGAGTGGCGGGCGCACAAACAACAACGCGTTCCTGCTGGATGGAGCCGCCAATACCGATCCGGATTACAACGCTCTGAACTATTCGCCCATTATCGACACGATCGCCGAATTCCAGGTGCAGACGGCCCAATTCAGTGCGGAGTATGGCCGTGCATCCGGGGGGCAAGTGAACGTGGTGACCAAGTCTGGCGCCAACCAGTGGCACGGTTCAGCCTGGGAATTCCTTCGGAACCGTGTGTTTGACGCGCGGCCGTTCAACTTAAACCAGTCCAAGCTTCCGCAGTATCAGCGCAACCAGTTTGGCGCTACGTTGGGGGCGCCTATTGTCAAGAACCGGCTGTTTGTGTTCGGCGGCTATGAAGGATTGCGAATCCGGCAAGCTGGCGCGGGACTGACGACCGTGGCGGTGCCTACCTCAGCACAGCGCTCGGGCGACTTTGGGGGTACGCCCGGAGGGATCTTCGACCCGGATACGTTGTCCGGCGGGGTCCGGCAGCAGTTTCCGGACAACCGCATCCCCTCCAGCCGGATTCACCCCTGGACCAATGCAGCCATGAACGCAATGCCTTTGCCCAACGCCGGAGCAGCGCAGTATGTCAACGCCGCGGGAATTCTGCGGCAAGACGCCGACAACTACTCGGTCCGGGGCGATTTCAACGCTTCGGACCGGGTAAGCGTCTTTGGCAGGTTTTCGCTTTGGGACGAAGGGAACGTAATTCCTGACGTAGTGCCTGACCGCGACCGGGTGGGCAACTCGAGACCGCAAAATGTGGTGCTCGGTTCTACGCAAGTGTTGCGGCCAAGTCTGGTGAACGAGTTCCGCGCGGGCTTCAACCGGCTGCGGTTCCAGGACGGGCTGCCGGAGCCACTGTTCAGCGTAGGCGGCGCCCAACGTGAGCTGCCCCGCTTTGTCGTGGCAGGTTATCCGGTGATGGGTGGGGCGGGTGGCTTCACCGGAACCACGGGCGGCGGCACCGTGCTGGTCAGGAACAACACCTTCCAGATCTACGACAACATTTCCTTGCTCAAGGGCCGCCACAACCTCAGGATGGGCGGAGAGGTGTTGTGGCAGCAGTACAACCGCTTCGAATCGGCGAACGTCAATGGGCAATACCAATTTGTGGCCGGTTACACATCGCGAACGCTTGCCAACGATGGAACGGGGAACATTCTGGCCTCGATGCTGCTGGGTCTACCCCAGCAGGGTTCCCGCTCAGTTGGTCCAAGCCGGATTGACGGACGGCAGGAGTACTTCGGTTTCTACCTCCAGGATGACATCAAGCTGAGCCCAACCTTCACTCTGAACTTGGGCCTCCGCTACGAACTCTCTCCGCCCATGCGGGACCACCGGCAGCAAATGGGCAGTATCGACTACCGCAACGTGCCGAGTCCCTGGGACGTCTTCGCGGAAGGGCGTCTCGCGTTCTACGAACCGCTTTTCTTCATCTGTGGACAGTCGGGCTACCCCAAGGGCTGCGCATACACGGACAAGAACAACTGGGCTCCGCGGGCCGGTTTTGCCTGGAGCGTAAGCCCGAGAACGGTAATCCGGGGCGGGGCGGGCTTGTTCTATGCCGCCAGCGATGCAAACCCTTTGTTCCGGCTGGCCGCCGTGCTGCCGGGAAACATCGCGCAGACTCTGAGCGCGAATGCGTTCACCCCACAGTTCCGCGGTTTCGACATTTTCGGTCCCGCGGTGGTGGGGCCGCAGCAGATTCAACAGGCGGGTATCGACTTATTCCAGCGCACCAGTTACTCGCCGCAGTGGACCTTCTCGGTACAAAGGGAGTTGCGCCGCGACATCGTTGTGGAGGTGGGCTATCTCGCGACAATGGGGATCAAGTTGGAGCAAAACGTGCAGCCGAATAACGCGAGACCGGGCTCCGGCGCAGTTGATCCCCGGCGTCCGTACCGCGGGCTGAAGTTTGCGCCCGGCACGCGGTTTCCTGATTACGTCGTCGTGCAGGGAGATAGCGTCCCGGCGGGCTTCATCAACTATTTGCCCCGTTCGGCGCAATCGAACTATCACGCGATGTTTCTACGCTTCGAGAAGAAGTTCACCGGCGGGCTGTCCTGGCTTAGTTCCTACAACTGGAGCAAGGCCATCACGAACGCGCCGCAATTCCGGAATGCAGGCGGGGCCAACGGGGCGGAGAATTCGCCGCCTCAGGATTCCCACATATTGAACCAGGAACGGGGGCTCGCCTCTTTCGATGTGCGCCATCGGTGGGTGAACTCCATGGTTTGGAATCTGCCATGGGGCCAAGGGCGACGCTGGCTCCCCACAGGACCCGTAAGCTGGTTGTTTGGCGGCTGGCAGATCTCGGCCATTCACACCGTGCAGACGGGATTCCCGTTCACGCTGAATCTGGCGGGTGACACGGCCGGAATTGGAGGCGGAACAGGGGCGATTCTGGTCCGCCCGAATCCAGTGGCTGGTCAGAACTGGAAGCTAGCGGCGGGTGATCGTAGCACCGAGCGGTGGTTTAACACGGCGGCGTTTTCTGCGCCCCCTGCCTTCACCTTGGGTACGGTGGGCCGGAACACCGTAATCGGTCCCTCCATGGTCAACCTGGACGTACTGGGCGCGAAGAACTTTCGGCTGCGCGAAGGCGTGAACCTGCAGTTCCGGGGCGAGTTGTTCAACGCGTTCAACACCCCGAACTACAGCATTGTCGGACGCATCATCAACAACCCGCAATTTGGCCGTGTGCAAAATCAGTTGGACCCCCGGCAGATCCAGTTCGGCTTGCGGCTCGCGTTCTGATGGGCCTATGCGGGCCTGGAGTCTGTGTCCGTACGGTGGACGAATTCGTTGCACCGCTGTAGCTTGGTGCATTCCAATCGCTAGTCGAGTTCTCCCAATGCCATTCAGAAGCGGCTGGCAACCCCCCAGTAGGCCTCGACGTGCTTATTCAATCGAAATCACCCTCGAATGACCTTTCGGCTGGGTTCGATGGGGATGATTGTGCCGGAATACGAATCAATAATCGTCAATAGAAGGTGGCCCCCGAGACCGCCAGAAGGATCTTGCAGGATCACGGTGCCGTCGGGTTGACGGAATAGGGACTTGCCGTAAAGCCCCTGAAGAAAGACAACTCCCGCATCCGGGGCAACGAGCGCCGCTGCCACCTGGCAACGTTCTCACCTGTACGGCAGGTTGAGCCGATGGGGAGGTTTGGGTGGGTCTGGCTTGGGGTTGTAGGGGTTGCGCCGCGGATTTCCGCTGAGAGAAAACGAATCCGGCAGAGCCGCGTAAGCCCATTGGCTTTTTGGGCTGGAATGCGGCCTCCAACCTGGATCATGGGCCAGATGACTTGGCCATCGAGCAAAAGTAGGGCAAAGCTCTAGC
>CAYWQS010000033.1:0-48713 GCA_964460395.1 uncultured Solibacteraceae bacterium | reverse complement strand
GAACAGCGACTTTCGCATCCGAGGTTGTCCAATTCCTCGCGGGTGAAGGTGGTGTGTCGGCTGACGGCGCCTGTCGATCGCCGTCAGGCACGGTTTTGGCCGGCGTGACAGTGAACGCCAGGCCTCCGCCGGTTAGAGGGAAGTTCGTTTCCGCAGATGAGACATGCATAGTCGCTCGTGACCTGCGG
The DNA here is from genome assembly GCA_964460395.1 of uncultured Solibacteraceae bacterium. Classification (GTDB taxonomy): domain Bacteria; phylum Acidobacteriota; class Terriglobia; order Bryobacterales; family Bryobacteraceae; genus CAYWQS01. Next base: position 48,525 of record CAYWQS010000033.1, on the reverse strand, counting down.
CGATTCTAGGGTCGGTTCGGGACAATTCAAAAAGTCGCGACTTCTCGTCGCCCCATCATTTGACCCCTCTTGGGCACAAGGGGGTCAAAATTCCCCTTTGAGAATTTCTAGCCCCCTGAGGAGCATCGTTTCCGCGGCGATTTGCGCTGCTTGGCCCCTGCTCCCGGCTGCTTCATCGACTTTTGACTTGGCCCCGGTTTTCCCTGATAACAATCTCGTCGACTCTTCGACCAGGAAGGCCTACATGACGACCCCAAACCTCCCCCACGGCCTCGATTCGGCTATTCAGTACCAAGGGAGCCGTCGAGGTCCTGAGGACTCCAGCCACTTGGCTAGGTGATCGAACCTTACGAACAGGGAATGAGTATGCCTACCCCATATGTCATCCAACAAGCGAACGGCGATCACGGCGCAAAGCACGTGGCTTTCAAAGACGAAGTGCAGGACGATATCGTAAGCGCATCAAAGCATGTGTTTAGCGATCGGGAAATCCTGGACATCAAGGCCGCCGCCATCTACCTGGGTGTCTCACGGTCGCATCTGTCTCACATTCTCGCGGGAAAAGTCGCCGGGGTTTCTGCCATTCCGCACGTCCGTGCCGGCCGCCGCGCGCTAATCCGACGGGCGGTGCTTGACCAGTGGCTGCTGGACCAGGAGCACGGCGTCGCAACGAGCTAGGCCCGATGATACGCTCGAATCACCTTGAGTCAACGCCTGCGCCTCACAAGGAGAATCAATGAGACGCAGGAGATTTCAGAAAGGCAGCTTGCAGCTTCGCAAGCATGCGCAAAGGAGAGTATGGGTGATTCTGTACTACGACGAACGAGGCAACCGGCGTTACCACACGCTTGGTTGGGCCTCAGAAATGAACAAGGGTCAGGCTGACGAGAAGCGCCAGGAATTCATGCGTGAGATAAATGGTGGCGTTCGTACGATCAGCGCGACTCGCCCGCCGACGATAGCTGAGTTCCTCGAGGAAGTCTACTTGCCGTTTTACCTTGGCAAGTGGAAGGAATCGACTGCAGGGACGTCGGAAAATCGCATCCGACACCATATCGGAAAGGACCTGGGATGCCAGCGGTTGACCAACCTCACGTTGGCAAAGCTCCAACAGTACTTGGAGAAGAAGGCGGCTTCAGGGTTGTCCTTTAGCGTCGTGGATCACCTTCGATGGGACCTCTCTTCGATGTTCGAAATGGCGGTCTCGGAGAAGGTGATCACGGTGAATCCAACCGCATCCCTTTACACGCCGAAGACTGCCAAGCGAAACGAAAGTCCCGTAATGTCAGCGGGCCAAGTGGAATTGGCCATCGGTGCGGTTGAGGACCGGGAGAAGGTGATCTTAAGGCTTGCCATCTTTGCTGGCATGCGCCCCGGTGAACTCTTGGCCATCAAGCGGGAAGACGTAAACGCGGACGCCTCAGTGATTAAGATCCGCCAGCGCGTCTACCGGGGGAAGTTCGCCTCTCCGAAGAACGGCTTGGTTCGGGAGGTTGCTGTTCCGCCATCCACGGCCACGCTCCTTCGGCGGTGGATGGAGACGGCAGTGGAGTCGAACCCCGAATCGTTTGTGTTCGCAGGTGAGACGGGTCAGCCGCTCTGGAGGTCTTCGCTCCTTGAAGATTACATCAAGGCAAGACTGGCGCCGGTAGGTCTCGGTTGGGTGAACTTCCAGGTCATGCGACGCACGCACGCCAGCCTCGGGCACCAGGCCAAGGTAGATCCCAAGGTGTCAGCGGACCAACGTGGGCACGGCATCGGTGTCGCTATCGACGTCTACACGAAATCGACGATGAAGGACCGAGCATCCGCAGTGAAGCGGATTGAGAACTCCGTCGTGAGCAAGGTCCGAAAGGTGCGCAAAGCGGCAGGAGGTTCTTAATGGAGTGCTATGGAGGGTGTGATTGTCGAAGGTCGGTAGGTGATTGAAAATGGAGCGGGAGACGGGGGTCGAACCCGCGACGTCCAGCTTGGGAAGCTGGCATTCTACCACTGAATTACTCCCGCTCAGCGTGGGGTGACGATTGATAGATTAACGCAATTCGAGGCGGAGTGGAAGGCGAATGGTTTCCCAATGGTGCCCAGCGTCCGCCGAACCCATCACAGTTTCGGCAAGAGCGAAAGCACGGCCGCCGAGGGGTTTGGAATCACGTGGGCGGCGATCAGCTTTCCCAGGCCATCCACCTTGGTTTTGCCGGCCTCGACGGCAGCGGTGACGGCCGCCACGTCGCCCCGGATTACTACCGTAATGAACCCGCCGCCCAGTTTTTCGCGGGCCACCACCTCGACGCTGGCGGTCTTGCAGGCGGTGTCGATAGCCTCAAACACGGCCGTAAAGCCTTGCGTTTCAATCAACCCGACGGCGAACCCGGCTTGCTCGTTCACAGTTCCCTCCCTGCCCTGTCTGGCTGGCAACTTCACTACGTCCTGCTCCATCAGCGGATTGAACTCCGGCTTCGCTTCCCAACCGGCCCGCGCGCGCGGCTCCGGATTCGGAATCACATCGGCCATGCAACGCACCTGCATGGCTTCCGCCAAGGCCCGCCCGGCGTCAACGGCTGTGCGGACGGCGGCGACGTCCCCGGTCACCTTTATCGAGGCGCCCGCCAAGTCGTTGTACTCGACCTGCAGCAGACGAACAGATGCCGCTTTTTCAATGGCGTCCAACACCACCACGGAGGGGCTCCAACCCGCCAACTCGATCAACCCCAGGGCCTCGCTCACACCAGACCCTTCTCCCGCAGCGCATCGAGCACGGCTGCCGCAATCTGTGCCACATCCTGCTGCTGAGGCCCGTGTTCAGGAGCCAGGCAGCCCCCGGGCGGAGGTTCGACGAGCCCGGCATCGGCCACCAAACACTGCAGAAGATTCTTCAAGCGCGCGCGCTCGACCGCTTGGGCAGTCGTTTGAGGCTGGCGCGACCGTCCGAAGTGAAAGCCGCGCATTTCCACGCCGGCACGGAATCCATCGGGGAACTCGAACTGGTACAGCATCATGTCAAACAGCTCGAGGATCCGGCGCTGCAGTTCCATTGCTTCGGCAAGCCGCGCTTCGCGCGTCAGATCGAAAAGCCGCCGCATCAGCTCTGGCACCACGTTGGAAGCCGCATTCGTGCCGCCGTCGGCGCCGGCCACCATCATGGGCACCAGCACGCAGTCCCAGCCCGTAAGGAAGGTAAACTCGGGCCGCAATGGCCGCACCGCCGCGATCATCCGCATCATGAATGCCACGTCGCCCGAGGAGTCCTTGATGCCCACGATGCGCTCGAACTCCGCCAAGCGGCGGATGGTGGGCACATCGATGGGGCTGGCGAACATCGGGATGTTGTACAGCGTGACATCGATGGGCGAATGCAGGGCGATCTCCCGAAAATGCGCGTACACGCTCTCGGGACTCAGACGGTAGTAGAAAGGTGAAACGATGGCCACCGCCGTGGCGCCATAAGAGTGGTAAAGTTCGCAGGCCGCGATCGTTTCCCGGACATTCGCTTCCGCGGCTCCGGCCAGAATTGGCACACGGCCGCGCGCCTCGTCGCAAGTGATCTGAACAATCCGGCGGCGCTCCTCCACCGTCAGCCGGGTGAACTCGCCGGTCGATCCGTTGGGATAGAGCCCGTGCACACCGCTGGCAATCAACCAGTTGATGAACCGCCGCAGTTCTGCTTCGTGAATCTCGCCCCGCTCGTCGAGCGGCGCGAGCATCGGCGTAAAGATCCCTGTCAGGCGCTGAGCCATCTCCCGCCTATGGTTTCACTTTGCGCGGGGATACAGCAAGGGGCGACTCCCGGCGTCATCCTGCCAACACCACATTCAGCATTGCGCGCGCTTCGGACACGATCTGCTCCAGGTGATCCTGGCTTTGAAAGCTTTCCGCATAGAGCTTGTAGATGTTCTCCGTTCCCGAAGGCCGGGCCGCAAACCATCCATCCGCCAACTCCACTTTCAGCCCGCCGATAGACGCCCCATTGCCCGGAGCCGTAGTGCGCTTGGCCACGATGCGGGACCCGGCCAGCGACTGCGCCTGGACGCGTTCCGGCACCAGGGAACTGAACCGCGCCTTCTGTTCGGGTGTTGAAGGCGTATCCAGGCGCGTGTAGTAGGACGTGCCGAAACGCTCCGTGAGTTCGCGGTAATGCTTTCCAGGGTCCTTGCCGGTAACGGCGGTGATTTCCGCCGCCAGCAGACAAAGCAGCAGGCCATCTTTGTCCGTGGTCCAGACCCGGCCGTTCCTGCGGAGAAAACTGGCCCCGGCCGATTCCTCGCCACCAAAACACACGCTGCCATCGAACAGGCCCGGAGCGAACCATTTGAAGCCCACCGGGACTTCGTACACTTGGCGGCTGAGCCAGGCCCCGACGCGGTCAATGATGGCACTGGAAACCAGGGTCTTCCCGATCCGCGCCGTGCCTGGCCACTGCGGCCGGTGGGTGACAAGATAGGCTATGGCGGCGCAGAGGTAGTGGTTCGGGTTGAGCAAGCCCGCCGAAGGCGTCACAATGCCGTGCCGGTCCGCATCGGGATCGGCGCCGAAGGCAATGTCAAAGCGGTCCTTCAGGCTCACCAGGCCTGCCATGGCGTAGGGGCTGGAGCAATCCATGCGGATTTTGCCATCGTGATCGACCCGCATGAAGGCGAAGCGTGGATCCACTTCGGTGTTCACCACCTCCAGACGGAGTCCGTACTTTTCCGCCAGCGGCCCCCAATAAGCGACCGAAGCGCCGCCCAGAGGGTCCACCCCGATGCGCAAGCCGGCGTCGCGAATTGCATCCAGATCCAGCGCATTGGCCAAGTCGTCGATATACCCCGCCGCCAGATTCAGCCGGTGGGTAGTGGACGCCTTGATCGCCTGTTCGTAAGGGATCCGGCGGACAGCACCGGGTGCCTTCAGCAAGTCATTGGCGCGCTTTTGGATCCAACCGGTCACATCCGTGTCCGCCGGACCGCCATTCGGCGGGTTGTACTTGATCCCTCCGTCGGCTGGCGGATTATGCGAGGGCGTGATGACAATGCCGTCCGCCAAGCCCCTAACCCGTCCTTCGTTGTGCGCCAGAATTGCCCGGGAGATTACAGGCGTGGGGGTAAACCCATCGTTGGACTGGAGCACCGTGTCTACCGCATTCGCCGCTAGTACCTCCAACGCGGAGCGTTGGGCAGCATATGAGAGGGCGTGCGTATCCATACCCAGAAACAGCGGGCCGTCGGTGCCCGCCGACTTCCGGTAGTCGCAGACCGCCTGGGCAATCGCCAGAATGTGGCTTTCGGTGAACGTGCCGTCCAGAGAAGTCCCGCGGTGGCCGCTGGTGCCGAAACTCACTTGCTGGCGAGGGTCTGCCGGATCCGGTTTTCCCTCGTAGTACGCCTGCTCGAGACGCCCGACATCAATCAACAGGTCGGCCGTGGCTGGCTGGCCGGCCAAAGGGTGGATAGCCATAACCTCCCTATCTTTAGAAATTGGCCTTGCGCCGCGCAAGCCGGATGTAGACTTCCCGGCCCGCGAAGCTCCACAAAACACTGGCGCGACGCCCGATTCCGGGTTAGCATCGGGAATAGGACAAAATTGTCCGGAAGTCAGCATCCCGGAGGTAGCCGATGCCGTGGTCCAAGAATTCCCGCCGCCGGTTCCTGCAAGCCGCTGGCGCCGCAAGTGCCGCCGGTGCAATGCAGGCGGGCCCGTCGCCAACTCTGCCCACCGTGAAGTTTGGAAGGGCCCACGTCACGCGCCTGATTGTGGGCACCAATCCGTTCTTCGGGTATTCGCACTTCAACGGCGTGCTCGACCGGTTTATGCGCGAGTGGTACACCATGGACAGGCGCGCCGAAGTGCTTCACCAATGTGAACGGGGCGGAATCAACACCTGGCAACTGCACTACCACGCCGACACCATCGCCCTGCTTGAGCGGATCCGCCGCGAGGGCAGTAAATTGAACACCTTTCTGCTGTCCGACTTCGAAATGCAAAAGGACTTTTCGATGATTCCGGACTTGGCCAAACTGGGGTTCATCGGCATGGCACACCACGGCAACCGGACCGACGAGGCATTCCGGGCTAAAGACATGAGCCGGGTTCATGAGTTCACCAAGCGTGTGCGGGACACCGGCATGATGGTGGGCGTTTCCATGCACAACCCCGAGGTAATGGATTACATCGAGTCCAAGGGCTGGGACGTGGACTACTACATGACCTGCATGTATCAGGTCAGCCGGACACCGGAAGAAGCCCGGGCGCTACTGGCGGGTGAGCGGCCCTTGGGCGAGACATTCCTCGAGAAAGATCCGGTCCGCATGACGGCCATGATCCGCAAAACGCGCCGGCCCTGCCTGGCCTTCAAGGTTCTGGGCGCTGGCCGCACTGGCTGGTCCGCCGAGCAGGTGGAAGCCGCCTTCCGGTTCGCCATCGACAACATCAAGCCCACCGACGCCATGATCGTCGGCATGTGCCCTAAATTCAAAGACGAGATCGCCGAGAACGCCGGGATCGTCCGGAAATTGTTGGCCCGCGCCACCTGAACTGCAGGGGTTGACGTTCCGATTGTTCTTATGAGAGAATCAGACCTGTAGATAGAGTATTGAGCAGATGCCTCGCTCTGGCGGGGTTTTCCTCCTTTCGTTGTTCCGGGGCGCACCTCCTGCGCCCCGGTTTTTGTTTTTGCTAAATCATCTCCTGGAGAAGCTCCGGGCGAGGGTTGGCGATCACCACCTTGTTCACCAGCAATCCCTTCCGGCCCACGATTTGAGCCCCGGCCTCCACCGCACTGTTCACCGCGGAAACCGACCCCGTGACCGCCGCAAACGCCTTGCCGCCTAAGGCCATAGCCAACCGCAACTCCACCAGACGGACGTCGGCGGCTTTCACCATGGCGTCGGCGCCTTCAATCAGGCTGGCCACGGAGAAGGATTCCAGCACCCCAAGCGCTTTCATCTCCCCCGGCATCACAGTGCCAGCGATGGCGGGAAAGAGCGATTCGTCCACGTTGGGGATCACAAAGGAGTCGATCAGGCTGAACTCATTGAGAGCCGTGGCCGCCTGGACGGCAGAGGTGACTGCCGCCACGTTTCCGCGGACCATGACCATGTACTTGCCGCTGCAAATTGTCCGGGCCAGCACCAGTTCCACGTCGGCGGCCTTTAACATGGCATCGCAGCCTTGAAAACCGGCCGCGATACTGGACAGCTCAATCAGACCGATGGAGTTCTTCACTTCCTTATGCCTCAATCTCGACGAATTCAGGGGTGACCTGGGCCACACGCCCCGCTATGCTGGCATGCACATCCGCTCCGAGTTGTCCGTCCGGAACGCGGCCCACCGTTTCTCCCCGGGCTACCCGCGCCCCCTCGCGGACCACCGGGGCAGCAGGCTTACCAGCGTGCTGCTTCAGAAGGATCCGCACCTTGGCCGGCTCGGGCTGGCGTTCCGTATAGGGGGTAGGCGTGTCGTAAGGCTCCACTTGCAGCCGCTTGCGAAGTTGAGATTGCGGCACCCGCCGATACTCCTTCATGGGGTGGACCTTCACCGGATGCTGCTGAACATACTTGATGCCCTTCTCGCGCAGATCCCGTTTCCCCTCGTCGCAGGCTTCTCGGGGAAAGAGGTCTTCAGGACAAGCGTATAAGGTACAAAGGCCACAACTGCAGCACAACTCAGCGAATTCGTTCCAGTTGTCCTTGCCGGCGAGCGTGAAACCGAGGCTCCGCATCACTTTGTGCGGCTGGACGTTGTAGCCCAAGAGATAGCGGGGACAAAATTCCGTGCAGTAGCTGCACTGGTCGCAAGCCGATCGCCCGATGCGTTCCATGGCTTGTAAAGGTTGTCCCCGGCGCCGCACTAGGTTGTGGTCTTTGGGCAGGACGATCAGGCCGCACGTCGTCTTGGTGGTCGGGGCATCCAGGTCGAACGACAATTGCCCCATCATAATCCCGCTGACGAACATGCCGAACTCTTCCACGGAGGCGCCGCCGGCCATGGCCAGCAAGTCCTTGAACGGCGTGCCCACCGGGGCCCAGAACGAGACTGGATTCCGGACTGCGCCGCAGATCGAAACGAATTTACTGGTAACGGGCTCGCCCTGGGCAGCCCGCTCAACGTTATAAAGGGTTTCGACGTTGTTCACCACACAGCCGACCTGCAAGGGAATGCCGCCCGCCGGAATCAGGCGGCCGGTGGCGGCGTAGACGATCTCGTACTCATCGCCGGACGGATAGAAATCCCCGAGATAGGTGAGCGGGATACCCGCCGCTTCCGCAACGGGCCTCACAGCCTCCACCGCTTCCTTGTTCTTTTCTTTGATGGCGAAGCGGCCTTCCCGGGCCCCCACGGCCTGCATCATTCGGTTCATTCCGGCAATGATGCCTGGCGCGAAGTGACGCATGACTTCGAAATCTTTGTGGAGCAGCGGCTCGCACTCGGCTCCGTTAGCCAGCAGGAACTCGGCCTGTGAGGAGGCTTTGACCTCCGCCGGAAAGCCCGCGCCACCTGCCCCCACCACGCCCATGCGCCGGAGAGATTCGCTGAGGTTCATAACCTGGTTCTCTGATCCTATCGCGAGCGATTGCGCGGCTGCCCGTTCCCGGAATAGACTGCAGGCGAGCGCACCCGCGCTCTGGAGTTGCCCTCATGCTTCGATCGCTCGTTTTGATTCTGCTGGCAGCCGCCACCATGGCGCCGCTCGCCGCCCAGAAGACCCTTCGCATCATGCTGCTCGATGGGGAGCAAGGTGGACCGTACCACGACTGGACGGAAACCACGCCTCACCTGAAACGCATGCTCGAGGACGTGAAGCACTTCCGCGTGGAAGTGGTGACTGCTCCGCCTGCTGGCGCCGACTTTTCCAACTTCCAGCCTGCATTCAAGAAGTACGACGTGGTTGTCGCCAACTACGACGTGCCCGATGAGCGCTGGTCTGATCAGTTGAAGGCGAGCTTCGAAGAGTACATGAAGAACGGCGGAGGCCTGGTATCCGTGCACGCTGCCGACAATGCATTCCCGAATTGGAAGGCCTACAACCAGATGATCGGAATCGGCGGCTGGCGCGGACGCACGGAGAAGCACGGACCGCTCTGGTACTTCAAGGACGGTAAACTCGTCCGGGACGATTCGCCAGGCAGGGCGGGAAGCCACGGAGCCAGGCTGCCGTTCGTCATTGAGCACCGGGTGCTCGATCATCCGATCACCAAAGGATTGCCGGCCAAGTGGATGCACGTTCCTGACGAACTCTACGCCACGCTACGGGGTCCCGGCGAAAACATGACCGTCCTGGCGACGGCGTTCGCCGACCCCGCAAACCGCGGCACTAACCGTGATGAGCCTATCCTGATGGCGTTGACGTTTGGCAAAGGCCGGATCTTCCACACCACCCTCGGGCATGACATCGCGGCCATGAACAGCGTGGGTTTCATCGTCACCCTGCAGCGTGGGACGGAGTGGGCGGCCACGGGCAAGGTGACACAAAAGATTCCGGCCGATTTCCCTACGGAAACAGAGTTCAAGACGCGGCCTGAGTACAATCCTCCCTCCGGCTGGATTTCTCCGGGTGACCGCCGGCGCCCCCGTTAATCGGGCTCGTGGGCAAACGAGCGAACAGCCCAGCGGCCGTCCCTCATTACCAATTGGATTCGCAGTGTCCCGCACTGCGTCTTCGTGCGCCCTCAAGTGGAGCCGTAGGCGCAAAGGGCTTCGGCAGCATTCGCCGATTCCTCAATCACCACGGTCCGGTGAAACCGGCGAAAGGCGGCTTGATAGGAAGCGGAGCAGAGTTGCCGGGCGCCTGGCGTTTCCGGAAACCTTTCTTGCATGCGCGCGCTGCAGTCCGAGTCCGCGGCTGCCTTCGCCAAGGCCACCGCGGTGCCGTACGGAGTTCTGCCGTATGATCCAGCGCCGGCCAGATAGTGCCATGCCATCAGACCGAACACGCCCGCAATCAGAAGGATCTGGTACATACTCCTCCTGCTCCAGTATGGGGCTCTGGCAGTAGGAAGCAATCCGGCGTTCCCCTGAGGCGGCTCAGTCCGGGCATTCGGTACCATCGAGCCAGGGATCTGGGATGCTTTCCGACGACATCACCCGTACGCAGGCCTTCGCCGGTCAGCGATTGGCGTTCGGCCCCTATCGCCTCATCCGACGTCTGGGCGAAGGCGGCATGGCGGTTGTGTGGGAGGCCGAGCAAATCAATCCCCAGCGGCGCGTCGCCTTGAAATTGCTGCGGGCGGGCGCCGAAAACGACGAATACCGCAAGCGGCTGTTCCGGCGAGAAGCGGCCGCGCTGGCACGCCTCCGCCATCCCGCCATCGCCACCATCTACGAATCGGGCGAGACGCCGGATGGTTCACCCTACCTGGCGATGGAACTCGTCCAGGGCCGGCCTTTCCAGCAGTGGCTGGACGAACGCGGCCCGCTGCCCCCGTTGCGCCGCGTCAACCTGGAGCCGGCGCTCCGGCTGTTCTGCCGGATCTGCGAACCGGTAGCTTACGCCCACCAACGTGGCGTGATCCACCGCGACCTCAAGCCCGCCAACCTCTTCGTCACAGAGGAACCCGACGGCTCTCCGGGAATCAAGGTCCTGGATTTTGGCATCGCGCGGATTCTGGACGATTCCTCCTTCGGCCTTACCGCCACGGCCACCGGCCTGGTGCAAGGTTCGCTGCCGTTTATGAGCCCGGAACAGGTGCAGGGTCTGGAAATCGATACGCGCTCCGACGTCTATTCTCTGGGCATTTTGCTGTACATGATGCTTACGGGCGGACACCCTTACTTCGGAGACGAAGCGAACCTGGCGATGGCGGCCCGGCTGATTGTCGAGGCCGAGCCTAAGCCGCTCCCGGCCCGCGACACGGACCTGCGCACGATCGTCGAGAAAGCGCTGGAGAAGAACCCGGCCCGGCGCTACCAATCCGCCTCTGATCTGGCGGCGGACGTTCAACGCTATCTCGCCAACGAGCCGATCGGAGCCATGCGTCCCGGCACGCTCTACCAGATCAGAAAATTAATGGGGCGAAACCGGCTGGCCGCAAGTGCCCTCTGTGCCATTTTCTTGCTCTCGCTCGCGTTCGCCGGCGTGACGGCCTACCAGGCGAACCAACTCAGAGCTGAACGGGACCGGGCCGAACGGGAAGCGAATGATGCGCTGCAGGTGAGCCTGTTTCTGGGCCAGATGTTCCTGGAGGCCAACCCGGCCAACACCGGCCAGCCCGCTCTGACCGCGCGCGACTTGCTGGACCGCGGCGCTCAACGGCTGGAAAGAGAGAGTTCCATCAGCCCGCGGGCCCGGATGCGGCTCTACCGCGATATCGCTTCCAGCTATTCCGGAATAGGCGAATCCGATCGCGCCCGCGCGCTTTTCGAACAGGCGATTGCACTGCACCGCAAGCACATCGGCACGGAGTCCGCCGAGCTGGGGGAGATCCTTCGGAACCTCGCCGTCGTGCATAGCAACCTCTCGGACTTTCCGGGCGCTGTTCGCATCGGCTCGGAAGCCGTTGCCATGTTGCGAAAGGCTCCAGGGGTGGCCCCTGCCCAACTGGCACAGGCCCTGACCGATGTTGGACTCACCATGAATACGGCCGGTGATTCTCGTGATGCCGAGCGGCTACTGCGGGAAGCGATTCATGTGTCCGAGGAGAACGGATTGCCGCTCGCTGCCCGGGAGGAAACCCGGCGGGGCCTCGCGGTGGCACTGAACGCGCAAGGGCGCTACACAGATGCCGAACCCATGCTTCGGGCACTCCTCGAGGACTCTGAGCGGGCCCGCGGACCACGCGCCTACGAGTCACTGCGGCTGCGGAACGATCTGGGAAACGCCCTGGCGCTGGCGGGCCGGCCAGCCGAATCCGCCGTTGTCCTGCGTGTCCTCGCCGAGATCATCCCTGAGGTACTTGGGCCTGAACACATGAATGTCGCGATTGTGCAATTGAACTTGGCCAACTCCTATCTCAAGGCCGGGGACCTCGCCGCCGCTGCGCCCCTGATTGAGAGCGCTGCGCGCCTGGGGGAGAAATCATTCGGAAAGTCGCATCCACGCTTTGGAGAGTTCTTGCGCGCCGGCGCCACTTTGGCTTCGCGAAGCGGCCGCCACGCCGAAGCCGAAGTCCTGTTTGCGGAGGCGCTGAAGCTCGAGCGTGCAAAGTTGGGCGAGGATGCGATGCCGGTGCATCTGACGCTGGCCGCCCACGCAGAAGCGCAGGCCCGGGCAGGCAATCTGCCCGCCGCCCGCCGAACCGCGGAACGTGTGTTGCCTGCATTGCGCGCGCGCCTTCCTGCCACGCACCCGGACGTCCGTTCGTTACAGGCGATTTTGGGGACGTCCTCCGCCCCGTAATCATTGATACTATTCGCTCAATGCGAGTACTCGTGGCTGGCGGCGGAGAAGTGGGTGAGTTGATCGCCCGCCGTCTGGCAAGGGAAGGCAACGAAGTCACTATCCTCGATGAAAACGCCCAGCGGATAGAGGAGCTTCATCAATCGTTGGACGCCAAGGTGGTACGCGGCAATGCTGCCAGTTTCCGGCATTTGAAGGCCGCGGGGCTGGAAAGCGCCGAGATGCTAATCGCGGTAACCAGTTCCGACGAGGTGAATCTGCTGGCCTGTTTGGTCGCGCAGGCCGAGTTTAATACCCGGCTGAAGGTGGCCCGCATCCGCACCCACGAGGTGGAGGATTGGCGGCGCGTGTGCCGGGACGCGAATCTGCACATCGATCTCGTAATCCACCCCGAGTCGGAGGCGCTCAACCGCATTTTGCCGGTTCTGCGGCTGCCAGGCGTTTCCGAGATGGTCTCTTTTGGCGCCGGTCAGGTGCGCCTTTTCGGCATGAGCGTCGAAGCGGGTTCCTGGCTCGCCGGCCGTTCCATGATTGAACTCGCCGACGCGGGGCCGCCCAAGAACTCGCTCATCGCCTTGATTCTGCGTGGATCGCAGGCGATCATTCCGCACGGTGACCAGACTTTGGAGCCCGACGACCGTGTTTATGTGGTCTGCCGTGACAAGGACCTGCTCGAGACGCTGCGCTTCATGGGGCTCCGGGGCGAAGCCCCTCTTGCCCGCGCCTTCGTCCTCGGCGGCAAGCAATTAGGCATCCTGGTGGCCGGAGAACTCGGCAAGCAGGGCGTGAGCGTCAAGCTGTTCGAGCGCGACGGCGCCCGGTGCGAAAAAATCTCGGGCCTGCTGGAAGACACTCTGGTGATTCACGCCGATGGCGCAGATGCCGCTACGCTGCTGGAGGAAAACATTGAAGGCGTGGACGCCTATCTGGCTCTCACCAACGACGACGAACTCAATTTGATCGCATCGATGCTGGCGCGGCGGCTTGGGGCCCGGAAGCTGGTGGCACTGATCAACAAGTCGAATTACCAGCCGATGGCCCAACGCCTGGGCATCCAGACGACGGTCAGCCCACGCCTGGCAACTGTGGATAGAATTCTTCAGTTCGTGCGCAAAGGACGGGTGCAGTCGGTGACTACGTTCGGGGAGGACGCCGCTGAGGCGATCGAACTCGTGGCGCCGCCAGGCTGCCGCTACGCCGGCAAACGTTTGCGGGACCTCAAACTGCCGAGGGAGGCTGTGGTTGGCGCCATCATGCGCGAAAACGGCGAGGCCCTGGTCCCCCGCGGCAACGACATCATTCAGCCTGGCGACAGGGTGATCTTTTTCGCGCTCGAGAGCGTGATGGGCTACTTGGAGGATGCGTTTCTGGCAGAACGTCAGACTGGCCGCCGATGACCCGCAACCCCGCGCTCTTCCATATTCTCGGCCTGTTTCTGCTGGTCTTGGCCGCCACTATGCTGGCGCCGGTGCTGTTGGGTGTGGTTTTGGGCTGGGAAGACTGGCATCCGCTGCTCATCGCCGCGGCGGTGACCGCATTCAGCGGCGCACTGTTGCACCGCCTGTTCCCCGCACCTTCCGCCGATCTCTCCCCACGGGAAGGCATCCTTCTGACCGTGCTGGTCTGGCTTTCGCTGGGCAGTTACGGATCTCTGCCTTTCCAGTTGTCGCCTGCCTTCCCCACGGTGACGGACAGCGTATTCGAAGCGGTTTCCGGGTTCACCACGACCGGCGCCACCATCCTGCCGGAGGTCGAGGTGCTCGGCCCGGCGGTTCAGTTCTGGCGGCACTTCACCCACTGGCTGGGCGGAATGGGCATCGTGCTGTTGGGCATCGCGGTACTGCCGTTGATTGGAGTCGGCGGCTTGTCCTTGTACCGTGCGGAGTTCTCGGGCGCGCGCTCTGAGAAGCTGAAACCACGTTTGGCGGAAACCGCTGTGGCGCTTTGGCGGATCTACTTCGCCCTGACCATGGCCCTCTACCTGTTGCTGAGGATTGCGGGGCTGGATTGGTTTGAAGCCATCTGTCATGCCTTCTCGACCCTCGGCACTGGCGGCTTTTCTACGCGCACTGCCAGCGTTGGCGGGTTTCAGAATCCCTGGGTGGAAATCATCATTGTGGTTTTCATGTTGCTCGCCGGCATCAACTTCACCATGCATTACCGGCTCTGGCGAAGCGGCCACTTGGGCCCGTTCTTTGCCGACCCCGAAATCCGCGGATACCTGGCTATCTTCGCTCTAGCCACTGTTGTGGTGGCCTTGAGTCTGCTGGCCAGTGGACATTCGCCCGTCGAGGCTGTGCGGCTCTCCGCATTCCAGGTGGCCTCCATAGGCACGACTACCGGATTCGCCACTGCGGATTTCGAGAAGTGGACACCGCTGCCGCATGCTGTTTTGCTCGGCCTGATGTTCATCGGCGGTTGCACCGGCTCCACGGCTGGCGGGTGGAAGGTTTCGCGCTTTCTGTTGATGGGCAAAGTCGTTCAACGTGAACTGAAGAAGACTTCTGAACGGCGGGGGGTTTTTTCCATCCGTTTCGGCGGCGAAGTGGTGCCCGAGGCCGCCATCCAAGGTCTGTTGAACCTGGTGTATCTCTCGCTTGTGGTCCTGTTCGTTTCAATCCTGGCGGTGTCGGCGGCCGGAGTCGATCTGTTCACCAGCATCTGCTCCGTGGTGGCCTGCATGTTTAGCATTGGACCCGGCTTCGGTTCTGTGGGCCCGGCGGAAAACTACGCTCATCTGCCCGCCCTGGCGAAATGGATCCTCGCCTTCTGCATGATCGCCGGCCGGCTGGAGTTCTACACAGCCGTGGTGGTCTTAACGCCGTCGTTCTGGAAGAAGTAAGCTTCTCAGCCCAGTCCGTGCTGTTTGCGGTGATGACCGGAGTCGAACATCTGGGTGGTCTTGAACCGCTCGTAGCGGCCGTCGGACATCACCCGGTGCGCGCGGCGCAGGATGGCGGCCACCTCCTCCTCATCCATCGGCTTCAGGTTGCGGGCGATTGCCAGAGCGGACTGGAGGTGCTCCATCGACGCGAGGCCAACCACTTGAGTTGATACCGGCTGGCTCAGGAAATAGCGGTAGCACTCCTCGACCGTCACCACCTGGTCGGTCAGCATGCGGCCATCGCCGCCGCACCCTTTCATGCCGATCACCCCAACGCCTTTCCTATTGCACTCCGGTACGGTGTGCTGCCGGAAACTCTCAAAGCCCGCGTCGAGAATGTTGATGGGCATCTGGCAGGCGTCCCATTCGATGGGCAGCGAGAGCATCTTGTTGTGAATGCGCGGATGCTTGTGGCCCGTGAACCCGATGAATCGTACCTTGCCGGTCTTCTTGGCTTCGAGCGCCGCCTGCAGACCCCCGTCTTGCATCAGGTATTCCGGATCGTTGTAGTAATTGCACTCGTGGAATTGCCAGAGATCCAGATAGTCGGTCTTCAGTCTCCTCAGCGACTCGTCCAGTTGCGCCATCGCACCCTTATAGTCACGGTCGCAGACCTTGGTCATGAGGAACACTTTCTTGCGCTTGCCGTCCATGGCCAGCGCCTTGCCCATTACGTCCTCAGCCCGGCCGTTGTGGTATTCCCAGGCGTTGTCCATGAACGTGATGCCCTCGTCGATGGCCGCATGGATCAGGCGGATGCAATCGGCTTCCTCCTTGGGCCGCGCGGCATGATGGCCGCCCAGACCCAGAATGGAAACCCGGACGCCAGTCTGCCCTAGCGGGCGGGTAGGCACGCCTTGCGCACTGGCCGTGGTTTGTAAAACAGCGGGCACGCTGGCGGCATGCAGAAACTGGCGGCGGGTAGATTGGTGCATGAGAGTCCCTCTGTCAGGCAGTGTACCCCTAGTGCCCGTTGCTAAGCTAACTCGCATGGTGCGACTGCTGGCCCTTCTGGTGTTCTCCGCGGTGGCGGCGCCCGCGCCAGCCCTGCGTTCACTCGACGATTTCGCACGCCATGAAATGAAGGAATGGCAGGTGCCGGGTTTGGCTCTCGCCGTGGTGCGGGACGGACAGGTGGAGCACCTCGCCGCCTATGGCGAAACCGTGGCCGCTCAGCCTCAGCCTGTTACGGCGCATACGGTGTTCGGAATCGGCAGCGTCACCAAGTCCATGACCGTTGTGCTCCTCCAAACGCTCGCCGCGGAAGGAAAGCTGCAATGGGACCGGCCCGTGCGCGACTTTGTGCCCGAGTTCCGGCTGAAGGATCCGATCGTCACCGCCCAAGCCACAGTACGCGACCTGGTGGCGCACCGCACGGGCTTGCCGCGGCACGACAATCTTTGGCTGCGAACGCCGTTCACGCGCCCTGAGTTGTTCGAGCGCCTTCGCTACCTCGATCTCAACGCCGGGCTCCGGCAACGTTACCAATACAACAACCTGATGTACATGGCCGCAGGTATCGTGGCCGAACGCTTGGGCGGCGAATCCTGGGAGGCATTGTTGCAGAAACGCATCTTTGCACCCCTGCAGTTGGCTTCCGCAAACACTTCGGTGAAGACTTTGGCCCCCTATGCCATTGAGCGCAAACTGGTGCTGGATGCCATTGGGCCGGCCGGGTCCGTCAACATGAACATTGGTGATTTCGCCCGCTATCTGCGCTTCCTGACAGGGGGCGGCCAACTGGACGGCGTACGTGTGTTGCCCGAAACTCAGTGGCGCGAGATGCTACAGCCGCAGATACCCATCCCCGAACCCGTCTACGAGGATTTCGGGGAACAAAGCTACGGCATGGGCTTTTTCCTGGGCCAGTACGCCGGACGCAAGGTGGTTTTCCATACAGGCACCATCGGTGGTTACCACGCGTTCCTCGGATTCTTGCCAGAGGACCGAATGGGGGTGGCCGTGCTGATGAACCGCGTCGAGCGGTCCCTCCCCAAGGTGCTTTCAGCGCATATCTTCGACCAGTTGCTGGGCCGGCCAGCCACTGACTGGGGCGCCCGCTACCGTGAACTGCGAAAAAAGCAGGAGACGCCCCGCAAGAAAGTTGCGCCTCCAGGCCAGCCGCGCCCTTCCCGCGAGTTCGCCGCCTTCGTGGGCCGTTACGAAGACCCGGCGTATGGTGTGATGGAGGTCCTTCCGCAGCAGCGTGTCGCTTGGCGGGGCCACGAGATCCCGCTGGAACACGCGTACGACGACGTGTTCACCCTCAAATCCGGGGAGGCGGGCATCCTCGACGGGGTGCAACTTCAGTTTTTGCTCAGTTTGAGTGGTGAGGTCGAGGCGCTGCGGATTCCGCTCGAACCTGCTTTGCCCCCGATTGTATTTCCGAGGCGCATTTAGACTCAAGATGGCTTCCATGTTTTCCAACCGCGAACTCCTCCTCCGACTTTCCGCCTGCGGCAAAATCTCGTTCAACTTGGAAGCGCTCCTTGCTCTGCCTGCCCCGGCGCAGGGCCAATTCGCATGGGACCGTGTCAAGGGGATGCTCTGGGGTGTTGCAATTGGGGATGCCCTCGGGTTTCCTTCAGAGGCCAGACTGCCAGAACAACGTCGGCGGGAGTTTGGCGAGGTGGTGGGCTTCGATGGTAGAGGTCCTACTCCCTCCGACGACACGCAACTCACCCTTCGAGTGCTCGCCCACGTGCTACAGCATCAGCCGATGAACCCGCAATTGCTGGCTAGTCAATTGGCAACCGGAAGAATTCGAGGCCTAGGGAAAACGGTGAAGGCCTTCCTCAAGGCCCGGCATGAAGGCCTGCCTTGGGAGGACTGTGGCCAACCTTCCGCCGGGAATGGCGCCTTGATGCGATGTGCTCCGGTCTTGATTCCACACTTGCGCTGCCCGCCGGAAGATCTGTGGATCGAAGCCGCGTTGGCCGCCATGGTGACACACAATGATTCTGCTGCGGTCGCTTCCGCAGTCGCTTGGACAGGGTTGCTGTGGGATCTCCTGATGGCGAAGTCCCCACCGCACCCGCATTGGTACCTGGAGCGTTTTCTGCTCTTTTGCACTCCGCTTGAAACCGGGCAGCTTTACGCAAGCCGCAGCCTCCACCGGCCACAGTTCAATGGCACATTGTCGCAGTTCGTCGAATCGGAACTGCCGGCGGCGTGGCGGCGCGGCTGGAATCTCCGGCAGGCGGCTGATCAATGGTACTCCGGGGCATATCTTTTGGAGACAGTTCCATGCGCCCTCTATGCCTTGATGCTTCATGGCGGGGATGCCAGGGAGCTGATCGTCCGGGCGGTAAATGACACGAAGGATAACGACACGATTGCTGCTATCGTGGGATCTTGCGCCGGAGCGTATCATGGATTGGCCGGATTCCCAGACAACTGGGTGGCTAACGTGTGCGGGAACACCAGCGTGCCGGAATACGAGGAACTCCATCAAATGCTGGAACGCCTTAGGAGCTCATGGGGTGTGGACCACCAGGAGTTTCGTGGCTAGCTCCAACAGGTCACAAGGCCAATACTCGGCGGGGCGCGGACGCAGTACATCCGGCTGGCCATATGCCGGCTGGCACCGCAGCATAACCTCCAGCCACTGGCAGGGGATGGCGCCAACGCCGTAGCACGCGCCCATGAGCGCACCTGTAATTGCCGCGTTCGTGTCGGTGTCGCCCCCGGATCGAACTGTCTCCACCACACCCTCTTCCAAAGTTGTTGAGTGCAGCAGCCGGTAGAAAGCATTCTGTAGAGCGATCAGCACCCACCCCTGCTGCTTTCCGGCCATGTCCGCCGGCGGTCGGCGAGCGGCCTCAAGCAAGCACGCCACCACAGCCTCATTCGCGCCAATTTCCCCTGCCGCGTCCAGTACTCGCTGGTAGATCTCGAAGGGGCTGCGGAACTCCTCGACTGCAAAAGCGACCGCGCAGGTGAACAACGCAGCGGCGTCTCGGCAGACCACGTTCGGGTGAGTGAGAGTTGCGTCTGTGCGCGCAAGGGCTGACAGTTCGAGGTTCGGCACACGCCAGCCGAAGATCCCGAGTGGGCTAATCCTCATCAAAGAGCCGTTGGCCTGACTATGCTGGTTCGCGGCTTGGCGAGCAGCCGCTGCCACACCTTGGCCGCGCGCACGACTGGCGGCACTGAGGGCTTGCCTGGTAGTGGCACCGACGTCGAACGGGCTGGAATCCAGCCACGCTGCGTATGCGCGCGCTACTGCCTCCTCATCATAGCGGCCGAACCGGACAAGTGATCTTGCCAACGTGATTGCCATCTCGGAGTCGTCTGTGGGTTGTCCGGCCAGCGTGTTCCAGGTTCCCCCTTGCTCAAGCCGGCGAGGTCCATCTACGTACCTCTTGGCGATCCAGGAAGGGGGTTGGAACTCAACCAGTGATCCAAGCGCGTCGCCCGCGATCTGGCCGGCCAAGCATCCCTGGGCGCGCAGGATGCGCTGGTGCATAACTTGCTCCAATGCCGATAGATCCATAGGTTGGCCGCTTTGCGCCTCTCATGATAAGGTTGAAGGCAAGAAGCGCGCCAGCCCGAACTGGAAGTGTCATGAAAATCAATCACTTGCTTGCACTGGGGGCCATCGTTGCCCTGCTCGGAGAAACCCTTTCAGCACAGGCCATCCTCAATCCGGTCCCCTACAAAATATTCGGTCAAAACGCCTCACCCACGACCCTGAACGACACACGTTCGCCTGATCGAGTCGCCTTCAACCTATTGGAAGGCAGGGAGTTTTTCCGGCCGCACGCCGTGGCCGTGGACACCACCGCCGATCCGCCCATCCTTTACGTCGCCGATACGGGCAACAACCGGGTGCTGGGTTTCCGGAACGCCCGTGAGGTGTCAGGCGCCACGCAGGCGGACCTTGTCATCGGGCAAAGGAGCTTTGAAACCAGCACTGCGATTCCGCTGGGGACGTTCTCGAGCGCTTTGAATAGCCCGCGCGCGCTGGCGGTAGACCGGGACGGCAACCTGTTCGTGGCGGACGCGGGCAACAACCGGATCCTGCGCTTCCCCCGCCCCTTCGACCGCCTGAACGACGGTCGCAGCGTCCACACAGCCGACCTGGTGATTGGTCAGCCTTCCTTGAGCACAAACCTGCCCAATCAAAGCACGGCGACGAACGCTCCGCCGTCGGAGCGAACCATCCGGACCGCGGCGGTGGTGAGCGGACGCTCGGTCATCTATTTTGTCGCATTGCAGTTCGACCGGGAAGGCAACCTTTGGTTCACCGATGCCGGCAACCACCGCGTGCTGCGTTACCCTGCCGCCAGCCTGTCGGGCTCCAACGTCTCCTCCGGCGGCGCAGCCACAGAGATCGCCGCCGACCTTTGCGTGGGACAGGCAACATTTCAGAGCGCCGCGGCGAATCCGGCACGCGTCGCGCAACCAACTGACCGCATTAACAAGAACCTGATTCGTTTTCCCAGCGCCCTCGCTCTGGACGACAGCGGGAATCTGTATGTTTCTGATGACCTGGCGCGCGTACTGGTGTATGCCGCCAATGCCGAAGGCCGCATCGAGAACTTCGATACTCAGGCGGACCGTATCCTCGGGATGATCATCCTGCAGCAATTGCCTGGGCCGCCACCCCCGGTCAACGAGTTCAGTTTCGGCGCGGAAGTGGACGGCAACGTCATCGCCGGCGGCCCCCGCAGCCTGTTCACGATCTACAACCGGCTTTACGTTGTGGATACCGTGTTTCACCGCATTCTGCGGTTTGCACCTTTCGACGATTGGCGGCAGGTACCGGAGGCCGTTTTGTATTCGCCCCGCGCCGAGGCGGTGTTCGGCCAGGAGAACTTGAACTCCAACGTGGCGAACCGCTGGCAGTTTAGCGAACCTTCTGCGCGTTCGATGTTTTCGCCGCTCCACGCCGTGAAGGCCGAGGACAAGGTGTACTTGGCTGACAGCCAGAACAACCGCGTGCTGGTATTCCCTGACTTCGGCATGGCGCCGAACGAGGTTGCGGCTGAGTACGAGGCGGAACGGCAGGTGGGCCAGTTCGGCTTCGAGTTCCGCGCGCCGAATCTCATCGAGGGCCGCGAGTTTAGCCCGAGCACCCTCACGGTTCAGGCTTCCACCGGGCTCCTCGCACTCACGGTGTTTCCCAGCGCCGCCCTTGACCGGACTGGCGACCGGCCCCGGATGTTTCTGGCGGATCCTGGCAACAACCGGGTACTGGCCTACAGCGACTATTTCCGGCTCAAGCATGGCGACCGGGCCGATTTCGTCATCGGGCAGGTGGATTTCTTCCGCGCGCTGCCCAATTCGCCCTTGATGAACCCGAACCAGCCCACGCGGGAAGGCTTGCTCGCGCCCAGCGCGGTAGCCGTGGACAAGGCAGGAAACCTGTACATCGCCGATACCGGTAACGGACGCGTGGTCCGCTACCAGAAGCCGTTTGAACGTTGGTTCAACGGCGAACCGCAGGAAGCCGATCTTGTGCTTGGTCAGCCGGACTTCGAGTCCCGTGGCGGCGAAATCGGTCCCGGCCGAATCTTCCGGCCTACCAGCCTGACAGTGACCGAGACCGGCAAACTCGTCGTGGCGGATCCGCTACTCAATCGCGTACTGGTCTTCGAGCCGTATGCCGTCGTGGATGGCGCCCCTCAGTTCGAGAACGGCCAGGCTGCCGGCAAAGTGCTTGGACAGCCGGATTTCGAATCGATCGGAGCAGGCAACGGCTCAAACCAATTGAATTTCCCCCAGCAGATCGCGGCGGACGTGGATTCGAGGATTTACGTCGCGGACAGCGGCAACAACCGCGTAATGATCTTTCAAAGTTTGGACGATCCTAGTCAACCTGCCCAAGGGGCCGAACGAGCCTTTGAATTCAGCCTCGGCCCCAACACGGCGGTGACGGCGATTGAGGTCAGCCGCGCTACTGGGCGGATCTTCGTCGGCGATGCGGGACCGTATCGCGGGCAACAGAATAGTAATGATGGGCCCGGCCAGCGAGTTTTGCGCTTCCCGGACTACTTCCGGCTGACGCTGCAGTCCAGTGCTCCGGAACTGCAAGTCGTGGCTTTCGGCCCGCGCTCGATCATCGCGGGCCCAAACGACAATCCCCTGATCTTCGATTCCGCCAACCGCGTGGCCTTCCATTACCCCGTGCACGACGTACGGAATTACGCTACGGAGTCACCCCGGGTAGCGCCAAACCTGATCGCGAACCTTCGCGTGACGAACTTCAATCTTTCTGGCGAACTATCCGAGGCTACTGCTGCCCCGTGGCCCCGCAATCTGGCCGGCTACGAGCTGCTTGTAAACGGAACGGCAGCGCCGATTACGCGGGTTCACGCCGACACATTGAGGTTTATGGTGCCGCGGAGCGCACCCAGCCAGGGCCGTGCGGATTTCACTCTTCGGCGAGTCGAAACTGGCGAGATTGTGGCGCAGAACTGGATCGCCATGTCCCCAGAATCGCCGGCGCTGATTCCCATGAGCGTCCCCGGCGGCGGACCCGTACGGGCACTCAATCAAAACGGCCAAGCCAACGGCTCCGCCACGCCAGCACGCCCTGGCGAAGAGGTCACTCTCTTTGTGGTAGGCTACGGCGCGATCGATGGAGCTCCGGAAGAAGGCACTGCACCGGGCGCGGAAATCCCGGTTACCGGGCGCCTCGTGGTGTTGCTGGGCAACCTGGCAGAAGTGCGTTCTTCTGTCCTGGATCCGCAGGAACCTGGCGTCTGGCGCATTCGTGCGCGTATTCCAGCGAACCAAGCATGCTTGGCCGCCGCCCCGATTCTTCCGATTGCGGTAATTTGGCGAGATGTGCCGAACCGCATCGGTCCTGATAATGGGCTTTCGCTCCCCTCCACTACCCTTCATTGCCGTTCACAGTAGCCGCAAGAGATGATGAACAGCATGGCGGAGGAGTTTGATTTCCGGCTCCTCCGCCTTTGTTGTGTTTGGGCGGCGAGGGAGGCCGTCGTTTTTGGACGTGGCGGCGCCGCCAACGACCTCCGGGGAGCATTAGGCCTTGTTCTGGATCCCGCGTGGTTCCGTCCCAGCCGGGACAGCGGACCCAGCGGCCTGCGCGACCTGCCGCGTCCCTTTGTTCTCCGCACACCCGGCGACCCGCAGTCCCTGGCCCCCGGTGGACACTGGCGCTTTGAAGTGCACTTATTCGACCCGGAAGCCCGTTCCATGCTTGAGCAAGCCCTGCGCACAGTCGCCTCCTCGGGAATGGGCCGGGGCCGGGGCAAGTTCGTGGTGGAATCCCACGAGTGGTCGGAAGTCGTCGTAGACTTGCAGCCCGGTGAGCCCGCGCGGAAAGTCCGCGTCCGCTTCCTGACGCCGACTGAATTGAAGGGTTTTACCGCCGCCGAAGGCCCGCTTCCCTTCTCCGTACTTCTGGCGCGGGCCCGTGACCGGATCAGTTCCTTGCGAGCCGCGTACGGTGGCGGGCCGCCCGCGCTGGATTTCCAGGGGTTGGGACTCCGGGCGCGACAGGTGCAAACCACCGCGTGCAGCCTCCAATGGCAGGGGGGAGAGCGGCGCAGCACCCGCACCGGACAGCGTCATCCACTGGGCGGATTCACAGGCATGGCGGAATTCGAGGGCGACCTGGGCGAATTCCTGCCTTTGCTCGAAGCCGCCACCTGGACTGGAGTCGGACGTCAGACCACCTGGGGCCATGGCGCCATCTCCGTGGAGCGGCTATAGCTGCGGGATCTCGATCGTAACCCGCGTGGAAGGCGTGTCCTCGATCTCAACCGTGATGGTCTGCCGCCCGGCTCCGCCGGGCGTGAAGTTCAGATACAGATAGCCCGACTCGTCTGTTTTCCAGCCATAGAGCGGCTCGGCCAGTCCTGTGCTCCCCACGAGGCGGATCGGGATGTTGGAATAAGGGGCTTCCCGGGAATCGGTCACTCGCAGCACAGTGGACCAACCGTGATAGTAAAGGCTCACTGCGAGGTCTGCCCGGTTGCGCGCCACGCTGAAGCGCGCCTCAGCGGTCTCGTATTCGTCGCTTTGCGGCCGCGCCAGCAGCGCTCCCGTCGGCTCCTCTCCGCCGCGCACCAGAAACTCAGCCCTTTGCGTGCCTGCGGCGATGGTCACAGAGCGGGGCGGAGTGAGTCCGCCTGAGGGAGTGAGTTGAATCTGCAGGTCACGCGGCGCCGGCGCGGCAGTTTCGAGTGAGATGCGGGCCTCCTCGCCCGCCACCACCCCTGTATGCGGCCATGCCGAGATCCGAAGCATCTTCTTCAGGCTGATGTCGGCTGTGGCGCGCTGCCCTGTAACCCGCTCGAAATAGGGGATGAATTCCTTCCGGTAGCGCTCCAGTTGATCAAGCCAGACAGGCGACGGTTCCTGGCCTTCCGGCACGATGAGAATGAATGCGAAGCGGAAGCGCCGCTGTGCCAGGCCCGAGTCCGGCACCCGCGGACCTTCCGCCTCGATGATGTCGTCGACGGTCACGTCCAGCCGCGTTCCCCGGATGATCGTCCCTACCCTGGGCAGCGAACTGGGCGAGGCGGAGGCAGGATAAACGACGAAGGTGGATGGCACTTCATGCGGCTCCCGCAGCCCCATCAGGTACTGGTCGAGGGGAGAATAGCCCTCGACAGTGGCGATGGTGACGAAGCGGTTTTGTTGGGTTGGTCCGTTGTCCTGGATCCGGTTGCCCTCCAACAGGGAAGCCTCGGAGTTGAAGTTGAAGCTCCAGTGCGCCAGACCGGCCCCCAGGAGCGGCCGGTCGTTCGGAAAGACCGGGTCGCGGATCGAAGCCAGCGCCAGGAACAGGTGGCCGGTTTCGTGCCCGAGAATGGTCATCGTGTTATCGCCCGTAATGAGGCCCCGCAGCCCGACGGGCGCGTACGGATCCAGAGGATACTGCCCGAGCGGACCCATGTTGAGCACCGCCTGCAGACGGTATCCCGAACCGTATTGCGGACCGGACTGTACCGGCGTGTCACCGATTCCCCGCGTGGCCGAGCGGACCGTGAGTTCGCTGGCCAGCGCTGATGGCCCCGCCATCACATCCAAGGCATTGAAAAACACCAGGTAGTCGTAAGAATCCTCGTGCGTCTGATAGAACCGTTGGGCAGCCAAAGTGGTGTCCACGGACTCCGAACTGCCAAACCGTTCCACCACCGCCCCGCGGTAAGCCTCGTCGCTGCCTGCCAGGAAGGAAACAACGGTGGTGGGTCCGGAGAGGCGCCCCGGGGCGATTCCGGTCACGACATTCCCTATGTCAGCCTGCCGGAGCGTCAGTTGTATGGCCCCGTCAGGATAGAGGACTGCCTGCACTGTTTGCCTGGCTCCCAGCCCGAAACTGGAGTACTCAGGCACCTGCAGCCATGTGACGATGAAGGCGTCTTCCAGCGCGGCATAACGAACAGACCCAGGCGCGCGCGAAGGATCCAGGTCGGCGAATTGCGGAGCAATGCGCGGCGGCCCGGCTGTCATGCGGCCCAGAGAACGGGACGAAGAAGCCGCGTCGGGCGCCTCGAACGTCAAATTGCCGTCGGAATGAACGAACACCTGCCGGTAGGTCTTGCCGAAATAGGGAAACGGGAATGGGAGATCCAGGAGGCGGAAGTCGTCGTCGCCCAGCCCGTCGATTGGCGTGCCGGCTTCGGCCGCCCCTTCGTCGAATCCTCCGCTCGCCACGACAAAGCGATACCGCCCCTCGCCCGCTGGAAGGAACCCAATGGTTCGCCCTTGGAGATTGAACGGATTCCGGCGGGAGATGACCCCTCCGCCTGCTCCGATCACGGCAATTTCGCCATAGTCCCGATCGGCGGCGGCCAGACGCGCCAGAGTGGTTTGCTTGGCGCGCCACGCGGCGGCGCTGGCCGTCCGGCTGAGCGCCAGTTCCTCCAACAATCCGTCGCGGTGCGTCCCGCACAAAGCCGGAACCGTCTCGGCCGCCAGCGGGCCAGGCACTGCAATCAGCGAACAAAGCAATGCCGGAATTCGTATCCTTCGAAAGAGCGCCCTCACGCTATCAGCATAGCGGCACTGGCGGGCGCCGGCCGGCGCAACCCGGCTGGATGGAGGAACGATGGCCTTTTGCACCAACTGTGGCACGGAAGTCAACGATCAGGCGCGCTTCTGTGCGCGCTGTGGCACCCCGATGGGCGCGGGGGCTAGCGCCGCGCGGCCGGTGGAGGTTTACGCCGCACCCACACCGCTGGATTACACCATTCACGGCGATAACCTCCAGGTGGTTCGCATCCGGCTGAAGCCGGGGCAGGAGGTTTACGCGGAAGCCGGCAAGATGGTCTATAAGACTGGCACGGTGAACTGGGAAACCCGCATGTCCGGACAGTCGCTGAGTGAGAAGTTGATCGGGGCGATCAAACGGAAGCTCTCCGGCGAGTCGTTGTTTATGACGTACTTCCGGCTGGTAGGCGGCAATACTGGCGAAGTGGGATTCGCAGGCAGCTACCCCGGCCGGGTGCAACATTTCGATTTGCAACCCGGACAAAGCGTTCTGGTGCAGCGGGATGGCTTTCTCTGTGCGCAGTCCAGCGTGACTATCAACATCGCCCTCGTCAAGAAGCTCGGCGCGGGTTTTTTGGGCGGAGAAGGGTTCATCCTGCAGAAGCTCACAGGCCCCGGCACGGTGTTCATTCATGGCGGAGGAGATTTCGTCGAGTTCAATCTCGGGGTGAACGAAACGCTTCAGGTGGACACCGGCTGCATCGTGGGCTTCGAGGAATCAGTGGACTACGACATTCAGTTCGTAGGCGGGATCAAGACCGCGATCTTCGGCGGCGAGGGCCTGTTCCTGGCCACGTTACGCGGCCCAGGCCGGGTCATTGTCCAAAGCATGACACTTGAGAAACTGCGGCGGGAACTGGCGCCGGGACGTACCGGCGGCGATGAGCGGGGACCGCTGGAATCGCTAGGCGGTTTCTTCCGCAGCGAAGACAACTGAACCGCGCCGGGCAGGACCCGATAATAGAGGAATCGCCATGATTCCTCCCCGCGGCGCAGACGCGCTGCTCATCCAGATTACCGGCCGCGACACGGCCGGTCTGACGCACTCGCTAACCACTGTGCTCGCTGATCACGGCGTTCGTGTGCTGGACATCGGCCAGGCAGTAATCCACGATTCGCTATCGCTCGGACTATTGATCGAAATGACGCCGGCAGCCCGTTCCTCGCCCCTGTTGCCCGAACTGCTGCTCAAGGCGCATGAACTCAATCTGCAGGTGCGGTTCACGGCAATTCCTCAAGAGGAGTACGCCCGCTGGGTGGCCGCGCAGCGCAAACTGCGGTTTGTAGTCACCCTGCTCGGCCGCGAGATAGAAGCGGTTCATCTGGCCGAGGTCAGCCGGGTGCTGGCAGCCCAAGGCCTGAATATCGACCGGATCGACCGGCTGTCCCGGCGCCTGCCGTTGCATGAAGTCTCTTCCGCCAGCCGCTCCTGCGTCGAGTTCTCGGTGAGTGCGGAAAGCGCCGACGAGGATGCCCTGCGCGCAGGCTTTATGAGTATTGCTCAGGAAATGGGCGTCGATATCGCCTTCCAGCACGACAACCTCTACCGCCGCGCGCGACGCCTCGTCGCGTTTGATATGGACTCGACCCTGATTGAGGCAGAGGTGATCGACGAACTCGCCGCGGAGGCCGGCGTAGGGGCTCAGGTGGCTGCCATCACCGAAGCAGCCATGCGGGGAGAATTGGATTTTCAGGAGAGCTTCCGACGGCGCGTGGCGCTGCTCACGGGCTTGCCGGAGACCGCCCTGGACCGCGTAGCGGGGCGCATTCCTTTGATGGAAGGCGCCGGCCGGCTTATCGCTACTTTGAAACACCTGGGCTACAAGACAGCCATACTGTCTGGCGGGTTCACCTGGTTCGGGCGGCAATTGCAGCAGAGGCTCGGCATCGACTACCTGCACGCCAACGAACTGGTCATTCGGAACGGGAAAGTGACCGGGGAGGTTGCACTGCCGATTGTTGACGGCGCCCGCAAAGCCGAACTGCTGAAGCAGATCGCCGCCCAGGAGGGGCTCAGCCTGGAGCAGGTGATAGCCGTCGGGGACGGCGCGAACGATCTGCCCATGTTGGGCGTGGCCGGCCTTGGTATCGCGTTTCGCGCCAAACCCCGGGTGCGGACCGCAGCCCGGCAGTCAGTATCCTCCCTGGGGCTGGATGGGATCTTATACCTACTGGGAGTAAGGGATCGCGACGTGCCTGTTTCCAGCCCCGGCTAAGTACTACGGGTGTTTTCCCCTAAAGTAGATGCGCTCGGCGTCCGATCAGGTGAGTACTGCAGGATGTGCGCTCAGAGCCTCAGTCAAGCACGCGATCGGGAGGAGCCGAAGGAACCCGGCAGGTCTAACCGGCCCGCCCGTGAATCCTTGGACGCCGCCAGCCTGGAACTCCATTTGCTGGCCAGCATGAACCACGAGATCCGCACACCGCTGAGCGGCATCTTGGGCATGGCGGATCTCCTGCTGGAAACCTCTCTCGGAGAAGAGCAGCGGGAGTATGTATTGGCTGCGAGAAAGTGCGCACAGTCGCTGTACGAGCTGCTGAACACTACGCTGGAATACACCACGGTCATGTCCGGCTCCGTTCACGTGGACGACACCGAGTTCGATCTGGAGCAGACGCTGCTTTCCGCAGTCACCGAGGCGAAGCAAAAGGCGAAGCTGCTTGGCAGCGAGATTCACTATCTTCCTCCGCAGAAGCTTCCTGCCGCCGTGGCCGGCGATGGCTACCGTCTGCGGCAGGTCTTCCTTCTAACACTGACGACGGCGCTCCGGCTCGTGCAGGCGGCCAAGTTTTACGTAGAGGCAGGAATTTCAGAGTGTCCTCAGCCGGGTGAAATCCGGCTCACGCTTACTGTAAGGACGCAGGAACCTCCGCGCGACCAGAACGAAATCAAAGCCCTCGTGGAACTGACTCGCCAGAGCAACCTGGCGCTGACGCGCCGCTTCAGTGAACTCGGCTTGTCGCTGAGCCTGCTCCGGCGCCTGGTGGAGATCCTGCAAGGACACCTGCTCATGGAAGCGGGTGCGGCGTGCCCTTGCGCACTCACCGCTGAGATTCCTTTGCGCCTCCGCGAGCCGCAGCCGTCTAGCCATCCCCACGGTCACAACCTGGAGGACGCGCGCATCCTGGTGGTGGATGATAACGGCATTTCGCAGAGGGTGTTGACGGCCATCCTGGCAAAGGGCCACTACAACTGCGATTCTGCCTTCAACGGTTTCCAGGCCTTGGAGATGGCCGCTGCCCGTCCTTACAGCCTGATTTTCATGGATCTGCAGATGCCTGGAATGGACGGCCTGACTGCCGCGGCGCACATCCGGCGCCTGCCGGGGTATGAGCAAGTGCCCATCCTGGCGCTGACCGCCGATGTCTCGGACGAAGTGCGAAGGCAGTGCCGGGCCGCTGGGATGGCCGCGTTCCTGGACAAGCCGATCCATGCCCAACAACTGCTCGCCGCCGTCCAGCACTGGCTGAGCTAGGCCTCGCAGCACCTCCACCTCGGGCGTCATGCCATGATGGTCGGACGGATTCCAATGCCTCAGTTGTCAGGGATCGTTCCGGCCATCGTCACACCGGTCGACGGCAATACCCAATTGATTGTTCGCAGCTTCGAGCTTTTAATGGAAAGGCTGTTCCAGGCCGGCTGCCACGGAGTGTATGTCTGCGGGCAAACCGGCGAAGGGTTGCAGTTGCCGTTGACTGTCCGCGAGCAAGCGGCGGAGATAGCTGCGGCCAACACGCCACGGGACCGGAGTGTAATTGTTCATGTAGGAGCAGCAAACACCGCCGACGCAGTCCGTTTGGGGCGTCATGCCGAGCGGGTGGGCGCCACTGCCATCAGCAGTCTCCCGCCGGGAGGAGCCTTTAGTTTCACTGAGGCCTACGCCTACTATTCCGCTTTGGCATCAGCAGTCCAGATCCCAGTGCTGGTCTATTATTTCCCCGAGTTCTCCAGCGCGGTCCGGACGTTGGACGAAGTGCTGGCGCTTTGTGAGCTGCCCAATGTGGTGGGACTCAAATTCACCGATTTTGATTTGTACCGGCTCTCGCTTATCCGGCGCGCGGGGCACACGATCTTCAACGGCCGGGACGAGGTGCTGGCCGCCGGACTGCTCATGGGCGCTCACGGCGGAATCGGCAGTTTCTATAACCTCGCGCCAGAACGGTTCGTGAAGCTCTACCAGCATGCCGCCAATGGGCGCTGGGCGGAAGCACGCGCCGAGCAGGATGCCATCAACGACCTGATCCGGGCCGTGTTGCGCTTCCCAATGCTCGCCGCCATTAAGCAACTGCTGACTTGGTCTGGCATCGAATGCGGATGCCCGGTGGCTCCGCGGCGGCCGCTCACCGCGGAAGAGGCCGCAGCCCTACGGGAGGCGGTGCCGGCCCATGGCTGATTCTGTGCGCAGACCTTCGCGCTACGCCTGGTTCGTGGTGGCGTTGCTCGTCCCGGTTGCCCTCCTGAACTACCTCGACCGTCAGATGCTGGCCGCCATGAAGTTCTCTCTGATGACGGATATCCCCGACATCGGCTCGGAGGCCAACTGGGGCAAGATCCTGGCGCTTTTCAAATGGACCTACGCTTTCCTCAGCCCCATCGGCGGTTACCTGGCCGACCGGTTCAGCCGGCGGCACGTGATTGCGGGCAGTCTGGCGGTCTGGTCGGCAGTCACCTGGGCCACGGGACAAGTGACCACCTACGAACAGCTGCTCTGGACGCGGGCAGTGATGGGGATCAGCGAGGCCTTTTACATCCCGGCCGCGCTGGCCCTCATTGCCGACTATCACCGCGGCGGCACCCGCTCCCGTGCCGTGGGCGCCCATCAGATGGGCATTTATGCGGGCGTGATTCTAGGCGGCTTCAGCGGCTACGCCGCCGACCACCCCGATTTCGGCTGGCGTTGGATGTTCGAGGTGTGCGGCTGGATTGGAGTGCTGTACGCCATCCCGCTATTTCTGATGGTGCGCAACGCCGAGCCAGCCGCCGGAGATCTGAACCCACCGCAGGCCAGCCCGCGCGCTGCCTTACGGGAGTTGCTCACCGACCGTTCTTTCCTCTTTCTCGTGATGTACTTCACACTGCCGGCCATGGCGGGCTGGATCGTACGCGACTGGATGCCTGCGATTCTGAAAGCCGAGTTCGGCATCGGCCAAGGTAAGGCCGGGGTGTCGGCCACCCTTTACTGGATGCTGGCAGCCATTGCATCCGCGCTTGGTGGCGGCTGGCTGGCCGACCGTTGGGTGCGCCGCACGCCGCGCGGCAGGATCTACACCAGCGCGATTGGCATGGTTTTGATCGCCGCCGCGATGATGGGTGTCGGCTATTCGCCGCAAACCGGCCTTCTCAGCCTGGCTATCGCGTTTCTCATCCTCTTTGGTATCGGCTGGGGCTTCTTCGACGCGAACAACATGCCGATTCTATGCCAGGTGGCCCGGCCGCAGTTACGGGCCACCGGCTATGGAATCATGAACCTGGTCAGTATCAGTTGCGGGGGGCTGGCCGATTGGGGGTTTGGCGCCCTGCGGGATCTGCGCGTTCCGCTGCTGGCCATTTTCGGCGTCTTCGCCAGCGTCGCCCTGTTCTCCGTGGTTCTCGTTCTGCTGATCCGGCCACGGCATCTTGACCCGCCCGCTGCGCCCGCCTGAACCGGGGTCACGCCAGCGGCATGCGATCGTTGAAGTAGCGCGCCACCTGTGAGGCCGCAGGCGGATCGAAATTCGACAGCGCCGCCACCAACACTCCCGTTTGCGGGAAGATGAACAACTCCCCGTTCATGCCGGGCGCTCCACCTCCGTGGCCGAAGCGCGGGTTCTCTCCTTCTTCCACCATGAATCCGAAGCCATAGCCCAGCCCTTCGCGCGGCCCTTTCGACTGGATGGACACTGCGGCGTCGCGCAGTTCACGGCTGATCAGCTTGCCTCCGTGCAATGCCAGGCCGAAACGGAACAGGTCACCCACAGTTGAATACCCGCCGCCGGCGGCCGTTCCCCGCCACGGCAAGGTGTCACGGTTGCTTACCCATGAGTTGTTCTTCCGGATATATCCGTTCGCGCGGCCTTCCACGAACACATCCTCCGGTTCGGAGGCCGTCCGTGTCATTCCGGCCGGGCCATATACGTTCTTGCTCACGAAATCGTAGTAGCTCTGCCCCGAGAGCTTTTCGATGATGGCTCCCAGGAGTACGAAACCGTAGTTCGAGTACGCCCAGCGCCTGCCCGGCGCGAATCTGAGCGGCCGTTCCCCGTAGAGTTTGACGTAATCGCTGTGCGTTCTCAATTGGAGACGAAGCTTTTCATACTCCGGCCCAAAAATGTCACCAGTGCCGGCGGTGTGCGTCAGCAGATGGCGGATGGTCACCTGCGCGGCCAGATCGCGATTGGGATAATCCGGCAGATACTTGCCGAGTGTCCCTTCCAGGGAAAGTTGCTTGCGCTCGACAAGTTGAAGTGTGGCCACCGCGGTGAACATCTTGTTCATGGAGCCAATCCGGAAGCGCGTTTCGGGAGTGTTCGGCTTTCGGGCTTCGCGGTCCGCCATCCCCCAAGCCTTCTCAAAACAATTCTTGCCGTCTCGCGCAATCAGGAGAGCGCCGGAGAAGCGGTCCGCGCCAGCCTCGGTGGCCGCGTACTCGTCCACCAGTTGCATCGCACGCTCGAAAGTCACCCGTTCTGGCTTGGGTCCCAGCCTTTCCCCGCTCACCGGTCCCAGATTCGCGTTCGCCACCACCGGCGGGTCACCTTCCTCCACTTCCAGCCAGAAGCGCAGCGCTTCTTCACCCTTGCGGGGTTTGAGAATGACTTTGATCTCCGTTTGCTCGGAGAGTTCAAGGGACTGCAGATCGAATCCGCCAAACTTCGCGCTAATGCCGTGCAGCATGTCGATGTGCGAATCGTCCGCTTGTGGTTCGTGTTTCTTGCAGTACGCGGCGATAGTTTCGCGGCTGCCGGAATTGACCGCCGCCAGCCAGCGGCCCAGCACGATTCCTGCAGGCGTTGTTGGCAGGGGGGGCGCCTGCCCGCGCAACCGGGCGGCAGCCGGAAGTGTCAGCAAAAAAGTGCGTCGTTCCATGCGGTTCATGCCTGGAAAGACGAACCGCAGTATAATTCGATCCATTCATAATAGGCATAGATGATATGAACGACGCGCACATAAGGAATCTTGACCTCAACCTTCTCCCCGTCTTTCAGGCGGTCTACGAAAGCAGAAGCGTGGTGGCTGCGGCCCGGCGGTTACGAATGACGCAGCCTGCGTTGAGCCACGCGTTAAGGAGGCTGCGCGCTGCCCTGGGAGACGAATTGTTCGTGCGGGCTGGCCGGGGCATGAAACCGACCCCTTTCGCTGATCGACTGGCTGGCCCCGTTCGTGCTGGATTACTGGAACTGAGGACAGCGTTCTCGAGTCCCGCGTCCTTTGAGCCGGCACAGAGTGACCGGCTTTTCCGTTTGGCAATGGCCGACCATGCAGAGTTACTGCTGATGCCAGGCTTGTTGAACGGTTTGGGCCGCGAGGCGCCGGGCATGCGCGTCCAGGTCCGGCGCCTGGAGGCGCTGTTTGTTCCTCCGGTCGACGCATTGCGGCGCGGCGCTCTGGACGGCGCCATCAGCTACTTTCCTGACGCGCGGGGCGTGGAGAGCGGGTTGCTTCAGGAGACCTTGTGGACGGAATCCAATGTCGTGGTGGGCCGCCGAGGCCACCCGGCGTTGCGCCGGCCCATCGAACTCGAGCCATTCGCGAAAGCCCGGCACGCCGCGGTGATCTACGGCGACGAGGCGCAAGGATTCATCGACCGGGAATTGGCCGCGAGGGGTTTCCAAAGGAAGATTACGTACGCATCACCGCTATTCAGCGCGGTGCTGCGTGTGGTGGCCTCGACAGACTTGTTGGCATGTTTGCCCGTCAGTGTGGTGAGGCAGGCCGGACGAGATTTTCATTTGCAGTGGCAGGCGCCGCCACTGGACCTGCCTGAGTTCTCGATGCGCGCCGTTTGGGCGCAGGCCACGCCGGAAGACTCTGCCTGGACATGGCTGCGGCAGCATCTGAAGTCTACTCCAGAACTCCAGCGGATTCGATGAGGAGCAGGCGGTTGTACTTGGCGAGACGTTCCGAGCGCGTTAACGAACCGTTCTTGAAATAGTCTGCCTGCCACCCAATGGCGAGGTCGGCGACCCAATGATCTTCGGTTTCTCCGCTACGGACGCTGAGCGAGACACGCCAGCCTGCCTGCCGGGCCAATCGCAATGCCTCCAGAGCGCCCGTGAGGGTTCCGATTTGATTCACCTTGAGCAGCAGGGCATCGCAGGCATTGATTTGCACGGCTCGACGGATTCTAGCTGGGTTCGTACAGAGCAGGTCGTCGCCAAGCGTAATTGACTTCGGGTGGAGAGCAGCCCTCAGAGCAGGCCAGTGTTCCCAGTCGTCCTCGGCCAAGCCGTCTTCGATGCTGGTCAACGGATATGTTGCAGTCCACTCGGCCAGTTGCCTGATCATTTCATCGCTGGTCAGGGCGCGGCCATCCAAGTGGTAGCGGCCTTCCTGGAAGAAATGAGAAGCGGCCACGTCAATCGCCAGCGAAAACTCGCGGCCGGGCTCAAAACCGGCCATCCGGATAGAGTCCATGGCGAGGTCCAGCATGCTTTGCGCGGAGGCAAAAGGCGGCGCCAGCCCGCCCTCATCCGCTACCAGGAGCCGCATGCCGAACCGGTCCAGGCAGAGTTCAGCGGCGCATTGATAAACCTCCGCGCTCTGCGCCAAGGCCTGCTGGAATGTATGTGCCGCCTGCGGCACAACCAGCACATCCTGGATGGCAATCTGCTGGCCGGCGTGTTTGCCGCCACTGAAGAGATTGATGGTGAGAACCGGGCGTCGCCGGATGCTTTGGCCTGCGAGTTCGGCGAAGTGCCGGTATAGAGGAAGGCCCCTTTCCATGGCCTGCGCACGCGCGAAGGCGATGGAGGTAGCCAGTAAGGCATTCGCGCCAAGCCGTCCGCAGTTCGAGGTGCCGTCGAGTTTCAGCAAGAGTTCATCAAAATCAGCTTGCGCCGCGAACGAACGGCCCATGCAGTGCTCCTGAATCTCGCCGCTAACGTGATCCGCCGCGCGAAGGCATCCCAGGCCGCGGTAACGGTCCGGATCTCCATCCCGCAGTTCGTGCGCCTCCGCGACTCCGGTGGAAGCTCCGGAGGGCACCGAAGCACAGGCCGATGCGCCGCTTTCCAATTCGCACTCTGCCAGCACCGTGGGGCGGCCCCGGCTGTCCAGGATCTCCCAGCCCGTCAACCGGCGGATCGTGCTCATTTGGCCAACTCCTCGAGGAATTGGCCGATCAACGATTCCAGAGACGGCGGCAACGCAGCCTGCAGACGAAGACAGGCGCGCTGCTGGCGAGCGCGTTCTTCCACACTCAGGTATTCCAGCGGAGACCGGCCCAACACTCGGGCGAGGAGGCAGGCGACGGTGTGTGCCGCGGCGCGGGGCCAGAAGTCGGAACCCCAGGATTCCGTTCGTGCTCTCGCCCGGTATTGAGCGACAAAGTAGCTGGCTGCCCTGGCCAATTCCTCGCGGTGTGTGGGGAGGTGGTGCGCTTTGCTAAGGCAGTGCGTGAGAAAGAAGCCCAAATCGAACGCCGGATCCCCGAAATGGATCACTTCGTGATCCAGCAGGATCAACCTTTCGCCGTCCACCAGGATGTTCTTGGGACTGAAGTCTCCGTGCGTCAGGGCGAACCTGGACCTGCGGGTGGCCTCACACAGCCCTTCCAGAAAAGGCGCAGCGGCAGGCGCCTGGCTGGCCGTGAATTCGTAATAGGGCTCCAGACGGAGCGTTTCAAAGAAGCTGGTGTCGGCAAACTCCGCCGCGAGGTCCGCGCAGCTGCTGTGTAAGTCCGCCAGCAATGCCCCCGCAGCGCTGAAGTGTGCGGGTTCGACCTGCCCGGCCAACAGGAGGGTCTTCCAATTCCTGGCTCCTGGTGGCGCTGCCGTCATCACGAACAGATGATGGGCGGGATCTTCAAAAACGATGGCGGGCACCGAGCCAGGGGGGAGCAACTTGGCGAGCGCGCGGGCTCCGGCAGCCTCCCGCCGGGACCGGGCTGGATTACTACGCCACTCGGTGGCCACCCGCAAGGCTGGCAGCGCCTGCTTCACCACCCAGGACTCGCCGTCTTCCCGGCGAACCAGAACCGTTCGACTGGACACTCCGCCCGAAAGAATCGAGATTTGTACAGATTCTTCTGCCGCCAGAAGCCCTCGTTCCAGCAGGTAGTTCCGCAACGCGCCCGGGGCCTCGATATCCAACTGAGATGAATTCATGATAGGACGGCGGTGCGAAGGGGTTTGGTGCGGACGGTGAGACTTGAACTCACACGCTCTTGCGAGCACTGGATCCTAAGTCCAGGGCGTCTGCCAATTCCGCCACGTCCGCAGGTGCCACTTTCCAGAGTAACGCGGGCCAGTCCGTGGAGGCGAGGCCACATGGTTGAATCGGCGAAAGACCCTAGATCGCAGGCACTATAGCGAGGCCCGGCAACCGTCGATAAGAAGGTGAGAGCCCTAGGAGACACCTCCGCTTGGCGGAAGGGTGGTTTGCTGTTCGCTCCTCGGGGTAGCATGAGAACCAAAGGAGTGCCGCGCCGTCTGCGGGGCCGGAATGAAGTTTCTGGTGGCCGATGACAGTCCTGTCATGAGGCGCCTGCTGCAGGTGACGTTGACCAGTTGGGGTTATAACGTCCTGCTTGCAGAGACTGGCGCCCAGGCGTGGGAGTGTCTTCAGCAGCCCGACGCCCCCCGGCTGGCCATTCTCGACTGGGTGATGCCCGTCTTCACCGGACCGGAAGTCTGCCGCATGCTTCGCGATTGCACCGGGCGCCCATACACCTACGTTCTGCTCCTGACAGCCAAGAACCAGCGCGAAGACATCGTCGAAGGGATGGGCGCCGGCGCTGACGACTACATCGTTAAACCTTTCGATAAACACGAGTTAGAGGTGCGAATCCGCGCCGGGAGACGGATTGTTGACCTGCAAACCGAGTTGATCCGCGTCCAGGAACAACTGCGCGAACAAGCCACGCGCGACGCTCTTACCGGCTGCTGGAACCGCCTTTCCATCGTGGACATCCTCAGCCGGGAACTCAAACGCTCCTATCGCGAAAAGACGCCACTGGGCATCGCGATGGTGGATTTGGACCACTTCAAGGAAATCAACGACACCGGCGGCCACCGGGCCGGAGACCAGGTACTGGTGCGAGTGGTGCAATGCATGACCTCAGCCGTACGGAAGTATGACTCTGTCGGTCGATACGGAGGTGAGGAGTTCCTGCTGATTCTGCCAGGGTGCAACGAGGCGAGCCTGAAGAGGCATGCGGAGCGCATGCGCCTGGCTTTGGCCGGACTGCCCTTAGGTTCAGCAGGAAATCCAGGGCATATCACGGCCAGCTTTGGGCTCAGCAGTGCGGAACCAGGTGTCGAGGTCGATCCCGACCAGTTGATCGCCGCCGCCGATGATGCGCTTTACGAAGCCAAGCGTCGCGGCCGCAACCGGGTGGTTTATGCCGCGCCCCGATTGCCGCTTCCCACCCTGGCGCCGGTTACTCTGGACTAAGACCAGACCCGCTGCCGGTTCCCTGCCCTGGACTTGCAATCGCCATCCGGCTCAACGATTCCGCATACCGGGCGATGCCCTGATAGATGGCCTCCGCCACCCGCTGACGGTACTCCGGTTTCCGGAATTGAGACTCCTCTTTCGGATTGCTCAAGAACCCGATTTCGGCCAGGATGGAGGGCATCGAAGCCCCAATCAAGACTACGAACGGCGCCTGCTTCACTCCGCGGTTCCGGGCGTTGGGCGTTGTGCGTGCCCAGCTTCGATGCAAGGACTGCTGCATGCGTGTAGCAAACTCCCGGGACTCGTCCAGCTTGTCCTTCAGAGCGATCTTCTGAATGAGTTCTCGCAGCTCAAAAATGGATTTGCCGTGCCCGGCGTTTTCCCTCGCGGCCACTTCAAGCGCATCTCTGGAAGTGGTGAAATTCAGGTAAAAGACCTCCGGCCCTGCCGCGGTGCGCAAGGGAGAGGAGTTCGCGTGGATGGAGATGAAGAGATCCGCGCGGTGCTGATTCGCCAGCGCGGTCCGTTCTTCCAGGGGAAGGAATACGTCCTGCGTCCGCGTGTAGATTACGATGCTGCCAAGCCGCTGCTCCACAAGCGCGCCCACACGCTCAGCGACATCCAAAACCAGTTCCTTTTCGGTCAATCCCGTGGGTCCAGTCGTACCGTGATCCTGGCCCCCATGGCCGGGGTCGATGACGATCTTCCCCAACTTCAGCCCCAGCGCCCTGGTAAGTGAGCGCCGCCCGTCGGAGGTAGTGGTTTGGGCAGGCTTGGGTGGAGATTCCAGCAGGCGGCCTTCCGGGACACCACCTTGCGCGACGGCTGCCGGTTCGGCAGGCGCGGGGGCGAGCTCCGCAGAGGCAGCTTTCACTTCCTGAGGCACGGGCGGAAGCGGTTTCGGTTCGCTTGGGGCAGGTTGGGGCTTGGTGGACGAGACCGGTTGAGGTTCCGCCGGTTTTGCGGGCGCGCCCTTCGGCCGCACTTCAATCACAAGCCGCCACGGATTGGAAAGAGCGGTAACTTCGTAGTCGATGTCCGCAGTGACCAGATCCAGGACGACGCGGGCCACACGCGGCTGCGTCTGAGCCACCCGCACCTGACGGATGAGAGCGTCACCGACGGCCAGCGAGAAGACGCCCTTCACGCCGAGGTCCATCCGTGCTTCGTTCAAGTCGAAAAAGACCCGGTCAGGTCCGGAGATGCGCTCTGCACGCCACTGCACTTCGCCGGAGAGTTCCACAGCGACTCTCGTGGCTCCGGATTGCGACCAGTGACGGACCGACTTGACCGACTGGAGCACCTGAGCAGGCAGAATCGGACATGCGCACAAGAGAGCCAGAAGGGCGGATCGCGCGGCCCGTAATTGCCCGGTGTACTGTCGGTGGCCCTGCAACAGGCTCAGCCTCGCTATTCACGGGTCCGCAGGTGAATGCGGCCCTGCTCGTCGGTGAACAATTCCACGGAACGGAAAGCCGGCTGCGCAGGCGCCGCCTCCCGTGGCCGTGGTTTCTCCCCTCCCGGCTGGATTCTGGCAGCGTCATACTGCTGCTGCACGCGCTTCACGTACTCCTGCGTTTCCTGGTAAGGTGGCACGCCGCCGTGACGCAACACCGCACCTTCGCCAGCATTATAGGCAGCCAAGGCTAGGCGGTCGTCCTGCAGCAGATCCTTCAAATACCGCAGATACTTTACGCCCGCTTCAATGTTATCCCGAGGATCAAAGGCATTCGTCGCTCCGAAACGGCGTGCCGTGGCGGGAATGAGTTGCATCAAGCCCATCGCCCCTTTCGGCGAAACGGCGAGCGGATCAAAATTGCTCTCCACCCGCATGACGGACTGCACTAACAGCGGGTCGACTTCGTGCCGCGCGGCCGAATGCTGTACCAGAGCGGCGA
The DNA here is from genome assembly GCA_964460395.1 of uncultured Solibacteraceae bacterium. Taxonomy (GTDB): domain Bacteria; phylum Acidobacteriota; class Terriglobia; order Bryobacterales; family Bryobacteraceae; genus CAYWQS01. Next base: position 8,866 of record CAYWQS010000033.1, on the reverse strand, counting down.
TCTCCGGCGGGGGTTGTGTGCTGTTGGTCCGCGTGGATTTGGCCATTTGCATGCTGCGCACCAACTGGCCCGACCGGGCCACGCGAACCGTGCTCTTGGCGCGCACCGGAGGCTCCGCGGCTGGAACTGCCGAGGGGACCGTCAAGGCCAGAAGCGCCAAACAAAAGCTCATCGTTCTGTTTTTTCGATTATAGCCAGTGGTTTGACTCGCGGGAAGCGCTTTCCATTTCATGGGCGGCGCGTCCCCGTTGCTAAGATTGTGACATGATCTGCGGGGGCTTCATCCTCACCGGCGGTCAGAGCAGGCGCATGGGGCGCGACAAGGCGTTGCTCCCGGTTGGCAGCACCACGCTGGTGGAAAACATCGCAGCCCGCCTGAGCGAATTGGCAGCCGAGCCAACGCTGGTGGGTCAGCCAGGCCGCTACACCCAACTGGGTCTGCCCGTACTCGATGAGCGCTACCCCGGCTGCGGACCCTTGAGCGGAATTGAATCCGCGCTGCGCCAGACCCGCCACCCCTGGAATTTCATCCTGTCCTGCGATATTCCGGACGTGCCTCTGCCAGTGCTGCGGGCGCTCCGCCAGCGCGCGGCCTCCACCCCGGCTGACGCCGTGATCCCCCAAAATCCAGACGGCAGGCTCGAACCGCTTTGCGCGATCTATCATGTCCGCTGCCTGCCGTCCGTGGAGAAGGCCCTCATCGAGAGGAGATGGAAAGTGCTGGACTGCGTGGCCTCACTGAATTTCGAACCCTGGATGCTGGACGCTGGGACCGCCCTGCGGCTGGCCAACGTCAATACGCCCGAGGATTGGGCAGCCCACTCTGCGGGAGAGCGCGGCGCTTGATCGATCAGTTCCCACACTACATTGAGTTCCGGCACGTTTATAAGACGTTCGACTACCCGGTTTTAGTCGACTGCAGTTTCCATGTTTCCCCTGGCCGCACGCTGGCTATCATCGGACGGAGCGGCGTTGGCAAAAGCGTTTCGCTTGGGCATATCATGGGCTTCCTTAAACCCGATTCCGGACAAGTGATTGTTGCACATAGGGATATCACTCACTTGACGGAGGCTGAACTACGCCCCATCCGCCGCAAGGTGACTATGGTGTTCCAAAGCGGCGCCCTGTTCGACTCGTTGACTGTCGGGGAAAACATCCTATTCTCACTAGAGTTACGGGAAGATTACGACGAAGCCAACAAGATTGACGTCGTGCGCGGCTTGCTGGAGATGGTCGACTTGGCCGATTACGCCGATGTCTACCCGGCGGACCTCTCCACAGGCTACCGGCGAGCCGTTGCTATCGCGCGAGCCTTAGCGGCGCAGCCTGAGTGCATCCTTTACGACGAACCCACCACCATGGTGGACCCGATTATGTCCGACCACTTGGGCAACCTGATGGTTCGGCTGAAGGGACAATTAGGCTTGACGTCCATTGTGGTGACCCATGACCTTGATCTGATGCGCAAGGTGGCTGATGACGTGGTGTTCCTGTACGACAGCCGTGTCATCTATTTCGGCCCCGTAGACGCGCTGGAGCAGTGCGACCATCCGCACGTGAAGGAATTTTTGGCGATGGACCGCGTGGAGTTTATTCCCTGACCGGTGGCGCCTCCACCTTGGTAGAAGCGCTCTCGCGGGAGGCGTACCAGAGGTTAAGCAGCAGCAGGCAAGCTCCCACCGTAATGGCGCTGTCGGCCACGTTGAAGACGGGGAAGTGATGCCGGCCCCAGTAGAAGTCCAGGAAATCAGTGACGCTGCCGAACACAACCCGGTCGTAAAAATTGCCGATGGCGCCACCTAACACAAGCGCAAGGGCCGATTTCAGTGTCCAGTGCTCCGCCGAGTTGGGCCGCGAAGCGTTCCACAACAACCAGGCGATGAACAGCATTACGGTGCAGGTCAGCCCTAGCAGAAGCGGAGAACTGTCTTCGCCCGACTCTCCAGCGAACAAGCCGAAGGCGATGCCCGTGTTGCGGGTGTGCACAATCTGGAACAGACCCGGGATGACGGGAATCGTCTGCCAGTCAGAAACAGCGGTCTCAATCCAATGCTTGGAGGCCCGGTCCAGCACGACCACGCCCAGGGTCACCAAGAGTGTCCAGACCCGCCGCGGAATCACGATTGGGCAAGACCTTCCTGAATGGCCTGGGCGCAGGAAGCGCAAACGGTCTTCCACTGTTCGTGCAAGCCGACATCGAAAGTCAGCTTCCAGCATCGTTCGCATTTCACCCCTTGGCTGCGTTCGACGGTGACACCCAGGTCGACGCCCGCGGCAGGCCTGACTTCCACCTCGGAAACGATGAATACGGCGGGCAGTTCGGCGGCATAGCGGCTCAGCAGAGGATAAAGCGATTCTCCCGCATCCAGCACCACGCGGGCTTGCAAAGAGGATCCGATCACTTTGGCGACGCGGGCCGACTCGAGCGACTTCAGGACGCTTTCGCGCACTTCCAGCAGGCGGTCCCAGTCAGCCACCATTCGTTCGCCGGCCGCGCCGGCGGACACAAGACCGTTGGGGTCGGGGAAGGATGCCAGGTGCACGCTATCCGGCGCGTCTGGCAAATGGCGCATCTCCGCCCATACCTCATCGCAGGTGAAAGACAAAACCGGAGCCGCTAACCGGCAGAGCGCGGAGTTCACCCGCCACAGCGCGGTTTGAGCGCTGCGGCGCGCCTTCGAGCGCGGCGCCTTCGTGTACAGCCGGTCCTTCAGGATGTCGAAGTAGACTGCGCTCAGTTCCACGGTGGCGAAATTGTACAGAGACTGATAGACCCGGTGGAAGGCGTATTGATCGTAAAAGACGAGTACACGTTCCACCAGAGAGGCCGTCTTCGCCAGAATCCAGCGGTCAATCTCTTCCAGTTCTTCGTCAGGCAGGGCGTCTGCCGCCGGATCGAAATCGTGCAGGTTTCCCAAGGCGTAGCGGAACGTGTTGCGTAGCTTTCGATAAGCCTCCGAAAGCCGTTCGAGAATCGTCTTCGACAGCGTCACGTCCTCGGTAAACTCCACGGAAGCAACCCACAGCCGGAGAACGTCCGCTCCGTAGTCCTTGATGATGTCCGCCGGGTCAATGACATTCCCCAGCGATTTCGACATCGCCTTGCCGTTCTCGTCCAAGGTCCAACCATTGGTGGCGCAACCGCGGTAGGGAGACTGTCCGCGCAGTCCCACCCCCACGAGCAGCGAACTATGGAACCAGCCGCGGTATTGGTCGCCGCCTTCCAGATAAAGATCACTGGGCCAAGGCAGCTCATAGCGGTCGCACAATACGGCCAGATGGCTGGAACCAGAGTCGAACCAGACGTCGAGAATGTCGCTTTCTTTCCGGAAACGGCCCGAGCTGCATTTCGGGCAGCGCACATCGGGGCCCAGCAGTTCGTTAGCGGTTTTGTCGTACCAGACGTCCGCGGATTCCCGGGCGAACAGGTCCACTACGGGATCCAGATATTTCCGGTCTGTCAGACACTCGTTGCAGTCTTCGCAGTAGAAAACCACGATCGGCACACCCCAGACACGCTGGCGGGAGATGCACCAGTCAGGACGGGTGGCGATCATGTTCGAGATCCGCTCCTCGCCCCAACTCGGATGCCACTTCACCTGGCGGATGGCTTCCAGTGCGTTCTGGCGCAAGCCATTGCGGTCCATGCCAATGAACCACTGCTCGGTGGCGCGGAATATGGTGGGGTTGTGGCAACGCCAGCAGTGCGGGTAGCTGTGGTGCAATTTCCGTTCGCCCAGGAGGGCGCCCGCCTCGCGAAGCATCTGCACGACCATGGGGTTGGCATCCCAAACCGTCTGGCCGAGGATTGCTTCCGGCAGCTTTCCTTCGGCGCCTTCAGCCTGGAAGAATCGTCCCTTCGCATCCACCGGACAGAACGTTGGAAGCCCGTAGCGCTGACCAGTGAGGTAGTCCTCCATGCCGTGCCCGGGCGCGGTATGAACGGCGCCGGTTCCCTGTTCCAGAGTGACGTAGTCTGCAATGACGCCCACTGAAACCCGCTGGATGATGGGGTGGGAGAACTGAGCCCCCTCCAACTTGTCGCCAGTGAACCGGGCCACCTCGACAACCTCTGGCCAGCCTGCGGCCTCCGCCATGGCCTGCACAAGCTCTGAGGCGACGATGTGAAGCTCTCCTTGCACCTCCAAAGCGGAATATTCGTACTTCGGGTGGTAGGCGATGGCCACGTTCGCCGGGATGGTCCATGGCGTGGTGGTCCATATCACTGCATAAACGCTTCGGCCTGCCAGCGCCGGATGGATGCGCGCCGGGTCGCTGGTCATGATGAAGCGCACCCAGATGGAAGGACTCGAGTGGTCTTCGTATTCCACCTCGGCTTCCGCAAGCGCGGTACGGCAACTGATACACCAGTTCACCGGCTTCAGTCCCTTGTAGACATAACCTCGGTCGAGAAAATCGACGAACGCCCGGGCGATCACACTTTGGTATTCCGGGCTCATCGTCAGGTAAGGATCTTCCCAGCGGCCCAATACGCCCAACCGCTGGAACTGCTTGCACTGCTTGTCTACGAACTTTTGCGCGTATTCGCGGCAAGCCCGGCGGATCTGCGACTGGGTCATCTTCGCCTTTTTCGGCCCCAGCAGGCCATCCACCTTGATCTCAATCGGCAGACCGTGGCAGTCCCAGCCTGGCACGTAGGGCGAATCGAAGCCCGACATGGTCTTGGACTTCACAATGAAGTCTTTGAGCAGTTTGTTCAGCGCGTGCCCGAGGTGGATGTCTCCGTTCGCGTAGGGCGGACCGTCATGCAAAATGAAGAGGGGCTTACCTTTGCGGGCCTCGCGGATACGGCCGTACAGGTTGGTGGCCTGCCATTTTTCGAGCCAGGCGGGCTCCCGCTGAGGCAGATTGGCCTTCATCGGGAAGGCGGTGTTCGGCAGGTTGACCGTCTTCTTGAGGTCCAAGTTGTCGGAATTCATTGGAGTCGTGAATCTTTTATCGTACAAAACGGACGCAACCCGGCCCCTCCGGCCGCCGTCCAAGCCCACAATGATGCGCGTGCTCATCCTCTGTTTGCTTAGCGTTGCGGGCATCACCGGGAAAGCGCGTGGCGGAGACCTTCGCCTGCTGGTGCAAGGCCCTGGCGGGGAGTTTCTACGCGAGGCGGCGGCCGTTGCCAGGACGCAGGGATATGTCTGGACCGCACGGGAGGCGCTCTACGGGGCGGCTTCGGCGGCGGTTATCGACACCACAGGCAACCTGCACAGAGTCTGGTGGGTGACCTCCGATGATCCCGACTTGGGTGTGCTGGAACTTTTTGTGGGTGCCCAACTTCCGCCGGGTCCCGCCCCCTCCCGGGAGGAATCGCCCACCGAAGTTCTGTTTGCAGGGCAGAAGCAGAGGATTCTCCAAATCCGCGAGGCTGGTAGTTCAGGTGTCATCGGCCATTTGGAAGAGCCGGTAGCCAATGAGCCAGGCGGGCCTGTCTTCGACAGCAATGGGTTGCTGGCGGGCTGGCGGCTCACCCGTGCTGTGGACGGCAAAACAATGGCCTTCGCCATTCCGCTCCGGCGAATTGAGATGGCCTCCCGCACAGTGCTGGTGCACGTGGAAGATTGGGGACGGGCCCACAATGCCGAGCGGGATGAGGCCTATCAGACGGCGCTGGGATATTTCTGGGCTGGCAATTTCGATGGCGCAGCGTTTTATTTCCGAAAGGCCCTCGAGTCTGCAAGTAATAACAGCCGTGCCTGGCTCCATCTGGGATTCGCGGAAGGCAAGCTCGGGCGTGTCAAGGCTAAGCTCGAGTGCTTGCGCCGCTCGATTGAACTGGATCCGAAGCTCGACGTGGCGCATTTTTATCTGGGAATGCAGTTGTTGATGAACGGCGACTACGAAGGCGCCGAGTACGAATTGGATGAGCTCACCCGGCTTGAATCGGTGTTCGCCGGGCGGCTGGAGTTGTTGATCCGGTCTGTGCATGTTGACCGGCTCGAACCCGATCCCAAGCGTGCGCGGCCGGCCAAGCCGGCGCACGGGCGCAATCTGGTTTAGGGCTCGCGCTCACCAGCCCCGAGGGCCACTTTGCCAGCTTCGAGCAGACGCACGATCCGGTCCACGTCGAAGACAGAACCGGCCCAGGTTCCGCCGCTGGCCTCCTGCAAAGCGGCCCACAGACGTGTGTCTTCGGGTAGTTGAGCGTCGGGCGCCAGGTCGTTGCCAACTGGCCGGGCGGCGAGCACCCGCGCCCCCTCTTCCGCACCAAAGATTTCGTCACCATGGCCCACGAGGTCGACGCGGCCCTCCAGGCGTTGCCTGTCAATGAGAATCTCTACGATGTCGCCCGGCACGAGTTTTCCCAGCGGTCCGCCAGCGAGTGCTTCCGGAGTTATGTGACCAATACACGCGCCCGTGGAGACCCCGCTGAAGCGGGCGTCGGTGAGCAGCGCCACGTGCTTGCCGAAGGGCAAATAGCGGAGCGCGCTCGTCAGTTGAAAGGTCTCCTCCATCCCTGAGCCCATCGGCCCCCGGCAGAAGAGTACCAGAACATCGCCAGCGGCGATCTCGCCTCGTTTGATGGCGGCAATGGCGTCCGGTTCCGTGCGGAACAGCTTCACCGGCCCCCGCTTGCGGTACACGTTGTCAGGCCCGACGACGGAAGGATCGATCGCAGTACTTTTGATGACAGCTCCGCCCGGCGCCAGGTTTCCTACGGGGAAGCAGACTGTGGAGGTGAGACCCCGCGCCCTAGCCTGGTCCGGACTCAGGATCACATCATCCGGATCAATGCCATCCCTCTCCCTGAGCCTGCGGCGGATGGTGGCACGGCGTTCGCTTTGCTCCCACCAATCGAGGTTTTCGTTGAGACTCGCGCCCGTCACGGTCAGGGCTCGTCCATTCAGCAAGCCCGCACGGCGCAAGTGCAGCATCACCTCCGGTACGCCTCCGGCTTGGAAGACCTGTACGGTCGGATGACCCTTCGGACCGTTCGGCAGCGCATCGACGATTCGCGGGATCTGGCGATTCACTCGCGACCAATCGTCCACCGTGGGGCGGCGCAGTCCAGCATGGTAGGCAACAGCGGCTGTGTGGATGACGAGATTTGTGGAGCCGCCGAAAGCTGCATGCAGAACCAGTGCGTTCTCCATGCTGGCGGAGGTAAAGAAATCCTGTCCCTTGAGACCGCGAGCCAACTGTACCAGCAGGGCGCGCGCGCTGCGCACTGCCATGTCTTTCCAGATGGGGTGGCCTGAGGGGGCAAGGGCTGCGTGGGGCAAAGTCAATCCGAGCGCTTCGGCAACCACCTGCGAAGTGGCCGCAGTGCCGAGAAACTGGCACCCGCCGCCTGGCGAAGCGCATGCCTTGCAGCCAACCTCGGCCGCATATTCCAGGGTGATTTCGCCGTGAGCGAACCGTGCGCCGATGGACTGCACTTTGCCGGCGTCTTCCCCTTCCTCCGGCGCCAGCGTGACGCCGCCGGGCACAAGGATCAGCGGATGGCTGCCCGAACCGGCCAGCGCCATCATCATGGCAGGCAATCCCTTGTCGCATGTAGCCACCCCAATTACACCGGCCCGCGTGGGCAGGGAGCGGATGAGCCTGCGGAAGACCGTTGCTGCATCGTTGCGGTATGGCAGGCTATCGAACATCCCGGTGGTGCCCTGTGTCCGGCCATCGCAGGGGTCTGAGACAAAACCCGCGAACGGAACGGCCTCGCACGCCTGCAACTCGCGTGCGGCCGCCTCCACCAGCAGATTCACCTCCCAATGTCCCGTGTGGTATCCGAGCGCAATGGGGCGGCCGTCGGGGGCGCGCACGCCACCGTGAGTGGAAAGCAGCAGTACTTCCGCGCCGCCCAGCTTGGACGGATCCCACCCCATACCCGCATTCTGCGTCCATCCGAACAAGTCGCCGCTTGGTGCGTTGCGCAGCATCTCTGGGTTGAGTGGCAGGAGTCCGGAGGGCCCCGCGGCCTTGCTTTGCACTTCAAACAAGCTGGCATCGCCGGAGTCGAAGATGCGATCCGGGGAGGGGGTTCTGGTTCGCGCGTTCATGGCTCTCGCCACGATCTTAGCGGGCGGCGGAACCCTACCGCTCGATGGAACTGAGGTGAAACCGCGCGAAGCGAAACGGGCCTTCCGGCAAGTCCCAGCCTGCCTCAATGGACCAGGGGACACGCCAGCCAGCAACCTCCCGCCAGTCCTCGCATGTTCCGCTGAATTGGGACAATTCCGGCGGCAGGCCCCTGCCGCGGCTCCGATACCGCAAGCCCGATACGCGCCGAATGCATCCGTCAGCGTCAATTTCAAGTCGGGCAGTGACTGGCTCGGCCACGCCGGTGAATTGAATCTGCGCGCGCCGCTCGTCGATGGCATCCCACTCGATTGCAGGCGTGAGCAACATCGGAGGATTCCAGAATCCTTCCATCAGCCAGCGGGCCTGCGACGATTGGGTGATCGCCGGGCCTGTTTCACCGGCCAGCCTGAAGAGCGACCAGAGGCGAACGTCCATGCGCCCGCGTTCTGTGGTCAGACTGTCACAGGCATCGATCCAAACGCCGGGCAGCAGCCGGAGACGTGCATGCCATACAAAGCCCGGATGCCAGGAAGCCATGTGCTGCGTGGCCCGGATCGCAAACCAGCGCCCGCCGGGCGACATTCGCAGCCAACCTCGCTGTTGGATCCGGACGAGACCTGGCTCAAGCCCAGCGACTCCGCGGGGCAAGGCAAAGTGAAAATAGCGCAGAGCGATCTCCGGCAAAGCGGCCAGCCGCGTTTGCCACTGCACCGGCTGCCGGAAAGAGGCCTCCGCATCCGCGATTTTAGCTACCGCGGCTTTCGCCAGAGTCCGCATTCAACAACGATGCTAACGCAGGCGGCAGGAATTGAGCGAAAGGCTGCCGTCA